>MSGV01000023.1:0-469046 GCA_001940845.1 Christensenellaceae bacterium Phil7
ACAACCTCCTTCAAGAAGACTTTGATAGCACCCACTATATCCTCCTTCTGCCGGAAGTGTGCATCAGCACCCTCCGGCTTGCTTGATTATTGTGAAAGTCCTTTGTTTTCGGTCAAAAAAAGAAGGGACTAAGCCAGAATGCCTTGATTTTCAAGGTCTTTCTGATTTAGTCCTATTATCGCACAATAATCCTTGACAATAACCGTTGCTACATTTCCTGCTTTGATCTCCGCTATCATACGGTTAAAATTCGGACGGTCAAAGGTTACGCCGGAAACGCCGTCATCAATGAAAAACATAGGGTTAGTGAAACCGTTATCCGTAGCGTATTTGGATAAAACTGCTTTCTGATTAACTATGCTGTTGCTGTCCTCATCCAATGCGTCCTCTTGTGAAAGGCGGGCGTATAATGCTGTTATCTGTTCGGGCTTATTTGTATATGCTGTCATGTGTTCATTCCTCCTGTAATGAACGCCCGACAAACAGGTTGCTATCTTCATTATAGCGGACTTCTGCTTTCTTGTCAGCAGGCGTTTTGACGGATTCCGCTTTCATAAGCCGCTTCAGCTTGTCATAAAGCTGTTCCGAGCCGCCGCAGCTTGTAGATACTTCATAGATTGTGCCGCCGATTTCGTATGTAACCGTTTCACTTAGCGGATTGCCCTTTTCAGGCAGCAAATTGTCGTGTATTATTTCCTGTTTCTGTTCCATTCCTTTCCCGTCCTTTCCTTGTTTCGTAATGTGATAAGTTTCGTAGCAAGCATATGAATATGTCTTAATAGGAAAACAAGCTGTCAGAAAGGGTGTATGCTCTAACTGGCTTGCGCCGGGTCTTGCCTGTTGATTTCAATGTATTCCGCAATCTTGCGGAGCTCATCGGCAAACTTGAAACGGACGCTGATATTTCCGTTTTCGTAAACCTTGATATGGTCGATCAACTCAATAAGGATTTCACGGGATAGGCTGTCGATATTCTCAAACTTCATAAACGCCACCAGCGCAGGATGTTCCTTGTCAACGCCGTTTGCCAGTTCCGCCCGTTCAGCGGTCAGCCGTTCCAGAATATCGGACAGCCGCCCTGCCTGTTGCTCATAGTCGGCTTTCATTGTGCGGTATTCCTGCTGGGTAATTTCCCCGTCTTTCCAGTCTTGATAAAGCGACTGCTTATACCGGGTGACTTTCGCCAGCTCACGCTCCTTAGCCGCTATCAAATCGTCCAGTCGGAAAGACTGGCTTTTTTTGATTGGGGCCGAGTTGATACGGGCCACAAGCTCCGAGTAGGAAGCCGCTAAAGCAATCTGCTGTTGGATAGCGAACAGGACAGCGGCCTCCAGACGGTTGTGCTTGATAGAGTGCATGGAACACGCCAGCCGGGAACGGTTTTTGTAGGTGGAACAGGCGTAGTAGATATTATTGTGATTGCCCACGCACCGATTAACCGCTTTCCCGCAATCCGCACATTTCAAAAAACCGCTGAACAGGTGAACTTCCCGCCCTTTTGGAGAAGTCCGGGTGTCCCTTTTAAGAAGTGCTTGCACCTTTTCAAAATCGGCTTTGGAAATGATTGGCTCATGGGTATTAGCCACCCGCACCCATTCCTCCTCGGGGACGGCCTCGATCTCGTGTACCTTGTAGCTTTTCACACGGCGGCGGCCCTGTACCAAGTCCCCGGTATAAACGGGATTTGTCAGTATAGCATAAACCATGCGCTCCACCCACATCGGCTCGCCGCCCGCTTTTAAGGAAACCGGCAAGCCCTTGTCACGCTTATAAGCGGACGGGCTGGGGATACCGTGTTCATTCAGATAGAGGACGATACCTCGTTTCGATGCCCCATTCAAAAGCAGGGAGTAAATCTGCTTGACGATTTCAGCGGCCTCCTCGTCCACGATAAGCTGGTGCTTATCCTTGGGGTCTTTGATATAGCCATAAGGAGCAAAGGAGCCGATATACTGGCCGTTGCGCCGCTTGTAGTCAAAGACTTGCCGGATTTTCTTCGAGGTCTGATAGCAGTATTGATCGTTCATAACATTTGTGATCGGAACGATAATACTGGAAACGCTGTCCGGGTCACGGTAGCTGTCCACATTCTCGGCAAGGCTGATAAAGCGGACGCCCATTTGCACAAACAGGTTATCTATCAGACTTCCCGCATCGCTGTAATTTCTTGCGAAACGGGAAAGGTCTTTGACGATCACGCAGTTAATTCTGCCGCTCATAACATCGGCCAGCAGCCGTTGGAAGTCCTCACGGTCTGCGTCTGTCCCGGTGTGGCCGTCATCCACATACTCGGCCATGCTTTCAAATTCGTCAATGTGCTTGCGGTAAAAATCGCCCAGCAGGTCACGCTGATTTTTCACGCTGTTGCTGTCGTCCTTGCCCTCCCGGGCCTTTTTCAAATCCTCTTTGGAAAGGCGAATATAGCCGCCCATTTTCCAGCGCCGGGTGGTGTATGAGGGGGAATAAGATTGTTGATACCCTCTGTTTTTTGCTCGTGCCATTTGTCCTCCTTCCCTATCACATCACACCTATATTATACCTCTGTCCCGGCGGGACAACAAGGATGCCTTTGAAAGCCCCGGCCTCGGGACACTTTGTCTCGAAGTGGGAAAGGCCGATCCCCACGGCGGGGATCGGCCTCCCGGCTGGTCATAACCTCGGGACAAAGTGTCTCGAAGTTGCGGGGAAATATACTCCCTCATATACCACCAGAAAAGAGAGAGCAAATGGAGATGCTTATTACAGATTTTTTCTCAGATATTTTTTCATGGCCTCGATCCCGCAGAGGACAGAGCGGCGGACGGCGCTTTTATCCACGCCCTCCTCATGGCCAATTTCCCGGTAGGTCTTGCCGAGAATGAGATGGGCATCCACCCGGCGGCCCTGAATCTCGGGCAGAGAGTTGAGGGCGTTCCACAAGTGGAAAAACCGCTCCTTGCGCTCCAGCAGTTCCTGCGGGCTCGGCTCATGCAGACAAGCGGAATACTCGATCCCATCGTCACAGTCGAGGGAATAGTACGCCTTGTGATAGCGGACACGGGAGCTGTAGGCGGCCTCATACCGCTTGTCCGCTTTCAGTTCCTCCGCCACTTCATCGGGGACTTCGATATATTCATTGGTGGTGTACCAAGAGTAAAAGTCTTTCAAATTGATGGTTGTCATGATATGTAACCTCCGTTCAGATTTTTGTGAGTGGACGATCTGAACGAGAGCTGGCGGAGATCGGCAACGGGGCTGGACTTCGGGACAAAGTGTCTCGAAGTCACAGTGGAAGAAATGAAAAACGCCCGCACAGCATGATGCTGCACAGGCGCACGAAACAATATATTCATTTATGTACTTATAAATTTCATATTCAAAGCCAGACGATCCCGGAGGGGGAGCTACGCTTTTTTTAGCTGGTGTAAATCATGGGTGCTATGGAAAAGTAAAATGAACACGACGATCCCTCCCGGAAACCGCCGTGTCCTTAAAAATGGGCGACTGTATCACGCCCTCCGTATTCCAGTTTTTCAAAAAGGAAAACGGCGGCTGAAATGTAATACTCAACCGCCGCTACATCTTAAATCACAAGATCGCTGTGGTTAGCAACGGTTTTGTGTTAGTGTGGTATCTGCGAATGCAATACCGCTATGAAAATGTCACTCTAAGTTTTCAACTTCAAAAGCCCGGAAGTATTGACAAACAAATGGAGGGGCAGGGGATCATGGGATTTAGCCCAGACCACATCCCTGCCCCTCCGTTTGCTATTATGGGATCACTCTACACAGTTCAGTGCTTCCAAAATCAGTTTCACGCATCCGTCTACCCCCAGAATCTTTCGATCCAGACAAAGGTTGTAGTTGGAAGCCTTGCCAAAAACGCCGTCTCCGTAATAGTTATAATAGGATTCACGCTGACGATCCATACGCCGGATCTTCTTCAGGCTTTCCTCCGGGGACAGGCCCTCTCTCTCGGCAACATGATCAATCCGAAAAGATTCCGGTGCGGAAATAAAAATGCTGAATATGGTATGCTTTTCTCTAAGGACTAAATCCGCCCGGCGTCCGATAATTACGCAAGGTCCCTGTCCTGCCACATACTCCAGCACATTTTTCTGTGCGCTCTCGATGCGATCCTCCGCATACAAAGGATGCGGAGATAGCACATTAGACTGCCTTGTATTCATTACAAGCGAGTAAAGGAAGCTGTTTGTGGGCTTCTCGTCCATATCAGAAACCATTTCCTGGCATACGCCGCTCTCCCTGGCCACCTGTTCCAGAAGTTCTTTGTCATAAAACGGAATGCCGAGTTCTTCCGCCAGTTTTCTGCCAACCTCACGGCCGCCGCTGCCAAAGGTTCTTCCAATCGTAATAATTGTATTGCTCATATCATTCACTCCTTCTCATGAATTTCAGTTTATTTTGCTGGCTTTGCATCACCAATTGCTCCTTTAGGTACCATGCGCCGGAAAGTATATACATACAATACAACGCCAAGAATCACAGAAATGACATCAGCCACTGGCTGCGCCCACATAAGCCCCTGTGCGCCCATAAAGGATTTGAGGATAAACAGTGCCGGGATATACACAATACCCTGACGGCTGATATTGACGATCAATGCAGGAAGTGCCGCACCCATGGCCTGAAGCGCATTGGCAAAACAGAAGAAAATGCCAAACATCCAAGCAGAGGAAAGCAGGATATGGGAAAATTCCACACCATAGCTCAGCGCCGTGGAATCCGTCAAGAAACCGCTTACCATCGCACCGGAGCCAAAGAAGCACACCACGGTCAGAACAACTCCGAGAATTAGTGCGTAGAGAAGTCCCTGACGCATGACTTTACGGAAGCGCTCCCATTTCTCAGCACCAACACAATAACCCAGAATTGGCTGTACGCCCTGTCCATAGCCGATGCAGACCATACCGATAATCAATGTGACTTTCATTGCCACGCCAGCAGCGGCAATCGCCATATCGCCGTACTCTGCCATCAAACGGTTCATAATGATTTGAGATACGCTAAGCAGCAGGGAACCAAGAGCTGCCGGGATACCGATGGCAAGGACACCGCTCAACACCTTTTCCTTCATCGTAAAATCTTTCAGCTTGATACTCAGCATAGATTTTCCGCGCAGGAAGTAGATAATGAAGTAAATCGCTCCCATAACATTGCCAATCACCGTAGCAATCGCAGCACCGGCGATTCCCCAGTTGAAAACAAGAATCATGATTGGGTCAAGGATAATATTCAGAACATTACCGATAATCATACCCATCATGGCCTTTGTGGACTGTCCTTCTGCTCTCAGGACATTGGAGAAACAGTTGGAAATCAGAACGAAAGGCGCACAGATGGCAACGATGTTCAGATAGCTTTTCGCAGCATCCCAGGTATCAGGTGTTGCGCCAATAAACACAAGAAGCTGATCCATGCACAGCCAGAACAGGACAGCCAGCACCACGCCGACCACAATGCAGCCCCACATACAGAAAGAGGACACCTTTTTTGCGTGTTCGGTATCTCCGCTTCCGATGTCACGGGAGATCACCGAAGTTCCGCCGATGCCGAACACAGTTCCCAGGGCAACGAAAATCAAAAAGACCGGTGTTGCCAAAGAAACCGCGGCAACCAACACATCGTTGTGGGTCTGGCCGATGAAAAAGGTGTCTGCCAGATTGAAGATAACCACCATAATCATTGCCATAATTGCCGGAACGGCATTTTTGACAATGGACTTGCCAATCGGCATTGAATCAAACATTTCTAAGCTTTTGTTTTCCATTGTAAACACTCCTTTGAAAGTACACTGTTAATAGTGCGCTATTGATAATTGTGAAATAAACGCCTGCCCTAATGAACAGGCATCTATTTCAATCCGTTGTAGACTTTCTGAAGCAAAAAACTGAACTGTGTGCGTTCCTCCTCATCCAACTCAGCCAGTAGTGCCTCCTCTGCCTCGTCCATACTGGCCTTGGCTACCTGCCAGCTGTGTTCACCCTGCGGCGTAATGCGAACCATTTTGATCCGTTTGTCATCCGCATCTGTAAATGCTTCCACAAAATGCTTTTCTTCCAAGCGCCTTATGATATTGGCCGAAGTAGACTGCGCTACATGGAGCATTTTTTCCAATTCTTTCAGGGAAAGAGTTTTATCTGCTGCTTCACCTAATAGCATCAGTGCATCAATTTGCATCATAGTCAAATTGTGTTCGGACAACTGGTTGTTTGCCCTTTTTTTAATCTCATCGTGAATCATTTTAATTAGCTTTGCACACCGTTCCATAATCTCACCTACCTTTCCATTCACTGTAAAGGTATTATAGCGGTAAACGCATTGAAAGTCAATAGCACGCTTTCGATTTTGGTAAAACAAACACTTTGGGACAAGGTGTCCCGAAGTTCTATCTCTGTTTTACTCAACCTTACTCGAAAGATAAAGTTGAATAGGGCATAGTCAATGGCGGCAGAGAAACAGAGAGATTGCAAAAAGCGTGACCTCCGTTTTCTGCGCTGTTTCCGGGGTTGCACAATCTGGCAAGCAGTGCAAGTGTATTGACACTTGCTATTTTTGCGCCCCGAGGGGGCCGCAAAAATGCTTGTTGGGGAGCCTCCCCAAACCCGGCCAACTTCGGGACAAAGTGTCCCAAAGTTTTGTTGTCTGCGCCCCGGCGTTCCGGGGCTTTCACTTCGGGACAATCTGTCCCGAAGTCAGAAAAAACGGGGAATGGCGTTAAGCCATTCCCCGGCGTTTCAAAGTCCCACCACATCAGACAACTTTTTCAAAAGCTCGGACAGCGGCCCCCACAAGGATGCGTAATCCTTTTGGAGTGCGGCGATCTCTGCGGCATGGATGCCGCCATAGGTGTTTACCCGAGCCGCCATCTGATTGAGATTATTTGCACAGCGCCTCTGCAAAGATACGAGGTCATGGATGGGAGCGAGGTCTACATGGATCACATAACCGTTTAACAGCATTTTTCGTGCGTAGGCGCTCATATTGTGGATACCCGCCTCTTCCATGCGGCTATGGATCTCCCTCTTTTCCTCCGGGCTTACCCACACATAAAGCGGCACATCACGCTTTCGTTTCTTATTTGCGCTCATTGTCCTCCCTTAAAAATGTTGACAGCATTTTAGAAAATCGGGGGTAGGTAAGGTAATCATACCACCTACTCCGAAACCGAGGCCGGGAGCCCTTGTAAATAGGGGCTTTTTTCGGTCTAATTTTCAACACATCAGCCCTCGTTATTCAAGTGCTTGCGGAAACAAATAACGCAAACGATGCCCCGCCAATAAGGACACCCCGCACAAGGAGATCCTTCCGGAGCCTTTGGCGGGGTGGGTTTTTCATAATACGGGAGCTCTTTCATCATGCGCTCATAGGGGCTATTTGTAAAATTCATATTCATTCCTCCGTATGTGTCTGCCCCAATCCCCCCGCCCTTTCCCCGTGGGGAAAGGGGCGGCTCTGGAGGATATACCCCCGCCTCGCCGCAGGGAATAGCACAGGCGGAACAGGCCGTAAAGGGCAAGCCGCCGCAAGCGGCGGTGCTGACGCACCCTTGACGGCCCGCCCCGCCTGTGCAGAAGAAAAAGGCGGCGACGGGGGATATATCACAAGAGCCAATGGGGACGGAACGGGAAAAGGCACTTCGGGACAAACTGTCTCGAAGTGCCTTTGTTGATCATGTTCGCTTGTATCGTGATATTTGAAGTGGGCATCCCCCCAAATCCGTGTTTTTGCACAGAAAGCAGCCTGAATTTTCGTCTAATATTTTTTGAGTTTTTTCTCGCCTCCCATCAGACTATCCACGCAGAAAGGCCGCCCAAAAATCAATTCGGGCGGCCTTTTGCGTAATGTGATAGTCTTTCTTTTATTATTTTGTTGTGCTCGGCTTTGAAAAGCCTTGTATTTACAGCGTTCCTATTTAGAAACATTCATAGGAAAAGGGTACCCTTTCCGTAAAATGCCCCGCATTTTTGCTTGTTGGGGAGTGTCCCAAACCCTCTGAAATTCCTTTCACTACCTACACCACCAAAAACAGAAAACTGCCAAATATATCGCAAAAAATTTTTTAGGAGAGCATATTTTGTGCGATTATATTGACAATCATCAGAACTGTGATATACTATGAAACAGGGAATGAAGTTCTCCCTCGGCAAAGCCGAAACCGCTTTATAGATTATGAAGCTGATGACTTCTGCATTTATGCAGAAGTCTTTTTTATTGAAAGCCGACAATTTCTGCGTAAATGTGGAAATTGTCGGCTTTTTTTCGTCAATGGCACAAAACAGAAAATAGGAGGCTTTTATGTTAACATCACTTGCTTTTATTTTTTTAGTCGGATTATCTATGGCTGCAATTTGTCAGAAATTAAAATTGCCACGCATCATTGGTATGTTAATTACAGGCATTGTTTTAGGTCCGTATGTATTAGACTTACTTGACCCCGCCATATTATCCATTTCATCAGAATTGCGACAAATGGCTTTAATCATCATTTTACTGAAAGCGGGACTTTCTCTTAATCTTGATGACTTGAAAAAAGTTGGTCGTCCGGCGATTATGATGTCGTGTCTGCCGGCAAGTTTTGAAATTTTAGCGTTTTTTCTATTTGCCCCTTATTTGCTTGGAATTTCAAAAATAGAAGCTGCCGTTATGGGTGCTGTACTTGGAGCTGTTTCGCCTGCGGTAGTTATTCCGAGAATGGTGCAACTAATGGAAAATAAATATGGCACACAAAAGGGTATTCCGCAGTTAATAATGGCTGGAGCTTCTTGCGATGATATTTTTGTTATTGTTTTGTTTACAACCTTTGCAGGTATGGCGCAAGGCGGTCATATTAACTTAATAGACTTTGCTAATATTCCTATATCAATTCTGCTTGGTATTATATTGGGAAGCATTGCAGGATATATGCTTTCCGTATTTTTTGAAACTGCCTATGCACATAAGCACTATGTCCGAAACAGTATGAAAGTCATTGTCGTTCTTGGCGTTTCTTTTTTGCTTATGGCAATAGAAACGTGGACAGAAAATTTTATATCAATTTCCGGATTGCTTGCTGTTGTAAGTATGGCTTGTGTTTTGAAAATAAAAAGCACTGCATTTGTTTCAAAGAGATTGTCTGAAAAATTCGGAAAGTTATGGATTGCTGCCGAAGTTATACTTTTTGTATTGGTGGGTGCAGCCGTTGATATTCGTTATACTATGAATGCAGGCTTGGCGGCCGTTGCAATGATATTGATTGCTCTTGTGTTTAGAGGCATTGGGGTTTTCGTTTGTTTAATAAAAACGAAGTTATCTTGGAAAGAACGGCTTTTTTGTGTCATTGCATATTTACCAAAAGCCACCGTTCAAGCAGCCATTGGGTCTGTTCCGTTAGCTATGGGACTGCCTTGCGGTCAGCTTGTGTTATCAGTTGCAGTATTGGCAATTTTAATTACAGCTCCATTAGGTGCTATTGGAATGGATTTAACATACAAAAAATTACTTGTGCGTGAAATAGAAAGCGACTGATTGGAAAAGCTATATTTGTAGTTTTTCTCACACACTTTAGAGCCGCCGTATTTTCTATTTACCCGCCTAATGTTTTGCAGTCAAAAAAAGCTACTGTCTACTATTGGGATATTTCGCCCATGAGTGTGAACTATCAATTCACTTAGTATGCTTATATAACTCATATTGTCTAAACGCCTATGTGACTTTTGGTTACATGGGCGTTTTTTCAATACCCCCTACTGGGAAGAAAGGGGGTGCGAAAAATGAGTTATTCCAAAGAATACAAGGAGCATATCGAGTACACCTTTGCAGCCTTTTGTAAAGTCGTTCTCCATAATGCCGCCATGTCCGCCTATCGGGATATAGGCAGACAGCGTAAGCATGAAATCTCTCTTGATTATCTCATGGAGGAAGAATATTATAGTCCGTTTACAACAGACCGCTACTTTGAGAGACAGGAAATATCGACACAGCCAACAGAATTTGTTGTGTGCGGCAAGATAATCGTGATTGAGAATGAGCAACTGGCAAAAGCATTTTCCAGTTTATCAGAATTGCAAAAAGAAGTTTTGACAATGTATTTTTTCTTCCGATACACGGACAGGAAAATCGGAGAAGTGTACGGAAAAAGCCGCAGTACAGTAAACTACTGGAAGTTAGCTGCATTGAAACAGCTAAGAAAAGAATGGGAGCGATTAGAAGATGAAGAACGAAAAACTGATACCTTTTGAAGTGATTGAAAAAGCAGTTGCCGGAGAGTCGGAAGCTGTAAATGCTGTCTTACACCATTACAGGGGATATATAAAATATCGGTCTGTATTTCAAGGACATTTCAACGCTGAAATCCAAGACCGATTGGAAGCACAGCTAATAAAGACAATCTTACAGTTCCGTTTCGACAGGTAGGAAATAGCAAAGCCAAAGAAAACCGTCAAGGATAAAAATGCACGCTTCGCGTCCTTGACGGCTTTCTCTGTCCTTGCTGTCAGGCAACCAAGAGGGTGTAATCGGATAAACCGCTTGCGCCCTCTGCAAATTATCCTATATGCGAAAATATAAATGTCTATATTCCTGTTTCCTTTCGCTTCCGTTCCGTGAGTTTTGTTATTAGGGGAAGAATTGACGGAAAGGAATGGAAAGAATATCTGTAATTCTTTAATCTTTATTTCATATATCTTTATTTAATTGCATTGGATTTTCCAACGTAGGTTTTTCCAACGTTGGAAAATCCAATATAGGTAGATTTAATATCGGATAATTTGACGATTTTATAAAACGACTGGATTTTGGGTAGGAATGTTACGCAGTAGAGGACAAAATCTCCTTGATTTATGCGGCTTTCAGAGTATGAAAATCACATAGCCGATATTTTATACTTAAACCCTCAAAAATGGCGTTCTGCTGCGTAACAAAAAGCAAAGAGCCGACCACTTGCGAAAGTGATTTGCTCTCTGCTTTGTTGCACCTGTTTGTCAGCCGTTAAGTTGATTTTCTTGTGATACTTCCTTATCACTGTAAAACTAAGGCTTTTGGAGGATTTTATTAAAACCCTTTGCAATTGTATAATCAGCTACAAAATTCTAAGTTTTCAATTGAAATTTGGAGGAACGATTATGGACTATTATCAGCCCTGCGAAGAACTGAGCAGATGTCGTGAAATTGATAAATATTGGGATACAGCGGAATATGACAAGGTGTTTGAAGGATATTTGAAAATAGCCACAGAAACCTCCTATGCTTTAGCAGAATGTCAAGTGGGCTATTGCTATTTGGAGGGATATGGAGTGGAGAAAAGCCCTGAGAAAGCATTGTATTGGATAAGTCGCTCTGCTGCTCACGGGGATAGAGATGGTCAATGCAATATGGCATGGATTTATGAAGAGGGCTTATGTGGTGAGGTGGATATAGAAAAGGCAAAGTATTGGTATCGACAAGCAGCCTTGCAAAATCATGACTTGGCGAGTGAAAAGTGCAAAGAATACGGTATTGATATTAAGAACTAAATTCAGATAAATCAAAGGGACTGCAAAGCATTTATGCCCTGCAATCCCTTTTTGAACATCGTGATTAATACACTAATCGATTAGGTTTAATGCACGACGCATGATCAATGTGGCATCTTCCATTTCGATCAGACCGTTTCCATTGTAATCCGCAGCAGGCAAACCGGGTATGAGATTTAGCGCCATACGCATCGCAATAGTTGCATCAGCAGCGGTTATATCGCCATCACCATCAACATCTCCGGGAATAGTGTTTGAATAATGTACCTCTACGGCATCGAGGTTGACAGCAAATAAATCGGTCACACCATAATGACGGAATGCCAGCTTGATGGCTTGTCCGGCATATGCGCTCGTATCGATGGAGAGCGTTTGGACACTGCTGGTTGCGACGAAATAAGCTATTTCATCGCTCCACGTGCGTCCATTGTCGGTGGAGACGTATATACCGATTGGTTCAGCGGGGTAGCTGGGATCTTGACCAACGAGCATAAAGCTTACCTCATTGCTTGCAACAAATGCTGGGCTGATGAGCCAGTTATCCGGAGTAAGAGGCCCTGCAAGATTGTTGTAGGATTCGGATTGCATACATCCAAGCCCTTCAGGAGAATTCATGGACTCATCATTATATATCCAAACCCAGTTATGGTAATCTCCATCACGGTCCTGACATTTCCATCCTTCGGATACCGGATCGCTTTCAAAGTTCCAGCTTATTGATCCGGGAGTTACAAAAGACGCAACTATAGTCGTATCTTCATAAAGAATTTCATCAAAGTAATCCCATCCGGCAAACAGCCAATTGCTATGAGCAGGAACGGTGGGGAAGGCTTCCTGGGGAATAGAGCTGCCAGCCTGCATGGTATAGATGCCCAGCACATTGCCGTCAACGCTGTCAACAAACGTTATATTGATGTCCGGCATGGTTGGATCAGGTATTTCTGCATCTGTATAGACGGTACATATTCCGAGCACTTCTGCACCATTGCCAATCGTACCAAGATTCCTGACGGAAGCAGTCTCAGGATCAACTTCGAGAAGATATGCACCGGATGAACCGGAATAGTGTGCCCAGTAAAGTCTATTGGTGTTCATATCCCATGTCATTGATTGAACAAACTGCTGAGTCTCGCCCGTGCTGCCAACAGGAGTGCAGGAAGCATCGGAAAGATCGATTCTATAAAGAACGCCATCGTTGTTTCCAATACCGTAGCCATTTCCTTGGTCATCGATGGCAAAGGTGCATAGGTACGAGGGTGTATTGAAATTACCGACAAGCGTCAGAAGCCCTGTCGCAATATCGACCCTGTAAAGGTTTCGCCTGGTAAACACTTCGCTCGTATTTGCACCCATTGCGTAGAGCTCATTGTTTGAATAATCATACGCCATGCCAAGCACAATGCAGTCAGAGGGAGAGGCCGCAGCGGGATACGATTTGACCATGGTATTCGTATCGATAACAAAGAACCTTGTATCTCCCGTGGCGCTAACATAGTTGTAGCCATAGATTTTATCGCCGACCGTGCAGGATCCAAATGTTCCCAAACTATCCTCAACATTCAGATTTTCGATACTTCCGGGATTGCTCGCTGTAAAACCACCCCAAATCGGAGCCTCATTACCGGGATTCTTCGCAATGTAACCCAAGAAATGGACGTCTGTAGGCTCTGGAGTTGGCGTTATCGGATCAGGCGTTGAAGGAATTGAGGCGTTTACTATACGAACGGCATCGAGATTGACGGAGTATTGATCTCGAACGTTATAATGGCGGAATGCCGCAACAACCTCTTGCCCCTCAAAAGCTGCCGTATCTACAAATATGGTCTGCACGGCATGAGTTGCAATATAATAGCCGATTTCGTCACTCCATGTGGTTCCGCCATCCGTTGAGATGTATACGCCGATGGGTTCTGCTGAGAACGCAGTGTCCTGTCCGGCAAACATAAAGCTCAACTGATCGCCAGCAACAAAGGGCGGGCTTATAAGCCAGTTGTCCGGAGTAAGTGCGCCGGATGAATTTATATAAGACTGAGAGTTCATGAATCCGCGTCCCTCGGGGCAGACCATGTTGGTATCATGCAGCCACATCCAGTTGTGACCATCGCCATCCTGATCGATACACACCCATCCTTCTGCGGCCGGATCGCTCTCAAAGAACCATCCAAAAGCATCATTATTTATGTACCTGGCCGTAATCGTGGTATCCTGATAGAATATGGAGCCGGGAGAATAATCCCAATCCACGAAATCCATCCCGTCATGAATTGGGACTTCGGGGTATGCATCCATGCTTAGTGGAGTACCGGGAGTCATTACATGCGTACCGATTGTTTCTTGGGTGTAACCATCAACGAATGTAATGTTAATCTGGGGCATCACGGGTTCAGGCACAGAAATATCTGAGAAAGAGCAAAGCCCGAGTATCTGTGCACCGGTGCCGATTGTGCCCAGATTTTCAACACTTCCGTTCTCCGTGTTGACCCGGAGAAGATAAGCCGTGCTGTTATCATAATAGTGCGCCCAAAGAAGCTGATTTGTATTCATATCCCAAGTCATGGATTGTGCTGACTGTAGGACTTCACCTGTTGAGCCGATGGCCGTACATTCACCCGATGCAAGATCGATTGAATAGAGTACACCATTGTCCATTCCTATTCCGAATGCGTTGCCATTGTTATCTATGGCAAAGGTGCAAATGCTCGTATTACCGCTCAGGTTGTTGACAAAAGTCAGTGTGCCTGTTGCACGATCAACCGTGTATATGCCGAGCGCCCGCACCGGTGCATTATCGAATGCAATGGCATACATGGTATTTGTGGTGTAATCATACGCCATACCAATAACCATGTAGCCGGTTGGAACCGTGGCACCGTTATATGATTTGGTCATGGTTTCCCTGTCAATCGTGTAAAACCTGGTATCATTAGCAAAATTATTGAAGCCGTAAATTACATTGCCGGCAGTAGCGGCGGCATATGTAATTTTATCGTCAATTGTAGACAGCACCGTAACGGCAGATGGGTCCGTATCTGTGAATGTACCCCAAACCCTTGCTTCCTGTCCCGGGTGTGTTCCGATATAGCCCATGAGGTCAACGGCTGCTGTCGAAGGCGAGCTACTGTTGTCGGCTTTTTCGGATATTTCATTGCCCTGCCCAAGATGTCCGCTTGCGGCAAAGACAGAGGTCGTCATAGTTGAGATGATCAGTGCGACCACCATTAGTATCGATAGAAACTTTCTCACGCTTTTCTCCTTTGTATTTTTTATAGTTGCAAGTCATAGACCAGTCCATCTGAAAGAAATGGTCTGTTATTTTTCAGAAATAGCGCACACGACGACCTTCAAAGATGATCGTATGCGCTATTAATTACAAATTTAATACGCCCCCAAGATCGAGGGAGCGAATACCAATATTGCGCTAAAACACAAGCTCTGGTTTTAACACTGATATAAAGCATGGTATTTTCCGCCAATCATAAAGTATTAGGAGAAGTAAACTCCAATTCGTACTTATTATGACATATATAAAGCGGATGCGCAAGACTATTGTTATAAATATACTATATTTACGGGGGGGGGGTATAAGGTTTTGTAAGAATCTTTTTTACTATGAAATGCCGGCTTCAGCTTTTTATTTTACACCCGTTTGTCATTCGAAGCAGGCTGAAATTCATGCCATAAAGCCGGAAATAACTCAAATTAAAACCATTAATCCCCGAAGATGCGCTCCAGCTTTGTGCCGGGCGGATGACTTCGGGGATTAATTGCCTATTGATCTGCGGTGAGCATAAATTTACGCAATGGATAGATATACATTTATATCACCGCTGGGTGCAGCAGTACAAACTATTTAATTTCATTCATTTCAAAAGCCCGGATCGCATTATTATATGTGAGAGCAGCAACTTCCTCAGCATCCATATCCCTGATTTCGGCGATTTTTTCAGCAGTCAGATGGATAAAGCTCGGATCATTGCGTTCACCCCTATAGGGTACTGGGGTCATGTATGGGCAATCGGTTTCCAGTAAAATGGCATCGGAGGGCAATGCCCGGACGACTTCAATGGGTTTTTTTGCATTTTTGAAGGTTACCGCACCGCCAAAGCTGAAGCTTAGCCCAAGATCCAGGCACTCATATGCGGTTTCTATGCTGCCGGAATAGCAATGCATCACCCCACGCAGCCCATCACGGTGTGCTCGAAGTATTTCCATACAGTCTCCGAATGCTTCGCGAACATGCAGTACGACGGGATAATTAAGCTGTTTCGCCAGTTCAAGCTGTTCAACAAACCAACGCTTCTGCTCATCGTGGGGAGATAGATCGTAATGGTAATCCAATCCTATCTCGCCCAATGCAAGCATCTTTTTATGCTGAAGGCATTCGGCAATCCTATCCATCATAGCATTGTTCATATATTTAACATCGTGGGGATGCATTCCTATGGTACCGTAGATGAATGGAAAGCGATCGAGAAGATCAAGCGTTCGATCGGCCGAGCGTACATCGCAGGCAACATCAATGATCCTTGTGACGCCGGCATCATAAAGATTGGGTATGAGTTCAAAACGATCAGCATCAAATGCATCGGCAGAAAGATGCGAATGTGTATCGAATAATTCCATCATGAAAGCCTCCTGAGAGGGGAGAGATCAAGCTTATCAAATTGTGCAAGCGCATCAAGCAGCGCATTTGCTAAAAGCTTCAGACCGCCTTCGTAGTTGCTTTCAAGGTTACAGGGCATAATTGGATCGTGAAGGCTCCTGCGGATCAGAAACCATCCATTGCCATGAGAGCCATCAGCGTTTACTCTAACACCCTCATAGTTTGGACGAACAATGGTGAACCCGGGAAGTCCATCGAAATATGCTTCGACGGCCTTCAAGACCTCAGCAGTGTATGCGGCAGTATCATCGAGAAGTACGTTGAGCCTTGCTTCGGCACTTTCAGCGGGCTCATCCAGCAAAGCTATCAGATTTTCAAGTGAGCTGCCATTGCGGCGTGCGCGAACAAGCTCGATAAGCAGCTTGACTATTATGTATGCGCCGTCATCGAGAAAGTAATTCTCATTGAGTGCGCCATGTCCGCTGGTTTCCATAGCAAATATGGCGGGCTCTCCCTCAGCCATTAGTCTTTTAGCTTCGTTTATGACATTGCGGTAACCGCGCTTGAACCTATGATGGCTGCAATCGAGCGAAGCTATAAAATCGGAAAGACCGGTGGATGTGATGGAATCGGTTACCACGGTAATCCGACCATATTGCCTAGTCAATATCGCCGTCATCATGGCGATAAGCCTGTTTCTATCAAGAGCAATAATGCCTCCATCGCCGTTTGGAAGGACAGCACCTGCCCGATCAACATCGGTATCGAAGATAATGCCGAAATCAGCTCCGTTCAGCTGGACGGCTTCACATATGCTCTCCATCGCTTCTGCATTTTCGGGATTGGGCTGGTGATTTGGGAAATGCCCATCCGGTTCAAGATAACGGCTGCCGGAGATGTCTGCACCAAGCGGTAGCAGCAGTCGTTCGGCAAAGAAGCCGCCCGCACCGTTGCCTGCATCAACAACGATATGAAATCCGTCAAGAGGCTTATCTGTATCGCAGCAGCCAAGCTGATCGAGGATTTTTTGCCTTAAGCCATTCACATATGGCGTCATAATATCAATGGTATGGAGCTGACCGGCAGCCGCCGCAGGAAAATCCCCTTTTGCTGCAAGAATGAGAAGCTCGGAGACATCGCTTTTTTCAAGCCCGCCGCTGGGCAAAAAGAATTTCATTCCATTGCGTTCCATCGGAAGATGGCTGGCCGTCACCATTATGCCTGCATCGAATTTGAGCTCATTAACGCAGCACATAAACATTGCGGGAGTGCTTGCCATACCGCCGTCAAATGCGTTTGCGCCAACTTCTGTTATGCCGTGAGCAAGCCACCCGGCAAGCTGTTCGCCTGAGAGCCTGGAATCCCTGCCAATAGCAATGCGAAGCTCTGAAACAGGTTTTGCAAGCCTGTTTGATGCCATGATTGCAAATGCAGATCCGATATTTCTTACGCTATCATAATTGAGATCAACGGGCTTTCCCCCGGGAATTGCTATTGCAATGCCGCGAATATCGCTGCCATTTTGGAGCTTATTATAATCGATCATGCACTTCTCCTTTTGGGCATATATTAATTTGATGTTAAAAGAATAAATCAAACACACCGCAGGCGAATATCCTCGCCTGCCGTATGCCGAAGGTTCAATTTGAATGGGTTGTATGCGGGGTGTATAAAAGGATCAAGCCTCTTCGAAATAATCTCCTCTACGGTAATCGTAGAGTGCGCTTACAAGCCCCTTATCTATGTCATTAAGTGCTTTGCCTGTACCGACTGCTACGCAGGAAACAGGGTCTTCTGCAACATAGCAGGGAACCTTTGTGTGCTCAGTGACGAATTGATCCATGCCATAGAGAAGAGCTCCGCCACCTGTGAGGCAGATGCCATTTTCTGCAATATCGCTAGCGAGCTCAGGCGGGGTCTTTTCAAAGAGAGTACGAATGGTCTCGATTATATGCTGCAAGGGTTCCTCGAGTGCATCGATCATTTCATTTGAGCCAACGGTGATCGTCTGGGGAAGTCCCGATATGAGATTGCGCCCCTTGACATCGATGAATAGCTGCTCGGAACGAGGATATGCCGAGCCGATGCGTATCTTCATCTCTTCTGCTGTGCGTTCACCGATGAGCAAATTATGCTTTTTACGCATGTAACGCACTATCGATTCATCAAATTTATCTCCTGCAACCTTGATTGACTCGCTCAGAACGGAGTTATCCAAGGATATGACTGCGACATCGGTGGTGCCGCCGCCTATATCCACGACCATGTTGCCCCTTGGCTGAGAAATATCGATTCCGGCTCCGATAGCGGCAGCGATGGGCTCTTCGATCAGATAGGTATGGCGGGAACCGGCTTCCTCGGTAGCTTCAATGACGGAACGCTTTTCGACCTCCGTAACGCCGGATGGTACACATACCACTACACGGGGCTTAAAAAATAGCTTTGTGCCGACAACCTTCTTTATGAAGTGGCGAAGCAATCTTTCGGTAATATCAAAATTGGAAATAACACCATCGCGAAGAGGGCGGATGGCAACTATCTTCCCGGGAGTCCTTCCCAGCATACGGCGTGCCTCCTCGCCGATAGCGATGATCCTGCCGGAGCGTTTTTCAACAGCTACCACTGCGGGCTCGCGCAGCACGATGCCCTTATTTTTTACATATACGAGCACGCTGGAGGTGCCGAGATCAATACCTATATCGTTGTATTCAAACAGACCCATTTCAATTTATCCTTTCATTATTACGGGGATGCGAAGCTGATGCGGGAAAACGATGCACCTGGGGTAAAAGTTTGGCACAGCGATAAACAAATCCGAACGCAGCCCTATAAACCCGGTTGCCCGAGTGAAGTATTATTAAACATAGGAGCGTATAGGGGCTAAAAACAGTCCTCTGCTCCGAACTCTATTTTAACATTATTTTGCTCGGATTTACAATAGCTATTTTCAAAAAAAAGCAAAAAAACGAAAATTATTTGGGATATTTGTGAAAAAGGGACGGATTGGACGATATACTTAAATGAATGACATCCGAAGGGAGATGAAATATGTTTCTTAATTTCAGACCATGCCCGAGGAAGGCGCGTTGGCGGCGCAAACATATACATGGAAGGGCAATCCGTTTATGCTGCATTATGGCGGGGATATTGCTCATTATAGGGCTTCTGTTCCTTTGTCCGCAATGGCTCCTTGTGCTTATGATAGCGATTCTGGCTGCAATAATATTTGCATTGATATGCCAATAATGGAGGGAATGACGGAGCTCGGATCGAATGATGCGCCCGACCATTCCTCCATCGGATTGCTAAGCTATGGATGAATTTCGCTTGGTTTAGTCATCCCTGCATCTTGCAAGTTCCATGATCTCAGCATATTTCTTGGTTATATAAGCATAGCCAATCTCGCTGTGCGGCAGAGTACAATTGGAACAATCCTTTATACCACCCTCAATATACTTGAAGCCTCCGCCGCATTTGCTTCCCAGCGCATACAGCGGACAATAGCAGAAAAGGCAATTGAAAAAGCCGTTTTCGGGGATATGATGGCATGGAAAATATTCGCATTTGCTATTGCAGAAGTAGGCGAAATGGGGCTGTCCATGATTATCATCAAGCTCCATCTCAGTGGATTGATCTTTGTAAACTGTAGAATCTGAATTCATATCAGGCTCCTTTCATCATGCGTTGCCAGCCAAACTATCCAAGTATTCGCTTGCGGCAATAGCGGCAACTCCGCCGTCAGCTCCCGCAGTAACGAGCTGGCGAACTGTCTTCGTGCGGCAATCGCCGGCTACGAAGATATTTGGCTGCCTCGTCGTGCAGCTTTCATCAGCAACTGCAAAGCCCGTATCATCAAGCGCAATGAGCTCTCCGAATGCAGCATTATTCGGTTCCTGACCGACTGCTGCAAACAGACCAGAGATGTTGAGTTCACGTATCGACGAATCATCAATAGTGCTCTGCACAGTGATACTTTCTATGTGATTATCGCCGTGCAGGGCAATAACCTTGCTGTTCAACAAAAGCTCTACGTTCGGGCATACATTCAAACCGTCTGCAACGCGCTTTTCTGCCCGAAAGCGATCGCGGCGATGGATGAGATAGACCTTCCGGCATATTTTGGAAAGATAGATCGCATCCTGCACTGCTGTATTTCCGCCGCCGACGACTGCCACATCCATATTCTTGAAAAAGCTTCCGTCACAGACTGCGCAGAATGAAATGCCCTTTCCAATGAACTTTTCCTCACCTTCCAGTCCGAGCTTCCGATGTTTCAAGCCCGTTGCAATTATGAGGGATCTGCCGGTGAAAGAAGAATATTCCGTTTTTACAGCGAGCATACCATCATCAATTTTTTTTACGCTTACGACATTATCGACTTCGATATCCGCACCCAGCGAGGTCACAAGCGTTACCAATTTATCGACCAGCTCAACCCCGGAGGCAGGCTGCGTCAGGGGATAGTTTTCGACAAGAGGAGATAGGACGATCTGCCCGCCAAAGCTCTCCTTTTCTATCAGGAGGACGGTCTTGCCCGCCCTCCTCGCGTATAGTGCTGCTGTAAGCCCGGCGGGGCCGGCACCAACTATTATGATATCATAAATATTTTCCATATTAAGCATCCATTGCTCTTTTATTTTGAATGAATCTGTTGATTTCAGCTACACCCACACAGCGGGCGAGCCTATCGCCATGCATGGTTATGAGTGTAGGAGCCTGCCGCACATCGTATCTGATTGCGAGCTCTGGGTTTTCTTCTGCATCGAGCACAGTATATTCAATGCCGCTGCTTTCAAGTATGGTCTTTGCAGTCCTGCAATTCGGGCAGGTCTTTGTTGTGAATAAAATAGCGGTATCGATCGGGGTAGCATCGCAGAGTTCATCTGCATTGCGCTTCCCGGCAGCAATCTCGGTGTGTTCCTTGTGCTTCTTATAATCGAGAATACTATAGACCTTGCGCTCTTTAAATTCCTGCACTTTTCCATCATTCCAGTTCTGTATCGGACGATAGTAACCGGTGATACGGCTATAGACCTCCGTTTTTGCTCCGCAGTGGGGGCAGGTAAACTGTTCACCTACGATGTAACCATGCTGTTTACATACGGAATAGGTGGGGGATAGCGTATAATAGGGGAGCTTATAGTTATCGGCGATCTTGCGCACCAGCATGGCTGCGCTTTCCCAACTAGGCAGCTTTTCGCCCAGGAAGGCATGGAATACCGTACCGGAGGTATATAGGGTCTGAAGCTCATCCTGAATATCGAGCGCAGTAAAGATATCCTCGGTATAGCCAACAGGAAGGTGCGAACTATTGGTATAATAGGGAACGCCGCCGGGCTCCGCTGCGGTTATGATGTCGGGATAATGTGCAGCATCATACTTTGCAAAGCGATAGGTGGTGGATTCCGCCGGCGTTGCCTCGAGGTTAAATAATTCTCCGCTGTACTCTTCCTGATAGTCGGAGAGACGTTCGCGCATATGATTTAGCACCTCTTTTGTGAATTCCTGTGCCGCTCCATGGGTAAGATCATCCTTTATCCAGCGAGCATTCAAGCAGGCTTCGTTCATGCCAACGAGCCCGATGGTGGAGAAATGGTTATCAAAGGAGCCAAGATAGCGCTTGGTATAGGGGTAAAGCCCCTCTTCGAGCAGGCGGCTTATGACACTGCGCTTTGTATGCAGCGATCTTGCAGCAAGATCCATGAGATGGTCGAGCCGCTCATAGAATTCTTCCTTGCTGTTTGAAAGGTAAGCAAGCCTGGGCATATTGAGAGTGACAACGCCAACGCTGCCGGTGCTTTCTCCGCTGCCAAAGAAACCACCGCTCTTTTTACGAAGCTCACGCAGATCAAGACGCAGGCGGCAGCACATCGATCGAATGTCGCTGGGCTCCATATCACTGTTGACATAGTTGGAAAAATAGGGGGTGCCGTATTTTGCCGTCATCTCAAACAGCAGGCGATTATTCTCGGTGGGAGACCAATCGAAATCCTTTGTGATGGAATAGGTGGGGATGGGGTATTGGAAGCCGCGGCCATCGGCATCGCCATCGATCATGATCTCAATGAAGGCTTTGTTGACCATATCCATCTCTCGCTTACAATCTCCATATGTGAAATCCATCTCTTTTCCGCCAACGATAGCGGGGCGGTCACGAAGATCATCCGGCACGGTCCAGTCAAGCGTAATATTTGAAAATGGAGCCTGAGTGCCCCAGCGGGAAGGAGTATTCACCCCATAGATAAAACTTTCGATACATTTTTTGACCTGATCATAGGTCAGATTATCCGTTCGGACGAATGGAGCAAGATATGTATCGAAGGAGCTGAATGCCTGGGCGCCGGCCCATTCATTCTGCATTATGCCAAGGAAATTTACCATCTGATTACAGAGGGTTGAAAGATGCTTGGCGGGTGAAGAAGTTATCTTGCCGCTGACGCCGCTCAAACCCTCCTCAATAAGCTGACGCAGAGACCATCCGGCACAGTAGCCCGTAAGCATTGAAAGATCGTGCAGATGAAAATCGCAGTTGCGGTGAGCATTTGCGACCTCATCATCATATACCTCCGAAAGCCAGTAGTTGGCGGTTATTGCACCGCTGTTTGAGAGTATCAGCCCGCCGACGGAATAGGTGACGGTGGAGTTTTCCTTGACCCTCCAGTCAGTTATCTTGAGATACTTATCGACCGTCGCCCGATAGTCAAGCATAGTGCTCTGAACGTTGCGCAGCTTTTCACGCTGGCGGCGGTAGAGAATATAGGCCTTTGCAACCTCGGAATATCCGGCTTGGCTGAGAACGCCTTCAACGCTATCCTGGATATCCTCAACGGCGATGAGTTCATCCTTTATCTTTGATGAAAAATCCGCCGTGACCTTGAGTGCAAGCAGATCCAGCACATCGGGATGGCAGGGTGTTTTTTGAGCCTCAAATGCGCGGCTCATTGCGTTCTTTATCTTGGAAATGTCAAAATCGACAATTTTGTTATCACGCTTAACAACGCGGTACATCGAAATTCCTCCTGCTGCTATTATTCTCGGTTAATGAGGATTGTATCAATCGGATATCGCTATCGCGAAGAAACCCTCGTAAATGAGAATGCTAGCCCTATCAAATAGATTGAAATTAGTTTGCCTAATAATTATAACACAACATGTTGTGCTGTACAAGAGAAAAAACCACAATATAATGTGAAAATATGATAATAAAACAAGAATAGGAACTGTTCTTAAATTATCATATGTAGGGTATTTAAACCAACTAAAACAATAAAAAATAAAGTGGGCGATTAAATCGCCGCACAAAACATACAAAGAAATAAAATTAAAATATATTATGAAAACTGAAAAACAACTGCGTGCTTTGTTCCTTTATAGCTTTCCAAGTATAAAATGCTGTACTATTGCGGCACATTCACGAAGGTAATTGTTTATTGCCAATGGAGCGAAGTCCTTGGCTGCAACGCCGGATGCATCGATACCGAGCCTTTGTGCAAGCTTGCCTGCACGATATACGTGAAAGCCTGTGGTAACGAATACTATGGAGGAATCCTTGCCTCTCATCTCATCGATTATAGCTTTGGAGAAGAGAAAGTTTTCTTCTGTGCTTGTGGAGCTGCTTTCCTCAATTATCCTGTCAGCGAGAACCCCTTTAGAAATAAGATAATTCTTCATTACGGTGGATTCGGAAACAACTTCATCATGCCCCTTTCCGCCGCTGACGATTATCAGAGTATGTTCATCGCAGCCTTCAAGGAGCTCTTTTGCTTTATCCAGCCGCTTTGCAAGGGTAATGGATGGATTGGTGCCACGTATGCCTGCACCAAGCACTATGATTGCATCTGGATTGGAGGGCATAGGTCTGCTTGCAGCAGTTTTTATGATAATTGTAGTTATGAGGAACAGCAGGGTAAAAAGACCGTAGCAGCCGATCATCCCCCATTTTATTAATTGTCCGAACCAGCCGTGGTTCATAAATTCTGTAATGGGCGTAAAGAATATCCCCAGTATGAGCAGGGGCAGGCCGATAACAAAGGGCATGACGATGCCCAAATTGATATTGCTGAAGTTTGCTGCAAATATTGTATCAAGTATGAGCAAGGCTCCAAAGACGACCAAAAAAACTCTAATCAATGTAATAAAAACCTTTTCTTTATTTTTCAACTCTTTTCTCCTTCTGATAGGTAGCCCATGATAGCTCGCCGATATCCCCCTACGCAAAAGGGCCGTGCATTGCAATAGGGGTTTATGGGTATATGGGTCGTGAATGTTCAGCCATGTATTTTGATATCAAACTCCGATGGGGAGATGAAAACATCGTTGTGATAGCTTAATTCAATGCTTCGGCTCAGCCTTCCGTCAGCAATATCCTTTGCTATGATCGATCTCAGCTCCGTGAGTACAGTAGGATATGCGCAGATCAAAAGCTTGGTATTTCCGCTTTCAAAAAGGGAAAGAATACGCTTTCGTATTTTCAATGCTGCGGTTTCGGCCGAAAGCTGGAGACCGGAGCCATCACACGAGCAGCATTTCTGCATATAAAGCTCTGCCAGGCTCTTGCCGCTCCTGCGCCTTGCAACTTCAACAAGCCCAAGCCGAGTCATGCCATATACCACAGGCCTTGCGGGATCGCGGCTCATCGCATGCTTCAATACATCGACAACGGCATCTCGATCCTCCTGGGCTTCCATATCTATGAAATCAATAATTATTATCCCGCCGGTATTACGAATGCGGATCTGATGCGCTATTTCCGCAGCAGCTTCGCAATTCGTTTCAAGAATAGTGGTACGCACATTCGATTTTCCAATGTTTTTGCCGGTGTTGACATCTATGCTGGTCAGTGCTTCGGTCTTATCGATGACTATATAGGCTCCGCTTTTAAGCCATACGCGCTGCGAAAGGGCTTCTGCAAGCTGTTTATTCAGATTGAATCTTTCCAGTAAATCGGGCTCATTTTCAATAAGTCGAACCCTTTCAATGAGATGCGGCGTGGAAGATGCGAGGATTGTACACACTCGATTATATTCATTCCGAGAATTAATGACGAGCTCGCTTACATCTGAGCGCATAAAATCGCGTATGGCTCTGGAGATAAGATCTTCTTCATTCCATATCAGTTTGGGGGCTCGCGCAATACGGCAGTTCCTTTCGATCTCTGCCCATCGATTGAGTATGGCCTCGAGATCCGCGATTATGCGTGCTTCATCGAGCAGCTCTGATTCCGAACGCGCTATCACTCCATATCCACTGGGAATATGTGCTTTGAGTATATTTTTGACGCGGTTTTTTTCGGCATCGGAATGAAACCGCTTGCTCATGCAGACAATTCCGGCTGCGGGCAGCAATACCAGGGTATGCCCTGGCAGCGTCATTTCCATCGTGACCTTTGGTCCCTTCGTTCCGATTGGCTCTTTTGCGATCTGTACAGCTATTTCTGCGCCGACCTTCAATACATCCGTCGGTTTTTCGTCACGACGAAGCGATTCATACCTGCCGCCGCCATCACTGGTTCTGTCAACGCGTATATCACGGAAATGCAGGATTGCATTCTTGCCGATCCCTATATTAACAAATGCAGCGGACATACCGGGAAGTATGCTTTGGACGATGCCCTTATATATGCTGCCAACCATGGTTTTTTCGCTGCTATTTTCAATAAAGACCTCACAGGCTCGATTGGATTCAGTCAGAATGACGGTCGTTTGAAATGGATTGATATCGAATATCAGCCGCTTTGTAGGCGGCTTTGTAAGCTCGGCATGCATCATTTCATCACCGCCCAATCCATATTGATAGCCTTGCGATTGACGCTGGATATGCCGCTCATGCCAAGAGATTCATATAATGCTCCGAACAGAAGCTCCAGCGGCAATCCACCCTCTGCGGAAAGACGGCCTTTGATATATAAAATGACTTCATTGCCGCTGCAATTCAGAATTTTTATATCTATAAGCTGAGGACGGATGTCCGTGGGCTTTATACCACCCTTGGTTTTTTTCATAACTATGATTTCATTTCCCATAAGCTTGCGTATGGCGGAATCCAAGGCATCCAGTTCGATTGTGGCATCAAAGCTCAGCTTGGCAAAATACTCGGCGCTTCGCATGAGCGTCGTTAGGGATGTCTTGCTTTCGCCGGCATCCTTAGCGGATACGATACTGACTCCTTCAGGGAGAACGGCATTGACCTTTGCCCGAAATTCCTCCGGAGGGACGAATTCATCAAGGGTGATATCTAAATATTCGCATTCCGAGGTATAGCCGACCGAAAGAGCTGTTGCGAATGAGAGCAACGGATGCGGGTTAAAGCCCTGAGAGTAGGATAGCGGAAGCTTTGCACGCCTGAATGCCCTTTGGAAAAGTCGCTGCATATCCAGATGGGATACGAATTTGACTGCATCATGTTTATAGAATGAAGCAATTATTCTCATATCAATTCACCTCCGAAGTTTCTGAAACAGGATCATATCTATGCATATCGCAGTACTCCCTGCAATGCGCACCAAAACAGCCGTTGCAGCCCTTCCGGCAATCTCTGGTTACGCTCTCATGCATCGCCTGCTCGTGTTCCCGGCGAAGATAATCCATTGAAACAAGCGAATCCATATGCTGCCAGGCAAGCGGTTCGTGAAGGGCTATGCGCCTATAGGCATAGCCATCGCAGCTCAGATCGTTCTCGGCAAAAGCGGTATCCCATGCTTCCTTGTTAAACTGCTCGTCCCATGAATCGAATCGGGCACCATGCTTGAAGGCATCGATAAGTACGCGGGAAAGCCTTCGGTCACCCCTTGCAAAACACGCCTCAAGCCGACTGGTCTCGGAAAAATGGCAGTTGAATTCAACTCCGCGAATTCCTTTAAGCGCAGAGCGGAGCAAGGCCTGGCGGCGAAGGACCTCCTCTGTCGGTATCTGAGGTTCCCACTGAAATGGAGTGAAGGGCTTGGGCACGAATGTAGAAGCGGAGACGGTGCAGCGCAGCCCCTTGCCCCTGAGCTCCTTGGGCATGGAATAGAAGGTTCTCGATACCTTGCGTGCAAGCTCGGCTATTCCAAGGATATCCTCATCCGTTTCGGTGGGCAGCCCGATCATAAAGTAGAGCTTGATCCCATGCCAGCCGGAGCGGAATGCATCATCGACGGCCCGCAGCAGATTTTCTTCGGTAACGCCCTTGTTTATGACGTCACGGAGCCTCTGTGTGCCGGCCTCGGGAGCAAAGGTAAGCCCCGTTTTGCGTACTTGCTGTATCTTTTCAAGATCATCCTTTATAAATGAATCTATGCGCAGCGAGGGCAGCGAAACGGAAACCTTGTCCTTGCCGTAGCGATCAAGGATTTCAGGAACTATCTCATGTATCTCCGAATAATCGCCGCTTGAAAGCGAGAAAAGCGAAACTTCATCATAGCCGGTGCAGCTAAGCTGCCGATCGGCATAGTCGAGAAGTGTGGACATTTTTCTTTCACGGATCGGGCGATAGATAAACCCTGCCTGGCAGAACCGACAGCCGCGCGTACAACCGCGGAAGAGCTCAAGGGCAATGCGGTCGTGCACGATGTTCATATAGGGGACGACGAGATCTCCTGTGAATTCGGCACCATCCAGATCGCGCACTATGCGGCGGGTGATGCGTTCAGGGGCTGAATCCTCGAGTTTGATCAGATTGGAAAACTCACCATCGGCATATTCTGCTTTATAGAATGAAGGAACATAGATGCCGGGGATTCTGGCAAATTCAATAAGCATATCATGCCGATTCAGTCCGCGATGCCGACATGAAGCGTAGCATTCCATGAAATCATTCGTAAGCTCCTCACCATCGCCAAACATGAAGAGATCGACTATCTCTGCAAGCGGCTCGCTATTGCATGCGCAAGGCCCCCCCGCAACGATGAGGGGATATTTATCCCCTCGCTCTGCGGTGGTCAAAGGGATGCCGGATAGCTCAAGCATATTCAGCAGATTTGTATAACACATCTCATAAAGAAGCGAAAAGCCAATGATATCAAATTGATCGAGAGGGGTTTTTGTTTCAAGGGAGAAAAGCTTTTCGTGCTCTTCACGCAGAAGCTTTTCCATATCGACCCACGGCGCAAATGCACGTTCGCAGAATGTATCTTCACGCTTGTTCAGCACGTTATAGATGATTCTTGATCCCAGGTGGCTCATTCCGATCTCATAGGTATCGGGAAAGCAGAGTGCATAATGGAATTCTGCATCGGGTTTAAGCCTCATATTCAATTCTCCGCCCATGTATCGCGTAGGTTTTTCCGTACGGGCGATGAGCGAATTAATTTTTTCAATATTCAAAATTTCCTCCGAGGTTTATCCGTGGGGATAAACTAAAAATAATGGTGTTATCCAGCAATTGCCGCATTTGTCGACCTTATACGAAAAATACAGCACTGAATCCTTCGCGTAAATGCGAAAAAATCACAAGTACATTATACACTCTTCTTTAAAACTATGCAAGGATTTATCCGTATGCGGATGTGAAGCCGGTACGTTGGAAAGGCTTATAAAATTTCCAAATTTGTTAAAATTATACCTGCATTCAATGCTGCAAGCAGGTAAATAATATGATTGAGCGAAACTCGCTTGATAAAGTATCGATAGGAGGCATATTATGCAGAACAAAAACGGTTCATCAGGAAATGGAAACATGAATTCCTATTTCCGCGCGAATGCTGCACGCATGAATACTGAGGCAGCAAGCATGGGTCAGTCCGGTGCTTCGCATATGAAAAACGAAACTGCTAACAGGAGTCGATCCGCTATGGGACGTATGAATACTGAGGCGGCAAGCATGGGTCAACCCGGGATTGACAGCAGAGATCTTTCCATCGTGGAGGATCAGATGTATAAGGAGGCGCTTCTTTATAAAAAGTGCGTAACCTATGCAAATTATTTCACCGATCCCAATCTCAAGAGCATGGCGAGCACTGCCGCCGAGCACCACAGGCAGCATTTTGATACCCTTCATGGTTATCTCAATGCAAGCAAATAATGGGAAAGGAAGGATAGTATCATGCACAATGCATCAATGAGTGAAAAGGAGCTTCTTACCGATCTCCTCAATTCCGAAAAGACACTGGTAAAGGATTATGCATCCAATTGCACTGAGACCGCCTGCGCTAATCTTCGCAAGCTGCTGCTGAACTGTATGACCGAATGCTCGGGTGATCAGTTTGCGGTTTTTGAGCAGATGAATTCACGCAATATGTATAAGACCAAGACTGCAAAGCCCCAGGATGTTCAGACTGCAAAGCAGGATATGGATACCCTCCAGCAGGAGACCTGGTAATCAGCACGGCATACTAATTTGCCT
The DNA here is from genome assembly GCA_001940845.1 of Christensenellaceae bacterium Phil7. Lineage (GTDB taxonomy): Bacteria > Bacillota > Clostridia > Christensenellales > CAG-138 > PeH17. The sequence continues at coordinate 29,415 of MSGV01000023.1, forward strand.
GTAAAATAGGACTGATTTGGAGCAAAATGAGCTGCCTCGGATGGATTGCATTTGAGGCAGCTCGTATGATTTTTAGCGCAGATCAGGGAAATATAAGCTTAAACAATGAAATCCTTATTTGGCTTTAATAAGTGATATTAAAAAAAGAATTTCTTTTGCAGTGCTTCATGAATCGGCTTGCAGATCGCAATGATTATCAACCCCATCCCTAATATGAAGCATCCGACCAGTGGAAACAGGGACCATTGAAACATCGTCTCAAGTTTGAAAGTGAGGCTTATCAGGAATTCGAGCAGCACCATGAATAAGCCATGTGCGATCAGTGCCCCTCCAAATATATAAAGATAGCCCTTGCGCACATAATAGCATAGCGTGATTACCGCTGTTACAAGCAATCCATACGCTCCAACGGCTGGAAAAGCGAAGCTCAAAAACCAATGTCCATGGGTCATCAGATCAATGTATAATAAGTACCCAAGTATTGCTGCGAAATCACATGGAACAAAGATGACGGGGTTGGGTTTTTTGAACCACATTGGAAGCACTACCAGAATATAACATAGAAGCACAGCGCCAACGGCATAGCCGGCCCATCCCCGAGCGGAGGGTATGCTAAGTTCGCATATGATGAGCTGGGCGATAATTGCAGCAAAAAGGATGGCGACTATCAGCATGAGCCCACGATTGCTGAGCTTTTTTTCTCTCTCCTGTGATTCAGGGAACGGGGAAGGTGATGGCACATGTTCGATTTCCGGGTTATATACCTTGGTGCCGCAGAGTGGGCATCTTTCCTCACTATCCGCAAGCTCCACACCACATTTAATGCAATACATTTCATTTGCTCCTTTCGTTTATACGATCATTATCTCTTGGCTGATTGCTCTCCACAAGCACATGGAGCCCGAGTTCGCGCAATACCTCATAGAATCTTAATTCAAGGCAGGATTCAACGGAGTTTCTTATAAAATTCAAATATAGTGTGCCATTGAATGAAATTACTCCGCAGTTATTGGGCTTTGAAGCCTGAAGCCCCAGTATGAAATCAAATCGCTTGATATAGGGCATCATGGCTTCTGGGAGCACAACGTTTCCGAGATTGGAGACGTTCAAGCAGCCTGTGCGTTCACCAACAGAATCATATATAGCCTTCATCACGATATTTTTGGCGAAAAGGGGTGTGAGCCTAAGGAAGGTGGATCTTTCCGCATTTACATTTGGGGTAAATTTTGCCCGCATGTTCTTTTCGGTTACTTGAAGCCCAAGTTCATGTTTTATTATAGTGCATATCTCATCAAATTCATAGTCGCCCATTCGTGGGTTTATCTCCGGCATGACTACGCTGGCAAAGTTCCGCATGGTTTTGCTGGGAAACAGCTTGCGCAGATTGACGGGGATGATGACTCGTATTAGTTTTTGCTTCTGTTTATTGGGAATCTGCTCGTTTTGGAGCCGCTGCAACGCCAAAAGCATGGCGGCAGAGAGCAGCACCGTTACCGTCACATCGTGCGCTTTAGCGCATTCGATTACGGAATCGACGCTGAGCATCATGGTAGTGAGATGTCTCGAATCATTGGGTTCGTGAGTGCAGCGTATCTTGTACACTGTGCCGCTGTCCCTTGGAGCACCGACTGTACCGCTGTATTTGGTGAAGCTATCCTCCAATTCCTCATCGCTGGGTTCTTCAAGCCTATCAAGAATGCCGCATTCGTTAGGAATGCTGATTTCGTATTTCTGTTCCAGGTATTCTGCCAGCAGGGTCTTTAAGAATACCAGGCCGCCGCTGCCATCCGTCAATGCATGGTAAAATTCGACTGCAATACGGTTCTTGTGTACGATTATACGAAGCGCACATTCGTTTATTGCCTCAAATGGAGTGTGGGCAAGCGGCCATGGACCCTCCGGCGATATTTCCGGAGCCGATTGCAGCTCCTCAAGGTAGTACCAGAACAGGCCGCGGCATAGCCTGACGGCTATGGATGGAAAACGACGCGCCGTAACATCCAGCGCCGTTTGCAGTATGGGCACATCTATGGGCTCATTCAGGGTTGCCGAAAGGCGAAAGAAATTGTTCCAGCGGCGGCGTTTGGCGGCAGGAAAGATCTTTGCGGCATTATCAAGCCGCATCCAGCGCAGCTTACGTTCGTGCCTTAGATATTTATTAAGAAAGCCATCTATCCTATTTATATCGCAATACCGTTCGCGAATGCAGTAAAGCACATATGCATGCCACATTCCGTCGGCAATAATGAGTTCACTGCGGCATCCGGAATCTAAAAGCTTTTTATGTATTCTTTTTGAATCGTCCAGAAGTATTTCATCGCCGCCGGCAAAGATAAGCGTGGGCGGGAAGCGGCTCAGATCGCCAAAAATCGGAGAAAGCAGCGGCTCGGTCAGCTCCTGATCCTCGCCCGCATAGCATTTTGCATAGAAGTCCAACTGTTCCTTTGTCAGTGAAGGATCAACATCACGATTGGTTGCGAAGGACTCACCGCTGTTTGTCAGATCGGCCCAGGGAGAGATTGCAATTATGCATGCAGGCATAGGAAGCCGTTGTTCACGCAGCTTGAGGCAGAGCGCAAAGCATAGACCTCCACCTGCACTTTCTCCTGCGAGAACGATCTGCCCGGGCAGGTAGCCGGACGAAAGGAGCAGCCTATATGCTTCAAAAGCATCTTCTACTGCGGCTGGATAGGGATTTTCAGGAGCCAGCCTATATGCAAGGCATAGAACCTTGATTCCGCATTCCGCTGACAGTACAGAGCCAAAGCCCTTCGCATATTCAAGATCTCCGCAGGTGTACCCTCCGCCGTGCAGATATAGGATGACTCCCTTTTTCAATTCATCATGCGGATGTACCCATGCTGCATCGGAATTGCTCAGCCGTATCTCATGAATATCCGTGTTTTTTCGCATGGTTCTCGCAAGGATCGCACCAACGATATCCTGCCCTTTTCTGCTGGCTTCAAGCGAAGAATTCTCCATAAGAGGTTTCAGGCGTTCCATCTGCTTGCGTACAAATTTCTGGGATAATTCCATCTTATTCTCCTCGCTTTACTGAATTTTGCCCTTTAGTGTACCATACTAATGGAATTGTTTCAATCAATAATCTTAGCGAATTGAGGAACTTGCGGGCAGTTTCACATATTTGTTATCAATGAAGAGCAATGTTTTATGATTTTTTGGGGGCCGTAACGGAATATTAATTGGGCTGCACAAAAGGCACAGTAAGCATTTGGAGCAGCCCCGATCTTATGATTAAATAGAATTCATAAATCGATCAAAAGTACGCAAACTTAAATTTCCAGATCATATGTCCTGAAAAATTCCTGCTTCGTCATAGGTGGCAGGCAGGTATGATTGCGGCATATGTAGAAAGTTGTCTGTCCATCAAGAAGAGGATAATCTCCTTGCTCATCCGTAATACGGATTATGCTGTCATGCAGCGATAGCAATGCAGGAATTTCTTGGACATTATCACCATCTTTCAAGGATATGGTTATCAGCTGAGGGGGATAAATATGATCCATCAATGCCGTCAGGAACATTCCGTATCCGGCAGGATAGTCGTTTGCTTCACCGGACATGAAGCGAAGCTGCTTTTGCAGGATATCATGTTCATCGAACAAATCCATGAGGTTCAGACGTACAATTATATAGGTCATCAAGGAGTTCCCGCTGGGAATTGCCCCGTCATAGCTCTCCTTTGGGCGAATGAAAAGTTTTTCATTATCCTTGCCGCTCAGATAAAATCCGCCTGCGGAATGATCAAAGAATGTATCTATAGTTTTATTTACAATACTTATAGTGCGTGAAAGATAAGCCGGATCAAGTGTAACCTCATAAAGAGAAAGCAAAGCAAGACTATAGCCTGCATAGTCATCCAAAAAGCCTTCTGAGCTTCGCTTGCCATTGCGGCAGCTTACAAACAGCGCATCACCATCGAGCAATATTTCATCGATGAAACTCATAGCAAGCTTTGCCGATTTCAGATAATCGGTTTTGCGGCTGACTCTGTACAGGCGGCATAGAGCGGCTATCATAAGGCAATTCCAAAAGGTCAATATCTTATCATCGGTATGCAGGTTTGTTCTATTCTTTCTATAAGCTCTTAGCTTTGGAAGGTATTGATCGAATTCATTTGTCAGCTCACTTGTGTTAATGAGATTCGGAATGTTTTTGCCATCAAAGTTTCCAGATTCTGTGATTCCATAATAATCACAGAATGCTTGGCCGATAGAGTTTCCCAGTAGTCCTTTGATCTCTTCCACAGTAAATAAATAATATTTTCCCTCAATGCCATCGCTGTCTGCGTCCTGCGCACTATAAAATCCGCCCTGAGGCGAACTCATTTCAGAAAGAATGTATGCCACCGTTTTTTCTGCAATCTCAAGATACAATTGTTTGCCGGTCATCTCGTATGCTTTGCAATATGTAATGATAAGAAGCGCATTATCATACAGCATCTTCTCGAAATGCGGAACAAGATAATACCGATCGGTGGAGTAACGACAGAATCCATATCCTATATGGTCAAATATCCCGCCGCGGTACATTTGCTTAAGCGTGGTCTCGACCATATCCAATGCATCTTTATCATCATACCTATGCGCATATTTCATTAAAAACAGCAGGTTATGCGGGGATGGGAATTTGGGTGCGCTTCCAAAACCTCCATATTTTTTATCAAAGCTCCTTTTGAAAAGCTCAAATGCTTGGCCGGGGAGTGACTGGTCGATTTGCACAGAATGAACATGAGCTGAATCTATTGAGCTCAAAATATGCGTCGATGCTTGCAAAAGGGATTTCCGATCATTCAGCCATTTATTGTGGATGGCAAGCAGCAGATCCCTGAAGCCGATCATGCCATACCTGGAGTCATTGGGGAAATAGGTTCCAGCAAAGAAAGGTCTTTGATCTGCCGTCATAAATATGCTCATAGGCCAGCCTCCGCTTCCGGTGAATGCCTGGCAGACGGTCATGTATACGCTGTCGATATCCGGGCGTTCCTCCTTATCGACCTTTATCGCGACAAAATATTCATTCAATATTCCGGCAATGTCTTCGGATTCAAAGCTTTCATGCGCCATAACATGGCACCAGTGGCAGGTACTGTAACCGATGCTTAGGAATATTGGTTTATCCTCTGATCTTGCCTTTATAAATGCATCCTTGCACCATGGATACCAGTTCACCGGATTATCCTTATGCTGAATCAGATATGGGCTCGTCTGTCCTTCCAAATGATTGCTCATAATGCTTTTTACTCCTTTAAATCGTCTGTCGCTGGGTTGTCAATAAGCTTTCCATCCTTGGTAAAACGTGACCCATGGCATGGGCAATCCCATGTATGTTCCACCGGATTCCATTTTAATGCGCAGCCGACATGCGGGCATCGTTTTGCTGATGGGCTCAGGAAATTGATAGTTGCTTCAATTGCATTTACAGCCAGTTGGGGACGCAGAATGGTTCGCGATGGTGAAAACACATCGGCATAGGGATTTTTCTTTCCCTGCATAATATCCGATAGAATAAGTGCGGCGACCATCGAAGAGGTCATCCCCCATTTGTTGAATCCGGCAGCAACATAAAGGCCGTCCGTGGATGCTGAATATGCCCCGATATAGGGGACACCATCCAGCGTCATGCAATCCTGCGTTGCCCAGTAATATCTCTCCCGTGCATTTGGATAATGCTTTTTAGCGAATTCACGAAGCTCACGCCAATTGCCGCCGGACTTCCCTGTGCGATGGGAGCCGCCTCCAATGAACAGCAGATCCTTGTAATTGCGAAAAGAAAGCCCTTTTTTATCCTCATCGACGTACATTCCACTGACGTTTTCTGCGTTTTCCAATGCAATCACATAGGAACGATGCTGATACAGTTTTATGAAATAGCTCCCGTGTTTATTTAAAAAGGGAAAATGCGTTGCCACAATGATTCTTTTTGCAGAAATCTTGCCATTGTTAGTAATGGCGGCAGTGTCGATGAGTTCCTTCACCTTGGTATGCTCATAAATATTGAGCCCTGATGAAATTGAAGAAACAAATTTCAGAGGGTTGAACTGCGCCTGATGTTTGAATTTTACAGCGCCGGCAATCGAAAAGGGCAGGGGAATCTGCGTTTCAAGTTCCGCGTGAAATCCGAGCTTTGAAAGAGCATCGATCTCATCCTCTATTGCGCCTATATCATCCATTGAATAAACATAGGACGCTTTTTCTTCAAAATCACAGTCCATGCCATTGCAAAGCTCATGAAATCTTTTTAAGGCGCATTCATTTGCAATAAGATATTGCTTTGCCTTTTCAATGCCAAATTGGTGAATTAGTTTGTTGTAAATAAGCCCATGCTGCGAGGTGATTTTTGCCGTCGTATTTTTGGTTATTCCGCTGCAAATCCTATCGGCTTCAACAAGAATATAGTCGATGCCCGCCTGCTGAAGCATGTATGCACATAAAATTCCGACCATTCCGCCGCCTATAATGAGAACGTCGGTGGATATGTCACCGCTTAAACTTTCAAATTCATGGCATTTTGCGGTTTGTTCCCATAATGAGTTCATTGCTTTCCTCCAATTGTTTTATTATGCATATTATCACCGGAGCTGTGAAAACTATTCAGGATGTGCATGATTCCAGGTTATTTGATAGATATAAATAGCATGTTTGAAATAATGCAATAAACCAACGGTTAAAAAAGCATTAATAAAAATATTCAAAAAGTTTTATTCGGGCTAAATGAAATACGGAAGGAAAGTTAATGCTGCAAGCAATTATAATTAAAAAAGTTTTGCACATAAAATGAAAAAAGTAAAATTAATAACTATATCCAATCAACAATGCAATATATGCTAAAAATGGTTGAAATTTGACTTGCTATGAGCAATTTAGATGAGTATAATATGTGCGGTGGCATTTAGCATTACGCATATTTTGTGCTATGATGCCCCATCAAAATACTAAGCCGTTGCGCAGGGCGCTTCGAGCTTAAGAAAATAGGAAGGAGAAATATATGAAGAGATTTCTCGCAATGCTTGTTGCGATGATAATGGCATTGTCCTTAGTGACTATTCCTGTTGTCGCAGATCAGCCGGTCGTCTTCACGGCAGGCAGTGTAAGTGCAGCTCCGGGTGAACTGGTGAGGATTCCCGTTTCCGTTAGCGGTGAATTCGAAGCACATACGCTGAATATGCAGGTGAATTATGACCAAAACGCACTTACGGTTGAATCCGTAGAGTATGGTGATTTCCTCACCACTGCCCAGGAACTTGGAGCAATGATAATAGTGGATACCACCACAATTCCGGGTTCAATCCGTATAGGTTCTATCTACCCCACCACGGGCGCTACTGAGGGAGGCGTTATCGTTTACGTCAATTTCAGGGTTGGCGAAGCCGTTACAGAGGATCAGAATATTGATCTTGCTGTGACCGGTTTTGATTATTTGCCCGTAGGACAGACAACTGCTGATCCAATTGAGAACACGACTGTTTCCGGTATCATCACGATTGAGGAATCAGAGCCCACTGAGGTTCCGACCGAAGAGCCTACCGATGTTCCACCGATGGATGCAGCCCGCTTCTTCGTAGATACTTATAATGCCAATGTAGGCGATGAGATAATCGTTCCCGTTGTGCTTTATAACTACGAAGGAAATGCCCACATCCTGAATATGGAGGTCAATTATAATGCCGATGCCCTTGCCGTGACAGGCGTTGACAGTGGCGATTTCCTGACCTCGGTTCAGAATGCAATGGCTGTTGTGGATTATACCACCATCCCCGGTTCCGTCCGAATTGGACTTGCCTGTGCCGTCGATCCAGTACCAGCAGGCGAAGAGCCCATCACGATCGTAAATGTACATTTTACGGTGCTGGAAGGTGCTGCAAATGCGACCAATCCTATTGAACTCGTTGTATCCGAGTTCATGAATTTCCCTGTAGCCGGCGAGGCTGTTTCCATTGAGAATACCGTTACCAACGGTGCAGTTATCGTAGGCGGGTCTACTCCGGTGACGGAGAATCCGACCGAAGTTCCCACCGATGTTCCGACCGAAGTTCCCACTGAGGTTCCCACTCCTGTCATCCCCGATATGGCAACCTTCTTCGCAGGCACCTATAATGCCAACGTAGGCGATGAAATAGTCGTTCCCGTTGTGCTTTATAACTACGAGGGCAATGCTCATGTCCTGAATATGCAGGTAAATTATGATGCCAATGCTCTTGCCGTTACCGGCGTAGATAATGGCGCACTCCTCACGGGTGCACAGAGCGCAATGGTAATCGTGGATTACACAACCATTCCCGGCTCCGTCCGTGTAGGTCTGGCTTGTGCGATCGATCCCGCTCCCGCAGGAGATGATCCCATAACGGTCGTCAGCATACACTTCACCGTTCTCGAGGGTGCAAACAATGCGACCAACCCCATTGAGCTGGTTGTTGCAGAGTTCAAGAACTTCCCCATTGGAGGAGATGCTGTTTCCATCGAGAATACCGTTATCAACGGTGCAGTTATCGTAGGCGATCCTGTACCTTCGACAGAGACTCCTGTGCCTACCACAGAGACACCTGCACCTCCGACGGATACTCCCGTGCCTCCTACAGACACCCCCGTGCCTCCGACGGATACCCCCGTGCCTCCTACAGACACTCCAGTGCCTCCGACGGATACCCCCGTGCCTCCTACAGAGACACCTGTACCTCCGACGGATACTCCCAACCCCGATGACATTGTATTCTCCGCTCCCACCGTTTATGGAAGACCGGGCGATCTCGTAGCCATTCCCGTCAGCGTTGAAGGTGAATTCAATGTGCATTCCATCCAGATCAGGCTTCTTTACGATCCCGAACTTGTGACCTTCGAGAGCGTTGAGACTGCTGATATCTTTGGCGGCGCAATCGTTGTCTGCCAGAACAAGATTGACGATCAGGGAGCAAGCGTACGTTTTGGCGTTGCAAGCCCCATGGATGCGATCTCTGTACAAGGTGTTTACTTCACAGTTATGTTCCGCGTGAACAGCGATGTGAACATGGGAACCGACATTCCTCTGACCTTCGACCGTGAGCATTTTGAGTTTACTTATATGCCCCTCGATGGCGAGACCTATGATTATCCTGTATTCTTCAATGATGGTGCGATCATTGTTGGTGAAGAGCCTATCGAGACTCCGAAGCCTACTGATGAGCCTATAACCGATGAGCCTACCACTGACGAGCCCATCACTGACGAGCCAGTAACCAATGAGCCCACCACTGACGAGCCTGTAACCGGAGAGCCTGCCACCGATGAACCCATCGATGAGACTCCTGTTCCCACCGATACTCCCAATCCTCCTGTAACCGGCACCATTGCCCTCGTTGGCGTTGGTATCGCAGCTATCGCAGCTGGTGCAGGCGTTGTCCTGTTCAGGAAGAAAGAGGACGAGGAATAAGCTCTGATAACTAAATCTTCGGAGTTCACTCTGAAGTGACGACCAAGGTTAAGACTGCCGCAGCGCATTGCACCTGCGGCAGTCTATTTGTTTGCATAAGCGTATTAAAACTTCTGAATATGAAATACTGCACTTTGTTTTATCATATGAGGTTGAGCATAAAAATCAGGGCTGATAAGCACTTTATTTGCTTACCAGCCTCATTTTACTTGCATTCCACTAAAAAACTGATTAAATATTAAAAAATTAAATTACTGAGCTACTGTAAACAGAGAATAGAAATATCCCTTATTACTCATAAGTTCATCAAAGCGCCCTGACTCTGCAATATGACCATTTTTCAGCGCGAGAATGCAGTCATATTGTTTTAAGAGCGTTTCATCCAAAGCATGGGTAACTATAATTCGCGTGATACCATCAAGTCCGAGAATTGCACTCGTAACTTGTGCCGCCGTTTGTGTATCGAGAGATGCCGTTGCTTCATCCACAAGAAGGACTGGAGATTTTTTAAGCAAGCTTCTTGCGATTGAAATTCTTTGCTTTTCACCGCCCGATAGCCCTGAGCCATTTTCACCGCACAGATAATCTTCGCCCCGATCCCTTATCAGCTCTGCAAGCCCCGACATCTCAATAGCTTTGTCTACGGCTTCATCGGAAAAATCGGAGAACATCGTAATATTATCACGAATAGAGGCGTTGAATATAAAAACATTTTGCTGTATAACGGAAATCATGTCGTAAAGCGCTTCGCTGCGAATGGATTTCAGTTCCGTTTCATCATAATTGATACTGCCCGAATATTCGTGATGGGAAGCCATCAACAAATCAAGCAAAGTGGATTTACCGCTGCCGGAAGTGCCTACCAAGCAATAGCTTTTTCCTGCTTCAAAAGAGAAGTTCAAATTATCCAAAACATTCTTATTTTCTTCGTAAGCGAATGTAAGATTTTTGATGGTAATAGCATCTTGCAGATCGTTCTTTTCGATTTCTCCATCCTTGCGTACATTCGATGCAAGCGACTCCGCAAGCTTGGTAATCAAGGCTTTTGATGCTTTGCACTCTGCCAAGGCCTGCGGAATAACACCGATAGGATTGACAACATAATTGAGCAGCTGCACAAAAACAAGCACCGTTCCGGCAGTAATTGATTTACCTGAAAAAGCAAGATAGGCACCGATCAACATAACTCCTAGTTGTAGTATGTCGCTTGTAATTACGGCACAAGTGCTGACAATCACTGATGCTCTCCATCTATGTTTTGTTGCATCGGCAACATTTCTGACTTCTTTTGCAAAAATATTGCATATTTGCCTTTCTGCACGAAAAGATTTAATGACGGAAAATCCAAAAAGTGTATCATGGAGCGCAGACATATAACTTTCTTTACTATCCGATACTTTTCGCTGGGCTTTTTCTATCAAGTTACCGGTGCATATTGAAGCAATCAGTGGCAGCATAGCAATAGCGATAGCAAGGAGCGTTAAAATCGGACTGTACCAAATCATCATAGCCAGTGCTCCACAGAACAGCGCTGACATATCAATAATAGTAAAAATGTTATAAAGGTAATCTGTCTCGATAGTATTGACATCATTTGATAGAGCCGAAATATAAGATGCGGTATTTTCACCGGAAAAAGCTGAAATACCTTTTTCGATCAATTTAGAGAATACGAAGTTCTTATATTGTGCGCTCGCCTTTGAAATGAAATACGGCTTTGAAAAATAAGAAAAACCGTATGCAATAGCGGTTAAGGCAATTGAAACAATTCCGCCAATCACAAGTTGCGAAAGTGTAAATCCGGTATCAACCCCTCCGAGTATATCTATGATTTGTTGAATCACCCATGCAGTCAATAAAGAAGTGGCCGTCAGAATCAGGGTCTGTATCATTGAAATCAAAAGATATCCAATATTTCCAAGATAGAATTGGAGCAAATACGGCTTGATATTTGGTTTATTCTTCGTCATTTTTTCCGTCCTCCTTTTTTAACTTTTCCCAGTATGTTCGCAAGTGCTGTGCAGGCGCGTCGGCTGAAATGAAGTTTTCTATGCCGGCCATAGCGGTATCTCCAAAGTCATCGTAAAATGTAGAGTCTTTTCCGTGAAAAAATTTCAGTCCCTCCGTCGAATAACTTGGGGCGGAATCAAACCGCAAGGCGGCATCTCTCGCCTCTTTCAAATGCTGGTATGCTTCATCATCATTTCCTTGCATGGCACAAAGCTCTGCGAGAACGAGAAGTGACCGCACATCACCTTTGTCCATATAGGTAATGGCATCCGACTTACGCAGTCCCTTGCAGACTTGTAATGCCCATATTACGGTTTCCTTTGCTTCATCAAGCCTGCCAAGTTCGGAGTAAGCGTTGGCATATCCCAGCGAGATCCGATAAAAAGATCCCAGCGCATTTACAAGTGCACTTGATAAATATTCTAATGCTTCTTCGGGCTTCTTGCAGTTTTGCGAGAGAATAGTACCTATTATGTCATCATTGATACCGCAAATGTTGTTCTTTTTTAGCAGTGCGACTGCTTTGTCATATCTTTCCATATCAGCATAGCAGATGGCAATAAGATTTTTGATGCTCCACTCGCTGATTTCCTCTTTTGGATTTTGATCTATCAGCTTCAGCGAACGCTCAAACAGTTCAATGGCTCTTGGCGCAGTTGACTTTTCCATCATTAGCGCATACATCATACCGCTTTCAAAAACCACCCCAAAGCTGTTGGGATATTTTTTTAAAGCCTTTTCCGCATATTTCACTGCTTCGTCAAAGTTCTTTTCAGCACATAGCTGAGAGATGCGGCTAATGGCATCACCCATACTGCCCCGCTCCCAACCGTAGCCGAGCAGAACATCGACCGAGGTTTCAAAAAATTCGGCTATTTCTACAAGCAATTTGATTTCTGGCATTGATTGCCTGCTCTCCCATTTATAAACAGCTCCAACAGTAACACCCAAGGCTTCGGCTAATTGCTCCTGGGTTAATGAATGTTCTTTACGAAGCTTCCTTATATTATCCGCAAGATATATCTCCATATTTGGCCCTCCTTTTGGTTTCTGCATATACCATATCATGAAAATGTGTTTATTTAAAGTTACCAATGGTATAAATGATTTAAATTATTTTATACCATTGGTATGTGCTTCGGATCTATAGATGGGGCTGCCTACGATATCAAAGCCTTTTTATATTATTTTTCATGTATATTGTTCCGAAGTATACTCATGTGATTCCTATCGTACAGGGCAGCATCCTAGTCCGCTTTCTCACCGTGCTCGGATGTGTGTATGCATAAAGGTTGCATAGTATTGGAACATTATGCTATAATTTTATCCGAATACGGTCGCAGGAGGCAGGAATGAATCTTCTACATCTGAAATATGCAGTCGTCGTTGCGGAAACCGGCTCTATCAGCAAGGCATCGGAGCGGCTATACGTTGGACAGCCCAATTTGAGCCGCGCTATAAAGGAGCTTGAGAACTCTCTTGGAGTGACACTCTTCGATCGCAGTGCAAAGGGGATGTTTCTGACCTCGGATGGAGAGGTTTTTGTGCGCTATGCTAAGCTGCTGCTCAATCAGGTTGATGCCATAGAGGAAATATTCCGCAGCGGCAAGGATGAAAAACGCAGATTTTCAATTTCCGTGCCGCGCGCCAGCTATATTGCAGATGCATTTGCAAGCTTTTCAATGCTGCTTTCTTCGGATGATGAAACAGAGATATTTTATCAGGAAACAAGTTCACAGCGTGCCATACAGAATATCCTGCAGGAAGATTATAAGCTGGGTGTAATCAGATATGCGGAGGGTTTTGATAAATATTATAGGGAAACGCTCGATGAAAAGGGACTCGCATATGAGCTGGTTGCAGAATTTCGATTCATGCTTTTGATGAATTCCGCCAGCTCTTTGGCGAATAAGGATAGAATTACTTATGAAGATCTGAAAACGCATATTGAAGTGGCATTGGTGGATTCAGCCGTACCATCCTTGCCGCTTACACAGTCGCAGAAGGATGAAGAAGGCTCGCACAGACGTATATATGTGTTTGAAAGGGGAAGTTTAATTGAACTTTTGGCAAGAAATCCGGAATGCTATTGCTGGGCATCGCCGGTTTCAAAGCAAGTTATGAAGCGGCATGAGCTTGTGCAGCGTTTATGTGATGAAAATGAACAGCTATATAAGGATGTGTTGATACGCCGCAGGGATTATGCTTTATCAGAACTGGATAAACTCTTTGTGGGAGAATTGGTCAGAGCAAAGAGAGAGACCATGAAATAAATGCATTGCTTATATATGTACCGGAAATTTAGAGAATAATCAATCGCGTTTGATATGCATTGCAAAAAAGGCAACGCTGGATTGCGAAAGCAGCAATTGTCAAATTGAATGCAATTTGATAGAATAACATCGGATAATAGAATGCCGCTGTTTGGATCGAGAGAAAATCGTTGCCTTGCTCATAGGAGGTATGATGTATTTTGATAGAATCATTGCAGTTCGCAATGATAGAACGATATATCGGGACGGCGAACGCTGCCTGAAGGTATTCAATGAAGGCTGCTCGGAGGCAGATGTGCTTAGTGAAGCCTTGAATCAGGCTCGTGCAGCTGAAATTGGAATCAGCGTTCCCAAGATACTTGAAGTTACTATGATAGATGGTCAATGGGTGATCGTATCCAATTTTATCAGGGGAAAAACCATTGCAAGACTCAAAACCGAGAATCCCGAGCTGGAGGAGCATTACCTTTCGATTCTCGTCAAGCTCCAGTTGGAGGTAAATTCGAAACATTGTTCTGAGTTTGAAAAGCTCAAGGATAAATTCAATAAATTGATTTGTAAATCGGATTTATCCGCTACGGATAGATTTACTTTTCATAGACTGTTGGATGAGCTTCCGATGGGGGACAAGCTTTGCCATGGAGATTTGACCCCATCTAATGTTATCATAAGCGAAGAAGAGATTCCGTTTATTTTGGATTGGTCCTGCGCAATGCAGGGCAATTCGCTCGCAGATGCGGCAGCAAGCTTCATCTCGCTTTATCTCAATGATGGAAGCGATTCAGCCAATGCCTATCTGCGAATTTATTGCGAAACCAGCGCAATAGACAAAGAGAGCATCCAGCGATGGATACCGATCGCTGCTGCGGCGAAATTGGCCAATGCTAATGCAGCAGAGCGTGAGCTCCTGCATATTTGGATAGATAAAAAAAGTTTTAAGGAGAAAAAAGTATGAAAATCAGCGTTTGCATAGGTTCATCCTGTCACCTCAAGGGCTCTAGGCAGGTAGTCGAAAAACTGCAGCAGCTCATCAGGGAGAATGGTCTCGGCGATAAGGTTGAACTTTCGGGAAACTTCTGCCTTGGAAGATGTCAGGAAGGGGTTTGCGTAACGGTTGATGGCGAGTTCCATTCACTTTCTCCCGAAACCGTTGGTGAGTTTTTCACCAATAATGTGCTTGCGAAGGCGTGACATGGAAGTTAAGATTTGTATTGGATCATCCTGTCATTTAAAGGGGTCACAGAAGCTGGTCGAGCTGTTTCAAAAGTCGATAGCAGAGAATAAGCTGCAAGGCAGAGTAACCTTGGCAGGAAGTTTTTGTACAGGAATGTGCAACCGCGAAGGAGTTACCATCACAGTTGATGGCAAGATATATACTGGTATCACGCCGGAGAGCTTTGATGGTTTTTTCAATGAAAATATTTTGAAGGCTATTTGATTGGGAAGGGAAATAGAATATGGATTGCCTGACTCTTAAAAAAAGTAACTGTAAGAACTGCTATAAGTGCATACGCCATTGTCCCGTGAAGGCTATTCGCTTTTCCGGCAATCAGGCATATATCAATTCTGCGGACTGTATCCTATGCGGCCAATGCTTTGTGGTCTGTCCTCAGGATGCAAAGCAAATAGTGGATGAGACCGAAAAGGTAAGGGTACTGCTCCAAAGCGGTGCGCCAGTGATCGCCAGCGTTGCCCCATCATTTGCTGCCAACTATGGAGGCGTGGGTATAGGGGCGATGCGTGAAGGCCTCAAGAAGCTGGGTTTCTTTGATGCGGAGGAGACGGCTATTGGGGCAACGATAGTAAAGCGTGAATATGAGAGATTGGTTGATGAAGGAAGCCATGATAATATCATAACTTCATGCTGCCATAGCGTCAATCTGCTCATTCAGAAGTATTATCCGGCAGCGCTGCCGTATCTTGCGCATGTATTATCACCGATGCAGGCACATTGTCAGGATATAAAGAGACGTTATCCTGCTGCTAAGACGGTATTTATAGGCCCTTGTGTTGCCAAGAAGGATGAGGCGCAGCGTAATGATGAATTTGTAGATGCAGTGCTTACATTTGATGAGCTTTCAGATTGGCTGAAAGCTTCGAATGTTGAGCTTGCTCAGGATATGGACGAGGATGAAAACAGCAGAGCGCGCCTATTTCCAACGACGGGAGGCATACTCAAGACCATGGAACTCAATAATCCGAATTATACCTATATGGCGATCGATGGGACGGAGAACTGTATCGCGGCACTAAAGGATATAATCGGAGGAAAGGTTCATAATTGCTTCATCGAGATGTCTGCCTGCGCCGGTAGCTGTATAGGCGGGCCGGTAATGGAAAAATTTCATCGCTCGCCTGTAAGGGATTTCGCCTCAATCAGCAGATTTGCCGGCAAAAAGGATTTTGAGGTCGATCAGCCCGATATTCTGATGCTTCAAAAGAATTTTGGCAAGTTGGATGTTACCACCAAAAAGCCTTCTGATGAAGAGATAAATGCGATACTCCGCAGGATGGGCAAGACAAAGCCTGCGGATGAATTGAATTGCGGCTCCTGCGGATATGCAACGTGCCGGGATAAGGCTATTGCAGTTTATAATGGTAAGGCGGAAATAGAGATGTGCTTGCCGTATCTTAAGGATAAGGCGGAAAGCTTCTCGGATACCATAACGAGGAATTCTCCGAATGCGCTCATAGTTTTGAATGAGAAGCTTGAAGTTCAGCAAATAAATGGAGCTGCCCTGAAGCTTGTCAACCTGCGTAATCCGAGCGATATCCTCGGAGATCAGGTCGTGCGCATTCTGGATACATCGGATTTTGCAGAGGTTCTAAACAGGGGCAGGGATATACATAATAAGAGGGTGTACCTTGCTGAATACGGACGATACGTAGAAGAAACGGTGGTTTTCGATAGGGACTATCATGTTCTGCTCTGCATTATGAGGGATGTTACTCAGGAGGAAAACGATCGGGAAACTAAGGAGCGCATAAGCCATCAGACCATAGAGGTCGCGGATAGGGTAGTGGATAAGCAGATGCGCATCGTTCAGGAGATTGCATCGCTCTTAGGCGAGACGGCTGCCGAAACCAAGATAGCGCTCACAAAGCTGAAGGAGTCCATAGCAGATGAATAATCTTTGCGCCGATATAGGCTGGAAAAGTATAAACCATTATGGTGAGCAGCTCTGCGGCGATCATGTGGACGTTATCGATCAGGATGAGAATTCAATAATTATCGTCCTTGCCGATGGCCTTGGCAGCGGTGTGAAAGCAAGCATTCTTTCAACTCTGACTTCAAAAATTATCTCAACTATGATGTCAGAGGGACTGGCGCTTGAGGAATGTGTGCGTACCATAGCAGCAACTCTGCCTATATGTAAAGTTCGCGGTCTCGCATACTCGACTTTTACCATCGTCCATATAATCAATAATACGATAGCAGAACTAATTCAATTTGATAATCCGAATATCATAATCCTGAGGGATAATGAGAATTACGATTATCCGAAGAATGAGTTGAATATCGATGGCAAGAGGATACTGAAATCGACCATCAGGCTGCAAGAAAATGATATGTTTATTGCAATGAGCGATGGATGTCCTCATGCGGGCATTGGTCTTGCCTATAATTTCGGTTGGAAGATAGAGGATATTACGGAATTTATGAAGACCTTTGCGCAGGTCGGTTATACGGCAAAGACTTTGTCGGCAATGCTCGTTGATGAATGCAATAAGCTCTATGGCTTCCGCCCGGGCGATGATACTACTGCCTGTGTCATTCGTATTCGCAAGCGGGAACCGATGAATATATTATTTGGACCTCCGCGCAATCGCGATGATAACGATCGCATGATGTCCCTCTTCTTCTCAAAGGAGGGCAAGCATATCATCTGCGGAGGAACGACATCATCAATAGCAGCAAGGTATTTGGGAAAACCGCTAATTCCAAGCTTGGATTATGGCAAGAGCGATATGCCGCCAACGGCGAAGCTGGAAGGCGTTGATCTTGTCACTGAAGGCGTTATCACGATCAGCAGGGTGATCGAATATGCGAAGGACTCTCTCGGAACGAATGAAAGATACGAGGAATGGGCATACAGCCGCGATGGTGCATCGATGATAAGCCGGATGCTGTTTGAAGAAGCAACTGATATTAACTTCTTTGTCGGCAGAGCTGTCAACCCTGCCCACCAAAACCCTGATCTGCCCATAACCTTCAATATAAAAATGAATCTTGTTGAAGAGCTGTCCGATTGCCTCAGGCGTATGGGCAAACGGATAAAAGTGAGTTATTTTTAATAATTTAAGGAGGAAGTCATGCGCAAATTTGATACAAAGGTTCAGCATCTGAAGTATAAGGTGCTCCGCGAAGTGGCAAGGCTTGCATGGAATGATAAACTTCTCGATGAGGTCATGAATATACCGAAAATGATCGTTCCCGGTGACACGCCTACGCTGCGCTGCTGTGTATATAAGGAGCGTGCAATCGTTGAGGAAAGGATTAAATTGGCTATGGGAGGAGATAAATCGAATCCGAACGTCATAGAAGTTCTTGATATTGCATGTGATGAGTGTCCGGTTGGAGGATATGTCGTGACGGATTCCTGCCGCGGCTGTTTGGCGCATCGCTGCGAGGAGGTCTGCCCGCGGAATGCCATCACTTATGATGATAATCATGTTGCACATATAGATAAGACCAAGTGCATAAATTGCGGAAAATGTGCCAATGCATGCCAGTATTCTGCGATAGTAAATAGAGTTCGTCCTTGTGAAAGGGCCTGTAAGATCAAGGCCATTTCTCCAACAAGGGAGACTCATGCGGCTTCGATAGATAATAGCAAATGCATTGCCTGTGGTGCTTGTGTTTATCAATGCCCATTTGGCGCAATAATGGATAAATCATTTATACTCGATGCCATAGATGCGATCAAAAAGAGCAAGAATAATACTGAATATAAGGTTTTTGCAGTCGTTGCACCATCAATATCCAGCCAGTTCACTTATGCTAAGCTTGGGCAGGTGATCGCCGGACTCAAGGAGCTGGGCTTCTATACCGTTGTTGAAGCTGCACTGGGTGCGGATATGGTTGCCGATGCCGAATCCAGAGAGTTGGTGGAAAAAGGCTTCCTCACGAGCTCTTGCTGTCCTGGATTTGTCAGCTATATTGAGAAGGCATTTCCGGCAATGCTGCCATATGTATCCCATAATCTTTCACCAATGGCGGCTATATCAAAGTATATAAAGGAGCATGAGTCGCCCTGCAAGGTAGTCTTTATAGGACCATGCACTGCAAAAAAGGCGGAGGTTCAGAAGGAAGGCGTCAGGGAATATGTTGATGTCGCTTTGACGTTTGAGGAGCTTCAGGCATTATTCGACAGCAGAGATATCGATATTACAGCGTTGCAGGAGGACGTGCTTGATAATGCTTCATATTTCGGAAGAATATTTGCTCGCAGCGGCGGCCTTTCCGATGCGGTCGCTCAGGGCATTAAAGAGCATGGTGATACCGATTTTGAACTCAAAGCAGTTCCCTGTGACGGAATCGAGGCATGCCGTGTTGCTTTGCTCAAGAAGTCTAAGAATCTGCTGGATGGGAACTTTATCGAGGGAATGGCTTGCACGGGCGGCTGTATTGGAGGCGCGGGCTGCTTGACCCATGGGGAAAAGAATAAGGCAGAGGTTGATAAATACGGAAGAGAGGCATATGAAAAGAGCATCACCGATGCGATTGCATTGCTGAAATAATCGAATCATTGCAGAGGGGATGGATTTTCCGTCCCCTTAATATTGGATGGATAAGCTTATGGGTTTGAACACGAATTTAAATGAATTGCTGTTAAAGCTAGGCATCGATCCGCAATCCGCTGAGGTATCGGCATTTAAACGCAGTGAGGATGATTCCGAGTATGAGGTTTGGAGTGTCACTACGGACAAAGGCCGATTTGTGCTCAAAAAGGCTAAAAATTATGAATTTCAGGTGTATTCATGCTTTCTGAGGGATGCGGAATCTTGCGTACCGCGTCTTTATAAATCAGCGCATAATGACGATGCCGATTATTTGCTGATGGAATATGTAGAGGGAGCGGACCTGTGCAAATGCAGCCGAGAAGCGCTGAAAGAGGCTTTGAATTCTCTCATATATTTGCAGAAGAAATTCTGGGGAAATGAAACTTTCAGCGATAGTGGATATTGCTTTGATGAGAGCATGAAGAGCCGAATGAAAAGGGGCAAATATCTGAATGATGCCGAATTGGAGGAACAGTATTGTGCGTTCCTTGATTTATACGGCAAAACGCCGCGCACTCTTTGCCATGATGATTTGCTGCAATTCAATGTGCTTTTTACCGGCGATCATGCAGCAATAATAGATTGGGAATTTGCCGGTATTCTTCCATACCCAACCTCCCTGGCAAGACTTATAGCGCATGGCACGGATGATCCGAATGATTTCTTCTATATGTCGGATGATGACCGAGCATTTGCGATCGAATACTATTATGACAGCCTCTTGAAGGAAAAGGGCATTGGGTATGATGAATACAGAAAGACCCTGGATTATTTTTTATTGTACGAGTATTGTGAATGGATTATGGTAGGAAATAAATACGGGTGTGTCGAGACACAGAGACGATGCCGGGAATACTTTGAAAAAGCAAAGAAGCATGTGCAGCGATTGAAAGCATTCAGAAAAAAAGGTCATAATTGGGCTTAAAACCGAAAGCAGCTCCAAAAATATTGGAAGCTGCCTTCGGTTTTCAGGAGATAACAAAATAAAGAAACGGGTAAACCACATAAATTGGAGTGATGGTAAAAGAATATCATTAGAGCATCTGCTGCACTCATATACCTGTGCATAAGGAAATGCAGTATCCAAGCGTTGGCTCGACAAAGCGGAATTCCACTTTGCCGAAGCCTTTGATGCTCAAAAGTTTCTGTCTAATACCCTGCTAATAGAAATTGGCGGAAACCATCAGACTTCGGAATGGCGATATCACCATTTTTGAAAAGCTTTAAAACATCCTCTTTACGCTGTGCATGACATGCCTGCCGTCACGCTTCATGCGCCTGGGTACATCGGGATACATTGCTGCAACCGCAGCCGCAGTAGCTGCCATACCCACAGCTAAACCGGAGATAAAACCAACGACCTTCATACTCTTGCCTCCAATCTTTTTTTCGGAGCGGAGTCACTCTCATCCTCGCGTTCCTTGAACTTAGTTTTACCCAATCGGAACGAAACATACAGAAAAATGGAAAGGTATTTAAGAAATCATGATCGATTCAGCTTGCAAAAATTGCCTGTATGGGGTATACTCCATATATCATAAGAATTGGGGAGGATGCTGAAATGAATGATGTTATCAAGTGCGTGTTGAATCGCAGCAGCATTAGGGCATATACAAAGCAGAGGCTTACTGAAGAGGAATTGTGTATTCTCAAGCAGGCGGCATTGGCTGCTCCAACAGCGATGAATAGAAATAACCAGCGTTTTGTATTTGTGACAAACAGCGATATCATTGCAGAAATCGAAGCTGAGGTCGTCCGGGCAGTGCGTGCCAGCGGAGATGAGGAATTCCTTGATCGCTTGATGAGCAGACAGGGAAAGGTAATCTATAATGCTCCGCTTTTTGTTGGAATATTCAGCAAGGATTCCAACTATGCCGGTGTCGACGCAGGTATTGCCGTTGAGAATATGGCGCTCACTGCAAAGAGCATTGGTCTTGATTCCGTGATTCTGGGTATGCCGGGCCTTGCATTTAATGGCGAATGCGGCGAAATGCTGTTATCCAGACTGGGCGTACCGGAGGGATTCAGATTTCGTATAGGTATCGCTATCGGGCATCGTGCAATGGAAAAGGAACCTCATTCCTGGAATGAGGATCATATAACCGTACTGTAAATTCTGATTTTATTACTATGACACATCAGGTTTTTGTTGGCTCCGTGCCCATTGGCGGCGGAGCGCCTGTTTCTATTCAATCGATGACCAATACGGATACGCGTGATGCCGGAGCTACTATTGACCAAATTCATGCGTTGGAAAATGCCGGCTGCGAAATAGTGCGTTCTTCTGTCTATGATGAAAAGTGTGTCGAGGCAATCAAAAGGATAATACCAAATATCCATATTCCTCTTGTTGCCGATATTCATTTCGATCATAGACTTGCAATCGCTTCGATTGAAGCCGGTATTGCAAAGGTTCGAATAAATCCGGGCAATATAGGATCAGCAGCAAAGGTTCGAGAGCTTGTGGCATGTGCCAAAGCAAATCATGTTCCGATCAGAATTGGCGTCAATGGTGGTTCTTTGAGCAGGGATATTTTGGAAAAATATGGTGTATGCGCAGAAGGATTGGTTGAAAGTGCACTGGAACATGTACGTATTCTCGAAAAAGAAGGCTTTCAGGATATCATTATTTCGTTAAAATCTTCGAATGTTTCGATGATGGTTAAGGCATATCGCCTTGCAGCGAAAAAGGTTGCCTATCCGCTGCACCTTGGCGTTACCGAGGCTGGCATTGGTGAGGCAGCAATGCTGAAATCCGCAGTGGGCATAGGTTCGCTTCTTCTGGATGGTATAGGCGACACGATTCGGGTTTCTATGACGGGAGATGTAATACAGGAAGTCGCTGCAGCAAAGAAAATCCTTTCCGCAGTGGGCATCCGGAGCTTTGGCGCAGAGATAATTAGCTGCCCAACCTGCGGAAGAACAAGGGTAAGTCTGCCGGATATAGTGAATAGGATAAGTGCCGCCCTGCCGGAAAATAGCAAGGCGATACGTATTGCGGTCATGGGCTGTGCCGTAAATGGCCCTGGTGAGGCAAGAGAAGCGGATATTGGCATAGCATTTGGATCGAAAAATGCAGTAATATTTAAACACGGTGAAATCGTTTGCTCGGGAATGCTGCCGGGAATCATTGATCGATTCATAGGTGATGCTGTTGAATTGGCAAAAGCTGAAAAACTATAGTAAAGGCTGCTATTGCTGATAGGGGCTTGCATCTTAAATTTTCGAAAGATTATGCGGGGTAATTAAACCAATGGAGTATTATGAAAATTCAATAAATGCTGAAATTTGCTCCGCTGAAGGCTATGTGAAGGCGGGCATTATCGGAATAGAGGATGCAACTTTTTTGGCTTCAAAAAGCATTTTCGAAATAGATATCAGAGCGCAGCGCATATTGCTCCCGAACGAGATGGCGGTAATTCGTCAAGGGATAGCAGCGGCTTTGGCTGCGAAGGAAAGTGCGGTCGATATATGCTTTAATTTTGAAAACTGTGTGGAAGAGCTGGAGTCAGGCAATGGGGAGCCGGAAAAACTGCTCCGCGAGCTTTGGTGCTGCATTTCTCCACAGCTTGCCCCCATATTGCTGCGTGCACGCTTGGAACGCCATGGAAACGAATTCGTTTTTTTTATACCGGCTCGGTTTGAAAGGGCACTGACGCAGCAAGCGGCAGCGGATTTCAGAGCATTGCTCAATGGTTTGTATAAATGGAATGCCGCTATAAGGATAGTTCCGGATAGCAATATGCCGGATGGCTTAGATGATAATATTCAGCTTGTGCAGAGGGATTGGATGCGGCCAGCAGCTCACGCCGCAAAAAGCCGAAAGCGGAGGGAGATTCATCATATCAATCCGCAGGACATAATCTACGGTAAAGAGATAGCCAAGCCAACTCCCATGCGTATGGCCGATCTTGATGATAAATCGGGTCGGATCATGGTCATGGGCAGCATTATCAGCAAGGAAGTATTCATATCCAAGCGCGGTACGGTCGTCATAACACTATTTATAACGGATAAAACCAATACGGTTTCGGTGAAGCTCTTTCCTGATGATACCGTAAAGCAGCGCACAGTGACCCTTATTGAAGCGGCGGAGAAGGAAGGCGCTGCATTGCTTGTACGCGGAAACTACAGATTTGATACATACGCAAGGGATTACTGCGTTTTCGCGGATGATATAAACAAATATCCCATGGAGCGGAGAATGGATACCGCTGAAGAGAAACGTGTGGAGCTGCATCTGCATACTAAGATGTCCGCCATGGATGCCACCTGCGGCGTGAGTGAGATCATAGCGCTTGCGGCAAAGTGGGGGCATAAGGCTATCGCAATCACAGATCATGGAGTTGTACATTCCTTTCCGGAGGCGCGTAAAGCAGCAAAAAAACATGGTATCAAGGTTATCTTTGGCTGTGAGGGCTATTTGCTGCCAGATTGCAGCTTCGTTGGTGCTGAGGGAAATTTTACTGCAATCTCGATGAATGCTATTGGAAGCGGGGTGCATGCAAGGATATTTGCATTAGCAGCTCGGCGTTTCGATACTGAAGGAAACCTTTTGGATAGCTTTGAACTGCCTGTAAATCCAGGGGTACCGGCATCGAAAGCGATAGTGGAGCTTACTGGTTATACAGCAGAGCAGATAGATGAAGCTCCAAATCTCGGTGCTGCCGTAAATGAGCTTAAGAATTTTATCGGCTGCGATGGGATAGTGATTCATTCGGAGGAGCAGCTCTGCTGCCTGCATGAGCTGTTGGGAGATTATTGTGAACTCAGCACATATTGCATCTCCACAACAATGCTGATGCAGTATATGAGAAGAGATCTGAAAGCGGAGCAGCGTTCTATGCCGGAGATGAGCGCGGCGGATGGTGCCGATTGGACGGCTAAGCTGGCCATTGAGCTCATCGATCTATGTAAGGGGCAAAATGTCTATACGCTTCCTGTAATTGATTCTGCGGAAAAAAACATGGCTAAGCGCAAGACAAACCATATTGTTTTGCTTGCTGAAACCCAACAGGGGTTGAAAAATCTATATAAGCTTATTTCATATTCAAACCTTGACCATTTTTTCAAGACTCCGCGTATCCCGAAGAGTTTGCTGAACATTCATCGTGAAGGGATAATTATCGGTTCAGCGTGCGAGGCGGGCGAGCTCTTCCGCGCCATTGTGAATAATGAGAGCGAGGAAACCATAGAGCGCATTGCGGAATTCTATGATTATTTGGAGATACAGCCGATAGCGAACAATGCTTTCCTAGTGCGTGAAGGTCTGGCAAAGGATGATGAAGCATTGCGTGATTTTAACAGAAGGATCACTGCGCTGGGAGAAAAGCTGGGGAAGCCGGTGATTGCGACGGGAGATGTACATTTCATCGAGCCGGAGGATTCCATATTCCGTGCCGTGCTAATGTCCAGTATGGGATTTAAAGATGCTGCTATACAGCCCCCGCTCTATTTCAGAACTACAGATGATATGCTTTCGGAGTTTGAATATCTGGGGATGGATAAGGCAAAGGAGATAGTTATCGATAATCCGGGCTTAATTGCAGATCGATGCGAGCAGCTTCGCCCATTCCTGGATGATAAGCAGACGTATTCGCCTGAATTACCGGGAGCCGCAGAGGAGCTTCAGAGTATGGCGCTGAATAAAGCCCATGAGCTGTATGGGGATCCATTGCCGGAAATAGTCCAAAAACGTCTCGATAAGGAATTAAATTCAATAATTGGAAATGGATATTCCTCTCTATATATGGTTGCACAGAAGCTTGTGTATAAATCCAACAGTGATGGTTATCTTGTCGGTTCGAGAGGCTCGGTTGGCTCTTCGTTTGTAGCGCATATGGCCGGGATAACGGAGGTCAATTCCCTTCCCGCACATTATCGCTGCCCCAATTGCAAATACAGCGAATTCCCGCAGGTTGGCGATAGCTCCAGATGTGGAATGGATCTTCCGCAAAAGGCTTGCCCCGTATGTGGAACGCAATTATCTCGTGATGGCTATGAGATACCTTTTGAGACCTTTCTTGGATTCAAGGGGGATAAAACACCGGATATCGATTTGAACTTCTCGGGTGAATATCAGCCGGTCGCTCATAAATTCACAGAGGTGATGTTTGGAGAGGGTCATGCATTCCGTGCAGGAACCATATCGGGAGTAAAGGATAAGACCGCCTATGGATACGTACAGCATTATTGTCAGGAGAATGGAATCACCATATCCGAAGCTGAAAAAAACAGGCTGGTTGCAGGATGTGTTGGCACCCGTAAGACGACGGGGCAGCATCCAGGCGGTATCGTAATCGTTCCGGAGGATCTGGAGATCTTCGATTTCTGTCCCGTACAGCATCCGGCAGAAAAGGTGGATGCAGAAAGTATAACGACGCATTTTGATTTCCATGCGCTTGATGATAAATTGGTCAAGCTGGATATATTGGGGCATGATGATCCTACGACGCTCAGAATGCTTCAGGATGTAACGGGCATAGACCCAAAGACCATTCCGCTTTCGGATGAGGCTACCATGTCCATTTTCAAGAGTGATGAGGTGCTGGAAATATCGCTCAAGGAGCTTGGCTGTGACGTTGGAAGCCTTGGGATTCCTGAATTCGGTACAGGTTTTGTGCGCGGGATGCTGATGGATACCAGACCGACCACCATGGAGGAGCTTGTTCGAATAGCGGGGTTATCCCACGGAACGAATGTTTGGCTTGGGAACGCGCAGGATCTTGTGCGGGAAGGCGTGGCTAATCTGATGAGCGTTATATGTACGCGTGATGATATTATGAATTACCTAATAGCTCATGGCGGGGAACCGTCCCTGTCCTTCAAAACGATGGAAAGCGTCCGAAAGGGTAGGGGTCTTACCCCGGAGATGGAAGAGGCCATGCGTAGGAATGATATCCCTCAGTGGTACATCGACAGTTGTAAAAAAATTAAATATATGTTTCCGCGTGCTCATGCTGCGGCATATGTTATGATGAGCTTTCGAGTAGCGTACTATAAGGTACATTTTCCGCTCGCATTCTATTCCGTATACTTCACTGTGCGCGCTGATAAATTTGATATCGAGCAATGCATGGGCGGCGCAGATGCCGTGCTCGCAAGGATCAAAGAAATGAAGGCGAAGGATAAGCTGGAAACGAGCGATGAGGATCAGCTCATAATCTTAGAAATAGTGTATGAAATGAATCTTCGCGGGATAGAATTCCTGCCCGTGGATATCTATAAATCTAAGGCAACCAGATTTATCATTGAGGATGGTAAGATTCGCCCTCCGTTCAATGCGATCGCCGGGCTCGGTGCTAATGCAGCCCAGTATATCGAACAGGGTGCACAAGGAGTAAAGTTTATTTCACGGGAGGATTTCGTGACCAGAACCCGCGCAAACACATCCATTGTTGAGAAACTGGAACGACTTGGATGCCTTGATGAACTGCCGGACAGCAATCAAGTTTCAATGTTTATCTGAAAACTGATGAATGTGCCGAAGAATTTGGGAAAAACTGATATATAGGTGCATCTTACACGAAATTGCTATTGCAATGGTGAATATAATGTGCTATACTGGTAATGTAGTATTGTGATGATTGGTTTTGCTTGAAGAGTGGGTGCGGCCCGCTCTTTAATTTTGAAAATCCTGAAGCCATTGAATATACGCGATTTGGTCTCGCATTCCCTGTGCTGAGGATGTGATCGCCTTGTAATTTGGAATTGGAGGTTTGGTTTGAAGCTAACGGATAAGGTATTTGAGCTTGTTGAGCCGACTGTGAATTCGCTCGGCTATGAGCTCTATGAAGTTGAATATCAAAAGGAATTTGATAATTGGGTGCTGACCCTTTATATAGACAGCCCTAAGGGGGTATCGTTGGATGATTGTGAGATTGTCAGCAACGCCGTGGATCCGATATTGGACGAGGCCGATCCTATAGAGCAGGCTTACTATCTATCAGTAAGTTCATTGGGCATAGATAGACCGCTTAAGATAGATAAGGATTTTGCCAGAAATTTGGGAAAGATGATCGATATTAAGCTTTATGCGGCAATGAACGGAAAAAAGGAACTCACAGGTACATTGACGGAATACGATAAGGATACCTTCACCATAGAAACCAAACTTGGGAATATCACTATTGAGCGCAAAAAGGCGGCACTGGTTCGCCCTCACATAGATTTTTAAAGCCGAAAGGAATGATTGAATATAATGAATAATGAAGAATTGGTGTCTGCCATAAAGGCTATAAGCAAAGAACGCGGAATATCGCTTGATATACTTGTTGATGCGCTTGAATCCGCCCTTGTTAGTGCATATAAGAAGAATGCGGAACGACCTGCTGCCGGCGATAGCATCAGGAGAAATGCAGCGAACTGCAAGGCTCGTGCAAGCCTCGATATGCAGACGGGAAAGATAGAAATATGGGTCTCTAAGACTGTGGTTGAGGAAGTTGAGGATGAGTATTCTCAGATATCCATCGATAGGGCAAGGATGATCAATCCTTTGCTCGAGCTTGGGGATGTTGTCGAGGAAGAGGCGGATACCAGGAATTTCGGCAGAATTGCTGCTCAGACGGCAAAGGGAGTTATTACTCAAAGAATTCGAGAGGCCGAACGCGGAGCAATTTTTGAAGAGTATCAGGAAAAGGAATATGAGGTTCTTACTGCAATAGTGCAGCGCATAGATAAGAATAGCGGTATTTATGTTGAAATAGGCAAGATTGCGGGACTTATACCGTTCAGCGAAAGCATCCCGGGCGAGAGTTATGCAGCAGGGGATAGGCTCAAAGTATATGTATTGAAAGTGCAGAAGGATAATAAGGGACCGCAGATAATTGTTTCAAGAACTCATCCCGGCCTTGTAAAAAGGTTGTTTGAGCTTGAAATACCTGAAATACAAACAGGCATTGTTCAGGTTCGATCCATAGCGAGGGAAGCCGGACAGCGCACAAAAATTGCTGTTTCCAGTGCCGATTCGATGATAGATGCCGTTGGTGCCTGCGTTGGACAGCGCGGTGCAAGGGTCGAACGAATCGTTGATGAGCTGCATAACGAGAAAATGGATATCATTGAATGGGATCCGGACATTGCAGTTTATATTGCGAAAGCTTTGGGTCCTGCCAAGGTTTTGATGGTTTATATAAATGAGGCCGAAAAGGCAGCAAAGGTCGTTGTTCCAGATAGCCAGCTTTCACTTGCTATCGGAAAAGAGGGTCAAAATGCAAGGCTTGCTGCTAAGCTTACCGGATGGAAGATAGATATCAAATCTCAATCACAGGCGGAAGCGGATATGGAACTGAACTACGATAATGCAGGCGAAACCGATTTTGAAGCGAATAACGGATTGCCCGAGGAATGATCGATCAGCGGAATTCACAGCTAGAAATGGAGGTATGGCAATGCAGAAGAAAATACCTATGCGTATGTGCGTTGGCTGCCGTGAAATGAAACCTAAAAGGGAGCTTGTGCGCATAGTTTGCACCAAGCTGCCGGATGAGAAATACAGCATATACGTTGATCCGACGGGAAGAGCTTCCGGAAGAGGCGCTTATATTTGTCAGAGGAGTGAATGCCTTGAACGTGCAAAAAAAATACGCGCACTTGAAAGAGCCTTTTCCACAAAGATCGATGATTCAGTATTCGAAAGCCTGGATGCTGCGATCAAAGATCGGGATTTTGAAGATTAGATCAAGAGGGATCAAGCTATGATGAATACCGATGCCGCGCTGCGAAGCGCAGTGGGCTTTGCAATGAAAGCGGGCAGGCTTGCCACGGGTGATTTTGCTGCGGATAAAGCATTCAAGAGCGGAAAAGCCAAGCTTATTGTGCTCGATAGCGAAATCTCAGATAATGCGAAGACGCGTTGGCAGAATGCATGCAGAGTAAGGAATATTCCCATAATCCAGCTGCCGGATATGGGAAGTGCGATTGGTAAGGCGGAAAGAATGGTTGCCGCAGTCACGGATGGGGGCTTTGCGGAAATGATTTTGAAAAAAGCGGTGCAGGAAAATGAACTTGAATGATGTTAATTTATTCTTCAAGTATTAAATAGCAGCGAAGGATTATGTGCCCCGCAAAGTCAGCTGCGGTTCGATGAAAGGTGGATAGAGTATGAAAAAAGCCGAAATGATAAAGAAAACTGAGCAGATTGAAAAATCAGCGAGGGCAATGCTTGAAAGCATCAATGAACTCAGCACGAATGTCAGCTCTTCATTGCAGGCGGCAAAGAGGCTTGAAAGCCGTTTGCTGGAGAAGGAGCGTTCGGAAAGAGAAGAGGAGAATAAGCGCAAGCAAGAGGAAAGGCTTCGCGAATACTTGGAGGCCGACACACATTCCGATGTTTACGTGAGCGATGCTGCCGAACAGACCGAATTAGAGCAGCATGCGATAAAGCCTCAGGAAAGCATTGAAATTGAAGATGTTAAGAGCTCCGAGCCTTCAACGGCGGAACCCATCACGGATGTGAAGCCGCAGACTGCCCCGAACATAACACGGGACGAAGCCTTGCAGAATCCATTAGAGGAAGTAAAACAGGAACAGCTTGAGGCGACAGGGGATTCAAAGACCGATACTGAGCCTGAAGCACCTGAAAACATTGCAGCAGATGCTGATAAACCCATAGAAAGTGAACGGAAAACAACAGAGAACGTGACAGAAGAGAAAAAAGATAGCAGAAGAAATGATCAGAATGTCAGGAATCAGACGAGCGATCGCTCCAGGCGTGATGATCGAGCTGAGCGCGTAGAAAGAGGCCGCACAAGTAATAATAGCGGAGCCCAGCGTGAAGGCACAAAAAGCGGCAGGCAGGGAGGAGAGCGCGCGGGCGGCAGCTCTTTTGACAGAAGACAGCCTGGCGATCGTGGAACCCGCAATGATGAACGCTCTCCCCGCACCGATAACAGAGGCCCGCGCACGGATGGAAGGACGGATGGCCGTACTGACCGTCGCCCGGGCGGAGAGCGCCAACAGCGTACAGGTGATTCAGCAGGTAAGGATGCTGCTGCCAACAGACCCAGAAGCCAGACGGCTCGCCCTCAGCAGGGAAGCAGACGTCCGAACGAGACTCCGATTGTGGCGAAGGAGGCCAGAACTCCGGATAAGGGCAGCTATGTGCGCACCTTTGATAATGAAAAGAAAACCAAGAATAAAAAGACCATCATGAAGGAGACCGCGCCTTCGGCACGCGGTTGGGAGGATGATGGACAGGGCTACGGCAGCCGCAAGCGCAAGCAGCAGAAGCAGCAGGAGCAGCGCCGCCCCGAACCCGTTGTTATCGAAAAGGCAATAATAACGACCGAAACCATTTCGGTGCGAGACTTTTCCGAAAAGATTGGCAAGCCCGCAGCCGAGATCATAAAGAAGCTTTTCTTAATGGGAATCGTTGCAAATATCAATCAGGATATCGATTTTGATACCTGTGAGCTGGTTGCAATGGATTATAATATCGAGCTAGAACATCAGGTTGCAAAAACGCTGGAAGAGACGATGCAGGAATCCGCAGACGAAGCGGATATCGAGGAAAATCTTGTCGAAAGACCTCCTGTGGTAACGATTATGGGCCATGTCGATCACGGTAAGACCTCGCTGCTTGATGCGATCCGTGATAGTGCGATAACCGAGGGAGAGGCCGGAGGTATAACTCAGCATATTGGCGCATATACGGTGAACTGTAATGGCAGAACCATAACCTTTATCGATACGCCGGGTCATGCCGCGTTTACGTCGATGCGTGCAAGGGGTGCACAGGTAACGGATGTCGTTATTCTGGTTGTTGCAGCTGATGATGGGATCATGCCTCAGACCATAGAGGCGATAAATCATGCTAAGGCAGCAGAGGTTCCGATTGTAGTGGCAATCAATAAGATCGATAAGCCTGAAGCAAATCCGGAGAGAATAAAGCAGCAACTGACCGAATACGGGCTTGTATGCGATGATTGGGGCGGAGATACCTTCTGTGTTCCGATTTCAGCTAAGAAACGAATCAACCTAGATAAGCTCCTCGAAACCGTGCTCTTCCAGGCAGATATGCTTGAATTGCGTGCCAACCCGAATCGCAATGCAAAGGGCACAATCATTGAAGCTAAGCTTGATAAAGGACGCGGACCGATCGCAACGGTGCTGGTTCAGAATGGTACACTGAAGGTTGGAGATCCGATCGTTGCCGGCGTTGCTTACGGTAAGGTTCGCGCAATGATGGATGATAAGGGCAAGGTCGTTAAAACGGCAGGGCCAAGCCAGCCCGTAGAGGTGCTCGGCTTCAACGAGGTTCCGTCAGCAGGCGATACCATGAATGTTGCCGATATTTCCAGGAAGGTCGCCGAGGAGCGTAGGGATAGGATAAAGGCGGAGCAGCTTAAGAGCATGTCCAAGGTCAGCTTGGAGGATCTGTTCAGCCATATTGCCGAAGGCGAGATCAAGACGCTCGGCATAGTTGTTAAAGCGGATGTTCATGGCTCGGTAGAGGCCGTCAAGCAGGCGCTTGAAAAGCTATCAAATGAAGAGGTGCGTGTCAGGGTAATTCATGGCGGTGTTGGCGCTATATCCGAATCGGATGTAATGTTTGCATCGGCATCCAATGCGATAGTCATCGGTTTCAATGTTCGTCCGGACAGCGGCGCAAGGGCGCTGGCAGCTCAGGAAAAGGTCGATGTTCGTACCTACAGGATAATCTATCAGGCGATAGAGGATGTTGAAAATGCTATGAAGGGCATGTTTAAGCCCGTATATCAGGAAGTGCATCTTGGCACAATAAGCGTAAGGAATACCTTCAAGGTCAGCGGCATTGGTACCATTGCAGGTGCTTATGTTCAAGAAGGAAAGGTGCAGCGCAATGCACTCGTGCGTGTGGTTCGTGATGGTATCGTAATTCACGAAGGGCAGATCGCATCTCTGCGCAGATTCAAGGATGATGTCAAAGAGGTTGCTGCCGGATATGAATGCGGTATCGGCATAGAGAACTTCAATGATATACATGAGGGCGATGCTATTGAGGCCTATATCATGGAGCAGGTTCAACGCTGAAAAATGAATATATGTGGGGAAAATTCTTCCCCACATGATAGAATGAAAGGTAAAATTTAGATAATGGCATCGGTAAGATACGATAGAATAAACGAAGAAATCAAAAAGGCTTTGAGTGAGATCATCAGAGAGATGAAGGATCCGCGAATATCTCCGATGACGACGGTTCTTTATGTTGAAGCAACTAATGATCTCAAGCTTGCTAAGGTCAGGGTAAGTGTATACGATAAATCCGATGATGTGCGCAAGGAGACCGTAGCGCAGCTCAACCGTGCGGAGGGTTTCATTGCGCGTGAGCTTGGGAAACGCATAGACATAAGAAGAATCCCAACGCTGAAATTCAATCTGGATGATTCCATAGAATATGCAGTGCATATTTCGGAGATAATCAACAAATTACAGAGTGAGCGAACAAAGGAAAATGCCGATGATGATGAATGAGCATGACGATGAGTTTGATGCTTTGATTGGGCTTATAAATGATGAGAAAGAGTTTACTCTGCTTTCTCATATTTCGCCGGATGGAGATACTCTTGGTTCGGCACTGGCATTCTATGCTTTATTGGAGAAGCTGGGAAAGACTGCGGAAGTGGTATGCTCAAATCCAGTGCCGAAAATATATTCATTTCTTCCCAATGCCGATAAAGTCGTCATGCCGGAGAATGCTGTTGGCTATAGGAATGTTATCTCCTGCGATTGTGCAGATCTGCCGAGATTCGGACGCGCAATTAGAATATTCAGCAGTGCAGAGCGAACGGCTGCAATCGATCATCATATTACGAATCCACGTTTTGCACAGGTGAATCTGGTCGTATCCGATGCTGCTGCAACGGCTGAGATAATACATGAGCTATATTGCAGGATGGACATGCCAATCGATGAAACCGCAATGGAATGCCTGTATACGGGCATAGTAACGGATACCGGCAATCTCTCGTATAGCAATACAACATCGAATGCACTCAGGCTCATTGCTGCTTTCATAGATAAGGGGCTGGATATTGCGGAACTCAATCGTCGCATATATAGAACGATACCCTACACCAAAACTCGTTTGCAGGGATTTGTTGTTTCAAGAATGCAGCTTGAGCATAATGGCGAAGTTGGAATTGCCGTGCTGACCAGAGCACAGAGGCTTGAATTCAATGCCACGGATGAGGATTGTGAGGGCATTGTTGATTGCGTTCGTGATGTTGACAGCGTCAAGATTGCAGCCTTTATCAGGGAGAGTTCGGATGGTACATTCAAGATCAGTCTTAGAAGCAAGTCGATTGGCGATGTATGCCGAATTGCCGAAAGGTATGGAGGGGGCGGACATGCCCGCGCCGCCGGATACACATCACATAGCCCTTTGACTACCGTTATTGCAGAGGTAATACGTGATGCTGCGGAGGAGCTTGGCAGGGAGCAGAAAAATCGTAATGTCGTTTGAAGGAGTTGTAAATGTTCTTAAACCACCGGGGATGACATCAAGCGATGTTGTGGTGGATTTGAGAAAAATATTTGGTGTAAAGCGTGTCGGTCATACCGGTACGCTAGATCCTGCAGCAGCGGGCGTGCTCCCGATATGTATTGGAAGGGCAACACGCCTGTTTGATTACCTGGTAGACAAACAAAAAGTATATATAGCGGAGTTCCGATTTGGTATTGCGACAGACACTATTGATGCTTTTGGAACCGTTGTGGAGAGTGCAGAATGCGATATTTATGCTGAAGCACTTAGAAAAGTTCTCCCTGAATTCCTGGGTGAGATCGATCAGATTCCACCGATTTATTCATCCCTCAGCGTAAACGGTGTAAAGCTCTATAAGCTGGCAAGAAAGGGAGAAGTAACGGCACCGATAGAAGAGCGAAAACGAAAAGTAACTATATATGAACTGGAGCTTTTGGAACAGCTTGAAAGGAACAGTTTTCTTATAAAAGTGCGATGCTCTAAGGGGACCTATATTAGAACGCTTTGTATGGATATAGGCAAAAGACTTGGAGTTCCGGCCTATATGCCGTTTCTTCTGCGAACCATGTCGGGCAGTTTTGATTTACAAAATAGCTATACGATTGCGGAGCTGCGTGAAAAGAAGGAGCGTGGAGAGCTTGCTGAAACCATTGTGCCTATGGA
The DNA here is from genome assembly GCA_001940845.1 of Christensenellaceae bacterium Phil7. Taxonomy (GTDB): domain Bacteria; phylum Bacillota; class Clostridia; order Christensenellales; family CAG-138; genus PeH17. The sequence continues at coordinate 64,035 of MSGV01000023.1, forward strand.
TGCTGCGGCAGCGCATATACCGGCACTTAGATTGGATGGACTTTCTGCACGAAAAAAACGTTTGCTTATAAATGGTGCTTCAATTCCGTATGAAGGTGAATTGGAACAGGGCAAAATTCAAAGATTATATATAGAAGATGAATTCATTGGCCTTGGCATCAAGGATGGTGGTGGCCTGCATGTTTCCGTTTGGTTGGGTAATGATGCCGATAAATAAGACATTGAAATATGAAGAATGATGAAAAAACCGTAGTTGCTCTTGGTATGTTCGATGGAGTACATATAGGGCATAAGAAGCTTATAGATACAGCGGTGCTTATTGCAAAAGCAAGAGGATTTATTCCTGCTGTATACACCTTTTCGAATCATCCGCAGGAGCTTTTGGGAAATAAAATAGCACGTTTATGCACCAATGATGACAGATGCAAGTATATTAGCAATCTTGGGATTGAACGCATTGAGATGGTTGAATTCACATCCCAAATACGTGCAAGTAGTCCTAAAGGCTTTGTGGATGAGCTGATAGAGCTCATGAAGCCCGCCGTAGTAGTTGCAGGCTTCAACTATACTTTTGGGATGAAGAAGGCGGGCAATGCGGATATGTTGAAGCAGCTTGCTCTTGCTCGCGGCATTGATGCTGCAATCGTTCCTCCCGTTCTGTTTGGAAAACAGCCCATATCGAGCACAAGAATACGCAGCCTCATAGAGAAGGGCGATGTTCAGCAGGCACAGATGCTTTTGGGAAGAACTCATAATCTTCAATGCACCATAATAGATGCTTTTGAATTTTATGGCATCCCAATGATGGGTCTGAATATAAACAGAACGATTCTCCTGCCGGCATCAGGCGTGTATATTTGCTTTGCGGAGATCGATGGCTGCCTGCATCCTGCGATTGCATATATATGTGGCGGCAATACGAAATTATTTTTGGAGCTTGTGGAACCAATACGGAGCTTCGGCAGCGAAGCGATCGTGCTGCGCTTTATTAAAAACATTCGTATTGCTGATTTCTCTATGAATAACCTTTCTCTGGAACAGCTGAATTCCGATAGAGCAAAGGCATGTGCATATTTTGGAATCTGATGAACTGAAAAATATTAGCTGCATATTAAGATGCTCTCCCAATTCCTCATGGTTTAGGGAGAGCAGATATTTTAGATCAATAAATACATGTATACTGTTTGATGGATCTCTAATGAACTCTGGTGGCAAATTATCCGCACTGTACAAAATTTTTACCAAAACCGCAAGAGATATGCGTTGAATATATTGACAATTGCTGTTATAATGGTTGTTCCGGACAGGTGCTGCCCGAATTAATTTAAGCAAGGTGAAATGCATGGAACGATTTGATTATCATGTACATACCATCTATTCGCATGACTGCTCATTTTCAGCGGCAGAACAGCTCAATGCAGCAGAAAAAAATGGGATTACGGAGCTATGCTTTACGGATCATGTTGATTTTGACTCGCAGGATATGCCAATTTCAAGACCGCCGGCGGATTTGAGAGCACTGCGGAGAGATTTAAATTCGCTGAGAAATAATCATTTGAGCATTCAGGTAAAGCTGGGTGCGGAAATAAGTCTTGCTGATATGGCAGCTGCAAAAGCTGCGGAGGAGTATGTTTCTCCGGCTGAACCGGATTTCATAATTGGTTCGGTTCATACCGTTGAGCGTATAGATACTTATTTTCCAGAGTATTTTATCGGAAAAACGAAGCAGACGGCTTACTATGCCTATCTCGATACCATCCTGAAAGGAATAAAGGATTGCAGCATGATGAGCGTGCTGGGTCATTACGATTTTGTTGCTAAATATGCGCCATTCGAGGATAGGAGGATGACGCTTGACGTATCAAAGGAGCTATTTTCGGAGATATTCAAGGATTTGATCCTCAGAGGCAAGGGCATAGAGGTCAATACATCAGCTTGGTGGGATGGTTCCGCATGGGGGCTGGATGTGCTTAAATTCTATCATGAGCTTGGCGGAGAATTCGTAACTACGGGTTCGGATGCGCATAAGCCAGACAGGGTGGGGAGAAGGCTGGATGAGGCTGCTGAGCTTGCGAAGATGGCAGGAATCCCATATATCGCAACTTTTGACCGTCTGAAACCAAATTTTCACAGCATACGGTAGTATCCGCTTTGAAAGGAAAAGCTTGAACGAAGTATTTGAAGAAAACCAAGATATTATTTCTCCGATATTGACAATTCATGATGCGCTCGACTGCTGCATTGACCGCATGGGAAGAGTGGATTTGGATGTGATCGCCAATCTTTCAAAATCCAAAGAGTTTGATATTATTACATCTCTTCGCGGTGCGATCTACTATGATCCGGAAAAGTCGGAATTTGTGACTGCGGATGATTATCTTTCCGGCAATATACTGACAAAGCTTAAGCAGGCGCAGCGATGCATTGAGAATGAAACGAATATCCCCAGCTCGGTAGATTTGAATGATAATATAAGGGCATTGAAAACCGTTATGCCAAAGCGCATAGGGGCGCATCAGATAAAAGCTGCTATTGGGAGCCCTTGGATTCCACCCGAGGTCTATAGTGCCTTCATAATAGCATTGATTGGAATAAAATCTAATTCGGGAAGGCCCGGCATTCAGGTGGAGTACATACGGTCGGCAAACCATTATATTATACGCGGTAAAAAGCATTTTTCAGAATTTACTCGCGCCAAACTGACATATGGAACATCGAGGATGAATGCGTTTGAGATCATAGAGAGGATGCTGAATTCACGCGAGCTTGCTGTCTATGATACCTACACCGCCTATGGGGGCAAGCAGTTGACTCGAAAGGTCAATAAAGCTGAAACCATTCTTATACAGGATCGTGCCAAGCAGATAAGCGAACGCTTTGCATATTGGTTATTTAAAGATGAACCGAGGCGAACGGAAATGCTGGATCGCTACAATGAAAACTTCTGTGCGATCAGACCCCGGCATTTTGATGGCAGTAAGCTTACTCTTCCGGGGAAGAATCCGGATATTAAGCTCCAGAAATACCAGCTAGATGCGATAAAGCGTGTTATAAATTCAAAAAATATTCTTCTGGCGCATCAGGTTGGAGCAGGCAAGACCTATGTGATGGCGGCGGCTGCGATGGAATTGCGAAGAATAGGGATATCAAGACGAAATCTTTTTATAGTACCAAATAATATACTAGAACAATGGAATAATGAATTTCTGCATCTATATCCGGATGCTGCGGTATTGATGATAGATCCTAAAAGCTTCAATCCACAAAATCGAAATCGCATCCTGCGCCATATCATGGAGCATGATTATGATGCGATAATAATGAGCTACGCAAGCTTTTCTTTGATTCCTTTATCGAGAGAGGAACGCGAAAGAGAACTTGTTGCTGCACAGAATGATATCATTCTGGCCATGCATGATGTGCTCAATAATGAAGCTTATGCCGTGCTCAATCGCTGCTCAACGCGCCTGGGACATCGACTCCAAAAGCTATGGGCGGAGGAACCGGATACGAACGAAGAAACGATATATTTTGATGATCTTGGTATTTCGACGCTCTTTGTAGATGAAGCTCATAACTTTAAAAATATAAGCATAGAGACGAAGCATGGCTCGCTTCCGGGGCTCAATACGAAGGGGTCCAAACGCTGTGATGACCTTATGGCAAAGATTCGTTTTATACAGCGCAATCATGGCGGCAGGGGTGCGGTATTTGCAACCGGTACTCCAATCACCAATTCGGTATCCGACCTCTATACCATGCAAAGATACTTGGGTTATGAGCGCATGGAAAGCCTTGATCTTCTTGAATTTGATAATTGGGTGAAGATGTTTTCTGAGGTCACCGAGGAATTTGAGGTCGAGGCAAATGGTGTGGGCTATAGGCTCAGAAAACGATTGAGCAAATATTATAATTTGCCTGAATTATCGCTGCTGTTCTCCGATATTGCGGATATGTATTTCCCGACGAGCAATGATCGAAAGCTTCCAACCAATATTGAGACGGTAAATTGCATAGTGGATTCCAGTAAAGCTTTGCGCGATTATATAAGTGAACTGGCTGAGCGTGCTGAGCGTGTGAAGGCGGGAAATGTGCTGCGCACAGAGGATAATATGCTCAAGATTACCACGGATGGAAGAAAGGCGGCTTTGGATATGCGCCTGGTCGATCCGAATGCAATTGATGAGCCTGAATCAAAGCTGAATAATTGCGTAAAGAATGTCTTTACGATATGGCAGGAAAATGATAGGCTGACTCAGTTGATCTTTCTGGATCAGAGTACTCCAAAGGATGGATTCAATCTTTATGATGATATTAAGGGGAAGCTGGTGGCTTTGGGCGTTCCTGCCGAAGAGATAGCTTTTGTTCATGATGCAGTCAATGACAATATGCGTGTATCTCTTTTTAATAAAGTACGCAAGGGAAGGATTAGAGTTCTGATTGGTTCAACATTTAAGCTCGGAACCGGTTCCAATGTTCAGAATTATCTCGTTGCGGTGCACCATCTCGATATACCATGGAGACCATCCGATGTGATTCAGCGTGATGGACGTATGCTTAGGCAGGGGAATAAAAACGATCATGTTCGCATCTATAGGTATATTACGAATGGAAGCTTTGATGCTTATTCATGGCAGCTTCTTGAAAACAAGCAGAGGTTTATCTCACAGATCATCAATGGAGAATATCCAAACAGGATGGGCAGCGAGGTGGATGAGATTGTACTGACCTATAGTGAGGTCAAATCGCTTGCTGTTGGGAATCCGTTGATCAAGCGCAGGATTGAGATTGAAAATGATTTACAGCGCAAGATGATGCTCAAATCAAAGCTTGAGAGGCATCAGGTTGAGGCTTCTGAAGCACTACTGCAGCTACCGGCTAAAAGAGCGGAGCTAGAACGCCTGCGAGATACCTTTAATGCGGACATAGAGCTGCTTGATCGCAGCGATAAGGAAGTCTCTGGGTTCGAGATGAGGCTTATGGGAGAGCTCTTCAGAAAGCGGCGCGATGCGGGAGAAAGGCTGATTGATCTGCTTGCGGAATTTGCCTTCATTCGCGACAATAAACCTATTGGAAGTTACCGCGGGTTTGAGCTTTATCTTGCCAACGATCCATTGGATGCGAGGCGTATCTTCCTGCTCAATGGCAGAGGAAGCTATCGTTCAGATTTGAGCGAGAGTGCGATGGGTGTGATTGCAAGGATGGATAATTGTCTGAATGGTTTGAAAATAAGGCTGGCCGATGTCTGCGCAAAGCTGGAAAAGCTGGATACCGATGAGGTTGAGTTGACAGAGGAGCGAGATAAGAGCAATGGGCTTGAAGCCGAGATCGCAGAGCTGCGCAGAGAACTGCATGCGGTGAATAAGCAGCTTGGAATGTAGACGTGGGATAAAACGAAAGATAGGGTGTAAGGAATAAAATATGCAGCATCATGATTATACAGTGGATGATATCAGGGTAATGGAGGGGCTTGAGGCGGTTCGTGTTCGTCCCGGTATGTATATTGGAAGCACAGGCAGCCGCGGGCTTCATCATATGCTATGGGAGATAGTGGATAATGCAGTCGATGAGGCAGCAAATGGGTTTGCCAACGAGATAAGTGTTACCCTAAATAAAGATAATTCCGTGACAGTCGAGGATAATGGCAGGGGAATTCCTGTTGGAATACATGAAAAGCTCCATATCTCAGGTGTTGAGGTCGTTTATACTCAGCTTCATGCAGGCGGAAAATTTGATAACGATGCCTATGGCTTTTCCGGTGGACTGCATGGCGTTGGAGCTTCGGTAGTAAATGCGCTTTCAGAATATGTTGAGGTAGAGGTAGCCACGGCGGGAAAGCTTTACAGGATTCGCTTTCATAGCTATGAGGATGAGAACGGCATCATGCATTCCGGTATTCCGACAGCTCCGCTGGAGGAGGTAGGCAGAACCAGAAGGCAGGGCACAAGGGTCAACTTTTTGCCGGATAAGAGAGTTTTTGAAACCGTAGAAATGAGCTATGATGTAGTTTCAAAGCGCATAAATGAGCTTGCATACCTCAATAAAGGCGTTTTATTTAGGTTGACCGATTGCAGGCGAAAGGATGAAAGCAGAACGCGCGAATATAAATATGATGGTGGAATCGTTGATTTTGTTTCATATTTGAATGCTGACAAGACCCCTTTATATAAGGAACCAATTTATTTTAAGGGGATTAGAGGCACCGGTAAAAATACCATTATAGTTGAGATAGCCATGCAGCATAATGATGGCTATACTGAAAGCATGTTCTCATATGTCAATAATATCCCTACAACGGAGGGCGGAACTCATGAAACCGGTTTCCGATCTGCACTGACAAAGGTGATGAATGATTATTGCCGTAGGATAGGTCTGCTGAAGGATAAGGATGCATCGCTTTCGGGAGAGGATTTCAGAGAGGGGCTCACAGCTGTAATATCACTTAAAATGAGTTCGATACAGTTTGAAGGGCAGACCAAGACCAAGCTTGGCAATACGGAGGCGCGTGCAGCAGTCGAATCCGTTGTCATTGATGAGCTGATACCAATACTTGAGGATCTTAAAAATGCCGAGCTTGCTGCTCTGATCTCAGATAAGGCGGTCAAGGCTGCAAAGGCGAGGGAGGCCGCCCGTAAGGCCAAAAGCATGGCAAGGGAGAAGTCAAAGCTGGAGAATGCACCTCTCGTTGGGAAGCTTTCAAGCTGTACAGGCCGCAATGCAGAGATAAATGAGCTTTTCATAGTTGAGGGCGATTCGGCAGGAGGCAGTGCGAAGCAGGGAAGGGATCGGCGTTTTCAGGCGATATTGCCGCTCAGGGGCAAGCCGCTCAATGTGGAAAAACGCAGGATAGAGCAAGTTCTTGAAAATGATGAATGCAGATCCATCATAACAGCACTTGGTACCGGTATTGGCGAGGATTTTGAGCTTAAGAATCTTAAGTATAATAAGGTCATCATTCTCTCCGATGCCGATCAGGATGGCGCGCATATCCGTGCGCTGCTGCTGACCTTCTTCTATAGATATACACGCGAGCTGATAACCAGCGGCCATGTATATATGGGTATGCCACCGCTTTATAAGGTACAGAAGGGTAAGGAAGTATCTTATGCCTATGATGATGATGAGCTTGCAAGGCTTACAAAAGGAATGAGAGGCTATACCCTTCAGCGTTATAAGGGCCTTGGCGAGATGAACCCGGAACAGCTCTGGGAAACAACTTTGAATCCTGAAAATCGATCATTAGTGCAGGTTTCAATAGAGGATGCCGCCTATGTTGAGCATTTGGTTACGCTGTTAATGGGAGATAAGGTGGCTCCCCGAAAGGAATATATTACAGAACATGCTGATTTTAATAAAATAGATACCTTTGAACAGAGGGTGACAACAGAATAATTTTTATGTTAGGGGATATTCAATGATGGAATTTCGAATGGCAGCAGCGGCCGAGCTGCCTGAGCTAAATTCGATGTTTAAAACATTGGTTAAGGACATGGATGCAAAGGGGATCAATATCTGGGACGAAGTATACCCGTGCTGCTGCTTTGATGAGGATATTAGAGAAGGGCGTCTATACGTTTTGAGCGATGATAAAGCGCTTGTTGCTGCAATCTCGATCTGTGATTCAATCGAAGGAGAAAAGAGTATAGAGTGGTCTGAGCCGGAGACAAAGGCAGTGTACCTTTGCAGATTTGGAGTAAAGATCCAATATCAGCGTATGGGGATAGGCGAGCTTATGATGAAGCATATTATTAAGCTTTCAAAAGCTCGGGCTGAGTATCTGAGATTTATTGTGGCGGATATCAATGCGCCGGCAATCAGACTTTATGAGAGGCTTGGCTTTAAAAGAGCCACAGGAATTCACATCCTGAATTTGGAGGATGGCCGAACACTTTATGGATATGGTTATGAAATGAAGTTGAATTAAAACGAAAAGGAAAGGGACTGCTGTGCGGATTTCGCGGCGATCCCTTTCCTATGATGTCGCTTGGATTCTGAATTAAACCACTTGAAAAATATAAAATTTGAGGTAGTCGGTTTCGGGAATATTCCAAAGTATTGGATGATCGGGCGATTGCTGTCTTCCCTCGATTTGACGGAGCTGAATACCGGCATCATCCGCAGCTTCATGAAGCATACGGCGGAAAAGCTCATCAGTCATGAAATGGGAGCAGGAACAAGTCGCGAGATAACCGCCCCTTGGAAGCAGTTTCATGGCTTTTGCGTTGATGGCTTTATAGCCATTGAAAGCACTACGCAGAGTTTCACGGCTCTTGGTAAACGCGGGGGGATCCAGGATAATGAAATCATACCCGCAGTTCCTTCGATTCTCCATCTCCGTAAGCAAATCAAATACATCGGCACAGATAAAGCTCATCCTTCCCTCAAGCCCATTTAATTGTGCATTTCGTTTGGTAAGCTCAATAGCATCTGCCGAAATATCGACGGCAGTAACATGCTTAGCTCCATGCATTGCAGCATTGAGCGCAAACGCCCCCGTATGAGTGAAACAATCAAGCACATTTCTGCCGTTTGCAATTCTGGCGGCAGAGAGGCGGTTATATTTTTGATCCAGAAAGAATCCCGTTTTTTGGCCGTTTAGAATATCTATTTCATATTTAATTCCGTTTTCGGTTATGAGCAGCTTTCCATCCAGAATTTGCTCCAAATTCCCATATTTATAAAAACGCTTATATTGATCCAAGCCCTCTTTATCACGTATGCCCACATCATTTCTTTCGAGCAGGGAGCGAATTTTGATATCATATTCGGCACAGACCTCGATGAGCAATGGAAAAAGCATATCCTTGATGCGGTCCATGCCAAGGGATAGCACCTGAACCACAAGGACATCTCCAAACCTATCAACGGTCAGTCCCGGAAAGCAATCTGCTTCGCCAAATATTATACGACAGCAGTCAAAATCATTCCCCATAACGGTTTTTCGATAATCTATGGCGTAGCGCAGTCTTCTGCGGTAAAAGTCCTTATCAAATCGATCATTTGCGTTGCGTGAGATGATACGAATACGCATTGCCGAATTATCATTAATAAAACCGGTGCCTAAGAAACGATGCTTGCGCGTATAAACATCAACAAGATCGCCGTTTTCATAATCGCCTTTAATTTCTATTACCTTTTCGGCAAAAACCCAAGGGTGGCCACGTTTGATTGCAGCCTCCGCTTTCTCATTGACCGTTGCTTTTGGAAATCCTCTATCCGCCATATTTTGATGACCCTTCAGTATTTTTGGCTACTATAACATAAAGCATCAGTTTTTTCAATAATCCAAAGCAGCATATATAATGCTTCGGAATCTGAGGAAGAAGCGATCATTCTATTATGTATGAGGAAACTATTTCCCCATAATATGCTTTATGGAAATTGTCGCCTTCACCAAGTTCGGCTGGGAAGTTCTGCCGACGCACTTCGTCGGGCATAAAGGCACCCTCCTGCTGCTGAGCATAGATCATCCTGCATTCCAGGGTAAGCGGAAATTCACGTATACCAGGTACGCTGATGATTTCCGGTTTCTCCAACGTGAGTCCGCATTCCTTTATCTTATCCATATCCCGGAAGCTTTTTGTGCCACAAATGCGAAGTGCATCCCTGTCCGGAATGCCGATAGGAATATTTATCGTGAATTCAGGGTTCTTTTCAAGCAGCTGCATGGTGTACCTGCTCTTACGCACAACAGTGATAAATATCGGCTTGTTGAATTCGATTCCAAGGAAGCCCCAGCTAATAGTCATAGTATTAACCTGATCATCCGCCTTGGTGGTGAGCAGAATGCCACGTTTTAGGGCAGCAAATATATCAGCAGTATAGTCAAATGGATCGATCTTTCTCTTCATAGCAGTTCCTCCGTTATTTATGTTTTGAATAGCAAGATATGCAAATTCATAATCACTATTCTTATCTTAATTATATAGTGATGTTGCACGAAAGTAAATAGCAGCAATAAGATATTTAAGGATAATGGGGAGTATCGGCTTAGTAAGCTTGAGCTTTTTGTCAGGGAAATGAACGCAAATTTCGCAGATTTATTCAATTGGCATTTACAGTAAAGCCGATTTGGAGTATAATCCATATGTGGAGTTATCTAGCGGATGGATCCTATCATGATTAAGAACTGGGATGGTAAAAGCCATATGAATATTAAAAGTACAAAAGTTAAAAAAATATGCTGGATGGTCATTAAGCGAATAATGGCTGTATTGCTTGTTTTCAGTATGCTTATGGTATGCGCATGCAAAAATTCGGCGGTGGATGAGGGAGATAAGGATGTTTTCAAGTACTTTATGGAAGCATTATGTCAGGGTGAATTTGTTGAGGCATATTCATTTCTATCCGAAAATATTGCGGTCGATAATGGAGAATATAATAGCAGGAAGAGTGCTAACGCCATCACACGCAACGAGTTTGTCAGCAGGTATACGAGCATCTTCGATCTTCTTGGCATTAATGATATCGAGTATTCCATAATTGCAGATGATGCGAATGGAAAAAAGCGGACAATTGAGTATAAGCAAATATATAAGACGGATAACCTGGGTGATTTGGAGGCCGATGGAAGTACAACGCTTAGCCTTGAAAATGGCGTTTGGAAGCTGGATTGGACGCCTTCTTTGATTTTTCCGGAGATGACGTGGGGGGATAGCATTGTTTCAAGTAAACTGAGCGCAGATCGAGGAGATATTCTTGCGAGCGGGACAGCGATTGCAGAGAATGTTGAACTCGTGACGGTCTATTCTTTGCTTATAGAGTATGCGGATCAGGATGAGCTTATCGATAGGATAATGCAGGCTGAGAAACTTCCTGATGAAGCCTTAAAACAGCTTGCAAGGATGACGGACTGGTCGGAACTCACACAGGATGAGCGCGATGAACGTACCGATGCTTATGCAAGAAAGCTTGCACAGGACAGGCTTAAAGCATATATGAAGGATTATAAGGGACTTTTTTCAAGGCTTTGCCCCAATGAGCTGGACAGCATTTCGGCAGCACTTTATGATGCAATCGGTATGGAGCGCGAGGAATTTGATAAGAAGATGACTCATGTCTATGGTGATGAGGGCTCCTGTACGCTTGCGCAGTTTTATCCGCAGGAAATTACGGCAGAACAAATTGAAATGTTGAAACAAATCCCCAGCATTCACGTTGCTACAGAGAATTTTGGTTCTGCCAGGTATTATCCATACGGATCAACATTAGCTCACATACTCGGATACATGGGCAGTGCAAATCAAAATGATATAGATAGATTTAACGAGGGTCGGGAAGTAAGCGATGGGCTTTATACAGAGGATAGCATTGTAGGCAAAAGCGGCATTGAACGATTATATGAAACGACTTTGCGTGGAAAGGATGGTTACCGTTACTTTATACGCAGCAGTGATGGGCAGAATAAGCGCACCCTTTTTCTCAAGGATAAGGAGGATGGACTGGATATTGAGCTTACAATCGATCTTGAACTTCAGCAGTATACGGAAAAGCTCATGGAGCTCGTCATCTTTGGTGAAGAGGTAACGGGTGCAGTTGTCGTAATGAATCCCAAGACCGGTGCAGTAAATGCTATTGCTTCATTTCCTGATTATGATTTGAATTCCATAACTCAGGGTGTGGATGGCTATTATTCATCTCTGCTTAATGATTCGAGACGTCCTCTTGTCAGTAAAGCTGTGGACGGAAGTTACCCTCCGGGTTCCATAGCAAAGGCATTTGTTGCGGCTGCGGCACTCGATCAGAACGTGGTAAATGAGAGCTATGTTTTTACCGGGCTTATAAATAATGATTATTGGACGCCGACTGGATATGGCAATTGGATATGGCCGGCCATCAAACGTACAAGGGTTAATAACCGTACCGAACCCAATAATATGACGAATGCAATGCTGCATTCAGATAATATTTATTTCGCAGATATCGCACTCAAGATAGGGGAGGAACGCTTTATAAGCTATATGGAGAAGCTTGGAATGGGAGAAAAATTTCCATTTGAGCTTGGCGGAGGAAAATCTCAGGTGCTTGGCAGAAACTCAAAGATGAATTTTAAGATGCTTGCTGATTCAGGTTATGGTCAGGGAGAAATGCTGATATCACCATTGCAGCTTGCAACCATGTTCTGCGCTTTCAGAAATGATGGCAGCATTCCAAAGCCCTATATTACGGATTCATTCTGTACAACCGTTGGGGTGGACTATGAGAGCGTGGAAAGCACCGTGCCGTCTGATTGGATAACCAATGCTATAGATAAATCTACCGTTGATAAGATAATCCCAATGCTCGAAGGCGTAATGGATCCGACAAAGAATGGTACGGGCAGACCGCTGCGCGTTAAGGATTATGTTATCGCGGGCAAAACAGGTACAGCTGAGCTGGATACCTCCAAGAGCCGCGCTATATCGTGGTTTGTGGGCTTTAGAGAGGGAGTTGAGGATATCGATGAGGAACGGCTTGTCCTCATCATGCTGGATGTTCCCTATACCAGCCAGTACACATCGCTTAAATTTAATATTGCAAGAGAACTGCTAGAGAACGAAAAGACAAATTCTTTAAATGATCCATCGACAGCGAACGTGCAATAGAGCAAATGGGGGAAATGCAGAATGTACTTGACCGGCTTTAGATTCCCATCCGCGGATAAGGAATTTGATTATATTTTAAGTGTTAAGCGTACCTGCTATGACTCATACTATCCATTTCAGATACTTGGAAGGAACGATCCAATCGAGCTGCGCTTTGAGCCGATAACTTTTCTATATGGAGGAAATGGATCGGGAAAAAGTACCGCGCTCAATGTTATAGCCGAGGAATTGAACCTTGAAAGGGATACCCTTTTTAATAACAGCAGCTTTTTTGATGATTATGTTAAGCTATGCAGCTGTGATGTCACCTTTGATTTGCCGAAGGAGAGCAGAATCATAACGAGTGATGATGTGTTTGATTATATGATAAATATGCGCATGCTCAATGATGGAATAAGCGCTCGCCGGGAGGAACTGTTTGCTGACTACCTGAATGCAAAGTATGCGGGGTTTCGTTTGGAGTCCATAGATGATTACGAGCAGCTTAAAAGGGTGAATCTTGCGCGGAGCAGGACGCAATCAAAATATGTGAAGAAGAACCTCATGCTCCATGTTCGAGGGCATTCGAATGGGGAAAGTGCAATAAAGTATTTTACGGATAAGATAGGTGAAAGCAGTCTTTATCTTTTGGATGAGCCTGAAAATAGTCTTTCGCCTGAAAAGCAGCTTGATCTCATGCAGCTTATCGATAATGCGGCAAGATTTTATGGATGCCAATTCGTTATAGCAACTCATTCCCCGTTTCTTCTTTCCATGCGCGGAGCGAAAATTTATGATTTGGATGATGAGCCCATTGGAATAAAAAAATGGACGGAGCTTCCAAATGTAAAGATATATCATGATTTTTTTGCAAGATATTCAAGCGCTTTTGAGCTTTAGAAAATGCGCCGCATTCTATAATCGTTCACTGCTTCTCATGCTGCGATTTAATTTATGTTCATTAATTATTATGCAGGCTCCGGCGATGCAGAAAACAAATCCTGATGCGGCACGCATATAGATCGAATAACGCACAAAGAAAGAAAATGCGAATAACGTTAATCCCAATAGAAGGTATTTCTTTGTTCTGTCAGGCTTTAGCGCATCCTTAAAGCTATAATGCTTGGCACTCTTTTTGCCGAATTCAAAAATGATCTCTTCATCGATATCGTTCGATGAGATGTAAATCTCGCTTATAATTTCTGGAATTTTATCGATTGATTTCAGCTTGATTTTATCTGCAAATACACCATCACAGATCCTCTTTGTTTCTTCACTGAAATCGGATACGCTTATGATATAAAAGAACTGTGATGGATCATCATGATTCATACTGCGGAAGGCTTCGTATAGTGAATTTATATCGAATTCCGCAGTGCTTTGAGAAATATAACAATCCGCTCCCAGAATATGCTCAGCCCTTGCTTTGAGAATATCCGATTTCATGCAAAGGAGTCTGCGCCGTATAAGCTTTTGTTCAGTACTCGCTCGAAGTCTTTCTTCGTGTTTACTAAATCTGTGATTTGATAGCATGCTTGATATGACTGCAAGAATGGATGAGATAATGGCGGTGAGCAGCAGCCTCAATGGAAGCGCTTTGATGCTTTGCATCAATACGAGGTAAACTGCAAGAAATCTCAAAGCATTGAAACATATGAAATCAAGGATGGTTGCAACAATACCTCTCCCGCCGTTATAGCTCCGTCTTACTGCTTTTATGTAACTCTCTTTCATAAAAATAGTTTCGGCTAAATTCATATTTTCCATTCCAAAATCGCAATATATGTAGTATAATTGGCACATGAAAATAGGAATCTATGGTGGAACATTCGATCCCGTGCATAACGGGCATATTATGGTCGCAAAAGCAGCGCTTCAGCAGCTGAAGCTGGATCGTGTTATTTTTGTGGTTGCCAGCGATCCGCCGCATAAGCATGATTCCAACAGAACTCCCGGATTGGAGAGGCTTGAAATGCTTAATGCGGGGATTGGTGTTGAAAGGTGTTTTGCTGCCTCCGGTCTTGAGCTGAAAAGGGGCGGTGTCAGCTATACGGTCGAAACGCTAGGTCAGCTAAGCAGAGAGCATAGTGGAGCAAAGCTCTATTTCATTGTCGGAGCGGATATGCTCATGAATTTCAGAACATGGCATAGGCCGGAGGAAATATTGAAGCTCGCAGATCTTGTGGCGATAGGCAGGATGCAAGCGGGAAGTGATATGCCTGCTCAGCATGGTGTGCTTGGAGATATCGCGGGCTCGATAGAAAGTGAGCTTGGCGGAAAAGTCATCGTGCTCAATACATATGGGCCAGATATTTCATCAACCAAGATACGCAGCCTTGTATCTAACGCTCGATCGATAGCGGAGTTTGTCCCATTGAGCGTTGAAAAATACATCTATACGCACCTTCTTTATTTTGATGATGAGCTGAAGGCGATGGGGGAAAGGCTTCGAAATACGCTTGATGAGAATAGGTTTGAGCATACGATGCTTGTTGCACGAGAAGCGGTAATGCTGGCGGAAAGGTATGGATTTGATACGAAGCGTGCTAGGATCGCAGGAATGCTGCATGACTGCATGAAGCTTGGAAGCAAGGAATTGATAAAATTCGCAAAGTCGCATGGATATGAGCTTACTGAGGATGAGTTAAAATATCCATTCACGCTGCATGGGAGGCTGGGAGCAGAGATTGCAAAGTGTGAATACGGTATATATGATGACGAAATACTTGAGGCCATACGTAATCATACGATTGGAAGCACGGAGATGTCAATGCTCGATAAGATAGTGTTTCTGGCTGATAAAATTGAACCTTCACGTACCTATCGAAGGATCGAGCATATAAGGAAGCTTGCGTATGAAGATCTGGATGCCGCAGTTATAGCGGTTATGAGGCATACCATGCAATATACAAAATCCCGGGGAATGGCCGTACACCCTGATACGCTCATTATAATAGAGGCGTTGGAGAGGAAAGCTAATAAAAAATCAAAAATGGAGGACCAGATTAATAATGGAAGAAACTAAAAATATCGTTATGGAACCTGAACAGAAATATCAGCAGGAGCTCAGAGGCATGATAGAGAGGCTTATGCAGGCAAGCCATGATAAGCGCGCAGAGGATATCATTGCCGTTCATGTTGCGGATAAGACCATTGTTGCTGATTGGTTTGTCTTTATGAGTGGAACCTCACAGATCCACGTTAAAGCATTGTGTGATGAAGTTGAGGATAGAGCAGCGGAACTGGGATTCGTTTTAAGGAGAAGAGAGGGCTATAACGAGGGGCGTTGGATTGTACTGGATTTTTCGAGCGTGCTCGTCCATATCTTTCATCCTGAGGAGAGGGAATACTATAATGTGGAAAGGCTTTGGATGGATCCGGCGTCGGATGTTATCCGTATCAGTGAATAAGTATTTGTTTTTGGAGGCAGATGATGGCATATCATGCCCTGTATAGGAAATATCGTCCGATCCGCTTTTCTGAGGTCATAGGGCAGGAGCATATAACGAGCATACTGCGCAATCAGGTGCGCAGTGGACGCGTTGCACATGCATACTTGTTCAGCGGATCAAGAGGTATTGGTAAAACCAGCACGGCAAGAATTTTTGCCAAGGCTATAAATTGCCTGAATCCAAAGGATGGGGAGCCATGCGGGGAATGTGAGGCTTGTAGGCTCAGTGCGCAGGATAGCATCGATATCATTGAAATGGATGCGGCTTCCAATTCGCGTGTGGATGAGATGCGTGCATTGTTGGATAAAGCGGAGTTTGCTCCGGTTTATTTAAAAACAAAGGTTTATATCATCGATGAGGCACACATGCTTTCCAAGAGCGCAAATAATGCATTGCTCAAGACGCTTGAGGAGCCTCCGGCGCATGTGGTTTTCATCCTCGCCACTACAGAACCGCAGGCATTGCCGGCAACAATACTATCGCGATGCCAAAGGTTTGATTTCAGGAGACCGTCCGTTTCGGATATGGTAGGTCTTTTGAAGCGCATCCTTGATGATGTTGGAGCAAGTATCGATGATGAGGGAATGATGTGTATCGCTCGTGCTGCCGATGGCGGCGTTAGAGACTGCCTGAGCATAGCGGATCAGTGCCTTTCGTTTGTTGGAAATGATCTGACGGCAGATGATGTGCTTGCCGTGCTTGGCAGTATGAATGCGGATTTCCTATTCGGATTTGCGGATAGCATAATAAAATCAGATGTGGTATCGGTAATCAGGCAGGTGGATGCGGTCATTTCCGGCGGGAGAGATATTGGAATATTTGTTCAGGATCTTGCGGCGCATTTCCGTGCATTGCTCATGGCAAAGGTGTGCGGGGAGTGCTCGGGAATACTTGACTGCACGCAGGATACTATGAAGCTATATATGGAGCAGGCGAAAAACGCATCTCATGAAAGGCTTGAGCGTACGCTGACGGCGTTGATGCAGCTTCAGCCAAATCTTCGCTGGGTAACGATGCCAAGGGTGCTTCTGGAAAGCACACTGCTGCAATTATGTCATCCGGAGGAGAGCCATGAGGTGATCGCACTGTCCGATAGAATTGCGGAGCTGGAAACGAAGCTGCAAAACGGAGCTTTCAGCGTTACTTCATCAAACGGGGATGTTAAGGATGAGGAGCAGTGCAGGGATACGGAGCTTCCGCCATGGGAGAATGAGTCCGAGCTCCCGACTGTATCGGACCAGCACGAGCCGATGATTCCCGATGCTTCACCGAAAGCAGAGGAGCTGTTCAAAGCATTCATGGCTGCTGTAATGCGTAATGATATCATGCTTGGCATTCAGCTTCAACTCGCAGCAGCGCATTGGTGTGATGACGAGCTGCTCTATATTTGTTTTGACAAAAAACGAAGTTCAAATTATAATTACCTAATCGAAGCCGAGATCAAGCAGAAGCTAAGGCGTATTGCTGCCGAGAGTATCGCCCCATACAGCATAGAGATCGTGTCTAATGATGCTGCCGATGGTACGGGAGAGTTTCCGAGGGAGTTATTTGGCGTGGAAATAAAACGGGCGGACTAAATACGCGGATCATCGAGCTTAAAAAGAAAAACGGAGGAATAACCATGCAAATTCAAGCGCCTAAGGGTACAAAGGATGTGCTGCCAAGCGAAAGTTATAAATGGCAGTATGTGGAAGAAGAGATAAGAAAGCTTTGCAGGAGCTATGGCATTTATGAGCTGCGCACTCCGGTAATAGAGCATACGGAGCTATTTGCGCGCGGCGTAGGGGATACAACGGATATCGTTCAGAAGGAGATGTACACCTTTAAGGATAAGGGTGATAGATCCATAACTTTGAAACCGGAGGGAACTGCGGGCATGGCGCGCGCTTTCTTGGAAAACAGGCTTTTCAATGAAGCGATGCCTCAGAAGATGTATTATCTCAATGCTCCCGTTTTTCGCTATGAAAAACCACAGGCCGGAAGACTTCGTGAGCATCACCAATTTGGTGTGGAGTTTTTTGGCTCTGCATCATATGAGACGGATGCAGAGGTGATAATTCTTGCGCTTACGCTGCTCAAGCGGCTTGGAATTGGAGAATTGACTCTTAGGATCAACAGCATTGGGGATTCAAATTGCCGTAAAAATTACAATAACGCATTGTATGAATATTTGAAGGGTCACATAGACGATATGTGCCCCACATGTAAAAGCAGGCTTGAACGCAATCCTATGAGAATTCTTGACTGCAAGGAGGAGCGTTGTAAGGAGATCTGCAAGGGAGCACCGCGAACGCTTGATTATCTTTGCGATTCATGCCGTATACATTTTGAAGGATTAAAGCGCTGCCTGGATATTGCAGGTGTTGATTATATTGTTGATCCGGACATAGTGCGTGGATTGGATTATTATACGGGAACTGTTTTTGAGATCGTATCAAACAGAATAGGCTCTCAGGGAACCGTTTGCGGCGGCGGCCGATATAATGATTTGATAGCTGAACTTGGAGGGCAGCCAACGCCGGCCGTTGGTTTTGGGCTTGGACTTGAAAGGCTTCTTATGGTGATGGAGAATAACCATGCTTTTATTCCGAAACCCGATCCGGTGAAGGTTTATTTTGCTGCAATGGGCGAGCAGCCAAAATTGATCTCATTCAATCTCGTGCGGCAGCTTCGTGAGCGGGGGATATATGCTGAATTCGATCATATGGATAGAAGCCTTAAGGCACAGTTTAAATATGCGAATAAGCTTGGTGCCGAATATACGGTTGTCATTGGAGAGGACGAGCTTGTTCAGGGAATTGCAAAGGTAAAATCCATGAAGGATGGCATTGAAAACTCGGTAGCAATAGGAGAACTTGTGAGCTACTTTGCCGATTAAAAATAAATATTTATCGTTAATTGATAAAAAATGCTTGACAAACGATATCTGTGGTAGTAATATGTACTAAACGGATATCGTTTTTAATTATGGACGTATTCGAAATTTAGCTGAAAGGGAGATCCATTATGGAACAAAGAGCTAATCAAGAACCCCATGTGCATTCGCCGGCATATTCTATCGGAGAGATAAAACCCGAGTTTGAAAAGACCTGCAATGATGAAACAAAAAAGAAGCTGCGGCTTCTGCTGGTCTTTGCGCCTATATTAGGTTTGCTTGCAGAACTGGCGGTATTCCGGCCTTATCCAAAGGACTATAACCTCTTCTATATGGGATTTTTTGTCATATTCGCGGTTGTGCTCATCTCATATAATTGGGGCAGCTTCAGGCGCTCAAAGGAAGGGTGGTTTGCCGCAGCAATGATGATATTGCTGCTTGCGAATATTCCTTATATGAATGAGGTGATGATGCCAAAGAGAAATGATATAATCATTATGAGCGATTACCAAAATCTCCATAGTGTTTTGAGCACGACCAACATGTTGCTTGCAATACCTCTTTGCCTTGTTCTGATTTCTACTCTTATCGGAAACGGCTTGCAAAAGGATTCCGTTCGCTATTTTCTTAATAGCTTTGGCATGAATCTCATTCCAAATTGGTTTAAAAACTTGCCAATGCCGTTTCGTGTGCTTGGAAACAACGTTGAACGGGATAGAAAGAATATAGGCAAAGTCATGTTAGGCATTGTACTGGGCATCCCGGTGTTTATAGTGCTGATGCTTTTGCTGGCAAGCGCGGATGATGGATTGAGCAATTTTCTGCATAACTTGCCAAGTCTTCCTAGTGAATGGCTGCTTCGCGTCTGCACCATTGCTTTTATGGCACTGACCTCATATTCAATGATAGCTTCCTGCCTTGAAGCGGGAAGCAAATCGAAGCGGGAGCTTGTACTGACGGTTGGACATTGGAGCAGCACAACTCCGGGAATAATCATAGCTATGATGCTAATTGCCTATGTGATATTTGCAGCGTTTCAATTTGATTATCTTTCCGGATTTAAGGGACTTCCCTCGGAATTTACATATTCGGAATACGCAGTTAAAGGCTTCAATGAGCTGAATGTGGTTTCATTCATAAATATTGCAATGATAGTTGTTAGTATGATGTTCTGCAAGGACGATTCCGGAAGGGTCAGAAAGCCGATCCGGGTGCTGTTGATTGTGCTGTTGGTATGCTCTTTTTTGATAGCGGCTTCTGCACTGCTCAGGCTGCTGATGTATATAGGAGCGTATGGTCTGACCTCGAAGCGAATACTCGCATTTTGGTTCGAGATCGCTATCTTTATAGTTTTTTCACTTGCAGCAATAAAGCTTGCTGATAGAAAGTTCAGGGTTGTGTATTGGGGTGTCGGCGTCCTGATGATCTGGTATGTGTTATTGAATTATATTGCTCCGATACTGGCCAGCAGTATGATTGCATAAATGGATTGCCGCATATAATTTTGCTTCGCCCCCATAGCCGCTGCGGCATGGGGGCAATATCTTAACAATGCAATTGCAATATTGAGTTAATCCTATAGAAGAATGCAGATCAGGCTGTTGCAGCCTTCATTCACCATGCGATTTATAGCATTTTGAAGCTTCAATTGTACTTCCTGAGGAAGACTTGAGACCTTTCCGCTCATACCATCCTTGACCATATCATAGAGCGATTTACCGAAAATATTGGTTGACCATATCTCATCAGGACTCTTTTCAAATTTATCCATAAGTCCGCGCACAAGCTCCTCGCTCTGCTCCGCCGTGCCGACCAGGGGATTGATCTCACTTTCTATATCGACTCTGATGACGTGCAGCCCGGAAGCATGCGCCCGAAGTCTTACTCCGAATCGTGAACCATGCTGAACGATTTCGGGCTCATCAAGCCTCATAGCATCTATCTCGGGAGGCACAAGTCCATATCCGGTATCCTCGGCGGCAGCAATGGCGGATGCAACCCTGTCATATGCTTTCTTGGCTTTCACAAATTCCTTTAGCGATTTGATCAGCTCCGTTTCATTCTTGATGCTGTAATCGCATTCCTCGCTGATAATGCGGTAAAATACATCTTCATTGGGTTCAAGCTTGTAGATTGCAAATCCGCTTCCAAGCCTTAATTCATCTTGTTTGATGGGCTTAAAATCGGAGAGCTCGCTGAAAGCATCGGGTATCTTTGCTGCGTCGCGCATACGGTTGAGTTCGGGCATTATCGATCTGGCGCGCTCTATAAGCGAGCTGAGCAGTGGATGCTCGAAGCCCAATGCCTTAAGCCATGATGGAATTCCAATGCCTACAGTGCGGATGGGGAATTCCATAAGTATTCCTTCCAGCATGGCCTGGATATCATCATTGCTCATATTCATCACATCTACAGGCGTAACCGATACGGAATATTTTGCCGCAAGCGATTTTGCGAGCTCGACACAAGCGGAATCAGCCGGGTTTGCACTGTTGAGAAGTACGATGAAGGGCTTACCGGTAGCAGTGATCTCCTTTAGAACTCGTTCCTCCGCATTTTCGTAATCGCTCCTGGCGATGCCGGTAATACTTCCATCGGTGAGCACGACGATCCCAATTGTGGAATGTTCGTTGATTACCTTTCGTGTACCAAGCTCCGCCGCTTCATCAAATGGAATATCGTGATCGAACCATGGAGTGCGCACCATGCGTGGAAGCTCATCCTCTGTCCCACCGATCGCTCCATTCACCATATATCCGACGCAATCCACCATGCGCACCCTGACCGTGCCGTCATCATCACCTATGTTAAGCTCCACCGCATCGTTTGGAACGAATTTGGGCTGGGTTGTCATAACGGTTTTTCCCGATCCGCTTTGAGGAAGTTCATCAACAATTCGAGCTTTTGCAAATTCATCACCAATCTTTGGCAATATCATCAAATCCATGAATCTCTTGATGAAGGTTGATTTTCCCGTTCGAACAGGCCCCACAACTCCAATGTAGATATCGCCTCCGGTTCGCTGCTCGATATCTCTATAAATGCTTGTATCTGCCATAAAAACCTCCGGTTATCACTATCCTATCTGTAAATGTTTATGGTATTGCTTCGGTATTTATTCGCAGATTATCGGTTTTGAATCTGAATGAGCAGCCTAAATTATACTGACGCAAGATAAATCTATGCGGAATGCCATGGTTTGGAAAGTCCGCACAGATATTTTAATTAGATAATCCGATTAATTATTCTTTTTTCTTAATAGGCTGATACCAAAACCGAAGAACAGTGCAGCTATTCCGAATAGAGAAAATGCAGCGCCGCCTGTTGAGGGGGCAGGGATTGGAGAAGGTGAAGCCGGAATATCGGATGGATCGGTGGAGGGATCAGCAGGATCCGTTGGAGCTATTGTTGGCTCGATTGGAGCGTCCGTAGGATCAACGGGTTCACTGGTTGGTTCATCAGGAGCGTCTGTGGGATCAATGGGCTCGGGTGTGGAGGGTTGTGCTGGAAGGATATTGATTACGGCATAGTCGATATCAACCGAGTTAAGATCGGTGACATCGTAATGACGGAAGGCAACTTTTATATTGCATCCAACATAGTCGGCAAGGTCAACGGATTGGCGGACGTATTCATCTGTGGCTACGAAATATCCAAGTTCATCGCTCCACGAAGTGCCTCCATCTGTGCTTACATATATTCCAATAACCTCTGCTGCGCCATTTTCGCCAAACATCATGAACGAGAGTTCTGCAATCGATGCTTCGTTTGGTATGCTGATTTCAGGGCTGATAAGCCAGTTATCAGGGGTAAGTGCACCGGCATAGCGATGATAGGATGCCGAATTCATGCATCCATTTCCCTCGTATGGAAAACCTCCCATTGTTCCCTGCATCCAGTTCCAATTCATATTATCACCATCGGCATCGATGAGACTCCAGCCTAAGTTAGCAGGTTCTTCATTGAAATCCCATGTGACCGCAAGTGGGTTGGTATAGTTCGCCGTAATAACCCTATCAAGAAATATTGGTTCGCCTGCATAATCCCACCCTGTGAATTCATATCCAAAGTGTACTGGGGGCTCGGGGAAGGCAATATCCGGAATCGATGCTCCATATGGAACTTCGTATGCGCTTATTTCCTCGCCGGTAAGACCATCAATAAAGCTGATGTAGGCATCCGGAGCTTCGGGCACGTAACCGTCAAGATCATTTTCGATGAAAAGTCCGCAGATCTCTGATCCGGAACCTATTCTGCAAATGTATGCTGCTTCACCTGTTTCGGGATTGATCTCACAGAGCCCATTATTTTCAGCATCATAATATTGAGCCCAGTAAAGCTTATTGTTATTGTGATCCCATGCCATGGACTGAACATACTGCAAGCCGTAACCGGTTTCACCGATAAGGGAGATGCCTCCTGCGTTCAAATCCACCGAATATAGCTTGGCATTCTGCCCATAAGAGAGCATGAATGCCTCGCCGTCCGTACTGATGGCGAGGTTTGCGAATTGTTCGATGCCGCCTGTAAGAATGCTGCTTTCATTTATTGGCATGTATTCATTGAGTTCGCCGGTGATTATATCGACTGTAGCAATGAACGTGCCTACATATGCATGGCTCGTAAGTGCATACATTGTATCATTCGCATGATTATACGCCATATCCAGCACCGTGATAGTGCTGCCATATGGGTTTGAGACATCGTAAAGTGCCATGCTATCCGCATTACCTACGCAAAATGTTCCGTCGAGCTTATATGCATAGATTCTGCCGCCCATAAATTCTGCCGCAAAAACAGTATCAAAGCTGTCAAATTGGGTAATAGATGTTGGATCGCTGCTATTGAACTTGCCAAAAAATCCGTATTCGCTATCAACACAGTAGTTGAAGTAGCCGCCGAAGATGATGCCATCTTTTTCTGGCTCGTTTTTGGCAAAGCCAACTGTCGGAAGCACAAGTGCCGAAAGCAGAAGAGCAAATGCGATCAGTGCTGCGCTCAGTCGTTTCATGATAGATTCCTCCGAAGTGAATTTCGTTTATGCGATCAGCAATATTCAAGCTTAAATCAACATAACGATTTTAATTAAGTTGAATATAGCACCCTTTGAGACATTTGTCAATAGCTTTTTTAAAATAACTGTGTTAAAATAAAAAAAGATTATGGAGGGAATGATTATGGTAGAATACGAACCAATTCCGATTTTTGAAGCAATGCAGTTGCTTCTGAACCGCTCTAATTCAATTGATGGGTTTTTTGATGCTATGGCATTACGCTACCCTGCAAATTTAGAGGAATATAAAGAATATCGGGCTATGCTCAAGCCGTTGAAAAAAGCCCTGCTCAAGAGCGTTTCTGTGGATGAAGCGACACTTAATGTTTTATTTTCTCCGCTTGTAGAAGAGAAGCATGGAAATAACCAGCCTGATTCCGTCCCACCGATTGCATCAATAATAATTGGAAATATCTCGAATTATATTAATCTTGACGAAGCAAATTTCTTTGATGTGCTGCGGGCAAACCCGGAATGGATTTTTGAAAGCATATTGCGCTGCGTGTATGATTGCATAACGGATGATGCGTTGGCAGCGGAATCACGCAAAGATCCGGAAAATGAAAGCGAGCTGCTGCGTTTGATTCTTAAAAGCGAGCTGCCTGTGTCGGCAAAGATGAGACTGATAGAGCTGACACTGAGTCCAATTGAATATATTGACATGCTGGAAAAGACGGTCATGCCTGTTGCAAGCGTATTTTCTTCAATGAGGGATAGATGGGAGCCCCTTGTTGAGTTATATCGCAGAAGCTATGCGAATATTACAGATGCGAAGGAGATAGTATGTGATCGATATAAATATGTTCCGGAAAATGCAGAAAAATTTACGATATACCCGAGTGTCATGATGTACAATTCCTTTAATTTTTCGACAGATTTTCCAATACCAAATGCCGCAGGCGGATTCGTAGGAGTTCTGTTTGATGTATTTTGGAGCAGTGCGGGATTGACGAGCTTTAATGATTCTGAAATTTCGAGAATTCTTTCGATAGTGGGAGATCGCGTTCGATTCGAAATAATAGAGCACTTGGTCAAGGGGCCGTCTTATGGAAGGGAGCTTACGAAACTTCTTAACTTGACTCCGGGGGCTGTATCGCGGCACCTCAGTATTCTGGCGGGAACTGGACTTGTCGTAGCAAATGCAGACGGAAAAAAGATATATTATTCATTGGACCGTGAACACATGAAGGAATTTCTAAGCATGCTGAACCATATCTTTCTGCCGGATATGAAATGAATTTATTATACTGAAGCCCGCCGCACGATTTGAGCATGCGGCGGGCGGTGGATTATGGCACGTGGAATTCAGGCTTTAATTGATCTCATCCTTTTCTCCGCGCTTTCTTATAATAAGGCGAATGGGCGTTGCCGTAATGGAAAAGGACTTGCGGATATAGTTTTCAAGGTATCTCCTATAGGAGAAATGCATCAGATCAGGTTCATTTACAAATATTACGAAGGTTGGCGGCCTTGTGCTGACCTGTGTTGCATAGTAAACCCTGAGCCTTCTGCCATTATTCACCGGAGGATCATTCATGGTGATGGCTTCATTGACTATATCATTAAGCTTACCGGTGGAGATACGTATGCTGTTTTGTTCAAATGCATAGTTTGCCATCTCCATAACCTTATGGACGCGCTGACCGGTTTTTGCTGAGATAAAAAGCATGGGTACATAGCTCATAAATGCGAGATCAGCCAGCATCTTCTTTTTGAATTCTTCAACGGTATAGGTATCCTTTTCAATGATATCCCATTTATTTATTATCAGCACGCTGGCCTTGCCCTCTTCATGTACATAGCCCGCTATGCGAACATCCTGCTCACTGAGCCCTCGTTCGGCGTCCACAACGATGAGCGCAATATCACAGCGCCTGATAGCGGCGAGGGATCGTATGACGCTGTAGCGTTCAACAGTTTCATCCTCAATGGAACGCTTTCTTCTGATTCCGGCAGTGTCTATAAGGTTGTATTCCTGGTCATTCCATATGAATGGCGAGTCTATTGCATCTCGAGTAGTACCGGGCACATTGCTGACTATGGTGCGTTCCTGGCCGAGCAAAGCATTGACCAAGCTTGATTTGCCAACATTCGGACGGCCAACAACGGCAATTCCTATGGAGGAATCCTCGTCCTCGTCATCCATGGCGGAAAAATCTGCGACAACTTCATCGAGCATATCACCGATACCAAGCCCCTGCTCGGCAGAGATACCGATGGGATTGCCGATGCCCAGCGCATAGAAATCATAGATGCTATCCTCAAACTTTGGATGATCGACCTTGTTTACAACCAGAACGATTGGTTTTTTGCTGCGGCGCAGCATCTCCGCCACCTCTTCATCCGCTGCGGTAATCCCGGCTCTTCCATCAACGATGAATATTATGACATTTGCTGTTTCTATCGCAAGCTCAGCCTGGCGCCGCATCTGCTTTGCAATGATATCATCGCTTTCCGGTTCGATTCCACCGGTATCTATGAGGGTGAATCGATAGTTCAGCCAATCTGCATCGGCATATATCCTGTCTCGGGTCACTCCAGGGGTATCCTCCACGATGGCGATGCGCTTTCCTGCGATCTTATTAAATAAAGTGGATTTTCCAACATTGGGTCTGCCCACTATGGCTACCAAGGGTTTCATCATTCATCAACCTTTCAAATTATTTATAACTTCGATCAAGTCATCAACAAAATCATATCCATCATCCGCCGATAGTTTAAAAACGGGAGTGTCCAGTCTTTTTGAAAGCTCATCGGTGGTCATGCCATCCAGAAAGACTATGTCATTCTCGCGGAGCATCGTATGCGGCAGCAGGAGTGCTGACCCGTGCAGCGATCCCTTGAGCTGTTCAATAATATCTCGCGCGGTCGTTAAACCGCTGACGGTGATGCTATGACCAAAGAAGTCATTTTTGACAGAGTGAACATTAACTCTGATATTGTAGGGAAGGAGCTTGTCAAATAGGTTTTGCATCAGAGGGGCTATCGATACCCCGGAGACCGAATCGAATTCATAAAATCTGCTTTGAACGGGAAGCTCCTCTATCGCAGCATTGAAATCGGATTCGAATTTTCTGAACAGACCAACCCCGTTTTCGATCTGTTCAAAGTCGCCGCATTCCTCATATGAAGGCAGAGGTAACTCAGCGCGCAGGTACATCTCATCCGAGGCATAGGCGAAGCCATGTATTCCGTGCTTGCGTTTAAAATCCTCTATCTGGGATATGACCTCCGCAGCAATCTCCTTTGTTATTGGTGCAATGGGCGTTAGTCCTTCGCGATGTTCGGTCAGACCCACCGGGACGACTGCAAGAGAACGGCATTCCGGACGCAGCAAATAGAGATCATGCAGCGTTTTATCTAAAACTGCGCCATCGTTATAACCAGGACAGAGCACTACTTGGCAGTGAAAACCAAGCCCCTCAGAATGCAGACGATTCAGACGAGTCAATATGCTTTCTGCATTCCGGCTTCGCATCATCTGCTTTCTGATGCTACCATCCGTCGCATGTACGGAGATGTAAAGAGGAGAGACCCTTCGTTCTATTATCCTCTCAAATTCTTTTTCGCTGACGTTTGTAAGGGTAACGTAATTGCCCATTATCAGCGATAGCCGCCAATCGTCATCCTTGAAATAAAGGGTCTTGCGATTTCCGTGCGGCATCTGATCTATGAAGCAGAATATGCAGTGATTGGCGCATTGACGTATAGGGCTCATGAGACTACTTTCAAAATTCAAACCAAGCGGCTCATAGGTATCCTTGAATATTCTTATCCGATCGATCTCACCATTGCCCTTCTCGATCTCCAACAGCAATTCCTGCTTGGCGGTAAGCTGCTCATAATCGATAACATCCCATACGGGGCTGCCGTCAATGCTATTAAGCAACCAACCCGCTTCTATTCTTGCTCTGTCGGCAGGGGAGTTAGCATCTATGCTCGTTATCCTCTGTTTCATAGCGCATACCTCTTCGTCAAAACTGATTCAAGGTGCATTGTAACATAAAATGGAAGCATTAACAAGATTTTAAACTTCAAAATTCAAATTTCGATTGCAAATGCCCCGAACAATGTGGTATACTTGATCGAGATATAGCTTCTTTCGGCTTTTAAGGGGGAATTGATTATGAAGAGAATTATATCGATATTTATTGCTGTTATGCTGCTCGCTATAGCGTTTTCTCCGGCTCTTGCGGTCAATGATACCGCTTATTCAAATGGATCGACAGGGGAGGCTGTCGTCAGGATACAGATACGTCTTGCGGAACTGGGATATCTGAATTATAAGGCAACTGGTGCATATCGCTCCATGACGGTGGAAGCGGTCAAGGCATTCCAGCAGCGCTGCTGTGATGTTGGAAATTCCGTACAGATAGATGGGGTAATAGGGGCGGAGACAATGAATCTGCTTTTTTCTGTAAATGCGCCTAGAGCAAAGATACCCGATTCCGTACATATCGCTATCGGACCGACTCATGAAACCCTTGAAGTCAAGGGAGAACTTTTAGAGTGGAATGCTGTCAAAGACAAGCTTTCGGTCGGCAGAAGTTATGAGGTTACAGACTGCAATACCGGCGAAAGCGTTCTGCTTGCTTTTTATGGAGGTGAAAATCATGCGGAGATGGAGCTTGCGTCATCGGAAGAGCTTGCGGAATTCATGAAGATATGCGGCAGTGATTTTAATTACTATAAACGCCCAGTCATCGTAAAATTGGATGGAAAAAATATAGCTGCATCGCTCCAGTGCTATCCGCATGGATCGGAAAATATTTCGGATAATGGAATGGATGGACATATTTGTGTTTTCTTTAAGGATAGCCTATCGCATGTGGGGCAGCTGCCGGATGTTGAGCATAATGCCAATGTCTATGCGGCGGCAGGACAGTAAGTTTTAGAAAGAATATCGGACCCGGAATGCATATCGGCATCCGGGTCCGATTAAAAATACGCCAATTAAACTCAATTTTCAGCTTCAAGCCTATATTTTTCAAGCATTGCGCAGGGCTTATAGCTTTCTTTTGATCTGCGAAGCCCTTCATCGCCGGCATCATCCTGTCTGTTGATATAAATAAGTCTATCGTTTTTCATATATTCAGCAAAGGACATGGCAAGAACCTGATAGGTACCAATGAACTCAGTAAGAGCCTTTTCGACATGCACATGCAGCGTATCTCCGATCGGCTCTCCGATTGTAAATCCCAAGACTTGTCCATCGAGCATCAAATAGCCTCCATAAAGTTCGAGCGATTCATATGCGTCGAAAATATTGCAAAGATTGGAAAGCTCCGCTTCTGCCGATTCCTCGTCCTTATCGAATGCAGCTCGATTTTCAATCATGAACTGGCGTGCCAAATCGATATTATCTGCCGACATTGCAATAAACTCATATCCGGGATGTTCCTTTATAAATCGGTTTACATGATTTCGCTGGCCGTGAAGAGCGTTGCCGTGATATCCGCAGAAGTTTGCATATGGGTAAAGGTAATCGGACCATATAGATTCATAATTTACTTTATCCAAATGAGGGAATCGATGAGTAAGCTTATCGATATATTCACTTGGAATAGCACAAAAACGGATATCTATATTTCGCTCTATAGAATCGGCCTGGATAGCGTCCAATGCATCATCAAAATTCCCATCACCGACGGGCAGAGTGTAGGATAATTTGCCGTTTTCCTGCTCGACAAGCCCGATCATCATTCCTTTGTACATACAGATACTCATATTGGAATACCCGCCCCAAAGGGACAGACAGCCCGGTGCATAATCGCAAAGGCGTGTGGCTGAATCATCTATATGTTGTTTATATTCTTTAAGTATTTCAGTGGTAATAGGGCTAAAATTCAGCATAAATCAATTTTTATGTACATAGCACGAACCGGTTAACCATCGAATCTGGCGAACCGGTTCGAATTTTTAAAATACTTATTCCTCTGGAATATCGTGGTGCTCCTCTTCACCTTCACAGTTCACGCAATTGCATTCACAATCGGTTTTGCCGGATTTGCGATCATAATAATTATCAATCGCTGCCCTGACAGCCTGCTCTGCAAGTACGGAGCAATGGAGCTTCTGAGGGGGAAGCCCTTCCAGTGCTTCCACAACTGCGGAATTGGTGAGCTTAAGAGCTTCATCAATACTTTTGCCTTTGATCAGCTCAGTTGCCATACTGCTGGTTGCAACGGCGGCGCCGCAGCCAAAAGTTTTAAAGCCAACATCCTCGATGATGCCGCTATCATTGACCTTTAGGAACATCTGCATGATGTCGCCGCATTTTGCGTTGCCAACCATGCCGATTCCATTTGCTCCCTCTACCTCACCCATATTGCGAGGATGTGAGAAGTGATCCATAACTTTTTCGGTATACATAGCTTAAAACCTCCAATATAAATTAAATTATCAGCCGTGATAAAGCGGAGACATCTTTCGGAGCTTCATGACTATCTCGGGGAGCACCGAAAGCACATAATCAATATCTTCCTCGGTGGTCTCATCACCGAGAGTAAGACGAACGGAACCATGAGCAGTTTCATGGGGCATTCCCATAGCAAGCAGCACATGAGAAGGATCCAGCGAGCCGCTTGTGCAGGCCGAACCGCTGGATGCGGCTATGCCATTGATATCCAACATGAGCAGTATGGATTCGCCTTCAATATACTTTATGGAGAAATTGACGTTACCCGGCAGTCTCTCTGTCCGATGGCCGTTCAATTTAACTTCAGGAATACTGGATTCTATGCCTGCGATGAGCTTATCGCGCAGGGAGCTCATTCGCTGCGCATTCCCGGTTATGTCTGTACAAGCAAGCTCAATTGCTTTGCCAAGGCCAACGATGCCGGCAACGTTTTCAGTTCCCGCACGCCTTTTGCGCTCCTGAGCACCACCGTGGAGAAGGGGAGGGATGATGAGTCCCTTACGGATATAGAGTGCACCGACGCCCTTTGGCCCATGAAGTTTGTGGGCAGATAGTGAAAGCATATCGATATTCATTTTCTTAACATCGATTTCGACATGACCGACGGCCTGAACGGCATCGGTATGGAAAATTACGCTTCGTTCATGACAGATTTCACCTATCTCCTTTATGGGCATGATTGTGCCGACTTCATTATTGCCAAACATTATGCTGACGAGAATGGTATCTTCGCGAATGGCATTTCGAACCTGCTCGGCTTTGATCATTCCATATTCGTCAACGGGGAGATATGTGATCTCAAAACCATGCTTTTCAAGATATTGGCAGGTATGAAGTATGGCATGATGCTCAACTGAGGAGGTGATAATATGCTTGCCCTTATTTTGATACTTTTCGGCAACTCCCTTCAGTGCCATATTATCCGATTCGGTGCCGCAGCCCGTGAATATGATTTCGTTATCAGCAGCCCCTAAAGCCGATGCGACCTGGTGCCTTGCATTTTCAACCGCAGTATGCGCTTGCTGACCGAAATAGTGCAGGCTTGATGGGTTTCCGTAAATATCGGTAAGGTACGGAATCATTGCATTAAGCACTTCTTTATTCAGCGATGTGGTCGCTGCATTATCCATATAAACTCTTCTCATGGAGTTAGTTCATCCTTTCAGATTGTATTTTATAATCATCCGCCATATCGCGGATGGAGGTTGAATCCAGAACATTATCAATGCCGCGCTGGAGCTTGAGCCAAAGCGGACGCGCAGAGCAGGAGCAAACATTTGTGCAGTCGGTTCCATCCGTTCCAACACAATCAACGATGGCCGTGCTGCCCTCGAGTGCTTTCAGAACGGCTCCTACGCTTATGAGTTCGGGAGCTCTTGATAGGGAATAGCCGCCCTGAGATCCGCGTGAAGCGGTAACAAGTCCGGCTTTGCGGAGACTGCCTATGAGCTGCTCAAGATACGCAGCACTGATGCCCTGCTTCTCAGCAAGCTGGGATATGGAAAGCTTGCTGCTGCATTCATAGTTGATAGCAAGATCAACCATGGCTTTTATTCCGTAGCGGCCTTTGGTGGATAATCTCATCCCTTTACTCCTTCCATCAATCGATCGTTCGTTTGAACAATGAAATCATACCACTTTACTAGGATATTGTCAACCAATTCCGAGCGATCTACTTGGATATATTGTGCAATCGGTCTGATATTTATTCGAAATCGGATCAGCGGGTTCCATATGAAGCGAAATTTACAGTGAATTTACAATGAAATTACGCATGGATGCTGGTGTTGGCAGATCATTTATGCTATCTTATCAACGAAACGATATGAAAGCTGTAGGTACAAAAATGAAAAATAGAAGACTATTGGCTGCAATTGCCTTTTTTTCAATAGCTGTACTGGGAATTACTATTTTCATTTTCCACCCTATGAGGGCTTTGTCTTTTGATGGAGCGGATAATGATATATTGGTCATAAAAATCAGTGATGAGGTGGAAATAAAGGATTTTTCAGCATTTCCGGTCGGCAATTCTGTAGTAGTAACTGTGGATAGCTCAAAACAGGAGTACTTCCAAATATGTGAGCTTTTTGAAAATTTAAAGTATTCTCATTGCTTCCATACCATTTCAGCAAAATGGTTCTCATCCAATCAGAGCTTAGATCTGATTCGCTTATCAATTGAAGGTCACGACATATGTTTATCGAGGCAATCTTCACATGTCATGATCGATCAAAAAATGTATAGGATTTCGAGCGAAAATGAAATCTATCAATCCATCGATAGGCTGCTGGCAAATCTATAGCAGAATATCCCTTAAATGCATACATAAAATGATTTGTCGGCAGCAAATTTTAAATTGGCTGCCGACAAATTTTAAATTAATCTATATGCCTATGCTGGCACGCTGACGTGGTTGGAATTTGCCGGAATGATCATGGGATTTCTTTCAGGCATATGGACGAGTGCATGCTTGAGCACCATATCTGCACTGTCAACGTAGATGATCTCAAGCTTGTCGGTTATATCCTCCGGAACATCAGCGACATTTGCTCGATTCTTCTCAGGAAGGAGAACCGTAGTGATACCGGCTGTGACCGCGGCCAGCAGTTTTTCTCGAAGTCCACCTATGGGCAGAACTCTGCCGCGGAGCGTGATCTCTCCGGTCATGGCCAGTTTGGCTCGAACCGGAATACCGGTGAGCGCACTTGCAACGGCTGTCAGCATCGCTATGCCGGCAGAAGGACCATCCTTGGGCACTGCTCCCTCGGGAACGTGAATATGAAGGTCGGTCTTTTGATTGAAATCATCGGACAGGCCAAGCATATCGCAGCGTGCGCGTATGCAGGTTATTGCCGCTTTTGCGCTCTCCTGCATCACATCTCCAAGCTGCCCGGTGAGCTGTAATTGCCCAGTACCCTTCAGTGCAGCAACTTCGATTTCGAGCGTATCGCCGCCAACACTGGTCCAAGCAAGACCATTGACCATTCCGACTGCCGGTTCATCATCCGCATCATCCCGCGTGAATTTGGGCGTTCCCAAATATTCACGTAGCTTTGTGCGGCTCAATTTTATGCGCTTTCTGCCATTTGCAACGTCGCAGGCTGCCTTACGGCAAACCGCAGCAATGGTCCGATCAAGACTTCGGACTCCGGATTCACGAGTATAATTATCTACAATTTCCTCAATGACTTCCGTTGGGAATACGAGCATACTTTTTTTCAAGCCATGCTTTTGAAGTTCTGATGGGATGAGATGGCGACTGGCTATCTGAACCTTTTCGGTAGCAAGATAACCCGGCACCTCTATTATCTCCATCCTATCAAGCAGGGGACGCGGAATGCCTGAAACATCGTTTGCAGTCGTAATGAACATGACCTTTGAAAGGTCATAAGGCATTTCGAGAAAATGATCTCGAAATGCAAAATTCTGCGCACTGTCCAGAACTTCAAGCATTGCAGCAGCGGGATCTCCATTGTAATCCTTTGCAAGCTTGTCTATTTCATCAAAAAGCAAAACCGGATTTACTGTACCGGCCTGACGCATTGCGCTGATTATGCGTCCGGGCATGGCACCGATATATGTCCGGCGATGCCCGCGAATTTCGGCTTCATCACGAATGCCGCCTAAGCTCATCCGCACAAACTTCCTGCCGAGTGCTTCCGCTATGGAGGAAGATATGGAGGTTTTGCCCACCCCAGGAGGGCCGACAAAGCAGAGGATCTGTCCGTTGATCTTGCCAGTAAGTTTACCTACTGCCATATATTCAATGATTCTATCCTTGACCTTATCTAGCCCATAGTGATTCTTGCTCAGTATCTCACGGGCATTTTCAATATCAAGGTTGTCCTCGCTCATCTCAGTGTATGGCAAATCGAGCATACATTCGATAAATGTTCTCAGAGATGGGGCTTCGTGTGAACCGGAAGGCAATGAAGAAAATCTTGTAATTTCCTTATCCAGTCTCTCTCGAATATCGGATGGAATATTTCGCTCCATGAGACGAGCACGGAATTCCTCGATCTCTTGCTGCTCGGTTTCGCCAAGCTCCTTGCGTATAGCACGAATCTGTTCGCGAAGGATATAATCCTTTTGATTTTTATCGACCTGCTCCTTCACCCTTTGCTCAATGCGTTTGCTGAGCGTAGCCAGTGCATACTCGCGATCTATGGTGCGCAAAAGCATAACGCAGAGATTTTCAAAATCTTCTTCTTCGATGAATTCCTGCCGTTCATCGGACTTGAGCAGTGTAAGATTTGCGATCCTGAATAGATATTCATGCGCAGCAACGGTCTTTTCGACGATAGCAAATGCTTCCAGCAAGCCGGGTTTTGCAACAACGCTCATGAGCTCTCTGAACTTTGCCGATAGCTGAGGGCGCAGTGCTTCTGCCTGGTCTGCATGGATGGATTCATCATATGCTTTAACGTTAGCGGTTAGGAAAGGAAATCCTTGAACGAATTCAACGGCTTTCGCACGATAGAGTCCTTCAACCGTGACCTGGATGGTATCGCCGGGGAGCTTTGTAATATTGGTTATTCTGCATACGCATCCAGTAAGATACATATTCTCGCTGGAAACTTCGCTGAGCTTTTGATCCTTCTGTGCTGAGAGAAAAATTCTCCCATCCTGCCTTTTTGCGGCATTTATCGCCGCAACGCTCATATCCCGGCCTACGTCAAAGCTGACGGTAGAAAACGGGAGTATGACAAGCCCTCTCAGCGGCACAATGGGAATATTTTCAAAATAAAAATTATCCACTTCACACCTCTTTATCGCATTTTGTGCAGTGAAAATGCGACTTCATGTTGTTTTCGTTTGTATTATACATACTCAATTAAAAAAGAACAACACACAATATTTGGTCGATGTGCAATATGCAGGAACTTATACCTTGTTTGATCAATATTGTGCAGATTAGGCAGTTATTTCGGCTATATATAGAAGTGCATGCAGCTCCGGACAGAGGAATATCGCGGCATAGTTGTTTGTGTTAAAGCAAAAAGACGACGCTTGACGTGATGCGCGTGCGATGATAGTATTGTTTAAAAAGAAAAACAGCGTCTTTGGGATGGAAATTAGCTCTATGTGCAAATTGTTCATTGTCGATCATACTCAAACTGCCGATGCGGAAATAAAGCATATCATGGATAGCAGCTTTATTTCCGGGGAACGCGCAGAGGAATTGCATATGCTTAGCCGGAATGCAGATTCAATGCATTTCCGCTCAAGTTTTCTACAGGCCATTTCGGCAGAGCTTATGATAGCTGCGGCAATGCGCAGCGAGGATCTGCCTTATGCTCCCCCTGAATATTATAGGATGGAGCGTGGAAAACCAATGGCGGACAATAGATTTTTTAGTGTATCGCATACGAAGGGTTATGCCTGCTGCATAATATGCAGTAAGCCGATAGGGATAGATATGGAGGTCAATAGGTCGGTTAAGCCGGAGATCGCC
Organism: Christensenellaceae bacterium Phil7; assembly: GCA_001940845.1. Classification (GTDB taxonomy): domain Bacteria; phylum Bacillota; class Clostridia; order Christensenellales; family CAG-138; genus PeH17. The sequence goes on from MSGV01000023.1 coordinate 99,851, forward strand.
CGGAAACTGCTTTCGGATGCTGAGCTGGTCAGTTATGCAGCATCAAAGGATCGGAATCGCTTTCTGTTGAGACATTGGGTAGCTAAAGAGAGCTATTTGAAGCTTACAGGCGATGGTCTGGCAGGAGGCCTTCGGCATCTGTATTTTGATGAGAACAATTCAAGCATTGAAGCCGGCGAAGGCCGCTGCAAGGTGAGGCTGATAAGATTTGATGGCGGCAGATGGCATATGCACTGCAATGATGATGATAGCTTTGATCTTTTGATTTCCGTTTCTGGGACGGATAATGATCTTATACGAGTTAAATTTTTCAAAGATCTAGCGTCTGTAATGAAATTTCTTGAAAACTAAGATGCTATTTATGCAGTGTTTGACACATTAGGATAATAATGTTATAATGCGACTGGATATGAGCTGGAAGGTCGTATCGAAAGAAGAGGGAACTGTATTAGCGGCAGTTCCGAAAATACAGGTGTAAATGAGGTACAGACGAAATGTATAAAAAATTTTGGCGAATACTTCTATTGATTTTGACAATAGCTGCTGCGCTGCTTATTGCGGGCTGCAAACACAATCATGAAGATGACGAAACGCCGAATCCAACCGAGATTTCAACAGCTATTGGCAGCATGGGGTCAAATTTACCCGTGGCAACCCCGCATATAACGAAAACGGAGGAGCCAAGTTTGGAACCAACCGGGTCATTTGAACCAAATACGGATAATGCTGAATATTCCGGCTATATCTATATCGAAGATAATGGAGTCCCTGCACGAGATACGATGCCGACCGATCTGAATGGATTGTCTGAAGGTGAATGTGAAGCCTGGTTTTCTGATTGCGTATTCATTGGGGATTCGATTATGCTCGGCTGGAAGAATTATAATTCGCTGATGCTCCAGAAGGACGGCACTTTTTTCGGTAATACAAGGTTTTTCTGCGAGGGAAGCTATGGGTTTGGACATGCGCTTGAGCCGGTTACCGATGATAGCCTCCATCCGATGTACGGCGGTCAAAAGTGTTCTGTTGGAGAAGCTATAAATCTTATGTCCGCAGAAAAGGCATTCATCTGCTTTGGTCTGAATGATCTGAGCATTTACGGCGTGGACGGCACTCTTACAAACTGTGAAGAACTCATAATGAGGATCTATGATGAGGCTCCATGGGTTGATCTGTATTTCATAAGCGCTATGTATATGTATAAGGGCAGTGAACGTAACATCCTTAATAATTCAAATATTATGAAGCTGAATCAGGGGATAGCGAAAATATGCGATAAGTATGATATAACGTTCGTAAACATTGCAAGCAATCTGATCGATGAAAATGGTTATGTGCCCGATAAATTCAGCAGCGATCAATATGTACATCAGACTTATGCTGCTTATGATGTCTGGGCTGCGGTGCTCAGGAGCACTGCATCAAGGGCTATCGTTGGCATTCCTGATCCCAAATTTAAGTAAGATTAATATAGAGCAGTGAATGAATTGCAGTGATAGAAAGGAGAATGAATGTATGAAAAAGATTTTTGCGATCACTTTGGTGATAGTATCCGCCCTATGCAGCATTTTGGGCTGCACAGGAGGCTCTGCGGTTAAGGATGCCGATGTTAACGAGGTATATAACAAACTCATTGCATCAGGCGATTTTGGCCAGATGATCCCGGTCAGCGAACGCGATATGTTTGAGATTTATGGGATAAAGCTTGAAAATGTGAAACAATCGGCCTTTTATATGTCCGAGAATTCATCCATAAATGCGGATGAGATTGCCATATTTGAGGTAAGCGATCCGGAGTATCTTGAGACCTTGTACAACATACTTTGCACCCGCATCAGCAACCAGATCAACCTTGCTAAGACCTATAGCCAGGATCAGGCAAGCAAGCTTGAAAAAACCGAGGTTAAGAAGGTTGGTAATTATTGCTACTATGTTGTAAGCGATAACTATAATGCTCATATGCAGATAATGAAGGATAACATAGGCTGATGGTTTTTTCGACACTGCTCTTCATCTTTATATACCTTGTAGTGGTGTTGGGATTATACTACCTGATACCAAACAGGCAGTATCGCAATATAGTTCTATGCGTATGCAGCATCTTTTTCTATGGCTGGGGCGAACCGGTCTATGTGCTTTTGATGCTGTTTTCAATTGCTTTGAATTATGTTTTCGGAAGGATGATCGAAAGCGATCGAGCGAATCAGCGGAAGTGCAGGCGGGTTCTTACTGCTGCGGTAGTTATCAATCTGCTGCTGCTTGGAGTATTCAAGTATACGGGCTTTGTAGTTACAACTCTTCAGAGCATTTTTCCGTTTCTGCGGAGCTTTGCTGCACCGGTAATTCCTTTGCCGATCGGAATTTCGTTCTATACCTTCCAAGCAATGAGCTATGTCATCGATGTTTATCGCTGCGATGCTCACGCTCAGAAAAATCCATTGTACTTCGGAGCATATATATCGCTCTTTCCGCAGCTGATAGCTGGACCGATAGTTCGATATAAGGATATTGCCGATGCGCTGACCGACAGGCATGAAAATATTGCTCAGTTTTCATCGGGCATTAAGCTGTTTGCAGTTGGTCTTGCAAAAAAGGTGCTGATTGCAAATCAGATGGCAGAATTATGGAAGGTTTTGAGCAACGGAGCTGCAAGTAATGGCGTTATAGGATCGTGGATTGGAATCATAGCATATTCATTTCAGATATATTTTGATTTCTGCGGTTATTCCGAAATGGCCATCGGTCTTGGAAGAATGTTCGGCTTTGAATTCCTGAAAAACTTTGATTATCCGTACATCTCGAAGAGTGCAACCGAATTCTGGCGCAGGTGGCATATATCGCTGGGAACATGGTTTCGCGAATATGTCTATATCCCGCTTGGCGGAAATAGAAAGGGTAAACCAAGGCAGCTATTAAACCTCCTGATCGTTTGGATGCTGACCGGCTTGTGGCATGGAGCTTCCTGGAACTTTGTAATTTGGGGGCTATATTATGGTGTGCTGCTCTGTATTGAGAAGTTTTTCTTGCTCAATCGACTGAAAAAGCTGCCGAAATGGATTCAGCATACCTACGGTTTCCTAGTTGCAGTACTGGGTTGGATACCATTTTATTTTACCGATATGAGGGCGATGGGTGCATTCATAGCATCCCTCTTCACGGGAGGAGGTCTTCTGATCTCGCATGATGCACTCGTCTATTGCATTGCATATTTGCCAGTACTTATAATCGCTGCAATAGCATCAACGCCATTGGTGAAGAATATCTATGCTAGATTTGAAGCTAAATCATGGCGGAATTGGGCAGATATTGGGCTTGTGCTGCTCGCATTGCTTCTCAGCACCGCTTCCTTAGTAGCGGGAGGTTACAATCCATTCATCTATTTCCAATTTTGATTTGTTCCATAATCGATGCGATAAAAATGTGGGGGTGCTCCGAATAAAGAGCATCCCGTTTTTTGCAAATGGCATAAGAAAATCTAAATGATGTATTTTCTTAGAAAGTCTGGCATAGCGCCGCAGATTCCTTCGCTGCTGACAGATATCACGAGATCAACATGAAGCGCTTCGCTGAAGCGTGCAAAAAATAAGAACATATCATCGAGCTCTGCAAGAGGATGATGGACAAGCTTCATAAAGCTATTTATATATATTGCCTGCAGATCAAAATCCTGTGAAGCTATTCCGGATATGAAACCGCTGAACATCTTTGGACCATCAATGAGATATTCAGCAGCATTGATAAAGCGAATGTTTCTATCTAGCTCATACATATGATCGCAGTCTTTATCTATGAAAACGCAGTGGCCTGGATAGGCTGCACTTTGAGCGTTGGCAAGAGTAATAAGCCTTGCCGATTTACCAGTACCCCTTTTGCCGTATAATACTTTTATCAACCTGCAGTTCCTCCCATGTCAATTAAAAATTACGAGTATATTTTAGCATAAATGCGGTATTTTTGCAACAGAATTCCTCATTTGAAACCAAAAACAAACAAATCACATGGAAATATCGATAAAAAATGAAAAGTCTTGCATAATAATCTAAAGTCAAGTATAATTGGGTTATACCAAATAAGTTAGGAGAAAAAGATGAAGAGACTTTTTGCGATGCTGCTTGCATTGATCGTGACGCTTAGCGTTGCTGCCTGCAGGCATACTTCACCAGATGATCCGACCAAAGCGCCGGAGCCAACACCGATACCCGGTTCTATGAATACGGAGTCACCGAGTGCAGAACCGACTCAGTCCGCGAGTGCTGCTGATATAGAATTCGCGGAAATGGATAAAAAGCTTTTTGTAAGCAGCGTCATTCGAGACGGACTTACATATCATCAGTATGTGAAGGATCCGGCATCCTTCGGTATTGATGAGGCCGAGGTTGAACGCGGCTGGGGAGATGAAAGCTATGCCGCATATCTCAATGGCGTTGATGAGGATAAAAAGCTTTTGAATGATCTGAACTCGATCGATTATGCATCGCTTTCGGATTACAATAAGCTTGCGTATGATAACATAAAGCTTATTCTTGAACAATCATTGCAGATGGGAGATACTTATTATTATGAAGAACCATTGCTTCCGCTCAATGGTATTCATAGCATGCTTCCTCTCATGCTAACTCTGTATGAGATCAATGGTAAGCAGGATGTTGATAACTACCTGACCTTGCTTGAAGATTCTGCAAGATATCTTGGACAGATAGAACAATTCGAAATTGAAAAGGCGAATAAGGGTCTGTTTATGACCGAAAATGCGCTGGATCAGGTGCTCGAAACCTGCAATAAGTACGTCAAAGAGGGGAAGAATTTTTTCCTGATAGAATTTTTCGAGAAAACAATCGGTGAGAATGAGCTTGGCATCAGCAATGAGGATAAGCAGGCCTATCTCAGCCGTAACGAAAAATATATCATTGATGAACTGCTGCCGGCTTATGAGAAGTTGGCAAATACCCTTGACTCCTTGCGTAGCAAATGTATGGAGTTTTCGGGTGCAGTGAATCGAGGAGAGGATGCACTCAAATGGTATAAGTATGATGTTCAGCAAAGCGGAGCCTGCTTCTATGATATCAGCGAGATCGAAAAGCGGCTTAAGAATCTGTGCGAATCCACATATGTTGATATGATAGGCATCATGCAGAACAATCCGAACATATATAATCATTATTTTGACAGCATAACATCCGGCAATGCGGAAAGCGATGTGGAATATCTCGAATCCTTGATAACCGATATATATCCTTCTCTTCAGGAGCAGGAGATAGATTTTCTGACGGTACCTGAAGCTGTTGCAGATGATTTCAGCCCTGCTGCATATCTGATTTCGGCATTCGATGATCCATCAAGGAACGTTGTTATGTTTAATCCTTCTGCGGATACATCGACGCTTTTATTCACTCTTGCCCATGAGTGCTTCCCGGGGCATCTTTACCAGACTCAGTATTTCCGCCAGCTGGAGGGGCTTTCCCTCAGCCAGCAGCTTATCGCTCCAACGGGCTATACAGAGGGCTGGGCGGTATTCTCGGAGGTATTTATTGCGGATTACGCATCTGATTATGATGCAAAGACCTGTAAAGTAAAGCAGCTTGAGAGCACCCTTTTCAACGTTCTGATACCGGCTTATGTCAGCCTGAAGATCAATATGGATGGCTGGACAGACGATCAGGTAGGAGCGTACCTGGATACCTATAGCATCAATCAGGATGGTTATAGGGATGTTTTATACGAGTATGCGGTGGATATGCCAACATATTTCTTCAACTATGCGCTGGGTTATATGAATACCAAGCTGATCTATGACGGAGTTAATCCAAATGGAAATGCGGAAAACCTGGAATTCTTCACGGAATATCTTAATTATGGTCCGTGCGCATTCAATATTTTGTTTGATAAGTTCAATATAAGTTTCTGAGGATTGTTGCCGGAGCAGTTTCCTGCTCCGGCATATATGAAGTTTGTTTAATGACGTATAAAAACAAGAGGACGACTATGCGATCCGTTAATCAAAAGCGTAAGAGAATAAGCATATATTTCAAGTACTTTTGCGATGAACAGCGCGAAAGTATCTTGCGCACACTAAAAAGACATATAATAAACCGTGGAGCAACGCTGGCATGCGTATTCTGTGATAGTATCAATGCTCGGGGAGTTGAATTGGATCGGCTAATGCAGTGCGTGATGTCCGGCGCTGTTGAAGCAATACTTGTGCCGGATCTTTGTATGCTCGGATCGGACAGGCTGTTGGTTGAAAAGAATATAGCAATAATCAGGTACATGTGCGTAGAATTATTTATTCTCAACAATGATTTTTCATTCGTGAACTACAGTTTGCTTCGTGCGATAAGGAGCTATAATTCGCTGGGATCGCAATGGGAAAATGAATATGGAGATCTCTATAAAAAGCCCGTGCATAAGCTTTATGCAGGAAATTTACCCTTTGGTTATTATAGAGGTGAAAATGGTCAGCCGATAGTTGAGGAAGAGGATGCCGAAATTGTCCGTAAAATATTTGGCATGTGCAGCATGGGCATTGGTGCGAGAGAAATTGCAGAGCGAATAGAAGAAGAGGACGGAATAAATATATCTCGAAGTACAGTTCGCTTGATAATTGAGAACAAACGTTATTGCAGCAATGCTCATGGACGAATGGATACTTTCCAACCATTGGTATCCAATGGATTATGGCTTAGAGCAAACAGTGTTCAGCATAGGCGTTCTTCCAGAGAGAAAATTGGAAGAACCCATTTGCTCGAGTATATAACCGTCGCCGGAAGTCGTATCATTCTGGAGCCAAGTGTTTCGATGATACTTCGTGATTGTGGAAATGCTTACTCATGCTGGCTTACCGAAGGCAGGTTCGAAGCAAATGCCTGCATAGTAGATACCGCCGTGGTGGATATTGTGTCGCATATGCTGGAAAGTGATGGACAGAAATTGCGTGATGAGGTCAAGTCGTATAAGACTGAGCAAAGGGCTGAAATGCTCGAAACTATGAAAGAGCTTGAGCGCAGCGGTTTGATAACCGAAACGGATGCAAAAATTGCTTTGGGTAAATTGAATATCGAGGAGCTTGCAAAATTTGAATCTCTAAGGCTTCGGATTCGCGAAAACAGGCAGCGTTATGTGCGCGCAAAATTGGATTATCTATTGTTTGGCATGGACGATGATGAAATAGACGATTACTTTGATCATATGTTTTTGTTTAAGGATCTCGGCTTGCTGGAAAAACAGTACTATATAGACCTGCTGGTTAGAAAGGTAATAATCGCAGACAGGAGCATAAAATTGCAATTCATCAACGGAAAGGTTATCCGTAAAAATTTTGAAAGGAGAATCCTTTATAGACAACTTGCTGGCAGTAAATGTCGGTGGGCGGTTGATATTGATGAAAATTATGGCGAAAATTAAAAAAGGAAAATCAGCGTACGATGCTGCGCTCGATTATCTTACTCCAAAGGACAGGACGCAGAGGGAAATTGAAATATACTTAGATGGAGAGAATTATTCTGAGATTGAAATAATAAATACGGTAGAACGATTGAAGAATAGCGGATTAATTGATGATGCACGCTATGCAGAAAATTTTATTGAATCGCGTTTGAATACCAAGCCTGTCAGTAAGCGCAGGCTTATGCAGCAGCTTGAGGAGCATTTTATCGGGCAGGATATCGTAGCTGATGCATTGACAAGGATCGACGAGGGGATGGAGTACGATAATGCCAGAAGGGTTGCGGATAAATTCTATCGTCAATTCTCTAAGTTGGAGGAGGAAGAACGGCTTAAACGTGTGGGTTTAAGACTTAGTGCAAGAGGATATGATTATGATTGCATTAAGCAGATAATCGGCATGCTGCGGGAGCGGGGAGAATTGGACAATGATTGATATAGCGGTTATTGAGCATATTACGGAGGTGGATTCTACAAATACTGAGCTGAAACGCAGGATCAGCTTGATGACAGAAATGCCGGAATATATGGCCATCACTGCGGATAAGCAGAGTTCTGGGCATGGGCGAATTGGCAGAGTTTGGTCAAATACCGATGGAGCACTCCTTATGAGCGTGGCCTTACCGACGAATGGCTTGAGCGGAAAGGAACTCCCAATGCTGAATTATGCAGCTGCACTTGCGGTATTTGATTCGATTTCCGAACTGGATAGCATTGGAAATATTGTAAGCATCGAAATAAAATGGCCAAATGACATACTGCTCAATGGAAAGAAGGTATGCGGGATCCTCTCAGAGCTTGTCAAAAATGCTATTGGTGAGATATATGCGGTCATAGGAATTGGAATAAATGTCAATGCTGATGTGCTCCCGGACGAACTGCTGCAATCGGCCTCTTCTTTGAAGGCATCCTTTGGATACTCTATAGAGCTGGAATCGTTTAAGAAGGTACTGCTGAAAATGCTGTTGCAGCGAACGAAAATTCTCATAAGTGGAGGCAGGGAGATGCTGCTGCGTGAATATAAAAAAAGATGCATAACGTTGAATAAAAGAATCATTGTGCATCCGAATTTTGGCAAGAGCTATGAGGCTTTTGCAGTGGATTTGGATATGTATGGCAGGCTTTTGATAAAAAATGTTGAGGATGAATTGATCCTTCTTGATTCTGCCGATGTATCAATAAGGTGAAGTATGATGAAGAAAGGGCGGATATGGAACCAATTGTTGGTAATGCACTAAGCAGGGAGATAGACCGCTGCCTGATGGATGAAGTCGGGATACCTGGAATTGTTTTGATGGAGAATGCTGCATTTTCCGTAGCAAATGCTGTGATTAATTCTGGCCATCGGGGAAGGATTATTATAATTATCGGCGGCAGGAATAATGGCGGGGATGGTCTTGCAGTAATGCGCATACTCAAACTTGCCGGCTTTGAATCTATAGGGCTGCTTTGCTGCGATGAAATGAGATTTTCGGGAGATGCACTGATAAATTATAGGATAGTGCAAAATATGCGGCTGCCGCTGACGCATGATATGGGCGTTATGAAGGATGCGGCTATCATTGTGGATGCACTATTTGGAACAGGGCTTACAAGGGAAATAACGGGCATTGCTCGTAATATTGTTGAATATGCAAATTCTTGTCGGGCGTACCGTATTGCGATCGATATTCCATCCGGGATAAACGGGGATACCGGCGAAATAATGGGTACTGTATTCCATGCAGATGAAACGATCACCGTGCAGTATATTAAACGCGGCCTGCTTTTGACAAAGGAACGCGAAGCTGTGGGAAAGATCAGCATATGCCGAATAGGCGAAATGCCTGAATCATGGATACAAAAGCTGGGCAAAGAGGAATTGATCGATAAAGCGTTTGTAGCTTCGCTACTTCCCGATAGGCGGCTTGTATGCAATAAAGGAGACTATGGCAGAAGCCTTATCATTGCAGGCAGCAGCGGAATGAGCGGAGCGGCAGTCATGGCTGCATCTGCGGCACTAAGAGCGGGGTCAGGTCTGGTAAATGCATATGTCCCGAAAGGAACAGCGGATGCCTTTTGCGTGCGACCCGAGATAATGGTAAATACTGATGTGGGTATAATGCAGCTTGAGACCTTGATTGCGAAGTCTTCTGCAATAGGTATAGGCTGTGGCAGCGGGAATGATCCATTTCTCAAGGAGAAGCTGCTTGCAGTGTTGAATAGTAAAAAGCCCTGCGTCATAGATGCTGATGCGCTCAATGGGTTGGGGGAGGATGGCTCTGCATTGCTGCATGAAAACTGTGTTTTGACCCCCCATCCAGGTGAGATGTCAAGACTGCTGGGCATAAGCGTTGCAGAGGTAGTAGGTAATCCGGTTGATACAGCAAGAAATTATGCGGCAGAGCATGATTGTACGTTGCTTCTCAAATCCTCGGTTTCCGTAATCGCGTCTCCTAAAGGCTGTATTCGCTATAATACAAGCGGAAATCCGGGGCTCGCAAAGGGCGGGAGCGGTGATGTGCTTACAGGAATAATAACTGCTTTGCTTGCTCAGGGGCTGAAGCCATTTGATGCGGCGAGCGTTGGTGCTTTTTTGCTGGGCTCATCGGCAAATAAAGCGTTGGATCTGTTGAAAAACAGAACTCTTGCTGCGGGAGATGTGATAGAGGCCGTCTCTTTGGCAGTAATTGATGATTAATGCTTTGACTAATAGTATATATGGAGGAAATTAGTGATGAAAGTTTTTAAAAATGGTAATGTGATCCCGGTTGCAGGTGAAGCATTTATTGGTGATATCGCTGTGGATAACGGCAAAATAGCTGCGATAGGTGCAAATCTTGAATATCCTGAGGCTGAATATATCAACTTATCAGGCTGCACATTGATCCCCGGAATTATAGATGCTCATTGCCACATAGGCATGTTTGAGGATGGTATGGGATTTGAGGGTGATGATGGAAATGAGCGTTCGAATCCCGTCACACCTGAGCTTCGTGCGATAGATGCAATAAATCCCTATGATAAATGCTTTAAAGAGGCCTGTATGGGAGGTGTGACCTCCGTTGTAACAGGTCCCGGAAGTGCAAATGTTATCGGAGGCCAATTCGTTGCGATGAAGACAGCCGGAGGCAGAGTGGAGGACATGGTGATCCGTGAGCCGATCGCGATGAAGGCGGCATTCGGTGAAAATCCAAAGCGGGTATATTCTGGAAGCAAGACCTTCTATACCCGTATGTCCATTGCATCGACTTTGAGGAAAACGATTATTGAGACTTTGGACTACGATAGAAAGCTGAAGGAAGCGGGAGAGGATGAGAGCAAAAGACCGCCCTATAATTTCAAGCTTGAATCCATGCTTCCTGTCGTTCGCCGGGAGCTGCCGCTTAAGATCCATGCGCATCGCGCTGATGATATCCTGACGGCGATACGAATTGCAAAGGAATTTGATCTGCGGATTACGTTGGATCATTTCACAGAGGGCTATTTGATAATCAACCGCATTAAGGATGACCTGCGGCAGTTGGGCGCCGGTGTTATAATAGGTCCATTGCTTTCAGATAGAAGCAAGATTGAACTTCGCAATCTGAGCATGATCGCACCCAGAACCCTTTATGAGAATGGAATCAAGTTTGCTATGATGACCGATCATCCTGTAATTCCGGAGCAGTATCTGTCGGTATGTGCTGCATTGGCAGTTCGCGAGGGGCTTCCGGAAAAGGCTGCGCTTGAATCCATAACGATAAATGCAGCAGAGATAGTTGGCATTGCAGATAGGGTGGGATCTCTTGAGGTCGGAAAGGATGCGGATATTGCGGTATTCTATGGGCATCCATTTGATTTCCGGACAAGGTGTGTTATGACCATCGTAAACGGTGAAATCGTATTTGATGAGCTATAATGGACAGGTTTATTGAGAATTGTGGTACTATGGCGGAGCTCAAGAACGAGCTTCGCCGTGCCCTTAGAAAGCAGCGCAGGGAACAGGATGAGCTCGCAGCAAGAGCCGGATCAGCGGCTGTGTGCGAGAGGGTTATTGCCCTGCCAGAATATCCTGGCGCAGAGCTTATCCTTGCATATATGGCAGCCAAGGGAGAGGTGGACGTTTCATACATAGTTGATGATGCAATGAAACGGCAAAAAAAGATTGCGTTCCCGCTATGCGCAGAAAATGGCGGGCTAAGGCTTATGGTACCGAATACGACCGATAGTTTCAAGCTGGGTGCATATGGCATAATGGAACCCGATATTGATGACTCGGTTGAAGTCGATGCCTCCGAGCTGGATTTGATAATAGTTCCGGCAGTGGCGTATATGCGCGATTGTTCAAGGCTGGGACAAGGTGGCGGATATTACGATCGGCTGCTTGTGAAAACTTCTGCATTTACGGTTGGAGTGGGGTATGATTTTCAATTGATCGATTGGCTTCCTGTTGAGCCGCATGATAGGCCGCTGAACTGCGTTGCTTTACCAAGTGAATTGATACGCAGATAAATAATATACGAACAAAATGAACATATGCGCTTGCAATATCATGCTATGCGGTGTTAAAATTAATATGAGCTTATATGAGGCTGACGGATCACATTTTAAGGAGTAATATAGTTTGCGTATAATTGCAGGTAAAGCAGGCGGCAGGAGATTTGAAGCACCGATCGGAAGAAATACGCGCCCGACTCTCGATAGAGTAAAGGAAGCAATGTTTGGAATGATCCAATTCGATATAGAGGGTCGAAGGGTGCTTGATCTTTTCGCCGGGAGCGGAGGCTTGGGTTTAGAGGCAATATCTCGCGGAGCGGAATATGCTGTATTTTGCGATATCGATAGAAATGCAGCAAAGCTGATCGAATCCAATATCCGTACACTTTGCTTTGATAAGCAATGCGAAGTTTTTTCGCTTGATTGCTTCTCGCTCATATCGCAGCTTGGCTTACGGGAAGATAAATTTTCACTCGTATTGCTGGATCCGCCGTATAATGCCGGATTTCTTGAAAAGGTCTTGAACCGCCTCGTGAACTTGAAGCTTCTATGCAATGGATGCATCATACTGGCGGAGCATTCCTGGAAGCAGTCCATTGATTTCGATTCGTTGGATGATGGAGTAAAAGCGGTATTAGAATTTCGAGAGCCCAGGAAATATGGAGATACCGGGGTAACATACATAAGATTTAGTGGAGATCGGGAATGAAAGCTGTTTTCGCAGGAAGCTTTGATCCGTTTACTATAGGGCATTTGGATCTTGTGCAGCGTATTTCAAAGCAATTTGAAAAGGTATATATATCAATTCTGTATAATCCGGGAAAGGATTCCGCGCTATTCACGATTTCAGAACGTGAGGAATTGATACGTGATGCAACCGCAGGGATGAAAAATATTGAAGTAACTCATTTTAACGGATTGCTGGTCGATCATGCAAAATATCTCGGCGTTGGATGCATAATTCGAGGAATCCGCACGGGTGCCGATGTTGAATATGAAAGAATGCTGGAGACGGTAAATAATAAGCTGGATTCGAACATAGAAACATTATATATATTGGCCAAGCCAGAATATTCTTACATCAGCTCAAGCTTAGTCAGGCAATTAATGGAACTAAATATCGATATTGATGATTTGGTGCCGAATTCCAAACATGAAATTTTTTTAGAAAGGAAATAAAGATTATGCCTACCGATAGAGAGGAATGCACAAAACTTGTAGAGGAACAGCTCGACACTATTTCCAAGTATGTTTGGGCACAGAAGACGCCGCTTTGGGGAGATTCAGAGGGGCGAATCGTAAGTGCTGTTGTGCTTGATGAGATGCTTAATGATGTTCGAACCTGTTTGCCCGATGATATCAGGCTGGCAAACAGCATACTGCGTGAAGAGGAGCATATCAAGGAACGTGCGCATGATGAAGCAGACAGAATGGTGGATGATGCTGCGAGGGAGGCTGATAAGATAGTCTCTGATGCCAATCAGGAGGCACAGAAGGCCATTGATGATGCCAACCGCTATCGCAATGATGTGACTGTTGAAGCCGATGAATATGATACAAATACGAGAGAGGCCGCTGATAAGTATGCTGACGGGCGCAGGGCCGCCGGCGATGAATACTTTGAATCGCGGACGGGGGATGCTGATGGCTATTATGAGCGCAAGATAGCTATGGCGGAGGAGGATGCTGCGGAGATCATTGCCGAAGCCGAAGCTGAGGCGGAACGCCTTATCAGCGAGAGCGAGATAATGCGTCAAGCGAATGAACGAGCCGATCAGCGTCGCCGCGAGGCAGTGCTGTGGTGCAATAGGCTTCATGGTAATGCCAGAAAGATGGCCGATGATATCATGGAAGAGCTTATGGTTGCGCTGGAGGATTATCTTAATCTTATAGGCGAGGAACGTGAAAAGCTCAGAATTCACGGTGAAGGCGGGGATCAGGGCGCAGCAGCTCAGCAGAATACGGCTCCTCGTGAAAATAATATTCAGCAGGAACAACAGCAGGAATATGCTTTGGGCGAGGATGAGGTTGAATATGGCGGCGAGAATGATGATTTCCGCAGCCCACTTTCAAAGCTCGGAGGGCTGTTTAGAAATAGGCGGCAATCATATAGTAATGATTCCGAAGATTGATCGATTGAAGGAATGAAGCGTAGTGTGAATAAATTTTCACATTACGCTTTTTATGATGCACGGGTTTTTCCGGAGATGATAATGGAGAATAATATTGCAATGCTCGAAGCAAATGCGCCGCAAAGCGCAAGCTCCCCCATGGTGAGCAGATTTGCTAAAAAAAGTGTATGATCAAAAGAATTGGTGACAGCCGATATTTTATCGGGCATGTATGGAAAAATAAAATAGCATAAAGCTCCGGCAGTGATAGCATGGAAAAGCTTGGTACCGAGATATGGAAGGGGTGAGAGCTTTGAAACACTTGATGCCTGAATGAATATGCATATGCCGCCGAGTGAGAGCAAAGCACTTATCAAGCTTAGAGTCAGCCTTGGCTGTATACCGGAGCAAGCTAATATTTCAATACCATTTGTCATTTCAATGATGCCGAAAATCAGACCGCGATCCAACGGCGGCATGGAAGTAATAAGATGAAACCCTGATAGAATTCCGATTATAACAGAAAAAAATATGAGTGTTCCGCCAAGGCGCAGCATTGTCTGCATGGATTCTGCAATCGACTCGGGCAGAACATATTGCAGCCCTATGGGTTTTCCAATGGTATGAGTTTCTTTTGCATGGATTTTGTTCCGGTTGAAAACCATGAAAAGAATGAGAAGCAATGCCGAGGTGCCATAATGTGATATAGCTATCGGGATCGCGAGCTGCGTATGACCGAGCATATTGGTGCAGACTGCTCCAATTATGAATACCGGGCTTGAGAGATTGCATATTGCTGAGAGAATGCTTCTTTTTCGCAGGGAAAGCAATGGGATATCGCCTCCAAAGCTGTTATCGACCAATAGAGAACCCGTGGGAGACCCAGATATGCAGCATAGCATGAAAATTTCCAGAACTGTCATTGCCGGTTTGGAATTTTTTACTTTAAAAGCTCCAAGCCTTTTGAGCGAGGAGATGCATACAAAGAATGGGAACAGCGCAGGGAAAACATTCGCTATAAAAAGTTCAAATCCCCTGGCGGCACCAAGCATTGATGATGAACTGAACATCACCAATGCAGTACAGAGCAGAAGAATAATGGCTATAAAGAACGATTTCATAGCAAAAGCTATGCCGAAAGTATGAATGGTATGCCGATAAGGGAATGTATTATCATACGATGATAAGTGCTGATGCAAACTCATCCTCTGTGGATTTATCAGTCGGCTGTGCCGCAGCGCGAACCATTGAAGCGAGTGCGGTATGATCGAAAATTCGTTTAGCATTGTCGGGCAGCTTTTTTATATCCGAGTGCCGTGATATTATCGGAAGTGCAGCGCAGCGGTTGAGTTCGGATAATAGCTGGATTGATCTTCGGCGCAGACCCAACACACGGATATAGAGCGAATCAGAGGCGTTGATCGCTAGATCCTGCAAATCAGCGGTGCTGGATAGAAGGGCATTGATAAGGATTCTCCGCAGTCTTGCCATGGTATAACGCTTCGTCTTTACTAAGTTTAGAAGCTCATCGCAATTGCTACATGCTTTTGCGGCATTAAAAAGGGGATTCTCCAATCCTTCAGACACCTCTGCAAGGGCGGAGATTCCGGAATTACCAAGCTTTCTTAGTGAATAAAGTATGGGATCTGAAAGCGTTTTCATGGATGCTGGGAATCTGCCGGATTTCATCTCAGCTTGAATGGTACGCATTACGTTGTCTGGCAGTGCTTTGATATTCGTATCGGAAAGGGGTTGAAGTAATTTTGCACGGATGGCTGTTGCAGAAGCAAATTCACCGATATCCGATATGTCATTATAGCCGCTGCCCATTCGCTTGACAGTGAAGGCTTTAAGCTTGGGATTTATACGGGCTATGGCACGGAGGTATTCGATGCCAAGCATGTCGTTTGGGGAATCCATGGAAATATTGGCTCCGTTTTTGCCAAGCGCAGCATTCATTGCCGAAGGATAGGAATTCCCATTGGAGAGCTTGGCTCTCAATACCGCCGGATCGGGCGTATTGTTTGAAATATCCTGCAATAGGCTTATATTCCCGCTTTCGCTGCCAAAACATATTCCGGAAACGATGCCTGCTGCATTGAGCAGCTTGATCCCTCCGGTCGCAAATCTTTCAGCACAAGAAACGCTGAGTATATCGGGAAGCTCGATAACCATGTCTGCACCGCCTTCCAATGCCCATCTTGTGCGCATGAATTTATCGGCGCAGGCAGGTTCTCCGCGCTGAACAAAGCTTGCACTCATACAAACAATGACAAAATCGCAGGCAGAGATACGCCTTGCCTCATTAAGCTGGTACGAATGACCTTTGTGAAATGGATTGTATTCGGCAATGACGCCAATGCAGCCGTTCATAATAAAAGCTCCGCTCAAATTCTAATTTTATATTTCACTCGATTATTCCAAAGTTCATCTTATTATGTTATAATACAAATAAACAAGTTCGTCAATGGCTTTGACGGTGTAAGTACCAATATTCGTGAGGTATGTCCCACGGTATATGATGAAAGGATTGTTTTATATGAAGGTTCTTGTTATTAACGCTGGCAGCTCTTCTCTGAAGTATCAGCTTATAGATGTTGATACCGAAGCGGTTATAGCCAAGGGTCTTATCGATCGTATCGGCATTAAGGATTCGAATATTATTTATAAGCCCACTCTCGGAAAGACGGGATTTGAGATCGTTCGAGATGTGAAGGATCATACCGAAGCGATTCGTATCGTCATCGATGCAATGCTTGACCCCGAAAATGGTGTCATTAAGAGCATGGAAGAGATCGATGCTGTGGGTCATCGCGTCGTTCATGGCGGTGAGAAATTCACTCAGCCGGTTCTGATCGATGATGAGGTTATTGCAACTATTGAGACTCTGACCGATCTGGCTCCGCTGCATAATCCGGCGAATATGATGGGCATCAGGGCTTGCCGCGAGATCATGCCCAATGTTCCCATGGTGGCTGTGTTCGATACGGCCTTCCATCAGACAATGCCTGCAGAGGCATATATGTATGCCCTTCCATATGAAGCCTATACCGATCATATGGTACGCCGCTATGGCTTCCATGGCACTTCTCATAACTATGTTTCCAAAGTTGCGATAGAAATGCTCGATAAGCCGGCCGAGGAGACCAAGATCGTTACCTGTCATATTGGCAATGGCTCTTCAGTTGCAGCCATAAAAGGCGGAAAGTGCATTGATACCAGCATGGGTCTCACTCCTCTTGAGGGGCTCCCAATGGGAACCCGCTGCGGAGATATCGATCCTGCCATCGTGCTCTATCTGATGAAGAAGCTTGATTTAAATGCTGCTGAAATGGATGCTTATATGAATAAGAAAAGCGGCGTGCTGGCTCTCAGCGGCGTATCAAGCGATATGCGCGATATAGTTGCGGCTTCCAGAGAGGGAAATGCTCGTGCTGAACTCGCTATCGCGACCCTGTGCTATAAGATCAAGAAATACATCGGAGCATATACTGCCGCAATGGATGGCATTGATGCTATAGTATTTACCGCCGGAGTCGGCGAAAATGCGTATTATGTACGCGAGCGTGTGCTCAATGGACTTAATTATCTTGGAGTTGTGCTCAATGATGACCTCAACGAGCATTGCCCGAGGGGACAGAATGTTGAGATAACGATGCCTGAAAGCCGTGTCAAGGCGTTTGTAATTCCTACAGATGAGGAAATGATGATTGCAGCGCAGACGGCTGAACTCGTCAAAAAATAATTCATTATATTTCTCAAAATATTGAGAAAAAGGTTGACAAGGTAACCCGATACATATAAAATGTGGAAGGTTGTATTGTGCAACATAGAATGGAGTATTGTGTGGAACTGAATGTTGCTGCGGAGCTAAAGTTGGCGGGCAAGCCTGCCAAAAGGCATTTTGAGGAAGAGTTGGGGCCTATAGATTTTGGTGGGCATGAGCTGCGATTCATTATGCCCGTATGCGTTGATATCACCTATGTCTTTGATGGAGAGGGATTCAGCGTTTCCGGTGTGCTCAGCTCCAGATTGCGGATGAACTGCACTAAATGTAATGAGGAATTTGATCAGGATTTCAGTGTCGATTTCTCCGAGAGGTTTATAAAAGCCTCCGAGGAGGAAGCGGATGAGCTTGAATGCTATCCGTTCAGCGGTGAAATGCTTGATCTTGATAGGATGGTTTTAGATCTTATTATTCTAAATGCTCCATTATACGGCTTATGCAAGCCGGACTGCAAGGGGCTGTGCCCAATTTGCGGTTGTGATTTGAATACTATGCAGTGTTCGTGTTCAAGTTCGGTGAAGAATGCCAACTTCGCTTCCTTAGAAGAACTCGCGCAACTGCTCAATGATGAAGAGGAGGTGTAGAAAATGGCAGTACCTAAGAGAAAAACATCGAAAGCAAGGCGTGATAAGCGTAGAGCTAACAACTGGAAGCTCACCGCCCCCGCTGTCGTAGAATGCCCTCAGTGCCACGAGAAAAAACTCGCTCACAGAGTTTGCAGGCATTGTGGCTGCTATGATGGCGTTCAAGTCATCAAGATGGACGAAGAAGAGGCTAAGTAATTTACTTATCTCCCAAAGATCAATAAATCCGGGCATATCAATCGTACGCCCGGATTTTTTTATATCCATATCTGAACAGCAATAAAATTAAGGTTCCAAAATGTTTTGTACATTTTGAAACCATACTCAATTCAGGGCTTTAGATCAATGCTTGAGCAAATGCATCGGCATCAAAGGGCTGAAGATCATCAATACCCTCTCCGATGCCTATAAAACGAACGGGAAGATGCAGTTCATCCTTAACCGCAACCACTACGCCGCCCTTTGCAGTTCCATCGAGCTTTGTAAGTATTATACCGGTCAGTCCGGCATTTTCACCAAAAACCTTTGCTTGTGCAATCGCATTTTGGCCGGTTGTTGCATCAAGCACGAGCAATACCTCGACCGGAATACCGGGGAGTTCCCTATCGATGACGCGACGCATCTTGGAAAGCTCATTCATCAGATTGACTTTGTTATGAAGCCTTCCCGCAGTATCGCAGATGAGTATATCGCTGTTCTTTGCTTTAAATGATGCAATCGAATCAAAAACGACGGCAGCGGGATCGGCACCTTCTCCATGCTTGACTATTGGAACATCCGCGCGTTCTGCCCAAATTGTGAGCTGCTCGGCGGCAGCTGCTCGGAAGGTATCGGCCGCTGCAAGCATAACGGACTTTCCATCGGCCTTATACATCGATGCAAGCTTGCCAATGGATGTGGTCTTTCCGACGCCATTCACGCCGACAATCATGATAACCGCTTTGTCGACATCGGAAAGGAATTCATCGTCGGGCCGCATGGTTTCCGAAAGCAGCTGTATCATGACCTTCCTGGCTTCCGTTCGGGTGTGAATGCCATTTGCCTTAAGCTCTTTGCGAAGCTGAGTCAGAAGCTTTTCCGTGGTTGTCATTCCCATATCGGAAATTATCATAGCTTCCTCCAGCTCCTCATAAAACTCGTCATCGATTTTTTCTCCATTTTCAACAAACAGACTTCCAAGCAGGGTATCCCTGGTTTTGCGCAGCCCGTCCTTGAGTTTTGAGAAAAAACCTTGCTTTGCGGGTTTATCGGGTTTTGCGGGTTTTTCCTGCTGAATAGAAGCCGAAGAATCCTCTGTATTGAGCGGTTCCGCATTTCGTTCAGTTGTTGTGTTGGGCTTTGTTTCGACTTCTTCAGTGATTTGCGGTACCGTGAGCTCATTCGGCAAATCCTTTTCGGCTTCATCTCCTGGCAAATCATGCGTATCCATAGGCGAACACTCAGATGTTGAATCGCACGGACACTCTTCGGGAGTCTGCAATTCACCATCGCAGCGCATGGATGAATCCTGTTCGTCCATTGGCTGTTCGATGGATGCAGTCTTTTCTTCGGCAATCGCTTCCTCTTTGTTCTTGCCCTTGTTTTTGCGCTTGAAAATATCCCACATTGACATAACACTATCTCCTTAATCTTGATTAAATTTAGCAGATACGATGGTCGAAATGCCCTTTTCCTGCATGGAAACGCCATAAAGGGCATTGCAAACGGCCATAGCACCTTTTCTATGAGTGATTATTATAAATTGAGTGCCTACAGAGTATTCTTTAAGATACCTGGCAAAATTATCAACATTGGCTTCATCGAGCGAAGTATCGATCTCATCCAAAATGCAGAATGCAGCGGGTTTGAGCTTCAATATCGCAAATAGAAGCGCGATGGCAGTAAGCGCTTGCTCTCCGCCGGACAGCAGGGAGAGCAATTGGAGCTTCTTTCCGGGAGGCTGAGCAATGATATCAATATTGCAATTGAGGACATCGCTTTTATCGGATAATACAAGCTCCGCTTTACCTCCGCCGAACAAAGCCGTGAATGTATCGCTGAAGTTCGACTGTATTAGCGAAAACTGTGCTGAGAATTCAGCTTCCATTGTAGCGGTAAGCTTCGATATCAATTCGTTAAGGTCGGATTCGGCTCGGCGCAGATCGCTGCATTGAGCGGTCAATTCATCATATCGAGCTTTAACCTCCCGATACTCCTCAATCGAGGAAGCGTTGACCTGCCCCAGCGATTTGATGAGTTTCCGAAGTTCATCAGCACGCATATGGGATTGCGTAGCCTGGATATCTCGCTTGAATGGGAGCGCATTATCATATGTGAGCTCATATTCCTGCCATATACGTTCGCAAAGGCTGCTTATATCTCCCTGCGCACGGCTGAGGTTAAGCTCACATCGGTGATGGCGATCCCGAAGGTCGATGAGCTGCTGCGCAATATTTTCACGTTCTGCACGCTTTTCATCGAGAAGTTTAAGCTTAGCGGCGCGTTCAGCTTCAAGATCGCCTTGTTTTGCCTTTAAAGCATCAAATTTCTGACGTTCTATGGCTATGGCTTGTGAAAGCTCGTTCAGTTCAGCATTGATGCTTTCAATATCTTCGAGCGCCTTTTTTATTGCGCCCTTTGCAGAAACCAGCGAAATTTTTTTTGAACCGATATCGCTCGTAATGCGTTTGATATCGGAATTGGCAGAATTCCTTTCCTTTTCGGACGCCATAAGCCTGACTCTGATTTCACTCAGCGAATCGTTTGCGCTCTGAAGCTTAATACGAAGTTTATTCAGTTCGCTCTGTACGGCTCGAATATCCTCGTTCGTTGTAGCGTTGCCCTCGGATAACCCGGATTCAGCGACAAGTGCCTCCTTAGTCTGTGCATCAATCTCAGAAAGGGAATCCAAAAGTTGATCAGCCTCAACATCGAGCTTTGTGGCCGATTCGGAATTTTTTTGTATGTATTTCTTGATTATATCGGCTCGCTCATTTGCTGAGGCAAGCTTTACATCCAATGAACGGAGCTGTTCTGATGCATATGAAGCATCATCCCTTGCCCTTGACAGCCGATTTTTGATCAGCCTGATCCGCTCGGAAGCCTCCGAAATCTCGCTCTCAAATCGCTTGCTGCGTTCGATAAGCTCTTCAATCTCGCGCTCGCGTCCAAGCAGACTTATCTCACGCTTCTGCATACTGCCGCCAGTCATACTGCCACCGGGATTGAGAAGATCGCCCTTCAGCGTTGCTATACGGAATGATGAGCGAGCCCTTCTGTTTATAGCTATTCCGACATCGAGATCTCGAACGATGACAACTCTTCCCAGGAGGTTATCGATGACCTTTTGATATATGGAGTCATAGCCAACCAGCTCCGATGCCGTGCCAAAGCAGCCGTCGATCTGCGTATAAGAGAGTTCCTCGCTGCTCAGGAGCCTTGGGCGCATACTGCTGACTGGTAGGAGTGTGGCTCTGCCATAATCCCTTCTTCTAAGGTATTCGATAATAAATTTTGCATCCTGCTCCGTAGGCACTACAATATTTTGCAGAGCCGAACCAAGGGCAGCTTCTATAGCAGCCTCATATTCGGCAGGGACCGAAATCAACTCTGCCAACACTCCATGTATGCGTTCAGAAAGCTGTGCATTATTAGAGGCATCATTTAGCAGACGCTTAACGCTGGCATAATAGCCATCATGAGCACGCTTGAGATCCTTAAGAACTCGAATTCGAGAATTGATTGAATTGAGCTCATTTTCATGCTTCCGCTGTCCGGCAGAACATGCTGAGAGCTCCTGATCTAATGCTTTAATGCATTCCGTGGAGGATAAATAGCTGGTCTTCAGCGTACCTTTTTCAATGGAAACGCGGCTTATTTCTTCCTCCGCATCCAAAAGCTCCTGTTCAAGCTTTTGAGCATCCAATTCTAATTCATGTTTCTCGGATTTTATAGCCTCAAGTCTGCTGTCGATACTTGATTTCATCGTTTCAAGCCTTGAAATACGGCTTTTGGCATCAGCAATGCTATTCATGGCAGCCATCATAGCCTGCTTACGCCGCTCAAGCAGCTGCTCCTTATCTGATATAGTGGCTTGGAGTTCGGATAGCTCCCTCTCCTGAATATCCATATCGGCACGCATTTCAGTGTAAAGGTCGGATTCTTCGCTGTAATGTGAATGAAGCGTGCCAAGCCGTTCATTTGAAACTTCAATATCCCGCTCGAGCTGTTCGATCAGAGCTTTTTGATGCTCAATTTCTGCCTCAAGCGCAGCTTTTCTTTCATGAAGCAGTTTTTCATGTCCGACAGATGCTTCTACCTCGGATGACATTTCTATCAATAGCTGCGCAAGCTCGCTGAGAGAGCCCGAGAGTGATCGTTCCTGCTCTTCGATGCAGGTACATCCGTAAGCAAGGCGTGATTCTTCCGCCGCAGAGTCTTCAATTGCCGCAGCCATCATTTCTGCACTTTCGGATAGCTGTTTGATTTTTTCGCTGGATTTATCGTATTGATACAGGAAGAGATTTATCTCCAAATCCTTAAGCTCTTCACGGTATTTGAAATATTCGGAAGCCTTTTCGCTGTCGCGTCTGAGCGGCTCCAGCCTGGATTCCAACTCGATGATGATATCATCAAGCCTTGTGAGATTCTTAGTGGTGTTTTGAAGCTTTCGTTCAGCATCTTCCTTTCGAGCACGGTATTTCATAACACCGGCAGCCTCTTCAAAAACCTCGCGTCTATCTCCGGAACGATCTGATAATATCTCTCCGACGCGCCCCTGACCAATGATGGAATAGCCGTCCTTGCCTATGCCGGTATCGCGGAACAACTCATGTATATCCTTGAGTCGGCAGGGGATCTTGTTTATGAAATATTCGCTCTCGCCGGAACGATAGGAATGGCGGGATACGACAACCTCGGAGTACGAAGAAGCCAAGGTACCATCCGAATTATCGAAATACATTGATACCTGACAGTAGGATAGGGGACGGCGCGTTTCCGTTCCGCCGAATATGAAATCTTCAACCTTCTTACCTCTTAAAGCACGTGCGCTCTGTTCTCCAAGAACAAATCGGAATGCATCGGCTATATTACTCTTTCCACAGCCATTCGGACCTAATATACCGGTAATGCCGGGCTCAAATATGAGCTCGGTTCGCTTGGCAAATGATTTGAATCCGCTTATTTCGAGTTTCGTTAGCTGCATCTGGCAATCAAATGGGTTGGTTCAGGAGTTCTAGCGTTGCCTTTGCGGCATGCTGCCCGGCTTCCTGTTTTGAACTGCCATCTCCAAAACCATATACAACTCCGCCTATGCTTACCTGCATAGTGAAAATACGCTTATGATCAGGACCATTAATTCCAATAACAGTATATTTTAGCTCTCCTGCATGACGATGCTGCACATATTCTTGCAGCAATGTTTTATAATCCTTAACGGAAACGCTCTTGATAGCATCCTCTATGCTGGTGCGCACAAAGCTCAATATGAATTGTCGGGCAGGTTCAATACCTCCATCAAGGTAGATAGCTCCAATGACGGCTTCAAGCGCATCGGAGAGTATTGAGGGCTTTTCGCGTCCGCCGGTATTTTCTTCGCCGTGACTGAGCAGCAGATAGCTGCCAAGATTGAGGCTTCGAGCGACATCAAAAAGCGCAGGCTCGTAAACCGCACGTGAACGAGTTCTTGTCATCAAACCCTCATTCATATTCGGATAATTTTTGTAAAGGTATTCGCTGACGCAAAGCTCAAGTACAGCATCACCTAAGAACTCCATTCGTTCGTTGTGTTTATGTGCTTTGTTTTCACCATTTACATAAGAAGAATGGGTGAGCGCAACATTTAGAGTTTCAAGGTCTGTGAAGTTGTAGCTGAGCTTTGCGGAAAGTTGATTAAGTGACGCAATGCGTGTTTCAGAAAGCATTTATTCCTCCGCAAAAGATATGTTTATTCGCCCATACCGTAATTCAATTCTATCAAGAGCGGCATGGGCGAATACCGATAAGTATTTATTTGGATTCAACATAGGCGGCAACGTCGCCGACGGTTTTTAGCTTGGGCAGATCTTCTTCCGGGATCTCGATGCCATAGCGTTCTTCAAGGCCGGTGACGAGCTCCACTATATCGAGCGAATCGGCTTTAAGATCATCGATTAGTCTGGATTCTGCTGTAACAGTATCAATGGAGATACCAAGCTGAGCAGCAATGCTCTCGCGAATTTCATTAAGCATATCTATTCTCCTTTTGAATGATTGAATTAATCCAACGCTATTTTAGCGCAAATTGCGCTTTAAGTCAAATCAAAATTGCGAGGACAGAGTTTATTCTGAGGTTTGCATGGATTTTTCAACAAAATCCTCTATTTGACCGACAACATTACCATTTATGAGCATACGAGCTTGATTTATCGCAGATGCAATAGCTTTTGCATCGCTGTTACCATGCGCTTTGATGATGCCGCTGCGTATTCCAAGCAGCGGAGCTCCGCCATACTCCTTATAATCCATCTTTGCTTTGAGAGATTTAAAGGCAGATTTGCTCATCGCTGCACCAAGCTTAGATAGAGTTGAGCCCATGAGCTCGGCTTTAAGCATTGTCAGCAGGGTGGAGATGGTTCCCTCCATGCTTTTAAGTATGGCGTTTCCCACAAATCCATCACAGACGACTACATCATAATCACCGCTCATAACTTCGCGCGCTTCGCAGTTGCCGATGAAATTTATATCTTCCTCTGCTTTAAGCAGCGCGTATGATGCTTTGGTGAGCTCATTGCCCTTTCCCTCTTCAGTTCCGTTGCTGATGATTCCAATGCGGGGAGCACTGATGCCGAGCACACCATTCATATATGCAGTTCCCATCTTTGCGAACTGAACCAAATATTCAGGCTTGCAATCAGCGTTGGCTCCGCAGTCTATAAGCATGACAGGCCCTTTAAGCGAGGGCATAACCGGAGCAAGCGCAGGGCGAAGTATGCCGCGAATACGCTTGACGATGAGTGTGGCTCCGGCAAGTATTGCTCCTGAGCTGCCCGCCGATATGAAGCAATCCGCCTCACCATTGGCAACGATTTGAAGTGCTTTCACGAGCGAGCTCTCCTTCTTATGCTTGATAGCGATCGTCGGCTGTTCATCGCAGGTGATGATATCCGGAGCATGAACGATTTTTATTCGGTGTTTCAAGCCTGTGTAATCGGATTCATATTTGCTGAGCTCATTCTGGATCAACGCAGCATCGCCGGTGAATATGATGCTGAAGTCATCATACCTGGACATTGCCTGAAGTGTGCCTTCAATGATTGCACCAGGAGAATTGTCCCCTCCGAATGCATCAATGGCAAATTTCATAAATAATACCACCTTTCATTATCACGAATGAATGTATGATTGCATGGAGCGAATGAAAGATAAATATATGTAAAACACGAGAACCTTCCATATCGTTCGCACGCATCGGGTTTGCTTTACGGTCGGTATAAAGTATGATGCCTGATGAATTGGATAATACAAAGCAAAGCCGACGGTAATCGCGAAACCTTCATTATTATAGTGTATTTTATGGAAAATTTCAATTGTTTATCAAAGCCGGATCAGGCATTATCATCGTTTTTGCTGTGTTATTGAAATTAATGCCGGTTTATGTTAAAATAGAATCAATATGATCGGAGGATAAAAAATTGAAAAAGACACTTGCGTGGATCTGTATTGCGCTTACTGGGGCAGCATTTATAATGCTTTGCCTGGTGCTGATATTACGAATTCAACTATGGATTCCTATCATAATGTTTGCGATTGCACTCGTTATGCTGGCTATGATAAAAAGAATGCCGGGAGATGAACGAATAAAGCCTGTTCCGCAAACCCATGATATGGCATTTTTTGATACCGATGAAGCATTCGAAAACACGCCGTCGGAGCCAAAAGGAAATATAAACCAGCAGAAAAAACATAAGAGATAAAATATTATGAGTAACGGTAAGAAACCTTCAAGCTTAAAACGTTTCATAAGCTACTATAAACCCCATATTGGGATGTTTGCATTGGATATGTGCTGTGCATTGTTCATAGCCATTGTGGATATCGTCTACCCGCTTATTTCACGTAAAATTCTATATAACTATTTATCCCCGGAAGCTCCGAATTTTCGCATGTTCGGCATTCTTATAGCATTCTGCTTTTTGCTTTATATACTGCGAACCGGAGCAACCTATATAGTTGCCTATTTCGGACATAGATTGGGCGTACACATAGAAGCTGATATGCGGCGCGATGCATTCTCACATATGCAGAAGCTTGGCTTCAGCTTCTATGATAAGACCAGAACCGGAAAGCTTTTGTCCAGATGTACGACTGATCTTTTTGATGTGACCGAGCTCGCACATCACGGTCCTGAGGATGTATTTATATCAATGATGACGTTCTTGGGCGCATTCATAGCGATGCTCTTCATAGAGTGGAGGCTTGCACTGGTTCTGATAGCTTTTGTACCTATAATGCTCATCTTTGTTATGAAGCTGAGGAGGCATATGAACAGCACTTCGCGCAAGGTTAAGGAAAGCACAGCGCTTATAAACGCTAATATTGAATCCTCCATAAGTGGTGCAAGGGTTGCCAAGGCATTCACGAATGAGGATTATGAGGTAGAGAAATTCGAAAATGGAAACAGCGTCTATATCGGAGCAAAGACTAAATATTATAAGACGATGGGTGCGTTTCAGTCGGGAATGGAGTTTTTCACCTCGATACTCAATTTGATCGTTCTTGCTGTAAGCGGATACCTCATCATGAAAGGCCGAATGGATCAGACCACTCTGATCGTATTCCTGATGTATGTTTCTTCATTTGTAACTCCGATAAAGAAGCTTGCAAATTTCTCAGAGCAATATGCGATGGGAATGGCCGGATTTAAAAGGTTTACAGAATTGCTGGATACAGAGCCGGAGATCGTGGATTCGCCGAATGCAGAGGAGCTCAATGATGTGCGGGGAGATATAGTCTATGAACATGTCAGCTTTGCATATGGTGAAAATATGCAGAATGTACTTAGCGATATTTCCATGCGGATTGGGGCAGGAAAGACCGTTGCGCTCGTTGGTCCATCCGGCGGCGGTAAGACAACTCTTTGCCACCTGCTGCCAAGGTTTTATGATATTTCCTCCGGCAAAATAATGATCGATGGCAATGATATTCGTGATGTGACGATTGAATCCCTGCGGAGAAATATAGGGATCGTGCAGCAGGATGTATTTCTTTTTGCAGCAAGCATAAAGGATAACATCCGTTATGGTCGTATCGATGCGAGCGATGATGATATAGTGCGCGCGGCTATGGCGGCTGAAATACATGATGATATCATGCGCATGCCTGATGGGTATGATACTATAGTGGGTGAGCGGGGAATTACGCTGTCCGGAGGTCAAAAGCAGCGTGTCTCTATTGCAAGGATCTTCTTGAAGAATCCGCCCATACTCATACTGGATGAAGCAACTAGTGCGCTTGATTCTGCGACAGAGGCCAAGATAACTGCGGCATTTGAAAGGCTCAGCAAGGGAAGGACCACGATGGTCATAGCTCACAGGCTTTCAACGGTGCGCAACAGCGATACCATTATTGTGATCGATGAGCATGGCATAATTGAATCAGGGACTCATGAGGAGCTCATGCTGGAGAACGGCGCATATAAGGCTCTTAATGATGCTCAAAACAGGCTCTATGCATAAGAAATAAAATACGGAGTGCTTTTTTGTGGATAACAAAAAATGCACTCGGATATTGGAGGCATATATGAATTATATTATTGAACAGTTAAAGAAGATTATGGCGATAGACAGCCCCAGTGGGTTCACCCGGAATGCTGCCGAATATACGATGGATGAACTTAGAGCCCTCGGGTATGAGCCGCAAATTACCCGTAAAGGCTGCATATCGTGCTGCCTTGGAGGCGAGGGAGAGCCCGTTGTGTTTTCGGCTCATCTGGATACTTTGGGCTGTATGGTTGCAAAGATAAAAGGAAATGGGCGGCTTAAGCTTACACGCATAGGCGGGATGAATCCGAATAATGCTGAATGTGAAAATGCACGTGTTTATACAAGAAGCGGGAAGGTATATGAAGGCTGTTTTCAGATGAATAATCCATCGGTTCACGTTAATGGTGATTACAGCACGCAGAAGCGTGATTATGATGGCATGGAGCTAGTGCTTGATGAAAAGGTATTTTCTGAGCAGGATACTGCCAAACTGGGCATTGCAACAGGGGATTATGTATGCTTTGACCCGAGAACCAGGATAACCGAATCTGGATATATAAAGAGCAGATTCCTGGATGATAAGCTGAGCGTCGCTATTCTGTTGGGAATTGCGAGGGCAATTAAGCATGAGCGGCTCACCCTCACTAGAAAGGTTTATCTCTTTATCACTGTGTACGAGGAGGTTGGGCATGGCTGTGCAAGCGGGCTTCCGGAGGATGCTTGTGAGATAATAAGCGTGGATATGGGCTGCGTTGGCGAAGGGCTTGAATGTAAGGAACATCAGGTTTCGATCTGCGTCAAGGATTCACACGGTCCGTATAACTATGAGCTTACGGATAGGCTTATCGGACTGGCGAAGAAGCATGAGCTTGATTATGCGCTTGATGTTTATCCATTCTATGGCTCGGATGCGGACGCGGCACTCAATGCGGGATACGATCTGCGTCATGGGCTTATCGGTGCAGGCGTATATGCATCGCATGGGTATGAACGTTCTCATATAGACGGTGTAAGGAACACATTTGAATTGGTAAAAGCATATATTACAGAGTAACCTAGGAGATTGAGCTTTGCGCGGCTTAACAAGAATACTTGCTGGACCACGCAAAGCTATTTTATTTTAGGTAATTTTTGCTGAATTGTGGCATAAATGTTAACAAGCCTGAATCAGTACCAAGAATCTTTGACAACAGCGGTTTGAAAGGGTAAAATCAGCATCGTTTAAGATTCGCTGGAAAGGAGTTCCTTTATGAATAAAGTCGGTTACTATAAAAGAAATTCGCTCCCTTTGGAGATGCATAAGGTTTGCATAGTGCAGAAAACCTCTATTTTGCCTGTAGAAGATAGAGTGAAGGCAATTCGTCGTGCTGGATTTAATTCCTATCGGCTTGAATCGGATGAATGCTATCTAGATATGCTCACCGACAGTGGCGTAAATGCCATGAGTAATGAGCAGCTTGGCGCAATGATGATAGGAGATGATGCTTATGCAGGAAGCGTCACCTATAGAAAGCTGAGCCAGAAAATCAAAGAAATTTTTAATAAGGATTACTTCCTTCCCGTGCATCAGGGAAGGGCATGTGAGCACATGCTTGCGCTTGCATATGTCAAGCCGGGCAAGCTCGTTCCAATGAATTTCCAGTTTGGTACTTCGATCGGAAAGATCAGGTATTGCGGTGGTGATTATATCATCTGTTTGCAGGAGGAAGGCTTTGATAAGCAGAGTGGAAATCCGTTTAAGGGTGATTTTGATCTTGCAAAGCTTGAACGTATCCTGCAGGAGGAACGCGATAGAATTGCATTTGTGCGAATTGAAGCCGGTACGAACCTTATAGGAGGGCAACCGATCGCGCTTGATAATATGCTGGCGGCAGCAGAGTTGTGTAAAAAATATGGAGTGCTTTCAGTGCTTGATGCAAGCCTGCTTCAAGATAATCTTCATTTTATAAAGACCCGTGAAGAGGCATATATGGATATGTCCATCCGAGAGATAACCAGAATACTGTCGGATGCTATGGATATCATTTATTTTTCAGCGCGCAAGCTCGGATTTGGAAGAGGCGGAGCGATAATATTAAATGATGAAAAGGAATTTGAACATATCAAGACGTTTGTTTCCAGCTTTGAGGGCTTTCCCACCTTTGGCGGCATGAGCGTTAAGGAAATGGAGGCCATTCGTGTGGGATTGGATGATACGATGGATGAGAATATAATCGCACAGGGTCCCCAGTTCATAGAATATCTCTGCAACGAGCTGGAGGATGCCGGGATTCCCGTTGTCACCCCTCCTGGAGGGTTGGGATGTCATCTTGACGCGCTGAAGTTTGTTCCGCATATTCCGAGAAATCAGTATCCGGCAGGGGCTTTGCAATCGGCAGTCTATATCGCATCCGGCGCAAGGGGAATGGAACGCGGCAGCATTGATGAGCCATGGGATGATCCTGAAGTCGAGCCGTATGGAGCGATGGAATTGGTCAGGCTTGCGGTTCCAAGAAGGGTATATACAATTTCTCAGATGAACTATTTGATCGATAGGATTTGCTGGCTCTATGATAACCGTGAATTGATCGGAGGGTTGAAATACGACACGGAAGGCCCACATCAATTTTATGCACCGCTGAATTCCATCAGTGATTGGCCCGAGGTGCTTGCAGCAAAATTCCGCGAGGATTTCGGCGAATCCCTGTAGTAAGCAAGTGCGGCGGTATAGATACTTGCCGCTTGCTGATTAAATTTGCAGCTTTCTCATACTTCCTTTCTTACAAATGCGAGGGGCTTTTATTTCCCTCGCATTTGCTGTACAGTAATTATTTTTTATTTCAACCTTATGGCTTTAAGCCTGAGCGCATTGGTAAGCACGGTCACAGAGCTTAAGCTCATTGCGAGCGCAGCGATCATAGGGCTGAGCAGCGGACCGCCAAAGGCATGAAGCAGCCCTGCTGCAATAGGTATTCCAAGGCAGTTATATGCGAATGCCCAGAATAGGTTTTGCTTTATTATGCGCAGCGTTGTGCGGGAAAGCAGTATAGCATTATTTATTCCTGTCAGTTCGCCCTTTGCCAATACTATATCGGCACTTGCCAGGGCAACATCCGTACCCGTGCCGATAGCTATTCCAACATCGGATGCGGCGAGTGCAGCGGCATCATTTATACCGTCACCAACCATAGCAACGTGTCTGCCGTTTGCACGGAGTTCGTTGATGAACTTATTTTTGTCTTCTGGAAGGCATGAACTTTTGATATTTTCTATACCAACCTGCTTTGCAACGCTCATAGCTGTGCGTTCATTATCTCCTGTGACCAACCAGACATCGATTCCATGGGAATGAAGCATATCAACAGCGGCTTTAGAATCGGGCTTTATTGCGTCTGCAACTCCTATCATTCCGCAATAATGCCCATCGGCAGAAAGCATAAGGGGTGTTGCTCCGCTTTCTGTAAGCTTGGAAAAAGCACGTTCATCATACGAGATGCCATTTTCACGCATTAGCCGATCGTTACCGACCAAAATTCTCTTTCCATCGACTACAGCTTCTCCGCCGCGGCCGATGAGTGCAGTGTAGGTTTCAGGTGTATGGTAACCAATACCTCTTCCGGAAGCATATTTTGTTACAGCGGCTGCAAGAGGATGCTCACTGCCCGCTTCGGCACTTGCAAAAAGCTCAATAAAGGTTTCCTCGCTCATGCCGTTTGGATGGATATGTACGACATCAGGCTTACCGCATGTTATTGTGCCGGTCTTATCGAGAATAATTGAATCTACCTTACAGGTATGTTCAAGCGCTTCGCCGTTTTTTATGAATATTCCCATATTCGCGCCGCGTCCCATTCCAACCATGATTGCGGTTGGAGTGGCAAGCCCAAGCGCACAGGGACATGCGATGACCAAAACAGATACGAGTATTTTTACGGCAACACCAAAGCTTTCGCCTGCAATCAGCCATATTACGGCAGCGAGCACGGCAATGATAGCGACAATCGGGACAAAAATGCCGCTTATCCTATCGGCAAGTCTTGCAATCGGTGCCTTGCTGCCCTGAGCCTGCTCTACCATGCGGATCATTCCGGCGAGAATAGTATCATCACCTATCTTTTCTGAGATATAGGTAAAGCTTCCATTTGTATTCATGCTGCCGCCTATAACGCTGTCTCCGATATTCTTATCAATGGGGATGCTTTCTCCGCTCAGCATGGATTCATCTATACTGCTGAAGCCATCGATTATCCTGCCATCCACTGGAATACGCTCGCCTGGGAGCACCCGAATTCTATCACCAACTACGATCTCATCCGCTTTTATGATATTCTCCGTACCATCCTTTGAGATGACTCGGGCTGTATCCGGAGTCAGACCGATCAGTGCCGTCACGGCATCTCCGGTTCTTGCCTTTGCGCGCTGTTCAAGATATTTGCCAAGCATAACGAGAGTGATGATAACTCCTGCGGATTCGAAATAAAGCCCTTCATGCATTAGTTCGGAGTGCCCCATAAATATCAGGATGGTTGAGTATATGGAGTAACCAATGGATGCAATGGTGCCAAGCGCAATTAATGAATCCATGTTGGGATGCAATGCAGCGATCGCTTTGAGCCCTCGGACGTAGAAGCCTCTTCCTGCATATATTATGGGTATAAGAAGAAGTATCTGTGTGAGCGCGAATATATCAGGCTTTGTCATGAATTTTGGAAGGGGTAGACCGACCATATGACCCATGGATACATAAAATAAAGGAATTGTGAATATCAGCGCAAGTATAAGATTACGCTTGCGAAGCTGCATATCCATTTTCCTGCGCTCTGCTTCTATCATCGATTGTTTTTTTATGGACTCGACATGAGATATCGTGAAACCAACCTTTTGCACAGCGGCAAAAATAGCAGGTGATAGATCGGTCATGCTTCGTACGGTCAGCCGTTCTGTTGAAAGGTTGACGCTGGCGGCATCGACTCCTGTGATCTTTCTCACGGAACGTTCAACGGATGCAGAGCACGCCGCACAGCTCATACCGCCAATGGAATACTCTTTTATCATAGATCCTCCTTGAAAAGACAGCATAATGACGAAAAGATCATTATGTTAGTCGCAACATACTTCAATTATACATCACTATTCTTTGCGGCACAAGCCCCCTTTATTATCGATTGCTTGAATGGAATGCATCCGATATGCATAACATCTTACATGAAGATGGGTGCAATAGAAAATACGAATAATAGGAGTGAAGCACGGAATGCTGCAAGGGGCGGCAGGCGTTTATCCATTATTGAGGGCGAACAGACCTGTGTGCGCTGGTGGGGTAGGGAGCTTATGGAGGTTGAAAACCACGGCGGAGTGCTGGAATTTACAAATGAATGTATCAGGCTTTATTCAAAGCTGGGCATACTGAGAATAGAGGGCAAGAAGCTTGATATACGGCTTGCTGATAGCGAATCCGTAATCGTTGATGGCTCAATCGACAGTATTTCATACGAAAATTCAAGAAAAAAGGGTTAGCCGTATATGAAGCAGTGGAAATTTTTATCAGGATATGTTAAAATAAGAATAAGCAGCTCCAGACCCGAAAGAACCGTAAATGCTTTGATTGCAGAAGGGATAACGGTGCATGATATTATAAGAGTCGGAAGGGGAGAGCTGACGGCATATGTGCGAAGCCGCAGATTGCCGGAGGTACGGCTTATCTCGGATGAATGTGCAAGCAGGGTAGAGGTGCTGGAAGAGCGGGGCGTAACGTTGCTTATGCACATCATAAGGCAGAGATTATCCCTGGCGATCACCCTTTTGGTGGGTATGGCAGCAATATTGTATCTATCGAGCAGAGTGCTTTTCATTGAGACCGATGGCTGCGATGTATTGACGGAGGAGCAAGTGCTGCAAACGCTTGAGCAGTCCGGAATAAGACTTGGAATGTCTAAACATGATATAAGCTTCGAGGAAGCAAGAAATACCCTATTGGAAATGGACGAGCGTGTAAGCTACGCAGATATCAGATGCAGCGGTGTTATCTTGAAGGCAGTTATACGGGAAGCCAATTCAATTATAAGCGATGATGAAGAGCAAACCCCTGCAAACATTTATGCGGATAAGGATTGCGTTATACTATCCATAGTCGCAGAAGATGGAAGGGCAATGGCGGCGAATGGGCAGACAGTTAAGCGCGGAACGCTTCTTATAAGCGGAGATATAACGCCGGAGGGCAGTGAAGAGGAAATCCTTGTCAGAGCAAAGGGCGAGATCATTGCTGAGGTCACCTATAGGTTCGCTGTAACAATACAACCAACAGCGGATAGGCTGGTTCGCAGCGGAGAATACAGCCATATGAACAGGATAGATGCGGGCTTGCTTGAGATCATTGGAGATATACCATATGATGATTATGAAACCGAATTCGGAAGAACAAGGGTATTGACCCCATGCGGGCTTCCTGTACGGGTGACGGAAGGGATCGCTTATGAACTCGTAATGGGTGAAAAGGAGCTGACGAGAGAAGAGATGAAGCAGGAAGCGGAGAATATGCTGAATGAAAAACTGAAGAAGGGAATACCCTCAGGAGCAAGGCTGATCGCAAAGGAAACCGAATTCATAATGCAGGAGGATGGAACGATGCTTGCTGTGATGAAGATACAAACGATAGAGTCCATTGGCTGCTCAAAATGCATTTAATAACGATGGAATTAAAGAAAGGAGCCGCAAAAGACGGCACAAGAAGGAAAATGGAAGAAATTAATCAAGCTGCTATTGAAATAAATTCTATGGATGAGATCATACGCCTGTTTGGCGCATTTGACGAGAATCTGAAGGTTATAGAGGTCGAGACGGGGGCAGCCATTCGCGCTGATGCGGAGAGCATAGTGATCACCGGTGAACCTGAATCGATCAGGACGGCAAAGAATGTTATCGAAAAACTGCTTGCCCTGATACGCAGGGACGAAAAGATCGATAGAGGAAGAATTCGATATGCGATAGATCTTGCCAGAGAGGGGAATGCGGATCTGATTTTGGAGCTTGCCGATGATGTAGTAGCATTCACCAACAGAGGAAAACAAATAAAATGCAAGACTATTGGACAAAAGAGATATATCAATGCGCTTAAGCGAAAGACAGTGGTATTCGGTGTTGGACCTGCCGGCACCGGAAAAACCTACTTGGCAGTGGCAATGGCTGTTTTAGCATTTAAAAACAAGGAGGTTTCCCGGATAATATTGACCCGTCCTGCGGTAGAAGCCGGTGAAAAGCTTGGATTTTTGCCCGGGGATCTGCAAAACAAAGTAGATCCCTATCTGAGGCCGCTCTATGATGCGCTTTATGATTTCCTTGGCGCAGAAAACTTCAGGCTGCTTTCGGAGCGCGGCGCAATCGAAGTAGCACCGCTGGCTTACATGAGGGGTCGAACCTTGAATGATGCATATATAATTCTGGATGAGGCTCAGAACTGCACAATTGAACAGATGAAAATGTTCTTAACTCGATTCGGCGAGGGCTCAAGGGTCGTCGTTACAGGCGATATCACTCAGATCGACCTTCCTATAGAAAAGAAGAGCGGGCTTATCCACGCTGTAAACGTGTTAAAAGATGTGGAGGGGATTGAGATAGTCAGATTGACTGCAAGGGATGTTGTGCGCCACGAGATGGTGCAGCGCATTGTGCAGGCGTATGAGGCTGCTGCGGAGCGTGCAAGCGATAAGCGAAACGCTCCTTCGGATGTCGATGGAATGAAGCGGAATACCCATGGCGGCAGCATGGATAACCGGTGATCGATATTCAAAATTGATTCTGTCAAGCTTGGAGG
The DNA here is from genome assembly GCA_001940845.1 of Christensenellaceae bacterium Phil7. Lineage (GTDB taxonomy): Bacteria > Bacillota > Clostridia > Christensenellales > CAG-138 > PeH17. The sequence continues at coordinate 135,742 of MSGV01000023.1, forward strand.
CAGTATGGATATTAAAAACATAAAGAATACTAGACTTTCGAAGGGCGAATCCGGCGGGGAGGAATCGGCAGCAGGGCGAAGAATGAGAAAAACTAAGCCGGATATCAGACGAATGAGGACGATGGCCGTATGTATTATTCTAACAATTGCAGCGGCCGCTGTCTCCCTTTCGATTTACTTGAAGCTGCGATGGGATGTAGATAGCTCCTCGCTAGAAGCGGGTACAAGCTCACTTCCTATAGGATATCTGTTGTTGATATCGGCTGCTTCGGCTTTATCATTGCTGCTGGGGCTATGGTTCTTCCTCAAAAGAAATGAAAAGAAGCTTTTTTCGGCACCAAAGAATATTACGATAATCATGTCTGCAATAGTGCTTGCTGCAATTTTTAGCTTGCCGATGACAATGCTGTCAGGATATTTCAATGCAATGCTGCTTGCAGTGTTGTTATCTGCTTTGCTTGTAAAAAGAAGAAGCGCCTACTCGGTCGCATTTGTATGTGCCGCTATTGGTGGAATTATGGCGTTTTCACCGGTATATATGAGCGGAACGGGAGAATATGTGGTAGATGCATGGATACCGCTTGGAATCATGCTTGCGGAGTTTATTGGGGGCGTAATTGCAGTTTATTCATTAAAGAAGAATTATGGCCGCATGGCACCGATATTTTCAGGCATTGCGGGCGGTGCGGCATCCTCGATAATATTCATGTGTGTACAAGCTACGGCTGAAATGAGCTTTCAGGCAGTAATTATTCCTATGTTATGGCTGTTAGGCGATGGCATACTATGCGGAATAATAGCGACAGGATTGATGCCAATCTTTGAGATCGTCTTTGATATTGCTACGGATGCAAGGCTTAATGAACTGATGAATAACAATAATCCTCTGATTAAAAGGCTGATGATAGAAGCTCCGGGGACATATCATCACTCTATGCTTGTTTCCGCACTTGCCGAATCGGCTGCTGAAACCATAGGCGCAGACGCACTTCTGTGCAAGGCAGCGGGCTATTATCATGATGTCGGCAAGCTCAGAAGCCCTATGCATTTCATAGAAAACCAGCGAGGAAAGAATATCCATGATACGCTGCCCCCATTAGAGAGTGCGGAACGCATCATTGCACATCGCAAGGATGGTGTGACGCTCTTGAATAAATATAAGCTTCCAAGCGATGTCATTCGGATATGTTCCGAGCATCATGGCGATTCCACTGTGATCTATTTCTATAATAAAGCTTTGCAGCAGGCTGCGGAAGGCGAAGTGATTAATGAGGCTGATTTTAAATATAAATCTTCAAAGCCATCTTCAAAGGAATCCGGTATCGTGATGCTGGCGGATTGCTGTGAGGCAGCGGTGCGTTCGATCAAAAATCCGACGAGTGATAATATTGCGCAGAAAGTCAGCGATGTTATCGCAGGTATATGGCTTAAGCGAGATGGACAGCTCAGTGAATCTACGCTTACAGCAAGGGATGTTAAAACCATAGAAACAAGCTTTATCAATACTCTTACGGCACAATATCATGAGCGCGTTGAGTATCCGAGATTGGAGGATATAGATAATGCAAAATAAAAGGACAAGCATACGCTTCGTTGAAATTGAAGAGAATAAAAGTATCGCTGAAATGGTGCTTACTGCGATAAATGCGGTATTGGAACATGAGAAAGTCCATGATAGATATCTGTCGGTCGCACTTACGACTGATGAGATCATTCACGAATACAATCGTGAATATAGATCGGTTGATCGACCGACAGATGTTTTAAGCTTTCCGGAGGATGAGGGAGCTGAACTGCTTACGCCTCCGGATGGGTTTCTTGGCGATATAATGATCTCAATTCCACGAGCAAGAGCCCAAAGCATCGAGTTGGGTCATAGTTTAGAGCGTGAGATCATGTTTCTGACGATTCATGGTGTGCTGCACCTTTTGGGGTACGATCATATGCAGCCGGAGGATGAAGCGATCATGCTGCCGATACAGCGCAGTATAATGGATTCCATTCGGCTGAATGGATGACTATGATCGATGTAAATGGGAGGACACTATGAATGAGGAAAGGATAGAATTTTTAATAGAACAGGCAAATGAGGCGAGGGCGCATGCATATGCCCCATATTCTAATTTTCGCGTTGGTGCTGCGCTATTGACGAAGTCCAATAAGCTATATCTGGGATGCAATATTGAGAATGCGAGCTACACTCCAACGAATTGTGCCGAGCGTACTGCTATCTTCAAGGCGGTTTACGATGGCGAACGGGAGTTTGAAGCAATCGCAATCGTGTCAGACGGCAGGAATGCAACGGCTCCATGCGGAGTTTGCAGACAGGTGCTTGCAGAATTCTGTGAGCCGAGCATGCCGGTTATATGCGCGAATATGGAAGGTAATTATAAAATCTTAACGCTGGAGGAACTCATTCCAATGGCGTTTACGAAGGAGGATATGGAGAAAATATGACGTACAAATCAGGTTTCGTAACGATAATCGGTTCTCCGAATGTCGGCAAATCAACATTAATGAACCGCATGGTAGGGCAGAAGGTCAGCATTGTATCCGATCGGGCGCAGACAACGAGAAACAAGATTATGGGAGTTGTTTCTCGTGATGGCTATCAGATCATCTTTATAGATACACCGGGAGTTACGGCTCCGAAGAACCGATTGGGTGAATATATGCTAAAGGTAGCATATGATGCAGTGAATGAAGTAGAAGCCGTCCTGCTCATGTTTGATGCCTCAAAGGGGATTCGTGAAAAGGATGAACTTTTACTCGCGCAGCTTAAAGACAGGATCAAGAAAACTCCGGTCATTGCTGCTATAAATAAGATAGATCTGGTAAGCTTGGGTGATATTGATGAGATGACCGAAAGATTGGCTCGGGAGGAGTGGATCAGCTCAATCGTTGCAATCAGTGCAGACAGCGGACGAAATGTAGATAAGCTTGAAAAGCTAATACTTGATTATCTTGTCGATGGTCCGCAGTATTTCCCGGACGATATGGTAACGGATCAGCCCATGTGGTCGATATGTTCCGAAATGATAAGGGAGAATGCGCTCAAGCTGCTGCGTGATGAGATCCCGCATGGTATAGGCGTTGGGATTGATAAGATCCAGCTTCGCGCGGATGGTATTCATGATGTATTTGCTACGATATATTGCGAAAGAGAGACTCACAAGGGAATAATCATTGGCAAGGGCGGAAATATGCTCAAGCGTATTGGCTCAGAAGCTCGCCATGATATTGAATGGCTCTTCGGCACCAAGGTAAATCTTCAGCTATGGGTAAAGGTTCGCTCTGATTGGCGCAACAGTGCAGCTGCACTCAAGGAGTTTGGTTACGATCCGAATTTTTAGCCTCTTGCGAAGCATCGCCGAATCTGCGATATTCCAGGTAATCGGCGATGTTTCCGCTTTTTGTGAATCTCTCCCAAAGTGTTTGCGCTCTTTCATTGATATCCCTCATAATTACAGCTCCATTTCAATCTTTATACTGTAGTTATTCCCCGCAACCCGAAAATAAGTGATAGGAAAATTTGGAATGGCATTCGAAACGATACACGGAATAGTTATTAAATATTCTGATTATAAGGAAAGTGATCGAATTTTGAGCGTACTTACAGTTGAGCAGGGCTTCATAACGCTTACGGCCAGAGGCTGTCGGAAGAAGAGCAGTCAGCTGGCTGCTGCATGTGAGATATGTACTTATTCGGAATTTGTTATCTACAGTCGCTGCGGAATCTTAAATGTATCCACAGCTAGTGTGCTGGAAAGCTTCTATCCGATTCGTGAAGATTATAATAAATTTGAATCCGCCGAGCAGGTGCTGCATATGACCAGGATTCTGACCTGCTTGACGCATAGCTGGGATGATGCCTTTAAGCTGTGCTATCATACCTTGAGCTATATTGCCTATACCGATAACAATCCCATTGATCTTGAACTCTGCTTTGCAGTCAAGTTTTTGAAGCTTGCCGGATATGAGCCCAAGCTGGTCAATTGTGTGCTATGCGGCAAAGATCTCAGAAGAGAGAAAGAGCTTCGGTTTTCAAAAGCGATGGGCGGTGCAATGTGCAATTATTGCGGAACCGGCAGCAGGGTCGTTGCGCCGCTGACATTGGAGGCAGTGCGAAGAATGCTGAATTTGCCGCTCACGGATATGGGAAAGGTTCGCTTGCCCGAACATACCCGCAAGGAGCTTGAAACAATCATTTATGAGTATGCAGAATACAATCTGGAGCAGACGGTTAAAATAAGGGAACTTTGATTCAAAAGCATCAGCAAAAATATATTTGAAAAAACGCTCAATAAGGGGTTGCATTTTAATTCGAACTGAGTTATAATGCATATCGTTCGAGAGAGCAAAGCAAAATATTCCTCCTTAGCTCAGTCGGTAGAGCATGCGGCTGTTAACCGCAGTGTCGTTGGTTCGAGTCCAACAGGGGGAGCCATGATAAGTCATCTAGATAGATAGGTACTTTGAAAAGTAAGATTCATCTAGATGATTTTCTTTTTTATATGTAAATTGTTGACAATATAAGCAGAATCGTGTATACTAGCTATGGATTATACTCAAATTCGGTAGGAGGAATTTCGGATGAACAAAAAGGAACAGCGAGAGGAAAAACGACGCAAGCAGGAAATAAAGATTCGGAAATTAAAAAGAGTCAATCCATATATTCAACTGGCAATTGGCATGGTTACTGCAATACTCGTACTAATCGAAGCTCGTAATGTATTTTTTGACTCAGGTGAGAATTCTCTCTGGGGAATTATATCATTAATATTAGCATTTCTGATTGTAGTTGCTAATGCTTGGGTATTATGGGTATACATTACAACCAACTCTAGTTATGAATATCTCAAGTTGTCAGATAAATTTTCAATGGCGACATTGGAAGCGTTAAAAGAAACAGAACGATTGAAGAAAAGGTATATCCTCCAAACCACTTATGGAAGTGTACCTAAATGGCATCCTATTAACTATATAGAAAATGTTTTGGTTTACGATGTTCATGAGCAACTCCGTTCAATCCTATTTGAGCTTCAAAAAATAATTATTAGAAGTGATGAGAAATTTTCAGACCATAATGTGACAGTTGACTTTGTCTATTGTTATCCCACAAAGCCCTATAAAGGGGAACTACCATATCCTCCATATACCTGTGGGAAATTTGATAATAATACATGGCGTATTATCACTAGTGGAAATCACTCCTCAGGCGGGTCAATGAAATCCTACCTGGGACGACATGATTCATTCTACTGCCTCGTTGATAGAGACAGCTATGTATTTTTTAACGACAAGAGCACAATTGCCAATACGCACTACGTACCTTCCAACATGGATTCTGAACACCAGAATGCTGGATCTATAATAGGCATCGAAATCGAGTTGAGAAATGATTACCCTGAATCAGTATTTGTCAAAGGTATTCTAACAATTACAACATATGGCCGAAAGCTATACGAGGATGGAGCAATTAGTGAAGAAGAGTTTAAGGAACTGTTCAAGGATAAGATAATAAACAGTTTCAGTTCCCTGATTAAAAGCGAACTTGCACAAATGTATATAAGACATGCAATAAGGGGCGAATATATGAAACGCTCAACAGGGAAACTAAAAACATTTGATAAAAAATCGTCAGAAGGAGAAGATTCCTGTAGATATTGTAAGAAGAAATAATTCTTTTTCTAAGATTCAGCACGCTAATTAAAAAATTTTTCCAAGGCTTTGCAAATATCTATCTAGTTGTCCAAACACATGAAGAAGAGCTATTTTGTCGGTTGACAGAATAGCTCTTCTTCGATATAGCTGCGATAACTATGGGACGCATAATATCTATTTTAACATCACTTTCTCTGCAATAAAATATAATTAAGGAATGAGTGCGAACAAATCATGTCTATTTTGAAAATGTAGGGGATTTTCTACGTTATATATTAGGCGTGGTTCATGGTCAGAAGTGCTGCATTCATTGGGGGACAAACTATTAAAATAAAAATACAGATTCTTTGCCAAAGCCTGTTGACAAAACACTCTCAAAGCGTTATATTGTGTATGTACGATATGTACAGTTAAAAGCATATTGGAAAGGAGCATGCAGATGGCACTACTAGAGGTTAAAAACGTATGCAAGAGTTTCGAAGCCTTTGAACTTCATGATGTATCGTTTGAGATAGAACCGGGGTACATCGTTGGTTTTATAGGCAGAAACGGAGCAGGGAAGACCACAACGATCAAATCGATTCTCAATTTGACCAAACCGGACGCGGGCACAGTGAGGTTTATGGGGAGAAATATGTGTGAGCATGAGAGCGATTGTAAACAGCAGCTTGGAATCGTGCTTGGTGAATTTAATTACTATTCCGATAAAAAGCTGAAGTCTATAGCGAAGGTGGTAAGCCGATTCTATTCGAATTGGAGCTATGAGACCTATTGTAACTATAGTAAGCTCTTCTCCCTCGATGAGAATAAGCGTGTAAAGGAGCTTTCAGCGGGCATGAAGGTAAAGTTTGCCCTTGCTCTTGCCCTTTCACATGATGCGAAACTATTGATCCTGGATGAACCGACCAGCGGACTGGATCCCGTTTCACGCAATGAGCTTATGGATGTATTCAGATCTATCGTATCCGATGGTGAACATAGTATTCTATTCTCCACCCAGATCACTTCCGATCTCGATAAAGTTGCCGACTATGTTATATACATCAAGCAGGGGAAGATTATAATGAGCGGGGATAGGGAGAGCATAATAAATGGCTTCCGCCTTATCCAGGGAAGCAGTGATGAGCTCACGCCGACTCTTAAAGACATACTCATTGGTTATAATGAGAATGCCTTCGGATTCACGGGACTTATTCATGAGGAGGATATTCAACACGCGGAGGGTCTGCGTATTGCGAAAGCAGATATTGAGAGTATCATGCTTTTTAATGAAGAGACAAGGAAAGAAAGGACTATGATTTGATGAAAAACATTAGAAACCTGGTATATAAGGAGCTGAAACTACTCATTCATCCCGTGACAATCATCTATTTCTTCGTTTCAGCGGGAATGGCTCTTATCCCCGACTACCCTAGGTTTATCGGTCCGTTCTATATTTTAGTCGGCATCATGATCACGATGAGCACGGAAGCGCAGTACCGGGATAAGGAATTCTGCGGCATATTGCCTGTTACCAAGGCAGAAACCGTGAAGGCAAGGATGATAATAGTGATCTTGATGGAAATGATAACAATACTCGCTTCCGTACCAACTGCGATCGCTGCGGCAGCTCTTTATTCAGATATTGCGGAACCATCAATGATTGCACCGAATTTTATTGTTATTGCAGAGGTGCTTTTGGGCTATGCCGCCGCTAATACGATCATGGTCAGCGCAAATTATCGTAAGCGGTTTAAAGTGATCGTTCCATCCATAATCGGAATGCTTGTGTATTTCATGTTAGGCGGTTTTTGTGAGCTGTTCGTCACGGCTTTGCCGGGCATGGAGTTCATGCGAACGAACACAGCAGCGGATCTTCTCCGCCAGATTCCTTATTTGATCGTATCACTCCTTATATATCTGCTGGCGGGTTATCTAACCTGCCGAAGCGCGATTGCAAGCTACGAGAAGGCTGAAATATGAATCTGGGCATTACCATAACAAATGCTTCCGATGTACCGATCTATCAGCAGCTCTACGATCAATTTGCGGCCGGAATATTGAGGGGAGATCTGGAAGGGGGAGAAAGCCTTCCAACAATACGCAGCTTTGCTGCTGAGATGGGCATAAGCGTCATTACGGTGAAGCGCGCTTGGGATGAGTTGGAACGTTCAGGCTTTATTGCAGCGTTTCCGGGAAAGGGCTGTTTTGTTCAGAAACTCAGCGATGATTTGCTTGCTGTGAAGCGAGATGAGATGGCGAAAGCACGATTTTTGAAGGATAAGGAGTTCTATCGCTCATTAGGCATGACCAAAACGGAGCTCATGAGCTTGGTGATGAATGAGTATGAATAATTGAGTTGAATAGAGCTCACATCGGGCGTGCTGAAACTTCCTGCGGCACGCCTGAATTCTTTTCAAATAATAATGCAATTCAGGAGATTCGTTCGGATTCTATAGTAATTTTAGAACTTCCCCATAAAGATTTAATATTCAAAACCGGACCGATTTGAGGCTGACATAAATTTGCATAAGCAGGATATTTCAAACTTAAAGAAATTAATATATAAAATTCGTCCTATTTGTCGAAAAAAATGCTTGACAAAATCATTAAGGTGATTATAATAATACTTGAATAAATGTTCAAATGAACGAATATAAAGCATAGAGGTGGACGATGAATGATTCTGTACCAAGCTGCGAAAGCATCAATGCTCATGATGATATTATTGCAAAGGTAAATGAGGTTTTACCGGATGAAGAGTTGCTCTATGATCTTGCGGAGCTTTACAAGGTCTTTGGTGACAGCACGAGGATAAAGATCCTTTTCGCATTATTTGAGAGCGAAATGTGCGTCTGCGATATTGCGCAGCTGCTAAATATGAGCATATCTGCGATTTCGCATCAGCTTAGAGTTCTAAAGCAAGCTCAGCTTGTGAGATTCAGGCGTGATGGAAGGACGGTATTTTATTCGCTTGCGGATGATCATGTGCGAACGATCCTGGGTCAGGGCATGGATCATATTTGTGAATGAGGGATATTAGATTAAAAATAGGAGGTAACAAAAATGAAAAAAACGTTTAAAATGGTGAATCTTGATTGTGCAAACTGTGCCGCAAAGATGGAGGATAGGATAAGAAAGCTGGAAGGCGTCAATTCAGCAAACGTCAGCTTTGTGACGCAAAAACTGGTGTTGGATGCGGAGGATGGAATGTTTGATTCCATTTTAGAAAAGTGCAGGCAGGTTTGCAGGAAGATCGACAGAAAGACAGATATTATAATTGGTTAAAGCAAAGTTTTAGCTGGGGAGTTATGTATGACGCATTCCGATAAAAAGGAATTATTTTCAATAATCGTTGGCGCCATAGCCTTGGCTGCTGCGGTTATTATCACAAAGTTGATTTCCGATATTCCAACTTGGCTGCAGATACTCATCTTTCTCGTATCGTATATGCTTCTTGGCTGGAATGTTATATATGATGCGATCCATGGGCTGATCGGTGGGGAATTCCTTGATGAGAATTTTCTTATGTCCATTGCATCGATCGGAGCGATCTGTGTCGGTGAATATACGGAAGCAGTGCTTGTAATGCTGCTTTATAGGATAGGCGAGTTTTTGCAGGGGCTTGCCGTTGGACGCAGCAGGAATTCAATCGCATCCTTAATGGATATAAGACCTGATAGCGCCAACCTTGAGCGCGATGGAGAGATACTGAGCGTAATGCCGGAGGATGTACATATCGGAGACATTATACTGGTAAGACCGGGGGACAGAATACCGCTAGATGGGACTATAATCGATGGAAATTCAGGGCTCAATACCGCTGCTTTGACGGGAGAATCACTTCCTCGTGATGTCACCGTTGGGGATAATGTTCTTTCGGGCTGTATTAATTTGAATGGTACGATACGGGTTCGCGTTGATAAGGAATCCGATGATTCTACGGCTTCACGTGTGCTTGAGCTTATCGAAGGAGCGGCTTCCAATAAGTCACATAGCGAGAATTTCATTACGAGATTTGCCAAATGGTATACTCCTTCGGTCGTTATCCTTGCGCTGTTATTGGCTGTAATACCGCCGCTATTTTTTAGCCAGAATTGGAGCTCATGGCTCTATAGAGCATTGACGTTCCTGGTGATCTCATGTCCATGTGCATTGGTTATATCGGTGCCTCTGACATTTTTCAGCGGTATTGGCTGTGCCAGCAAGCGGGGAATACTCGTCAAAGGCTCAAACTATCTTGAGGCATTGGGCAGATGCGGGACTGTGGTCTTTGATAAGACAGGAACTTTGACGAAGGGAAGCTTCGCGATCAAAAGGATTGAGCCTTTCGGCATTGCTGAGGACGATTTGCTGCGCTACGCTGCTGCATGTGAACAGTTTTCGACGCATCCATTGGCACAGTCGATCATGGCTGCATACGGAGATAGGGATATTCCTGAATCCATTGAAAATGTTGAACTTGCGGGAAAAGGTGTTCGTTCGATCGTTGATGGGCATGAAATCTGCTGCGGAAATATAAGCATGATGCATGACATAGATGTGATGGAGGATGAACCGGACGAAGCAGGCACAATAATTCATGTTGCCTGCGATGGTAAGTACATCGGTTATATACTGATCGCCGATGAGGTGAAGAGCAATGCGAGTACAACGATTGGAATACTTGAACGTAAACAGAATGTACATACAGTCATGTTGACAGGGGATCGCAAACGCATTGGTGAGGATACTGCGCATGAGCTGGGAATATCGGAGGTTCATGCAGAGCTGCTGCCTCAAGATAAGGTCGCATGCCTTGAAGGGCTGCTGGAGGATGGCGCATCTCGCAATATAAAAGTTGCATTTGTAGGAGATGGAATCAACGATGCACCGGTGCTCGCCCGTGCGGATGTTGGAATTGCTATGGGATGCTTGGGTTCCGATGCTGCTATAGAGGCCGCAGATGTGGTTATAATGGATGATAATCTGGAAAAAATACCAAAGGCGATCGCCATTTCTAAAAATACAGTCAAAATAGCATGGCAAAATATAATTTTTGCGCTGGCGGTCAAGTTTATCGTGCTGATACTGGGCATATTTGGTATTGCAGAGATGTGGATTGCGCTCTTTGCGGATGTTGGGGTATGTTTGCTGGCCGTACTAAATTCAATGCGAGCACTGTCCATAGAAAAATAGATTTTCACTATAATCTAAGCTTCGAATACAATATTCTGGAAGTCATGTCCGGATGAATGGTATTCGGAGCTTCTATATTTTCAGGGAGGAGATGCTTATGCACAGAATGCAATGCAGTTGCTATATATGCAGAAGTTTCCAAACAACATGAAATATACAGGCATTTTAACGTAAAAACCAACATAATACACTTGAAAAAAGAAACCGTGATGATTATAATAAAATAGCATCATTGGGTAACGATGCCGAGTGAATCGCTCGGATGTTCGTTGGCTTGTTTTAATTATGAAAGGAGTTAATAATGGATTTTAACCTTTCCAAAGAGCAGGAGCTCATAAGGCAGCTCGTGCATGATTTTGCAGAAAATGAGGTCAAGCCCCTCGCTGCTGAAATCGACGAACAAGAACGCTTTCCCCGTGAAACCGTAGAGAAGATGGCAAATATTGGACTGTTTGGCATAAATATTCCAAAGCAGTATGGCGGTGCAGGTGGAGACTATCTCAGCTATATCATCGCAATCGAAGAGCTTGCAAAGGTATGCGCAACAACGGCTATCATACTCAGTGCTCATAATTCATTGTGCTGTGGCCCGATACTTACATACGGTACAGAAGAGCAGAAGCAGAAGTATCTCGTACCGCTGGCAAAGGGTGAAAAGCTTGGTGCCTTCGGGCTTACGGAGCCGAACGCCGGTACGGATTCCGCCGCTCAACAGACGGTTGCAGTGCTCGATGGTGACCACTGGGTGATAAATGGTAGCAAGTGCTTTATCACTAATGGTGGGCAGGCGGATGTCTACGTCATTTTTGCCATGACTGATAAGGCAAAGGGAAATAAGGGAATCTCCGCTTTCATCGTTGAGAAGGATGCTCCCGGATTCTCAATCGGCAAGATTGAACATAAGCTGGGCATTCGCGCAAGTGCAACTGCTGAGCTTATCTTTGAAGATTGCATCATTCCGAAGGAAAATCTGCTGGGTGAGGTCAATAAGGGATTCAAGGTTGCAATGGGCACCTTGGATGGCGGCCGCATCGGCGTTTCAGCTCAGGCGCTTGGAATTGCAGAGGGCGCATTCGATGAAACCGTTAAGTATATGAAAGAAAGGGTGCAGTTCAGAAAGACCCTTTCATCATTCCAGGGGCTTCAGTGGATGTGTGCAGATATGAAGTGTGCAATCGAAAGCGCAAAGCTCCTCGTTTATAGGGCAGCAATGTGCAAACAAAACGGTAAATCTTATACCGAAGAAGCGGCAATGGCCAAGCTTGTTGCTGCAAATACAGCAATGGATGTGACAACGAAATGCGTACAGCTCCATGGAGGTTATGGTTATTCAAGAGAGTATCCGATCGAGCGTATGATGCGTGATGCTAAGATCACAGAGATATATGAAGGTACCTCTCAGGTGCAGCAAATGGTCATCTCCGGTCGTATTTTCAAATAATGGAGGAACGCAAGATGAAAATTATTGTATGTATAAAACAGGTTCCCGATACCACTGAGGTTAAGCTTGATCCGAAGACGGGCAGATTGATCCGCGATGGTGTTCCAAGCATAATAAATCCTGATGATAAGAATGCGCTTGAAGAGGCGCTGCGCATTAAGGATAATAATCCCAATACTACGGTCACCGTCATTTCAATGGGTCCCCCTCAGGCAGATGTTGCAATGCGCGAGGCATTGGCGATGGGCGCCGATGAGGCTATTTTGATCAGCGGCAGGGAATTTGGTGGTTCCGATACTTGGGCGACTTCCTATATTATTGCAACTGCAATTAAAAAGATCCCCGATTTTGATATTATCCTTTGCGGCAGGCAGGCAATTGATGGAGATACTGCGCAGGTAGGTCCGCAGATTGCTGAGCAGCTCAATATTCCGCAGATCACCTATGTTCAGAATCTGGTTGTCGAGGGTGATAAGGTCATAGCTCAACGTCAGCTTGAGGATGGCTATGCAGTGGTTGAGGCCAAGATGCCGGTTCTCCTTACCGCTATAAAGGAACTCAATATTCCAAGATATATGACTCCTGCCGGAATATTCAATGCATATAAGCAGGAAGTTAAGATCTGGGGTTTTGCGGATGTTCCTGTAGATCCCGAGAAGATCGGTCTTAAAGGCTCGCCAACCAATGTAAACAGGACCTTTAGCCCGGAAGCAAAGGGTCAGGGTATCATGCTGGAAGGCGCTGATAGGGCATCTGTAAAAAAGCTCGTCGATTGTCTCGATGAGAAGCATCTGCTCTAATATGGGGAGGTAATAACAATGTCAGTTAAAGTTATCGTTGAAAAATGTATTGGCTGCGGTGCTTGTGAAGCAGGCTGTCCTGTAGGAGCGATCGATGTTTCAAGCGGACATGCAGTTATATCGGATACCTGCATAGGCTGCGGCGCTTGTGTTAATAATTGCCCATGTGAGGCGATTGAAGCGGATGCTGTTGAAAAGCAGGAGGTTTCTCTTGCGGATTATCATGGGGTATGGGTATTCGCAGAGCAGCGTGATGGTGCGCTCATGAGCACTGTTGCAGAACTGCTGGGCGAAGGTCGCAAACTTGCAGATAAGCTTGGCGTTGAATTATCGGCCGTTCTCCTTGGCAGCGGCATTGAGAATCTTGCGGATGAGCTGGGTGCATATGGTGCAGATCGAGTAATCATTGCTGATTCAGTCCTGCTCAAGGATTATAATACCGAAGCATATGCAAAAGTAATAGTCGATCTTGTGCATGAACGTATGCCGGAAATCATGCTCATAGGTGCAACAAACATTGGAAGGGATCTTGGTCCTCGTCTTTCTGCAAGACTTTATACCGGTCTGACTGCCGATTGCACAGCATTGGATATCGATCCTGAGACAAAGGGTCTGCTTCAGACACGTCCTGCTTTTGGCGGCAATGTAATGGCAACTATTATCACTCCGAACCATCGTCCACAGATGTCAACCGTTCGTCCAGGTGTCATGAAGAGGGCTGATTATCGGCCTGAGCATAAGGCTATCATTGATAGGGCGGCATTTGATCTCGAAGAGAACGATATTCGAACCAAGGTGATTGAAACTGTAAAATCACTCAAGCAGACGGTAAATCTTGTTGAAGCCGACGTAATCGTTGCAGGCGGCAGGGGCGTTGGCAGTGCCGAGGGCTTTAAGTTAATTGAAGAATTGGCGAAGGTGCTTGGCGGCGTTGTAGGCGCGAGCCGTGCGGCTGTTGAAGCTGGATATATTTCTGCCGATCATCAGGTCGGTCAAACCGGTAAGACGGTTCGTCCGAGAATCTATGTTGCTTGCGGAATATCCGGTGCAATCCAGCATCTTGCAGGTATGCAGAATAGCCAGTGTATAATTGCGATAAACAAGAATGCAGATGCTCCGATCTTTGGTGTTGCGGATTACGGAATGTGTGGAGATTTGTATAAGGTGATTCCTATGCTCATTGAAGAGCTCAAGACCAGAAACTGATTAAATTAATCAAATAACGACAATGCGGCCGATACGAATCCTTTCGTTTGGCCGCATTGTTTTATAGAATTGCAATCAGGCAATGATATGGCTTACGATATCGTTTAAAGTATGCATTTCGCTATCAGCATCATCAATGATTATATCGAAGGTTTCTTCAAGTTCATTTAAAAGCTCAGCGAAATCAAGTCTTCCGAGTCCAAGTTCTGAGAGATCCGAATCTGGATTGATTCGGGCTGCATCAACACCGGTTGTGCTGCTTATGAGCTGTCTTACAGCTTCAAGGTCGTTCATAGTTTGCTCCTTAAAAAATAATGAATAATGAAAAATGAATAATTTAACGATGAAAAACATCGCTATATGCAAAATCTATTGCACAAATTGGATTTTATCACATTTTTTCCGATTGTCAATCGGTTATATTGCTAAAATGTTATGATTGGAGTATAATGGGTAAAAGAAATTGGGAAAAGGTTGACAATTGAATACCACTACCGATTATGAAAGCGAAGGGAGAAAATGATAAGGGAGAAAGCTAAAAATATTCATACGAGGGCTAAGCACGGCAGAATACCGGGCATTATCATTGCTATATCTATCGTTATCGTCATAGTTCTCGCCGCATTTATGTTGGATGAAGCTGGGACGATCGATTTGAGTGCTATATTTGGCGGCAGAAAGCAGCTTGGCGATGGAACGCTCAGAATGTACACTATCGATGTCGGTCATGGCGATAGTATGCTCATTGTTTCTCCGGGAGGAAAAACAATGCTCGTCGATGCTGGAGATGAAAATTCGTACGATGCGGTTAAGGGTGTATTGGATGAGCTCGGTGTATCCGAACTTGATATCGTCATCGCAACCCACCCGCATAAGGATCATATTGGTTCAATGGAGAAAATAATTCGGGATTATAAAACGGGGATACTTTTCAGACCAAATGTACAATATGATTCTAAACCATATAAAAAACTCATCGATGCTGCATACGAGCTTCAATTGGAAATGAAGTATGCATATGGCGGAGATGAGATTGAATGGGATGAAGATTGCAGGGTAAGAGTGCTGGCACCGGTAAAAGACGGCGTTTATTCTCCTGATGATATGAACGAATGGAGCATTATTTTACGGATCGAGTATGGAGAAAATGCAATTCTGTTGGCGGGAGATGCTGATATATATAGCGAACAGTTGGCGATGCTGAATAGCGAAGAGGGTCTTTTTAAGGCTGATGTACTCAAAGTTGCGCATCATGGATCATCTTCATCGACCGGAGAAGGATTCATTCAGGCTGTTTCACCGATTTATGCCGTTGTTTCGCTCGGATCGGAGGATGGTCATAAAGCGATAACGGATGAGCTCGCTAGAAGTGGAGTGACTGTATATAGAACCGACAGGGTGGGGACGATAATCGCTGTGCTGACGGGAGCAGGGGTTGAAGTATACCCATACGGAAAGTAGAAAGAGAGGTACGCAATAATGGAAACACATAAAACTAAGGAAATTTCAACTAAATTTAATTTCTCAAAACCGCTTTGCTTAATTTTTGCGCTGATGCTTTTATTCACAATGTTTATGCCATGGTTTAGGTTCAGCGCAAAATACGAAACGGGGGGATTAACCGTATTAAATATGAATATTGAGGCAGCAATTTTCAGTCTACAGCAGCGCTTCAGCGAAACGGTAGACCTTTTGCATAATTATGGAGGTTTGGCCGGGGTCAGCATGAATGAGTACGATGAAATAATATGGATGGTAAATGGAATACTTCTTTTAATAACGGCGGTATTCCTGCTGATCGCATTCAGCATTTTGCTGTTCGGCTTGATCGGAACATTCAGCGGAGGAAAAGCCAGGTATTTCTTCGCCCGTCTTGGAGGGACCTTGCTTATAATAATGACATTTTCTGTTCTGATAATAGGCATTTTTGGAGGACAATATCTGCGCGACATGATGAGCATGGTTGACAAAAGCTATGGAATTGATGTATCGTTTGGAATAACATTCTGGCCTGCAATAACGCTGGTTTCAGCCATTGCATTTAGGATATGGGGTATAAAGCTGCTGAGAAAACTGAACTATAGAAGCAGTATCGCCAGGGGTCGGATGGAAATTGCAGAGCGTGAATATGCGATGCTTCATGGAACTAAATTTAGCGAACAATAGCTTAAATTAATATTCATAACAGCAGGTCTGAGAGCTTTTCAGGCCTGCTGTTAGCTTATAGTTATAAATAATAGAATCTGCTTCTGCATAAAATAATCCTGATACTTAAAGAGAGGTGATGGATTATGAGTGAAAGGCGCAGTGGGATGAGTGTTGTGCTTTTTTCATTTATATGGCTTGCAGTTACGGTAGGGACGGTATTGATTATGCTTAATAGCAGTGGATCCATATTGCCGCCGGGTAGGGAGGCGAATGCGGGTAATCAGGAGACGAGCAGGGGCGAAACGCCGCTGCTCGATGAGGTTGATAAGCGAAAGGATTGGGGAAAAGTTCCATATGCCTATGAGGATGAAGGAAAGTATATTGAAGGTGAGCATAATCCCAATGAGGGAAATGACTTCGACTTGCCTGATGAAGCTTTGGAACCAATCAAGAATCTTTGCCTCTTTTTGATGAATGGCGGCTCTGCTAATTTAAAGAAAGTGCTGCCGCCTGAATATGTGGATACTCTGCTCAACAAATTTGAACTGCTAACAAGCGTATTGGGTGGCGAGGATGCAGTGATAGAATCCGTTCTAAAGCTTAAATTTGGTTCAATAATAGAAAAATCAGGAGCTATTAATGGAATCGATTATGAGGTGCAGAAGGGAAAGCGGCTAGAGGGCAAAGAATTTGATGAGATGATGGATAAATTGATCGAATCAGGAGTAGAATGCGATGTGGATGATGCCTATAGGATAAAAATCAGACTCTTTATCGATGGGGATAAGGAAATGGTCAAAAATGATTATACATTTAGCGTGTTCAAAACCAATGGGAAATGGTATATCAGTCCAGATGGGCTTTCCATATAAAATTGCTTTTATTTAGAAATTGAGCCATGGAATTATTCCATGGCTCAGTAAATTTTTAATCGTTAGCTAATAATACCGAGTGCAACGCCAATTTGATCGATATACTTATCTCTCATATTGATCTTGGTATCAGCTGTCCATTCCTTTACGGCATCATTATAATGATTATCCTGAAGCTCCTTAAGGCGATATTCCTTAATATTGCTCCAAATCTTATCATCATCGCTGCGTTCGAACGTGATCTTACCGGAAGCGAGATCTTCGTTTACGAATACAAAATGCACACCATAGTTTGTTTCGACCTTAACAACGGTCTTATCCTGCCCATCAGCATCTTTAATGGTATAGTAGACAAGCTTATAATCCTTGGCTTCTTCTTCCTCAGAATCTTTATCAGAATCCTTGCCGGTATCCTTGTCATCAGTGCTCTTATCAGAGTCCTTATCCTTATCGTCCTTATCTTCTTCCTTTTTAGGCTCCCAATCCTTACCATCATGAGCCTTCATTGCAGCATAACCGAAACCATCAGTATATTTGCTTATGAGTTCCTCATGCATAACGTAACCTGTATCATGATACAAGCCGGCATCACGCTTATCTTCACCTTCTGTGATTTCGGACTGAACGCCTTCGTCCTCGCCAAGCTCATCGATGAGCTTCTGGAACTCTTCAACGGTCAGAGTGCCGCTGTCAAGTGCTGTGATAACTTCATCGATCTTTTCCTTAGCATCCTTATCAAAGACACCATATTCCCCATCCAGACCACCGTCAGGAACCTTGGGATGCTCTGTTTTAGCACTTGAACCGCTGCCGCTGGTCTCATCCTGAGTGGTATACTTCACGAGCAGGTGATTGACCAGGAAAACGCCGTCAGGAATGCTGAAGGGGATAATACCGGAATCGGTCAAATACTTGTTATAGGCAGTATAGAATTCATCGATATGCTCGATATCGTATGCTTCCTTATCCTTTTCATACTGATCTTCAAAGTATTTGTATGCATCATCATCTGAAAGGGTGATGGTATCATCTTCAATCTTTCTGAGCATATCAAGAAGATGCCCCTCGGTTACATCCTTCTCGAGATCATCCATATATTTTTTGAAAGAAGAGCCATTCTTTTTAAGAGCAGCCTTGAATTGCTCAAGCTTTGCTTCATAAATCGCGTCTTCATCGGTGATGCTTTCGTCGACCTTGTAGCCGGAAATAGCAGAATCCAAGGATTCCTGAATCTTCTCTTGGATTTCAGCCCTATCTTCATCGGTCAGCTTGTCCTCAAGACCAAGCTCATGAACTCTATTAAGGGTTACACCGTAGTTGATGAGCTGGTTCTTGATAAGAGCATGAACGGTCTTACCATCCATCTGCCCTTGCTGGAGGGCATAATAGTAGTTTGAAAGGTTGCTGGAATACATACTGTAGTATATCTTAACGTCACCGACTTTGCCGATCAGCGGATTATTGTTGACCGCAGAACAGGCGATAGCAGACGACAGCATAAGAACCGCAATAACGATTGCGACCAGCTTGAAAAGGTGTTTTCTCATAACAATCTCCTTTGTTGAATCGAAATTCTTATACATTTTAATGGTTAGGAGCTAATTTGTCAATACCAAAATCCATTTTAAGCGATTTTTGTTGCAAATTAGCTCTAAATAAAAATTATACATTCAAAACTTGGAATCAATCCGGTCTTGGAAGCGAAGCGGAGCCGGTTCCATAATGTATCTCGCCTTGGACACTCTTATATATATCCTGATAGAGATACTCTTCTTCTCCGACAGGGAGATGATTCGAATCATATTTCTGCCGATATACATTTACCACATAACGATTGCGCGGGGTTATAACGACCTTTGAATAACCGCTTGGCCAAAGAGGCTCTGCAATCATTTTGGGTTCCGGCGGTTCAACCTCCTCAATAGTTTCGGAACGAAGCTCGTAGCTGTATCCGTTGGGATCGATCGTACCGTAGATACTGCAATATATTTTCTTTGTGTTCATGTCGGCGTACGAAACAATGAAATATGAAGCGTCACTGTTATTCCTCCATCCAAGGTTAGGACCGTACGATGATACTGTTGCATCAAGTCCAAGTGCGATATAGCTTCCGGGAATTGAATGATGATGCCTCTCCGTAATCTCAATGTTTGGTCCGACCATGAGCAATGAATTATAAAGAGTCGAGCTTACCTGGCAAATACCTCCTCCTGGGCTATCGACGTATTCCTTGCCGCCGGATATCCCGGCAGCTTGCAGCCATCCATCTGCTTCGGTGCGAGGTCCGAGGATGCCATTATAGGTCAATTCCTCTCCTGGGAGAATTTCGATGCAGTTCAGCATTCCGGCAGCCTTCTGAACGTTGCGCGATCGATTTGTTCCACTAGTGGAGAAATCGGTATTAAATATCGTTATTCTGCCAAAGCCGGACTTCAACTCGGCGACGTTGCCGGTCGGTTGAACTTCCGTTGAAATAAGTTCAAGCGTTTTGTTATATATTTTATTGTTGTATGAATCGAGTATGCTGTCCTTGAGCGCATCACGATCTATATATTTTCCGGATGAGCCATAATGGAAAATAGCCTCAGCAACATCTGTACCGGCGATCTTAATTACCATGCTGTCATATACATCTGCCAAAGAGCCTCCGGTTCCAACTCCGGGTTTGCCACCTCCAACAAGGTTGCGCAGCGTCACATAGGGCTCTATGGGGTCTGTGTCCAGTTCATCGGCAATCGTATCTATAAAACCTATAAGGGCTTCTTCGCTATAGTTTATAGTTGTAGTGAACTCGAGTCCGTTTTTACTGACTTCCAGTCTTTTATTATAGTTTGCGAGGAAATCGGTGTCGCTTTCTCGCCCGACCTTCATAGCTTCAAGGAGCACATTATCAACATCGGTTGTCAAACTGAGAGCGGATGCATCGATAATATAGTTATTGCTGCCATAGCTGACAGTATAGAAAATGCTGCTCTTGAGGGCGTTGAAGCGCTTATAGTAATCATTCCGCACCTCATCATAAGTATTTCCAGCAATGGAGATGCCATCAAGGGTTATTCCGTCGCAGAAGGTATTATTCTCTATATAGCCGAAAGGAATACCGCCTGCATAGCCCTGTATCGTGATGCTGCCATCTTCATTCTTTGTGACTGTTGCATTGTTGCTTGCGGTATAGTCCTGAACGGCTCGCTTATGATCGGAATCGATGATTAAGCCAATGCATAATTTGGTTATGGATAATACCACTGCGGCAATGGCGGCGATCATAAGCGCAGTCAAAGCAATATGCTCAGCCTGCCTCAGTGGTATTTTGAGTTTAGGAGTTTTGTTCTTCAACAATAGCTACCTCCATACATTCTTTTTGTTTGTGTTGAAATTTTTGCTGTACACAAATTTCCATATTCAATTATAGTGCAAAATTTCAAAAACTGCAACAATGAAGTCTGTATACTATTTGGCACAATGGAGCAGTATCATAGCTTCGGAAAACATAAAAACTTTAGATATGACATAAATGATAAATATAATTGTAAAAAGACGAAAAAAGGGGTTGCAAATTCCCGAAGGAGTGGTTATAATAGCAATCGTTCCAAAGCGAACCGCGCTGGTGTAGCTCAGTAGGTAGAGCACGTCATTGGTAATGACGAGGTAGTCAGTTCGAATCTGATCACCAGCTCCATTGAAGTATTCGAGTTGAATACTTCTTTTTTTAGTTTGAACAGATAGTCGGCACAATATATGTGCCGACTATCTGTTCAATTGGCCTGTATGAATCCGGATCTTTTATTAGGATTATTTGCAGCATCATTGCCCACTGGCATAGATATATCAAATTCGACAAGTCCATCGGGAGTATTGCGAGCGGAGATGCTTCCATCATGCAGCAGTATGATCTTTTTGACCAGTGCCAGACCAAGCCCGTTTCCCTCAGATCTATGGGATGTATCCCCCTGATAGAATTTTTCGAAAAGATGCTTCATGGTTTCATCGCTTATTGCAGGGCCGCTATTGGCGATCGTAAAGTTTAGAGTGTCATCATTAATAGCAAGCGAAACATATATCATTCCGCCGTCCGGACTGAATTTAATAGCGTTATCAATCAGATTGACAAATACATGGTTCATAAGAGACTCAACTGCATTGAACTCTATATTTTCCATGTTAAGCTCAAACTCAATATTCTTTGCGCTCCATTTGGGCTCAAGCGATAGAATGTTCCTGCGGATCTGCTCATCGATCCTGTAGACAGTATGTGGCAGCGGCATGGTCTCATTATCCAGCTTGGAAATGGCAAGGATATTTGCGACAAGCGTCGAGAGTCTTCGGCTGCTGAAGAGAATTCGCTCGGTATATTCGCGCCTATCCTCAATGGATAGGCTTTCATCCTGCAGCAAAACGGCATATCCTTCTATCGCTGCGAGCGGTGTCTTGAATTCATGAGAGACATTTGAAACAAAATCATTGCGCAATGTTCCGACGGTGTTTAATTCATGCACCATATGGTTGAAATCGGAATTGAGCTGATGAACAAAGGCTATCGAAACATCCTCATTCAATTTGACGGTAAAATCTCCTCCGGCCACCCGCTTCATAGCGCTGCTTAAAGTATTTATTGGACGAAGAAAATTCTTTGAAATAAGCACCGTTATGAGTGCCCCGATCAACAGACTGGCTCCAAACATGCAGAGGATGAGGAACGATAGACTGAAGCTCAATCGGCTAAATAATCCTATTTTCTCAAGCAGAAAGGCGCATAATGTAACGAAGAGGGAACTTCCGACCAGGATATAGAATACGCATTTTGTGAAATACCATCTTAACCCTTCGGCCGCTTCAACGGTAAAATCGGATGAGTCGAGATCGATAAAATTCTTTTTTTGCCTTTTTCGTCTGCTTTCTTTTTTCGCAGGATCATTTTCATGATACATGCCGCTTCACCGCCTTATATCCCAGCCCTCGGATAGTGACGATTTCAAAATCTTTATTATCCCTGAATCTGTCGCGAAGCCTGTTGATATGCACATCAACGGTACGCGGCTCGGTTTCACTGTCCAACCCCCAGATATCGTCCATTAGCTGCTGCCTTGTAAAAATTCTGCCCGGATAGGATGTAAGCTTATAAAGAAGCATAAATTCTTTTTGGGGAAGCACCATGCTCTTGCCATCGCATGTTACGGTCATGGAGTCATATTCCAGAACCGTGCCGCCAATGGTCTGCTTCCGATCACTTATCATCTTCGCACGGCGAAGCAATGCGCCCACGCGTAGAACCATCTCGTTTACATCTATGGGCTTAACCATATAGTCATCGGTTCCGGAACCAAACCCACGCTGCATATCATAAAATGAATCCTTGGCTGTAATCATCAGCACGGGGATGCTGATCCCGCTCTCGCGCAAAGAGGATACCAGCTCGTAACCATCCATGTTGGGCATCATTATATCTGAAACTATGAGATCTATGTATTCGCGGTCAAGCACATCCAATGCCTGCTTGCCGTCCGATACACAAATGGTTTGATAGCCGTTATTCGTGAGCACACGGTGGAAGAGCTGAGCCAGCTCTTTATCGTCCTCTGCAATTAAAATTTTAAACATTGATTGTTTTACCTTTCTATAATTTTTATGAGAGCACTCGGATTGGCACTCATGATGCAGAGCGGCAAGAATCAACAACAAAGAATATATGGAACATTGATTCTGCTTGCCGCAATCGCTTACTGCATCTCATAATAATATTAAAACATCAAATGAACGTTAATTCAAGCCTTATTTTATTTTAATAGGTAAAGTTTTTGGCTGAATAGCGAAAAATATATTTAATTATAAAGCCGGCTTTAAACCCTGTTAACAAAAAATTCGAAAAAAGCTGGTATTATTCATTTAAAACAGCAAGGAGGTAGGGAATATGAGGAAACTCGCAAAAAGATTGGGGATAAAAACCGGATCTATGATCGATGCACAATCGTTCGCACTGTTTTTGGCTGAGGGATTTCTTTTGATAACGATAACATGGTCCGTATTCGGTAAGCTGCCCGTGAGTGAAAAGATCAATAATATTTTTATCTGTGCCTTGGTGTCCGCATTGCTTATCATGCCCTGGGTTTTTGAACGCTGCTTCGGAGTGGAATTGCCGGGTTTGCTGAAGATCCTGCTCATAATGCTGATCCTTGGTGGTCCGGTGCTTGGAAAGATCTATAAGTTCTATTATAAGATAGGACCGTGGGATAAAATCCTGCACACCAGTTCAGGTTTTTTATTTGCAGCAATTGGAGCATTGATACCTCAGCTTGTGGATAAGAAGAACAAGGAGCATTCAACGGCTTTGGTACTTACCTGTGCCTTTTGCTTTACGCTCACTATAGCTGTTTTATGGGAATTTTTCGAATATGGAATGGATAAATTCTTCAATATGGATATGCAGCAGGACGCATGGGTGCCTGCGGTAAATTCCTATCTGCTTGGGGCGGAGAAGGGGGTTATAGGAAGAATCCCAGAGATAAGCTCTGTTATTGTCAATGGTGAGCAGATTGCCGTTAATGGCTATCTGGATATTGGGCTTATAGATACTATGAATGATATGCTGGTATGCACTCTTGGCGGCCTTATTTATTGTGCTTGCCGTATGCTTTATCATCATAGAGTAAAGGCTCTTGCATGGTTCAAGAATATCATACCGACCATCGCAGATCAGCATGAATTCATGATTCCATCGGGTGATTTTGTTCATGCCGGTGCGGATGCGGTTCTGGACGATCGGCGTGATGATTCGAAATGATTCGCAGGAAATATCGATATCTGAGCTCTCAGATGCGTCCGAAATTTCAGCATACATCGCATGGGGAACCATTTGACCGTGGCTCCCCATGCAGATTATTAAATAACTGAACCTGATAAGCGTTATCGGCAAATTGAGTCAGTTTGCTTAATTTATGAATATGGGCTTTAATGAGAAACTCAGCCGCCAAAACAATATTATATATGAGGCAAAGACTTGCTTTTTTAGTATTGACAACGCCTTTCCGCTTTGTTATAATAGGCATGTTCTGAACAGGGAGAGATGTCCGAGTGGTTTATGGAGCTGGTCTTGAAAACCAGTGATGCCGCAAGGCACCGGGGGTTCGAATCCCTCTCTCTCCGCCAAAGACTTTTATTATGGAGAAGTACCCAAGTGGCTGTAAGGGGCTCCCCTGCTAAGGGAGTAGGCTCTGCGAAGGGGCGCGAGGGTTCAAATCCCTCCTTCTCCGCCACGTCGCAGCAAGCTTATATGGCTTGCTGCGATTTTTTCTTGGAATGCAATAATAACTCTGCTTCTCCTTTCGTTGAAGGTTCAAAAAACTTTTTAATGTGGCGAGATAAATCAAAATGAACATACTAAAGAAATTACCGACTATGCCGTGTACCTTGGCAATCATTGCGGTATGGATTGCTATTTGGGTAATTGTAACTATAAAGGATGTATCCCCTTTGCTCAGCGGCAAGGGTATGGCTAGGATTGGAAATGAGTACTACCGCCTTTTTACAGCTGGACTTACTCATACAAATGTGATTCACCTGTTGCTTAATGTTTCTGCTATGTTTTGGGTGGGTTATCTTTATGAGGAGCATATCGGAAGCGTTAAGTTTTTGCTTATCAGCATAGTTTGTGCGGTTCTTGCCCAGTTCATTTTTCTTTACATCTATCGCAATGCAGAAGGAAGTATTGGGGGCTCTGTTTACATTTTTGCTCTGTGCGGTTTCAGCTTAACCACGCAATTTCTTTTCCACAACCTCCCAAAGTTAACATATGGAACCTGGAGCGGTAACTGGATTATGATATACCTCGTTGCATCCAATATTCTGAAATTATTTGCTCCAGATTTCTCAACTGTAATTATACATGGAATAGCATTCATACTTGGTATGGCGGCAGCTTTTATTTGCCGATGTTTTGGAATATGATAATCACTGCAATTGGTTGAAGTTCAAAGTCGCTAAGAAGTATTTTTTTCAATGAAATTATTCCTTTCAGACGGGTGAAGTTTGTATCTTTCTGCCGTTTGCCGGCAGTTTTTTACTTATTCGACTTGAAATCATGGAAATGTATGATATAATGATGTGAGAATGAAACAAAGAGGAGGCTTTATGGGCGTAGATAAGAAAAAGCTCCATCGCCGCAAAATGGTGGCGCCGATCTTCGTGTCGGCGATAATGGTTTTATATTACATAGCTTATTTTGCGGTTATAATCAAATTCATTGATGGGATATTGGCAATCCTCCTTGGCATCATTCCGCTGGCACTTTGTGGAACGATAATATATGTGTGCATACAGAGAATAAAAGAGATAAGGAACGGTGAAGAAGATGATCTTAGTCAATACTGATTACATCAGCGGTAAGCAATTGGAGATGCTTGGACTCGTAAAGGGCAGCACCATCCAATCCAAGAATTTCGGAAAAGATATTATGCAGAATTTCAAATCCCTCGTTGGCGGTGAACTTAAGGCTTATAACGAAATGATGAACGAAGCGCGTGCATTGGCAACAAAGCGCATGAAAGCGGAAGCGGAAGCGCTTGGAGCAGATGCGATAGTTAATATACGCTACGCTTCTTCGGCAATAATGCAGGGTGCAGCAGAGGTTATCGCATACGGTACGGCTGTAAAGTTTATTGATTAAAAGCAGGGGTGAACCCTTAGCTGATGTTTCAGTGATTCATCATAGCTTAGCTGAAGCAGAATAACTTTTAGATATGACCATGATATCTGGGAAGATTGATAAGCGCATTGCGATTTGTGATGATGATCCTGTTGATGTTGAATATAACCTCAAGCTGATTAGTGAGTGGGCTGCGCAGCGCGGTATAGCTATCAGGCCGGAGTGTTTCTCTTCGGCAGAAAGCTTTTTATTTCGGTATGAAGAGAATAATGCATTCGATATTATTTTGCTTGATATAGAAATGGGCGCAATGGATGGGGTTACGCTTGCAAGGAAGATAAGAAGTGCGAATGCACTTGTGCAAATTATATTTATCACGGGATTTTCTGATTATATTTCTGAGGGTTATGAGGTGGAAGCGCTTCATTACCTGATGAAGCCCATTGCAGTTGATAAGCTATATAAAGTGCTCGATCGCGCAGTTGAGAAAATAAAGCTGGGGGAGAGGTGTCTCGATCTCGAATGCTATGGGGAGATTAATCGCATACCGTTCTATGAGATACGTTATATAGATGTGCATCAGAATTATGTAACGATTCATGCAGAAAGGGATTATACCGTCAAACGCACGCTGAGCGATATTGAAAAGGAACTGGATGAGGGCTTTGCAAGAGCCGGAAGAGCAATGATCATTAATCTGCGTTTTATAAGGAGGATTACCAAGCAAGAGGTCATACTTTCCGATGGTTCTGAGCTTCCATTACCCAGGGGTGCGTACGAAGCATTGAATCGTGCAATAATTGCAAACGGTTGAGGAGCCCTATGTCATTTTTTTCGAAACAAATCGATAAGCATATTGCTGCATATCAGCGTGAGCTGATAGAAACGCACTACCGTGAAGTGGATAATATGTATCGTCAGATGCGTGGCTGGCGGCATGATTACCGCAACCATATTCAAACCATGAAGGTCTTGGCAGTCAATGAGGATATGGAGGCAATCAAAGCCTATTTAGATAAGCTGGATACGGATTTGAATACGGTTGATACCGTTGTTAAAACTGGTAACTCAATGGCAGATGCCATTCTCAATAGCAAAATATCTTTGGCACAGTCAAAGCATATCACCGTAGAATGTGATGCCCATATTCCGGTGAAGCTGAAAATGTCAGAGATTGATTTATGCTGCATCATAGGAAATCTCTTTGATAACGCAATTGAAGCCAGCATGAAGCTCCCAGAAGATCAGCGGATTATCCGGGTCTATATGGATATGAAGGGTACGCAGCTATACATCTCCTTCACAAACTTTACGGCAACGAAGAAACTGGCAAAGGTAGGCAGTCTGTTCCGTACCACAAAGGGGGAGGGGCATGGCTTTGGTTTGGTGCGCATAGATTCCATCATAGAGCGGCTTGATGGGTATTTGAGCCGAAACAGTGAGGATGGTGCTTTCACTACCGAGATTCTCATTCCGCAGATATGAGATTGCAATTCATCACCGAATTTGAACGATTCATCCCCGGATTGCTCCGAGGATGAATTTTTGTGTTAAAATTACCATCAGAAAGGATGGTGGTTTTCATGATTAAGAAACCAACTAAAAAAGAAAAAACAATCAGGCCTAAATATAATATGGGTCAGAATGCATGGTTCATGATAAAACTGGCATGGACTTCGAGAGAGAAAAAGGTTCTTGTTCTCAGCCTGCTTTCGGCGTTTTTGGCTGTAGCGCTGAATCTTATCAACCTATATGTTTCGCCAACGATATTGTCGGTAGTGGAAAGAGGCGCATCTGTATCGGAGCTCATATGGACAATCGTTTGTTTTGTCCTTGCTTTAATGCTTGTTTCGGCAGGTTCGTCATATGTGAACACAAACACTTTATATGGAAGAATCAGCGTTCGTCGTGAAATTGTCAATCTGCTGAACAGAAAGATGACAATGACTTCATATCAAAATATCAATGATGAAAGGTTCAAGACGCTGAAAATCAAGGTGCAGGAAACGATTGGTTCAAACAGTGCCGCAACTGAAGCCGTTTGGACTACATTGACGGATCTGACAACCAATATTATCGGTTTTGTGATTTATTTGATTCTGATGTCCTCAATTCAGCCACTTCTGTTGATTGTGATACTTGCTACAACAATTATCTCTTATCTTGCAAGTAATCGTTTGAACGGATGGGGATACCGACACATGGAAGAGGAAGTTGAACATTCTACGCAGATCTATTATCTTGATCGTTGTTCGAGCAATTTGTCCGTTGCAAAGGACATACGCATTTTCGGTTTGCGTTCCTGGATCGATGAATTATATGCCAAAAGCATAGCAGCCTATACGGCGTTTCATAACAAAGCACAGAGCGTTTATATTTGGGCAAGCATTGTTGACCTTATACTTACATTCCTTCGCAATGCGTTGGCATACGCATATCTTATCGGACTTGTAATTTCAGGCGGACTCAGTGTATCGGAGTTTCTGCTGTTCTTCAGTGCTGTAGGTGGCTTTACTGCCTGGGTATCAGGTATTCTCGGAGGCTTTAATACGCTTCATAAGCAATCCTTGGATATTTCTACAGTTCGTGAATGCCTTGAATATCCCGAACCGTTTAAATTTGAGGATGGAGAACATATCGAAGCTGAAGCAAACAGACTATATGAAATCAGACTTGAAAATGTATCCTACCGCTATCCCAATGCAGATAAAGATACGCTCACGGGTATTGATCTCACACTCCATCCCGGGGAAAAGTTAGCGGTGGTAGGCTTGAACGGCGCAGGTAAGACTACGCTTATCAAGTTGATCTGCGGTTTCCTCGATCCTACCGAGGGGCGTATTCTCCTTGATGGAAAGGATATTCGAACTTTTAATCGCAGAGATTACTATATGATGTTCTCTGCAGTTTTCCAAGAGTTCTCGCTCCTTGCCGGTACGATTGCAACCAATGTGGCGCAGGACAGCGTTGGTATGGATATGGATCGTGTTAAGGAATGTGTTGACAAAGCTGGACTCCGCAAGAAAGTCGAGTCATTGAAGGATGGATATGAAACATATCTGAATCGAGAAGTTTATGAGGATGCCATACTTCTTTCAGGTGGTGAAACACAGCGGCTTATGCTTGCCCGTGCACTATATAAAGACGCACCTTTCATTGTCCTTGACGAGCCGACTGCGGCACTCGATCCTATCGCAGAGTCGGATATGTATCAGAAGTACAATGAAATGACAAGTGGTAAATCATCTGTTTACATTTCTCACCGGCTTGCTTCCACACGCTTCTGCGACCGCATCATTATGATTGCAGACGGCGGTATCATTGAAGAAGGAACGCATGAGGAACTTTTGAAAGCGGGCGGCAAGTATGCCGAACTCTATCAGGTTCAGAGCAAATACTACAAAAAAGGAGATGGTGAAAATGAAGCGAAGTGAAAACAAAATGACCTTGGGCAGAGCGTTCAGGGCAAACAATCGAGCGTTCAAGCTTATTTATAATCACTATCCGCAGATGGTTCTTTCTCATTTGATAAGCGTAGTGTGGAACGCTCTCACACCCTACATTGGGATTTTCCTCTCTGCACTCGTGATCGACGAGCTTGTAGGAAATAGAGATGTAAAACAGATTCAAATGCTCGTTGTCATCGCACTTGCTGCTGCTGCGATCATCGCTTTGGGAACGGCGTTCCTTAATAAATGGAAAGAAACACAGAATGCAGGCTGGTGGCTGAAAATCGAACATATCGTTTCGGAAAAAATGATTGATACCGATTATGTCAATCTTGATGATACACATACTGCCGAAATGCTATCCACCATTCGCCAGAACTTTAATGGCGGCGGTTGGGGGCTTGGCAGAGTGGTTGCGTATTACGGGGAACTATTTTCCTCTGTCTTTACGATTCTCGGCGGTCTTGCTCTTACAATTTCGCTGTTCGTCATCAAAGTTCCAGCTGACAAAGGTACTTTTACAGTATTCAATAATCCCTTTGTAGTCCTTGGCATTATTCTTCTGATGTTGGCAGTTACTTTTGTTGCTCCTATGCTCAATAACAAAGCAGATAGCTATTATGCAAAGCACGCAAATTCCCATAATCTTGGAAATCGTCTGTGTAGCTTTTTTGGTTATCTTGGTTATTACGGTGCTCTCGCAACCGATGTGAGAATGTATCGCCAAGATAAGATATGCGAAAGATATAATAATGACAAAGAAGATACATTCGGTTCTAATGGATTATTTGCCCATTACGCAAGAGGCCCTATGGGGTTATATAGGGCCGCAGGAGCTGCAGTTTCGGTCATCTTTACAGGACTAGTTTATGTTTTTGTTTGCCTCAAAGCCTTGGCAGGTGCATTTGGTCTTGGCTTGGTAACACAGTATGTTGCATCTATCGCAAAAGTATCGGGCGGTATGTCGAGCCTTGTATCTAATATCGGTCTTATGTGCAACAACACCCCATTTCTTGAACTAACCTTTGAGTACCTTGATATTCCCAACAATATGTATCAGGGAAGTCTGACCGTTGAAAAGCGCCGTGACCGAAAATATAAGGTGGAGTTCCGCAACGTCTCTTTCAAATATCCTGGCAGCGATAGCTATGCCCTTCGCAACGTGAATATGAAGTTTGAAATCGGAAAGAGGCTTGCAGTTGTAGGTATGAACGGAAGCGGAAAGACCACTTTTATCAAACTGCTGTGCCGCTTGTACGATCCCACTGAGGGTGAAATTCTGCTCAATGGTATTGATATTCGCAAGTACAATTATCGTGAATATATGGACATCTTCTCCGTCGTGTTCCAGGACTTCAAACTGCTCAGCTTGAAGCTGGGTGAAAACGTAGCGGGAACGATTGATTACGATAAAGATCTTGTTATAGACTGTCTTAAAAAAGCAGGTTTCACAGATAGATTTATCAAAATGAAAGATGGCACGGAAACTTATCTCTATAAAGACTACGACTACAAAAATGGCGTGGATGTTTCCGGCGGCGAAGCACAGAAAATTGCCATTGCTCGTGCGCTTTACAAGAATGCTCCATTCATTATTCTCGATGAGCCCACGGCCGCACTTGACCCCATTGCCGAAGCGGAGATTTACGAAAAGTTTGACGGCATCGCTGGCGACAAGACGGCCATCTATATTAGTCATCGTCTATCCTCCTGCAAGTTCTGCGATGAGATAGCCGTGTTCCATGAGGGCGCAGTCATTCAGCAGGGAACTCATGCGGAGCTTGTTTCGGATGAGAGCGGAAAGTATTATGAACTCTGGAATGCACAGGCACAGTATTACGTCGAACGGTCATAAGGCCATGAAATTATCAGAATAAAAGGCCGAGTCCGATTTACCCGGGCTCGGCTTTTCTGCTTCAATAATTATCAATTATCGGTTTATAATGAGCGGCACAGCAACATTATATATATCATGAAACGCTCTTTCGATATCAATGCTGAACCATTCTCCGTTTTTATAGAGTATCCTTCCCTGAACCATGGTCAAGCATACATCAGAACCATTTGCAGCATATACTGCAGCGGAAATGGGGTCATATATCGGTTGAAGTCTGGGATTATGGACATCCAGCATAATCAGATCTGAATCATAACCGACCTTCAGCATACCAATTTCATCTTCACGTCCCTGGGCATACGCTCCATTTACCGTTGCAAGCTTTAATGCATCATATGCAGGCAGTGAGGTTGGATCGAGGCTGCTCCCCTTTGCGAGCAAGGAAGCAAGCTTGATCTCTTCAAAGAGATCCAAATTATTGTTTGAGGCACACCCATCCGTGCCGATAGAAACATTGATATCACGCTTTAAAAGTTCGCTTACACGCGCAATACCGCTCGCGAGTTTTAAATTGGATACGGGATTATGTGCTACGCTTGCGCCCCTCTTTGCAAGGATATCCATATCCTCATCGGTCAGCCAGCAGCCGTGGGCAGCAAGCACTCGATTTTCGAAAACTCCATATTTATCCAGTATTTGTACAGGCGTCATACCATGGCGTTCGATACAGCCAAGCTGCTCGCCCTGTGTTTCGGAAACATGTATCTGAGTGACAAGTTCATGCTTTGAGGCAAGAGAAGCTAGTTTTTCCCACACATCGGGGCGAGAGGTGTATTCGCCATGTATTGAGACATCTGCCCTTATTCGCCCATTGGCTGCTCCATGCCAATCCCTGATGAGTTCAAACGTTTCCCAAACCCCGCGATCGGTATCAAAATCAAAATCGTCGGATAGCGCAGTGACTCCGTTGCCCAGAGAAGCGCGAATGCCGATTTCTTCGATAACCCTTGCGGCTGATGGTTCAAAGAAATACATATCCGAAAAGGAGGTAGTTCCGCTTGCAAGCATTTCAGCAGCACTAAGCCTGACGCCCGATAGCACCGCTGCTTCCGTTAATCGCCCTTCTGCCGGAAATATTTTATCAAACAACCAAGTATTCAGATTGTAATCATCAGCATATCCACGAAGAACGCTCATTGCAGCATGGCAATGGGTGTTTATGAGTCCGGGCAGGATGATATTGCCCCTTGCATCGATGATATCGGCCGCATTATATACCATGGGAGGCTCGTCCTTGCCTATAAAAGCTATTTTTCCATTTTTTATGCCAATGCATCCCATATCTATTATAGGGGCTGCATCATCCATAGTGATGATCCTTGCATTGCGGATCAGCGTATCAAACATCAAGCCATCCTCCCGAGAAAGTCTATTACGTACTTGCAGAATCTTTCACTAGCGGCCTTGCCCGCTGCAATGACCTCATCACCATCAAGCGGCTTATCAAGAATGCCTGCTGCCATATTGGTAATTAGGGTGATGCCAAGTATGCGCATGCCGCAATGCCGCGCTGCTATACACTCGGGAACGGTGCTCATACCAACGGCATCTGCTCCAAGAATGCGCATAGCACGGATCTCTGCCGGAGATTCATACTGAGGGCCGGTACAATAATAATATATGCCACGATGTACGTTTTCATCGTATGTTTCGGCCACATCGGCAAAAAGTTGCATATATTCACGATCAAAAACCTTGCTCATGTCCGGAAATCTGGGGCCAAACTCATCGAGATTAGGACCGATAAGTGGATTTACAAGATTTAACTTAATGAAGTCTTCTATCAGCATTATATCGCCGCAGTTAAAATCGGTATTTATACCTCCGGCTGCGTTGGTTATTATCAATTTATCGATACCGATAAGCTTAGCAAGCCTTATTGGATAAGCTATCTGCTCGGCAGTCCAGCCCTCGTAGAAATGAAGCCTACCCTGCATTATCAGCACGTTTTTGCCTCCAAGCTGGCCTGCGATGAAGCGTCCCTTATGCCCGAGCGCAGTGCTTATACCCATATTGGGGATTGCGCCGTAATCGATGATTGTGGGGGAGGCAACATATTCGCCCAAATCGCCAAGACCTGAACCGAGTATTATGAGCACTTCCGGCTTGAAGCCGCATAGCTTGTCCTCTAATATGGAAGCAGAATTACGGTAATCCTCTATTTTATACATAAATCCTCCAGTTAAAGCAGTTGAATTATAAGAAGCAGAATAACACCGGGTACGCCTAAGATTCCCGTGACCAATGCCGTTACCCAAGTTATCGGTATCGCAAACATTCCCAGACTGAGAATCCCAGCGAATATGAAATTGAATATGAGAAGGATCACAATGCCGATCAATGCATTGATAAGGAGCTTAAAGAATATTTTTATGCTCCAATTAAAGAGTTTAAACAACACGAAAGTCACCATAATCACGATAATAAAGGTGATAATTCCTCCAGGCATGTGCTCCCTCCTTTTTATTATTGCGGAATACCGGGACTATCCTGCATAGATATATTCCTGCGCTTATTGAGCAGATACATATATCGCTTTCTTGCCGCTTCGACCTCGTATGCAACGAATTGCACCTCTTCACCGCATGCATCATCGAATCGCCGCATGGCGGCCTGCCATGCATCCAATGCAAGCTTAAGTTCATCCCGCTCGAGTTTTTTTCTATTGGCAAACATCCCAAATTCCTCCATCATGCATTTATTTGTTAATTGTATGCATGTGAGAGAAATTTATTCAGACTGCTCAAAGCTAAGAATGCTATTTTCTATTTGCCGGAAAGATATGCTTTTTGTTCCGGCGTAAGCTTATCCAGACCAAGATTCATTGCGTTGAGCTTAAGATTAATGACCTCATCGTCTATCTCTTTTGGTACGGCGTAAAGCCCCGGAGCCATTTGTCTGCCGTGCATGGCAAGATATCTTGCAGACAGAGCCTGAATAGCAAAGCTGAGATCCATGATCTCTGCCGGATGCCCATTGCCGGCAACTATATTCACAAGCCTGCCATCCGCAAGCAGATTCAGAATTCTGCCATCGGGCATGGTGTAGCCGGTTATAAAGGGTTTGCGCTCAGAAATATTCACTGCAAGTGAAGCAAGATCTTTTTTATTGATCTCGACATCGAAATGACCGGCATTGGCAAGCAGAACATTATTCTTCATCTTTTCGAAATGACGCTTGATTATGACATCGCAGCATCCCGTAGCGGTGACAAATATATCTCCGAGTGGTGCAGCATCATCCATCTTCATTACGCGGAAGCCATCCATGGCGGCTTCGAGCGCCCGGAATGGATTGACCTCAGTTATGATAACATTTGCACCAAGCCCCTTTGCTCGTATGGCGATTCCGCTGGAGCAGAAGCCGTAGCCCGCAACAACGACCGTTCGGCCTGCAATCATATTATTGGTTGAGTACATAATGCCATCCCACACACTTTGCCCTGTGCCGTGACGGTTATCAAAAAGATGCTTGCAATCGGCATCATTGACGGCGAGCATGGGGAATGGGAGAGATCCATCGGCGGCTCTGGCTTTAAGCTTATGAATGCCCGTAGTCGTCTCTTCACAGCCTCCGATAAGATTTTCGGCATATTCCGGATATGATTCGGTGAGCATGGTAACGAATTCACCGCCATCATCAATAATGATATGGGGCTTGAATTCAAGAACCCGGCGAATGTGCTCATAGTATTCTTCCTCTGACGCACCAAAAAAAGCATGCACATCCATTCCTTCATCAGCCAGAGCTGCACAGATATCATCTTTTGTTGATAGCGGATTGCTGCCCGTAATGGATACCTGCGCTCCGCCATCTCGAAGCAAAAGTCCAAGATAAGCCGTTTTAGCCTCAAGATGGACACAGACGGCTATACGCATGCCTTTAAAGGGCTGCTCAATAATAAATCTCTCACGAAGGCGGCTGAGAACAGGCATAAAATCCTTGACCCATTCTATACGCTTTTTACCGAGAGGAGCAAGTGAAATATCTTTTATTGTACTCATGTTTTTCTCCGTATTCGTAATTCCTCTGCGGTGCAAAGGATATAAAGATTATACCATGCTTTGCGGCTATGCGCAATGATGCGCATCAGATTGTGGCATATATGTGAAATTATGGTTATCGTTCGAAAAACTCTTGTAAAAAGAGCGGGAGTTTTGGTATAATACGGATGAGCGATCACGCAAAGCTTTTCAGCTTTATTACTGTGTATTATCCACAAACTGGAGGTATAGCAGATGAAATGCAGAAATTGTGGAACTGAAAACGTATCCGAGAGCATGTACTGCGTCAATTGCGGCACACGGCTCAATGAATTCGAACAAACCGATTTTGACATAATAGATGAAGACTCCGATGCGATTGATGATGAAAGCATAGCAGATATGGAGCGCAGATTTACGCAGGGGATCGGCAGCTGGGAAAGCATATCCGATTCCGGAAGGACTGCTGCAAGGGCGGCGAATGATTCAGCCAGAGGCAGTACAGGGCAAAGGCAAAGGCACCGCTACGAAGCTTCAGAAAGAATAACTGTTGAATCTAATTCTGCTGTCTATGATCGTAAGAATGAGAACAATGCTGAGCATCAGGAGAGAGTGTCCGGCTTGAGAAGCGGTTCACAGGCAAATTACAGCCAAAATGCAGCTTGCGAGAGAAAAACGACTGAGGAAACACAGCGCCGTTTCACGATGAGCTCCGAAAGCAGCCAGCATCCACATGCGGACAAGAGAAGCTACAGCGAACGCAGGTCAGAGTTTAGTTCTGAACGAAAAGTAAAAAAAATAGAAACTCCTGAAAAGCCGCAGCAAGCGGAGCATATGAATGCGGAGGAGCGGGAATCCGGCAGGGCAGATAATAATGAATTGAAAAAACGAAATGTTATATCTATCTTTGCGGCTGCAATTGTATTGCTTGCCTTGATTTTGGTTTTTATCCTGACCTTACCCGGTGCCGGCAAAACGCCTAAGTATGAAGCTGAAATAATACAGAGTGCCGACAAAGAGGATTATTATCAAATCACGGTGCATGCTTCCGTTGGAGATAGAGCGGTATTCAAATCATCCAGTGGTGAGGTAAAGGAATTGGAGATAACATCGAAGCATTTTGCTGTCTTTGATATCCATATTGCCGAACTGCTGCCACAGGAACCGATTGATACGCCAATATGCACGGTGGAACCGATAGTGGGTATAATAAGAAAGGGAGAGACAGAGGTCGTTAAAGTCAGCGTACCATCCGTTTCGATCGATGTGCCCCAATTCGCGGTCGTGTTCGATCATGAATTGGAGCTTGAGCAGCATATCACGGATCAAAGGACGCAGGAACCCGTTTCAGAGCAGGTGACCCAAATCCCAGATTCAGCCACGCAATTCCCGGAAACGACCTCAGCTCCGGAATCCGTGCAGCAGGTTATAGATGCTGATACCATTGTCTGCAATGAGGGTTCCGTAACAATATCCGGAAGGATCCCGGATGTCGATATTACCGTGCGATTCGATGATGAGCTTGTTGAAATAATTGGGAATGCATTCTCATATACGGCCAAGTTCGAAAAAGCGGGTGAACATCTGATCCAATTTGAAGCAAGTGCACCAGGATATCTCACCGTAAGGCGCACATTCAAAGCGATAGTTGATGTCGATTTAACGGCGGAGCAGGTGATATGCATAGACAGGAGCTTCAATACTCGAGTATCAAGTGAAAACGAAGAGATAACGGTGGTAGGCACCGTTCCCCCAGGTACTCAGCTCAGGGTTGTTTCGGATGATCCCGATTTCAGTCTGGGGTCGGAGCCGAGTGTTGATGATGAAGGCAATTTCAGCTTTGTTGTAAATTTGCCGGTAGAATCCAAAAACTATCAAATGAGCATTATTGCCACAACAAAAAGCGGCAATGAGATCATTCGTCCGTTTGCCGTGCAGCGTCCGCCGGTATTCAATGATTATGTTCCTACTGTATGGGCCTGCAGCTATAATGATATGATAAAGCCGATGTATTTCGGCGTGAAGGGTTTCCAGATCAATGGTTATGTTACCGAGATCATCAGTGATGCAGATTATCAGAGGGCAAGATTGCAGCTCTCCACCAATCAAACAGTAATTTTGAATTACTATAACCATTATGCTGGCGCAAGTACTTTGCTGGCCGGGAATAACTATACGATGTATGGATACCCGATCGGTATAAATTCCGATGGAGAGCTTGAGCTGTTTATCTGGTTTATAAGGGCGTGATTTTGAAGGAGAGAGGATGAATATTTGGGGAAGAGTTCGGAAGAACAACAGAACCATTACCGAGTGCGTTGTAAAAGTCAATGCGGAATCGGCTGATAAAATTGAGGATTGGAGCGAGCCGATCGGCGATTTATGTCATGAGCTTGACCTGGCGCGCCCCGTCATTTTGAAAAAGCATATAGATGATTTTAACAAATTTTCCCATACCTATTTTAAACCAAGGGATTTTGTTGAATCAGTCGATTTTGACCGGCTGGAGATTGAACTGTTCTGAGTAGCAATCGGATGTGAATAGAAATCTATCGGCAGTGCATAATAAGCTTGAATAACCTCGCAAGGGGTAAGAAGGAGTTGAAATTATGGATACACTGTCATTGATTCTGATCATTATCGGTGCGCTCAACTGGGGTCTCGTTGGAATATTCCAGTTCGATCTCGTAGCCGCAATATTCGGCGGTATGAGCGGTGTCGTGTCAAGAATCATCTATACAATCGTTGGTCTTGCCGGCCTTTGGGGCATCACATTGCTGTTCAGGCGCAAGAACAGGGCTGCATTCATGGCGGATAATCACCATGATGATTAAGAATGGCGCCGGTCTAAAGCATTGGGCAGATCTTTGAAAAATGATTTGCCCCGTTTGATTTGGCAGCCTATGGCAAAATCGAGAATAATAATCAAAGGAAACGCTGCATGGGTCGGAACCGATGCAGCGTTTCCTTTGGGGCATTTTATGGCTTTTATAATAGACGAACAGCAAAAATAATTGTATACTTCAAAAAACCTATTGCATTTAGCGAAACATGCGGTTAAAATATAGGCTTGGTAAAACATAATTGGAGTTAATAGATAAAATGAACGATAAGATTAGAAATATTGCAATTATTGCCCATGTTGACCATGGCAAAACCACCCTCGTCGATCAGCTGTTGAGGCAAAGCGGAGTTTTTCGTGCTAACGAGCAGGTGCAGGATAGGGTCATGGACTCAAATGATATAGAGCGCGAGCGCGGCATAACGATACTGTCAAAGAATACGGCAGTGAATTATAATGGCTACAGAATAAATATTGTGGATACGCCGGGTCATGCGGATTTTGGCGGAGAGGTTGAGCGCATATTGAAGATGGTCGATGGCGTTCTGCTCCTTGTAGATGCTTTCGAGGGTTGTATGCCTCAGACTAGATTTGTGCTCAGAAAAGCATTGGAATTGGGAAAGACCCCCGTTGTGGTTATCAATAAGGTTGATCGTTCCGGAGCAAGGCCATATGAGGTGGTTGATGAGGTGCTGAGCCTCTTTATTGAGCTTGGAGCAAATGATGAGCAGCTTGAATTTCCGATCGTTTATGCATCGGCTCGTGATGGCGTTTCTGGATTTGAACCCGATGAACTTGAGCCGAATATGAAGGCGGTATTTGATACCATAATCAATCATGTTCCTGCGCCCGCCGGAGATGAGGATTCTCCCCTTCAGGTGCTGATCTCAACAATAGATTATGATGACTATGTCGGCAGGATAGGAATAGGCAGGATAGAGCGTGGAACTGCGGTGCGCAACCGTACTGCGATAGTTTGCTGCGCAGATCATGAAGAGCATCGTGAGGCCAAGCTGTCAAGACTATATAGGTTTGAGGGATTGAAGCGCGTCGAAGCAGAATCGGTCAGCGCAGGTGATATTGTTGCAATAGCCGGAATTTCCGGTATTGCGATCGGTGAAACCGTATGTGATCCGTCTGCTGTGGAGCCGCTTCCGTTTGTGCATATAGATGAGCCCACTGTAAGCATGGATTTCATCGTGAATACAAGCCCATTTGCAGGAAGGGAGGGCAAATATGTTACCTCACGAAATCTTCGTGACCGCCTGTTCAAAGAAGTTGAGACAAATGTTTCAATGAGAGTTGATACCACGGCATCGACCGATGCATTTAAAGTCAGCGGAAGGGGAGAGCTTCATCTATCCATACTCATTGAAACGATGCGTCGTCAGGATTATGAATTTGCCGTCTCTCGCCCAAAGGTGATTATGAAGCGTGATTCGCAGGGTCATCTTTTGGAGCCGATAGAGGAGCTGACGATCGATGTGCCTCAGGAATATATGGGAACGGTTATGGAGAAGCTTGGAACGCGCCGCGCCGTACTCGTAAATATGATAAATGAAAACGAAGGCAGTGTTCGCCTGATTTTTGATATTCCATCCAGAGGACTTATGGGGTACCGCAGCGAGCTGCTTACCGATACGAGAGGCAATGGCGTTATGAGCCATATCTTTAAGGACTATGAGCCATATACAGGCGAGATAGCGGAGCGTACAAGAGGCTCTCTGATCGCATCCGAATCCGGCGAGGCCAATTCCTATGGCTTATTTAATACTCAAGATCGCGGAAGGCTTTTCGTTGTTCCGGGCGAACCCGTTTATGAGGGCCAAATAGTTGGTGAATGCTCCAGAAATGAGGATATAACGGTAAATGTATGCAAAAAGAAGCATGTTACAAATATGCGTGCTTCAGGTTCGGATGAGGCTTTGCGATTAACGCCTCCGCTTGTGCTCAGTTTGGAGCAGTGCCTTGAATTTATCAGGGATGATGAACTGGTGGAGGTTACGCCTAAAAATATCAGAATGCGCAAACGTTCACTTACAAAGGATCAGCGTATTAAGGATTTTAATCGCAAGCAAGCGCAGGGCAGTGATGTTGAAATATAACATTTTTAATGTTTAGCGCATAAGGATAGGAGCAGAGATGAATCAATTGTTGAATATACTTGCGAATTGGCTGGCATCCAATCCCTGGCTCGCCCCGATAGCCGCATTCTTTTCAGGAGTTTTGACCTCATTCATGCCCTGCTCCTTATCGACCATTCCATTGGTCTTAGGCTATGTTGGGGGCAGCGATGCTGTGGATGAGCATGGCAGGGGTACTATCAGGGCATTCAGATTGAGCCTTATGTTTGCATTGGGCTCAACCATAATTTTCTGTATACTTGGTATGCTTGCTTCTGCAATAGGCAGTCTTTTGGAAGGTGCGGAATTCTGGCTACATATAGTTATGGCCGCATTGCTGGTGCTAATGGCACTGCAAATGTGGAATGTGATAAATATCCTGCCGTCCAATAGCAGCATGTTGATGAAAAATAAAACCAGAGGCGGTCTGGGAGCACTTATTTCCGGTATGATCGCTGGGTTATTTGCTTCGCATTGCGCACTTCCCGTTGTCATTGCGTTGATGGCTGTTGCCGTAAATGCCGGAGGCAAGGGTATCACTTATTATGGTCCGCTGCTGCTTTTGTTCTTCTCCTTAGGGCACGCCATGCTTTCGGTTGCGGCTGGAACCAGCATCGGCTTTGTTCAAAGGTTGATGGCAAACAAGAAATATGATAGGGCGAGCAAGCTTATAAAGATTCTGCTTGGAATCCTGATTATGCTTGCTGCAGCCTATTTGATCTTTGAAGCAATACATGATGGGATCAATCATTAGGCTTGGAAGTGGAGGTATTATGTATAAAATCGATGATAAGGCCCGCACTTGGGCGGAGATCGATTTGAGTGCGTTGAAGTTTAATTATGAATACGCAAAATCGATAAGCGGCAGAACTGTTATTTGCGTTCTGAAAGCGGATGCCTATGGGCACGGCGCAGTTGAGTGCGGACGATATCTCCAAGACCATTGCGATGCGCATATGTTTGCGGTTGCAACAATAGCCGAAGCTGCTGAACTACGTGATAATGGCATAAGAGTTCCAATAATGGTGCTTGGCTATACATCGCCGGAATATGCTGAAATGCTCAGTCGGCTTGATATTGAGCAGACTGTAGTTGATGAGGCTCATGCAATCGATATAAATAGAGCAGCAGAGCAGCTTGGGTTGATAGTTAAGGTTCATATTGCTCTGGATACAGGTATGTCGCGTATTGGGCTCTATGCGCAGAGGGATCATGGTGCGGCAATCGATGCTGCCGAACGCATATGTAAGCTTAGAAATCTTGAGGTTGTTGGCATGTTTTCACATTTGGCCGTTGCTGATGATCTTGAACAGGAAGAATTCACGCTTTATCAATATCGAAATTTTGCGATTATCTATAATGGTCTTGCGGAAAGAGGCATACGCATAAGAAATTGCCATGTGAGCAATTCGGCAGCCGTGCTGAATTGTCCGTTGCAATTCGATTCGGTTCGCTTTGGAATCAGCCTTTATGGGATGTATCCGGACAGCAAGCCGCGTATGGATGGTCCGTTAAAACCGGTAATGACTTTAAAATCTCGTGTAACGCAGATAAGAATGCTTCCTTCCGGCTCAACTGTAAGTTATGGAAGAACCTTTACCGCAAGAAGAAATACAAATACCGCTGTAGTTGCGGCAGGCTATGCGGATGGCTATTCCAGAAAATTATCCAATCACGCATTTATAACCATAAAAGGTCGAAAATATCCACAGATAGGCAGAATATGCATGGATGTATGCATGGCAGATGTGACCGATGGGATGGATGCCGATGAAGGAGGAGTCCGAGCCGGAGATGAAGCAATTCTGATCGGAAATGGCGGAATGAGCTTTGAAGAAGCTGCTGAGGTGGTAGGCACAATCAATTATGAGCTGACCTGTTTGGTAACAGAAAGAGCAAAGCGTGTTTATGTGAATGGCTGAGTTGAAACAATAGCAGTATCTCGAAGATAATTTAATCGAAAACAATACCCCTGGGGCTAATCAAAGCAGTTGATATGCCTCAGGGGTTGGCTATTATAAAGGAATAGGTTCATCATTACAGGGGTTTGCGGCGGATTTTGGCGAACAAACAAAAATATATTGCATTCAGCTTATTGACAACCGGGTCAAAAAGTGTTCTAATTAGTGCGTTGAAGTTTAGCAGCGTTAAACCGAATGTTTAGCATTATTATTTAGCTTGCTAAACAGGGAGTTTAGCATTGATGTTATAGAGAAGGAAGGGGGCTTGAAGCAGTGATCGATATCGGAGATAAGGTCAAGCGGCTGCGATTAAAGCTTGGTTTGACGCAGGAAGAGCTCGCAGCGAGGACTGAATTATCCAAGGGATTTATATCTCAGCTGGAAAGAAATCTTACGTCTCCTTCCATCGCAACGCTTATGGATATCCTGGAGGCACTTGGAACGGATATTGCAAGTTTTTTTGCGCCGGACGAGGTAAATGAAAAGATAGTCTTTTCGCCGGAGGACATGTTTGAAAAAGATGATGAAGAGCTGGGCGTCAAGATTTGCTGGCTGGTTCCGAATGCACAAAAAAATGAATTGGAACCAATTCTTGCAACTATAGAGCCCGGCGGAGCAACCATCCCGGATGATCCGCATGATGGAGAGGAGTTCGGATACGTCCTTTCCGGGAATATTGTGATTGTGATCGGAAATCGAAGGATTAAACTCAAGAAGGGGGACAGCTTCTGCTTTAAGTCCATCGAAACTCATTATATTATTAACCCCTCAAAGCGGGAAGCGAGGGTCATATGGGTGGCAACTCCGCCGTCCTTTTAATTCGATAAAGGTAGGGTCTTTTTATGGAAGGTAAACGTTTGATTGAAATGGTCGGTATAACCAAAGATTTTGACGGAGATCTTGCTTTGAACAACGTCAATCTATACGTTCGCGATGGAGAATTTTTAACTCTGCTTGGTCCATCGGGATGCGGTAAAACCACTCTGCTCAGATTGATTGCAGGATTCAGTATGCCTACAAGCGGTACGATAATGATGGATGGGAAGGATCTTATTTCCGTTCCTCCATATAAGAGAAAAATTAATACCGTTTTCCAGAAGTATGCGCTCTTTCCGCATTTGAACGTATTCGATAATATAGCGTTTGGATTGAATATCAAGAAATTATCGAAGCCCGTTATCAAGCAAAGGGTTACGGAAATGCTTTCACTTGTTAACCTTTCCGGGTATGAAAAGCGATATATTGAGCAGCTCTCCGGTGGACAGCAGCAGCGTGTGGCGATTGCAAGGGCATTGGTCAATGAGCCGGAGGTGCTTCTCCTCGATGAGCCCCTTGGCGCATTGGATCTGAAGCTCCGCAAGGAAATGCAATTGGAACTCAAACGTATGCAGCAGAAGTTGGGAATAACCTTTATCTACGTCACCCACGACCAGGAGGAGGCTCTCACCATGAGTGACACGATTGTTGTTATGAATCATGGTGTCATTCAGCAGATAGGAACGCCTATGGATGTCTATAATGAGCCGAAAAATCAGTTTGTTGCGAAATTTATTGGCGAGAGCAATATTTTCCCCGCAAGAATGATAAGGGATCTGCTTGTGGAGATAAATGGTGTTGAGTATGTGTGTGTCGATAGGGGATTCGGCGAGAATGTTCCGGTTGATGTGGTAGTCAGGCCGGAGGATGTGGATTTCATAGCTCCTGAGAGCGCAAAGCTTACCGGTGTGATAAAATCCGTCATATTTATGGGAGTTCATTATGAATTTCAGGTGGACTGCGGCGGTAAGCTATGGACGGTACAATCCACGGATTATGTGGAACCGGGTTCTATTGTTGGTATTGAAATCCTTCCTGATGCGATACATGTTATGAAACAGCAGCCGCAGGATGCTGTGCCGACCGAGGAGGAGCTTGCGGAGCTGGAATTGAATCGTATAGACGAGGAGCAGCTATGAAGAGAAATGTTTTAGCCTATCCATATATTGCGGTTTGGCTTCCGATCTTTGTGGTGGTGCCAATGCTTTTCATTGCGTACTATGCATTCTTCGATAATGGTCAATTCACGCTTGAGTTTGTGAAAAGCTTACGGGAGCCCATGTATTGGAATGTGATCCTTAGATCA
The DNA here is from genome assembly GCA_001940845.1 of Christensenellaceae bacterium Phil7. GTDB lineage: Bacteria > Bacillota > Clostridia > Christensenellales > CAG-138 > PeH17. Next base: position 180,045 of record MSGV01000023.1, read on the forward strand.
GCCTGGCTTGCAGTTCGGGCAACGCTGATATGCATCCTGATAGGATTCCCTGTAGCATATATGCTCTCTAAGATGAAAAAATCGGCAGCAACGCTATTGTCCATATTCTATATCCTGCCAATGTGGATGAATGCGCTGCTCAGAACATATGCATGGAAGGTATTGCTTGCGGATGGTGGAATAGTATCCGTTATATTGGAATTTTTTGGCATCCATGGAGTATCGCTTCTGTACACCGAAGGGGCTGTGCTTTTGGGTACGGTCTATAATTTCCTTCCATTCATGATAATGCCTATTTACACAACCCTTATGAAGCTGGATAAATCCTATATTGAGGCAGCGAGCGATCTTGGTGCGAATGGCTTCCAAACCTTTATCAAGGTGGTATTACCGCTGGCAAAGCCGGGTATAGTTTCAGGAATCACGATGGTGCTTGTGCCATCAATGTCCACCTTTGCGATATCGAAGCTCCTAGGTGGTGCAAATCATGCTCTGCTTGGAGATTTGATCGAACAGAAATTCCTGCTCAGCAGTACCGGTTATGGCATGGGCTCCATACTATCTTTGATACTGCTGGTACTCGTACTCATATCCACGGCGATCATGCGCCGCGTTGAAAAGGATAATGGAGAGGCGGAAGGGGGTATGCTCTGGTGAAAAAGCTCGGAAGCATATTTAAATGGGCATATCTTGCGCTGACGTTGGTTTTCCTGTATGCGCCGATAGCAGTTCTAATCATCTTTTCATTTACTGATTCAAGGACGATGAGCAAGTGGAATGGATTTACACTTACCGCTTATCGTGAAATGCTTAATGATTCGGCCCTCATGGATGCCCTCAAGGTGACGCTTGTTGTGGCCATTGTTTCGGCAGTGGCGGCAACGATAATAGGAACAACTGCAGCTATAGGCATAAACTCAATGAAGCGCAGAAGAAGGCTTTTGGTCGAAAATATTTCTCAGCTTCCAATGATAAATCCGGATCTTGTCACCGGTATAAGTCTTATGATGCTGTTTTCATTCATAGGCTTGAGCAGCAGGCTGGGCTATCTGAGGTTGATTCTTGCGCATACCGCATTCAACATTCCATATGTCATGTTTTCGGTTCTGCCAAAGCTTCGCCAAAGCTCAAACCTTCTGTATGAAGCAGCGATGGATTTGGGATGCAGACCTACGCAGGCGCTTTGGAAGGTGGTGCTTCCGGATATTATGCCGGGCGTCATAAGCGGATTTATAATGGCATTTACGCTTTCTATTGATGATTTCGTCATAAGCTGGTTTGTTGCTGACGGAGTTCAAAATCTTTCGATTTATATCTATGGACTTGCAAAGCGGGGAATATCTACCAAGATAAATGCATTCTCGGCATTGATGTTTGTAGTTGTGGTGACGCTTCTGCTTATTGTTAATATAAGGAGCATGAGGCAGGAAAAACTTGATGCAGCTCAACGAAAAAAGGTTGCAAAAAATGGTTGATTATGCTATTATAAGCAAAAATTATTGATTTACGGAGAAAAATAAAATGAAAAGAATTGTCGCTATACTTCTTACCCTTGTTATGCTTGCTGCATCGCTCAGCTTTCTCACCGCATGTGGAGATAATTCAAAGACCCTCTACGTCTTGAATTGGGGAGATTACATCGATCCGGATCTCATAAAGCAATTCGAACAGCAGACCGGCTATAAAATCAACTATACAACGCTGACAAGCAATGAAGAAATGCTGATAAAGCTTCGCAGTCCTGATTGCATATATGATCTGTGCTTTCCTTCCGACTATGTTATAGAGAAGCTGATTGCTGAGGATATGCTGGCAGAGATAAATAAGGATAATATTCCCAATCTCAAAAATATTGATGAGAGATTTATTGAGATATCGAATCAGTTTGATCCCGGAAACAAGTATTCCGTACCATACATGTGGGGCACCGTTGGCATAGTCTATAATAAAGAGATGGTGGATGAACCGGTCGATAGCTGGAATGCGCTTTGGGATGAGAAGTATGCGGGTCAGGTTCTTATGTATAACAGCATGAGGGACAGCATTGGAATAACTCTTATCAAGCTGGGCTACGATATCAATACAAGGAATGCCGACCAGGTGGCTGAGGCGCGGGATGAGCTGATCGCTCAGAAAAACATTCGCAAGGGCTTTTTCGATGATGCGATAAAGGACGATATGATCGGCAATCAGGGAGCTCTCGCAGTTGTCTATTCAGGAGATGCGATGCTTTGTATCGACGAGGAGGAAGGCAATCCCAATCTTGAATATGTTGTTCCAAAGGAAGGCAGCAACGTATGGTTTGATAATATAATCATTCCTAAGACCAGCAGCAAGCAGGCTATGGCGGAGGAATTCATAAATTTCCTTTGTGATGCTGAGGTTGCCAAACAGAATACAGAGTATATCGGTTATTCAACGCCTAATAAAGCCGCTCTTGAACTTATGGATGAAAGCTGGACGGAAAATCCGGTTTATAATCCTCCTCAGGATGTACTCGACCGCTGCACAATTTTCCACGACCTTGGGGATTTTCTGAGTGTATTCGAGGAAGCATGGAACAAGGTCTATTTTGAAAATTAAAAGAGGAGATTGAATTATGATAAGACTATGCGAACTCCACAAGGAGCCGGCAAGATATGCGGGAGATATAGAGGTTTCTGGATGGATAAAGACAGCTCGCGAAAGTAAAAACGTTGGTTTCATCGAACTCGGTGATGGCTCGGCTTTCAGAAGCGTTCAGATTGTCTATGAGCAGGGTACTATACCGGAAAGCATTTCAAAGAATTTTGCCACCGGAACGGCAATAACAGTTCATGGAATATTGGAGCTTACGCCGGATGCCAAACAGCCATTTGAGATAAAAGCGAAGGATATTGTGATCGATGGTGAGTGTCCCTCGGATTACCCGCTTCAGAAAAAGCGTCATTCACTGGAATATCTACGCACGATACAGCATTTGCGCCCCCGTACCAATACCTTCCAAGCCGTATTCCGCGTTCGCAGCGTTGTTGCTCAGGCTATTCATCGCTTTTTTGATGAAAGGGGCTTTGTGTATGTGCATACACCTCTTTTTACCGGAAGTGATTGTGAAGGTGCAGGAGAGATGTTCCGCGTAACGACGCTCGATATAGCAAATCCGCCCAAAAACACCGATGGCAGCGTGGATTATACCAAGGATTTCTTTGGCAAGCCATGCAACCTTACCGTCAGCGGTCAGCTTCATGGTGAGGCATTTGCGCTTGCTTTCAGAGATATCTATACGTTTGGTCCGACCTTCAGAGCTGAAAACAGCAACACCGCTCGTCATGCTGCCGAATTCTGGCAGATTGAACCGGAAATGGCATTCTGCGATTTGGACGGATATATGGATACGGCTGAAGCGATGATCAAATACATCATAAAGACCGTGCTTGACCGCTGCCCGGATGAAATGAGCTTTTTTAATCAGTTTATGGATAAAGGGCTGCTTGATAGGCTGAATAATGTTCTCAATTCCGAATTTGTGCGCTGCAGCTATACCAAAGCGATCGAACTGCTCCAGGCATCCGGTCAGGAGTTTCAATATCCGGTATTCTGGGGCTGTGATCTTCAGACCGAGCATGAACGCTATATATGCGAGCAAATTTATAATTCGCCCGTGTTCCTGACCGATTATCCGGCAGAGATCAAGAGTTTCTACATGCGCTTGAATGATGATGGCAAGACGGTTGCCGCTGCGGATCTGCTCGTGCCCGGAGTGGGCGAGATAATTGGAGGCAGCCAGCGCGAAGAACGCTATGATGTGCTGCGCAAGAAGATTGAGGATCTTGGAATGGATATGAGCTATTATGAGTGGTATCTCGATCTTCGCAAATATGGCGGCGTTAAGCATGCAGGATTTGGATTGGGATTTGAAAGAATTCTCATGTACCTTACCGGTGTCAGCAATATACGCGATGTTACTCCATTCCCCAGAACAACGGGAAGCATGGAGCTTTAAGCTGAGGAACACATTTAATGCAGAGATAATTGTCCCCGTGAGGCTGTCCTTACGGGGACTTCGCTTGTGCTTATGCAGTTTATATGGTAATGCAGCGAAAAACGTGGTATAATACGTTCAAAATAAAGCTTTGGAGGTTTTCATGAAGGATGGTTTTTTAAAGGTTGGAACCTGCTCACCTAAGATCCGTCTTGCCGACCCGAAATATAACGCCGATATAATAATTGCTGCAATAAAAAGGGCTGATGCAAATGGTGTAAAACTGCTTGCATTTCCGGAGCTTGTTCTCACCGGCTATACATGCGGTGATCTTTTTATGCATGAGATTCTGCTGGATTCTGTAATGACCGAATTGAATCGCATCAAGGAGGAGACAAAGGATTGCTCTTTGGTATCTATTATAGGCATTCCGCTACGAATCGGAGATAAGATTTTTAATGCGGCTGCAGCGATCTCTCAGGGCCAAGTTATTCAGATAGCAACAAAGGAAAACCTTCCCAATTATGGCGAATTCTATGAACAACGGCATTTTACCTCTATCCGTGATGATGATTGCTTTGTTTTGGATGATTTGGATGGCTGTGCAGTCAACGGAGGAGCCAAAGTCGCTCAATGCATAGAAATGCCTGATTTTACATTCGGCATTGAGATTTGTGAGGATCTATGGGTAGCAGACGCTCCTTCAAGTGAAATGACTAAGGATGGTGCATTGATAATAGTGAACCTATCCGCAGGGGATGAAACCATAGGTAAAGCGGATTATCGGAAGAGTATTGCCGCTGTGCAGTCCGCAAAGACGATCTCCGCATATATATATTGCGGGGCAGGTGAGGGTGAATCGACCTCGGATATGGTATTTTCGGGACATAGCTTTGTCTACGAGAATGGAACTCTATTGGCGGAGAAGGAGCCATTTACGGAAGAAGACATGCTGATCACGGATATTGATCTTGGAAGACTCCTCTATGACCGCCGGAGAATGAACTCACATATTTTTTCAACACGGGCACATGGAGCATATTCCCGTTTTAGAATAACGAAGTGCGGCAACGATAAGGCTATTGTATCTGAGTCTGATGCGCTGCCCGAGACTCAATTCACCCGAATTTTTGATAGGAACCCATTCGTACCTCATGATAATGATCTGCTGCATGCCCGTGCAAGGGATATTCTTATGATCCAGGCGATGGGATTGAAACGCAGGCTTGAGCATATCAATGCAAAATCAGTTGTGCTCGGTATATCGGGTGGTCTTGATTCAAGTCTGGCACTGCTCGTTTGTGCAAAGGTTTGCGATATTATGAAAATAAGCAGGCGATTCATCCACGCGGTAACGATGCCATGCTTTGGAACGACTGAGCACACTAAGAATAATGCCGTCGAGCTTTGCGATGCACTTGGAGTTACGCTTCATACTATTCCAATTTCAGATTCCGTTCGAATACATTTTCGTGATATCGGCCATGACGAAAACGAGCATGATATCACATACGAGAATTCTCAAGCGAGGATGAGGACGCTTATCCTAATGGATATGGCAAACGAGCTCAATGGTATTGTCATTGGCACCGGTGATTTATCCGAGCTTGCGCTTGGTTGGGCAACCTATAATGGGGATCATATGAGTATGTATGGCGTGAATTCGGGCGTTCCCAAAACGCTTATAAAATATGTTGTCCGATATTATGCAGATACCTGTGGTGATGAGAGAATAAGGAGAGTGCTGCTGAGCATATTGGATACACCGATATCTCCGGAGCTTCTGCCTGCGGAAGCGGACGGCAGCATAGCTCAAAAAACTGAAGATTTGGTTGGCCCATATGAGCTTCATGATTTTTTCCTTTATTATGTTTTGCGTTGGGGCTATTCACCTGCAAAATTATACCGCATAGCAAAAGCCGCATTTAAGGGAAGTGAATTCGAAGATAAAACCATATTGAAATGGCTTAAAAATTTTTATCGACGGTTCTTCGCACAGCAGTTTAAACGCAATTGCCTGCCGGATGGACCAAAGGTTGGATCGGTCTGTTTGTCACCTCGGAGCGATTGGCGAATGCCAAGCGATGCATCATGCAGAATATGGATGGATGAATTGAATACATTAGAATAGCGTTGATTAAGCCAATATGTTAAAAAAACTGCATATAATCATAAATATGCGGTTTTTTTGCGCATAATTTGCGGAGAAGCACAGAAAATAACTCTAATAAATTCAATCGGAGGTAATATGGGAAGGATAGGGAAGCATTCATTCATCCTTAAGCGAAGACCGCACATAATATCATCTGCAAGTTTTGTTGGAGATAAAGAGGGGAAGGGCCCGCTCGGTTCCTATTTTGATACGATCTGCAAGGATGATACCTTGGGCTTGCCAAGCTGGGAACAAGCAGAAAGCAGAATGTTTGAAAGCTCGGTACGGCTAGCACTTGCCAAATTCGATGCTCAGAGTTCGGATCTGAGCTGTATGATGGGAGGAGATCTTCTAAATCAAATCATATCCGCAGGATTTGCTGCCAGGGAGATCCGTGCACCGTTTATCGGCTTGTATGGAGCGTGCTCAACAATAAGTGAGGGCATAATGATTGGCAGCATGCTCGTGGATGGTGGTTATATGGATATGGTTGCATCAGCCGCCAGCAGCCATTTCTCGTCAGCGGAGCGCCAGTATCGCTACCCATTGGAGATGGGCGTTCAGTCAACCCCAACGTGTCAGCGCACTGTGACAGGTGCCGGCTGTGTCATTATAAAGGATTCAGCGAACATTGATCGGGATTATCCATTTAATAATATTGTTATAACCGGGGGAACTGTTGGAAGCGTTGAGGATTATGGGATAACCGATGCAAATAATATGGGTGCAGCTATGGCGCCGGCGGCAGCGGAAACCATATGCACACATTTCAGAGATTTCGGAACATCTCCAAAGGACTACGATCGGATATTTACAGGAGATCTTGGAAAATTTGGATCGGATATGCTGTATGAGCTTTGCAGAAGTCAGGGTTATGATATAAGTTCAAGACATGATGATTGCGGAAAACTGATGTTTGATGACGATCAGAATGTGCATTGCGGCGGCAGCGGATGCGGATGTGCTGCAACTGTACTTTCAAGCTACATATTACCTATGATCGAAAGGCGAGAGCTGAAACGTATTCTGTTCCTTGCTACAGGCGCAATGTTGAGCCCAGTGAGCAGTTTGCAGGGCGAAAGCATTCCGTCCATAGCCCATGCGATCGTAATTGAACATACGGAGGGAATCGGATGAGCAGTTTACATGACTATCTTATGGTCTTTATAATTGGAGGAGCTATATGTATAGTAGGAGAATTATTGATGAGCCTTACAAGGCTTACGCCGGCACGAATTCTGGTCATTTTTGTAACCGGAGGTGTTATATTGACAGCGATCGGACTCTATAAGCCCCTTGTTGATATCGGTGGAGCTGGTGCAACCGTTCCATTGACGGGCTTTGGGTATTCTCTGGCAAGGGGCGCGATAGAAGGAGCAAATACCGAAGGGCTGCTGGGCGCTATAACGGGAGGAATAAAATCAACCGCCGCAGGGATAGCGGCGGCAGTATTCTTTGGATATCTGTTTGCACTCATATTTACTCCAAAGACAAAGGATTAATTAAAACGGCGGTTGAGGAAGCGGGATTAAATTGCTTCCTCAATCGTTTCCATCTTCATAATGGAGTGCGGCACCGACCGCTGTTGCAAAGACGGCATTTTCGGGAACAATGAATTCCAATGGGTAAAGCGACTTGCATACTTCGATTATTTCCGGAAGCTTGCTCATCCGAGTCAATGCACCGGTCAGGATTATCTTGTGGACATTCAATCCTCTACAGGCAAAAACTGCCATCGTTATTATAGTTTGCAAAACCATATTTATCAGACCTAGCGCCATATCCTTTTCGGTTGCGTGATCCTTTATATTGCCAAAATTTGCTGCGGTGATCTCCATGCCGAGCTTTTCAATATCATTTTTGGAGATATCACCAACGGTCAGATCCACGCTGCTCAGGCTGCCGCCATCGGCCATCGTACAGATATTTTCGAAATCCGTTGATCCTGTCAGAATTCGGCCTAAACCTATTATCGTTCCGCCTCCAACTCCGCTTCCGCCTATATGGTAATATGCTTTGCCTCGTGCATGGATGAATGCTGTGCCAGTTCCCATGCTCACAACAACGGCTTCATTGGTCCCTGCAAGCGCAAGTCCTCCGCGTGCTGTGGCGGAGAATTCCTCTATGCGTATCGTTGGTATTCCGTATATGTCTCCGCCTAAATAGGAGGAACCGACTCCGGTAATAAATATCTTTTCCACATCCGAGAGGCTTAGTCCATTTGTATTTACATAATTACCCAGTGCACCGTAAAGGGAGGTGACTTGATCGTATGCACGAACCATCATGGTGGAGATAAGTTCTCCGCTTGGATGCAATCCGACTATTTTAGTGGTCGAGCCACCGACATCTATTCCTAGAATAATGCTCATTTGATAAATCCTTTCGTAATGAGAAGATTTCCTGTTCGAGGAGCTAATTTATCGTAGATTAATAAGCAATGGTTGTAAATCCATTCTCAAATAACCTCTAACGATGATAATCCTTCCAATCTGATAGTGACATAATATTAACAGAGACGGCATCGCTTAGAGGATGCCGCCTCTGCTTGGTTCTCTATTAAGTTTAGTGAGTTTCGTTATATTTTTTAATGCCAAGCGCAAGCAGATCCATAGCTCTTTCAAGATCGGACTGCTTCAGGACATAAGCAATACGAATCTCGTTCAGTCCCTTTCCGGGGGTAGCATAGAAGCCTTCGCCGGGAGCAAACATGACGGTATCACCATTATCATCAAAATCTGTAAGCAGCCATTTCTGGAAGGAATCAGCATTATCCACCGGAAGTGCAGCCATCATATAAAATGCACCCTGAGGCGCTTTGACGACAATGCCCGGAATTTCAAGAAGCTTCCTATAGCAGGTATCTCTGCGAAGCTTATATTCCTTGCGTACAGCATCAAAATATTCAGAATCGACATCATACAGTGCTGCGGAAGCAACCTGATCGAGGGTAGCCACGGAAAGCCTTGCCTGGCAGAATTTCAGGAGCTGCTGCTGAAGTTCCTTATTGCGGGTGATTATGGTCCCGATCCTTGCACCGCAAGCTGAGAAACGCTTTGAAACGGAATCGATTATGACAGCATTATCGCGAATATCATCAAATTCGCCGATTGTAGCAAGCTTTTCATTCCCGTAAACGAATTCGCGATAGACCTCATCACCGATGACGAAAAGATCATGTGCTTTTGCAACATCTGCAATGATGCGAAGTTCTTCCTGAGTGAGCACAACACCGGTTGGATTACCGGGATTGGTGAACATGATCGCACGAGTATTTTCGTTGACCAATGCTTCAAGCTTATCGCGGAAAGCATAGCGGTAGCCGCCTTCGGGGCTTGTTGTGAGCGGGCGGATATTGCCGCCTGCACTCTTGACAAATGTATTATAGTTGGGATAGAAGGGCTCGGGAATGATGACCTCGCTTCCGGGGTCGAGAATGCTCAGCATGAGCATCTGCAATGCTTCGCTGCCGCCGGTAGTTATGAGGATATCGCTCTCATCATAATGAATCCCAAGGTTATCATAATAATTCTGAATAGCCTTTATGAGCACGGGCATACCGGGAGAAGCGGCATATTCAAGTACGGGGAGCTCAAAATTCTTTACAGCATCAAAATATGCAGGTGGGGTAGCGATGTCCGGCTGACCTATATTTAGATGATATATCTTTTTGCCTTGTTTTTCTGCGGCAACTGCGAAAGGATGAAACTTGCGCATGGGGGATAAGTTGCAAGCCATCGCCTTTTGAGAGATTTTCATGAATGCCTCCGAATTTAATAGCATTTGGGCATAGGAGCGATTTTGATAAACCCTTCCTTTCGGATTGAATGCCCACAACAAAATAATTTTAGCACTTTAGGTTTCATATTGCAATGGTATTTACAAAAAGAGCAGATATATTTGGAAAATGTTAGAATCCATCAAACTATCGTTTCGCCGGATGGTCTGGGATCAATATGCTTTGAACTCCTATGGCTGAGGATCTCCTTGCTGTCAAAAATAATATAGCGTACAAGGGAATGGAGCATGAGCAGCATATCGAGCAGGCATAGCCACATTGAAAGCTCCGATGAAATAGTGGGGAATATAACGTGGATAGCCATAGTTATTACTGTAAATGTCGTGCAAAGCTTACCATACCATTTAGCACTATTCACTTTTCCGGTGTATTTCAATACCATGATGCCAAACACCATCATGGTCAGCTCCTTTACGGCAAGAATGATAAAGAGAACGAGCATCCATTTGAATTTGAAGGATAGGCAAACCATTACGGCCGCTTGAGTAAGTTTATCTGCAACGGGATCAAGGACTTTTCCAAGATCAGTCACGGAATTGGTTTTCCGCGCAATGTAGCCATCAAGAACATCTGAAAAGGTTGAAATCAGTAAAATTATAAGAGCAGCGCTATTTTTATCATTCAAATAGAAAAAAATAAAGAACGGTATCAGCGCAAATCTGATCAATGATAATAGATTTGGGATCGTCAGTATCTGGTCTATGTTTAATAATGATGATCGTTTCATAGTTCCTCCAATTAGTTTCCGCCTTAATTAAGTATCTGCGAACACTATTATGAAGTATACTCCGATTTCGATGTTTTTTCATCAATAGCAGTACATAATGTGCGGGTTTTTGCGCGGTGTCAGCAAACAAAAATAATATATTAATTAAAATGACGTCATGCTCGGTTATTATGTGGTATTATATAAAAGAATTCGAGCTCCACATTCGAATTTGATAATATAACGCAGGAGGAGATTTATGAAGAAAATTCTCAGCATCGTGCTTTCCATTGCGCTTCTGCTGACGGTCATACCCGCAGCGGTAAAAGCGAAAGAATCGCACGAGACACGCCTTATAAACCAAGGCTCACTTGAGATAGATGATGATGGCAGTGACGGCTATACCGGGGACTACGTTGTCGTCTACAATCCCGATACCGGTACATACAATGGTGCAAGCACCGGCAATATGTCTGGATTGATCGAAACCGATATCGATGAAAGCTTCCGTTCAAACTATGACGATGTTGAAAGCGAAAGGCCCTATATCATCGATATTGATGATGCTTTTTTTGATAAAAATGCTGAGAAACCCAGCTATGATGCAGAAAAATCCATTTCGTTCAATGTTGGCGATACGCATACTTTTTCATTGAATTCAAGCTATTGCCCACTGCCCGGCAGCAATGTTGAATTCGAGGTGCTTGCAAAGGGAGAGCATTGCTATATTTGGACACCGACCTCGAATGCATCAAATGTCTATCCTCTCGATTCGATAGATGAAAGCTTCGCTGAGCTTTGCGCTAATGAGTTCGATTCCAAGTTTGCTCTCATGCAGTCATCATTTGGAGACCATACAAATGGAAGCCAGGGTGATGGCAGGCTGAATATCCTTTACTATAATATTGATGATGGTTGGACTCCCGGAAATGGATATGTAGCAGGATTTTTCTCTTCATCGGATATAGCATCCAATGGAATGCCCGTTTTGAATATCGATACCTATCCTGGCGTGTATTATGTTAATACTGCCGGTGAGGTTATCATCGATATTGCGGATACATATGGAACAATGGTTCATGAATACCAGCATTTGATAAACTATTCCGAATGCGGTTATACGGATACCTGGATCAACGAATGCATGAGCGCAGCAGCAGAGGAGATCTGCTATCCGGGAAGCAGCATTGCTCATCGAATTCAATCCTGGATAGATTATTCATTTTCTGATAATGAGGATTGGCTGAATCCTCCTGCAGAGCATGAGTATAATCCTGCATGGAGCCTCCATAACGGATTTTCAATGTATGATTGGAGCAACTGGATTGAAATGTCCGATAGGCTTGCACTGTATGCACAGGTTTCACTGTATGCGCAATATATCTATACCCAGTATGGCAATTCGACCTTCCGTCAGATTCTTCAGAAGCTTGCGCAGGGACAGGAATTCCAGTATGCGTTCCAGAATGTGACCGGACAGAGTGCTTCTGATTTTACGAAAAATTTCAGGATCGCAATGACCGCGAATGATCCAAATTACGAGGATGGTCTTTACGGTTTCAGGATGCAGGCTGGATATGACCCATCGGAATATCATGATGTTGAAAACCTCTATAACTGGCTTTCTCCTGTTGTATTCACGGGAAATAGCTGTTCCATCAAGGGCGGCGGCGCAATAACGATCAAACCGGTAGATGGCGTTTATTACCCTCCGGCCGGAGCATCAAGCTCGCTGCAATATTACGGAATAACATTGAATAGTATTCCTCCCGAGCCAATAGCACTTACGAATATCGGTCTTGATCCCGAAAGCATAACATTATATGAAGGAGCAGAGACCGTGATCCGCGCTGTTCGCGAGCCTCTTAATGCTAATAACTGCGAAATGACCTGGGAAATCGCTGATACCAATATTGCAGCTGTTTCAGGCAACAACAGGACGGCTCGCATAACAGGCTTGAGCAATGGCACAACCACGCTGACCGTCAGAGCGCATGATCTGCTTAATGACAGGTATTATACTGCGGCAGCAAATATTACGGTAATTCCTGTGCCCGATCTTAACCAAGCTTTGAATATTGAAGGCGGCACACTTGAATTTTCATCAAATGCTCCATATCGCTGGGAAACAGCGGTAGCTGATGGCAGAGCCGTAGGTAAGAGCACAAACGGCGGTGTTGACAGTTCTTCATCGACTTTATCTTTAACTGTAAATATGAATGCGGGCGATACTATGAGCTTCGATTGGTACGTCAGCAGCGAGAATAATTATGATAAACTTACATTTAAAGTAAATGGAACAGCTCAAGCGGAGATATCAGGAGTCACTGCATGGGAAGAAAGAACCTATACAGCTCTGAGTTCGGGAAGTTATACGTTTACATGGGTGTACAGCAAGGATTCGAGCGTCGATAGAAACGATGATTGCGGTTATGTCGATAATGTTTATGTTCCGGGTTACTCGGGCGGTGGTGATTATGCTGTCGGAGATGTGGACATGGATGGACATATTACAATAACGGATGCGACATTTGCACAGCGACATGCAATGGGGCTGGTTACGCTGAATGAAACTCAACAGCAGCTTGCGGACTTTAATGGGGACGGCAGCATAAATATTACCGATGCGGTTTCCATTATGCGTACTGCAATGAATCTCGGCTGACCGATGATATGATTTAATGAACTGGGGATGAACACAACGAATATGTTCATCCCCGATCTTTATTTTGTTCTATTCTGCATCTATGATAGGCAAGGCTCTGGAGTTGATAGTTTCAACATCCTTCAGTGTTCTGAGTATTGCGCGCGTACGAACACCTATCATTTTATCCAGTTCGGCATTTGCAGTATTAAGATTTCTTTGAGTCTTTTCAAGCACATCATTGAATGTCTGAAATTCCTTCTTTATATCGGAAAGGATTTTCCATACCTCTCCGCTGCGCTTTTGAATGGCAACGGTTTGGAAGCCCATTCTAAGGCTATTCAGAAGCACTGCCATCGTTGATGGACCGGCAATATTAACCCGATAATCGTGCTGCAATTTTTCAATCAGTCCAAGGCGTACCGCTTCGGCATACAATCCCTCGGTGGGCAGAAACATTATTGCGAAATCGGTTGTGCGCGGCGGATTTATGTATTTATCTCGAATGGTTTTGGCGCAGGCTTTCAATGTATCTATGAGCGTTTTCCGGGCGGACGTGATGGTATCGGGATCGCCTGAATCATATGCATCCACAAGGCCGGAGTATGTATCGGCAGGGAATTTGCTGTCGATGGGCAGATAAACTGCGTCATTACCATCGGCAGGCATTTTTACGGCAAATTCAACTCTTTCAGTGCTATTTTGCTTCTTAGCATCAAAATTTCGTTCGTATTGCTCCGGTGCGAGGATCTCTTCAAGAATTGCGCCAAGCTGCAATTCTCCGAGGTTGCCTCGGGTTTTCACATTTGAGAGCACTTTTTTCAAATCTCCGACGCCTGCGGCAAGGCTCTGCATCTCACCAAGCCCCTTATGAACCTCTGCAAGCCTATCATTTATAAGCTTGAAATTTTCATTAAAGCGCTCATTCAGCGTGCGCTGAAGCTTTTCATCCACAACTCCGCGAATCTCATCCATATGCTTATCATTGCTCTCTCGCATTTGCCGCATCTGCTCAAGGCAATTGCTTTCAAAAGATTTATACCTACCCTCATTTTGTATTGCAGAAGCATCAAAGCTCTTTCTAATGCTGTCAAGGCTCTCATTCATTAGTCTTTGCTGGGCATCAAGACGAACCGCAATCGAATTTTCCATCGCTGTCTGACGATCGGCAAGCTGCTTGCCAATTGCATCCAGGCGAATTCCAAACGCTTCATTGAGCCCTGTACGCAATTCGGATATGCTCCGATAGCTGCTTTCGCTGCTTGCATCCAGCTCGGCATATATACGTGTTTCAAGCTCAGAAATCAATTTGGAAAGGTCTTCATAGAGCTCATCCCGTTTGGCCTCGGAATGATTATTTTTTCTTAAAATAATGATGATGATTGATGATGAAATCAGAATGGTCAGCAAGATAACAATAAATTGCCAAATCTGCATTGTGTACCTCCTTGGTTTTTCATAAAATCAAAGCGGGCCTTCGACGCACCGCTTTGATATAATAAATGTGTTGTCAGTCCGAATCGATTCAAGCATCGCCGCCCTGGTCGGCGCCTTCATCCTTGAGTTTCTTTTTCAGCATGATTTCAGCAACTGCAAGGGCTATTACTGCAACCAACACGATTGCGACTAATACTCCGAGAACCGTATATATGATGCTTAGTTTTTCACCGGTAGAAGTAAGCAGGGAATCAAGCTTATGCCCGAGCTCGGGATCTTCCACAACGGTGGGATCAGCAGGCTTCGGGGTTTCACCGGCAGGAAGTATTTCGCCTTCATAATTGGCGTTCAATGCAAGATTATAGGTGTATTCATTGCCCGAAAGATCCTTAGCCGAGAGTGTGAATACAAGCTTGCGCGGTTCATCTATCTTGATGTCACGCGGAATGGATAATGCTGTTGCGGATGGGCGCAGCACATCGAATTGATCGATAAGTATACCGATCTCCTTTTCTTCAATGCTAACATCGGTATAATCCATCGAGCCCGTGTTTCGAATATTGAATATTAACGAAATAACATTATCTGCATTTAAAGGCTCACTGATCTCAACGCTGAAATCAATACCGAGCTGCGATGGATCGATGTATGGACGGACGGGACAGCTTGAAGTATTATCATAGAACGGAGTGTTTTCATTCATACCGCTTATGCTGAAGACGACATAACGCACAGTCTCCGGATTTGGTACAAAATATTCTATTATCTTTGTTTCGCCTATGGCGAGGTTGAATCCGCTGGCAATGGTCTTTCCAAGATCATCACGTACAATTAATCCGCTGAGCAGGCAATTGCCGTTATTAGTGAGATACAGGGTAAGCATAACCCCATTTTCATCCGCTTCGCCTATTACGATCTCTTTTGAGAGCTGGGCATTCATAAGACCGAGCGTCTGCTTGGGTGCGGATACCGAAAGCACAGCACTGCTGCCGGATGGAGTAAAGGTTGCAACAGGCTTTGATACAACGGATTCACTGCCCATGGTGTACGTATACTTATATGTGAAGCTTTTGCCTGAAGCCAGGGAGAATGGAGAAACCATCGGATTGACTCCGGCAATCTTTTCATCAACAAGGCGAATATTATTGAGCGTATGAGAGCCGGTGTTTACTAAAGTATAGGTTATCACGACCTGCTCACCGCGCACGGCACTGGATTTGCTCATGGTCCTGGTCAGCGTCATGTATGCGGCATTTGCTCTGCCAATTGTAAGCTGAACCTGATATGAATGGTTTTGCCAGACCGACTCAAAGCGCTCCTGCCAAACAACTGTGAAAGTTAGCGGCATACCGATCATGGTATCGGTAACGTGCAAGGTTGCTTTAAATGTTGCAGTTGAACCGGCAGGAATATCCGCAGGTGAGAATGATGCACCATAAGCATTCTGTATCTGTACATTATAGTATGTGCCTCCGACGTTTACATCCGGACTATCGCTCGGAGAGGGGGATATTTCATCCGTTGCAGTCGGATAGGGGGTTGATGACGGGATG
Source organism: Christensenellaceae bacterium Phil7 (assembly GCA_001940845.1). GTDB lineage: Bacteria > Bacillota > Clostridia > Christensenellales > CAG-138 > PeH17. The sequence continues at coordinate 196,297 of MSGV01000023.1, forward strand.
GGAGAGGCGGTTTGATGGCCGATATAGTCGGCATCAGCATCATTTCCTCCGCTATATCCGGTATAGCCTGTGTTCGTATTTGTTACCGTTATTGTTACGGTAACATCTCCGGCGGCGGATAGGCGCGAGGGTGATGCAGAAATGCTTATATTATTCGTTGGTGCTGACGTCTGAGCAGGAGCTGCGGCCAGAATTGCCCTGTTCGATCCGACAAAGAGCAATGGAAATATCAGTACCGGTATCAGCACAGCCGCAAGCAGTTTATTAATAAATTTATACTTCAATTAAATTCTCCTTCCGGTGCAGGATGCACCATTTGGTGTGCATAAATATTCATTTTCAATTATATTCGTTTTTAGTGCCGTTGGCAAGGTATATTTTGAATAACAACGCCAATATGCTGAAAAAGGGCTTTAAACCATACAAAAACGGGGAAACGGATACAACTATGAATTTGACAAAATCGGACATGTGGTTTAAAATATCTTTTTAGCGGAGCAATGATTTGGCTGAATATGGGCAATAACGCAGCTGATCAAAATTTGACCTTCGCAAGGGGGAATTATGAAAACTAAGGAGCAAGCCAAGCGCCGAAGAGGCGATCGCAAGGATGCATACCTGGTGCGAGATCTCGATTCCATGCATAAATTCGTGCCGTATCTGCTTCCGAACAGATGTGATAACGAAGCCTGTATGAGCGAGCTCATCGATTTGACAGAGGTGAATAAGTTCGTAAATAAGCTTAATGAATCCAATCCCGATTTCAATTACACTCTTTTCCATGTGCTTTGCGCAGCAGTGGTTAAGACGATAGCGCTGCGGCCGCAGCTCAACTGGTTCGTTGCAGGAAATCGCATTTATAATAGAAAAGCTTTAAGCATTTCTTTTGTGGTAAAAAAGAAGTTTGAAGATAATTCGTATGAAGCACTTGCGATCTTGAATATCGATAAGGAAGGTGATGCACCGATCGATCAAATCCACGATAAGGTAGAGAAGTTTGTAACCGCTGTGCGCAAGCACGATAAGCAGGACGGAACTACCGATGCAATGGATGCATTTACGAAGCTGCCGCGTTGGCTGCTTCGCATAGTTGTGCGTATTATTATCTGGCTGGACAGCAATGGTTGGCTTCCGGACAGCCTGGCAAAAGAAGATCCATACAATTCGAGCGTTTTCGTAAGCAACCTCGGCAGTATAAAGATGCATGCCAGCTACCATCATCTGACGAATTACGGGAATAATTCTTTATTTGTTATTATTGATGAGAAACATATGCACCCGTTTTTCAATGAAGATGGCAGCTATGAGATGCGCGATGCACTGCGGCTGGGACTTACAGTGGACGAACGAATTGCCGATGGAATTTATTTTGCAAAGAGTATCAGGCTTCTCAAAAAGCTGCTTGAAAACCCAGAGCTGCTGAAACTGCCCATTGGTACGCCGGTAGAATACTAATCTTTATTTGAAAGGAAAACTAATGGAAGCAAAACAATTTAATATGCCTGAAAAGGATGCCCCTTGGCTCAGATGCTATGGTGATGTGCCGTTTCATCTTGATTATCCCGAATTAAGCATCTCAGATGCGGTATTTGCAACCGCCGAGCGCGAAAAGGATTTCGCAGCACTCTCTTTCATGGGCAAGCTATTCAGCTACAGCACTCTTGTGGATAGAATAAATGCTGCGGCAGCCGGATTTATTGCTATGGGAGTCAAGAGGGGTGATATCGTCACGATATGTATGCCGAATGTTCCTCAGGCGGTATATCTGCTGTATGCGCTGAATCGCATAGGTGCTGTTGCCAGCATGATTCATCCGCTTTCGGCAGTGCGAGAGATAGTTTACTATTTAAAAGAAGTGAACAGCAGGATTCTTGTCACGCTCGATCAGTTCTATGGCAAGGCAGCAGAGGTTGAAAAGGAATATGAACTCGATCACGTTATAATAACATCTGCTGCTGATGAGCTGGGATTCGTTAAGAGCACTGCGTTCAAGATTATGAATGCCAAAAAGAATGGTGTAAATAAGCATGATCCCAAGCTTGTGCTTTGGAATAGCTTCATAAAGGCCGGCAGAAAGATTGATATTACCGATAAGATAGTGCATATGGGTGCAAGGGATGTTGCCGTCATACTATTCTCAGGCGGAACGACTGGGGTCACAAAGGCTATCCAGCTCAGCAGCCTTAATTTTAATTCTCTGGGGCTACAGACGGCTGCGATGTGCCATGGTGATATAAGGCACACTCGTATGCTTGCGGCAATGCCCATCTTTCATGGCTTTGGATTGGGGGTATGCATTCATACAATGCTTGAGATCGGCGGGACAAGTATTCTGGTTCCTCAATTCAATCCAAAATCATATGCCGAATTGATAAAGACGGAGAAACCGAATTTTATTGCAGGCGTGCCGACTCTATTTGAGGCTATCACAAGAAATCCCTATCTCGATGGCGAAAAGCTTGATTATTTGCGCGGCGTTTTTTCCGGAGGGGACTCCCTCTCCATTGAATTGAAAAAGAAATTCGATGCATTTCTTGAAGCGCATGGTGCTGTGGTTCATGTCCGGGAGGGCTATGGAACTACAGAATGCGTAACTGCAAGCTGCTTGACGCCTTATAACCAGGAGCGTGAGGGAAGCATAGGTTTGCCGTATCCCGATACCTATTATACGATCTGTGCGGTCGGTACGAATAATACTGTGCCATATGGTGAACTGGGCGAAATCTGTCTGCGTGGTCCTTCCGTAATGATAGGATATCTCAATCATGACGAGGAGAATGCAAATACCCTGAGAACTCATGAGGATGGAAATGTCTGGCTTCATACCGGTGATTTGGGTTATATGGATGAGGATGGCTTTATCTACTTTAAGCAGCGCATCAAAAGGATGATTGTCACAAGCGGATATAATGTTTATCCATCCCAGCTGGAAAATATAATTGATGCACACGAATCAGTGCAGATGAGCTGCGTCATTGGCGTTAAAGATCCATATAAGATGCAGAAGGTTAAAGCATATATCGTATTGAAAGCAGGCTGCACTCCAAGTCCGGCTTTAAAACAGGATATTTTGGAATATTGCAAAAAGCATATTGCAAAATATGCAATGCCTTACGATATAGAATTCCGAGAGGAACTTCCTAAAACCCTGGTTGGCAAAATCGCATACACTGTACTTGAAAAGGAAGCAAATGCGGAGGATGCCGCTGCATAAAGCCATAAATCAATGGGTCGGACAGCGATCAGATATAATTACAAAGGACTCGTATCGGTTTAGGATTATTTTTTACGCCGATGCGAGTCTTTTATACATCGAAAGCAGATTACAAATTTCATTGCATGTTATCGTTCCTGCAAAATTAAGCCGCATGGTGCATACAATTTAATTGAATAAATGCTTCCAGGGAGGGAATATGGCAAATACGACTTTCAATGAACTTCGCGAAAAGGAAATAATCAATATTTGTGATGGCGCAAGATTGGGCAGGATCTGCGATTTGGAGCTTGATGATTGTACAGGATTAATATGCTCCATTGTGGTTCCGGGTCCGTCCAAATGGCTTGGCATAATAAAGAATCCTGAAGAATTGGTCATTCCGTTTTGCAAGATTCAGAAAATAGGCGATGATGTGATCCTCGTAGATATAGATAATCTGGCTTGCAGATAATTGCTGCTGCAAGATAAAAACTATAGGTCATGGTGGCTCAAGAATCGACCTTATATAAAACTGACTGGATTTTCTTTTGCTATGGCCGCTAAAAATGTTGAAATTATGTTTTAATGTGTGGTATACTAAAGTACGGTGGTTTTTCTATGCCGCCCGAAAGGAAAAACTTTATGAAATGCAGATATTGTCTTTCGACCGAAAGCAGAGTTATAGATTCAAGACCAACGGATGATGGATCAGCCATACGCCGACGCAGAGAATGTACCAATTGCGGGAAACGCTTTACCACATACGAGAAGATCGAGGAAATACCTATAACAGTCGTAAAGCGTGACGGGGCAAGGGAGCCGTTTGATAGCGACAAGATACTATCCGGCATACAGAAAGCCTGCGAAAAAAGACCGGTTTCGCTTGCGGCACAGCATGAGCTTGTGGAGGATGTGACGCGGGAGCTCTTCAATTCACTGGATCAGGAGGTGACAACGATCCAGATAGGCGAGCTTGTTATGAAACGGCTTAAAGATCTTGATGAGGTTGCCTATGTTCGCTTTGCATCCGTATACAGATCCTTCCGTGATATAAATACCTTCATGGAAGAATTGAAAACGCTTTTGAAAGAGACAGAAAGCAAATGATAAGCAATTTTGGTGAAATATATCAATCCTTTGACCGCAGATCGGAGCTTATGGAAAAGGATGGCATTGTGACCGTCCATTCGTCCGAACTAATGGAATATAAGGGAATTTTGCATGGCTTCACAACACGAATCGGTGGAGTGAGTCCCGCGCCGTTTGATTCGCTCAATTTTAGCTTTGGCCGTTCTGATACGCCTGAGAATGTACGGGAAAATTTTAAACTGCTTGCTTCTTCAAGAGATTTGAATTATGATGAGTTGATTCTTGTGAATCATGAGCACGGTAATAATGTTGTGCGCGTGGATAGAAGGAATTGCGGCTGCGGAATATCGAGGGATCCGCTTCCTTATTGTGACGGACTTATTACAGATGATCCGGATGTGACGCTCATCACCCTTCATGCCGATTGCGGAGGTGTGTTTATTTATGATGAGGAGAGGAAGGCCATTGGGCTTGCCCATGCAGGCTGGAAGGGGACTTTGAGCCGCATCGGTCAAAAGCTGGTTGAATCGATGACGGCTGAATTTGGATCATTGCCCGAGCTTCTTAAAATTTCGCTTTCCCCATGCATTTGCTTCGATTGTTTTGAAGTGGATTCAAGCTTGGCCGAAGCATTTTCGGAGCAATTTGAATATGCAGGAATTTATAAGGACGGAAGACCCGGTAAAGCATACGTTGATATTGCGGCTGCGCTTTGCGTACAACTGCTTGAAGCAGGCGTTTCTGCATCCAATATTTCAATAATGCAGCACTGTACCTTTGAAGAAAGGAAACTATTCTATTCATACCGAAGGGATGGCAGGGGAACGGGAGCTATGGCTTCATATTTAAAAATCATTTGAGAATGGAGTTCTAAAATATAAATAGAAGTCCTCGTTTTGTACAGACTATAAGCTATGGGATGGCAGCAGTTGATGCTGTGCGAGATCATAAATATAGCTGATGAAACGAGGTGCTTTATTTTGCCGCTATTTACAATGTCATCATTGGTTCTGACAATATTAATGGGCTTTGGACTTTTAAGATCTTTTAGAGGTATTATTAAGTGTACTAAGACGACAATCCTGTTTTTCCTGGTTTCAGTATCGGTGTTATACGGTTTTAATCTTCGTTTTAATCCTGAATTTGTTCTGAATATGGCCGTAATTCCCGTGTTCGTTTCCGCCTGGATATTGTATGCAAAACGTGATGGAAAAATTCCTGGGAAACTGTTTCTTTTTTCGATGATATCCGGCATGGCTATGGCAATACCCAGCTATTTTTTTGGGAATTCTGAGTGGCTTTTGTGTATTTTCGCGCTAATTCCATCGGTTGTTATGCTATTATTTGGGGATGCTCTTGCCGGGATATGCTCAGCAGCTTCAATACCAATATTCATTGAGCTGAATAGATTTGTGCTCGAGCTTTTATTATCGGGATATGCATTTGTTCAATTCGGAAGTTCCGTAGCTGATGTGCAGCTGATGGGCATGCTTCTCATTGCATTGATAACGGAATTCACATTTGTTAGAAATAAAAATAAGCTCGAAAACAAACGAATATAGCTTGGCCGGTGTTCTATAAAACTCCTTGTGCATAAGATTATGTGCAAGGAGTTTTATTTTACGAAGGAGTTATAAGATGTACGGATTAAAGAGAGCTGAGAATGGCACGGCCGAATACATAATGCGCGTCATTCCACATAGGCTGTGTGAAATAATCGATCGTTATATGCAAATGCCGGGCTTAGAAGAAATTCGATTTCGTGTCAATCGTCCTGCGCAGCTGCAATTTCAGAATAAGGATGTTATTCTTTCGCAATATGGAGCAATAACGCCTGATGAGATCATAGCAATGCTTCATGCTGTATGCATGAATTCCGTATATGCAGTCCAGAACGAATTACGGATGGGGTTTGTTACTTTGCCGGGCGGAATCAGAATAGGGCTCAGCGGCAAGCCCATAATGTTTTCGAATGAAATAAAAAATCTTACAAGCATACAGAGCTTCAATATTCGAATACCTCATGAGATCAAAGGCTGTGCTGAGCCGTTTGTTAATACCTTTATTGATAAAGACCTACCGGCATCGAGCATTATAGCTTCCCGTCCAGGTGTAGGAAAGACTACCTTTCTCCGCGATCTTGCACGCTGCTTTTCAAATGGAATAGGAACTCCAAGAGCATATAAAACAGCTCTAGCCGATGAAAGAAATGAGCTGTCGGGAAGCGTTGATGCTGTTCCGATGCTTGATGTCGGAATGAGAACGGATGTTATGAGTTTGATCCCAAAATCCATAGCCATGCCCATGCTGATAAGGAGCATGTCTCCGGAACTTATGATAACGGATGAACTGATGACAGAGGCGGATTTCAACGCGGTTTCAGACGCTGTCGGGAGAGGGATCAGTGTCATAGCAAGCATACATTCAGGCGATTTAACCGCTATCAGGAATATGAAATGGATAAAGGCAATGGATGAAAGAGGATCAAGGATAAAGCTTTTTATGCTGACAAGAGCTTTTGACAGGATCGGTCTTATAGACGAAGAGGGTAGCATCATATGTGGAAGCTTATAGCCGGGGTATTCCTGTTTTTAATATCATATGGAATCGGGTGGCTGATGTGCGGAAGATTAAGCTATGAATTTAATATGCTTTCAGGTATTTCAGCGGATCTGAAAACCATGCATAGTGCAGTAAAATATGAAAGAAAGAGTCTTTTGGAATTGACAACAATGCTTGCGGATAGGGGCGAACTTACCGAATTCTGGCATGAGATGAGCATACGGCTTGAAGCTGATTGCGGTGTAATGGCTGCATGGGGCTTTGCTTCAAAGCTATTGAAAGGCTTAAATGAAAAGGATATGGATACCATTGATGCGTTCTTTATGAATTTCGGAAAAGGTGGAGCCGAGACGGAGTTGGGGCGGTTTGAATTGGTTTTGGAGAGCATAGGTGAATCGCAAGGCAAGCTGAAAGCGGAGTATTCGGATAGGATCAAGCTAATAAAAACCTTATCGGTGCTTTCAGGCATAGCATTTGCGCTCCTGATTCTATAATACAGTCGGGAAGGAGGATGATACGAAAAATGGGCATTGAAATCGTATTGAAAATCGCGGGTGTCGGAATTCTGGTTGCCGCTGCATGCCAGCTTCTGAAACAAACCGGGAGGGATGATATTGCAATGATAACCGCTTTGGCCGGGCTTATCATAGTGCTGACAATGGTCATTGGGCTTATATCAACCCTATTCAACAATATAAGGAATGTATTTAAGTTGTTCTGATGGATCTTTTTACAATTACTGGTCTGGTCATCGCTTCAGCGATGGCGGCGTACACGCTTAAAGAGATCAACAAACCGGCTGCAATTCAACTATCGATTGCCGGAGGTGCTGTTGCCATGCTGGCCTTAACTGCGCAGCTTACGGGAATTACTGAGGAAATTCAGAAGCTTGCAGCAAACGGCGGTATGGAAAGCGGGATCATAACCTTGATGCTCAAGGCCGTAGGGATTGCTTATCTTTCGCAGCTTGCTTCAGAGCTATGCAGGGATATGGGGGAAAATGCCCTTGCAGTGAAAGCGGAGATCGCAGGACGGATCATGCTGCTGACGCTTGCAATGCCGCTGATTATGCGCATCATGGATATGCTTATTGAATTGATACAGATCACGGCGTGATGATCGGAGGAAGATATGCGGCGAAAAAAAGCAGGGATGCTCATCATAATTCTTGCTCTCATAATACCGTGCCTGCTGAGCATACGGGCAAGCGCGGAAGAAGTCCCCGATGAGATTTCTCCGGAGCTTGCCGAAGAATTGGAAAGATTGTCGAATGAAATGGACTTGTCGGCATGGCAGGAGTATTATGACGAACTGAACTCATCTTACGGCATATTGACCGAATATGATGATGTGAGGATGGTCATAGAAAGCATCGCTTATGGTAAGGCCGAGTTTGATTCGAATGATATTCTGAGTCTGCTAGGAGGTTTATTTTTACCGGGATTCAGGAGTGCTTTGGCTCAGATGCTTTGCATTGTGGCACTGGGGCTGTTGAGCGGAGTATGTACAATGGCTCTGGGGGATGAAAAGGGATCTAAGCAGGTGCTCATGATGATAATATCGGGAACCGCGATTCTTTCAATAACTGCGATGTTTGTCTCCCTTGCAGTCGATGCATCAAATTGCATCAATCGAATTTCGGAATTCTGCTCAGTATCGGCACCGGTGCTTACAGGTCTACTGATATCGTTGGGATGCGCAGGCTCGGCAAAGCTTTTGAGTCCGGCACTGATAATGCTTTCAAATACGATTCTGCTGGTCATAATCAAGTTGATCGTGCCAATGCTGCTTGCAAGCGGAGTACTCAATGTGTTGAATGGTCTGACGGAAAGGTTGAAGCTCACACGATGCGTTAAACTTGTGAACAGCACGGTTAAATGGATACTCGGTCTGCTGACAACCATCTATATTGCTGTAAATACAATTGGGGGCATTGCGGCAAGCGCAGCTGATAATGTGTCGCTCCGCACTGCAAGATACGCTATCGACAGGCTGATTCCTGCGGTTGGGGGAATGGTCAGCGGTGCGGTTGATGCAGTAATGGGAAGCTCTGTGATATTAAAAAATGCAGCAGGTATAACCGCAATACTGATAGTGCTATCCATAGCAGCCCGGCCTGCATTAAAGATTCTATCCGGAATGCTTGCATTAAGGATCTCTGCGGCAATAACGGAACCATTTGCATCGCCGGAGATTCCATGTATGCTGGATGGAACGGCCGATACCGTTTCCTACCTTTTTGCTGCTGTAAGTGCAGCGGCAAGTATGCTGGTGATAATGATAATAATCATTATTTCCATGGGGAATACACTATTGAGTTGAAGGGAGGCAGAATAACATTGCTAGGATATTGATTGGATTCGTTATTACTACTGTTGCGGCAGCGTTGATTGAGGCTCTGCTTCCAAGCGGGAGTATGAAAAAAAGTGCCGAAAAGCTGATATCGCTCGCAGCTGCGGCGGAAATGCTGGCTTTGATATTTGAGCCGCTGATCAAGTATTTCGGCAGCGGGTGAATAAAAGGAGATGATGAAATTGAAAGATTCTGCTTTGTTTTCCAAATTATTAATCAAGCTGGAAAACAATAAAAAGTTCAAATGGATAGCCTATGCTGTGCTGATACTGGCTGCATTGCTAATATTTATCAGCAGCATAAAAGCATCATGGGGCAAAAGCACGATACAGACGACGCCGACAGACCCTCAAGGTGGGCAGACCGATATTCAAACATATACCGAACGGTTGGAAGCAAGGCTTGAATCGATTCTTTCTGGAATGCAGGGAGTCGGCAAGGTCAGAGTTATGATAATGCTGGATGGCACGGAGGAGACGGTTGTCGCTTCTGAGGAGCAGAGCAGTGAAAATGAGAACGGCACCTCTAAATACACAAAGCCATCCATAATATCATCATCCATGGGCGATGAAGCGATCGTTTTGAAGGAACTTCTGCCCAAGGTCGGAGGAGTGCTCGTCGTTGCGGAAGGTGCCGGGGATATCTCTGTAAGTTTGGATATCATGTCCGCAGTAAGTACTGTGCTGGGAATTAACCAGAACAATGTTCAAGTATTTGAAATGAACGAAAAGTCCGTAGAGGATTAGAATGGAGGTCAATATGAAGAAGATGAGGATCAAATTTACGAAGAAGGGCGTTATCGCGCTTTCATTGCTGCTGGTTTTGCTGGCCGGAGCTATCTACCTAAACATTAAATTCACCAATGATGCATCCAGCACAATGGATGTATTGGGCAAGGGGGATGATGGTGCAAAGACGGAACAGGGCGGCAAGCTGGAGCCTGTAGATGCACAGGTCTACAATAAATATTTTGTCAATTTCAGGGATGAGAGGAACAATATCCGTGCGCAGGAGATCGAATACCTTAGAAGTATCATCTCGGAGAGTACGGCTGATAAGGAGACCATCGAGAATGCACAGAACAGACTGCTGGAGCTTGTAGGGAATATGGAACAGGAGTTTTCAATCGAAAACAGAATACGCGCAAAGGGATTTCTCGATGCCGCAGTCATATTCAAAAATGGGAAGATAAGCGTTATCATCGATGGGGAATCGCTGTCGGACGAGGAAGTTGCGAGAATTCTGGATATTGTTCGAAGTGAAACCGGCGCCACCGCCGAAGAAATAAGGATTTCTTTAAATAAGGGGTGATAAACGACCGAGCCAATACCCGGAAAACCAATTTATTTATCATAAACGAAGCATCCGAGTGAAATTTTCATAAGAATGTTGCTTGAAAAATGTTTACATTTCCAGCTTTCTTTGGTATAATATGTTGACCAAATGTAAGGAGGTATTCTTTATGGAAAATGAAACCATCATCCCTACTGACGTTTGCGTGAACGAGAATGGCAAAATAGCCTTTGCTCCCGACGTAATTGCAACAATCGCAAATTTAGCCGCATCCGAAGTGCCAGGCATTACCGGTTTGGGCGGAGGCTTTGCGGATAGCATCAGTGGCATTCTCGGAAAGAAGAATTTCACTAAGGGCGTTCGTGTTGAGGTCGGAAACGAAGAGACTGCGGTTGATATCAGCGTAAACGTTAAATACGGAGAAAAAATTCAGGAAGTATGCAGCTGTGTTCAGGTGGAGGTCAAAAAAGCTATTGAAACCATGACGGGGCTTCGCGTTGTCGAAGTCAATGTCTATGTTCAGTCTGTGACCTTTGAAGATCCTGCCGATAAGGGCGAAAAGAAAAAGCCGGAGAAGAAGGCCGAGCCTGAACCTCGTGTAAAGTAAGAATTGTCGATTTTGACCGTGAAAACGGGAACTATCACAAAAACCGGACAAGCGGCGCAGCAGGATAGCTTCTGCGCTGCTTGTAATTGAATTATTTGAGTTTGATCTTTCGCCTTGCGCAAACCGATGAAGAATGGAGATTTGTTATGAGAAACGATACCGGAAAAAAGATATTGCTTTTTATTTTTACACTTGTTTTTATATGTGCTATGCTTTGGTTGGCAGCATCCGCATTCCATATCATCTCCCCGGGTGTATTTGGTGCAATTGCTGATTTCTTGATGAATGGTTCACCATTTCTGCGCATACTGCTGGGTATCATTTCAGCTTTGATCGCCATCATCAGCCTTGTCTTGGTTATTTCCTCAGATAGGAAAGCAAAGGATGCAGGCAGGAATATCCCGATTTGTGGAACCGGGGAAAACGGGGAGAACGCATTCGTAAGCTGCTCGGCGGTTGATGCCCTGGTCGAAAAACAGGTTAGGCAAAATAAATCGGTCAAAAAGGTTGAATGCAGGGTTTCGGATATAGATATCGAAGGAATAAAGCTTAATTTGAAGCTTGAGGTTTTGGAGGATGCCAATATGGTCAGGCTCTGCTCCGAGCTTCAAACACAGATTGCAGATCAAATTAGCGGGATCACGGGAGTAAAAGTCAGAGACATCGTTATATCGATAGTTGGAACTGTCAGCACAAATAAATCGAGCAGCATTGAAAGGCGAGTGAATTGATGAAATTCAATGATGTATTGCAATTTTGCATAAAACATAAGTATGCCGTTATTTATGGAATCGTAGGATTTATATCAGCCATACTTATGCTGACTATAGGATTCTTTCCTACGCTCCTGATATTGATTCTTGTTTCTTTGGGCATAACAGTGGGCTGCCTTATGGATAAGGTGGGAGCTAAGGGCACATGGATGCTTATTAAAAAAATTTTTAATATAAATAAAAACAGATGATTTGAGGAATTATGAGCAGAAAAACAGCACGCGAGGTAGCTATGATGCTTACCTATGAAAAAATCTTTGGATGTGATGATACCTATAAAGATGTATTGGAAAAATCCGGTATATCCGATGAGACATCGGATGCCGATATCAATTATGCAGCTAGCATCGTGGCTGGGGTTCAGGAAAATATTGATGAGATTGATCTTCAGATAGAGCTAAATTCCAACGGCTGGAAGATTTCCAGGATGTCCAAAGTCGATCTATCCATCCTTCGCAATTCTGCCTATGAGATACTCTATGACACACGAATGGATGATTCCATATCCGTAAACGAAGCTATCGAGCTTGCCAAAATATATTGCGACGAACAGGCTCCTAAGTTCATAAATGGTGTGCTTGGCGGTATAATTCGCAGCAAGTTCAAGGATTCCTGATGTCACAGCTATTCGTTGGTCTGGATACGAGCTGCTATACGAGCTCGGTTGCATGTATTGATTCTGACGGTATCGTTTGCGATGAGCGCATACTCCTTCATGTGAACAAAGGCGAAAGAGGGCTGCGTCAGAGCGATGCCGTATTTCAGCATACAAGAAATCTTGATGCGTTGATAAGCAGGGTATTTTATGAGATAGACCCTAGGCTGATACGAGCCGTTGGAGTAAGTTCATGTCCAAGCGGAAGGGAGAATAGCTATATGCCGGTCTTTCTTTCGGGTAAGACCGCAGCAACTGCGATATCGTCCTCATTGCGGGTTCCGATAAACCTATTCACGCACCAACAAGGGCATATAAGAGCAGCACTTTATGGAAACGAGCTGCTTATGGGACAAGCTTTTTTTGCGATCCATCTAAGCGGGGGAACAACAGATATCCTAAAGGTTGATCCATCGTTTGATATCATTCGCGTTGGCGGTTCAAATGATATCAATGCAGGGCAATTGGTCGATCGTATCGGCGTAAAACTTGGGCTCCCATTTCCGGCAGGCAAATCGTTGGAAAGACTTGCGGAGGGGAAAAGCTGTACATCAGAATGTCAGCTTCCTTCGAGCGTAAAGGGGTTGGATTGTTCGTTTTCGGGCGTTGAAACTAAGGCGCTGGGATATGTGGATGCAGGTATACCTGCTGAGATAATAGCCGTATCTATCTATGATTGTATTGCAAGAACCCTGGCAAAGCTTATAAGAAATGCTGCCGAATCCTTTGGAATAAATAAATTTCTGCTCGCAGGCGGCGTTGCTTCAAGCGCGATTCTGAAGGATATGCTTCGTGAAAGGCTTAAATCCCGATCTATAGAATTGTATTTTGCAGATAGTAAACTTGCCAGTGACAATGCGGTTGGAATAGCATTGCTCACTAGGGATAGATTTAATTAAATATTTGCGACGGCATTATTTATCAATACCGTCGCTTTTGAATTTAAAGCACGAAGTTTAAATTACACGATTAATTATCGGCCGAATGACTGACATACAAGAAATTTTTTCGGCCATATGGATGACTGAAATTATTGCACCAATTTTGTTGAAATAAATTCATTAAAGCTGTATAATAAGCTTGAAAAACGATCAATGTACCTTGAAGGTACTTTTTCTTGAAAGGAATTATGAACATGGCAAATATTATTGATGGCAAGCTTATTGCAGCCGAGCTGAAAAAAAGCTGCCTCGACAGAGCGCAAAGGCTCATCAGGGATGGTATAATACCTAAACTCGATGTAATCATCGTTGGGGATGATCCGGCTTCGCATCAATATGTCAACAGCCGTGCTGATGATTGCAAAGCAATAGGCATGGACAGTACAGTTCATGTGCTTCCGACAAATACCGTTCAATCAGAGCTGATCGAACTTATTGAAGGTCTCAATAATGATAGCTCAGTGCATGGTATACTTCTTCAAATGCCGCTTCCAAAGCATATGAATTCCGAGGAAGTCATAGCGCATATTTCCATGGAAAAGGATGTCGATGGCTTGCATCCGGCTAATATTGGAGCACTTGTTTCCGGCAAGCCGGCCTTTGCGCCATGTACGCCTTGCAGCATAATGCAGCTCATAAAGAGTACGGGGGTGGATATTACCGGTAAGAATGCCGTTGTTGTTGGGCGCAGCAATGTTGTTGGGCGTCCTGCGGCAATGCTGCTTTTAAAGGAGAATGCTACGGTAACAATCTGCCACTCCAGAACGAGTGTTCTGAAGGAACATACGCTTAATGCTGATATCCTTGTCGCAGCGGTAGGTGCGCCAAGGCTGATTACCGGCGATATGGTAAAGCCTGGGGCGGTCGTTATCGATGCAGGAATAAATCGCGAGAACGGCAAGACCGTCGGTGATGTTGATTTCGAATCCGTACAGCATATCGCAGGCTATATCTCGCCTGTGCCCGGTGGCGTTGGACCTGTTACAAGGACAATTCTGCTGATGAATACTCTTGAGGCTTGCGAGCGTTTGCATGGCAGGATATGATCTTACGTTAAGTGTTTCAAAGCTTAACGACTATGTAAACTCTCTGCTTACGAACGATGTGCGGCTGCGCTCGATCAAGGTTGAGGGTGAGATATCATCGATGAAGCTGCAATATGGCTCAGGGCATCTGTATTTCACCTTGAAGGATGCAAATGCATCGATACGCTGCGTTATGTTCAAAAGCCGGGCAGCAAGCTTGAAATTTGAGCCCCGCGATGGCTCTAAGGTGATCGTCAGCGGCAAAGTCGAAATATATTCTCCGAGTGGTCAGTATTCGTTCAATGTGAATTCGATGCATGAAGTAGGAGAAGGAGATATTTTTAAACAGTTCCTTGAAATGCGTGATAAGCTGAATGCGGAGGGATTGTTCGATCAGAAACGAAGTATTCCCAAAATTCCAAAATGCGTTGGTATAATTACAAGTGAATCAGGGGCGGCACTGCACGATATTTTGAATGTGATCTCCCGGAGATTTCCGCATATGGATATAGTGTTTTCTCCCGCTTTGGTTCAGGGAAAGGATGCACCGCAATCGCTCATAGCTGCGCTCGATGCATTGAATTGCGATAAGCGCGCAGATGTTATCATTATAGGCAGAGGCGGAGGGAGCTATGATGAGCTTTCTTGCTTTAATGATGAAGCTCTTGCAAGGGCGATTTATAGCAGCGAGATTCCGACCATAAGTGCGGTTGGGCATGAGATCGATTATACGATAGCCGATTTTGCTGCAGATTTAAGAGCTCCTACTCCCTCAGCGGCAGCCGAATTATGCGTCCCTGTTTATGATGAGCTTACCGGTACAATAAAAGGAATTGGAGAGCAGCTCACAGCATTTATCCGAAATGCTTACAGCATTGCTGCAAAGCATATTGAATATTGCCGCTCATCCACGATAATGCGTGATCCTGATGCTATGCTTGAAGCACGTCGGCAGAAGCTTTTTGATATGAGAAATTCAATTGAGCACTCATACGAGCTATCCTTTGCATCAAAATGCGCAACGCTTGAAAGCAGAATGCTAAGCCTTGAGGCATTAAACCCATGCGCTGTACTGAGCCGTGGCTATGCATTGATAAGGGATGAGAGGGATCACTATATTGATTCCTTGTCGAATCTAAATAAGGGCTGCTGTATCAATATCGTCATGAAGGATGGCGAGGCTGCCGCAAGGATTTTAGATACAGTAAAAAATACGAAATGATGAATAACGGAGATAATAGAATGAATTCTGAACTAAGCTTTGAGCAGGCATCAGCGGAGCTTGATACGATAATTGAAAAGCTAAATTCCGGAAGCACTTCCCTTGAGGAGATGGTTCAGCTTTATGAGAAAGGAACTGAGCTTGTTAACTACTGTACAAAACTGCTGGATAGCTATCGCGGCAGGATTGAGAAGGTGACGGTGCAGCATGATGTTTAAGGATGAGCTTACCTATCGGGAGCTGAATAACAGATATCGCAACATAATTAATGCTTCTTTGGGTGAGGCAATGATGCGCCCTGATATGCCTGAAACGCTTGCACAAGCCATGAAATATAGCCTTTTGGCTGGAGGGAAGCGAATTCGCCCGTGCCTGACGATAGGGGTTTGTGATATCATGGGCGGAAATCGCAAGATGGCGATCAAGCTTGCTTGCGGTATTGAAATGATTCATACATATTCTTTGATACATGATGATTTGCCCTGCATGGACGATGATGATCTGCGCAGGGGGCAGCCCACCAATCATAAAGTGTTTGGCGAAGGTCAGGCCGTGCTTGCTGGGGACGGGCTTTTAACATATGCATTTCAATATATGCTGGAAGCCGGCTTGAGCTTCAACAATTCGGGTTATTATCGTGCAATTGCAGAGATAGCAAAGCGTGCCGGTGTATGCGGAATGGTGGCAGGACAGAGCATGGATTTGATCGGCGAAACAAAAGGGATTAAAGATGAATCTGAACTTAAATATATTCACCAGCATAAGACTGCGGACATGCTGATTGCAAGCATCCTTGCCGGAGCATTTTGCGGAAGCACAACGGAAGTTCAGCTCAAGTGCCTGGAAGCATACGGTGGTAAAATAGGTATGCTCTTCCAGATCACAGATGATATTCTTGATGCCAGCGGTGATCCGAAGCTCCTTGGCAAATCGGTTCATAAGGATGATGAACATAATAAGCTTACGTATGTGACCATGTATGGCATAGAAAAAGCGAAAAAGCTTGCCGAGTCCGTCGCAGCTGAAGCGGATAGACTGCTTTTCAATACTTTCGGAGAAAACTGCAAATACCTATATGATACGGTACGTTATATAATCAACAGGAGCTGTTAGACCATGGAACACGATGATACGCAGCTGCTGAAACGAATACATAGCCCAAATGACTTAAAAGCGTTCAGCAAGCACGAGCTGGATTTGCTTTCCGAGGAAATCAGAGATCAGCTTGTTTCGATTGTATCTAAAAATGGCGGACATCTCTCATCGAATTTAGGGATAGTTGAGCTGACAATAGCATTACATCTATGCTTCGATTTTTCAAAGGACAGATTGGTATTCGATGTTGGGCATCAAAGCTATGTTCATAAGCTTCTGACCGGAAGGGATCTATCCGGCCTTCGTCAAAAAGGAGGTATTGCCGGTTTTCCAAAAACAGGTGAAAGCATATATGACGCCTTCAACGTTGGGCATTCAAGCACATCGATATCTGCTGCGCTTGGTATGCTCCGCGCATTTCGCATCAATGGTGAATCTGAAAAGCGGGTCGTTGCCGTAATAGGTGATGGTGCGCTGACGGGGGGGCTTGCATACGAGGCTCTCAATGATGCCGGTGAAATGGAGCTTCCGCTCATCGTCATTTTAAATGATAATGAGATGTCTATCGGTGGCAGTGTCGGCGGGCTGAGTACGCATTTAACAAATATCAGGACCAGCAATGGGTATAAAAGCTTCAAGAAACGCTTTTCAACAAGGCTGAAGAGGATACCGGTCATCGGCAATGCGCTGAGCAATGGACTGGAACGGTTAAAGAATAGGATAAAATTCTTTGTTCTTCCGAATGTTATGTTTGAAGAATTGGGCTTTACCTATATGGGCCCCGTGGATGGACATGATATCAGCGAGCTTGTTACGGCATTGAAACATGCAAAAAATATAAAGGACAAGCCTGTACTCATCCATGCGATCACAAAAAAGGGTAAGGGTTATGTTCCTGCAGAGCAAAATCCTGAAAAATTTCATGGCATTGGAAAATTTGATTTAAAAACTGGGGAAGCGGCGTCCGCAGAGAATAATTCTAAGGTCTTTGCAGATGAACTTTGTAAGCTGGCGGAAGGGGATGGACGTATTGTTGCCATAACCGCAGCGATGACGACGGGCACTGGTCTATCGGAATTCAAGAAGCGATTCCCTGATAGGTTCTTTGATGTTGGCATCGCAGAACAGCATGGAGTCACTATGGCGGCAGGAATGGCTATTGCCGGATTGAGGCCGGTATTTGCCGTCTATTCTACGTTTCTTCAACGCGGCTACGATCAATTGATCCATGATGTGTGCCTGCAAAATCTGCCGGTTGTTTTTGGCATAGATCGAGCAGGGCTTGTCGGCGCGGATGGCGAAACCCATCAGGGTGTTTATGATATAGCGTATTTTTCAACGCTGCCAAACGGCTTTATGCTATTTTCTCCATCATCCGTAGAAGAGCTGCGCGCAATGCTGGATTATGCCATTACGTTGGATCATCCTGCGGCCATACGCTACAACCGCGGATTGCTTCCAAGCCGTAAGCTGAATACTGAATATGCGCTCGATGAATGGGAATTGATCTCTGAATCCATTAAGCCCATAACAATAGTTGCGGCAGGCCGACTTCTCGATCGTGTTATAAAGCTTATGACATGCGATGCAAAACTATCCAAGCTTGATATTGGAATTGTGAATGCAAGGCTGCTCTGTCCCATTGAGGAGAGGCATATAAGCATGCTTAAGGATGCGAGGAAGATAATAACCATTGAAGATGGCAATCTGGATACAGGCTTTGGCGCACAGGTCGCTCGATGCATAGCCTCAAGGCAGGACTCTGCAATGGTTGTTAATCTTGGCGTTCCAAATATTCCGATTGAGGCTGCAAGCATTGCCGAGCAGGATGATTTCTGCGGATTATCCGAAGAAAAGCTGAGGGATGTTATACTAAGAATAGCCGGCAAAATAGAATGAATCTAATTGGAGGTAAATTTGGCACAAAGAATAGATAGTGCGATGGTTGAGCTTGGCTTGGCACAGAGCCGCGAAAGGGCTAAAGCACTGATTATGGAAGGCGTCGTACTGTTGGATGGAATCAAGGTTCAAAAAGCAAGTGATACCTTCCGGGAGGGGCAGACCATAGCTATAAAGGAAAACCCAATACCATTTGTCAGCCGGGGAGGTTTGAAGCTTCAAAAAGCGATCGATCAATATGATATCATGCTTGATGATAGAGTCTGCATAGATGTAGGAGCATCTACAGGCGGATTTACCGATTGTATGCTGCTTCACGGAGCTAAAAAGGTCTATGCGGTTGATGTTGGCTATGGTCAATTGGATTGGAAGCTCAGGAACGATGACCGCGTGATATGTATGGAACGCCATAATGCAAGGCTTATGGAGCCGGGTTGGTTTGTTGAATCCCCGTCCTTTGCATCCGTGGACGTATCCTTTATATCCATAAAACTCATAATTCCAAGGCTTCATGAATGCTTATCGAAAACAGGCGAAGCAGTAATACTTGTCAAGCCACAGTTTGAAGCGGGCCGCAGCAAGGTCGGAAAGAATGGCGTTGTGCGTGATGCATCCACCCACGAGGATGTTTTGAAGGATGCAATTGCATTTGCTGTGCTGAGTGGATTCGGAATAAAAGCAGTGGACTTTTCCCCTATAACAGGGCCAAAGGGAAACATTGAATTCCTGCTTTATATCTCAAAATTTGATGGTGAGCAAGATTCAGAGGCAACGGTTGAGCAAGCGAAACGGGTCGTTATGAGTGCTCATGCCAATTTGTAATGAGGAAACTTATATATGAATGAAAAGCTATACTTCTATGCAAATATGACCAAGCCCAATGCGAGTGATGTACTGCTAAAAGCGCTAGATGCCGGAGAACAGGCCGGTTTTGAATGCTATGCATTTGAAACCGGAGCTGAGATGTATGCCAGATCTGCCGAAGAGCCCCCCAAGTGCATTGTTACCATAGGCGGTGATGGCACAATCCTTCGCACGGCCGCACATCAATTGAATGGGAAAAATGCTGTTTCCGTTCCTATTCTGGGTATCGATCTTGGTAAAGTCGGATTCTATAACGAGGTAGGAATCGATGATTTCCCGCCTGCACTTCAGAGATTAAAAAATGATGACTTTTATATTGAGACAAAAACCACCCTCAATTGCACCATACATACAGGGGAAAGCTTCACATGCTTGAATGACTTCCTTGTATTTAAAAACAGCTTTTCATCCGTTACACATATTGAGGAAAGTATTGATGGAGTGGATATTGGAACTGTGCGCGGAGATGGAATAGTTATAAGCTCTGCCGCAGGTTCAACGGGTTACTCAATTTCCGCAGGTGGTCCTGTAGTTGCTCCAAACCTGGATGTCATTCTATTGACGCCAATATGTCCGCACTCCCTTACATCACGCCCAATAGTTGCTTCTTTCGATTCAATAATAAAGGTTAAGGTGTTGAGTGAATGCTTTTTAAGCGGCGATGGAATTCAATTGATGACATTGCCAACCGGAATGGAGCTATCGGTGACCAGATCACCTCAAAAGGTTCAATTCATCAGACTTGGAGAGCGAAATGTATTTGCTTTGATCAGAGAAAAGCTCGCTTGATCCGTATTTTGAAACGAGGTATCAGATGCTAGAAAGACTGCTTATCAAGAATATTGCACTTATTTCATCGCTCGATATTGAGCTTAACAAGGGTCTAAATGTATTGACCGGCGAAACAGGGGCAGGTAAATCAATAATAATCGATAGCGTTAACCTTGTTTTAGGGGAGAGAGCCAGCAAGGAGCTGATTGCAAGCAATCAACAGAAGGCAAGGGTTGAAGCGGTATTTTCCATCAGCAAAAATGCTGCTGTCAAGCAGCTCTTAGCGGAGAGCGGCTTGTATTCCGAAGATGATGAACTTATTCTTATGCGCGAAATAACATCGTCCGGCAAAAGTCTTTGCAGGATCAATGGCGAGATGGTTCCATTGGCGACCTTACATTCGATAGCGGATTCGCTTGTGGATATCCATGGACAGCATGCTCACCAGAGCCTGCTTGATCCTAAAAAGCACATGAATATAGTTGATGAATTCAATGCAAAGGATATCATTCCGGTTCGCAGCAGAGTTGGTGAGCTTTATCGAGCCTATAGCGAAATCTATCATAGGCTGAATTCAGGTTTTGTTTCAGCGGCCGAACGCGAACGCCGCATAGACATCCTATCTTATCAGATAAACGAAATCGAAGCTGCCGGACTTTCCGTATCCGAAGAAAAGGATATAACGGAAGAGTTGGCAATGCTCAGCAATGCGGAACGCATAAGCACCTCTTTGGAAACGAGCATAGAACTCCTGTCTGGGGAACGAGGTGCGCTGGATGGGCTGAGAAGAGCTGTGGATGCCATATCAAGAATTGCTGATTTTTCCAAACAATACAGTTCTATTCATTCCAACCTTGACAGTTTATATTACGAATTGGAGGATACGGCATTTCAGCTTCGTGATCTTGGCTACAGCTTTGAATTTTCGCCCGAGCGGCTGAATGAGCTTGAAACCAGACTCGACTACATCAATGCGCTCAAGCGAAAATATGGCGGCAGCGTCGAAGCAGTGCTTGAATTCATGCAGGAATGTAAAAATGAGTTGAATGAATTGAGCACTTCGGATGAGCTGCGAGAAAAACTTAAATCGGAGTTGGAAAGGCTTGAAAAGGAATATTTTGATACCTCTGAATTGCTCACCAAGCTTCGAATGGAAGCTTCCGAACGACTTTCGATAAAGGTGACCGAACAGCTGCACGATCTTGGAATGGTCAAGGCTCGATTTGTAGCTCGAAATACAGGTACGAGGGGAAAAGTACAGCTAAACGGCAATGATAATATCGAATTCATGCTCTCTGCAAATGCAGGTGAACCATGCAGACCGCTTTCAAAAGTTGCATCCGGAGGTGAAATATCCAGAATCATGCTCGCAATAAAAACAGTCTGTGCCGAAGCGGATGCGATTCCAACATTGATTTTTGATGAAATCGATACCGGCATAAGCGGAGTTACCGCCGTTAAGGTAGGCGAAAAGATGACGAGAATTGCAGGGACGCACCAAGTAATCTGCATAACTCATTTGCCGCAAATAGCTGCTTTTGCCGATACACATCTCTTGGTTGAAAAAAAGACGATCGATGACGTGACTCATTCCACTTTAAGGGAGCTTACGAAAGCTGAACAAAAAATGGAGCTGGCTCGAATCATGGGCTCTGTTGATGCGGATGAATCGGCCGTGAAATATGCTGAACAACTCATAAGGGCATCGGATAAATTTAAAAATGGCATAAATTGATAATTTTATGCGATTACCATAATACGACCGGAATATTTGCCTTTGCGTCGGTTAAAGCTAATCTCGTTAAATTATTATGGCGAGGTGAATGATGCAAGGGCATTCTTTACGTTCAATCGGTATATTCAAATATTTGGGGCTGTTTCTGGCGGCAGCTATCTGCATTTTAAATTTTACTCCCGAAATGCAAAATGTACGTTCGCTTCCGACGGCATTTTTTGCCGAAAGCGATGAAGAGCTTGATGCTATTTTATCTCATTTTTCTGATGGCTATAGCTGCCGTATGGCTGTTTCAAATACGCAAAACGAAAATCTCTCCGATAAGTATATCTCCGTTCGGTTATTTGGAATATTTGAACTCAAGACAATCCCGGTGTATGTTGGTGAAAGAAGGTCGGTTCATCCATGCGGCGACGCAATAGGGATATCTATGCGTACAAAGGGCTTGTTAGTAGTGGGGAATGGAACCTTTCTTAATAGCGAAGGTAAAAAATGCAGTCCGTCCGCCGATGCAGGACTGCATCCCGGAGATGTTATACTAAGCGTGAATGATGCGGAGGTAAATACATCTGATGAGCTACAATCGGCAATAGAAGCCTCGTCAAATACTGTAAAGATCGTCATCGAGCGCGATTCGAAGCTTGATACTATCATGGTTAACCCGATCATTTCCTCCGATGGAGAGCTGAAAATCGGGGCATGGGTCAGGGATAGCACGGTAGGTATCGGTACGCTTTCCTTTTTTGATCCGCAAACAGGCTATACCGCAGCATTGGGGCATGCTGTTATCGATATGGATACCGGCAAAGTGATAAAGGTTCGCTCCGGTGAAATGCGCAGAGCAAATATAGTCGGTATAAAAAAAGGAAAGATCGGATCTCCTGGAGAGCTTCAGGGCAGTTTTGATAATGGATGCGAATTGATAAGCAGCATATTGGGCAATGATGAGCTTGGTATCCGCGGTATGTTGAATGAAGAAGCGCTGGATAAAGCATCCGATTATGCCATACCCGTGGCCTTTCCAAGTGAAGTCCAAAAAGGAGATGCGTATATATTGACAGCCATTGATGGCAACGGTGTGAAACAATATAGCTGTAAAATTATAAAAACAATCTCCCAATCCGAACCGGATCAAAAGGGCATGATAATCGAGATCACGGATAAGGCTTTATTGGAAAGTTCAGGCGGCATTGTTCAAGGGATGTCAGGGAGTCCGATCATTCAAAATGGATGTCTGGTGGGAGTCACTACCCATGTCTTTGTTAATGATCCAAGCAAGGGATATGCCGTTTATGCATATTGGATGCTGGATAGGGAGCAATAGAAAGTGATACGGCAGCATCATAGCCGAAACAATTCAGATATCAAATCATTTTTTTCGAAATGGGGCGTCACGCCCCGCTTTTTTATTAAATAGAATTAAATCCATTTGGCTTGAACCAATCTACAAACTATTTTGAATCAAAGGATGGCGTGATTGATCTTTTTATGGTATAATCAAATGGATAATTTACACAATAAGAAGGGTGGAATATGAAGAAAAGAATTATAGCATCACTCATTGCGTTGATGGTTGGGATTGCAGCAATATGCGGATGTGCCGGCGGAAGCAGCGATGAACCCAAGGGAACCGATATTGTTGCCTCAATAGGGAATGAAAGCATAAACTATGCCCTATATAATGCGGCCTTTGAATCCTATCTGGAATACATGACTCAGATGGGAGGGGGAGTTACTGATCAAGAGGATCTTGAGACATTTCAGGATATGATAATGGATTATCTGCTCATGGACATGATGACCCTTTATAATGCCGCCGAGGATGGTTTTGCACTTTCCGATGAGGAAAAACAGGCAGCGATCGATCAGGCAAAATCTGAGCTCAAGGATATTGAGGATGAATACATGAAAGCTGCTCAGGAGGATTATGAAAAGGATTCATCAAAAACTATTGAGCAGTACTTTAATGAATATATAGCTGCGCTTTCCGATCACTATCTTGGAAAGAAGATGAATTTTGAACAATACTCTGAAGCATATACCGATGAACTGATACGTTCTAATACTATAGAGGCCTATAAGGCATATGTATGCAAAGATTTTCAGGTTTCCGATGCTGATATAAGCAATTGGTATGATGAGCAGTTTGATTCCGATCAGGCGGCATATGATAAGTATCCGGAGCAATACAAATTTGATGCAGAGTATTTTGAAAAATACTTTGGGATAAAGGATGATGCCTGTCCGCCGACATATATTCCAAAGGGCTATTCCCGCATAATGGATATAGTCGTGAATCCAAGCGGAAAGCTCAGTGATGAATATGAGTCAAAGCAAAAGCGTTTGGAAGAGATATATAAAGAATGTTCCGATCTAACATTTACAGATGCGCTTAATGGTGATGATGCAAATGCGGAAAAGATCGCTGAGCTGATTGCGGAATATAAGCAGATCGACCAAGAATGCGAAGCCGTGTACAACGATTACATCAAAGATGCAAAGAAAAAGATAGATGCTGCATATGATGAGTTGGTCTCAGGGAAAGACTTTGCAGATGTGATGATGAGGTACAGCGAGAATACCGACGTGGTTGGCAAGGATGGCGAAGATGGCTGTGAAGCTTTCCAGACTATGGGGCAAATCATATCACTTAAATATGAATGCAATGCAGATTGGAGCGATACCGTCAAGGAAATATTCGGTATGCTGAAGGTTGGTGAATACTCAGGAGTTTTTGCCGATGAGGACGGAAGCCTGCATATCATCAAATATGTTTCTGATGTTCCGGCAGGAGCTGTTCCCCTGGAATCGGTGTACGAGCCTATCAAATCGATCGTAAAAACCATAAGTGATGAAACCGCCTGGAACGAGCTTATAGAGACATGGCTCGATGATTCAAGGATCAAGCGCAATATGAAGCTGATAAGGCTAGTAGGACAGGATCTGATTGAAGAGACTGAATGATATATAAAAAGGAGAGACTATGAGACTTGATAAATATCTTAAGGTATCTAGAATCATCAAAAGACGAACGGTTGCAAATGAGGCATGCTCCATGGGACGAGTTACGATAAATGATAAGGTTGCCAAGCCTTCGTCCGATGTCAAAATTGGTGATATTATTGGTGTACGCATGGGTGCTAAAAAGCTGACAGCCGAGGTTCTGCTCGTAAAGGAGACCGTGCGTAAAGAAGAAGCTGATGGAATGTATAGGCTATTGGTCGATACCATTAATGAGTCAGGCGATTCAATTGATGATTGATGTATAAGGGGAAAAGCATTTCAGCCATCCTGCTTGCAGCGGGAACATCATCCCGAATGGGGAAAAACAAGATGCAGCTAAAGTTCAATGGGCACACTCCGATTGAGCTTTGTGCTGCTGCATTTTCCGCAATCAGCGATGAAGTGATCGTGACCTATTCTGTCGATACCAAAGAAGCTGCTATCGATGCCCGCTCAAAATGTGCTCTGCCTGTAAAGCTGGTCTTAGGAGGGAATTGCAGGCAGATTTCCGTTAAGAACGCGCTTAAAGAGGCGAGCAAGGATATTGTCGCTATTCATGACTGCGCACGCTGCCTCATTACAGCTGATGTCATTTTGCGAAGTTTGGATTTGGCGATTGAATACGGCTGCGGGATAGCATCGGTTCCGGTTGTGGATACCATCAGAAATATCGAAACGGGAGAAATCATCGATCGATCTACGCTTTCTGCGGCACAAACCCCTCAAAGCTTTCAAAGATTGAAACTCATCGATGCTTATGAGCATATCAATGATATATATACGGATGATGCGGCGCTTTATAGGGATTATGGAGAAAAACTGCATTATTCTATGGGCAGCAGAAATAACTTGAAATTGACAACACCGGATGATATTCCATTATTCGATGCCCTGATATCGCAGCGAAATTTATAGGAGGGTGGTTTCGATTGTTTAGGATTGGATTTGGCGAAGATACGCATAAGCTGGTTTTAGGAAGAAGGTTGATACTCGGAGGAGTTGAGATACCCTTCGAGCTTGGCTTATTAGGACATTCGGATGCGGATGTATTGATCCATGCGATAATCGATGCACTGCTGGGAGCATGTGCACTGGGGGATATAGGAAATTCATTTCCCGACACGCTGGAGGAGTTTCGAGATATATCCAGCATCATGCTGCTCGAACGCACCATTGAGCTGCTGCATTGCCATGGATTTTCGCCGGTAAATATAGACGCATCAATCATAGCACAGCGTCCAAAGCTTGCAGCGCACAGGGAAGAAATGCGTCATCGGTTGTCAGCCGCGATGGCCATACCAATTGATCGTATAAGTATTAAGTTCACTACTCCGGAAGGGCTTGGTCCTGAAGGCAAACTGGAAGGCATGAGTGCGAGAGCCGTGGCGCTTGTGGATGAGCAGCGCTAAATGCTCCGTTAAGCATGAATTAAAACCGCTCTTTAGGATTTAGAGCGGTTTTTTGATAAAAACTGATGAGCACAGCCTTCCTTATTCGTTTATAAGGTTATCACATGTACAATCATCGCAGCATGGAGCATTCTCGGCAGCATCACTGCACTTTTTGCTCTTTTTAGATGATTTTCCCTGTAAAGCGGCCTCATTATCCGAATTGGTCTGCTCAGAATTTCCGCTTTCACATTTGCATTTGCTTTTATATTCCAAGTCTCTAAAAGGATAGGTACGGATCTCGAATGTTCCATCGGGAAGCGCAACCTTGACCTTGGTCGTTTCTGTTATAACATTGTTTTCAAGAACCGTCCCTATGCCGTCAGGAGTTCTGCATTCCGTATTAATGGATGGCATGATATGCTGCATTGATTCGTAGCAATCCTGTTCATATTTTAAGCAGCACATCAGCCTGCCGCAAGCTCCGGAGATCTTTGGAGAGCTGAGCGAGAGATTTTGAGTCTTTGCCATTTTAATGGAAACCGGTGCGAAATTTGTCAAGAAGGTATTGCAGCAAATCGGCATTCCACAGGAACCCAACCCGCCATATTTTCTTGCTTCATCACGCACTCCGATCTGCCTGAGTTCGATCGACGTTTTGAATGTTCTGGAAAGATCCTTCAAAAGCTCCCTGAAATCTACCCTCGATTCCGAAGAAAAATAGAATGTGATTTTGGAACCATTAAAAGCATATTCAACGTCCACCAGCTTCATGGGAAGCTCCCTTTCCTCGATCTTGCGCTGTCCAATTTCAAAAGCTTCCTCTTCTTTATCAAGATTGTTTGCATTCTGCTGCTTGTCTGTTTCCGTAGCAATACGAATGACAGGCTTAAGAGGATTTACAACCTGTTCATCAATGACCATATGGGGAGGTTCGGAAACCACTCCGAAAACGATACCTCTGGCAGTTTCAACAATAACACTATCCTCGGCTTTTATATCAAGCCCTTGCGGATCGAAATAGTATGTCTTTCCTGAACCCTTGAACTTTACTCCGATTATCCTTTTCATCTGTTTTCCTTTCATGATCCAATGCGGTTTGCGCACAGGAAACAATTATTCATATCAAACCTTGGTTTGGAGCTTCAACAAACGCACAATCATACCATCGAGTGTAAGATTTACGCTTGCATTTGTCGCCAAACGCATTGCCGTGGTGACGAACGTATCTATAATACCGCCGATTTCCGAAAATGTAAAGGAGCGAAAATGCGCTGTGATCTCCGCACTGAAATCAGCATTGGTTTCGATGCTGAGACCGGAAAGCTTTCGGTTCGCATCATGACATACGCTCAGCATGAACTCAACGCTTTCCAACGCAGCTTCTCGATCCTTGCCGATTCCTTTTGCCCATTTGAATGGCATTTTGCCGTCAATCATATCCAAAAGGGCTCGGATAGCAGCACTGCGCAATTCACGGTATTCCTCATCTTCATAGAGCCTCACTGCCCGCTTTTCATTGCACCCGCTCATCAAAGCAAATCTTTTTGCTTCGGCATCCGATGCGCCGCACTCTTTAAGCAGTACAAATGCCGAATTCATAGAGTCCGCACCTATTCTGACTATATGGCAGCGCGAACGTATGGTTGGGAGCACGCGCTGCTCTATACCCGTCAGGATAAAATAAGTTCCATCAGGAGGCTCTTCAAGCATTTTTAGCATTGCATTTATAGCATTATCATTCATAAGGTGCACATTCTTTATGAGAACTGCTCTATTGCTGCCTGCATATGCCTGCTTATACAGCTCTGCACGAACTGAACGGAGCTCATCTATTTTTATACTTCCATCGAGGTCAAAATAATCGGGATGAAGCTTGAGCGCAGATACGTCTCTGCTTCCGAGAAGTAGGATAGCTGCGCCGGTTTCGGCAAGCAAAGCTGCTCGCTCAAGATCTGTTGCTGCTATCAGATAGCCATGCACTGCATTCCCTGAAGCAAGCGCATTCAAAAATTGTTCGGGCAATGGATTTATCATAAAAAACTACTCCTTGCATACAGGAATCAAATCATTCGCCGTACCGAACAGCTTTGCTCCGCATTTAACGCATTCACTGAGATATAGCACTGCTTGGCGGGTGATCAATTCTCCCGGAAGGAAAACAGCAACGCCGGGCGGATAGATACCGACAGCGTTGGCTGCGATACGATCAACCGATTCTTCGATATGCACAAGCTCATAATCGCAAAATGCAGCCTCCCGAATGCTCAATTTCCTTTCTCCCTCAGCAAAACAAAAGCCTTTGAGCCTTGGCATAGCTTCGTGGGATCTAATATTCGCAATAGCATACAAACAGCTATAAAGCCGATCAAACCATTCATCCGGATCATTCGGGGTGGTGATGAGCACCACAGATTCCATATCTCCCATTTCGGCATAAATCCCGCGTTCTTCAAGCAAAGCACCAAGCGAATAGCCGGTGTATCCACAAACGCTGATTGTTAACCTTGTAAAATCAAAGCCGGTTCCAAACGACAATACCTTCACACCAGCTATCCGGGACAGCTGTGCACGAAAATCGATCATCCTCCGGCAATGAGCATCCCAATCGCCGATGCTTCCCATAGCATTTTCAAGCGAGAGCATCAGCAGATATGATGGACTTGATGATTGGATCATGGAAACATATCTTCGCATCTCTGCGGCGGTGATCGGATTTGAATATCCAATATGGAGAACCGCAGTTTGGGTGAATGAATTCATTGTCTTATGGCAGCTAACAACCCAGGCATCGCAGGACGCAGGGCAGGGCGGTAATTCGGCAGAAAACGGGAAATGTGCTCCATGAGCACAATCCACGAAAAGCTTCGCTCCATGCCTATGCGCAACAGCTGAAATTGCATCGATATCGCTGCATACGCCATAGTAGGTTGGAGATGTTATAATGACAGCATCGGCAAAGCTGGCCGTTAAAGCGGCATCAACTTCCTGCGAAGATACCCTTCCCGTCGCTCCATCGGGCAAAAGGCTTATTACATCATGTCCAGCAAGTGCAATTCCGGAAAGCACTGATTTATGACAATTTCTTGCAATCAATACACGCTTATTTCTACCCAAGCTGAGCAGCATAGCAATATTGCCCGCAGTCGAGCCGTTGACCAGCAGTAGGCTCGCTTTTGCTCCATAAAGATTCGCAAAGCGATTTTCAAGCGCAGAAATCGTATCGGTCGGATCATTTAAATCATCAGTACAGCTAAGCTCTGTGACGTCAAGCGGTGCAAGAACTCCAAGCTCGGATGAATCCAGCATTCCCTTGTGTCCTGGCATGTGAAACCGAGCCGGAGCCGAATTCGAATATAGCTTCAACTTGCTCAAAAGCGTATCATCAATCATCTGCTTCATCGCTATCCGACGGCTTGTATTTCATAGCCTCGTGAAGATGCATAAGGAATTCTTCATCCGGATTGAATATAACACATGCAGCGGAGCCGTCCTTGCGATAGGTCAGCTTATATGCATTGATCTTTTTGCCAGCGTACACATTGAGCACATCTGCATTATTGCTCTTATCATCAATTCTGCATGGTTCAATGCTGATAATATCTTTTGCATCCAGCTTTAATAGTATAGATCCCTTAGCACTGACTATACGTTCAAATATGACTGTGCCGACGGGATATGGGTAGCTTTCCACCGGCTTCACAGCATCGAATCTGGGATCATAAACCGGCTCCAGTTCCTTATAAAATACGGTGTACCTGAAACCAATAAGCCTGCGCCTGTAGATAAGATAGAGCGCAGCAAGGATCAATCCAATGAAAACATAGCGGGGTATGCGGCTCTTCAGAAGATTTTCGAGATAAAGCATAACTGCTCCAAACAGGAAAAATAAGATCAAAAGAAGAATAAAAAGCCACATATCCTTCTTTGCGGAATTGCCTGACCTGTCAACGCTTTGCTGGTACATTTTTTCCTCCAAATGAATTCATTTCTCAATTCATTTTATCAGGAATGCCATTGCATGTCAACCACTACGGAAGTCTTGAAATAAACCCTGCGCTCGGTTCACGGGACAATAATTTATTTTTCGCAACTACTTGACAAGATGGCTTGCTCATGCAATAATAGTCGATGATGATTTTGATCAAGCGCAATTTCCCGGCGGTCTCAAAGGTTATTAAAACCTAAAAAGAGGCTTCAGCAAACTCTGAATTGGTTTGCCATGTTTGATGAGGCCGGTTTAATGATGCTTGTGTGCTTCATCAGATTAACTGTTCAGTTTTTAAATCGGCACAGAGAGGTCGGCAAGGTTGAACGCGAACTTGTATATGGGTGAGCATGGGTTTATCCGTTTGTTATGCAGTGCCTTGCCGTTGGGCAGGGTTTTTCTGTATAAATATACTTGCCCATTCTCATACGACAAATGCATAAGAAAGGAAGTATGAGTTGATTATGTCGAACGAACAAATACTAAAAAACATCAGTCCAAACATTGTATATGCTGTACGGAAATTCATTGCTCTAGGGGCTAAAGTTCCCGTTGTTACTGATTCTTATATCGTGTTGCCCGGTTTCTGCGATGTGCATGTGCATTTCAGAGAACCGGGATATTATTATAAGGAAAGCATTGCAACAGGCAGCATGGCCGCTGTACACGGCGGATATACTGCTGTATGCACTATGCCCAACTTGAGACCCGTACCCGATAACCTGGAGCATTTAAAGGTTGAGCTGGATGCCATTGAACAGAATGCAGTCATCCCCATATTTCCATATGGCTCTATTACCAGAGAGGAAAAGGGCGAAACCCTTGCCGATATGAAGGGCATTTCGGATATGGTCTGTGCATTTTCGGATGATGGCAAAGGCGTCCAGAATGAACTCGTCATGCGGAATGCAATGAATGAGGCAAAAAGGCTCGGAAAGATCATTGCTGCTCATTGCGAATCTACAAACCTTTTGAGCGGTGGTTATATCCATGATGGCATGTATGCGCTTATGCATGGGCATAAGACCATCAGCAGTGAAAGCGAATTTATTCAGGTGGCTCGTGATTTGCGTTTGGCGGGGGAGACCGGATGCAGTTACCATGTTTGCCATGTATCGACTAAAGAAAGCGTCGATCTTATTCGCAAAGCCAAGGCAGCCGGTGTTGATGTTACCTGTGAAACCGCACCGCATTATTTGACCCTGTGCCAGGATGATCTGCAGGAGGATGGGCGTTTTAAAATGAATCCGCCGCTCCGCAATCGCAGCGATATGGAAGCTTTGATTGAGGGAATTGTGGATGGCACCATCGATATGATCGCTACAGACCATGCCCCGCATACCATTGAAGAAAAATCCCGCGGACTTAAATTCAGTCCTATGGGCATAGTTGGTCTTGAAACAGCATTTCCAATCATCTACACGAACCTGGTGCGCACCGGAATAATAACCTTAAAACGCCTTGTTGAACTCATGTGCACTATGCCTCGTAAGCGTTTTAATATAACAAGTGACCCCGGATATGCGATATTCAGCATCGATAAGCCTTACATTATCAATCCAAGCGATTTCCAATCCAAGGGGCGCAGCACTCCATTTGCCGGAAAAATGGTCTATGGTAAATGGCTGGCTACCTCGGTCAATGATAAGATTTTTGTTTGATTTGTATCATGAAACAGGTTATATATACTGTGCTCGTTAATGAGCATCTGACGCCTGATGTATGCCGAATGGAGCTATCAGGTGATACAAGCGCAATAACCAAACCGGGACAGTTTCTCAATCTGAAGCTTGATGGCTTCACTTTGAGGCGGCCGATATCGGTCTGCGATTTTGACGAGGGCAGAGTAACTATCCTATATAAGATTGTTGGCAGCGGAACAGCGGCGATGGAAAAGCTTGCCCCAGGCTCAACAATAGATGCGCTTTCCGGTCTTGGAAACGGTTTTGATATATCAAAGAGCGGTTCAGCTCCTTTGCTCATAGGCGGAGGAGTTGGAATTCCTCCATTATACAAGCTTTGTAAAGAATTGCTTGCTCATGAAAGAAAACCTACTGTGCTGCTGGGCTTCAATTCAAAGAATGAGATATTCTTTGAACATGAATTTGCAGAGCTCGGAGTAAGCACCCTCATTGCCACGATCGATGGAAGTTATGGAACGCGCGGCTTTGTTTCGGATTTGATGCCCGGCATCGATTACAGTTATTTTTATACATGCGGCCCCATGCCTATGTTTAAAGCTATTGAGCAAGTTGCTGAAACGAGCGGACAATTCAGCTTTGAGGAGCGTATGGGCTGTGGCTTCGGTGCCTGTATGGGATGCAGCTGCCAGACAAGGTTTGGAAATAAGCGCATATGCGTGGATGGACCTGTATTTGAGCGTGAGGAGATAATATGGTAGATACCAAAGTAAACTTATCCGGATGGGAGCTGGATAATCCAATAATACCGTCCAGCGGAACCTTTGGATTTGGAAAAGAATTTGCCGAACTATACGATATAAACTGTTTGGGCTCTTTCTCATTCAAGGGTACTACACGCGATCCACGTTTCGGCAATCCAACTCCAAGGATTGCCGAATGCCATGCCGGGTTGATAAATTCGGTAGGATTACAAAATCCAGGGGTCGAACATGTGATAGCGCATGAGCTCCCTGAATTGGGTACATATTTTAAAAAGAAGGTTATTGCAAATGTCAGCGGTTTTTCCATTGATGAATATGCATATACCTGTGAGCAGCTTGGAAAGCAGGACTGCGTAGGGCTTCTTGAAGTAAATATAAGCTGTCCAAACGTTCGGCATGGAGGCATGAGTTTTGGAACGAATCCCGAAGCCGCTGCGGAGGTGACCAGCGCAGTCAAGCAGGTTACGGACAAACCGGTTTATATAAAATTGAGCCCGAATGTTACCGATATAGTTGAAATTGCCAAGGCTTGCGAGCAGGCCGGCGCTGATGGTATAAGCCTGATAAATACTATGCTTGGAATGCGGATAGATATCAAGAGGCGTAAGCCGGTGATCGCCAATCGTATGGGCGGCTATTCAGGGCGCGGAATTTTTCCGATAGCACTCAGGATGGTCTATCAGGTTTATGAAGCCGTCAGCATTCCTATCATAGGCATGGGCGGAGTTTCCACTACTGAGGATGTTATCGAGATGATGCTGGCCGGAGCCAGCGCGGTGCAGATCGGCGCTGCAAATCTTATAGATCCATGGATTTGTAAAAAGATCATTGAGAAATTGCCGGAAACCATGCAAAAATATGGAATAAATTCGCTGAAGGAAATAATTGGAGGTGCGCATAATGGGTAAAGACGTAATAATCGCATGTGATTTTTCAAGCAAACTTCAAGTTGAAAGCTTCCTTGATCTTTTCAATACGACCGCTCATAGGCCATTTGTGAAGATCGGCATGGAGCTTTTCTATGCGGAAGGTCCCGGAATCGTTCGCTCGATCAAAAATAGAGGGCATAGAATCTTTTTAGATCTGAAGCTTCACGATATTCCAAACACGGTTAAGAAATCTATGAAGGTTCTTTCCGAATTGGACGTCGATCTATGTAATCTTCATGCAGCCGGCACCGTTCCAATGATGCAGGCTGCGCTCGAAGGTCTGACCCGTCCCGATGGCACCAGACCTCTTCTGATTGCTGTGACCCAGCTCACATCCACCGATCAGGCTCATCTTGAGAGCGATCTGCTCATAGATAGACCGATGGATGAGGTCGTTATGCATTATGCTTCGAGAGCAAAGCTTGCAGGATTGGATGGCGTCGTCTGTTCGCCTCTTGAAGCGAGACGTGTACATGAAGTCTGCGGAAACGATTTCCTGACCGTAACGCCCGGCGTCCGATTTGCCGATGGTGACGTTGGAGATCAAAAGCGGGTTATGACCCCCGAGCAGGCTCGTGAAATAGGATCTGATTACATTGTGGTTGGACGTCCAATCACTGCGGCGCCTGACCCTATTGCCGCATACGAACGATGCCTGCATGATTTTATGGACTAGCTTAATAATTTGTTGAAAGGAAAATATAGATGAACGAATTGCAGAAGACGATCGCAAAGGATCTGCTTTCCATCAGGGCTGTTTTCTTTCGTCCTGATGAGCCATTTATTTGGGCAAGCGGTATTAAAAGCCCGATATATTGCGATAATAGATTGACACTCAGTGCCCCCGATGTTAGAAGGCATGTCGAAAATGGTCTTGCCGATATAATCAGGGCTCATTATCCGGATGTACAGGTGCTTATGGGCACTTCTACAGCCGGCATTGCGCACGCTGCCATTACGGCGGATATTCTGAATCTTCCCATGGGCTATGTGCGCTCCGGAGCCAAGGATCATGGCAGAAAAAATCAGATCGAAGGTAAGCTTATCCCGGGGCAAAAGGTCGTGGTCATCGAAGATCTGATTTCAACCGGAGGAAGCGTAATAGAGGTCGTTGAGATACTTCGCGAAGCCGAGGCAGAGGTGCTTGGAGTTGCAAGCATATTTACTTATGGCATGAAGAAGGGACTTGAGCGGCTTGCGGCAGCCAATATTAAAAATATCAGCTTGACTGATTTTGATTCGGTCGCCGAAATGGCTGCTGAAGAAAAATACATCAGACCGGAGGATTTGAAAAGGCTTATCGCTTTTCGGAACAATCCTTCGGACGAAAGCTGGATAAACCATTAAATATTTGAAAATCTTAATACGAAAGGATAATTATGAGAAACCTTATCAAGATTCTTGACCTCTCCGTTGAAGAGATCGACGAGATGATTGCTGTGGCCGATGATATCATGGCACATCCGGAAAATTATTACGAAGCCTGCAAAAATAAAACGCTCGCTACACTGTTTTTCGAGCCCTCCACGCGCACACGTCTAAGCTTTGAAGCTGCAATGCTCGGCTTGGGCGGAAATGTATTGGGCTTTTCCGAAGCTAGCTCCAGCTCTGCGACAAAGGGCGAAAGCGTTGCGGATACCATCGCCGTTGTCGGCGGATATGCTGATATTATAGCAATGCGTCATCCTAAGGAAGGAGCGCCCATGGTTGCATCAATGCATTCCAGCGTCCCGATCATCAATGCCGGAGACGGCGGACACTTTCATCCGACCCAGACATTGACCGATCTTCTGACCATTCATCATGAAAAGGGCAGATTCGATGGACTAACTGTCGGTCTTTGCGGCGATCTTAAATTCGGCAGAACCGTTCATTCATTGATAGAAGCAATGTCCCGCTATCCCGGAGTCAAATTTGTTCTTATCTCCCCGGAAGAATTAAAGGTTCCCTCATTTGTTAAGCAAACCTATATCAAGGATAAGGGCATTCCATATAAGCAGAGTACCTCCCTCGAAGAAGTAATCGGTGAACTCGATATTCTGTACATGACGCGTGTCCAGCGCGAACGTTTCTTCAATGAG
This sequence comes from Christensenellaceae bacterium Phil7, assembly GCA_001940845.1. Lineage (GTDB taxonomy): Bacteria > Bacillota > Clostridia > Christensenellales > CAG-138 > PeH17. Next base: position 232,169 of record MSGV01000023.1, read on the forward strand.
GAAGACTATCTGAGATTGAGGGATTGCTATATCCTCACTCAGGAAAAGATGCAGCTGGCAAAGCCTGATATGATCGTCATGCATCCATTGCCCAGGGTCAACGAGATATCAACCCTGGTTGATGATGATCCACGTGCCAGCTATTTCAGGCAGGCAAGATATGGAAAGTTCATTCGTATGGCATTGATTTTGAAGCTATTGAAGGAGGCAGAGAATAATGAGAATTGATAGCATTAAAGATGGAATCGTAATCGATCACATTACCGCAGGTAAAGCAATGCAGCTTTATCAGATGCTTAAGCTGGATAGGCTTGATTGTCAGGTCGCTATAATAAAGAATGCTGCCAGCAAGCTTCATGGAAAAAAGGATATAATCAAGATCGATTCAAGCATTGAAATCAATCTCGATGTAGTCGGATATGTTTCGCCGCACGCAACCATTTGCATCATTCGCGATGGTGTGGTGAATGAAAAGAAGCATCTTGAACTTCCGCATACTCTGACCGATATAATCTCCTGCAAGAATCCTCGCTGCATCACTACGACCGAGCGTGGAATACAGCAGATTTTCGAACTGTCCGATCCTGAAAAAGGCGAATATCGCTGCGCTTACTGCGATACAAAAGCGGAGAATAAATAAAAATTATAAAAGTTGATATTGGGTCAAAAGGGCAATGGCTTTAAATAGCTTTGCCCTTTTTCTCCATATTTATTCAGCATAAATCCGCAGTTTGGTGGCAGCTATACAGTTTTACTATTCTGTGGAAATGTTATTGAAAAAAGTATACTAATCATGTATAATGATAGTACTTCATAGTAGGGAGGTTAATATGTGTGCGTTTGTAAAATTTGATAAGGTCGGAAAGGTTTATCACTCCGGAGATGTGAACGTGACGGCATTGAGCGATGTTTCCTTCGAAATTGATAGGGGAGAGATATGCGTTATCGTTGGCCAGTCCGGAGCAGGCAAAACAACCCTGCTTAATATACTGGGCGGAATGGACACGTTGACCACCGGCAATGTGTATTTGGATGGAGTAGATATATCCGGGTATGATACAAAAAAGCTTGCTGATTACCGAAGGCATGATATCGGCTTTGTTTTTCAGTATTATAACCTGATACCAAATCTTACTGCGCTTGAAAATGTTGAAATAGCATCGCAGCTCACAAGAAGTCCCATGCCTTCCCAACAGGTGCTGCGCGATGTGGGGCTTGGAGAACGAATGAAGAATTTTCCTGCACAGCTATCCGGCGGTGAGCAGCAGCGCGTTGCAATAGCAAGGGCACTTGCAAAGCGGCCGAAGCTGCTTCTGTGTGATGAGCCCACCGGTGCACTGGATTATCTGACGGGCAAGGCGATATTGAAGCTGCTGCAGCGTGAAAGCAGGGAGAATGGCATGACCGTCATCATAATCACGCACAATTCCGCGCTTACCGCTATGGCTGATCGTGTAATCAGGATCAAGAGCGGCACAGTGCAGTCGGTCGTTAAGAATGAAGTTGTAACTTCGGTTGAGGATATCGAATGGTGAAGAGGATCAACGATACAAGGTTTACTGCGTGGACGCGAAATAATCTCCGCGAGATATGGAAAACGAGGGGAAGGTTTGCTGCCATCCTCGTTATCATTCTGCTCGGCGTGAGCTTCTTTTCTGGATTGCTTGCCACTAAGCCCGCCATGATAAAGGGAGCGAATAATTACATAAATAATGAATCCAATATGTATGATTTCCGTTTTCTTACCACTATCGGGTTTACTGAGGATGATATCGATTTTTATAAGACCCTGGATGGGGTGACCGCTGTTGAAGGAAGCTACAGTGTGGATTTTTTTGCCGATACCGAATATGATCCCGGGCTTACCACCGGGACTGCGGTTGGATCCGAAAAGATACTCAAAGCCTATTCGATAACGAAAAAGATCAATAAGATTAAACTGATCTCTGGCAGAATGCCAACTTCAAGCAACGAATGTCTTGTGGATGCCTCTTCAATCGGTGAAGATGCGATAGGCACAACGATAAGGATCAGTGACCGCAATACGAATCATACAAAATCGTTCTTTTCTAACGATAAATACATCGTCGTAGGAACTTGCTGTACGGTGAACTACTTGAATCGTACACGTGGAACGACCGCGCTCGAAGGCGGCTCTTTGGATGGATTCATCTATATGCTTCCAGATGCATTTGCCTCGGAACGAATGACTGAATTATTGATAAAGACCGATGCCGTTGGTGATATTTTTACCGATGAATATGAGAATAGGATTTCATACTATGAAGATGCTATGCAGACTGCGCTTGCCGATCATGCCAAATCGGATTATGATAAATTGAGGAGTGAAGCACAGTCCAAGATCGATGAAGCCTGGCAGGAGTATGATTCAAAATATGATGATTACACAAAAAGCCGCGAGGAAGCGGAGCAGCAGCTAAGCGATACGCTCAAAACGCTGAACGATGGAAAAGAACAGCTCGACAGGGCTCAGCAGCGTCTGGAAGATGCAAAGGAGGCCATCGAATCGGGAGAAAAGGAATATCGTGATGGGCTGAGATCATATGATGAGGGCGTTGCGGAGTATGATCGTCAGCGTGAAACCGCTCTGGGGCGGCTATATGAAGCCCAAGGAGAGATCGATGGCAACAGACGCAGCATTGAAGCTGCGCTTGAACTGATCAATCGAAGCGATGCAGCGGAAACATATGCGGCAATGCAGGCAAGGCTGGGAGAGCTGGAGGCATTGATGGCCGGCATAGAAGATCACAATAGTCCGGAATACATCGCTGCTTACGAGGAATATCAATTTTTGCAAAAGCAGATGGAACTCATAGATGAATCCGGCGTTGTAGAGCTCTATCAGCAGCTTCTTGACTCCCAGACCAAGCTTGATGAAGCGCAGGCGGAATTGGATCGTCAGCGTGAAAAGATCATGCGTGAATTGGATATGGCTAAGGCTGAGTTGGATAAGGCAAAAATCAGGCTTGATGATGCAGTCTTCCAGCTTGATAATGCGAGAATGCAGTATACAGAAGGTCTTATCAATTACTATGAATCGAAAAGTGTTTATGAATCGGGCTTAAAGCAATATGAGCAGGCACGAACAGATGCGGATGAACAGTTTGCTTCGGCAGAGGAGCAATTCAAGGAGGCACGATCACAGATAGAGGATTCCGAAGCAGAGTTTCAGGAAATATTTGGGACGGAATTGCGCACCTATTCCCTGGATAGATCCTCCAATTCCGGTTATATCAGCTTCGAGAATGATGCATCCATAATTGAGGGCATAGCAAGGGTAATCCCCTTATTCTTCTTCCTTGTTGCAGCTTTGGTATGCACGACCACCATGACGCGAATGGTCGATGAACACCGCACGCAGATAGGCACTCTGAAGGCTCTGGGCTATGATGATGGAAAGATAATCCTCAAGTATATCAGTTATTCAGGTGTGGCTGCGCTCATAGGCTGCATTTTAGGCTTTTTTGGAGGAAGCGTGGTCTTTCCAAAGGTCATATGGAATGCCTATAAAATGCTCTATGATTTTGGCGAGATCGGCATCGTATTCAATTTCACCAATGGATTGATCTCTCTGGGCATATCCCTGCTATGCACCGCAGGAGCAACTTTTATTGCGTGCAAAAGGGAATTACTGGATATGCCCGCAGACCTGATTCGGCCCAAGGCTCCCAAACCCGGCAAACGAGTATTCCTTGAGCGAATACCTTTCATCTGGAAACATCTGAGCTTTCTTAATAAGGTTGCTGCGAGAAATATCCTCCGTTATACCCGCAGGCTCATCATGATGCTCGTCGGCATCGGAGGCTGTACAGCACTCATACTCGTTGGATTCGGAGTGCATGATTCCATAGCGAATGTTGTGAATGACCAATATGAGACCATAACACGCTACGATTATTCGATCAATTTTACCGATGACATGAGCGATGCCGATAGGAAAAACTTCTTGGAAAGCAGTAAGGATATGCTGGATGAATGTGTCTTTGTAATATCCGATTCGGTGGATATTGAAACGGGAAAAGGCAATAAAACTGCAAGCATAATAGCCACTTCCGATCCGGATATTACCGATATCGTCAGATTTTCGCTTAACGGTGAGGTTATCGCATACCCGAATGATGGAGGGGTTATCATAAATGAAAAGCTGGCCCAGCTTGCCGATGCTAAAGTAGGGAGCAAGCTTACCATTCGTCTTAACGAGACCGATACCGTTGAAGCGCGTGTGGATGGTATTTTCGAAAACTATGTTTATAACCTCATGTTCATGAATGAGGCAACATATAAATCTCTGTTCAATAATGATGTTGGTTATCGCATGGCATACGCCACGACGGATTCGGAGGATGTCTATGATACATCTGCATCCCTTATGAAGATGAGCGGGGTTTCCACAGTACTGGTGACGGATGATGTGCGTGCCATAGTAAGCGATATGATGCGCAGCATGAACTACATCATAAGCGTTATCATATTAAGTGCCTGTGCACTTGCTTTTGTTGTGGCCTATAACCTTGGCAATATCACTGTTGTGGAGCGCACAAGGGAGATCGCGACCCTTAAAGTGTTGGGATTCCAGTCAAACGAGACCTCCTCCTATGTTTCAAGGGAAAATATCATCATCACGATCATAGGCTCTGTTCTGGGCTTGCCGTGCGGCTTCTTATTGAATCAGTTCGTCATGTCACAGGTAAATATAGAAATGATATCCTTTGATATCAAGGTTTTGCCGCTGAGCTACGTCTATGCGTTTCTGATATCGATCGCTCTGAGCGTGATAATTGCATTGCTGCTTAGAAAAAAGATCGATGCGATAAACCCGGCTGAATCACTCAAATCGGTGGATTAAATCATTCCAAGCTTGCGGGTACCTCGGTACCCGCTTTTATTATGCAAATCTTCGCCGCTCAAACTTTGCTTGTGAGTATTGCACTAATTTTTATTCTTGTGTATAATAATGATGAATTTAGGTAAATGAAAGGTTTAGATTTATGATCGATGTCAGCAAGGATACCCAGATGATGGAAGCTATTGATCGAATTCGGGCCTCCGTCTCAGGGTTGAATTTGAAATATTTTATTGAAACCTATGGCTGCCAGATGAATGAACATGATTCGGAGAAGCTCGCGGGAATGCTTGTTGCCTGCGGATATACCAAGGCTGAAGGTAAAAATGAAGCTGATCTGATACTGTTCAATACATGCTGTGTCCGAGAGCACGCTGAATTGCGAACTTTTGGCAATGTTGGTTTTGTAAAGGAGTTGAAGCAGCAGAACCCGAGGCTTATTCTTGGCGTATGCGGCTGCATGATGCAGCAAAAGGAGGTTGCGGATAAGCTATATAAGCGGTTTCCATTTGTCGATATGATATTTGGTACGCATGAGCTGAAGAATTTTCCTTTCATGCTTGAAAAAGCCCTTAATAACCAACGAGTTTTCAATATTACAGAGATGGACGGTGAAGTTGTGGAGGGGCTGCCTGCGGAGCGCACGCCCGGATTTTCCACGTTTATAAACATAATGTATGGCTGCAACAATTTTTGTACATACTGCATCGTTCCTTATGTAAGAGGCAGGGAACGTTCCAGAAACCCCGAAGATATTTTAAACGAGGTTCGAGAGGTGATCGGGCAGGGCTATAGCGAGATCACACTTTTGGGGCAGAATGTAAATTCCTATAACTATGATGGAATAACCTTCCCAATGCTTCTATCAATGGTAAATTTAGTCCCCGGGCTGGTACGATTAAGATTTATGACCTCACACCCGAAGGATCTTTCCGATGAGCTCATCGATGCAATGGCAAGCCTGGACAAGGTATGCAAGCATATACACCTTCCTGTGCAATCCGGCAGCAATGAGATACTGCGCCGTATGAACAGGCGATATACCGTTGAGCACTACATGGAACTGGTTAATAAACTCAGAAGCCGTATTGCGGATGTTGAAATAACTACCGATATAATCGTTGGCTTTCCAGGGGAGACGGAGGAGGATTTCCAAGCCACCTGCGAATTGGTGCGCAATGTCGGCTATAGCAATGCGTATACATTTGCGTATTCTCCGCGTCAGGGAACGATTGCTGCGGCTATGGATGAACAAATACCGCAGGATGAGAAGAGGCGCAGGCTCAATGCACTGAATGCGGTGCTTGCGGAGACGATTCCTGCCGGAAATGAAAAGTACATAGGGTATGAAGGAGATATTCTGGTTGAGGGCGTCGATCATAGGGATGAACCCCTGCTGTTCGGTAAGCTTTCAAACTTCAAAATGGTCTATGTCAAGGGTGATGAAAAGCTGATCGGTTCGCTCGTTCATGTGCGTGTGGATGGTTTTCGTTTTAATTCGCTTTCCGGTCGTATTGTTGAATGAGCTCCAGTTGTACGCAAATGCGGCATTCTGTTTGGCGCATATTTGAGACCATATCATCAGCTAATGGGGGATAAAAGCGATGCAGAAGATGACTCCGATGATGCAGCAGTATTTGAACCTTAAGGAAAAATACAGCGATTGTTTATTATTCTTTCGTCTTGGAGATTTCTATGAAATGTTCTTCGAGGATGCCATAACAGGCTCTAAGGAACTGGAACTGACTCTGACGGGCAGGGATTGCGGAATGAAGGAGCGTGCGCCTATGTGCGGAGTGCCGTATCATTCTGTGAATACCTATATCACAAAATTGATAGATAAAGGATATAAGGTCGCTATTTGTGAGCAGATTACCGACCCGGCTCTTTCCCAGGGACTGGTTGAACGCGATGTTATAAGGGTCATAACGCCGGGAACCGTCATCGAAGAGACGATGCTCAATGATCGCATAAATAACTATATTGCAGCGGTCTACGCAAAGAATGCTGTGTATTCCATTGCATATTGCGATGTATCGACCGGTGATTTCTCCGTAATTAGGATCGAATCCAGGAATTCCGCCCTGGATGTATTCAATGAGCTTGACAGGATAGGTCCTCGTGAGCTCATAGCCAATCCGGCTTTCTTTGATAACGACAGCCTTGCAAAGCAGGTAAAGAATAAATTCTATACCGAGCAGTTCGATGAACGCTGCTTCGATCTCGCTTCCGGTCTTGAACGATTAAAACGTCACTTTGGAGTTGCGACATTATCCGGCTTCGGAATAAATGAAAAGAGCACCGATGTATGCGCATCGGGGGCACTGATCTGCTATCTGGAAGATACTCAGAAAAATGCACTTTCGCATATAATAAAGCTGAAAAAGCTCCGGCGCAGCGAATCCATGATACTCGATACGGCAACAAGACGTAATCTTGAGCTCATCGAGCCGCTGAGGTTTGATGGAAGTAAAAAGGGAACGCTGCTGTATGTGCTCGATAGGACAAAAACGAGCATGGGCGGAAGGCTCCTTCGGAAATGGATCGATTATCCATTGCAGCTTGAGGATAGTATAAATGCTAGGCTCGATGCTGTCGAAAGCATTTTCAATGCGGTGCAGGAAAGGGAAAATCTTGCCGCCCTGCTCTCAAAAACATGTGATATTGAAAGATTGTGCAGCCGCATTGCTTATGGTACTGTAACTCCGCGGGATTGCCGATCGCTATGCATCACGCTCCAGCTAATTCCGGATATAAAAAGACTTTCCGGAATCTTTGGAGCAGAGCGAACAAATGCAATATCATGTGAGCTTGATACTATGGATGATGTGCTTGGGCTGCTTAGTGCCGCGATTGCGGATGATCCCGCTGTCGGGATCAGGGATGGTGGAATAATCCGCACGGGCTTTAATGAAGAGGTTGATTCGCTCCGCGATCTTGCCGAGCATGGAAGCGAATGGATCAAGCAGTTTGAAGCTGCCGAGAGGGAACGGACGGGAATAAAAACTCTGAAAGTTGGCTACAACCGTGTATTCGGGTACTATATTGAAGTCACGAAATCCATGATAGGAAGCGTGCCACTGGATTATCAGCGCAGGCAGACCCTTGCAAATGCAGAACGCTATATTACCCCAAGTCTTAAAGAGACAGAGGAAAAATTGCTTGGCGCAAAGGAGCGCTGCATCAGCCTTGAGTACGAGCTGTTTTGCCAGATAAGGGAGACGCTTCTAAAATGTATAGATAGATTGAAGCTTGATGCCATGCTCATTTCAGAGCTGGATGCGCATCTATCCCTCGCAATAACCGCTGCTGAGAATAAATATGTGCGCCCTAAGATCAACACGAAGGGTAAATTGAGCATAGTTGACGGCAGACACCCAGTAGTTGAAAATGGCATGAAGGATTCCTTTGTTCCGAATTCTACGGAGATGAGCATGGGTAGTGATCGAATAATTATCCTTACCGGTCCTAATATGGCGGGTAAGAGCACATACATGAGGCAAGTTGCACTGATAACGCTCATGGCTCATATAGGCTCGTTTGTACCTGCCAAGAGCGTGAATATCCCCATCACGGACAGGATCTTTACCAGAGTCGGTGCCTCGGACAGCCTATCCACAGGGCAGAGCACTTTCATGGTGGAAATGAGCGAGATGGCAAATATTCTGAATAACGCCACCGAGCGCAGTTTGCTGATAATCGATGAAATAGGCAGGGGAACGAGTACCTTTGATGGCTTGAGCATCGCGTGGGCAGTTCTTGAATATATATCAGACAGGGCAAAATGCGGAGCGAAAACCCTGTTTGCAACGCATTATCATGAATTGACAGAGCTGGAAGGTAAGCTTGATGGTGCCAAAAACTATCGGATAACCGTAAAGGAATATGGTGACAGCATAATTTTCCTGCGGAAGATCGTTCGTGGCGGTGCGGATAAGAGCTTTGGAATTCAGGTCGCAAAGCTTGCGGGTCTCCCCGGTTCGCTGATCGATAGGGCAAAAAGCATACTTGAAGAGATCGAGGCCTCGGATATAAACAACGTAGCCGGCAGGGTGAGCAGCGAAAGTCAGCCGGAACAGATAAGCTTGCTTAGCAGCGGTGCCCCGGATGATGCAATGAACAGCATTATAGAGGAGCTGGCCAATATCGATGCAAATAAACTTACTCCCATGGATGCATTGAGCAAGCTTTATGAGCTGAGCACAAGAGCAAAATTGAAGCTATGAGCAGAATCAAAGTATTAGAACCAAATATTGCGAATAAGATTGCCGCCGGTGAGGTCGTGGAGCGGCCTGCCAGTGTCGTAAAAGAGCTTGTTGAGAATTCTATCGATGCGGGAAGTACAGCCATAACCGTAGAAATTCGTAATGGCGGAATTGATTATATCAGGATAACGGATAATGGATCGGGCATCGATCCCGAGGATTCCGAGAAAGCATTTTTGCGCCATGCAACGAGCAAATTGGCTTCCGCATCCGATTTGGATCATATTGAAACTCTTGGCTTTAGGGGCGAGGCATTGGCTTCGATAGCCGCAGTCTCTAAACTAACCATGCGTACCAGAACCGAATGCGGGGAATATGGCACAAAGCTTCTGATTGAAGGCGGTAAAATAATATCAAATGAACCCTGTGGCTGCCCTTGCGGAACCACGATCGAGGTTTCAGAGCTATTCTATAATGTACCCGCAAGGCTGAAGTTTTTGAAATCCGCAAGAGGCGAATCTGCAATGATAGGCGATTATATTACGCGGCTGATACTTGCAAATCCAAAAGTTGCGATAAAATTCATAAATAACGGCAAGTCGGTGTATCATAGCTCCGGTGACGGCAGCTTGGAAAATGCCCTTTTCTGCGTTTACGGCAGCGAAATCTCCGCAAGGCTTTATCGGATTGATTATGATGATGGCTATTTGAAGCTTACCGGGTATGTCGGCAATGAATCCCTTGCAAAGAGCACCAGAACTCAGCAAAGCCTTTTTATCAATCACCGCTATATAAAATCAGTAATTGTGAGCAATTCGGTGCAGCGCGCATTCGATACAAGGCTTATGCATGGCAAATTCCCGTTTTTTGTGATGGATATGCTGATTTCGAGCTATGAGATCGATGTAAACGTACATCCCAATAAACTCTCAATAAGATTTAAGGATGATGAGCGGATAGGATTTGCCGTAACACGCGCGATAAATGAGGCGATCGGTGAAATAGTGCAAACTCCTGTTCTGCTCAAAGGTGAGTTGCATGCTGCCAAGCATTGTGATGAACCCAGGATAGGAGGAGAGAAGAACGATGTTATATCGTTGGAAAAGCTATGTGAGGTTTTCTCAATAGAAAAGGCAGAAAATATTGCAGAAAAAACCAATCATCAAGATTTTAATACTCAGTCAGCCGATAGCACGATAACTTTAAGCCAGTCAGACGACAGAGGTTATGCTGCGGATGCGTCGGTGAGCAGCAGCTGCGGTCTAATAATTTCGAACGAGCGCAAGCTGGAACCGATCGAATTCCGCGACAGCGGTGCGGATTCAGTGCCTGCATTTGATTATAAGCCGCATAATATCAATTCGAATGTGCCTAAGCATGAAAACATCCCAAGGTTTGACTTAACGCCCAACAAGCGTGATCAAAGCATTGGGGTGCCTGAACAGATCAGGCTATGCGATAGCCCCTATACGATTATCGGAGCTGCTTTTGATACATACATAATCATTCAGCAGGATGATGCATTGTTTTATATAGATCAGCATGCTGCGCATGAAAGGATGCTGTATGAGAAGCTGATCCATGATGAGCTGCGTTTCGATTCTCAGATTCTGCTTGTACCCGCGGACATTCATCTTGACCCAATTCATTTTGAAGTGCTGACCGATAATATTGCCAGGTTTGAGGAGCTGGGCTTCTCATTGGAACTCGTATCGGATATGACCGCACGCATAGCTGCTGTGCCTTCAATGCTCTCCACCAATTATGAAGGCTTCATCGATGATGCCATCTCTGCGATTATTGATAATGGACGGGTGACGGAGGTTGATCTGATCAGAGCCGAGCTTATTAAAGCCTCCTGTAAAAAAGCGGTCAAAGCCGGAGACAGGCTCGAACCGGCCGAGATCGAGGAAATATTGAAGGCATATATAGATGGCAATACGCCTTTGACCTGCCCGCATGGAAGGCCCGTCATAATAAAGGTCACCAAGTTCGAATTACAAAAGCGATTCAAACGAATCTTATAGAGGTCATATGTCCAGGAATAAAATCTTTGTGTTGGTAGGTCCTACGGCAAGCGGAAAGACCGCCGCTTCTATCGGCGTCGCAAAGCGCATAAATGCGGCTGTGGGAAGGAATGCTGCCGAAATCATTTCCGCAGATTCCATTCAAATATATAAAAGCCTTGATGTTGGCTCGGCAAAGCCCACCCCGACGGAAATGTGCGGAATAACGCATCACCTGCTCGATTTCGTGGATTATAGAGATACGGGATTTAATGTTTCAATGTTCCGCAAAGCTGCATCGGATGTTATCCATGGCATCATTGCGCGCGAAGGCGTTCCAATGGTTGTTGGCGGCACCGGTCTGTACATCAACTCGTTGGTCTATCCTCTTAACTTTTCTGAGGCCGAACCCGATCCAGAGCGCAGAGCCGAACTAACCGCGATTGAAAAGGCCTCGCCCGGTATTCTTCATAGTATGCTATCCGAGATAGATCCCGTCTCTGCCCAAAAGCTGCATACAAACGATACAAAGCGTTTAATACGTGCGATAGAGGTGTATGAGCAAACCGGCAAGACCCTTTTTGAGTTGGGCGGTGATTTTACCAACGAACGCGGAAATAAAACCGAATTCGAACCGGTTATGGCCGGTTTGACTCTCGATAGAGGGCTTTTATATGAGCGAATTGAGAGACGGATAGATATGATGCTCGATGCCGGTCTGCTTGATGAAGTCAAGGGTCTGCTTTCCAACGATCCGGATAGATCACTGCCGGCGCTTCAAGGGCTTGGTTATAAACAGCTTATCATGTATTTGGATGGAAAATGTTCGCTTGATGAAGCCATATATCTGATCAAACGGGATACACGGCGCTTTGCCAAGCGTCAGATTAGCTGGTTTAAGCGGGATAAACGCATCAGATGGTTTGATGCATCCGATCATTCTCAAAGCGAACTGTCCGATGCGATATTCGATTATTTTATTGATTCTGAGGGAAAAAACGATGTATAATGAGATATTTTCAAAACTGAATATATCAGAGAACGCTTATAATATGGTTTGTTCGCTGGAGGATGAACTGAAGCAGGTGTTCTCCGGATTCGAAGAGGTGGAATGCATCAATCAAGCCAGGGTGCTTGCTGCATTCCATAAAAACCAGGTTGCTGCACACTATTTTAATCCGACCACCGGCTATGGCTATGATGATATCGGCAGGGATAACCTCGATAAGGTCTTTGCAGATGCCTTTAATACCGAAGCGGCAATCGTAAGCCCGCAAATCGTATCCGGAACACATGCAATTTTTCTCGTGCTCAATGGGCTTTTGAGGCATGGGGACTGCTTGCTTGCATTATCCGGCAGACCATATGATACTCTCGTTGATGCCATTGGCATACAGGGGGAAACGCCTATTCCGAATTCACTATGCGAACGCGGCGTACACTATGAGCAGCTTGAGCTGGCTCCTGACGGCAGCTTGCAGCTTGATGCTATTCGTGCAAAAGTTGCAGCAATGAAGCCCAGAGTCGCATATATACAGCGTTCCAGGGGGTATGCCTGGCGAGAAGCCCTATTGCCCGATGCTATGGAACCCGTATTTGATGAGATCAAGCGCAGCTCCCCGCAAACCATTATCGTTGTTGATAATTGCTATGGAGAATTCACATGTGTAAACGAGCCAACCGATTTCGGTGCGGATTTGGTCATCGGTTCTCTTATAAAGAATGCAGGGGGAGGTTTGGCGCCGACCGGAGGTTACTTTGCAGGAAAAAAGGAATATATCGATCGAATTGCTAATTGTATGACCGTTCCGGGTATAGGCAGGGAGTGCGGCTCTTATTTCGGAAGCTATCTGCCATTTTATCAGGGACTTTTCAATGCACCTCATATAGTTGCGCAAAGCTTAAAGACCTCTGCTTTATTTGCAAAAATATTTGAAACGCTGAATCTGCCTACGATGCCGTGCAGCAAAGCAAGGCGATCCGATATCGTACAAGCGCTGCGATTCAATACTAAGGAGGAACTGGTTTCATTTTGCAGATGTATTCAAGCAGTCTCTCCGGTGGATGGGCATGTGGTGCCGGAGCCTTGGGCGATGCCAGGCTATAATGACGAGGTGATAATGGCAGCCGGTACCTTTGTGCAGGGAGCTTCTATCGAGCTGAGTGCCGATGCACCGATTCATGAGCCATATACCGGCTATATCCAGGGCGCATTGAGCTATGCACATGGAAGAATTGCTGCTATGCGTGTTTTGAGCGAGCTTATGAACATATAGTGGGAAGACGAGGTGATACTATGAAACGCTGTGTTCTTTATCAGGAAAAAATTTGTAATGACTGCGGAGAATGTCTGCGCTGCGATCTGGATGCAGGCAAACTATGCGATAACTGCGGTAAATGTCTTGAGGAATCCGATCCAAATGCCGAATATAGAAGCATCAACTATTCGCTGCCGGACGATGAGATTGATTTCGATGTTTTTTTGGATGAGCCGGTTGAGATTGGTTCTCCAGACCCCATAGAGATAGATCCTGAACTGGTTGCCGAATGGGAAGAGCGGCTTGCCGAATCCTTTAGAAGGGATAGGGAAGAGGAGTCATCAAATATACCTAAGCTACATGCAGTCAGAAAGCATCGCACGCATAAAGATTGATAAAACGGAATTGAAAGCAGGTATGAGTATGGATTTAGTAGCGGCAATTTTTGTTCTATTGTTGTCAATTGTTTGTGCCGTCATAAGTGTTTTTCAGTTTAAGGAAAAAGGGTTTCTATTCAATAATGCCTATATTTACGCATCGAAGCCGGAAAAAGAGAAAATGGATAAAACTCCGCATTATCGGCAGTCTGGAATAGTATTTACTTTTATATCAGCCATATTTTTTTGTATTGCAGCAGAATATCTTCTGAAAACGGGTTGGCTCTGGTGGATTGTAAGTGCGCTAACTGCCGCTTTGCTTGTCTATGCAGTCGTTTCTTCAGTCAAAGATCAAATTAAAAGATAAAATCCAATTTTACTGCGTAACGAAACAAAGGTAAAAGCGGGAAGTCCTTATTTTGAGCCGTTTTTACAGCGTGCTGATATTTTTCAATCAGCACGCATGCTTTTTTCTCCGCTCTCAATTCAACCGTTATCTTCCGATTTTTTGTCGCTTAAATCTTCCAATTTCACTTTTTCTTCATACTCATCCCTCAGCTTTATGACCTCTGCGGCACGTCTGCGCCGATCCTCGGCAATTGCAGCATAATGCTTGCGAGTGGTATTAACATCCCGATGCCCCAAGACATCGGCAACTAAATAAATATCTCCCGTTTCATGATACAGCATGGTACCGTAGGTGCTGCGCAGCTTGTGTGGCGAAACCTTCTTGAGCGGGGAAGCCAATGCTGCATATTTTTTTACCAGCAGCTCTATCGCACGAACGCCAATTCGTTTATTCTGCATCGATAGAAACAGGGCTTTTTCATGACCTTCGCAGGGCACCATTTCCTCGCGCTGGAGCATATAGTTTAGCAGAGCCTCGCGAACCTCGTCTCCAAACACAAGCACATCCTGTCCTCCGCCTTTTCGTGTGATCCTGACTTCATTTGCCATGAAGTTAAGATCATCGATATTTATACCCACCAACTCGCTGATACGCATACCCGTGCCCAGAAACAGCGTTATAATAGCGGTATCCCGAACCTTGGTTCGCTCATGAAAACGCTTCTGTGTCTTTGTCAATCCTTCTCCATTTTCAACGATATCCAATAGATCTGCGATCTCATTCACATCCAGCCTTATAATTGGCTTATCATGGATCTTGGGCGTATCCACCAGGGAAGTGGCATTTGATTTTATCCTGCCTTTTTTATATAGATAACGATAAAATGATCGAATGGATGAAAGCTTGCGAGCCTTGCTGCGATCGCCGTTTTTTATCAGCTCATCGTCATCATCATCGCCAGGATAAAGGGAGATATATTCAAGAAAGCGTTCAACATGATCCGCTTCAACGGCCTCAATGGTCGAATAACCGATTTCACGCATCGAGCTGAAATTTCTGCATAGCTCTGTTCCCATAAGAAACTTAAAGAACAATCTCAAATCAAGTGCATACCCATAGCGCGTCAATGCAGATGAGGTCGATTCGATTCCGCGAAAATATTCGCCGCAGGCCCGGGGGAGCTCTTCGATCAGGGTACGCAGCTTGAGCGTATAAACTTTGTTTCTATCAGAAGAATAATCCTCGCTCATTGATACTCCTTAATGCTTTAATTAATATTGGGCTTTACAGCCGAAAACCAAAAACGGGAAGTATGGATTTTACCCTCTTAAACTATTCGCAAAATGCAAGTTTTGCGAATAGTTGTGTGTAGAATACCCCCGAATCGGGCGTTCAAGCTCAAATCCCGGCTGAACTTATATTCACATTCGGTTCACGTTTAAGTTCAGAAACTGCATTTCTGGCAAGCTCATCACAGCGATTATTGAACGCATTATCCGAATGCCCCTTAACCTTATGCCAGCTTATCGAATGCTGTCCATTCAGTCTTAGCAATTCAAGCCACAGATCTTTATTTTCAACGGGCTTACCGGATGCCGTCTTCCAATCCTTGCGAATCCAATTCCAGATCCAGTTCTGATTGAATGCATTGCAGAGATATGCGCTGTCGGTATAAAGCTCAACCTGACAAGCCTCCTTCAAACAGTTAAGCGCAGAAATAGCAGCAAGCAGCTCCATTCGATTATTCGTTGTCAGCCGATCAGCTCCGTGGATCTCTTTTTTGAATTCACCGTACATTAGAATTGCGCCCCAACCGCCAATGCCTGGATTTCCGGAGCATGCACCATCGGTATAGATCGTTACTTTTTTCATTTAGAGCTTCCCCGCCCAATCTCTTTAATATGTTATATTAAGCTAAAGCAAATAGCATCATCATTATTAATGCTCCATGACCCAAAAGCTCCGCATTGGGCGGCGCCGAGCTCGATATGCAGCATGATGATTCCGCAATCAAGATTTGCAAGCCCCATATTTCCGGATGTTGGATATATCTTAATTGAGCGATTCGAGAATTCAAATTCGAATTCCTGCTTATTTCTTGCCGTTGGAGCTGCGGCAGCGCATTTGACGGCCACCTGCTGCCATTCCGGGAGATCCTTAAATGCGGCAGGGCTGCATGCTGCAAGCTCTGCCGGGCTTTTCTTTCCCCTACTATTTCCTCTGAGCGGCTTATTTGTATATCCAAAGGCAATTATGCCCATCAATCTCTCGTTTCCACGCAAATGAAGCTGTTTTTTGATGAAATTCTTATTATAGCTGCCTGCAATCCAGCAGGTTCCTATATTGCAGGCTGTGCATTCCAATGCAAAGGCCTCTCCGATGCATCCGGCAGCATGCTCTGCATCATTTAATGCGATGACTGCAGCCGAGTATTTTGTGCCAACGATCGGTGGCATATAAAATGGAGCTTTGAACACCTCCGGCGATGTCATAAGTTCCAGCCTGACATTTTCATTTTCATGATTGAGTTCGGCAATAAGCTCCTTTAGCGAACGAATCAGCTCATCAGAGAAGTCTTTGCCGTTATATTCACGGATGGAGGATCGCTTTCCAGCTGCATCATACCATCTATTCATAATATTTTCCATTTAGGTTAGCCTCCGGTGTTCTTATAGTAAGTTTTTCAAGTAATGGCCCGTATAGCTTTTTTCGCAGCGGCTGACCTCCTCTGGAGTACCAACTGCAACAATATTTCCTCCGCCAATACCGCCCTCCGGGCCCAAATCAATTATATAGTCCGCAGTCTTGATAACATCAAGATTATGTTCGATAACAAGTACACTGCTCCCATTATTGCAAAGCCTCTGGAGAATATCAAGCAATCTCTCGACATCAGCAATATGCAGTCCGGTCGTCGGTTCATCGAGTATATACATCGTTCTTCCGGTGTTTTGACGGGCAAGCTCTGTTGCAAGCTTGACCCTTTGCGCCTCGCCCCCGGAAAGCGTTGTGGATGATTGCCCCAGCTTGATATAGCCTAAGCCAACGTCATAAAGTGTCTGAAGCTTCCTGGCTATCTTAGGCAGTGCCGAGAAGAAATCCAGAGCCTGCTCAACCGTCATATCAAGCACATCCGCTATTGATTTTCCCTTATATTTGACTTCAAGCGTCTCCCGGTTATAGCGTTTTCCGCCGCATACCTCACAGGGTACGTATACATCCGGAAGGAAATGCATCTCAATCTTCTTTATTCCGTCACCACGGCAGCTTTCGCATCTTCCGCCTTTAACATTGAAGCTGAATCTCCCGTTGGAATAGCCGCGAAGCTTGGCATCCGGTGTCATAGCGAAAACTTCTCTAATCAAATCAAAAAGCGCGGTATATGTTGCCGGATTGCTGCGAGGCGTTCTGCCTATTGGCGATTGATCGATATCGATGATCTTATCAAGATACTCAACGCCCGCCATGCTTTCGAATATACCCGGCTTCTTATGCGCACGATTGAGCTTATTGAGAAGAGCATTTTTAATAATACCATTGACCAGGCTGGATTTGCCCGAACCCGAAACCCCGGTTACGCATGTGAACACGCCCAAAGGTATCGAAACATCAATATTATTTAAGTTATTTTCCCTGCATCCGGTAATGGTCAGCCATCTGTCATCCTTCGGCTTACGGCGTTCCTTCGGAACCTTTATGCTGCGCTTACCGGATAGAAATTGCCCTGTTATGGATTCGGGGGCATTCATGATATCCTGCACGGTCCCCTGTGCAACAACATAACCCCCGTGAATTCCCGGCCCCGGACCAATATCAACGATATGATCCGCTGCCCTGATGGTATCATCATCATGCTCGACGACGATAACCGTATTGCCAAGATCGCGCAGACCCTTGAGGGTTCCCAAAAGCCTTGCATTATCACGCTGGTGAAGCCCAATACTGGGCTCATCAAGTATATAAAGCACACCAACCAGCCCGGAACCGATCTGAGTGGCAAGCCTGATTCGCTGCGCCTCCCCCCCGGAAAGCGTATTTGCAGCGCGCGAAAGCGTAAGATAATCAAGCCCTACATTGACAAGAAATCCAAGCCTGGCATTGAGCTCTCTAAATATTCTCGATGCAATGATCTTCTCCGATTCCGTCAGCGTTACAGCACTCAAAAAGGCATCGACCTCCCCGACAGGCATATCGCATACATCGGCAATGGATCGATCGTTTATCGTAACCGCAAGCACTTCCGGACGCAAACGCTTGCCTGCACAATCCGGACATGTGATATGGCTTATATAGTCCTCATAGAGATTGCGCATAGCATCTGAATTTGTTTCATTGTACCGCCTCTCCATGCATGGTATGATACCTTCAAAGGATGATTCAAAATAGCCTCCTCCAAAATCGCGCTCATATTCCATACGGATCTTTGTTTTGCCCGTTCCGTATAAAATTACCTGCTTGACATCATCGCTCAATTCATTCCAAGGCGTTTCAACGGAAAAGCCATAGTGCTCAGCCAATGCATGGAAATACATCATCCCCATGCTTCCATCCTTCGTACTCCAGCCCGATGCTGTTATAGCGCCGTCAGCCAGCGAAAGCGTTTTATCCGGGATTATCTTGTCCACATCAAGCTTCTCATTATATCCAAGCCCATGGCATGAAGGACATGCCCCGTAAGGATTGTTAAAAGAAAACATCCTTGGGGAAAGCTCTTCTATACTGATTCCGCAGTCCGGACATGCATAATGCTGAGAAAACAGAAGCTCTTCGCCATCTACCACATCCGCCTTTGCCAATCCCGAGCCAAGCGAAAATGCCGTTTCAAGGGAATCCGTCAGCCTCATGTCGATCCCTTCTTTAATTACGATTCGATCTATTATAACATCAATATCATGCTTATGCTTTTTATCAGGGATCGGCACTTCGTTTATATCGTAGACCTCTCCATCTATCTTTACCCTTACATAGCCATCTTTGCGAATCTGCTCCAGTATCTTCTGATGCTCACCCTTGCGCCCGCGCACGATGGGAGCAATGATCTGAACCTTGGTGCCATTTCCAAGGCTTTTGACACGATCAACAACCTGATCTATGCTTTGCCGCGAAATGATCTTGCCGCACTTTGGGCAATGCGGCACACCTATTCTGGCGAAGAGCAGACGAAGGTAATCATTTATTTCCGTAACGGTTCCCACCGTGGATCGCGGGTTGTTGGATGTGCTCTTCTGATCGATCGATACGGCCGGAGACAGACCCTCTATATAATCAACATCCGGTTTATCCATCTGTCCCAAAAATTGACGCGCATACGAGGAAAGGGATTCAACGTATCTGCGCTGTCCTTCGGCAAAAATGGTCTCAAATGCAAGTGATGATTTGCCGGAGCCCGATAGCCCGGTAAATACTATGAATTCATCCCTTGGGAGCATAAGATCGATATCTTTGAGGTTATTCTCCCTGGCACCTTTTATTTTAATATAATTTTCCATAATAATTATTAATTGTACTCTATTTTCTGGTTCTTCCTCTGGCCTTGCGGCGGCTTCCCGGAGTTCCGGGCTTAATGCCGTTGCCCGAGGATTTCAGCTCAGTGCCATCGCCTGTAAGCTTAAAGAGCTCATCGCGGAGCTTCGCAGCCTCTTCAAATTCAAGCGCAGCGGCTGCCTCCCGCATCTGCTGGCGCAGAATCTCAATTTTTGCATCAATCTCCGCTTCACTCATTCCGGCAGAAGCATCCTTCACAGCCGAAGATATCTCAAGAATACCATGAACGGCCTTCTTGATGCTCTTTGGAGTTATTCCATGCTCCTCATTATAGCGGAGCTGTTTCGCCCGCCGCCGCTCTGTTTCCTCAATAGCCCGCTGCATGGAATCCGTTATCGTATCAGCGTACATGATGACATAACCATCTGCATTTCTGGCCGCTCTGCCGATGGTCTGGATAAGAGAGGTTGTCGAACGCAAAAAGCCTTCCTTATCCGCATCAAGGATCGCTACCAAGCCAACTTCGGGAAGATCCAGCCCCTCCCTCAGAAGATTTATACCTACCAGCACATCAAATTCTCCAAGCCTCAGATCGCGGATTATTTCCATGCGCTCAATCGTCTCAATATCCGAATGCATATAGCGAACGCGAATGCCGATGGAATCGAGGTGTTCCGTGAGCATCTCTGCCATGCGCTTGGTCAAAGTCGTGGCCAAGATTCGATAGCCCTTTCCGGCATTCTTATGTATCTCCGAAATGAGATCGTCAATCTGACCGTTTACTGGTCGGACAAAGATCTTTGGATCGAGAAGTCCGGTGGGTCTGATTATCTGTTCCGCAATATTCTTGGCTCTTGAAAGCTCATATTCTGCCGGAGTTGCGCTCACACAAATGAGCTGCTTTATCCTTTCCTCAAACTCTTCAAACCTGAGAGGTCTATTATCGAATGCGCTTGGAATTCTGAAGCCGTAGTCAACAAGCTCGGTCTTTCTGGCACGATCCCCATTATACATTGCGCGAATCTGAGGGATAGTAACATGCGATTCATCAATTATCGTCAAAAAATCATCTCTGAAATAGTCTATCAGGGTAAATGGAGGCTGCCCGGGGCTCCTGCCATCAAAATACCTTGAATAATTCTCTATTCCTTGGCAATAGCCGATTTCGCTCATCATTGCCATATCATAGCGCGTGCGCTGTTCGAGCCGCTGTGCTTCAACGAGCAGATTTCTGCTCTTCAATTCAACTATCCTCTCGTTCATATCTCGCTCGATCTCAGCAAGTGCCGCTTTCATCGATTCCTTATCCGCAGTATAGTGCGTTGCCGGAAAGATAACGGCATGAGCAAGGCTGCTTATAGGCAATCCCGTGAGCACATTCACCTCGCTGATCGCATCCACTTCATCCCCAAAGAATTCAATGCGCAAAGCTTTTTCCGCAGAATTCATCGGAAATATTTCCACAACATCGCCACGAACACGAAAATTGCCGCGTTCAAAAGCATAATCATTGCGCTGATACTGAATATCCACAAGCCTGCGCAAAAGCTCATCCCGCTCGAACCTCATCCCATTTCGAATGGATATGCTCATGCGCATATAATCCTCAGGGCTGCCAAGTGCATATATGCAGGATACCGATGCAACGATTATCACATCCCTTCGTTCATTGAGGGAGCATGTTGCACTGTGCCTGAGCCTGTCAATCTCCTGATTTACATCAGCGGTCTTTTCAATATAGGTGTCGGATGAAGCTATATAGGCTTCCGGCTGGTAGTAATCATAATACGAAACGAAGTATTCAACGGCGTTTTCCGGAAAAAACTCACGAAATTCGGAACAAAGCTGCGCTGCCAGCGTTTTATTATGCGCAATGACAAGTGTAGGCTTCTGAACCCGCTCTATGACCTTAGCCATAGTATAGGTCTTTCCCGAGCCTGTCACTCCAAGAAGAACCTGCAGATCGTCACCGCATTCGACACCGTGTGCAAGAATATCAATCGCCTGCGGCTGATCGCCCTGCGGCTCGAACGGTGAAACAACTTTAAATTTCGACATACTAATCAACTCTCATCTTTTGTGCTTAAGGTCACATTCTATTATACCATTTTTTATCGCGTTTGTGAAGCCTTTAAGCCGATTTATTTATTATTCATGCAGGAAAAACAGCATGGAAAACATTAACAGCAAATTGATTTGCATTCGGCGCAGATATACACACCGGCAGCGCGGACCGCTGCCAAAGGCTCCGATCTTACCTCAATGCCGGTATTTGTATTATCCCCTTGATTATCTGTTATTTTATTATCTATATTATTGGGTGTCAATTTGACACCACCCCCCCTTCCAAATTGACACCCCCCCGTGTTCAAATTGACACCCCCTCCTTCCAAATTGATACCCCCCTATGTTCAATTTGGTACCCCTTCCAATTTGACACCCATGATGAGCCTAAAGTCATAATGGATAGATGCTGCAAAGCATAATATTCCAGTTATGGTACTAATCCACGATTGCATATGGCGATTATATTTGTTATCATCGTGTCAGCTAAAACCCGAGGAATAAAACGGAGGTAAAGATTATGAGAGCATTGTTCGTGATATATGCAGGCTTGATCCCTATCGTACCGCTTATCGGCGTTGAGATATATAAAAAAAGAGGGGACAAGCTTCGAAAACTGCTATGCTGGGGACTATTTGGGCTACAGCTTCTTATTTCTGCGATAAGCATTATAGCTTATCTCTAAGTATTTTCTGCATTAAAATGAAAATCGGGCATACGAACTGTGAAAGCAGCCCGTATGCCCAAGTAGAAAGAGAGCAAAACCATGCCATTAAAACATATCATATTTGCTCAAGCCAGCCGGATCGATTTCAGCGATCGACAGCATGCCTATTAAAAAAGAATCGGTACAATGCCTGACCTATGGCAGTACACAGTATGACCGATGCAATGGCTTCTATTATCCCGTTGAAGGTAACAACGCCCAGCATCATATCGAACAGCACCTTTTCATTTGCTGCACCAAACTGAGCCATACAGGCATCCTTTGCAAAGAGATAGAATGCACCAAGGAAGAGAATGGTATTCGTTATTGTTCCTATAAAAGCGGAAACACCCATTGCCAGCACTTTCGTCTTATCGAATTTACAGATTAGATCAAATGTTCCCCTTGCCGTCAATCCGATCATCACCCTGGGGAGGATCAGACACAGCACCATAAGCAGCAGCGTATTTACGCCGCCGGCATTGAGAATGATCGCTGCAAATGCATCCGGCTGAATAAAGCAGTTGATGATACTTGTTATGCCGAATACAAAGCCGAAAAGTAAACCGCCTTTATAACCGAGAAAGTATGCAGCGAGAATAACCGGAACCTGTATTATTACAATTCCGGCAACGGCAGTCGGTATGAAGCCAAGGCCCGGAACAAGCCCCATTAAGAGCATTATTGCAAGGAATATTGCATAAATGGTTAATTTTAGAGTATTTGTCTTTTTCACTGACGAAACTCCTTTCGTAATTATGAGCATCTCAGCCCACTTCGGATCGACCATGCTTGATCGATTTCTGTAATGGATTATAAACGGTAAATCAATGCTTTGCAACATCAAATCAATTATTATCTTCAATTATTTTTTTCTTTTTGCACATATATCATTTATCCTGTTCTTTTTCAGAATATATTGCTGTTGAACCACTTTATTTAAGCGACAAATTAAACTATAATGATACTGTCATATGAACTCACGGTTATGAGTATTCTGCAATTAATGCAGCAACGCATCATGCCGTAACATATCCGAAGGAGGATTATTATGAAAAAGCTTTTGCTTGGGAATGAAGCTATAGCAAGAGGTGCTTACGAAGCCGGAGTTACCGTATCCAGCGCATATCCCGGAACGCCCAGCACCGAGATAAATGAAAATATTGCCAATTATCCCGAAATCTATTCCGAATGGGCACCAAATGAAAAGGTCGCCGTTGAGGTTGCACTCGGTGCGGCTGTCAGCGGAGCCCGAAGCATGGCATGCATGAAGCATGTTGGCCTGAATGTGTCCGCAGATCCGTTTTTTACAGCATCCTATACAGGCGTTAACGCAGGTCTGGTCATCGTAGTTGCCGATGATCCAGGCATGCATTCCTCGCAGGATGAGCAGGATACACGCATGCTTGCAAGGAGCGCACATGCTCCCTGCCTTGAGCCTTCAAGCAGCCAGGAATGCAAGGATTTCATGAAAATTGCGTATGAAATCAGCGAAGAATATGATACCCCTGTCATCGCCCGAATCACGACCCGTATCGCTCATGCAAGAACTCTCGTTGAAATCGGTGAGCGTGAGGAACGTCCCCTACGCGAATACAAGCGCGATATCAAAAAGTTTGTATCCATGCCCGCCAATATGATTGGCCGCCATGTATATGTTGAAGAGCGCGAAAATAAGCTTCAGGAAGCGGCTTCAGAGCTTTCAATCAACCGCATAGAATGGGCTGATAAGAAGGTCGGTGTCATCACATCCGGTGCCGCCTACAACTATGTCAAGGAAGCAATGCCCACCGCATCGGTACTGAAACTAGGTCTCGTATATCCCCTTTCCCGCAAGCTCATAGAAGATTTTGCAAAGGAAGTTGAGACCCTCTACATCATCGAAGATATGGAACCCTTCTTTGAGGATACCATCAAGGCTTGGGGCATCCCGTGCAGCGGTAAGGATCGTACCGGCGTTCAGGGCGAGCTCTTTGCTCGTAAGATCGCTTCCAGGTTTGAGGGCGCAGAAGAAGCCGGTCCAATGAACACCCCCGGCATACCCAATCGTCCTCCGGTTCTCTGCCCCGGATGTCCTCATAGGGGGCTCTATTATGTGCTTGGCAAGCTTAAGCTAACCGTTTGCTCCGATATAGGCTGCTATACACTCGGTGCACTCCCTCCGCTCAGCGGTGTTGATACATGCGTATGCATGGGTGCTTCCATAGGTATGGCGCATGGTATGGAGAAGGCTCGCGGCAAGGAGCAGGCCAAGAAAACCGTTGCTGTTCTCGGCGATTCCACATTCTGCCACAGCGGATTGACCGGACTTCTCAATATGGCATACAATCGTTCGGTCGGAACGGTCATAATTGCCGATAATTCCATAACCGGCATGACCGGACATCAGAATAACCCCGCTAACGGTCTGGATATCCATGGCGAGCCCACTACGCAGCTCGATATCATCAAGCTTTGCGAGGCAATGGGTGTCGCAAGTGTGCGCGTTGTCGACCCGTTCAATGTTAAGGAGCTTGAGCAGGTTCTTCGTGAGGAGACCGAACGCGATGGGCTCTCCGTCGTGATATCGCAGCGTCCTTGCGCCCTCATCGTAAAGCAGCCTGGAATCCCCTTCATCAGCGATCCTGATAAGTGCAGAAATTGCGGTATGTGTATGAAGATCGGCTGCCCTGCGATCCGTAAGACCGAAACCGGCGTTGCCATCGATCCGACCCAGTGTGTCGGCTGCGGCCTCTGCCAGAATCTCTGCCCCTTTGGAGCACTCCACACCGAAGAATAAGGAGGAAATCACTATGTATAATATCGTTATTGTTGGTGTCGGCGGTCAGGGAACCCTGCTTGCCAGTAAGATCCTCGGTCAGCTCGCAATGAACAATGGTTATGAAGTTCGTGTCAGCGAGGTTCACGGCATGAGCCAACGCGGCGGAAGTGTCGTAACCTATGTTCGTATGAGCAACGATCAGCCCCTCTACTCCTCCATAGTTGAACAGGAGCAGGCAGATATCGTGCTTGCGTTCGAAAATCTTGAGGCTCTCCGTGCGCTTCCGTACATAAAAAAGGATGGCACCATGGTCATCAACACTCAGGAAATCCTTCCCATGCCCGTCATCACCGGTGCAGTCAAGTACCCGGAGGATTGTCTTGAAAGAGTTCGCGAAAGCTGTAAGACCATCGAGATCGATGCGGTTGATATAGCTCATGAATGCGGTACCTATCGCGCTGCTAATGTCGTTCTAATGGGCGTTGTTGCAAAGATGCTTCCCTTCTCGGTCGATGAATGGCATAAGGCTATCGAGCAGTGCGTAAAGCCCAAATTCCTCTCCATCAATATCAACGCATTTGACAGGGGCTATGCCTACTAAGAATATGTACGATTTCACAACACCTATAGATAGAGCCCATACGGGTTCCATTAAGGTTGATATGGCACCCGAGCCCATTAAGGGCTCGGGGCTTGTGCCATTAACCATAGCGGATCAGGAATTCGCAGTCGCACCTGAGATCAGGGCTGCAATAAAGAAAGCAGCCGATCATGGCATATATGGCTATACCTATGCCGATGAGGAATACCGAAGTGCAGTTGATGCATGGATGCTGAGAAGGCATTCATGGAATACGGCAAATTGGACCATGTTCCCCACTCCTGGAGTTGTGGCTGCACTCGGTCTGGCTGTGCGTGCTTTCACGGATATTGATGACGGAATCATAATTCAACCGCCGGTTTACCCACCCTTTGCCTCTGCAATCAAAAATAACAACAGGCAGCTCATAGAAAATCCGCTTATCTACAAAAACGGACGCTACGAGATGGATTTTGATGATCTTGAGAAGAAAGCGAGCCGCAAAGACGTTAAAATGATTATCCTTTGCAGCCCGCACAATCCCGTCGGCAGAGTTTGGATGTATGAAGAGCTTCAGCGGCTTGGGGATATCTGCAAGCGCAATGATGTTTTTATTCTTTGCGATGAGATTCATAATGACCTCATTCTTCCAGGCAACAGGCATACTGTATTTGCGAATATTCCCGGCATGGAGGATAACTGTATGATCTGCACCGCAGTAAGTAAGACATTCAGCCTTGCCGGGCTTTGCTGCTCAAATATCTTCGTTAAAAATTCCGAAGCTGCTCAAAGGTTTAAGGCGACTATACGCCGCGAGAGCCTCGATCATATTCCCTATTTTTCAAGAGCTGCAACAATAGCCGCCTATAACGAAGCGGAAGGCTGGCTCGATGAACTTTTAAATGTTGTTCAAGGAAATTTTGAATTACTTTACGATTATCTCGATAGGGAGCTTCCCATGCTTCATGCCATCCGCACCGAGGGTACATATCTTGCTTGGCTCGATATGCGCGGGCTTGGTTTGAATGATGATGAGCTTGAAGCGCTCATGCTAAAAAATTATCTTGCACTGGATGAAGGCTTCATATTCGGCAGCGGAGGAAGCGGATTCGAAAGATGGAACCTTGCATTGCCGAGACAGCTGCTCGAAGCAGCGCTGCACCGGCTTAAGAATGCAGTTGATACTGCCGAAAAAAAATGCTGAATCTCAACTTGCTTAATAACGAACAGCGTGAGGCTGTTGAAACAATATCCGGACCTCTGCTCGTGCTTGCCGGTGCAGGCAGTGGGAAAACTCGCGTACTGACATATAGGATAGCTAATCTGATAGAGAATCATGGAATTGCTCCATGGTCGATCCTTGCGCTTACCTTCACCAACAAGGCAGCCAGGGAGATGAAGGAGCGCACCGATAAACTCATTGGGCAGGATAATACCGATATGTGGGTTACGACCTTTCATGCTTTTTGTTCGCGTTTGCTTAGATTTGAGATCGACAGGCTTGGCTATGATTCTCGCTTCGTGATTTATGATGAGCAGGATCAGAACAGCATAATCGTCGAAGCAATGAAAGCATGCAATATCGATGATAAAAGCATGAATAAGGGGACTGTGCGCGCAAAGATAAGCGAAGCAAAAAATTCCGGTGATAATCCTGAACGCTATCTGCTCGAAAATGACCAGTTTGGAGATCATAAGCTCGTAGATGTCTACAGATTCTATCAAAAAAGGCTGAAAAGTTGCAATGCGCTGGATTTTGATGATCTGTTGATAAAGACGGTTGAGCTTCTTGAGACCTGCGCGGATGTGCTTGAAAAGTACAGAAAAAAATTCAAATATGTGCTCGTCGATGAGTATCAGGATACCAACGCCCCGCAGTACCGCATAATAAAGCTCCTTTGTGCGGAGCATAGGAATATCTGCGTTGTCGGTGATGACGATCAAAGCATATATGGCTGGCGCGGAGCCGATATACGCAATATTTTAGATTTTGAAAAGGATTTCCCAGGAGCAAAGATCATACGGCTTGAGCAAAACTATCGATCGACCAAGCAGATATTGGAATGCGCAAATCGTGTTATCGTTAATAATCGAGGAAGAAAGCCGAAAAAACTTTGGACG
Source organism: Christensenellaceae bacterium Phil7 (assembly GCA_001940845.1). Classification (GTDB taxonomy): domain Bacteria; phylum Bacillota; class Clostridia; order Christensenellales; family CAG-138; genus PeH17. Next base: position 259,944 of record MSGV01000023.1, read on the forward strand.
GCGAAGAATGGAGGTTCTCCGGTTGAATTCATTCAGGTTCGTAATGAGCGTGAGGAAGCATATAATATTGCAAAAACAATAATTGATCTTCGCAGGAAGGAAAAACGGAGTTTCAACGATTTTGCGGTGCTCTATCGCACCCATGCACAGAGCCGTGTTATAGAATCGGTTCTTACAACGGGTTTTGGCATACCCATAACGATAATCGGAGGCACACGTTTTTATGCCAGGCGTGAGGTCAAGGATCTGCTCGGATATATTCGTCTGATCGCAAATCCAAACGATGATGCTTCTCTGAAACGCATAATAAATGTGCCTAAACGTGGCATCGGCGATGCAACGATAAAGACCATAGAGAAGACCGCCGGAGAAAAAGATATATCAATGCTTATGCTGATGCTGTCCCCCGATGCCCTGCCGGATAGAATCGCAAAGAAGGTAGCTCCGTTTTGCGAAACAATGCGGGATTTTTTCGTAAAACGATATGAGCTCAGCCTCGAGCAGCTTGCTGAATATATCATGGATATGACGGGCTATCATCAGTACATTGCAGAACAGGGCGATGATTCCGCCGATACGAGGGAGGAAAATATAGAAGAGCTCATTGGAGCAATGCGCGAGCATGAACTTCAGCTATCTGAAGGCAGTGACGCCTTGCAGAGCTTTTTGGAGCTCACTGCCCTGAATGCGGATGCTGATACTATCGATGAAAGCGATGGTACCGTTAAGTTGATGACCTTGCACTGTGCAAAAGGGCTTGAATTCCCCGTGGTATTCCTGCCCGGTATGGAGAACAGCATATTTCCTTCACAGCGCTCAACCGAAAGCGATGTGAAGCTGGAGGAGGAGCGCAGGCTTTGTTATGTCGGTGTAACACGCGCAGAGGAACGGCTCTATCTATATGCTGCAAGCGAGCGTATGCTTTACGGAAGACCGCAGCATAACGATCCATCCGTATTTCTAGAGGAAATGGGACTGATATCCGAGGATACCCCTATGAAACGAAATTCCTTCGGAAGTGCAGCAAGATCATACGACGTAGGCTATGGTAACGGCAATGAAAAGAGCGGTTCCGATCGAGCTATTGGTGTTTCTTCGGATGTTCTGGCAGCAATAAGAAAGCTTAACGGACTTGACCGTTCGGCTGACAGCGGTCGTTCGACCGTACGACAGTCCTATAACATTCCCCAAATTACAGGTGTTTCAGCTCAGAAGTCCGTTTCAACATGTAATTATAAAAAACTTCAGAGGGTTCGCCATCCGCAGTTTGGTGAGGGCACGATAATGGAGCTCAATGGCACCAGTGCTGCCGTGATCCTGACGATAGATTTCAAATCCGTAGGCGTGAAGCGCATTGCCGCAGGCTATGTTCCGCTGGAAACGATTGACGATGAATAACGAGGAGTAAAAGATGCCCGATAGAATGAGAGAGCTCGTTGATCTGCTCAACGAATATTCAAATGCCTATTATTTCAGCGATAGCCCGATGGTCAGCGACGCGGAGTTCGATGCATTGATGGAGGAATTGAGCGGTCTTGAACGCCAGACCGGGATCGTGCTGCCGGATTCCCCCACCCATCGCGTTGGAGGTGAACTTACATCTGCCTTCCTGCCGCACCAGCACATAAGCCGCTTATGGAGTCTTGATAAGGTCAAAACATTTGGTGAGCTTCGGGATTGGGCGCAGCGCTGCGAGCGCTACAGGGGCGGAGATTCAAACGCCAAACCTCTTGAATTTGTTCTCGAATATAAATTTGATGGTCTGACTATTAATTTAACCTATGAAGATGGGATGCTGGTTCAAGCCGCAACCCGCGGTAATGGAATTATCGGCGAGGGAATCCTTGCACAGGTTCGAACCATCCGAACTATTCCGCTTGCCATTCCTTATAAAGGGAAAATGGAGGTTCGCGGCGAATGCTATATGAAGCTTTCCACCCTTGCAGAGCTGAATGCAAACGGTACCGATATCTTAAAGAATGCCAGAAATGCTGCGGCCGGAGCAATTCGTAATTTGGATCCCCGAATCACCGCAAGCAGAAGGCTTGATTGCGCCTGCTATAATATTGGCTATATTGAAGGAAAAGACTTCGCAGCACGGCGAGAAATGTTCGATTTTATGCATGAATGCGGCTTTCCTATGAGTGATTTTGTATTCTATGGGAGCATCGATGAGATAATCGAAGAGATCGAAAGCGCGGAGAGCCGGCGCAGCAGTCTCGATATTCTCATAGACGGGATGGTTATCAAGCTGAACGATATTCCGCTGCATGATGAAATGGGATATACCGACAGGTTTCCCCGTGGAGAAATAGCCTATAAGTTTCAGGCGGAGGAACAGAGCACGACCGTATTGAACATTACATGGGAGGTTGGCCGAACCGGAAAGCTTACGCCGCTTGCTCATCTTGAACCCGTCGATTTTATGGGCGTTACAGTGAAGCGCGCAACGCTTAACAATATCGACGATATACGAAGAAAGCGTGTCGGCATCGGATCAAAGGTCTTGATACGCAGAAGCAACGATGTAATCCCGGAAATCATGACCAGTCTGGATGAGGGTGAGCCCAAAAATCCTGTTCATGTTCCTGAGTCCTGCCCTGCGTGCGGTTCAAAGGTCGAGCAGAGAGGCGTTCATACATTCTGCACCAATTCGCTCTCATGCAAGCCTCAAATAGTAGGCAGATTGGAGCATTTTGCATCAAGAAATGCTATGGATATCGAGGGCTTTTCAGAAAAAACCGCACATCTGCTTGCTGATGAGATAGGGCTTTCTAAAATCTCGGAATTATACGAATTGACCGAAGCAAGCTTTTCAGGACTTTCCGGCTTTGGAGAAAAGCGAATTTCAAATATACTCTCCGCTATAGAGAAGAGCAAGGATTGTGAGCTGTCAGCCTTTATATTTGCGCTTGGAATACCAAATGTTGGCAATAAAACCGCAAAGGATCTGGCAGATACATTTTTATCCCTTGATGCGATACGTAGTGCAGGGCGCGAGCAGCTGCTCAATATTCCCGATATTGGCGATATAGTTGCTGATGATATCATGGATTTCTTTGCTGATACGCATATCTCTGCACAGGTGGATCGCCTTCTGGAGCTTGGAGTTAATCCCAGATCACCTGAAGCTAAAACCCATAATGATTTTGTAAACGGTAAGACATTCGTTGTTACCGGTACACTTACCCGCATGGGCAGAAAGGATATCGAGGATCTGATCTCAGATCTTGGCGGTAAGGCATCCGGAAGCGTGAGCAGGAAAACGGATTATCTGGTTGCCGGTGAAAACGCAGGAAGCAAGCTGGATAAAGCAAAAAAGCTGGATATACCGATTCTGAGCGAGGAGGAATTCTTCCATTCGATCGGTATGTGATCGTCAGATACATGGCCGGGACGTTTGATCCTTCAATCGTCCCGGTTTTGAATATATATCAGATTTTTGCATAGAATTCCCCATGAATGAATTCAAGACCTTCTTCTCAATAATAATACTTGTAAGCGGCATCGTTATATCCAATCGAAACGGCTGGTACCAGCTAAGGAAGCTTGGCACATCGATAAAGCACTGCCTCAGCTTTAAAAAGGATGCAGCCGATCGATCCCCTGCAACCGGCATCACACCATTTCAAGCGTTGTCCACAGCGCTTGGCGGCTCAATAGGCACCGCAAATATTGCTGGAGTTGCGGGTGCAATCGTTATTGGCGGCCCGGGTGCAATATTTTGGATGTGGATTGCTGCTTTCATTGGCATGGGGGTCAAATTTGCTGAAATTGTGCTTGCATTAAAATATAGAGAACGCACCGAATCGGGCTATGTTGGCGGTGCAATGCTTTATATTGAAAAGGGCCTTGGAAAGCGTAAGGGAATCTGTAGAATTATTTCAAGGCCGCTCGCTCTGATCTTTGCTGTTTTCGGAACATGCGCTGCGCTGATCGGTACTACCCTTGTGCAAACCAACACCATTGCACAAAGCACTGTTGATCTGTTCGGAAGCCTTTCTGTCGGTACAAACGAAATGCTGGTAAAGACGGTTTGCGGAGTAATCGCGGCAATACTTGTCGGTATGGTCGTTTTGGGCGGCATCCAGCGTATCGGGAAAGCATCCGGCGTAATCGTTCCATTCATGGCGGCTGCATATATAGCGATAAGCATTGCGGCAATGGTAAAATTCCGCGCCAATCTTCCATCGGCTATCCTAAGCATATTCACCAATGCATTTGGCATGAAGCAGGCAGCCGGCGGAGCCATCGGATATACCCTCATGCGAAGTATGCGCACTGGAATTGCACGCGGAGTCTATTCAAACGAAGCAGGTATCGGGTCGGCACCCATGGCTCATGCCTGCGCATCCACAAATGATCCGGTAAAGCAGGGAATGTACGGAATATTTGAGGTGTTCGTTGATACAATGCTCATATGCAGTATGACGGCATTCGTGCTGCTTTCAAGCGGCATTACAATACCATATGGCGAAATGTCCACATCAGGAACTGTAATAATGCTTGATGCATTTTCTATGGCCTTTCCAAGGAAGGCTGTAAGCATCTTTTTGACCTTATCAACGGCGCTGTTTGCCTATACATCGATACTGGGGTGGTCGGTTTATGGTCTGCAATGCGCCAGGTATCTCTTTGGCAGCCGAATCGATCGCATCTATTCGATCATATATACATTGTTATGTGTAGTTGGAGCGGTATCACGGGTTGATGTCGTCTGGATGCTTGGAGAATCCTTCAATTTCCTTATGGCTGCGCCAAATCTCATTGCATTAATGCTTCTCATGAACGAGGTGGTGCGGGAAACCAAAGAATATTCCACGATGGAATTGAAAAAAATAAAAAAATAGGTTATAATGCAGTCATGTCAAGGAACGGTATAAATACGTTTTCATGGCGTAACTGAGAAAAGGAGAAATGGAGCCATGTTCATTGATATCGATTGAGATCCGCTTCGGCAGAACGGATGAGTTTTTTCATAAACACACAAATATGTCAGCACGAAAGGAAAAACATGGCAAATAAATTAAACGGAAATACCACTGGAATTAGAAATACAATGCTCGATCAGCTCCGATCCATTTATGAATTAAAAATGGGGCTTGACGAATTTGCATCGCAGGAACTGATCGACCTGCTTGCATTATATACGAGTGAAATTAATCGGGAGATCTCCGTCTATATTTCAAGAGATGGCAGTATCGTTGATGTATCTATCGGGGATAACTCAAAAGTAAGCATGCCCAACATGCGGCTAGTTCGCAATGAGGACAGGCTATGCGGAGTAAGATGTATTCATACGCATCCGAGCGGAGATGGTCGGCTTTCTGGAGTGGATATCGGCACGCTGCGTTCGTCAAAACTTGATGCGATGGCGGCACTCGGGGTACTTAATGGAAAACCAACGCAATTATACTGTGCATATCTTGGGGAGCAAAATGATGAAGCCGGCGGCCGCGAAGTTCTGCTCTATGGACCGCTGCGCCCCAACAAACTCCCGCAGCGCGCACTTATTTCGGAGATATATGCTTCGGATGATCGCTTCCGCAGCACTACAAAAGTCGTCGATGAAGCTGAAGCAGAGCGCGCAATATTGGTCGGCATGGATAATAACGAAGGGTATGATACGCTCAAAGAGCTTGCTGATCTGGCTGAAACGGCGGGCGCATCGGTTATCGATTCCATATCGGTTCGCAGGCGTGCGATAGATAATTCGACATATATCGGCAGTGGAAAGGCCGAAGAACTCAGCCTGAAGGGCAGCGAGCTTGAAGCGGATCTGTTTATCTTTGATGATGAGCTATCCGCCGTACAGCTTCGCTCACTTGAACAGATCCTTGGTGCGAAGGTCATCGATCGGACGACGCTGATACTTGATATCTTTGCTTCGCGTGCCACAAGCCGTGAGGGCAAGCTGCAAGTCGAGCTGGCTCAAATGCGTTATATGCTCCCAAGATTGCTCGGTCAAGGCACCTCCCTCTCCAGGTTGGGCGGAGGCATTGGAACCCGAGGACCGGGCGAAAAAAAGCTTGAGATAGACCGCAGACGTATCCGCCGCAGAATCTTTGAGCTGGAAAACGAGCTGGCAGAGATAGAAAAGCAGCGTGGGCTGCGCCGAGAAAACCGTAAAGCAAATCGCATTCCTCTTGTTGCGCTCGTAGGCTATACAAATGCCGGAAAGTCAACAATGCTTAATGCGCTGACAAATTCCGATGTTTACGCCGCCGATAAGCTCTTTGCTACTCTTGATCCGGTAGTCAGACAGATCACGCTCGAGGGCGGCACCGAAGCACTGCTGTCGGATACCGTTGGATTTATCAATAAGCTTCCGCATGATCTGGTTTCAGCCTTTAAATCCACGCTCGAAGAGGTCTCAAACGCAGATTTAATCCTGCATATCGTTGATATCTCCTGCTCCTTTTATGATAAGCAGATGAAGGTCGTCGAGGAGGTTCTTGAATCCCTCCACGCAAATGACATTCCTCGTATAACCGTATTCAATAAATGTGACGCGCTATCAGCCGATGAGCTGACAGCATGTTCGGAATTTACGAATTATTCGGCCAATCGAACGACAGCGGTCACATCTGCAAAATGCGGAAATGGTATGCAGGAGCTCATTCGGCTGATTGAAAAAACGCTGAATTTATCTCGCCGCGAAATAGAGCTCATCATCCCCTATACCAAATATGAAGCAATGGCTCTCATCCGAGATAAGGGTATGCTTATAAGCGAGGAACATCTTGAGAGCGGCACAAGGATCAAAGCCATGGTCGATGAAGCTGATATAGGTCAGCTTAAAAAGATTCTTGGCATGGATATCTGAATGATGCATTTATCTTAGCTAATAATTCTTAATAAGGAATAATTATTCAATGAAAACAAAGATTATTACCATAGAGGGCATTGATGGCAGCGGCAAGACCGTTCAATTTGAATTGCTCACGAAAAAGCTTCTCGAGCTTGGTTATACCGTATCCACTCGTGAATATCCGGTCTACAGTTCTTTCTTCGGAAATCAAATCGGCGGATTTCTCTCCGGTACAGCCGGCATCAAGGCCACGGACATCGATCAAAAAAGCATGGCACTTTGGTTTGCCCTCGACCGATTTGATGATTTCAAGAGCTATCGTGATGGCGAGAGCGATTTTCTGCTCATAAATCGTTATGTTCTCAGCAATGCGGTATATCAAAGCATTCGCGATGCGGATATAGATAAGCCGGATATTGTGGATTGGGTTTTTGAACTGGAATATGATAAGCTTGGACTTCCCCGCCCGGAGCTCAATCTTTTCTTTGATGTCGATACGAGCTGCGCCAGCATGAATATCGATAAAAAGGGTTTTCGGGAATACGTTGGCGGAAATGGTCGGGATGTCTACGAAAGCAATCGCTCCATACAGCAGCGCGCACGGCAAAAATATCTTGATTTCTCATTAAAATTCGATGATATCGCCGTTATAAGCTGTACCAAGGATGGCAGCATGCTTACTCCGGAGGCTATTTCAGAAAAGGTACTCCTCACTTTGCGTGAGCGTGGATTGCTATAATAAAACATTATAATTATTTTAGGAGAAATTTGTTATGAGAAAGATTGGAATTTTGACCGGCGGCGGAGATTGTCCCGGACTCAACGCAGTCATCCGCGGTGTCGTTGAGAAATGCGCAGTAGCTGGAATTGAAGTTTTTGGATTTAATGATGGTTGGCGCGGTGCGTTGAATGCCAAGGGGCGTTGGCTCAATCTGAGCGATGTCGAAGGGATTCAAACCCTTGGAGGAACGATCATTGGAAGCTCCAGAACCAATGTGCTTGCAGATCCGAATGGTCCATCTACGGTTCGAGATGTGCTTGATGCGCTCGACTTGGAGGGGCTCGTAGCGATCGGCGGTGATGATACGCTTGGTGTTGCAAACGAGCTTAGAAAGATGGGGATAAATGTCATCGGAGTTCCCAAAACAATAGATAACGATCTTAGCTGTACCGATTACACCTTCGGATTTGAAACGGCGGCCAATATCGCAATGGAGGCAATTGATCGTTTACAGACTACCGCAAAAGCACATTCCCGCTGCATAGTCGTGGAATGTATGGGGCGCCACACCGGATGGATCGCATTGCAGGCAGGTCTGGCCGCCAATGCACATCTCGTGCTCATCCCCGAATTCCCCAAGAGCTATGATGAGATCATTTCGCTTGTACGAAGAAGATATCTTCGCGGCGATCGCCATACCATCATAGTTGTTGCCGAAGGCTTTGAATTGCTCGGAGCGGATGAGATCGATATCGGTACCGATGCTTTCGGAAATAAACTTCTGCTGCATAAGAATCTAGCGAAAAATCTATCAGACATGATCGAGAATAGCATGAAGAGCGATCCCCTGCTTGGCAACGATGCACAATATTTCGAATGCCGGCCGGTCGTTCTTGGCCATGTTCAGCGTGGAGGCGCCCCCTGCGCATTTGATCGTGTACTTGGTACGCGGCTTGGAATTAAAGCAGGTGAACTAGTTGTTCAAGGGGATTATGGTAAAATGGTTGCGCAGGTTGGAACCAAGATAGTGGCAGCTGATATGGATACGGCTGTTACCGTCCGAAAAGTTGTTGATAAGGAATTCTATGATGCCGCCGCACTGTATTTCAAATAATATTAATACAAAATATAAATGAAACCAATACCCCATTGCGTAGGCTTTTTGCTGCGCTATGGGGTATTTTTGATGCTAATCATGTTTGCGGCTTATCATTGATGAATACTTCGTATCCTTAATATGCTGAACAATGGTCGATATAAATTCCGCATTTGTCGGCTTACCTTTTTCCGAATCTATCGTATTTCCAAAAAGATGATATTGCATGAACGGTCTGCCGCGCGTCCAAGCTTGTTCGATCGCATATCTCAATGCTTTTTCAACGGCATCCGGTTTAGTCTTTTCATAGTGAGCCGTAATCTCATAAAGTGCGTTCATTTTGTCGGTACACCCTAGAATTGATAATGAGATCATTATTGCAGCATATTGTGAGCCCTTGTGATTTACATCCAATCCAAGTGGGGCTAGCATATCATGAATAAGTGAACCCGCAAAAATCTTTCCATCCGCAGCCGAATCTAAAAGAGTGATATCCGTACTGTTATCTGGCATAGCCCACTCCGTCCGCTTTGTCGTATCGATGACCTCAAGGTGCACCCTGTATTCATTGAATATCCTATTCACGGTTTCCTGTATCGGACTGCTTGAGTAGACAACGCCGCAAATGCCATCGTTTGAACATCTCTCTTCAAGCGTCTTATTATTCCGGCGTGCAATTGCATAGATCATCATATGTCGGCATGATGGGCTCTGCTTCAATGTTTTTGCATAATCTATCGTGTCGATTCCGCCAAAATGATTTTCAATCAATAAAATATTTGGCATATGCCTCAATAAGGCCGGGAAAAAATCCTCCGGAGCAGATATCAGAGGCAATGTTTCAAACCGTTTCCCAAATGCATTCAATAATTCGCTGGTAAATTCCAACCCGCCCTTCATCGGGATTGGCGTACTGGCAATCGCAAGCTTACTGGCAACCAACATTGCTCGCACATAATCAAATCCGTTCGATCTACCACGTTCTTCTTTTGTCATTATGTATCCTCCTTGACTAATTTTTCTTGGACTTAATGGTCAATCGATAATATTTATATGCCTGCTCATGGTATTGAATATCACATTTTAGTTGATAACTAATTCCATATAGTGATTCCTTGCAGTCAGATCCTTCAATATACTCATCAACAAATGAGTTCGCAAGCATTTGAAGTTCTGCAATACTGATTATATCTGTAGACATGCATTTGGTGCACACAAGTATGAATGAATTTATTAGATCCGAATTATCCTTATCGCGCTTTTGTATTTCAAAAAGCAGCTGATTAGCCTCAGAAAACAACCCTTCATTTGCATTAGGATCTAAATTATGAAATTCCAGCTCGGCATATATAACACAATCCCATTCATCCACACATAATGTTATACTTCCCTTTTCCTGAACAGTGCCAAATCTGAACTCATACAGATAGTTTCCGTCATAAATCTCCTCTACATCTTTCGTATTGACCGGAATACCAGCATCGGTCAATGCTTTTAATACATCAGTCCGATACGGAAAAGGCTGTTTAGTGGGAACTGGGCTTGGAGATAATACAGGTGGCTCAGTATGCAGTTCTGTACTCATATCCTCCTTAAGCCCAAACTTTAAATATATAGAGCAGCAAAGGAGAATCAACGCTGAATAGACTATTATCTTAACTATCTTTTCGCGATTCTCCCTCTTCATTTTGACTTACCTCTTAAATCGCGAAATTACCATCGATAAATATCGGAATCTCCTTCCCATCATGCGTTATTCCAACGATCGAAAGATCCTGAGTGCCAACCATAAAATCGCAATGCTGATTGCTGCTATTAAGCCCCTTCGCAGTAAGCTCTTCTTGGCTCATGCTGTCACCATTCTTAATACAGGGATATGCAGCGCCAAATGCGAAATGGCATGATGCATTCTCATCGAATAGAGTATTATAGAAGAGAATCCCGCTATTGGAAATCGGAGAATCATACTGAACCAATGCTACCTCGCCGAACATAGAAGCACCCTCATCGACCGAGATGGCCTTTTTCAGATATTCCTCCCCCTCATCTGCATGAACCTCAGTTATCACACCGTCCTTAAGGATCATATAGAAATTATTGATGATATTCCCGCCTTCAACCAACGGCTTTGATGCAACTACCTTACCATTAACGCCATCACGCTTTGGCGCAGTAAACACCTCTTCCGTCGGCATGTTTGCCACAAATTCTATTCCGGATTTGCTGAGTTCGGAGCCTGCCATCCAAATATGATCCTCTGGAAGTTCAACCATCAAATCGGTACCGATAGAGTTTGTGTAATGGAGATATTTGAAATTAAAAGCATTGAGCTGCTCACGCTTTTGCTTCAAATAATCGCAATGTTCACGCCAGCGTTTTACTGCACCACCGTTTGAATCGATTCGAACAGCACTGAATATCTCTTTCCATAGCCTATCCATAGCCTCTGCTTCAGGCAACTCGGGAAAGACTTTTTTTGCCCAAGCGGGTATCGGTATGCTTGCGACACACCATGGAAATGCACTATTCATAATCATCTCATGGTATTCTTTATTTGCTTCCCCAAAAGCACGCGATGCACGCTTCATACGATCTGGATCAACGCCCTTCAAATTCTCAGGATCGGAAGCGGATATCGAAAGCCTTGCTGCATTCAGCCGAGCCTGACCAATATTTCTATCTGCATCCCATTTGAAAACATTATCGAATACCGAATCATCAGCATTCAGCCAATGTTGGCGTGAAACGAAATCATCATTCCATTGCATAAAAACATCCTTTGCGCCAACCTCATATGCGGCTTCAACGCAAAGCCTTGCAAAATATGCGCAGTCAACCGGCGAATTGATCACAACATATTGCCCCTTCTGTACATTAAGCCCAATTTCAATGAGCAAATGTGCATATTCTTTAAGCATCTCTATCATATGTCTTTCTCCTTTGCTTTTAAATAGCTATTAATAAATATTGGGATGTCAACGAAGTCCAACTTTCTTATATACCAAATCTATGGTTTTTTCCGCAGCCTCTGCCGCACGCTCTGCACCATCCCTTATCACGGATTCCAGATCTCCCCGATTCGCTAAAATGTACTTATACTTCTCCTGTACAGGCTGAATCTCTTCGATCACCGCATCCGCAACGGCCGTTTTCAGTACTCCATAACCGCATCCATCGAATGAATTTACAGCTTCATCCATATTTTTTCCAGTCATAGCGCAGTATATCGACAGCAAATTATTCACACCAAACCGGCCTTCCCCATACGCTATGCGTCCTTCACTATCAGTAACGGCGCGCTTGAGCTTCTTTGTTATGACCGAAGGCTCATCAAGAATAGATATGTATGAGTTCGGATTGGGATCGGATTTGCTCATCTTCTTCTCAGGTTCGGTCAAGCTCATCACCCTGCCGCCAAGCTTGGGAATATACGGCTCCGGCACCTTAAATGTTTCACCATAAGCATTATTAAACCTTATTGCAATATTTCGTGCCAGCTCAACATGCTGCTTCTGATCATTTCCAACGGGAACCAGGTCAGCTTGATATAAAAGAATATCTCCGGCCATCAGCACAGGATAGGTAAAGAGACCAGCATTGATATTATCGGAATGCTTGGCACTCTTGTCTTTAAATTGCGTCATCCTGTTGAGCTCTCCCATATATGTATTGCAGGCAAGAACCCAATTAAGCTGAGCATGCTGAACCACATCGCTCTGGATAAAAAGCGGCGAAATACTTGGATCAATTCCGCAAGCTATCAGAAGAGCGGCCATTCCCAAGGAACGCTCTCGAAGCTCATCAGCATTCTGGCGTACGGTAAGCGCATGCATATTGGCAACGCAATAATAGCAGAACTTATCCTCACTTTGAAGCAGCTTCCAGTTTCTGAGTGCACCGACATAATTACCGAGAGTCGGGATGCCGCTCGGCTGAATTCCACTGAGAATAATTTTCTTTTCCATGGGTATTTCCTCCTGTAAACGATCTATTTCTATTATACACGATTGGACGGTCGCTGCCAACCGCCCAAATCAAATTTCTTAAATTATATATTAATTTTAGCCTCTTAGATGCCCATTTCTTCCTTGACTTCTTTGAAGCACCTCACTGCAAAGTCCAGATCTTCCTTAGAATGGCCTGCTGATACCTGAGTACGAATCCTCGCCTTTCCCATAGGAACGACCGGATAGCAGAATCCAACGACATATACACCCTTCTCCAGCATACGCTTTGCAAATTCCTGAGCAACCTTTGCATCATAGAGCATTACCGGAACGATGGGATGGGTGCTTTCCGGAACATCGAAGCCAAGCTTGCCAAGCTCTTCGCGGAAATAGCGTGTATTCTCATGCACCTTATCACGAAGCGCAGTGGATTCGGTGAGCATATCAATAACCTTGATGGATGCTGCACAAATTGCGGGTGCAAGCGTATTGGAGAAGAGGTAGGGGCGTGACTTCTGGCGGAGAAGATCTACGATCTCCTGGCGTGCGCAGGTATAGCCGCCGCTGGCTCCGCCCATTGCTTTGCCAAGAGTACCGGTGACGATATCAACACGACCCATGACGCCGCAAGCTTCTGCTGTTCCCCTTCCATGCTCGCCCATGAAGCCTACCGCATGGCTGTCATCGACCATTACGAGGGCACCATACTCATCTGCGAGATCACAAATTGCGGGAAGATTTGCGATGAAACCATCCATGGAGAATACGCCATCGGTTGCTATGAGCTTAATGCGGCAATCCTTTGCTGCTTCAAGCTGTGTTCGCAGATCATCCATATCATTATTCTTATAGCGGAATCTATTTGCTTTGCAGAGACGAACGCCATCAATGATGCTCGCATGGTTCAGTTCATCGGATATGATCGCATCCTCTTTGCCGAGCAGGGTCTCAAACAGACCGCCGTTCGCATCAAAGCAAGATGAATAGAGTATGCAATCATCGGTGCCGATGAAATCTGCCAGTTTGCGCTCAAGCTGCTTGTGTATCTGCTGTGTACCGCAAATGAAGCGAACGGAAGAGAGACCGAAGCCCCACTCATCGTAGCTTGCCTTTGCCGCTGCAATGATCTCGGGATTATTGGAAAGACCAAGATAATTGTTTGCGCACATATTCAAAACGCCATCTTTTGCTGTAGTATCGATACGTGCACGCTGTGGAGTAGTAATGATTCGCTCGTCCTTATAGGTTCCGGCTTCACGAATGGAAGCGAGCTCATTGCGGAAAATTTCATATGCCTGTTTCATAGTTTTTTCCTTTCAAAATATGATAATTTATTTATTCCGTCCAATCAAGAACAACCTTGCCGCTCTTGCCGCTGCTCATGGCCTCAAAGCCCTTTTCGAAATCACGATAATTGAACTTATGTGTTACCATGGGAGTCAGATCAAGCCCTGCTTCGATCATTGCGCCCATCTTATACCATGTTTCGAACATTTTTCTGCCGTAGATGCCCTGAAGGGTCAGCCCTTTGAATATAATATCGTTCCAATCAACAACCGTTCCTGGACCTGCGATTCCAAGCAAAGCAACCTTTCCGCCGTGACGCATGGATTTGATAAGCTGATTCAGAGCACCGCCGTTACCGCTCATCTCGAGACCAACATCAAAGCCCTCATGCATATTGAGCTCCTTCATAACATCGGCAAGATTCTCCTTGGCAACATTTACGGGTCGGGTTGCACCGAGGGTTTTGGCAAGCCCGAGACGATATTCGTTCACATCCGTAATAACGACATTTCTCGCACCATTATGCTTAACGATTGCCGCTGCCATCATGCCGATAGGACCGGCACCTGTGATCAAAACATCTTCACCTATAACATCAAACATGAGCGCAGTGTGGGTTGCATTGCCGTATGCATCAAAGAATGAAATGATATCATCTGGAATATCATTTTTGTCCATGGGTACCACATTACTTGCGGGAATGCAGAGATATTCGGCAAACGCACCGTCACGCTCAACGCCAACACCTCTGGTATGCTCGCACCACTGACCATTTCCGCTGCGGCAGTTACGGCACTGACCGCATACTATATGGCCTTCGCCGGATACGCGCTGACCCACATAGAGTCCGGAAACGCCTGCACCCAGCTCGGCGATTTCACCGACATATTCATGACCCACGACAACGGGCGGGTTCAGATGCTGCTGAGCCCATGGATCCCAATTATAGATATGGACATCCGTTCCGCATATAGCAGTCTTACGGATCTTGATAAGAACTTCTCCCATGCCCGGTTCTGGAACGGGTACCTGCATAAGGGTCAAACCCTTTGCTGCCTCGGTTTTTACAAGAGCATTCATCATTTTAGTCATATTTTGCCTCCAAAATTAGTAAGCGATTTTATTTGCAAAGCAGCTTTTCTGCTGCGGCAAGCTTGATGCAGACACAGAGCACCTGCATCGCTGTATTCAGTTCATCCACTGGCGGAAAGCTCGGAGCTATTCTCAGATTGCTGTCGGCCGGATCATTCTTATAGGGATAAGTCGCACCTGCCCCCGTCATGACAACTCCCGCTTCCTTACAAAGCTGGTGTACACGCTTGGCGCATCCATCCATAACGAACAGGCTGACAAAATATCCTCCCTTTGGGCGGCTCCAGGATGCGATGCCTAACGGAGCAATTTCAGAATCAAGCTTGCTTTCAACCACATCAAACTTGGGTTTAAGAATTGCAGCATGTTTGCGCATATGCGAAATGACACCGGAACCATCTTTAAAGAAGAGCACATGGCGAAGCTGATTCAGCTTGTCATAGCTTATCGCCTGAGCGCTGAGAAGCTTTTTCATGTATTCCATATTTTTTTCACTGCACGCAAAGCACGCGACGCCGGCTCCCGGGAAAGTTATTTTAGAGGTTGAAGCAAACTCAAAGGGCATGTCAGGGTTGCCGGCTTTCCTGCAGGCTGAAAGAATGTCAGTAAACGGAACGAATTCCCCGCTGAATTCATGCACGCAATACGCATTATCCCACATAAGAACGAAATCCTTTGCGGCCGGCTTCATAGCTGCGATACGATCTATGACCGCTTCGGAATAGGTGATGCCGCTCGGATTTGCATACTTGGGCACGCACCACATACCCTTGACCGATTCATCCTTTATCAATTCCTCGACCATATCCATATCAGGTCCATCAGCAAGAAGCGGTATGGTTATAAGCTCCATGCCAAAGGATTCCGATATCGTGAAATGTCGGTCATATCCGGGTGAAGGACAAAGAAATTTAACTTTTTCAAGCTGTGACCACGGCATATCCGAATGGAGAAGTCCGTGAGTATAAGCCTTTGCGATAAGATCATACATCAGAGTGAGGCTGGAACTTCCGCCCATGAATACCTCTTCATATCTCACTCCAAGCAGCTCTGCAAAAAGCCTTCTGCATGAGGGCAGACCCATCAGTTCGCCGTAATTACGCGCTTCAACGCCATCATCCACCGTATCCTCCGGGTCAATATACATATTCAGCAATTCATTGGAAAGATCGAGCTGCGCATTGCTGGGCTTTCCCCTTGCCATATTGAGCTTCAGATTCCGTCCCTTGAGCTCCTCATATTCAGCCCTTGCCTCAGCAAAAAAAGCATTCAACTGCTGTGAGTTCATTTCGGTGAGCTTCATAAAATACTCCGTTATCCTTTCAAATCGCTCCGCATAGCGTGAGCATAATTCCAATTAAGAATTATAGTCCCAACAGAAGTTTATGTCAACTAATATATGGATTATTTCTGAGCCTTTTTGAATAATTCTATCTCTTTTGTTGGAAATATGGTATAATAATGGATTTATGCGATAAACTCGGAGGACGATATGACTGATAAAATTTCCAGACTATGCAATATGATAGCAGCAAGCCGGCGTATTGTTTTTTTCGGCGGTGCCGGAGTATCGACCGAAAGCGGCATCCCGGATTTTCGGAGTGAGGATGGTATATTCTCTGCAATCAGGGATTATGGATATCCTCCGGAAGAGCTGCTCTCACATACGTTTTTCGCCAGGAGACCGGATGTATTTTTCAAATACTATAAAAACCTCCTATTATGTACCGATGCAAGACCTAACAAAGCGCATATTGCATTGGCAAGGCTTGAGGAGCTTGGCAAGCTTACGGCAGTGGTCACACAAAATATAGATGGTCTTCATCAAATTGCAGGCAGCAAAAATGTATATGAGCTTCACGGTTCAATACACCGAAACTATTGTACAAAATGCCATCGATTCTTCGATGTCGAATATGTAAAAAAACATAGCGGCATCCCATATTGTCCCTGTGGAGGGATGATAAAGCCAGATGTTGTGCTCTATGAAGAATCGCTTGATATGGATACCATGCAGGGTGCAATGACGCATATATTGCGAGCCGATATGCTGATAGTCGGCGGTACCTCGCTTCAGGTATACCCAGCTGCAGGCTTCATAAGCTATTATTCCGGAGATAAAATGGTGTTGATAAACAAAAGTTCGACTCCTTTTGACAGCAATGCGGATCTGGTCATAAATGAACCGATAGGCATCGTTATGAATCAAATTATGACCGCCATTGATCATTGAAGAGTGATGCACCGTACACCTCAACCAACCTGCCCAAATAAGGAATATAATATCAAATAGGAAGAGCCGTCACTGGGACGGCTCTTCCTGAAAAGAGAGAATGAAATTTGCTCATTTAATGGTATTCTTTACAGTCTCGATAATCCTATCTGCCGTAAAACCAAAGTGCTTGAAAAGCTCGCCGCCTGGTGCTGACGTTCCAAACCCTTTCATTGAGATAAGTGCGCCATCAAGACCGATGTATTTATACCATGAACTTCCGCCAAGCGCTTCAATCGCAATTCGATTTCGAATGGCAGAAGGAAGCACTGATTCTCTATATTCCTCGGGCTGCTCATCAAAGATATCCATACAGGGCATGGACACGACCCGAACATGTATATTTTCAAGTTCCAAAGCTTGTGCCGACTCGATTGCCAATTCGACCTCTGAACCCGTTGCCAATATGATGGCATCCGGTTTACCGTTCTTCGCTTCGCGAAGTATATACCCTCCCTTGACCGTGGCTTCGGCATTGGTGCCGACTATCTGAGGCAGCGATTGCCTGGATAGGAACATAAGGCAGGGTGCTTTTATAGTGCCTGCTAATGCATAGCAGGCGGCGGTCTCTCGCCCATCTGCCGGACGGAATGCATAGGTATTTGGCGTTGCACGGAACATATCAAGCTGCTCTATAGGCTGATGCGTCGGACCATCCTCTCCAACACCAATGCTGTCATGTGTAAGGATGTATATAACGTTTAATTTCATTATGGCCGCCAACCTCACGGCAGGCTTCAGATAATCGGAGAAAACGGCAAATGTCGCACAGAACGGAACCAAGCATCCATAAAGCGCAACTCCATTGCATATATCTGCCATGGCAAATTCCCGAACTCCGAAATGAATATTCATTCCACTGGGATCATCCGGCGTAAAATATCCCCTGTTTTTAAGTTCTGAATTATTGGATGGAGCAAGATCGGCACTGCCGCCAAACATGTTCGGCATATATTCGACCAGTCGGTTCAGCACTATGCCCGAGCACTGCCTTGTGGCAAGCTTGGTATCATCAAATGCATTGAATGCTTCATCCCTATAAAGAATGCTTGAATCGAACTCCCTATTTAAATATTTAATTATATCCGCATAGACTGCGTCGTATTGTGCGCGGAACCGATCAAGCATGGTTAAATACTCAGCATTGCGCAGGTTGTTGGCTTCGATTATAGAGCGCATATGTTCATGTACCTCATCCGGTACTGTGAATGGTTCATATTCCCAATCAAGCGATTTTTTCCATGCCGCAATGTTTTCAGCACCAAGAGGCGATCCATGTGAGGAAGCGAGCCCTTCCTTTGGCGTGCCCTGTGCGATCTTTGTATGCACAATTATCAGCGATGGCTTATCCTTGCTTTGCTTTGCCAAAACCAGTGCATTACGGATCGAATCAATATCCTCTCCATCCATGACTTCCAGAACATTCCAACCATAGCTCATGAAACGCATTGCAACATTTTCTGTAAACGCAATATCAGTGCTGCCTTCAATGGTTATGCGGTTGCTGTCATACAAGGCTATCAGCTTATTGAGTTTCTGATTTCCGGCAATTGATGCGGCTTCACTCGCAACGCCTTCCATCATGCAGCCATCACCCATTAGGGTATAGGTGTAATTATCAAATACGGGAAAACCATCGCGGTTGAACAATGCCGCACAATGCCTCTCCGCCATTGCCATACCGACAGCCATTGCAAAGCCCTGTCCAAGCGGACCCGTCGTTGCTTCTATGCCGATGATATTGCCATACTCCGGATGTCCGGCAGTTTTACTTCCAAGCTGACGGAAATTTTTGATATCATCCAAGCTGACATCATAGCCGAATAGATGCATCAGCGCATATTGCAGCATTGAAGCATGGCCTGCACTTAAAATGAACCTATCCCGACTCAGAGCGCATAAGGAATCAAGCTCCGCATTACAGCCAAGCTCGCGATGCTTCATCTGTTCAAAAACTGCCAATGCCATTGGAGCCGCACCTATAGCGAGCCCTGGATGACCGCTCTTCGCCCTTTCAATCGCGTCTGCCGCCAATGTTCTTATGGTATTGACCGTAAGGGAATCGATTCTATTCATAGTTCCTCCAAAAAAAGAAATTAAATTACACCATAAACGTATTGTACTGCTCTTTGCCTGTCTTGGCAAGGCATATTGCGAGATATATTAAGCCTGTAAACAGACAGCCATCATCAGCGTGCAATATATACTTTTGTGAGCGTTTTTATGGTTCAATTTTTTAAAATAAAGTGTTATACTTGGTATAAGGTTTGAAGCTTTCAGAACCAAACTCAAAAACAATACTATAGCCACCAAAAAAGCAGTACAACAGGAGGTATTCTTATGAAAAAGACCTTTACCGAACGGGAAATCAAGGATAACCTGCTCTTTTTGAAGCAGCTGGCCAAAACCTTCCCCACCGTTGAATATGCGATGACTGAAATCGTAAATCTAAGCTCAATTCTTGCACTGCCCAAGCCCACTGAGCATTTTATGAGCGATCTTCATGGCCAAGGAGATGCTTTCGAACATATCCTCAATAATGCCTCCGGTGTTATCAGAAATGAGATCGAGCGATTGTTTGCGAATACATTGACCTATGATGAACGCGAAGCGCTTGCAACAGTTGTATACTATCCCAAACAGAAGATAGCGCTG
Source organism: Christensenellaceae bacterium Phil7 (assembly GCA_001940845.1). Classification (GTDB taxonomy): domain Bacteria; phylum Bacillota; class Clostridia; order Christensenellales; family CAG-138; genus PeH17. Next base: position 279,825 of record MSGV01000023.1, read on the forward strand.
GAATTGAAGGATATAGACGATCACGATGCATGGTATCGCTATACTCTGCGAAATCTTATCACACTCGGTCGAAAGATCAGCAGCAAGTATACCCGGTCCAAGCTCCGTAAATCGCTCGATCCCAGCTATGCATACATCATCGAAGAATTATTGACTGCAAGAAGCAATTTTCATGATCTTGATGCTTACTATGATGAAATCTTTGATTCCATCATTCGCCATGAATATGCCGAAAGGGTTATTGTAGCGCTCACCGATGCGATCAAAAAGCTGTCGGTCGATAGGCTGCATATAGTGGGAGATATCTATGATAGGGGCACCGAGCCGCATAGGATCATCGATCTGCTGCTTCAGCATTCTTCCGTCGATATTCAATGGGGTAATCATGATATTCTGTGGATGGGTGCCGCACTCGGTGAAAAGACCTGTATATCAGGCGTACTCACCAATAGCTTCCGTCATAATAACCTCGATCTTATAGAGAATGTCTATGGAATAAACCTGCGTCATCTCCTGATGTTCGCTCAATCCACCTATAAGAATGCACTTGCTTTCCGCCCAAGGAAGACTAGCCATGAGGATTATTATAACGATCAGGAGGTCAATATCCGTGCAAAGCTGCATAAAGCAATCTTTGTTATCATGCATAAGCTTGAAGGCCAGCTTATCCTCCGCAATCCCAATTATGGTTTGAATCACCGCTTATTCCTTGATACTATCGATAGGGTTAATTCAACCATAACGATCGATGGCATAACCTATCCGATAAAGGATGCCGATTTCCCCACCATCAATCCCGATAATCCATATGAGCTTACAGAGGAAGAGGAAGCCATAATTAATGAATTACAATATTCATTCCTTCATAGCCCGCGGCTTCAGAAGCATATAAAATTCTTCATAGACAAGGGCTCCCTGTACCTCGTTTCAAACAATAACCTCCTCTATCATGCGCTGGTTCCTCTAAATAATGATGGCAGCTTCAAAGCCGTCGATTTCGGTGACGGCATTGCAAGAAGCGGCAAAGCGATGTTCGATTATATCGATTCCGAGGTGAAGCGGCTGTATTTTGCCGACCCGGATGATAGAAAGGTTAATGAACTGGATCTCATGTGGTATCTGTGGTGCGGTCCCGATTCTCCGTTCTTTGGCAAAGATAAGATGACCACATTCGAGCGTGTTGAGATTGATGACAGCAAGTCTCATAAGGAAAAACGAAATGCGTATTACAAATATCAGGATACGAAGGAGCTTGCTATCCGCATCCTGAACGAATTCGGAATTACCGATACCGATCGTGCCGTTATCGTCAACGGACATATCCCGGTTGAGAAAATTAACGGCGAAAATCCCATAAAGGCCGAAGGCAACCTGATAGTTATCGATGGAGGCTTCTCAAAATACTATCAGAAAACAACCGGAATTGCAGGCTACACCCTCGTTTACGACTGCCGCGGTCTCTACATAGTCGCCCACGAACCATTCATAAGTCTTGAGAAGGCCATTCAAGAAAATATGGATATTCATTCCACCACCGAAGTTGAGAATATTCTTGCGACCAAAGGACAGGTTCGGGTTGCGGACAGCGATAAGGGAGTGGAGCTCCGAGAGGAGATAGAACAGCTTGAAATGCTCGTAGCCGCATATGAGATGGGGTTTATCAAGGAAAATCATGCATACCGTATGGTCAAGGTTCCGCTAAATAAATAATTTATCGCTTTATGCGAACTAAACCGAGGGGCTGTCATTGCAGCCCCTCAAATTTTTGTTGATTCACGATCCGAAATCGTTCATTTTTTCTATTCTTTTAATTTGGCAAATACCATGCGGCCGGCGGAGGTTTGCAGCACGCTGGACACCACTATCTCAACAGTCTCGCCAATGAGCTGCCTTGCGCCATCGATGACGACCATCGTTCCATCCTCAAAATAGGCCACACCCTGAGTAAGCTCCTTACCTTCCTTAACTACCGTTACGACAAGCTCCTGCCCGGCGGTGACATTAATTTTCAAACTGTTTGCAAGATCATTAACGTTGAATACCGGAACACCCTGAACCGATGCAAGCTTATTGAGATTATAATCATTGGTAACTATCATCGCATGATTATCCATTGCGAATCTAAGAAGCTTAGCGTCTACCTCAGTAACATCGGGATAATCCTTTTCATATATCACGACCGAAGTTGACGAACGCATCTTATCAAGCATATCAAGCCCCCGCCTTCCGCGGCTTCGCTTTAAAGGATCAGCGCTATCCGAAATGCGCTGAAGCTCATTCAGAACGAATTGCGGTATGATAACTGTCCCCTCAACGATTCCAGTTTCATATACGTCAAAGAACCTGCCATCAATTATTGCAGAGGTATCAAGTAACTTTGGCACAGCAACGGTTTTCCCGATCCCACGATCGCTTTTTTTGAACCACTTGGGGAGGTTGATCTCCTTGATCCGCTTCGTTGGAATCACCCAACCCACATAACCGCAAAAGATGAATATAAATACGCTGCACACCGTTCCGAGTATCGGCGGATTGAGCTTTGAAGTCAACGTACTGACAAGCCAAGCGACAATCAGACCGATAATCAATCCAATGGAACCAAGAAAAACCTCGGCTAAGGGTATCTCAGAAAAATATCTGACTATCGCCTTTGTTGTATATGAAAAGAATTTTATGATCGATGGGGCTGCAAAATAACCCAAAACGCCAAATGCAATCCCAAACAATACATATATACCTATGGATAGCCAAGCCATCGTACTCGAGGACAATGCGGCAAAATATGCCCCGCCTATGATAAGCTGTGCTAAGCTTAAACCGATTGCAGCGCCCAGCAGCGTTGTCAATGTTCTAACGATCTTTTTCGCCAAAAATCAAATCTCCAATCAAAACCTTCTTTAAAAATTACATGTATCAGCGCAAACCTATTTGAGCCTGCGCAATTCACCAAGTCTCATATTGATCGCCTCAACGATCCCCTCCTCCTCCAAATCGAGCACCTCATGCAGCTCACTTACCAGGGCCTTTGTAGCCGCTGTAATCATCCTATGCTCGCTTGTAGAAAGCCCTCTATATCCGCTTCTCATATTGAGCGAAATGATAACATCGATCGTTTTTTTCAAATCACCGGAATGCAGCATCATTGTTATATCACTGCGGCGTTGATTCCAATCCGAACTGAATTTGATCGGGTTTACAATCGAAATATAATTAAAAACTTCTCTGCATTCTTCCGGAGAAAGGATCGAGCGCATTCCAAGCTGCTCCGCTTTAAAGAGCGGAACCATTGTTGTCAGCCTACCGGCATCAAAACAGAGGACATAATAATCCGCAGTCTCTCCAAGAGCCGACCTTTGCTCAATCGCTTCAATCCTTCCGACACCATGCATTGGATAGCTCACGGTATCGCCTATGGAGAACATATTTCCTCCTATTAATAAATTAGTTGATTTTTATTCGATCATGCAATTTCGAGCGCGATCTGCATCATCGTTGTAAATGAGCTCTCACGCTCATCCGCAGTGCAATCATTTTGAGGCGCAAACGGGCAATCGGATATAGTGCATATGCAGAGTGCATTCCTGCCGGCGCGTGCAGCATTGCAATAAAGTGCAGCGCTTTCCATTTCAACTGCAAGAACTCCCATTTTCTGCCATGCCGCCAGGCTCACTGAATCATCATAAAAACAATCCGATGAATATAAATTGCCTACCATGAAACGTACCTTTTCATTCTCTGCGGCAGCAACGGCTTTGCTGAGAAGCTCATAGCTTGCAATAGGGGCGAAATTTCCCGGCAGATTATATTGGGAAGCATAATTGGAATTTGTGCATGCGCCCATGCCAATGACTATATCGCGAACCGCCAGATCCGGATGAATCGCACCCGCCGAGCCCACCCTTATGATATTCTTTACGCCATAATAATTGAAAAGCTCATAAGAATAGATGGCTATCGACGGAATCCCCATTCCGCTTGCCATAACGGAAACACGCTTGCCATTATAGTATCCAGTGTAGCCCTGTACGCCCCGGATATCGTTGACAAGCCGTGCATCGGCCAAAAAATGCTCGGCAATGAACTTTGAGCGCTTCGGATCGCCTGGCATCAGTACGGTCTCGGCAAAATCTCCAAGCTGTGCAGTTATATGCGGAGTTGGAATGCTGCTCATCAAAATCACCTCCTGAATATTGATCAGTTGGCTTATCATTAAAGCCGTTCAGACCATAAACCAACCATCATACTTTCATTATATCATCTTATTTTTTAAAATTCAAGAAAAATTTAGGCATATCATCTCAAACTCAATTACAGCTCCTTTAGCATTTCGGCATTTATTCAGAAATTACCTTGACAAATATTGCTAGCCCTGTTATTATTAATATACAGGTTTTGTTTCTCAAAGCCATTTTATAACTCGGAGATTTATATGGACTTATTTGATAAATGTAAAGTCGAAATTGTTGAGCGGGCTAAAGCAGCCAACATCTACCCCTATTTCCACGAACTTGAATCGAGGCAGGCACCCGAAGTTATTATGGAGGGAAAACGCCGAATCATGTTAGGCTCAAATAACTATCTTGGGCTCACCTCCGATCCCCGTGTCATTGAGGCCGGCATAAAGGCAATTGAACGGTATGGCTCCGGCTGCTCCGGCTCACGCTTTTTAAATGGAACGCTTGATCTTCATGTTCAACTCGAATCCGAACTTGCCGAATTCCTGGGCAAAGAGGCTGTGACGACCTTTTCAACCGGCTTCCAAAGCAATCTTGGCATCATAAGTGCAATCACATCAAGAGGCGATTATATCTTCTGCGATAAAGAGAATCATGCAAGCATTTATGATGGCTGCAAACTCAGCTATGCTAAGACGATCCGTTTCAACCATTCCGATATGGATCATTTGGAAACGGCATTGCAGAGCGTCCCCCTCGATTCCGGCAAGCTCATCGTTACCGATGGCGTATTCAGCATGGGCGGCGATATCTGTAGGCTTCCCGAGATCGTTGCTCTGGCCGAGAAATACCATGCTCGCGTTATGGTCGATGATGCCCATGGTCTCGGCGTCCTTGGCAATGGGGGCCGAGGCACCGCAGATTATTTCGGATTGACCGATAAAGTCGATATAATCATGGGCACTTTCAGCAAGTCCCTTGCATCTCTTGGCGGATACATGGCCGGTGACCAGCGCGTTGTAGACTATGTTCGCCACTCTTCCCGCCCATTCATTTTCTGTGCATCCATCCCTCCTGCAAATTGTGCTACAGCCATCGAAGCTCTGCATATCCTCCGCGAAAATCCCGATATGCCGCAGCATTTGATGGAGCTTGCCGCATATATGCGTCAGGGGCTTCGCAGCAGAGGAATAAAAATTCGGGAAAGCATAACTCCTATAATTCCAATCTATACTTACGAGGAGATGAGGACGTTCTATAAGGCTAAAGAGCTTTACGAGGCGGGCGTTTATGTAAATCCCGTCCTTCCTCCAGCAACTCCTCCGGGAGAATGCTTGCTGAGAACGAGCTATATGGCAAATCTCACCACAGCCCTTTTGGATGAAGCCCTTGATATTATTGAAAAGGTCATTGCCAAGGATGAATAATCATGAACGAATAACTGTCATAACCGGTGCATCAAGCGGCATAGGGCTTTCGGCAGCAAGGCTCTTTCGGAAGAAGGGTGATAAGGTTTATTGCCTTAGCCGCCGTACATGCCCGGAAAACGGGATTATCAGTATTCCCTGTGATATCACCGATGAAGCTCAGATACGGTCCGCTTTTGATTCAATCATCGCCGATTGCGGACGTATCGATGTTTTGATCTGCAATGCCGGCTTCGGCATCTCCGGGGCTGTCGAATTCACCGAAATAGCAGATGCTCAAAGACAGTTTGATGTTAATTTTTGGGGCGCAATGCGCTGTCTAAGAGCAGTGCTCCCCCATATGCGCGAACAGCGTTTCGGAAGGATAATAATAACCAGCTCCGTCGCAGGAGCTATTTCCATCCCGTTTCAAGCTTATTATTCAGCCACAAAGGCTTCCCTGAACTCTCTTGTGCTTGCCGTCAACAACGAGGTGAGAAGCTATGGCATAAAGCTTTGTGCCGTCATGCCCGGCGATATTAAAACCGGATTCACTGCTGCAAGAGATAAGATCTCTGGTGGGGAGAATAGCTATGTTTCGCTCAAAAAATCCGTTGCCGCCATGGAGCACGACGAGCAAAATGGAATGTCTCCGGAATGCATTGCCCGGAAAATGTACGCACTTTCCATAGAACGCTCCCCAAAACCGCTTTCGTCCGTCGGATTCAAGTATCAGGCATGCTGTCTGCTCATAAAGCTGCTGCCTGCTAGAACCGCAAATTGGATCGTCGGCAAGATGTATGCGAGCTGAACGTTTATCTATCTATACTTAGAATATTATTTTCTGGTCAACGGCCGGGGTGCTGCATCCCGACCGTTGAAGTATGCTCAACATATCGAAAGCATATCAATTTTCAAATCTATTTTCCAGAGCCCGATAGCCTGTATCGCTATCCACCAAATTCAAAATAGGTCTGCCGCTCATCAAATTCTCAAGATTTCTTGATGCTATCTCAACTATTCTATCATGTGTCTGGCGAAGATGATAATACCCAGAAATATGAGGTGTAATTATTACTCCCGGACATTTCCATAGCGGATGCTCCATTGGCAATGGTTCAGGGTCGGTAACATCAAGCCCTGAAAGTATACGCCTTTCATTCAACACCTTAACAAGTGCATCCGTCACAATTGCGCTGCCTCTTCCGACATTCAGAAGGATTGCGCCTTCGTGCATTAGGCGAAGCCTTGCTTCATCCATGAGTCCCCTGCTATCGCCGCTGTTTGGCAAAGCAAGTGCAACGATATCTGCGCTTGGAAGCAAATTATCCAAGCTGTCCATAGAGTAAACCTCATCCATGTAATTCGGTATTTTGCGTGGATTCCTTCTTATTCCAATATTATATGCTCCGAGAAGCTTGCAGCGTTTTGCAAATTCTCCTCCAATATCTCCAAGACCTATGGTCAGCACTCTTGCGCCTTCTATCGAGGTCACACCTCCCTCATCACGCCAGATGCCTGCATTCTGATTATCGCGATACAGATGAAGCTTTTTCATGAGCATGAAGAGCATTCCCAGCATATGCTCGCTGATCGCAAGCCCATATGCACCGCTGGAATTAGAAAGCAGGGCTCCCTTCGGCATTTTCCCCGCGAAGGCATCCGATCCTGCCATGCTTAGCTGAAGCAGCCTGAGTTTTTTGCATTGTTCTAGCTTATCCACCGGTATGCTTCCGATTATAACTTCGGCATTCTCAAGCTGCTCATCCTCCACGCTTTTGCCCCTGAGAAAGGTAAAGCTTCCATTCGGGTAAGCAGCGATTAGCCTCTCCTCGTGCTCGGGATATGTCGGCATTGCAACAAGAATATTCATATTAAACATTTTCCTTTCACTGTCATTCAGTTATTATAATTTTATAAAAAATAACATCGTTGTCAAGAAACATTTTGAGTTGAGATTATATTTATAAAACGGGGTTGTTTTTCTCCCACGTTAGTGTTAATATTTGAAATCCGGAAACATTTTTCCGAATTAAGACAAAATCAGGGGAGAAATTTAAAAATGAAGAAGCCCAGCTCTGCACAGGTCAAATCCACTCTCATAGATATCGTTTATGATATCGTTGGCTGTTTTCTCTACGGCGTTGGAATGGTTACTTTTGCCTCTGCATCCAATTTTGCGCCCGGCGGTGTATCTGGCTTGGCCATACTGCTTAACTATCTTACACATATCAAGATAGGTTTTGCAACGGTTCTCATCAACATTCCGATAATTCTTCTAACATTCAAAACTCTTGGGAAGAAGTTTTTTGCACGCTCCATTAAAACAATACTGATCTCTTGGGTGGTTGTAGATGGGCTTGTTCCGCTAATACCTTTATACAGAGGTGAGCCTATCCTTGCTGCGATCTTCGGCGGAATTTTGGCGGGAGCCGGTCTTGCGCTGATTTACATGCGTGAATCCTCTACCGGTGGATCCGATTTCGTCATCATGGCAATACGCAAGAAAAATCCGCATCTCTCGCTGGGGAATATTTCGCTCGCTGTGGACAGCATGATCATTCTGCTTGGCGTGTTCGTATACGGCAATATAAATGCAGCACTATATGGTTTTATTATGACAATCCTGTATAGTCTCATCATTGATAAAATCATGTATGGATTTGATTCAAGGAAGCTCGTGATAATAATTACAGAAAACGGTCATGATATATCAGAAAAAATAGGTGAGGATGTTGAGCGCGGAGTTACCATTGCTGATGGCGTCGGTGCCTACACGGGCAATAATAAAAAGATCCTTATGTGTACCTGTTCAAAATCTGAAGTTTTTAAGATCAAGCGCATAACATATTCCGTTGATTCTAAAGCATTTATCATCGTCAGCTCCGTCGATGCGGCCTACGGCGAAGGCTTCAAGGATATCGACGACTGATAATTCTATTGTAATTTGATCCGGCATGCACTATAATATAGTAGTCAGCCGGATCAAACTCAATGATCGTAATGCATTGTTACGGCTATAATCACACCATCGAGGAGAGAATAATAAAATGGAAATCACTATTGCCGATATTAAGAAGCAGACAATGGAAGCAATGGAAGAGCTGCTTGAAAATTGCAGCGAAGGTAACTATAAGCTTAGAGAGGGCGATATCATTATCATCGGATGCAGCACCAGCAAGGTAATGGGCTATCATATGGGCTCGCATTCCACCGAGGATTCCGCAAGAGCGATCATGGAAATCGTTCTCCCAATTATTCGCAGCAAAAAGCTCTTTCTTGCCTGCCAGTGCTGTGAACATCTCAACCGTGCTCTGGTTGTCGAGCGAGCATGCATGGAAAAATATGATTTTACGCAGGTTTCCGTTCGCCCGGCGCTTCATGCGGGCGGAGCATGGAGCGTTCAAGCCATGCAGCAATTCGATGATCCTGTAGTCGTTGAGGATATCAAGGCATGTGCCCGTGCCGGCATGGATATCGGCGGTGTATTTATAGGGATGCATATGCGAACGGTTTGCGTACCCATTCATAACGAGAATACCGCTATCGGCTCCGCAAATATTACTATGGCGCATAGCCGTCCAAAGCTTATAGGCGGTGAAAGAGCCCAATATTAAGCTTGCCCATGGAAAACGATATTAAATCGATAAAGCAGCCTACCGCAAACACAGGGCGAAGGCGCAGCGGCATGACCCAGACCAGAGTCATATGTCTCGGCTTCTTCGCAATAATTCTCATCGGCTCCATCCTGCTCTCCCTTCCAATATCCGCAAGGGATGGTAGAGCCACGCCGTTTATTGACTGCTTATTCACCGCCACATCGGCAACCTGCGTAACCGGGCTTGTAACATTGGATACCTGTATGCACTGGTCTATCTTCGGACAATGCATGATCCTTATCATGATACAGGTCGGCGGGCTGGGTTTTATGACCATTGCTACGCTGCTATTCATGCTCGTAAATAAAAAACTCGGTCTGCGTGAACGCCAACTGCTTTCCGAAAGCATAAATACTCTTCAGATAGGCGGCATTATGAAGTTAACTCGTCGCATAATTACCGTCACGCTGGTCGTTGAAGGTGCCGGAGCAATACTGCTTGCGTTAAGGTTCTGCCCTCAGTATGGTTTCATAAAAGGGCTTTATATGGGCGTCTTTCATTCGGTATCTGCATTCTGCAATGCAGGCTTCGATATCATGGGCTTTGGCGGCGAGTTTTCATCGCTTACCGGATATCGAAGCGATGTTTTTGTAAATATCATTATTATGCTGCTCATCATAATAGGCGGTATCGGCTTCCTGGTCTGGGACGATGTTATAAATCACGGATTCAGATTCAAGCGTTATAGACTGCATAGTAAAATTGTCATCGTTGTAACTGCGATCCTTTTATTTTCAGGCGCATTGCTTCTTTTTTTAGCAGAATCAAATTTCACCGGTTCGGGCAAGCCGGTCGGAGAGCGTATTTTAGAAGCTTTCTTTGGTTCCGTCACCGCCAGAACTGCCGGATTTAACACGGTTGATACGGCAAAGCTGTCCCCCGCAGGTATGCTTACAACCATGGTCCTGATGTTTATAGGAGGCAGCCCGGGATCTACGGCAGGCGGTATAAAAACCACAACCTTTATCACGCTGATACTGTTCGGTTTTTCATATATTCGAAAGAATAATAGCTTTGGACTGTTTGGAAGACGGCTTCAAAGCGATATTCTGAGAAAGGCAACCGCTGTATTTATAACAAACCTATCACTGGTCGTTATCGCATCTTTTATTGTGTGTATTGCAGATAACCTCCCGCTTGCAGATGTTGTGTTTGAAACCACATCCGCTGTGGCAACCGTCGGCATGAGCACAGGTATAACGAGAAGCTTTTCACTAACATCCAAAATCGTGATAATTTTGCTGATGTACTGCGGCAGAGTCGGAAGCCTGAGCTTTGCAGGAGCGCTTGCGGAGCGTAAGGCACCGCCGCCGGTTATGACACCCGCTGAGGACATCACCATAGGATAGTCAAAATCATAGTAGGAGTTAAATCATGAAATCATTCTTAGTTATCGGCGCCGGAAAGTTCGGCTGCTTTATCTGTAAATATCTTTATGAATCGGGCTGCGATGTTCTTCTGGTCGATGAAAGCGAAGAAAAATTATCGAATGTCCTCAATTATGTCTCAAGCGCAAAGATTGGAGACTGTACGCGCAGATCTGTACTGAATAGCTTTGGAGTCGATGAATTCGATGCTGCAATAGTATGTATACCGGAAGATTTTCAAGATAGCCTCCAGATCGTCGATTTACTCAAAGAGCTCAATTGCCCAAGTGTGATTGCAATAGCCTCTACCGAAGTTCAGGCAAAGTTCCTTTTGAAAAGCGGAGCGGATAAAATCGTTTTTCCCGAAAAGGATATGGCTCACAGGCTTGCGATCACAATCAGCAGCGATTCAATTTTTGATTACATCAATCTTTCAAGCGAATATGCCATTTTTGAAATTCAGGCTCCGGCAAAATGGAATGGTAAGACCATTCAGGCACTCGATGTGCGCAGACGTTTCAATGTAACTATCGTTGCTGTAAAAAATATTGATGGCATCGTTTCCGTGCCGGATATCGGATATATCTTTAATCCAAATGACCACATAATGGTCATGGGATCGAGCGAAGCTATCAATAAACTGCTGTGATAGAGTCGGTTTAAGCCGGCAGATAAATCAATTCAAGCGCAATGCACCGAATTTCTCTACGGATAATACGGTGCATTGTCTGATTTTTAACCTAATATGTTTGAATTAATTCCCACCTTCGGCGGCAGCATAATAGCTTTAGCCTTTAAATTTGGGATTTAGCTCGATTGCCGGATATGGCACAGATGCAAGTCTTGGCTCACTTGATGCATAATCAAAATTCGGATTAAAAAATCTATCTCCGGACAGCAGTATTTGACGAAAAGCATCGTAACACCTATTAAGATTCGCTTCATCCGCCTTATCATACGCTGGCAATTCTCCATAAAGCCTAGCTTTTGCATACGGTGTGAAGCAGTTCTGGAAACCTTTGCGCATAAGCCTTATACAAAGCCCTGTATCCCAGCCAACTCCGCCAAAGGTATCATCGAACATACCTGCACCCATAAAATGTTCCCCTCTTATTGCCATAAACGAACCCGATACAGCAGAAACATTCCTTTGTATTCCTATAAATCTGCTCTTCAGCGAATCCGTCAGTTCATCATCACTGCCATAGTAAGGGCTTCCTGCCCAGCCATTCAGACCAATGATCGTTCCCGCTGAAATAATTTTATCATCACAATCAATGAGCTTGCCTCCAACCGCGCCAACCCTGCGCATATTTGCTAATCCCGCCATTTCCTCAATAAAATCCGGTGAAAGTATCTCACAGCTTCCATTTAAAAATATCAATACTTCGTTTAATGCAATATCTGCACAGTTATTGATTATCGTTGGGATTACTGTGTCCGACCCGATCTTTATCAGCTCTGCGGTCTTGGTCTTCTTGAGCATATCAAGGTATTTTCGCAGCTGCTTATCGTCCCTGTCTGCATCGGCGATAAAAATCCTGTATCCCAAATATGTCGAACGCATCTCTATAGATTCAATGCAGCGCTGAAGATTATCTTTGCTATCGATATTCGGAATGATTATGCTGACCTGAGAATTCTTTTTAGGTACAATATGTATTCGGGCCGTACCGGCAGTCATTCCCTCAGTGCAGAATGCATGAACTCTACCCGATACCTGTTTCTTAAGGCACTTATCCAGAGTATCCAGCGAAGCCGAATCAAGACCCTTCGCTTCATTATACTGGGTCGTAATTAAAACTCTTGCTATATGCGATACATTTTTTGCTGCATCCAATGCTTTTATTGCAAACTCCCATCGCTCAATTCTTCCCGTTCCGATAAATCCGCCAACGATATCAAAAACATGTTTTGAAATCAGCAGCGGCCTTCCTATGGTATCATCATTCAATAGCGTTATCAAACCATAATCAGGCTTGAACGATGGATATATGCTTCCATTTAAACCAACCCGCTCTTCGTCTGCAAATATGGCTTCCGGTACGATTCCGGAAAGAAGGGTTTGAGCCATGGAATAGAGCGCATCTGGCGAAAGCATATCCCCCGGAATCAGCTGCATCATATATGCTCCATGAAGCTGTTGATTGGCGATCGCAGTCAATGCCCTGTCATCCCCTGCCGACAATATGATTTTAATCCTGTCATTATCGCCATAACTCTCAACCCTTTTTTTGCTGTATCCCAATACAATACAAACCTCCCAATTATCGTAGGTCTGGTTCATTATGGATATTAGAGTATCCTCCAGCTTGCCATCGCCTTCCCTCTCATCCACTATAGCAATAGAGATAAGCGGGGATGGGTTCAGTTTATCAGTTCGCTGATCCTCAAGCTGCTCTTCCTTTGCAGAATTATTTGCGATATATTCCTCGTAATTTGAATACTCACGCTCTGCATCAACATGCGTTGGCAGCATTCCCATAAGTGAATATACAGCCTGAGCAGCCCCGGTCACCTTATTTTCTTTTGAATTCTTATTCGATTTTTCTTTTCCGTTTTTCATAACCTTAGTTTATGGCTTTCTCATAAATTTATCCAATCTGCATTATCCAATATCCAGCCTGAACATGGTGGAGTTTGTCGATTTAAGCAATGATATCCTTGAAAGGCTGCGTTCATTGTGTTATAATTATGCTACCGGTTTTCCGGCAGTTTCCATGAAAGGATTCTTTTACTATGTGTGATTACAATTATGATATTATAGTGCTTGGAGCAGGTCCGGGAGGTTATGAAAGCGCGATTCGCTGTGCACAGTATGGAAAAAAAGTCGCACTGATCGAAGCACGGGAGCTTGGCGGAACATGTTTAAATCGTGGCTGTATACCCACTAAAGCTTTGCTTCACAGCGCAGAAATCTACGAAGCATCAAAAACTGCGGCAGACTATGGAATCATGACCGGAGATGTGAGCTTTGATTTTGCGAAAATGTCTCAATATAAGGATGGCATAGTTGCCAAGCTGCGCTCTGGAATCGCAGGGCTTGAAAAGGCACATGGAGTTAAAGTCATATCCGGCTTCGGCAAGATCACAGATAAGCATACTTTGAATGTTAATGGAGATGAGATCACTTTCGATAAGCTCATCCTTGCAACCGGCAGTTCTCCGGCTCGCCCTCCAATTCCGGGCATAGATGAAGAAAACGTTATCACATCGGATGAGCTGCTCTCCATGAACGTGCTCCCCGAAAGTTTCGTCATCATCGGCGGCGGTGTCATAGGCATAGAATTTGCAACTCTCCTAGCTTCACTGGGTAAGCCTGTAACCGTAATTGAAATGATGCCAAGCATCCTTCCCGGCGTTGATGCAGATATCGTGCGCGTTCTATCAAGAGTCCTCAAAAAGAAGAAGGTAAATGTTATAAATAATGCAAAGGTTACCTTCATAAACGGAGGTTCATCGGTTACGGTTGGATATGAGCTGAATGGCAAAGAACAATCCGCAGTTGGTGCCTGCTGTATAGTCTCCGTCGGCAGGCGCGCTATGACGGCAGGAATAGGGCTAGAATCAATAGGTATCGAAATGGAACGTGCGTTTATAAAGATTGATGAGCATTGCCGCACCAATATCGATAATATCTATGCTATTGGCGATATAACCGGGAAAATACAGCTCGCACACGCGGCAAGTGCCCAAGGGCTTATTGCCGCAGCAAATGCCTGCGGGCATATCGAAAGCATAAGCTATGATATCGTTCCTTCATGCATTTACACTTCTCCGGAGATAGCTTTTGTAGGGCTTAGCGAGGATAGGTGCAAGGCTCAGAACATTGAATATAAAACAGGCTGCTACAATGTTGCAGGCAATGGCAAGGCCATGATCTCAGGAGATGCGCTGGGCACTGTAAAGCTCATTGCAGCGCCTGATGGCAAACTGCTTGGAGCACAGCTGATGTGTCCTCGAGCAACGGATATGATAGCGGAGATTGCGATGGTGCTGAAGCTTGGCGGAACAATTGAGGATATTGCAAAAACGATACATCCCCATCCCACTATCAGCGAATCCATTGCCGAAGCAGCTCATGATTTCGATGGATTTTGCTGTCATGCTTTGCCCAGAAAGAAATAAAAATTTAATTTCAGAGCTTGACTCATATGGAGTAGCTCTGAAAACATAAATAAGTAACAGGAGGTAATATGAATTATTCAGAAGCATACTCTAAGCTCTCAGCGCTCGATCAAACTCAGCTTTTAAGCTTCTTTGATGAACTAACGGATAGCGAGCAATTGAACCTGCTTGCGCAGATCGATGCGACCGATTTTTCCGTTGTTACCACCGATAAGAATTCAGGAGAACGGGGAATCATCTCCCCCATCGGAGTGACGGAGATTTCTGAAATCGAATCACGCAGAGCCGAATTTATGCACATTGGGTTGGAGGAAATTCGCGCAGGCCATGTTGGTGCTGTTTTACTGGCCGGCGGGATGGGCACTAGGCTAGGCTCCGATGCTCCTAAAGGTATGTTTGATATCGGGATCACGCACCCTCTCTATATATTTGAATGCATTATTAATAACCTGATGGATGTCGTTAAACTTTCTGGTAATTTCATTCATCTTTTCATAATGACAAGCGATAAGAATCATGCTTCCACTGTGAATTTTTTCGAGGAAAAGGATTATTTCGGCTATGACCGGAAATTTATCCATTTCTTCATGCAGGATATGGCTCCGACTGCCGATCACAACGGCAAGGTATACCTTGAAGAAAAATGGAAGATATCCACTTCTCCGAACGGGAACGGCGGCTGGTATTCATCTATGAAAAAAGGTGGAATGCTTGATACTGTTAAAAACAGCGGGATTGAATGGCTTAATGTCTTTGCCGTGGATAATGTTCTGCAAAGGATCGCCGATCCGGTGTTCATTGGCGCAGCCAAGCTTTCGAATTGTACCGTAGGCTCAAAGGTTATCAGAAAGATATCCCCCGATGAGCGAGTTGGTGTTATGTGCCTGGAGGATGGCAGGCCATCGATAGTCGAATACTATGAGCTTACCGATGCCATGCGTGATGAAAAGCTTGAAAGTGGAGAGCCCGCTTATAATTTTGGAGTTATTTTGAACTATCTTTTCCATGTACAGGAGCTCAATGCCATCGCCGAAAAGGATTTGCCTCTCCATGTGGTCGAGAAAAAAATACCGCATATTGATGAGGAAGGCACGCATATTATTCCTGAAAAGCCCAATGGATTTAAGTTCGAAACGCTCATCCTCGATATGATCCATATGCTTCATGGCTGCCTTGTATTCGAGGTTGAACGCAAACATGAGTTTGCTCCAATAAAAAATCGTACCGGTACAGATTCGGTTGAAAGTGCAAGGGAGCTTTTAAAGCTGAATGGGATAGAGCTTTAAAAGCCGCTCCGCTTCGAATTATGCTGTTTTTCTGTGTATCACTGTATTTTTTACCGGAATGCACAGAAAATATTTACAAATGACCAGAAAAATAAAAGGATTCAACGAACTTCAAATATAAAATTGAAGTTCGAGAAAGGAAATACATGATGGAATACACGCAGGAAGTCAAGCATATGTGCTGTGTCTGCAAGGGCGCAGTTCATGATCCGGCCCCAATACCTGAGGAAGGTAAATGGGTCAAGGCAAAGGAAATAACCGATATCAGCGGTTTTACCCACGGGGTTGGTCGTTGTGCACCCCAGCAGGGTGCTTGTAAGCTATCGCTCAATATCAAGAACGGAATTATCGAAGAGGCACTTATTGAAACGATTGGCTGCAGCGGAATGACTCATTCGGCTGCAATGGCAGCCGAGATCCTACCCGGAAAGACCATATTGGAAGCGCTGAATACGGATCTTGTATGCGATGCAATAAATACCGCTATGCGTGAGCTTTTCCTCCAGATCGTCTATGGAAGAAGCCAAAGTGCATTCTCTGAAGACGGGCTTTCCATTGGTGCAGGGCTTGAAGATCTTGGAAAGGGGCTGCGCAGTATGGTTGGTACTACCTATTCAACACGCAAAAAAGGCGCAAGATACCTTGATCTGACCGAAGGATATATAACAAAGCTTGCACTCGATGCAAATAATGAGATCATCGGCTATCAATTCGTCAGGATTGGTCAGATGATGGAGGCAATCGGCAAGGGCATGAGTCCTAATGATGCTTATGAGAAATTCACCGGGCAATACGGCAGATACGATGAAGCCGTCAAGTACATCGATCCCAGGCATGAGTGAGGTAGAAGATATGGTACGTTTCGAAGGTTATGACAGAAGAATAGATAAGATCAATGCTGCGCTCAATGAGTATGGCATCAAGGATATCGAAGAAGCCAAAAACCTGGTCTGCGAGGCAGGAGTAGATGTTGAATCAATAGTCAGAGGTATTCAGCCCATATGTTTCGACAATGCAGTTTGGGCGTATACGGTTGGTGCAGCCATCGCCATAAAAAAGAATATAAAAAATGCAGCCGATGCTGCTGAGGCTATAGGTGAGGGTCTTCAGGCATTCTGTATACCCGGATCCGTAGCCGATCAACGCAAGGTCGGTTTAGGGCATGGTAATCTGGGCGCCAAGCTTTTGCGCGAAGAAACCGAATGTTTTGCATTTTTGGCAGGACACGAAAGCTTTGCAGCTGCTGAAGGTGCAATAGGTATCGCCAAGAAGGCAAATAAGGTCAGAGCCAAGCCCCTAAGGGTCATCCTAAATGGCCTCGGCAAAGATGCCGCTTACATAATATCTCGTATAAATGGTTTTACCTATGTTGAAACCGAGTACGATCAGTATACCGGGGAGCTTAATATTACCTATGAAAAACCCTTTAGCTCCGGAGAGAAGAGTTCGGTTCGCTGCTATGGTGCCGATGATGTTAATGAAGGCGTTGCGATCATGCGTTTTGAAAATGTTGATGTATCTATAACGGGAAATTCTACCAACCCGACCCGATTCCAGCATCCGGTTGCAGGCACATATAAAAAATGGTGTGTTGAAAACGGCAAGCAATATTTCTCCGTTGCTTCCGGAGGCGGTACCGGAAGAACGCTTCATCCCGATAATATGGCAGCAGGCCCTGCAAGCTACGGCCTCACCGATACAATGGGCAGAATGCATTCCGATGCCCAATTTGCCGGCAGCAGCTCCGTCCCGGCGCATGTTGAAATGATGGGGCTTATCGGAATGGGAAATAATCCTATGGTAGGAGCAACCGTTGCCGTTGCTGTGGAAGTTTATCAAGCTATCAGCCATTAATATACCGTTCAATTCGTAGTTTGATGGAGTTCGGTGTAAATCTACGCTCTGGACTCCATCTTTCAGAAATAATTAATATATTTTCATTCTATTTCGTGTTACTTTGGCAATTTGGGGCTTATTTCTTATTATATGTTTCATTATGCTTGTGCATTATTGGATTATAATTAATGTTTTTACTATCATATAGTTACAAATTTGGGCAAAATCAAGCAAAATATTTACAGGAATTACCATCACTATTATATTAATGCCAAGCAGCATTGATGCTGCAATTATTTACATGGAGGACAAACCAATGAAGTATCCGCCAAAGATTGGCACACAACTTGTTCAATTGGGTATGAACGCATCTCTTCTCGGCTTCGGTTATATTGAGTATGCTGTGAGAATAGTATTCGACAATCCATTGTTATATTACAATGGCAAACGTGCAGTTTTTAAGCTGCTTTGCGATGAATTTGAGGTTTCAAGGGACAAAGCCTCGCGGTGTATGCAGTATGCGATCAATGCCGCATGGAATAATCCAAGCAGCAGCTTGCTGCGAAGCTTGTTTCCAACGCATTCAAAGGAATACCCACCTCTCATAATGGAGTATATCTGCTGTATAGCTCTCCATCTCTATAGAATCGAACATGGTGATTACTTTACCAACCTCGTCCGCGGCGAGAGCTTACCCATGAAGATTTCATGCGATGAGCCATTCAGAAGCAGCAAGCATGGCGGAGCAGCTTCACGCTGTACCGAATCCTGAGCGTATTTTTATTTGAGAATTCTTCATTGGAGCACCCGCCAATTTGTTTCTTGGATATTTTTGCCGCTATTGAAATATCTGCACCAAGCTCATTGCAAATTCGATTTTCTATGCTATAATAATTTTGTATAACTGCATGAAGAAATTTCTTTCGCAGGGACATGTTATATAACAGGAGGAAAATATGGAAAATGTAAAGGTCGCTCTTTGGGGCTTTGGTGCAATGGGCTCCGGAATTGCAAAGGTACTTCTTCGCAAAACAGGAATCGATATCATCGGTGTTTGTGACATTCATCCCGCCCGTGTCGGCAAGTCCATCTTTGAGCTTCTCGATGTAGAGCGCGGCGATCGCTCCGATGTCTGCGTAAACCCCAATATCGAAGAAGTCGTTCGTGACGGCAACTGCGATATCTGTGTTATCGCAACCGATTCCTTCACAAAGAAAGCTTTCTCAAAAATTAAGTACGTTGTAGAGCAGAATGTTAATGTTGTATCTACCGCTGAGGAGATGAGCTTCCCCATGGCACAGGAGCCTGAGCTTTCCGCAGAAATGGATAAGCTCGCAAAGGCACATGGTGTATCAATTCTTGGCACTGGGATCAATCCCGGACTTATGATGGATCTTCTTGCAGTATGTCTGAGCGGCTGCATGACCGATGTTGAAAAAGTCACATGCCGCCGTGTCAATAGCCTTTCCCCCTTTGGACCCGCCGTTATGGAGGAGCAGGGCGTTGGTTTGACCGTTGAAGCATTCAACAAGGGTGTTGAAGATGGAACCCTTGCAGGTCACGTAGGTTTCGCAGAGTCCATCGGTATGATAGCAAAAGCTTTGGGCTGGAATATCGATAGATTCGAACAGCAAATGTCCCCAATAGTCACAAGCGTTGATAGAAAATCCCCTTATGGTTTTGCAAAAGCAGGAGATGTTGCCGGCGTTAATATGACCGGCCAAGGGTACGTTGATGGCAAGGTTAAGATCGATATGATTCATCCTCAACAGATCGAGCCTGAAATGGAAGGCACCCATACCGGAGACTATATCATTATTGAAGGTACTCCGGAGGTTAATATGAGTATCCGCCCCGAAGTGGATGGCGGTATCGGAACGATTGCAATGGTTGTCAATATGATCCCTCACGTCATCAATGCCCGTCCCGGACTTAAGACTATGCTCGATCTTCCCGTTCCTCGTGCGATCATGGGTGATTTCAGAGACTATATTGAAAGATAAATATTAAATTCACGGCCGCATTCCGTATCGTATTTGCGGTCGTGAGCTGATTTTTAAGAAGGATTGGTAATTTATCATGGCTAAGAAAGGTGATTGGGTTCAGATTCATAATATAGTTCTGAAGCCTGAAGAACGTTCGGATGCATTGCCTGAAGATACAAAAAAACATCCGCTGGAAATGTGGGTCAAGGGTTATCTTCAGTCCGATGCCGAAATTGGTGATGAGGTTGAAGTCATCACTCGTACAGGTCGGTGCGCAAGCGGTAAACTTGTAAACGAAGCCCCTTATTTTGAGCATAACTTCGGCTTCCTCATTCCCGAAGTGCTGAAGATCGGTGATATGGTGCGCGAAATTACCTTCGGAGGTGACGATTGATGGATAATAGCTATGCAGCAATTATGGCAAGGAAGAATGAAATAATCCGCGCCTCCGTCGGAATGGATTATTCCAGCTTTGAATACGATGGGATCGGCTTCGACTATGAAGCGATGATGGCCGCTACCGGATATACCCTCCCAGAGCTTCAGCGCGTTCAGTCTTTATTCAGCGTCGGTAATACTCCGCTCATAGAGCTTAAGAATCTAACTACGCTTGCTCGTAAATGCGCTCCTAAAGGTAAGGGCGCAAGGATTTTCATTAAGGATGAAGCAACAAATCCATCCGGCAGCTTTAAGGCGAGAAGATCCTGCACCAGCGTATATCAGGCAAAAAAATTGGGCTATAAAGGCGTGGTTACTGCAACGAGCGGCAATTATGGTGCTGCCGTAGCCTGCCATGCCGCCATGGCCGGATTGAAGTGCATAGTAGTTCAGGAATGCTATGACAGCCGCGGTATCGGGCAGCCCGAGATAATTGAAAAGGCGCGCAAATGCGAAGCCCTCGGTGCAGAAGTCGTCCAGCTGACCGTAGGTCCGGAGCTGTTTTCGACCGTGCTCCGTCTTCTTGAGGAAACGGGGTATTTTAATGCTTCGCTCTACACTCCATTCGGCATCGCAGGAGTCGAAACCCTTGGTTATGAGATAGCTCAGCAGTTCCGTACCAAATATGATCGCGACCCGGATGTCGTTGTATGCACGAATGCGGGCGGCGGAAACCTTACAGGTACTGCAAGAGGGCTACTTAAAGCAGATTGTCGAGCAAAGGTCATTGGAGCGAGCGTTAACCTTACAGGGCTTCATATGGCAAGCGACGAGCAATTCAATAAGAAGAGCTTCACAACAGGCCATACCGGCTTTGGTGTTCCCTTCTGCGTGAATCCGGATCGTTCCGATGTGCCAAGAAGTGCTGCACGTCCACTGCGCTATATGGATAGATATGTAACCGTAACACAGGGCAGCGTTTTCTTCATTACCGAAGCGTTGGCATCCCTGGAAGGGCTTGAAAAGGGGCCTGCCGGAAATACCGCACTCGCAGCAGCATTCCGCATTGCCCAGGATCTGGATGAAGATCAATGCATAGTCGTTCAGGAAACAGAATATACCGGTGCAGGCAAGCATATCAATCCGCAGCTATCCTTCGCCAGGCAAAACGGTATCGATATTCATTTCGGAGATCCAAAGGATGAGATTCCGGGCAAGTCGATCATATTGCCTGCGCATCCATCACTCATTCAGGTTACCGATGTCGATCTCGATCGTGTACGCCGTTCCAATATAAAGAATGCAGTTGGAACTCATAAGAATGAGCTTACCGACCAGGATATTCAGTATCTTATCGATGAAACCAACAGTAATGAAGAATTTGTTCGCAATGTTATTGCGAATCTATGATCAAATCACAGTAAAGGATTATATGTAAATGAAAAGGAATGATGATTTTCAGGAGCGGCGCAAGCACCTCGCAGATCTAAGCGACGAACAGCTCGAAGCAAGATTCTGGGAGCTTGCCAATAAGCTGGTTGACCCCTTGCTCGAGATGGGCTATGAATACACCTCCCCGGCAGTCGAACGTTCCGTTCTGCTGCGTATGGGATTTTCATCTCTGGAGGCCAAGGCAATCGTTGATGGCTGCATTGAGCATAATCTTATTGACCATGGCACAGGCAATGTTATCTATCGCCTTGCAAAAAACAGCAATATGGAAATTCGTGATGCCGGGCTCGAGCTCATTGAGGGCAGGCTTTGGGATGAAGCGGAGAGTCTTTTTAATGGAGGAAACCAATGATGAGCGAATATAAGCTGAATCCGGATAAGCCCATTGATGTTTCGGAAATACTGAAAGATCTTGATAAGTATCGCCCCCGCCGCAGAGGGTGGGTCTGGCGTAAGCCAGTCAAAGATCTCCATATGGGGCCATTTGAGTATCATGATTGCACGGAGCCTCTTGAGAGAAGCGTTCCTCTTCCTCCTGCACACTATTTCGGTGATATCGATCCGCAGCCCGGTCCTGTCATAACCACAGAGATCGCATCCGGCAGATTTGAAGATGATATACGGCGTATGCGCATGGCTGCCTACCACGGAGCCGATCATATTATGGTCATCCGTACCGCAGGGCAAAGCCATTTCGATGGACTCATCGAAGGAACTCCGCAGGGCATGGGTGGTGTCCCCATAACCAGGAAACAGGTTCGTGCTCAGCGCAAAGCCCTGGATATGATCGAAGATGAGGTTGGAAGGCCGATAAACTATCATAGTTATGTTTCCGGCGTTGCAGGCCCGGATATCGCGGTCATGTTTGCGGAAGAAGGCGTCAATGGTGTCCATCAAGATCCGCAGTACAATGTGATCTATAGAAACATAAACATGATCCGCTCCTTCGTAGATGCTTGTGAGAGCAAAAAGCTCATCGCTTGGGCAGGTATGGCGCAAATAGATGGTGCGCATAATGCCAATGCAACGGCAAGGGAAGCATGGAAGGTCATGCCGGAGCTCATGGTTCAGCATGGAATCAATGCTATATTCTCGGCTAGAGTTGGTATTCCAAAGAAAAATATTTGTTTATCAACCGTTCCGCCAACCGCAACGCCCGCGCCCTGCGTATATATGGATCTTCCATATGCGGTTGCACTGCGCGATCTCTTCCATGAATACAGGATGCGCGCTCAGATGAACACGAAATATATCGAATCCAGCACCCGCGAAGCTACAGTTACTCACGTCCTCAACATGGTGATCTCCAAGCTTACCAGTGCGGATATTCAAAGCACTATAACGCCTGATGAAGGCCGTAATGTACCTTGGCATATCTACAATATTGAGGCCTGCGATACCGCAAAGCAGACCCTCGTAGGTCTGGATGGTCTCATGGAGATGGTGGAGCTGAAGCAGGATGGTTATCTTCGCGATAAGGCTCGTGAGCTTAAAGAGCGTGCAATCCTCTTTATGGAAGAGATGCTTGAGCTTGGTGGTTACTTTAATGCCGTTGAAGAGGGCTTCTTTGTTGATAGCGGCATATATCCCGAACGTAATGGTGATGGAATTGCAAGGAAGGTCGATGCCGGTATCGGTGCCGGTACAATTTTCAAACGCGCTAAGGATTATATGGCTCCCGTCACAGCACACTATGGGTATAATAATGTTGCTCAATATGGCGATGAATTTGTTGAAAATCCCTCTGCCCTCATAGGCGGCTGCACCTTGGAATACCCTGAAAAGATAGTTTATATCGATGAACTTGATGAGACCGATAATGTCAACGTGCGCATGTCCGATGTTAAGGATTTCGTCCCGGGCGGCAAGAAGATTCGTCCTGAAATGGAATGGCTTGCCGATGGTACGGTGATGCTTACCATGTTCTTCCCTGCCCCCAAGCCCATTGCCGAGGCTGCTGCACTGGAATGTGCAAAACGTATGAATCTAACTGAATGCGAAGTCATCAGCCGCGAGATCATGTCTCCGCAAGATGGTACGCGCATTGAAGTCAAGGGTAAGGTTCCATTTGAGATAGATGTTGATAAGCTCGTCATTCCTAAGGAGCCCGATGTATTATCCGATGATGTGATTCGCGCCGATATTGAACGCCGCCCAATGAAAATTGTGGCAGCAACCGTAGGCGAGGATGAACACTCGGTAGGTCTTCGAGAAATCATTGATATCAAGCATGGCGGAATTGAGAAGTATGGAATGGAAGTCCATTATCTTGGCACCTCCTGCCCTCCCGAAAAGCTTGTGAATGCCGCTGTTGAGCTGAATGCCGATGTCATCATGGCCTCAACTATAATCAGCCACGATGATATTCACTATAAAAACATCTCAAAGATCGATGCAATTGCACGCGAGATGGGTATTCGTGATCGTATCATATTCATTGCCGGCGGTACGCAGGTCACCCCTGAGCTCGCTAGGAAAGCCGGTGCGGACGAAGGCTTTGGACGCGGCTCCCGCGGTGTCCATAATGCAACATTCCTCATCAAGCGCAGATGGGAAATGGAAGAAGCCGAAAGTAAAAAAGGCGAATAACTAATATGCTGCAATGGGGGCGGTCAAAAGCTGCCCCCATATAAATTGAAAAATATGTTCATTGATATTCTAGTTGCCGAAATCGGCTCAACCACAACGCTTATAAATGCATTTAGCGGAATTGAAACAGCCCATCCACGCTTTATCGGGCAGGGACAGGCTCCAACATCCGTGCTTGAGGGGGATGTAAGAATCGGTCTCAACGCTGCGATTGACGATCTGGCGCATAGACTCAAGGTGGAAAAAATCGAATATGGCAGGATGTTTGCCACCAGCAGTGCTGCCGGAGGTTTGAGGATGTGCGTTCATGGGCTTGTTTATGATATGACCGTGAAGGCCGCACAAGCTGCCGCTCTTGGTGCAGGTGCAATCATCAAGCTTGCTACTGCTGGAAAGCTCAGCGAATATGATATTGCTGATGTAAAAGCCATAAATCCGAATTTGATACTGTTAGCCGGAGGCACGGATTACGGCGAACGTGAAACCGCCGTTTATAATGCAAAAGCTCTTGTCGATTCCGGTCTGAAGATGCCTGTGATCTATGCCGGAAATATTCAGAACCGCCGAATTATCGAGGACATCTTCAGCCATTCAGAGATTCCTTTTTATATAACGGAAAATGTTTATCCGAAGCTCGATTTGCTGAATATAGAGCCTGCAAGAAAGATCATTCATAAGGTTTTCGAAGAGCATATAGTCAAAGCTGCCGGAATGGAACATATCCGTGAAATGGTATCGGGCAATATTATACCAACTCCAGGCGCAGTAATGGAGGCCACACAGCTTCTATATAATGATATTGGTGATTTGGCCGTTATTGATATCGGCGGAGCAACCACCGATGTACACTCTGTAACAGCCGGCTCTGATGAGATTGCGGTGCTCATGACGACGCCCGAACCCTTTGCAAAGCGTACTGTCGAAGGCGATCTTGGGCTTTATATCAATGCGGGAAATTTAATTTATATGCTCGGTAAGGCTGAGCTTGAAAACGAGCTTAATATCGATATGGATGCAGTCATAAAGGATTATAAGCCCATTCCGGAGACCCCTGAGCAATTTAAACTCACCGAAAGGCTCTGCCTTGCCGCCGGGCTCACTGCAATTGAACGCCATGCGGGCGCACTAAGATACATATATACACCTCGCGGCAGACAAACCATTGCTGAGGGCAAGGATCTATCAAAGCTCAAATACCTTGTCGGAACCGGTGGCGCATTGACCAGACTTCCAAACAGAGAAAAGATAATGCGCACCATTGCAGATTGCAACGCCTCGAACGTGATGCTCTATCCCAAGCCCGGGCGGCTTCAGCTGCTTTATGATAATGACTATATCTTTGCTTCGCTTGGCGTTCTCAGCAAGGCTTATCCAAAAGCAGCACTTTCATTGCTTAGGCAAAGCATCGGTATGGAGTCCAAAGAAAACTGAAGGAGATTGCTATGTTTCCCAAACTCATAATTGATATTGATAAATTGGAAGAAAATCTTAATTGGCTTGTAAATTCCTGTCATAAAATCGGTATTTCCGTAACAGTCGTTACAAAAGTCTTTTGTGCTGATAAGAAGATATGTGCAATGATAGATGCAAGCAAGGCAGATGGTTTTTCTGATTCGAGGATTCAGAATCTTGATAGGATCAATACAACAAAACCAAAGCAATTGCTCAGGATACCTATGCAAAGCGAGATCGACGAAGTCGTCCGTTCGGCCGATATAACTATGCAAAGTTCGCCCGAAACAATTCGTATGTCGGGCGAATCGGCGAGAGTGCAAAATAAACTGCATCGCATCATACTAATGATCGATTTAGGCGATTTGCGCGAGGGTATATTTAATACTGAGACGGAAAAGCTATTTGAAGCTGCAGATGCTATAATTCATGATGAAAACTTGGAATTCTATGGCGTTGGGGTCAATTTGACCTGCTATGGCGGCATATTGCCTGATGAACGAAATCTTGGGAAATTGCTTGAAATTGCCGAAATGCTGCGCAAACATTATGATCTCCCGATCCCGGTGGTTTCCGGAGGAAACTCATCAATGATGACTATGCTCAAAGAAAACCGCATACCCGAGGGAATAAATCAACTCCGGCTCGGCGAATCCTTTGTGCTTGGCAACGATACATCTACTGGACTCCCAATGGATGAACTTCACACTGATTGCTTTATCCTCGAAGCAGAGTTGGTAGAGGTTCAGAATAAACCCAGTAAACCCATCGGCACAAGCGGACTCAATGCTTTTGGTGAACACGTTGAATTTGAAGATAGAGGTGAGATGCTGAGAGGTATTTTGGCGATCGGTCGGCAGGATGTTGATCCCGATGGACTATCCTGCCTTGATTCAAATGTCGAGATTCTCGGTGCAAGCAGCGATCACTTAATAGTAAATCTCTCAAATGCAAAATACAATGGCAGGGATTATAAAGTCGGTGATACAATAAGGTTCATTCCCAGCTATGGTGCTTTGCTTAAGCTTACAACGAGCGAATATGTTTTTAAAGAATATCTGGGAGGTTAATATGGCCGTAATAAGAATCAACGAACTGCTAAAAAAGAGAGGAAAGCAGGAAGTACGTATAATCCAGCAGGCACAGGGAGGTGCCAGGATAAAAGTCCTTATAGGCACCTGCAATCACTGCATGAAGCTGGCCGAAAATGTTAAAACCGCAATGCTGGAGTTGGGATACCCCAGCAGCGATATGGAGACCATCTCCGATCTGGTTGCCATAGCAAAGATGGGAATAGTCACAACCCCCGCTCTGATTATTGATGGAAGGCTCTGCTCATGCGGGCAAGTGCTTTCTGTTGATGAAGTAAAGCAGCTCATCATGAAGCAGAATTGAACCATGGAAAATTCAAAGCAGGGCTTATCCCCTGAGGAGATCGAACGAGAGAAGGTTTTAAAGGCTTTTTTCAGTAATGGTAAGTTGATGCAATCTCCCGCAAAAATGAGCAAGCGTAATATAGCATATAGAATCATACTTGAAGAATTCGAGTTTGATCGCGATTATACTGAAAAAGAGCTGAATCAAATCATTAGCGAAATATATGACGATTACTGTGAAGTTCGCCGTCATTTTGTTGATAGTGGATGGATTACTCGCCGCAGTGGAATCTATAAACGAGTCCATGAATAAATCAAGGGAGCCCCTAACGTTTTTTTCAGCGGGCTCCCTTCCTTATATTTGGCTTATTTATCCACCTTTTTATTTACCTTAAACGCTGGCTTTCCCATTATTAAATTTGAAAATGGTTTTTCAACAAGGTATGTCGCTAATATTGCAGCGGCAAATGCAGCAATGGTTATGATCAACGCATATTTATTCATCCAAACATTATCATATAGCTGATTTGGCGGCACGTCCCCTGTCCACGGTGGAATTCGCCATGTGCTTTTCAGCTCGACTGCAAGCCACTGGTGCCATATGTATAAATTATAGGAGATGCCTGATAGAAAGACCATGAATTTATTTGAAAACAGCCACCTGACCCACTTTGGAGAAAGCGAAAGCGAAATAATCAGGCATACAAAGGCAATCGAAAGAATTGTTCTATTGCTTACCTGCCAAAGCTGCGCCTCCTCCCGAGATACGGCAGCACAGCCATGTACGAGTTTATCGATCGCAAAAATGCTGGCAATCGCAATCAATAAACTGATATAGGCCATGAGCGGCGTCCGTTCAGCCTTACCGGCGATCGCTACAAGGAGAAATGCGCCTATCATCCCATTAGCATACACGCTCAGGAATGCAGGCAGTTGGTTTATCGTCATTGAAACATAAACGCCATCTCGAAACACAAATTGCTTGGCATACAGCCCGAATACTGCATACATGATCAGCACAACTGCACTAGCCTTCAGCATGGATATGCCAATTGACCTAGCCCCTGTTCCTCGACGCTTTAAAAATTCTGCAATAAATGGATACAATACATAGAACCATACCTCGATAGCCAGTGTCCAGAGCACAACATTGAGATTTGTTTTAATATATGTATCCACAAACAATGTTTGCGTAAATGTCAAATGAGTCAATAGATCCTTTAACGCTGCCCAAATATCGGAGTACCTGCCCAGTGAAATGCTGTAAATAAATAGTACTATTACGCAAAACAAATAGCTCGGAATGATTCGTGCCAGTCTTTTTTTTGCAAAGGTCTTCCATGAGCTCATACTTTCGCCCATCAATACCTGACGCGCAAGCGGCAAAAAAAGCAAAAACCCGCTTATAAGCACCATCATATCAACGAAAAGATAGCCGACTCTCGCATAGTCATTAAAACTTATGCTTGTGATACCAATGAAGCTGAGCCAAGGCGTATTTATGCTGGGCCAGATCCAAGTTTGCTGCCAAAAATGAAATATTAATACAATGATTATGCTGAGGGCTCTGATGCCATCCAATACATCTATGTATTTACAATTTATTGTCCTGTCATTTTTCAACTGATGCGCCCCCTTTTGGGATTGATTCCCAGCAAAATTCTTATACATCATTTCAATTATACCATAGCTTTAATCATGCTTCAATATGATCGACGGCGCAGCCTTTATGCATGGCGGAAATATATCTTTCTTTTTTGTTCATGACGTACTATAATGTAATTTGGAATTTATTAAAACAATGAGGTAAATGGATGATTCAAAAAAATCTTGCTGCTGACTCCAAAGCAAGGCCACTGCCAATGAGCATGGCGGAACTGAAAGAATACGGCTATGATTCGCCGGACTTCGTGCTGGTTACCGGTGATGCATATATAGACCATCCAAGCTTTGGAACAGCAATCATTGGACGAGTATTGATGCATCATGGCTATTCCGTCGGAATAATTGCGCAGCCCGACTGGAAACACAGAGAAGCTTTCATGCTGTTTGGAAAACCTAAACTTGGTTTTCTTGTGAACTCGGGCAACATGGACTCAATGGTGAATCACTATACCAGCGCAAAACGGCCACGCTCCGAAGATGCCTATACACCGGGCGGAAAGCGCGGGAAGCGTCCCGATCGCGCAATAAAGGTATATTGCAAATCCATCCGAGAAGCATATGGGGATATCCCAATCATTATCGGTGGTATCGAAGCAAGCCTGCGCCGATTCGCACATTATGATTATTGGGCCGATAAGGTGCTGCCTTCAATTTTGATCGATTCCGATGCCGATCTCCTCATCTACGGAATGGGCGAAAAACAGATAATTGAGGTTGCCGATGCATTGAGCGGTGGACTCTCAGTTCATGATATTAGTTATATACATGGAACTGCTTACCGTGCCCCAAACCTGAATAGGGTTTACGAATACACATCCATTGAAAGCTTTACGGAAGTATCCAAAGATAAGATTGCATACTGCAAGGCTTTTATGAGCCAATATCGTGAGCAGGATGCCTTGACCGGGCAATGCCTCGTTCAGCCGCACGGCAATGAATATGTTGTAGTCAATCCTCCGGCAATGCCTCTGACGCAGGAGGAACTTGACGAAGTCTATGAGCTGCCATATACTAGATGTCCCCATCCCTCATACACCGAGCATATTCCTGCAATCGATGAAATTAAATTCTCCCTGACGAGCTGCCGTGGCTGCTTTGGTCAATGTTCCTTTTGTGCACTGACTTTTCATCAAGGAAGGGTCATTCAATCAAGAAGCCATGAATCACTGATAAAAGAAGCCAAAATCATGATAGATCAACCCGATTTTAAGGGGTATATCCATGATGTAGGCGGTCCTTCTGCCAATTTCCGTCAGCCGGCATGTAAAAAGCAGCTTACAAATGGAGTCTGCAAGGATCGCAGCTGTTTAGGATTCACCCCATGCAGAAATATTGAGGTCGATCATAGCGATTATGTTTCACTTTTACGGAAGCTTCGCATGCTTCCTGGAGTGAAGCGGGTGTTTATACGCTCCGGAATACGATATGATTATCTTATGTATGATAAAGATGATGCCTTTTTTAAAGAATTGGTAAAGTTCCATATAAGTGGTCAGCTCAAAGTTGCTCCTGAGCATATCGATGACTCCGTCCTCGAACTCATGGGTAAACCCGGAGGAGAGCTTTACGAGCGTTTCGTTCATAAATATGAGCAGCTCAACAGAAGTTTGGGCATGGAACAATATCTTGTTCCCTATCTCATGTCCAGCCATCCCGGAAGCACTCTTAATTCAGCGATTGCATTGGCTGAATATCTCAAGCGAAGCGGACAACGACCCGAACAGGTGCAGGATTTTTATCCAACACCCGGAACACTCTCCACATGTATGTTCTATACAGGAATCGATCCGCGCACTATGAAGAGCATATACGTTCCGAGATCGGCTGAGGAAAAAGCGATGCAGCGCGCATTGATGCAATTCTTTATACCTCGCAACAGACCTATCGTTCGTAAGGCCCTGCGGATGGCGGAAAGAGATGATTTGATAGGAAGCGGGAAGAATTGCCTGGTTCCCAGTGAAGGTGCCGAAAGGGCGATGCAGCAGCGTCGGCAATCGGCTGTGTATAAAAAATCCCCCGCAAAACGGCAGCAAGGCTCTAAACAGGCAAACAGGAGCGGAAATAAAAATTCAATTTCCGGTTCGCACACGGATCGCATAAGCCACCGTTGATTCGCAGCAGTCCTTATGCAAAAATAGTGGCTATAATATTAAATCTATGCTTAGCGCACTTTTAGAGGTTATGCTGCCTTTATTAAGCAAAGTTTATGTAACTGTTACATTTGGCATATCAATTATGGTGGAATACGTCACAATGATGTGGTATAATATGGTTATCATGGGTTAGATTCGGAAGGAGGACGTATGAAAAAGACAAAAACTTCCTTTGTGGCAGGCGCTGCAATACTCGGCATTGCAGGGCTCATAGTAAAGGTCATCGGTGCGGTGTATAGAATACCGCTCGCAAATATTGTTGGAACGGAGGGAATGGCATATTACGAGGTTGCTTATCCCTATTATTCATGGCTTCTTGTCATCTCATCGGCAGGACTCCCAACCGCTGTTTCCAAGCTTGTATCGGAACGCATTGCAATCGGCGATGGAATTGGGGCCAAGAGAGTATTCAGCGCAGCAATGAGGCTGCTCTTCTTCATAGGCGTATTCACATCCGTTTTGCTCTTTGCACTCTCTGGTGGAATAGCCAATCTATCCGGTACCGAGCCTGCAAAATATTCCCTCATGGCTTTGGCTCCCGCACTATTCTTCGTCTCGATTATGTGCGCATATCGCGGCTATCTACAGGGTATGCAGTGTATGACCGGCACGGCAATCAGCCAGATAGTTGAGCAGGCTGCCAAGCTCATAGTTGGGTTCAGCCTGGCAGCGTATTTTGTAAAGACTCAGCCTGATCGTCCTGAGCTCGCTGCAATGGGTGCTCTTATCGGTGTCAGCGTCTCAGAGCTCATCGCTCTGCTTGTCATAAAATTCTATTATAATGTCTCTCTAAAGAAGGGAAATCTCCTTATAAGCGAGATCGAAAGACATCAGACCATAACACATGGCCCATCTATGAAGTCGATCGTTAAGCGGCTGCTCCTTATCGCAATCCCCATTACCATAGGAGCCTCAATAATGCCAATAACGGGCATTGCGGATTCCATATTCATCATCAATATTCTGAAGGCAAAAAACATGGCTTCTGGATTGACGCTGGAGGCTGCTAATGAGGCTGCAAGAGCATCCTATACCGTACTTCGCAGCTATGTGACACCTCTTATTAATATGCCTGCGGTGCTGACCCTTGCACTCTCTATGAGCCTTGTTCCGGCCATATCCGATGCAACAACGAAACATGATAAAGCTACAGTACGAAATGCAAGCAGCACAGGTTTGAAGCTTGCAATGTTTATCGGCGCTCCCTGCGCTGTCGGGCTGTTTGTTGTTGGCGGTCCTATCATGGCTATGCTGTATTCAGCAGTGCGTACACGTCCTGAAATCTTCACGCAGGCACAGAATGTAATGTATTTTGCTGCGGTCGGAGTATTATTCTTATCGCTTGTTCAAACCCTAACCGGTATAATCCAGGGCCTGGGTAAGCCGCAAATACCGGTTATTTTCCTTGCAATAGGCGGTGTGGTAAAGGTGGTAAGCATGCTGCTGCTAATGCATTTTACTGATCTTGGAATCCTGGGGGCTGCTCTTTCAACCGTGCTTTGCTATGCAATTGCCGGAATTGCAGATACCGTATACATCATAAGAAATGCAAAGATACGAATTTCCTACCTCGATACCTTTGTTAAGCCCATTCTTGCATCCCTCCTCATGGGAATTGCTGTATGGGGCTGCTACGAGCTGATCTCAAAATCCGGGCATATGACCATAGCCACGGTACTCTCCGTTGGCGCAGGTGTGATAGTTTACTGCATTGCGATGGTATTGCTCCGCCCATTCAGTCAAAGTGATTTTGCGTTCCTGCCCAAAGGTGAAAAGCTTAGAAGGATATTCCGGGTCAATAAATAATTGTATTTAAGCATTTAGGAGTATGTCATGACCGAGCTTCGACAATATCGCCAAATAATCGAGCAGCGTGAGCAAAGTACACTCTCTCCTTATGCGCAGCTCGTTATCAAAACAAAGGGGCGCAACGTGCCCATCACGCCCTGCCCCGTTCGCACGGATTATGTCCGAGATAGGGATAGAATCATACACTGCAAAAGCTTCAGGCGTCTCAAGCATAAGACCCAAGTATTTTTATCCCCAGTTGGAGACCATTACAGGACTCGCCTTACACATACGCTTGAAGTCAATCAGATCGCACGAACAATATCCCGCGGGCTCTTACTGAATGAGGATCTGACCGAAGCGATCGCTATGGGGCATGATCTTGGGCATACTCCATTTGGTCATACCGGAGAAAGCGTTTTAAATCGATTGGTGCATGGCGGATTCAAGCATAATGAACAGAGTCTCCGTATCGTTGAAAAGCTTGAGAATGGAGTGGGCTTGAATCTAACCTATGAGGTCAGAGACGGAATACTAAATCACAAAAAGGATGGGCATCCCTGCACACTTGAGGGAATTGTTGTCAGCATCGCTGATAGGATAGCTTATGTCAATCATGATATAGATGATGCAATCCGAGCAGGGCTTCTCTCTAACGATAGCCTCCCCAAGAGCTGCATTGAAGCAATCGGGGCAACGCATGGCGAGAGGATAAATGCACTGGTGCTGGATATCCTTGCTGAAAGCTATGGGAAGCCCTATGTGCGCATGAGCGAACACATGGATGCTGAATTCCACAAGCTTCGCAGCTATTTATTTGAGAATCTCTATCATGATTCAAAAGCGAAAGCTGAAGAGGGTAAGGCTGAGGGTATCATTGAAAGCCTTTATAAGCATTATTTGGCTCATATCGATGAGATCCCCCAAGAATTCACTCAGTATATTCCCGTAGATGGCAAGGAACGCGTTGCAGCAGATTATATTGCCTGTATGACAGATAGGTACGCCATACGCATCTATAAAGATTTATTTGTTCCAAGGGATTGGGTGTAGCTTTAATAGCCCAGATCGATACACATTAAAAAGTTCAGCTCGATGCATCCGCTGCACCGGGCTGAAAAATTTTAACTAGAACCCATTCATGTGACAAAGAATTGATTTTTCTATCCAATACATGAATTTTGAATTCGGTGAATACACTTCAAATTCCTTCATCTTTAGGTACAGGGGCTCTCCATCATATACATCATGCCACAAATCCGTAAATACAAAATCAAAATTTCCATTCGGCATTTCGTTCTTGGCGTACATAAATGCATTCGCATGTATAATCGTAATTTTCTTCGAACATTCATGGAATTGAGGCAGCAGGTATTCATTGAACATATCGATAACATTTTCATTAAGTTCGACTATTGTAACGGTTTCTACCGAAGCCTTCCTTGCCGCCATATATGCAAAATAGCCGAGCCCCAAACCGTAGGCAAGCACATGCCCATGCGCCGAATCAATTGCCGGCTGTATCGTATTGATCTCAAGCGGGGTCACCGTCATCCATATTCTCCCATCTTCCTGAATGGACGGATATTGCACTTCATTGGCAAAGAACCCTATCTGTGGTATTATACGCCCGTCATGGCGCATTATAGTATCATCAGAGACGAAGGCTTCAAATGGTTTAAATTTGCATTGCCTGAATTCGATGCCTCCTCTCTTAACATTCGGAAAACTTATGCTTTTATAATAAGCATTGTTTTTCAATTCAGCATCATCTATCTGTCGGATGCTCTCCAGAAAATATTCGCTGAATAATTCCCTTCCATCGCATTCCAAATCTATACCGCAATACGCGGCAAGCAGGTATGAGTATGCCGCCTCTATCGAAATGCCGCAAACAGATGAGAGCTCCTGTACCGCCTCCCCATCAATACAGGTTGGCGCATCGTTCAAAAACTTCGACATAAGGCTCATAACGTATAGATTCTGTTCCTTAATATTCATCAATTCATCGCCCTCGATAGAAGAAGCTTTGCTGCTTCAATATATCCCTGCTTACCCATGCCGGAGATCTGCGCAATGCACACATCCTTTATTACGCTTATGCGGCGAAATTCTTCCCTGTTATTTATATCGCTCAAATGCACTTCGACAGTCGGTATAGCGCATGCCTCTATCGCATCCCTGATTGCAAATGAATAATGAGTATATGCTCCTGGGTTTATTATAATTCCATCCACTTCGCCAATAGCTGATTGTATTATATCAATCAGTTCTCCCTCATGATTGGATTGAAATGCATATAGTTCGGCATTACAGCTCGAAAGGTACGCTTGCAGCTCGCTCATTATCGTATCGAGAGTATCCGTTCCATAAATCTCAGGTTTTCTTATCCCAGTCAAATTCAAGTTCGGGCCATTGATCACCAATAACTTCATCACTATTCTCCTTGACTCATTTTTTACCCTATTATAGCATATGTGGGAAATTTATGGTATAATGAAAATATGAAAATCCACTATGCAATCATAGGCGATCCTGTGGAGCACAGCCGCTCTCCTGAACTCTATGCTCCAATGTTCGATTCTGTCGGAATTGATGCGGAATTTTTACGTCTATGTGTAAAAAAAGAAGAAATCGGCAATATTCGTGAATTGATCCGACAGCACCGTCTTTCCGGATTTGCCGTGACCATGCCGCACAAGCGTGCTATAATGGATTATTTGGATGAGATCAGCATTGAAGCGCATAATGCCGGATCAGTGAACATAGTTTCGGTAGAACGTGGTCACATAATGTCAGAACCTAAGCTGGTGGGCTACAATACCGATGGCGATGGGCTTATAGCCGCATTAAACGAGGTCGGTGTAAATATTGCCGGTAAATCGATCGCCATACTCGGAAATGGCGGCGCAGCAGCCGGTGCTAAGGAAGCCATTATACGCAATGGCGGCAATATTGTCACGCTGATCAGACATGATGGTTTGAGCCTTAACAGAGTGCTTAAAGACTCATACGACATTCTCATGAACTGTGATGTCCTCATAAACTCAACCCCACTTGGAATGAAGGGCTACCCCGAATTTGAATCTTTCGAGTTTCTTAATATGCTTAAACCTACGGCCGTAATAGCGGACATGGTCTATGCATCAGCTGTACACAGCTGCTTGATTGATTCCACTCAACTGGTATATGAGGCTAAAAAAAGAAGGCTCATCAGTTTTTCCGGTGATAGAATGCTTCTTCACCAGGGTCTGATCGCTTTTAAGCTCTGGACCGGATACGATTTGAGCCATATTATAACATAAATCAACGCCGATCCTGCCTGTCGGACAGACATCCCATTTCATATCTGCTTTATAAGCCTTGGAACGAAATTCAGGTAATCAGCGGAGCACAGCCAATAGCTTTTCCCATCACGATTTCCCTCAAATGCATGGTGTACAGATTGTGCATGAAGATGCCCATAAACGATATCAGTGATTGCAGGATACTCAGCAATCATCTCAGTAAAACCGGTCGCATCCCCCCTTTCCCCCAGTGGAGGATAGTGCAGCATGAGGATAATGCTTTCGGCTGCACCACTATCCACATGTCTCATTGCAGCTCCTATCGTAAGCCTCAATCGCAGGAGTTCTCTATTATAGATTTTTTCATCATTCTGCTGCACATAGCCTGCTGAGCCGGGATAGAGCCAACCACGAGTGCCTGCTATTGCGACTCCGTTAAAGACAAATGAATCATTCTGAATGATTCTCACGCTTTCAGGAAAGCATGAGCGCATCTTTGTTGGAGAGGTCCACCAATAATCATGGTTTCCGCGAATCATCAGCTTAGTCCCCGGAAAATCGGAAATACGCTGTATATCACACAGCACATCTTTGAATTGCATTGCCCAACTGATATCTCCTGGGAGCAGAACAATATCCTCATCAGAAACCGCATCATGCCATGCTGCTGCGATGCGCTCTATATGATCATTCCAATTATCACCAAAGACATCCATGGGCTTGCCCTGTTTGCCATCCATATGCAGATCTGCCAGGGCAAACACCTTCATTCTCAGCTCTCCATTCCTACCATATTAGTTTCGTCCAGATCAAACTCATCATCGATGACCTCGATTTCATTCCCATCAGTCTCATCAAAGTCTTCTTCGGCGCCTTCATTCTCACCAAACTCATCCTCGATCTCATTGATCTCGCTCTCCGGAATTTCATCATCAACAAACGGAACTTCGACATCATCTATCTCCAACTTATCGAATGCAACCGCAGCAGCACTCTTGCGTTGGTTTGCAAGCTGCTCCTGCCTGAGCGATTCCTTATAACAATACGAGCAGATATCCTTCCCCTTCATTACAGGATGCTCACCGCACTCAATGCAAAGCATTTCTTCCGAATCATCGTCTTCACCCGGTCTGCGCTTTCTTGAGCATACATCGCAAAGTTTCTGATCTTCTCTAATATAGTTCAATCCGCATCTGGGACATTTCCTTAAAGCCATGATTTATTCTTCCTTTTCCTGATAACTTAACTGGTCGCTTAGGATGGCGTTCAACCGATCCAGCGTTTTCACTATGTATTATGCATCCGCCATAATAGTATGTCAATGCTAACATTAAATATTTATTTATCGAGCTCATCAATCGCATTCGGCGGCACTTCAATCACCGCACCTATGCGCCGAATCAATTCATCCTTTCCATCTCCCGTTTCCGAAGAGTACGCTACCGCATATGGCGGAGCACCAAGTGCCCTTGCACATGAATTCGCAGCCTGCTGGCGCTTACTCCTCGCCAGTTTATCGGCCTTCGTTGCAACGAGCGTATAGGGAATGGCATAGTAAAGGATGTATTTAAACATCATCTTATCATCGGCGGTTGGTTCGTGCCTGATATCCAAGAGCATGCAAATATGCTTAACTCGTCCTGAGGCCAGATAGCGCTCTATCAGCTCTCCCCACTTCTCCTTTTCCACCTTTGGTGCGCTTGCGAAACCATAGCCCGGCAAATCTACCAAATAAAACTCATTGTTTATTTCAAAAAAATTTATAAGCCTGGTCTTTCCAGGTTTCTGTGAAGTCTTGGCAAGTTTACCATTGCCGCAAAGCGAATTTATCAATGAAGATTTACCGACATTGGATTTTCCAACCATTGCGATCTCGGAAGATATCTGCTCTGGATAACTGCCTCCCAAACCGACACTGGTCACAAATTCCGCTTTCTTTATTCTGAATTCCATTTCCACTCCAAATTGGTTTATATGAAAATACAAACCTATCGCCTTTCCAACCTTATTATATTGGAGAAGCGAGCCAACTTAATCTTGCGAAATGGATTTTATCAGCAATCGTGACAATTGTAAAGATAAAAAAAGTCCATTTTTTAATATATTAATTATTTGAGTTAATTATTTGAAATATCTATTGACAGCCGACAAAAACTATGCTATAATCCCATCTCGTGCAAGCCAATGTAGCTCAGTTGGTAGAGCAGTGCATTCGTAATGCTCAGGTCAAGGGTTCGAGTCCCTTCATTGGCTCCATCGGGGTGTAGCGCAGTTTGGTAGCGCGTTTGGTTCGGGACCAAAAGGTCGGGTGTTCAAATCACCTCACCCCGACCATAAAGAGCCTTGCTGTTGTGAGGCTTTTTTGTTATTCTTTTTTCATATCAACACATCATCCTTATCCTTTTCACA
Organism: Christensenellaceae bacterium Phil7; assembly: GCA_001940845.1. GTDB lineage: Bacteria > Bacillota > Clostridia > Christensenellales > CAG-138 > PeH17. Next base: position 318,216 of record MSGV01000023.1, read on the forward strand.
CAAGAAAAAGCCGCTCCACACTTTGAAGTGCAAAACGGCTTTTATTGATTATGCTAAACTACCATTTACAGAGTGACCAAACCCATAGCAATGCGGTTGATGATGACTGCATCCTCAGTATTTACGCGATCATCGCCATTTACATTTGCATGGGCCAACTGCTCGTCCGTCAGATTTATAAGACCAAGCGCATGTCTCATAACGAGAAGTCCATCAGACATATTCACAACTCCATCACCGTTAACATCACCATCGGCAACGGGAGCGGGAGGTGTGCTGCTTTCAATCCTGACTTCATCAACCCATCCGGTATCCTGATCTCTATCAAGGGAACCATCCTTAGTATAGGTCCACTTAAAGGTGTAGCTGCCATCGGAGGGAACGCTATATGTATAGGTCGCCCAGTTGGTACTTCCGCTTATTGCAGCAACCTCGGTATCGTTGACGTAGAACTTGAGCTTATCATAATTCGCCTCGCTGCTCACCTTCCAATCAAACTTAAGTGTATCTCCGGTGCCGAGCGAGACGGCAGCCATCGTTACGGTCGAAGATGAGCTTCCAACGCCTTGGTTCGTGCTCTTAGCCGCCAGTCTATTTGAGTTGGGATCCATATCGATAGCCCAAGCGTAATTGCCGGAGCTGGTGAATTGGAGGTCAGATCCCTCTGCATTCATTGCATCACTGATGCTCGGATAGTATTTAACTGTGACAACCGTACTTGCAGAGTAGCTCTCTCCGGTTCGTTTATCGGTTGCGGTAGCAGTTATAGTTACATTACCCTGAGCAACGCCAGTAACGGTCGCCTTTGTGAGCCCTCCACGAACGGTTGCGATGCTCTCATCTGAACTTGTCCAAGTCATGGTGAAGTTGTTTGCATCGATGGGGTTGCGTGCGATATTCAGAACTGTGCTCATACCTTCATAGGTTTCAACATCCTGTTCGATGATGCTGACACCCTCGAGATCAACGGGTTCAATGGAACCGCCTTCACCGGAAACAGCCTGAGTAGTAAAGTTATATGCATAGTCTCCGACCTTAACATAAACCTGATCGCGATTGCCGACATCAAAAGTGAGCATGGAGAGCATGCCGCGGGAATTCTCTTCAACGATATCGCTGGTTATAAGAGTCGAGTTCGTGCATGCCTGATTGGAATAGACTCCAACATAGGATACATAGTGATTATCCCTGACGAACAGGGTTAGCTGACCATCTTCCAGATTCCAATAAACTATCTCAGGAGCAGTCCTATCGATCGTTACTGGAATCTCCCAAACTGCATTTTCATTGGCTTCGGGATCGACATCTCTGAAAGAATCAAGATAACCCGTCATACGAAGTATGACCGTAGTTCCATCGGCAAGACCCTCACCAGTCCAAGGCGTAATAGCATTTGATTCATATTGGCCAACAGGCTCCGGTACTGTGTAAAAATCAAGCTTATGACATTTACGTTCCCAGGGTATCGGAAGGTTGAAATACTCCTCACCCGTTGCAGCATCACGAATTGAATATTCAAAAACATCGCAGTTTCTGAGAAGATAGGTGTATACGGTATCTATAGCATCCATCTTTCCATCACCATTCGGACTTATGCTTGCGCGATCCAGCAGGAAGTTTTCGGTAGTTCCAAATGGATTCATACCAAATTCGATGTAGTTATTTCCGCCTATTGAAGAGCCTGCACTGTTGGTTCCCCATTCAGAAGGCCAATCGTCGTTGCCAAGGAACTCATCATAGTAATATCCCCTATCGAATACGCTTGCATGATTCCAATCGCCATAGAATCCAAGGTAAGGGATGGAGAGATCCACATCGCCATCAAGCTGAACATAGCCCTCAATATAGGTTCCTTCGGGATACTTTTCATTGAAGATATCGGCACAGCCGTTCACGTCCACAGTAACATTGATAGTATATGTTCCGTTGGCCGGTACGGTTATAGTAGCCGGAGCGGTAATGTTACAATTAGACGTAATGTTTTCAGGAGAGCCTGTCATCGAATACGCGGTCCTTCCGCCAATCAACATATTGTTTACTCTCTCCGTTATCACGCTGACATTCACATTGTAAGTGAGGGGCACATTTCCGAAGTTTACAACATCAAAGCTGAAACTGAAAATTCCGGTCTTTGTGGGATCATCCCCGATCTCAAGCTTCGGACGAACCGAGCCGTTCACACGCAGATATGCCTTGGTAGAAATCGCAGCAACGAGATCCGCCTGACCTGCACCCTGCACACGAACCGAACGGGGGGTTGTGTTCTGAACCATTGATGGGCGAGCAGTGCTCATGAGAAGGGTATTTACCATCTCCATACGTTCGCTCTCATTCAAATTTGGGAACTGAGTATTTACATACTGATTAACCAATACCATGCTTCCGGCTATATGCGGGGATGCCATGGATGTTCCGCTCTTTGTTGAATAATTTGAATAGGAATACGAGGAGTCCGTTGCAGCATAAATGCTGCCACCGGGTGCCATTATCTCCGGCTTTATGCGAAGATCCGCCGTCGATCCCCAGCTTGTAAAGCTGGAAGGAGCCATATCGTTGCCCTTATCGCTTGATGCAACGGACAGCGAACCTCCCATAGTGCTGGGTGAACTGACAACACCATTATCAATATTGAAGGTTGGCTGCTTGCTGGAATAATTATTTCCCGCACCCGCACTTGCTGAGTTGCCGGCAGCAACTGCACAGTTTATTCCATTTGCAGTCAATAATGCAAGGATATCATCGATATCATCATCATCATTTGAGAAACCGCAATCCGAACCAAGGCTCATATTCAATGCATCAACTCCAAGATATACGCAATCCTCGAGTGCCGCAAGAATATTCGACCAGGGAGCCCCAACATTAGTGAAGACCTGCATGGTGATGATCTGTGCATTGTACGCAACGCCCTTTACAGTGCTGTCATATCCGGCGGCAATGCTTGAAACATGGGTGCCGTGATCGCTGCCTGCTGAATCATGGCTAACATCGGTTGTTCCTGTTGCATAGTTGAAAGCATAGGGGATCTTTGCGCTGCAATAGAGGTTGCTGCCTGTAAGGGTGCCGCCATTGTAGCGTTCCTCCGAACAAAGTTCGTTATTATCGAGTATTTCCTGGAGACCGGAAGCATCGAAATGCGGATCTGCCGGAGCAGTTGCAAAATTCGAGTGAGTTTTCTTTATACCGGTATCGATGATGGCAATGGTCTGTCCCTGTCCGGTATAACCGAGTGCCCACATATCATCTGCGTTTATATATCCAACGCTGTTGGTAAGCTTGTCCGGCTCAACTTTTTCATCCTCAGGAAGGTTATATACCTCGCTGCGATAGCAATTCGCAACACCCGGTAGCTTCTTGATCTGATCAATCAATCCGTATTTTCCTTCAAACGAAAAGCCGTTGAACAGCATCACATAATGATATTCAATGCTTATATCGGATTTTACAAGCGCATTGATCTGAGCCGCAACCTTATCCTGCTTAGCAATAAGATCCTTACGAAGTTCCTGCGCCTTCTTTGTTCCTGCATCGGTAACTGCAAGGATGGGAGCATCCTTGAGCTTTACGATGATTGTAACGATCTCGTCAGGATCTGTTTCCTGAGTGATGATCTGCTTGCCTGGAGTCGTATCAGCGATGCTTACGTTTGTCTTACTTTGCATCGTTACAGCCCCAGCATTTGTCGCTGCGAGCATCATTACCATGACCATAGCAAGGCACAGTATGCTCTTTAGGGTTTTCTTCATGTTTTACCTCCGTTTTTAATTATATCTAATTCCCATGCAGAGATGTTGCTGTACTCCACACGAAAAAATGATATCGCACTTATCTTTCTCGTCTTTCTTTAAAAAATTCCGATAAAATACTGCGGCATTCATCCTCCATCATCCCCCCTACATATGGCAGCGGGCAGTTCAAGAGCTCCGTTAGCTCCACCTTGGAGATACAGCAGCCTGCCGCAGGATCAAATGCACCGAATGCAAGTGCTCCTATGCGATAGCCAATGATCGCACCCATGCACATAGCACAGGGTTCAAGAGTAACATACAGCTCGCAATCACTCAGCCTGCGTCTCCCCAGCTTATTTGCCGCCGCCTTAAGCGCAAGCAGTTCCGCATGAGCCGTCGGATCCCTTCTTTCTTCCACGAGGTTATGCGCGCCCGCAATCAATTCCCCATTATGTATAATAACGGCGCCAACTGGAACCTCTCCCGAAGCATAGGCCTGCTTTGCTTCCTCCAAAGCGAGCATCATATTCTTTTCATCCAAATGCAGCCTAAAACACATATATGTATCTTATCATATTCCTCACTATTTTGGAACCCCTAAAACAGCTTAATTTATATCCCTGCTGTTGTCAAAGAATTCTATAAAAATTGAATTAATATTTATTTTATGTAAATTTTATACAAACACTTGTTTTACTATTTATTTCAATTAAAATGAATCAATCGCTATTTCAACCAATACAATTGAAGTACTACCCGCTAAATCATTTATACAGGAGGGATTTTCTTGTCAATAGTCCTATTCATTGTAGGGTTAATACTCGTAATCATTGGCAGCGATGTATTCGTTGAAGCAGCCGTTCGCGCCGCAAGGCGTTTAAAGATGTCAGAGATGTTGATAGGGATCACATTGGTCAGTCTTGGAACAACTCTGCCCGAATTAACCGTCTCTACAACCGCCGCAATCGCCGGACACGCCGATATGGCAGCGAGCAACGCAATAGGAAGTATAATATGTAATACAGCCTTGATTGCCGGGCTGATTCAAGCAATAAAGCCCACTCCGATCGAGCCAATGGAATTTCGAAAAAACGGCCTCTGTTTTTTCTCTGCTGCAGCTGTATTTTGCCTGTTGGCCTATTCCGGCGGAGGAGTAAGCCGTATTTCAGGATGCATTCTGCTGTTGTGCATGGCGATATATATTGCATTTTTCACGCTGCAATCCGGATCTGACAGCGAATCGAACATAAACGATTACGACTGCTTCTGGGGCGATTTGATACTAATGGGAATCACATCTTTTGCACTGTTCTATGGTGCAAGGTTGCTTGTAACTCACGGATCTCTGATCGCTGAAATGATCGGCATTCCCGAACGTGTGGTGTCCGTCAGCATGATCGCATTTGGAACATCGCTGCCGGAGCTGATGACGGCAATCACAGCACTCCGTAAAAAACATAGTGCGCTTTCATTGGGAAATATTATTGGTGCGAATATTCTAAATCTGCTTCTGGTACTAGGAGCATCCGGAGCCATTGCTCCTTTCACAATTCCGGCAGATATTATGCGCATAGATATACCAATCATGTTGCTGGTATCCGGTGTGTTACTGCTGCCCGGGCTAATTCGAAAAAGGCTCTCTCGCATTCAGGGAGCAGTCATGCTTTTGATTTACTTTTTCTATATTTTTTATTTATATTTATTTAGGTAAACGCCTCGATTATGCCAAGCAGTGCAGTAACTCTTGCCACTGCGGCGCATCCTATGTGCTTTTAATGGAATTGTACCGACAGACAGCGGCTATATTATTGAATAATTGAAAATCAAAATCCAATCTCGTGTTTGCCGCACAGTTGTTATATATAGGATCTTCTTCCAATTATTTTTTTGGTTTTTGCCTATTATGCTTTTACTTCATCATATTTTTCGCCAAATTGGAACAATCTAATCAATATTAAGCTTTATCATGAGGTGAGTTTATGAAAAAATTCAGGAACATTATTTTTTTGGCATTAGCTATGCTTGTATTGCTTGGTTTTACATCCTGCAAAGATGTTGAAGAGTCCTCATTCCCGCCGAACTCCAACGATAATTTAGAGCAATTCGAGCCGATTGGAGATAGCAATGACAATATTAGCGGTAACGATACTTTTGTTTTTGAGTACAATACATATATAAACGGTATAGATATTTCAGGAAAAACAGTTGATGATGCAAGGAAGCTGCTTTCAGAGCTCGAAACAGACCTGATGGCCGACTATACCTGCAAATTGTATCTTGATGATATGCAATTTTTTCTTTCAAGCAGTGATATATCGATCGCAGTCAATCTTAACGAGACGCTTCAAAATGCAATGAAGGGGCATGGAAATTACTCATTGGTATTTTCCCCTGAAGACGACGAAAGATTGGATGCCGCACTTACCAATATTTCCAATGCCGTCAATATTAAGCCCACACCAGATTCATTGGCACTGATCAAAAATGAAGGAGCTGGCTCCAAATTTAAAATAGAGCATGGTCACAATGGCCTGGAACTGGATAAACAATCCACCAAACAACTCATTTTATCAGGTGAGCATGACATACGATTGCCAATGATCGAGACAGCGCCCTGCCTGAATGAGATTTCGCTCCCAATATTGAGAGGAAGCTGCAAAACTGAATTCAGCATCTGGAATAAAGATCGAGCTTATAATGTTTCAAAAGCCGCATCAATTATTAACGGAAAGCAGCTGCTTCAAAACGAAGAGCTTTCATTTGATGATTGCCTTGGTTCGCGCAGCAAGGAAAACGGATGGAAGAAAGCTGAAGCATTTACCAACGGCGGGCTGGACTCGGAGGATCAATACGGAGGAGGCATTTGCCAAGTTAGCTCAACTCTATATAATGCTGCATTGTGTGCAGATCTGGAAATCCCACTGCGCTGCAATCACTCCAAGCCCGTGCCCTATCTCCCTGCAGGCCTTGATGCTGCTATAAGCGAAGGCAGCATGGATCTCATTATAAGAAACTCCACAGGAAATAGTATATATATATTTATGTGGGTAGAAGATGGTTATTTGTTTTGCGAAATATATGGTGAAAAATTTGATGATAGCTTCGATAAAATTGAACTGGTCAGTGAATATTTGGATATCATACCTCCAGGCGAGCCAAAATTCTATGATGATTATGAGCTTGCATATGGCGAAACCCGTCTTGTGAGCCCTGCGGTCTATGGCAGTATATATGAAACCTTTAAGATTTATTATAAGGATTCAATTGCGATAAAGCGAGTACGCGTTGGTGAAAGCAAATACAAAAGTCATGCGGCAATTTACGCCATTGGAAAACAGAGGCAGCAATAAAGGGAGTCTGCTCAATAGCAGCTCCCCTAAAGCCTTTTCTTAATTCTGCGCTCTACCGCAGCATTTCTTATACTTTTTCCCACTGCCGCAAGGACATGGATCGTTTGGACCAACCTTCGGGGAATTATTGATAAACTGTTTTGAAAGTCTATAGGACTTGGTGATTTCCCTGCGCTTCTCTTCTGAAAGCACGCCGTTCCACTCCTTCAGGTTATAAAGCCAATCCGCTTTCGCTTCATGCATGTTGAAAAACAACTTTTCAAAATCAATATCAAGGTTTAGCTGCGTATCCGACTCTACAGCTTCAACCTCTATGGGAGTGATAAGGCTGGTATTTATCCCATCGAGAAAACCTGCAAATATCTCCTCGCTCATTCCAAAGCCCTTGGCTAAATCAGCAGCTGTTCCGCAGTATTTAATGCTGATGTCGGAAAGGATTTTGCGGTATGCTTCCTTTTCTGTTGCAATATATGTATTCCAAAATCTGGCGAATTCCTCCGTTTCGGTATCCTTCATCATTTCCTGCCAACCGTCATATAAACTCATCTTCAATTATCCTTTCAAGCAAAATATTCGATATTCTCAAATAATACTGCCCGATCCTACGGTTACTCATACTTGATCGAGCAGCATCATATATCTATCGTTTGGTTGATTTGAACCTCATTAATCCAACATGCTGGTGCAATGCGGGCAGCGTGTTGCATCCTCTGCAACCTCGTTCTTGCAATAAGGACAAAGTCTGGGTTCAGGCTTAACTTCTTCGATTTCATCCTTGTGTCCCAGTGTCTTGAGCTTATTAATAAGCTTGACGATAAAGAACACAATGACTGCGATGAGCACGAAATTAATGATCGCGGCAATGAATGCACCATAGGTCAAAACCGATGCACCTGCGGCAGTAGCTTCGGCCGCAGTCATACCGCCAGTGACCAGATCCGCGCCCTTAAGTATAATATACTTTGAATTGAGAGTAGCGGTGTTGAAGATCAGACCAAATAACGGCATGAAAATATCGTTCACAAGCGAACTGACGATGCTCTGGAAGGCAGCGCCAATCATTACACCGACGGCCATGTCCATTACATTGCCCTTGAAAGCAAACTTCTTAAATTCAGACCACATAATAACCTCCTGATATTTGTATCGTTATTAATAAAGATACTACATTTACCGGCATTTTTCAATAGCTGCACGTAATATACTGTTCATTCAGCATCTTTTGCCTAAATTATTCAAAAAATCACCTTGATTTTTTTTCCTCAATAGGTTAGAATTGATCGTGGAAGATTGATTTCCGAATAAATTAAGGAGTACAACTACCATGTGTGATTGCGAAGAAAGGGATTTTGTGACTTTCACCGATGATGATGGCAACGAGTTTGAACTTGACATCATTGATTATTTTGATTACGAAGGCAATGAATACGCTATTCTTGTCGATGCAAACGATAATTGCGAATGCGATGAGGATGAGGAGTGCAGCTGTGAAACCAGCGTCTATATCATGCGCATACTCGTCAATGAAGAAGAAGATACCGAAGAATTTGTGTCTCCCGCCGAAGAGGATATGGATGCACTGATCGAAATCGTCCAGACCATGCTTGAGGAAATGGATGATTGCGATTGTGATGAAGAATGTGGCGATGGCTGCGATTGCGGCTGTGATTGTCACAAGGAATAATGAGCGGCACCGACCATTGCTCTGAAATTACAGTGCTATCAATATTTCTATTATAGCACTTGGGTGAGCGGGATTTCCGCTCACCCTTTGTTTTTGAAGTATATTTGATCGATTTTCCCGCAATGTTTGATTTTTTTCTTAATCTGATTTGGAGCTATTTTAATGTCTGATTTTTCCATAACCAGAGAACCACGCCTTCTCACGGTTACAAATATTGATAATGCATTCATTATAGAATTTATGCCTGCTGCCCCAGGGGACGCCGTAAAGGTGTATTTATATGGCCTTATGCTTGTCACCTCACCAAGTGAGGATGCTGCTGATATAGAAACTGCACTCGGAATGACCGCTGAAGCAGTTCTCGATGCATATCGATTTTGGGAAAAACAGGGGCTTGTTCGAATCATCGACAGCGGAAAGATAAATGTGCAGTATCTGGATGTGCGCACATCGGCAAAAACTGTAAATGTCGGTACAACCGGAAGACATACTGAACTCGTTGCTAGGCTTCAGTTAATACTTGGCACAAGGAATCTTTGTGGTGCAGAATTGCAAAAAATATATGATTGGATTGATATCTTTGGCTTTGAGCCCGATGCTGCGATAGAAATCGTTCGCCATTGCATAGAAATCAAAGGCTCCAGAGTTAATATTAACTATATGGATGCTGTTGCAAAAAGATTGGCAGCCGAACGTTATCTAAGCTTTGAGCAAGTCCATGAATGCTTCATCATTGAACTTGAATCGGCGAGCGGCGCAGCCAAGATACTCAAGCGTTGGCGAATTTCCAGAAGGCCCACGGAAGATGAATCCGAATTATACCGCAAATGGACGAGGGATTGGGGATTCAATGATGAAGCTATCGATTTGGCATGTAAGGATGTTGTAGCGAGCGATCGCCCCAGCTTTAAGTATCTGGATGCTATCCTTTCCGGATATCAGGAAAACGGTAATATATCGCCCGAAAAGATGCAGCAGCTCTCTCGCGAGCAGGATATGATTGCTGAGATCACCCGTCGGATCTATGTCAATGCCGGGCTGGCCAACCGCAGTACAACGGCTGCACACAGGCAGCAAGTCGAACTCTGGTATAAGGACTGGTGTATGGATCCTGAGCTCATGTTCTACGCTGCCGAGCTTGCAGCAAAGGCTGTACATCCGTTTTCCGAAACAAAAAAAATTTTGGCTGCTTGGCATCAAGCCGGCATATCCACAATCTCCGCCGCAAAGGAATTCGTCGATAAGCAGCAGTCGCCAAGATCTGAAGCTTTGCGAAGTGAGAGCTCTCGTAAAAAGCCAAACCGTGCACTTGGCTATCGCCAGCATCAATATACAGCAGAACAGTTGAAGGAACTAGGCATTGACCTAGGGGAGGATGTTTATAAATGAAGATCAGATCTGCGGTGCTCAGCCGTGCAATTGCCGAAGAAATGGCAAATCGCAGGCGAAAGATGAAAAAGCTTGAAGAATCACGTTATGAAGAGGTTTGTTTGCGTATTCCGATGATAAGAGAACTGGATAACGATGTAAGATGCATGACCTTTGATTTTGGGCTGCGGCTCATGGGAGATTCTGATAAAAAAGGCATACAGAAAACTGCGGAAATGTTCATCGTTGGTCAAAAGGATGAAAAATGCATGCTGCTAGCCAAGAACGGTTTCCCATCCGATTATCTAGACAAACAATATGTATGTGAGTTCTGTCATGATACAGGGCGAATAGGTACTGATCTCTGCCGATGTGTTACTCAGTTGGCTATCAATACCGTATTCGAAGATTCCGGACTTGATCCTAAACAAAGCTTTGAAGCATTTGACATCAACCTACAAAGGACTCCCGGTGATCGTAACGCAATGGCGAAAATCCGTGATGCTGCTATTGCCTACTCAGATAGCTTTCCAAACAATGAAAAACATGATCTGCTTTATTTCGGCGAGCCTGGAGTTGGAAAAACCTTTTTAGTGAATTGTATCGGAGGCAGAATTTTGAAGCGCGGCTATTCAGTATTAAAAATAAGTGCGCATAGGCTTATTCAACTCACGCTTGACACCCTGCGTTCAGATCCAAGCGATAAGCCTGATTTTATTTTGCCTGATTTGCTCATAATCGATGATCTTGGTACGGAGCCAATGATTCAAAATATAACCATCGAAACTCTGCTAAGCATATTATGTCAAAGGCAGGATATGGGTAAGTCTACCATATTTTCTACAAATCTTGAAGTATTTGCTACAGATAACATGTCCCATGAAACGATCTGGAGCCTTTATGGCGAGCGCTTTGCTTCGCGCCTGATGGCTCCCAGAATTGTTAAAATTCAAGCCATGCATACTGAAAATGTGAGACTGGTTCAGCAATAAGATATGTATTTAAATCAAAAACTACGGAAAAACTCCGTAGTTTTTGATTGGTTGAATCATTTTTCAGCATCAGATATATCCGAAGTATTATTTGACGACTCGCCTTCCCCATTCCTTTTAATGCGCTTCAGGATTTTTTCATACAGAGCAATAAGATTATTCTTTTGCCAGAACAGTATCCCAACCAATACAAAAAGCGGAAGAAACGTCAATGCAGCGGTTATATAGTCAAAACCATTCAATTTACCACCCACAGCACAAACAGTATAGACAGTTGGAATGCATCCGACGGCAACCGCAATAATGAAAGAAGAGAACTTCATCTTCGTCTTAGATGCCGCATATGGTATTGCTCCATTTGGTATTATCGGCAGTATTGAAGCTAAAAACACTGTAAACGCAGGATATTTTGAGTCCATCAATTTCTGAGCTTTTCCGGAGCTCACGCTCTTGCTTCCGCTGGTCGGTAATAACTTTTCCAATCCACCGTTCAGTGCTCTTCCCGCTATGAATACAACTGCATTTGCGCTGACATATCCCGTATAGCAAATAATAAATGCTCTCCATGTACCAAATATAAACCCCGTGGCGATCTGGATCGGTACACTTGGAAGCACAATTGTTATAATCTGAATGAATTGCAGCAAAAAACCTACGAGATAACCATCGAATGAACTAAAGGTTTGCAGATATGCCTGTAATGCTGCTTCATCACCCTCTGCCAGAGTATCGATAAACCCAGGCAATACGCTATTGATTGAAATATAAAGCAAAATTGCAATGACAGCTATCATTGCAGTATTGATTACTATTTTCAGAATCTTATTTTTATTTACCTTCACCCTCTTCTCCATTTACATATGCTATATTGTCACTTGCGCCATGGCACATCAGCTGATTATATCATACCAGCAATAGAATGAAAAGCGCTCTTTATATTATTGAAGTCCACGATTCGCTCATTTTGACCAAATACCAAGTCATACTCTTCATTCATCCTTAGCTTCGCGGTATTCAAGAAGATCTCCAGGAGTGCAGTTCAGTACCTCACAAAGCTTGGCCAATGTTTCAAACTTTATACCCTTTGCTCTTCCATTTTTGAGCACTGATGTGTTGACCAGCGATATCCCGATACGTTCGGATAAAGCCGTCACGCTCATCTTGCGTTTTGCAAGCATCACATCAATATTTATTATTATCTCTCCCATTTTTGCCTCACACTATGCTGTCATTTTCTGCCTTTATTGCAGCTGCTTTATCAATAAGATGCGCAAGACATACTGCTGCAACAAAGATCGTACATGAGATCAGAGCAAGAACAAATGAATACAATGCAAATTCTTCAAAGCAAAAATGATTCAATATTGCCATCACTATACAGAATATAAAAAGATAGATGCTCTCAATCAATGCACATAGCCCAATCTGCTTCATATTCATTACATTTTCTTTTGAAAAAGAATTATCCTTTGCTATTTCATCCGTAACACACCATGCCCTTATCAAAGCATATATACAAGGTATTATTGCAATCTCAGAGAGGATGATTATGAGAGTTCTATACCTTGCAATCATCAGCTCCTCATCAGCTCTTCTAAAAATAGCTCCCGGAATCACTATAATAAAGCTCACAAGCATAATGATGCAAACACCCGCAATTCCTATTCTAAGCCACCTTGTCAGCTCCTTCTGATTCATTTGCAGCCTCCAATTTTGTTTATTATGCATAATTCAATGCAATGCTTTGAAATTATAACATGCTGCACAGCCTATTGCAAGAATAATTTATCGAAATTCATTATTTCGAATAAATCGCTTCAAATATCATCCCGCCTGCCAATTCGGTCAGCAATGCCTCTTGCGGTTGCGGTCGCAGCCAAACCCCCGCGCGATGTCTCTCTAAGATCCGAATTCATCATTCTTCCTACGCTCCGCATTGCAGAAACCACTTCGTCAAACGGAATTATGCTCGAAATGCCTGCAAGAACCATATCCGCTGCCAACACTGCATTCGCCGCTCCCATTGCATTTCTCTTTATGCATGGGCATTCAACAAGCCCCGCAACAGGATCACAAACCAAACCCATTATGTTTTTTAATGCAATTGCGGCGGCATCGAGTGCAGCACTCGGTTCAGCCCCGCATAACTCTGCAAGCGCAGCCGCAGCCATGGCAGAGCCCGACCCTATCTCAGCTTGACAGCCTCCTGCTGCTCCCGATATGCTTGCATTTTTTGCAATAATTATTCCAACCGCACCTGCTGTAAACAGCCCGTTTACCAGATCCCTGTCGGTAAAGGATTGTTTCTCGCTGCACATCACCAACACCGCCGGCAACACTCCGCTTGCGCCAGCTGTAGGCGTTGCAACGATCCTTCCCATGGATGCATTGACCTCCGTCACAGCCATTGCGGCCGCGCAGATCTTAGCCATATCTTCTCCCATGTTTGCCTTTTGCGCAAAAGCATAGAGCTTTTCGGCATTTCCGCCTGCAAGCCCGGTCATGGTTTGCTGCTCCTCCTCAAGTCCCAGTTTAATGGATTGCTGCATGACCATAAGGTTTTCAAACATTTCATTTATTATTTCCTCACGATCCCTTTCGCTCTTTTCCATCTCTCTCCGAATCATGACCTCAGCAATGGAAAGACTTTCCTTAGCGCAGATTTCCAACAATTCATTTCCATTATCAAAGCTGTAACTCATAGCGAACATATCTCCTCTATCTCATCCACATAACTTTTTATTCCCTCAAGTACTTCATTATTGACTGCTGCATCGGTCTCTATAACCATACATGCACGCTTTCGCTTTGCATTTCTAAATACTTTCATGAACGCAACATTTATTCTCATAGCTGCAAGCACAGTCGTTACCTTGGAAATGACGCCTGGTGCATCCGGATAAAATACGATCAATGTTGGATATTTGCCGCTGAACGAAACCTCCATGCCGTCAATCTCCCTGATTTCAATATTCCCCCCTCCGGTCGAAACACCAACGACCGTATAGCTCCTGCCATTCTCCCCCGTGACCCTTATCTTTGCGGTATTCGGGTGCTCACATTCATCTGCACTATAATGAACTGTTACCTTCATATTTTCACTTTTGGCAAGCAGCATAGAATATTTTATGCGCTCGTCATCCGGCTTTACTCCAAGAACACCTGCAATTATCGCTCTATCGGTACCGTGACCCCTTCCTGTTTCAGCAAATGAGCCATACAGAGTTATCTCTACCTCCGAAATATCCCCCTGTATAAGGCTGTGCGCAACCAGCCCTATTCTGACCGCTCCCGCAGTATGTGAACTGCTTGGACCAACCATTATCGGACCGATTATATCAAAAACGCTGTAGTCCTTCATAATAAAATTACCTCTCACCAATTTTTCTTTTCCTAAAATCCAGTGCAATCATACTCCGAAAGACAATCTTTTTCAAGCATTAAATTCGGTTTAAATTTGCCCGCTACATTATATTCCAAACAGGTACTTTACTTTTCTTCTAAAATGCTGCAAAATAATGGATATGGATGCCGAACATTGTTCGGCCCACGAGAATTACTGATCCTATCTATATTTAGGAATACAGAGTAATTTTTATCGCAAGCGATGCTTTAAAATATGGATTGTTGAATAGTTTCAACAAATTTTACTCAACGGTTCCGATGTAAAATTTTCTTATCCTAAATCGGATAGATCAATGATTCACTTAAGATTCAAAACTCAATTTACGGAGGAAAACATGGATTTTATAGTTGAAGTATCCGCACGCCATGTGCATCTGACTCAAGAGCATGTCGAAGTTCTCTTTGGTAAAGGTCACGAGCTCACATTTGATCGTCCCCTCTCACAGCCTGGACAGTTCCTTAGCAAGGAAAAGGTTACCATTCAAAATGGTGAACGTAAAATCGAGCGTGTTTCAATTCTTGGGCCCGTTCGCAAAGCCGATCAAGTTGAGGTTTCAAAGACCGACAGCGTTGCATTGCGGGCTGAGGGCGTTATCCGAGAATCAGGCGATATAGCAGGTACTGCTCCAATAGAAATAGTCGGGCCCGAAGGCAGTATTAAGCTCACAGAGGGACTTATCATCGCAAAGCGCCATATACATATGACTCCCGAAGATGCCGAAAAATTTGGAGTTGCTGATAAGGATATCGTAAGCGTTGCAGTTGCCACCGAAGACCGCAAAACCGTATTTGGTGATGTTGTTGTTCGCGTAAGCCCGAATTTTAACCTTGCCATGCATATTGATACCGATGAAGCAAACGGAGCAAACGTGCCTCGCAACGGATGCCGTGGTCAGATAATAGATATCCAGTTCTAAATCTGAATCTGCTTTTCAAGCAATTGAATTGAATAAGATTAAAAGTTTGATACCGTATGTGATTCGGTTGAATCGCATACGGATAAATTTTATAACGATAAATAAAAATGAGTACCCAATACAAACAAGTACTCATTTTTCAGTTACTGAACTCTGTTATTTGGATCACAGGATATTATTTTTTCCATATTGGTCAAGGTAGGAGCGAACCAACTCCTCGGCAAGCTCGTCCCTCTCAACAGTGCGAATGAGATATCTGGCATTATTATAGCTTGTTATATAAGTGGGATCACCCGAAAGTAAATAACCAACGATCTGATTTACCGGGTCATACCCCTTTTCGCACATGGCCGTATAGACACTCATGAGCACCTGATGGGCTGTCTGCTTCTCATTTGTTCTTCTGAACTTAATGGTGCTGCCCAAATCCTGAGAAACATTATCCCTAATAGTTTTATCCATGCAGTTCACCCCCTTTTCCCATTTCCTCATGTATATCATAGCATAGGTCCAATGATTTCTCAATAGCAAAATACACATAAATTAGTACATTTGTGCCGTTTTTGATAGAAAAAACTCCAAAACTATGGTCTTTCAAAACTATGGCACAAATTGGACACGATATTGACATCAACAAAACCGCATAAATAATCATTTCTAACAATATAAATTTATTTATGCCCAAAAAACCATTGACATCCACGGCTCAATGGTGTATAATAGCTCTCGCATTCAAGAGATACGCGCCCATAGCTCAGCGGATAGAGTGCCCGGCTACGAACCGGTAGGTCGCAGGTTCAAATCCTGCTGGGCGCGCCATGAAAGAAACCTCTTTTGTCTACCAAGACAAGAGAGGTTTCATATTATGTAACTTGTGTCGTGTTTCGGCTCGCATTAGTATATATCTGTACAGCTTGCATAGCTCATATATGAAATGTGATGGCAAAAGCATTTTTATGAATTTGAGATCTCTCGCTTATTTTCCGTGAGGCATACGGTGATTGCCAAAAATACAAAACGGTATGTGAGGATTGTACAAGGAAGAATTAAAAATGAGAAATAAAATCAGAGACCTGAAAACATTTAACTGGCGGCTGTGGATTGCCCTTTGTGCTTTGGCGCTGATTCCTACCGTCTACCAAACTGTTAAAACCTTTCTTATTTCCGCAAATAAACAAACGGAAGTTTTTAACATTATCGGTCAAATGGAATGGTTTGACCTAATCAATGAAACACTGCAAGCGTTTTTAATTGTTCCGATATATTCGATTCTTAACAGGATGCTCAAAAGCAAATCGGATCATTTTGCAGAATGCACCTTCAAAATCGGAGTTGTGTCCCTCGTTCTCTATATCTTGTTTTCAATCGGCGTCTTGATTTACGGCAGTGTGCTGATTTCTGCTATGAATCCCGCCGAAATTGATTTAGCCGCAACGAGTATGTATCTGCGACTTGAAACGGTTGCCTTTATGATTGGCATTATCGTTAGTTTTACAAATACTGTTTTCGTGGTTGTCGGCAAGGACAGAAATGTTTATATCTTTCTAGCAATTAGAACTGTTTTAGCAATAGTCGCAGACTTTTGGCTCATTCCCAGTTTCAGTTTGTACGGTGTTGCGATTTCAAATATTATTGTAAACACCCTACTTGCAGTGGCATCTTCTGGGTTGCTCTATGCTCAAAAGTATATTAAGTTTTGTAGGTTTGAAAAGTGCGACACCGCCATCTTCAAAGAGTGGCGCAAAGTCGGCGTGTTTTCGGGCACGCAGCAGTTCATTGATAATTTTATCTATGCCGTTATGATTTGCAAAATGGTAAACCCCGTAGCAGAGCAAGGTAATTATTGGATTGCAAACAACTTTATTTGGGGCTGGATGCTGATTCCTATTTCTGCACTTGCAGAGGTGATTCGAAGTGATTGCAAAGAAGGATATAAAAATCTCAAACAATCAAACTACTATATAATCAGCAGTGCGGTTGTGGTTTTATGGGCAATTTCAATTCCTGTTTGGATGCCGTTCTTTCGGTACGCACAAAACCTGTCAAACGCACATGAAATATTCGCAATCGTGTTAAAGCTTGCACCGTTTTATATCGCCTATGCGGGCTGTGTGATTATAGACAACATCTTTATTGGACTTGGTAAGACCACCTACAACGCCGTAAATTCACTTATAATCAACTTCGTTTATTATGGAACATTTTATATGCTGCATCTCACGAAAATGATTACATTCGATATGAATACAATCATTTTAATGTTCGGTTTTGGTATGGTCGCTCACTGGATTGTTTCGATAATTCAGGAAAATTTGTTTTTGCGTAAAAATTATAACATATAAAAGGTCCTCCTTTATCACTCTGCCGTATTGGTGCCCAAAATGCTCTTCTTACCTCAAAATTGAGACTATATGCACCGTTTGGGACGAATAGTACATGAAAAAACTCTTTTGTCTACCAAGGTGAAGCTGCTGCGCGAATTTGCAAACAGAAAAAACACTGCTTTTTATCGGACAAAAGTACACTTTAAGCTTTTTTATCTGCTTTTTCATTAAAACTTATGAATTTATGCTATCGACTATTGAAATTTGCTGTCCAAATCTGATATAATACTCTCAGTGTGGCAGGATTTGCGTTTGGATATCCTGCAAATGAAAGGAAGTTATAGTTTTGCTAAAGACCGATAATCGTTATAAATCCTATATCGATGTTTTAAAATCAGAGCTCGTTCCTGCCGCAGGCTGTACTGAGCCTATAGCTATCGCTTTTGCGGCTGCAAGAGCAAGACGCTTTTTGGGCTTTATCCCCGATAGGGTCGAAATCGTTGTTAGCGGCAACATAATAAAAAACGTCAAGAGTGTTATCGTACCGAATACTGGCGGTATGAAGGGTATTGCTGCCGCTGCTGCCGCTGGTATAGCTGCAGGTGATGATGAAAGGATTCTTGAAGTCATTGCGCTTGTTGATGATGCTGGGCGCGAAAGGATAAAGGCATTCCTGGATAGCTGTCCAATAACGATACAGCCCGCCGATAATGATCTTGTTTTTGATATCGATATTAGAGAATATCATGAAGAGGATTGTGTCCATATACGTATCATTGACTATCATACAAATATCATACTCATAGAGAA
Organism: Christensenellaceae bacterium Phil7; assembly: GCA_001940845.1. GTDB lineage: Bacteria > Bacillota > Clostridia > Christensenellales > CAG-138 > PeH17. Next base: position 336,794 of record MSGV01000023.1, read on the forward strand.
AAATGGAGATGTACTATTCGCTCCTGATAACACGAGCTTTGAAAAAAGCGAAAGCTTGGTTACAGAAAAGGATGCTATGTCCATCATGGACATCATAGAATTTGCCAACACCGTTGATATTTCCGATATAGGAGACACCATTAGACGGCAGATCGAGTATAATTCGGCCATATCAAAAGAAGGTCTGACCAATGATTACGGTGCGTGCGTAGGAAAGGTCATACTGAAAACCTATGGTGATGATATTAAGTTCCGCGCAATGGCAGCTCCTGCCGCAGGAAGTGATGCGAGAATGGGCGGATGTGAGCTTCCGGTCATCATCGTATCTGGCAGCGGCAATCAGGGCATGACGGCCTCCCTTCCCGTCATTGAATATGCTAAGGAATATCATAAGAGCGAGGAAGAACTCATTCGTGCAGTCATAGTCTCGGATCTTATCACTATACACCAAAAATCCTGGATTGGCAGACTTTCAGCATTTTGCGGTGCAATAAGTGCCGGCTGCGGCTCAGCCGCAGGCATCGCTTATTTGCTTGGCGGAGATTATGAGGTCATAGCACATACGCTTGTCAACGCGCTTGCAATCGTCTCCGGCGTTGTTTGCGATGGCGCAAAGGCTTCCTGTGCCGGCAAGATCGCTGCTGCTGTAAATGCGGGAATACTTGGCTATAACATGTATCTAAGCGGTTCTCAGTTCTATGCCGGCGATGGTATAGTTTCCAAAGGCGTGGAGAATACGATTCGCAATGTTGGCCGATTGGGGCGCGAAGGTATGCGTGAAACAGACCGGGAGATCCTTCGTATCATGACCGATGCATAACATCCGTCTTTCCCATTAATTCATTCATGAGTTCATCATAAGTTTTTCAAAATGTAATCACAGTCCGAATGGTAAGCGGCCATCAGGACTGTGATTTGATAGTTTACCTTTATACTAACATCGTTTTATCATCTCAATATTGGATTTGAATTCACGAGCTTAAGCCATGCAGTTCTCTCATGTAAATTTAGTCCAAACAGATCATATCTCGATCAGTTCATATTCCAGGCTTCCTATACCAAGCTCGGCCGCAGCGTTGATCGTATGAATTCCGTTTCTCGATTCAATGCGTTCTATCAAATCGGCTTTACCGATATCATCCGAACCATATACAAGATCTACACAGGCTTTATCGAGCGCCACGGGATCGAGCGATGCTAAAATACCTATATCCTGAATCTTAGGATCCTCTGCAACAGCACAACAATCGCAGTCCACCGACATATTCTTCATAACGTTAATGAATACAATCCTGTCCGGCAGCGCATCCATGATGGATTTCGCAGCATCCGCCATACATTCGAGAAACGCGTCATGATCTGCTGCCCAAATCTTTTCGACCTCGCCAACACCATGTATATGCGCCTTTCCATGTGAAGAAGCGATTCCTATCGATATGTTTTTTAATGCGCCTCCAAACCCTCCCATTGGATGCCCCTTAAAATGAGACAGAACAAGCATTGAATCATAATTTTTGAAGTGCTCACCGACAAAATTCTCCTTCAAATGTTTACCTCCAATGATTGGCAAAGCAATCTCAGCGGTTTCATCCATGATATCAACCTTGAAATGTTTTGACCATCCATGCTCCTCCATGGTCTTATAATGTGCCTCAGTGGTATTCCTGGTTCCCTCGTAAGCCGTATTGCATTCAACAACCGTACCGCCAACATGGTTAATTATTGGCTTAAAGAACTCCGGACGCAAAAAGTTCTGATTTCCAGTCTCACCTGAATGAAGCTTGACGGCAATATTCCCCGTCAGGCATACACCTAAACGCTCATATAGCCGGAGAATACTTTCAGGGCTGATGTTTCTCGTAAAAAGTACAATAGATTTTGACATATTAACCTCCGTAACAAGAGTTATGATATCGTAAAAATGCCTTGCCTGCATTCGGAATCGGTGAGATGAATCGCATATCCGTAAGGTACAAACAAGCATTCATCACGCATTGGTTTGGTCACATATTTTCTGGCATGAAATACACCATCCACTATTATGCCTACTGCAGCGTATGCGCATCCACGCTTTTCGCTGCGGCACAATCTTATTGAGTGTCCATCCCGTATAGCTTCAATATCTATCAATTGCTCTGCTTGCTCCGCATCAAGAATTGCCGGCTCAGCTTTATAATCTATCTCAAATGGTTTTTGCAAAGAAAATAATCCATCCGGATTTTCGAGATTCAAAAATCTTCTGCGCATTACCAGCAAAGCGGCATTTCCGCAATCAACAGTTACAAACCTTCTCCCCATTTTAGCTGCAACGGCAGCAGTAGTACCGCTCCCGCCAAACAGATCCATAATTATATCATCAGGCTCAGACGATACAGATATTATCCTTTTGAGCAAGCTCTCCGGTTTTTGCGCTGCATACCCCGTTCGCTCCGGATCGCGTTGATGAAGATATTCAATATCGGTCCATACATCAGAAGGAAACACCTTATCATCCTCATAATATCGATATTCCCTGCCTCCCGATTTTATTGAAAAATAAATGCGTCCATCCTCGTCCACACGCTGCTTCATATGATTTCGGTTCATGCTCCCGCGCGGAATTCCGGCAGCCTGTATATTAAAATAAACACATTTACTCTTTCTATAGAACAATATTGTATCGTGTTTTCGGGAGAAATGCTTTATCGCTCTGCCGCCTGATTTATATGTCCAAATTATTTCATTCATCAAATTTGATTTGCCAAATATTTCATCCATCATCATACGGATGATTCCGCTCATGTGCGGATTAACATGAACATATATGGATCCATTCATTGAGAGCAGGTCGCTGCAGCATATCAACACCTTACGCAGCATAGCGATATGTTCTTCTTCTGCATGTATGCCATCATAAGCAGCTCTAGCAGTGCTATCCTGAAATTCAAGCCCTCCGCTCATGCAATATGGAGGGTCAAGATAAATAAGCTTGACCTTTCCCCTATAGTCACGAATGAGTTCATCCGAAATACAATCGGACTCTGCAAAAATAAGCCGACCATTCCCGCCAAACTCGTGAAATTCTCCTCTGTATGCCGCCGCCTTCAGCATAATCGGCCTGCCTTTCAGATTATCAATATAAATAATTCAAGCAGATCTCATCTCTTTTTCTATTCTGCTAAGCTCTCCCCTGTGCTTTCGGATTTGAGTTCAAGCTTTTTCATACTCTTATCCATTATATAGGAGCAGAAAACGCCAACCGCAAAGAGTGCTGCAATTATAAAATAGCGATATAATTCCATACCGCCGGAATTGCGCATCACTTCCTGAATCACACATCCAAGTATGGTTGAAACCAGTATGCCAAAGAGAGCAAAATAAGATTGTGTATGGTACTTTTCCAATGCCTTCCGCACTACCAACAGCATCGGTACCGCCACTATTACCAAACCTGCAAGAGTGCAAAGTGCGAGCCCGATATTGCTGCCAATATTTTTAAGCTTTACCAAGCTTGCAAAAATGCCCATAAAATTCTCATATACACCCATATTTATAAGCACAAATGAGGTGCTTACTCCGGGAAGAACGGTTCCAAGCATAAGTATTCCTCCGCATAGCATTGCCATCAGAGGAGTGACTTCGCGCTGTACAATGCCGGTGCCATCCCCCGTCTTCAGTCCCAATAAAATTAGTATGATTCCAAATGCAAACCCAAGCAGTGCAAACAGCCAGCTGCTCTTTTTGAATGGCTTCACATCGCCCTTCGCTTCGGCAAAGAAGCTGGGAATGCTTCCTATAACAAGCCCCATGAACAGACTTATGATTTCCGTTTGATAGTCAGCAAACAGACTATCAATGAGCATAAGGAAAACAATAAATCCAATTATACCTCCTATTGCCAATGGAAGCAAAAATTTAAAATTCTCTTTCGGTTTTTTGAAGAAACCCGTGATTGCCTCTATCGTAGGCTGATAGAGCCCCATTGATACAGCAAGGATGCCCCCGCTTAATCCCGGGATGATTGCACCTGCACCGATTACAAAGCCCGCAAGCACCTTATTCCAAAATAGTTTCACCTGATCCGATTCCTTTCCTTAACAACATCTTACTCGTCCATATTATACCACCAAATTTGTATAAAGTAAAGCGATCATCTCTGTTCCTTGTAAACAGTCAATATCCGCTCTGTAATATTGGTTATGATTAAAACCTATATTTACCCCACCAATCTGGCATCAAATCCTTTAGCTTGATCGTCGTCTTTCTTTCCAGGTCGATCAATATCTCAATCTCTCCGCTATTCCTATCAAGCTGCATCATCATCTCTCTGCATGCGCCGCAGGGATAACCCATGCTTCCATCGGGCATTATTGCAAGGATCTTATCTATCTCATGCTCTCCGTGAGTTATCATAGTTGATATCGCATTTCTCTCCGCACACATGCCAAGAGAACATGCCGTATCAATGCACACACCCACATATATATTCCCGTTTTTAGTAATCAGAGCAGAAGCAACCCCACCTGCATCAACGAATGGGGAAATCGCTCTGTTCCTTTGAACCTGCTCTGCCCTATCATAAAGAATGTTCCAGATATTCATCTCATCAAACCATATTTAACCTTTATCCGTTTAAGTTTTTTAAGCACAGGTCTGGCAAGCACCAGGAGGAATACGACAGTTGACGAGGCATGAATAAGATTAAATACGAAGCCTGAGGCAAACATGGCAATAAGACCTTTTGCAGAGATTTCAGAGCTCATCATAAAAAGAGAAGATGTGTCCATTATAAATCCATAGATAAAAAAGGTCACCAATGCACCATAAATTACCAGAATACAGAGCTGCTTCTTATTTTCAATGCCCTTTCTGAACAAAACTCCGGATAAGAAGCCTATAATTCCTAACGCAAACATCTGCCAGGGAGTCCAAGGACCTTGCCCAAAGAACATATTTGATATAAACGCAGTCAATGCGCCTGTAGCAAATCCTGCTTCGCTGCCAAGCGAAATACCTGTTATGATCACTATTGCAACTATCGGTTTGAACTGTGGAAGCATATAAAATGCTGCACGCCCGGCAACGGCAATTGCAGTCATAACCGAAATGAGCACAAGCTCGCGTGTTTTCGGTTTCCTGCTTTCAAAAATCATTGCAAACGGCACCAATGCTGCAATAATTATTGCGATCGATACAATATAATAATGCCTATCATCCCATGCAAGCATTCCCACCGCAATCATCGCCGGAATAAAAACAAGGATCAGAAGCATTGCCGCTATATTTCTTTTTTTCATTCCTAATGCTTGCTTTTGCTTTTTATCACCGTTATTAAATTTATCGCCGAATACTATCATTTTATAATTTCGATCAATTCTGAAACCGTGAGAGCAGATTCGGTTATCCCGCGCGATATTCTATTTGCAGAGGTAGTGTAAAAACTATTATCGAGCAAAACTTCTCTACTGCTCCCCTCTGCCGTTATTCTTCCATCAAAAAACATAGCGCACCGATCTGCGAACTCCGCACAGAACTCGATATCATGAGAAACTAAAACTATGGATACGCCTCCCGCTGTAAGCCGTCTCAGCAAACCGCCAAATCTCCGCTTAAAAAAGGCATCCATTCCCTTCGTTGCCTCATCAAGAAATATGACCTGCGGACCGGGAAGCATCAATCTGGCAATTGCTGCACGCTGCAGCTCTCCCCCGCTGACATCATATGGATGCCTATCAAGAATAGGTTTTAGCTCCAATAAATCAATAATCTCATCAAGCCTGGCACCATTCAAACCGAAGTTTTTGCATACACTCTCAAGTTCCTCTCGAACCGTATCCTTGATAAAGCAACATTCAGGATTCTGAACCAGGAGGGAAACCTGCTTGCCATAGAACCCGGAATTTTTATAGCTTTTAATATCCTTGCCCTTAAACTTTACCTTACCCCTATAAGGTTTGTAAAGCCCGGAAGCGTTCATGATCGCTGTCGTCTTTCCCGATCCATTTCCACCTATGATACATGTCAATTCGCTCGGATAGACATCAAAACTAAATCCTTTCAATACATCAGGACCATTGCGGTCATATCTGAACCAGCAATCCCGGACGGATATAATTGCTTCCTGCGCATCATTCTTTTTGGGACAATATATATTCCGTTCATCCAATTTGCGCACACCGATTTTTCCCTTATCTGTAAGGCTGGCAAGATAATGCCTGCCCTCCCTTACCGTTATCGGCGCGTCAACTCCCTCTGGCTCGATCTCAGCATACAGTCTCATAGAAGAAGGCAGTATGGCCTTGAATTGCGGATGATCGGCAAGTGCAGCTATTGCCTCTCTGGGGCGTCCGCATCCGATTATCCTGCCTTCATTCATGAAAGCCACCCTATCCACTAACGAAAAAAGTCCTTCATATCGATGCTCGGTTATTATTACTGTTGTTCCTATTTCTTCGTTTATACGCTTTAAAGCGGAAAAAAACTCCCCTGCGGCAATAGGATCGAGCTGTGATGTCGGTTCATCGAGAAGTATAATCTTGGGCTGCATTGCCATTACTGCCGCAAGACAAAGCAATTGCTTCTGCCCGCCTGATATATCACTTGTATTCGATTCAAAAAAGCTCTGTATTCCAAAATAGCTGGAGATTTCTGCAACCCTGACTCGCATTTTGGCATTGCTAATTCCCAAGCTCTCCAGCCCAAAAGCAAGCTCATGCCAAACCTTGTCGGTTACGATTTGCATTTCAGGATTCTGCATTACAAAGCCTACCATTTCCGTCTGTTCGCGGAAGTTGAGCTCGTCCACCGATCTGCCGTCAATAAGTACTTGACCTGAAACTGAACCAAACGGACGTAAGACTGGCTTTATCTGGCGAAGCAAGGTGGACTTGCCGCATCCAGACGGACCGCATACCAAGATAAATTCACCATTATCAATTTTAAGATTTATGTCTTTAAGCGCACGAAAAGATCCTGATCCGTCCTGGTTCGGATAAGAAAAATTTAAATTTTTGATTTCAAGCGCTGCCATACTGCTATCTCCTCAATATTAAGTATAATAGGTATTATAAGGATCACTGCATACGTCAATGCACAAGCTATTGACATGGTATTCCATGAATTCAGCTTTATAAGAGGGAAAAAACTAGCTGAAACCGCCTTTGTAGCTGCGCATATTCCAATAAATACGATTCCTAGGATCAGAACTATAGAAATCTTTAAATCACGGCTGTCAAAATTATATATCGAGTAGTTGGTCCTATGCGGCAGCCCATGTCCCCGTGAACGCATGGAATCCGCAGTAATAACTGAGCTTTCGAGTCCCCAGGTTATAAGCGATGATAGTATGTTTAATCCATATTTTGCTCTTTTAAGCAAGTTTCCGTCGGATACATCAAAGCCTTGCGCACGCATGGCAACCGAAATCTTCTTTACTTGATTCCGATACAATGGAACAAACCTTAGCACCATAGTTATAAGCAAAGATATGGATGGAATAAAATTGCCAAACAAATAAACAATCTTATCGCTCTTCATTATATCATTAAAGCACGAAAACCATATCAATACCGCACCAAACATAAGTGCTGAAGTCGCCCCATAAAATATCGATTCAAGCGTTATTGGATTATCCCTGATATAGAATAGTATAGTAACACCCTCATGATTAAAAATTGGATTGATAATTGCAACGATCAATATTATAGGGATTACAAATTTGAATATGAATGCCAGTGCCATTCTGCCTCTTATCATCAAAGCCCAAATCAATCCCGAAACAAATGATACAATAATAAATACCGGATGCATAAACAGCATTGGCATTACGAGAGCAAATGCGAGAAACGTAAATGCAACTATCGGATGAACATTTTCCATAGCATCATGCTTCATCATTCGATCTTATCTCCTTCTAACCTGTTCCCGACATCGCTGCCATAATCGCAGGTATAACGCAGCTCTATTCTATCGCCATTTGCAGGCTTATAACCGCTGCATCCGCAGTTTGGAAATATGCCATTCACGCAGTAAGTCCACCCGCTTGCACTACCGCAATCAAACTCATAAATATTTGCAATGCCCTCAATATAGGCACTATCGTATATCGGCGTGTATGATGCCTCCATATGAATTCCTCTATTCTTCGTTTCACGCACCAGAACATCATATATCGATTCTCCCTCACGAAAACCAACCCTCGTCTCTGCAAGAATAATTCCATCCGAAGGAAGGATATCAAGCTTTTCAATTTTAAAGGAGTTTAAATTATCCAATATAGTACTGCATTCAATGCTTATAGTACAATACATATCCCAATTCTCATCTTCCGCGCCTGTACATCCGATACAAACCGACAAACAAAAGAATAGTAATAATATAAAAGCAATTGTTTTTTTCGTCATTTTCATAATCATTTCATTCCGAAAACGCATTTTCGATGTAATTAACTCTGTGACGGCCAAGATCAACCTCAGCAATATCAAAACGAAGCACAACGCGTGTCAGACCATTCCTTGAAGCATAGGTCTTGGCGGCAGAGATGATATTCCGCTGCTTTCGCCAATCCACATTCAGCCTTGGAGGCATGGCAGGATTTATATTCCTTCTGGACTTGACCTCTATAAATGCAACCGTATTCCTTTTTCGCATCACCAAATCGAGTTCTCTATGTCCTACCATGTAATTCCTTGCAAGCAAATGATAGCCGCGAAAGCGCAAATACCAAAGCACTATTCGCTCGCCCCTTGCTCCATCACGCTGCGAGCAGCTTCCGTTTTTCAGGTTAAGTGTCCCCATTGCTTATCCGATTCCAGATCCTGTCAGTCTACGAATTTCCTTATAAATGAACGCCTATGCAGCTCACATGGACCGTATTTTCTCAACGCTTCTATATGCTGCTTCGTTCCATAGCCTTTGTTTTTCTCAAAACCATATTGAGGAAATCTTTCCGCAGCTTCAACCATAAATCTATCCCTTTCGACCTTCGCAAGTATGCTGGCTGCGGCTATAGAGTAACAAATAGCATCTCCATGGATCAGAGGGTACTGCTTTGCAGGTATAGCTAAATTCTTTACTGCATCAACAAATACATCCTCACACTCCAATTCCAGGCCCTTATAAGCATCGATAAAAGCAAGCTTAGTTGCCTCAAGAATGTTTATTTCATCGATTTTTTGCTGCCATATCCACCCAAAGCCAATGGCAATTGCCTTATCACATATCGCATCATATAGTTTTTCACGCTTCAACTCGGTCAGCTTCTTGGAATCATTGATGCCCTCTATCAACGGTACACTTGGTAAGATAACGCAAGCTGTAACCACCGGCCCCGCCAATGGTCCTCTGCCTACCTCATCCATTCCCGCAACGATTCTTCCGCTTTCCCAAAATGGCCGCTCGTATTTTGTCAGTTCTCTTAATCTTGCCCGTTCGGCTTCCTGACGCTCCTCAATCGTTTTCATCTGCAGTTCCCATATATAAATTGTCGTTTGGATTTTCAAGAGCAATCGAAGCAATTTTTCCCGCACGATACTCATCGAGCACTATTCTGGCCGCCCTCTCAGTATCAAGCACGCCGCCGGACAGAATAAACCCTCGGCTTCGGCATACGCCATCTATCATCGCTTCAGGCGTATCCATTTCGGAGGTTAACTTTTTATATCTGGCCATTAGCTGCTCCGGACATAGCCTCATAAGATCTAGAAGAAGCAATCCTGCAATCTCCTCCACATCCAGCACATCATCCCTGATTGAACCTATATACGCCAAATGTTTTGCTAATATTTCATTATCGAGCTTGCCCCAAAGCAACCCGGGAGTATCCATAAGTTCAAGGAAATCAGTGATCTTAACCCATTGCTTACTCCGAGTAACGCCCGGACGATCCCCAACCTGAGCCTTAGCAGTTCCGGCTATGCGATTAATAAAAGTTGATTTGCCAACATTAGGAATTCCAACAATCATCGCTCGCAATGTCTTGTTTATTCCCTTTTCACGATATTTTCTCACCGTCTCCGCTCCTGTGCGCTCAATCAGTGCAACAGCATTCTTCCGCATTCCCGGATTGGTAGAAATGAGTTCGACGGCCATTATTCCCTGCTGTTTAAAATATGTGATCCACTCTTTATTTTGCGATTTAGAGGAAAGATCACTTTTATTGAGGACAATAACTCGCAGCTTATTCTTAAAAAGTACCTCAAAATCCGGATTTCGACAGGCGAGCGGAGCTCTTGCATCCACAATTTCGATTATCATATCAACAAGCTTTATATTATCCTCCAGCATACGCTTCGCCTTCGCCATATGACCGGGATACCAATTTATCGTCTGCATTCTTTCCTCCCTATTCATCATTAAATCACAGTATCCCAGCAATAATGCTGCCGTGATTCAATGCATCAAAATGCTCCCCAACACGAACGGTGCGGGGAGCATACCGGGGTTCACACCCCATCACTTACCATCAGGCAATTTTATTTTTTGACAATACGTTCCTTGATCTTAGCCGCCTTACCGGTTCTCTCACGAAGGTAATATAGCTTAGCCCTACGAACAACACCGTGGCGCACAACCTCGATGCGGCCAATACGGGGGCTGTTATACGGGAAAGTCCTCTCCACGCCAATGCCATAGCTTATACGGCGTACCGTGAAGGATTTACGGATTCCACCGCCCTGCATCTTGATAACGATACCTTCAAAGTTCTGAAGTCTCTCATGATTGCCTTCAACAACCTTAACGTAAACGCGAACGGTATCGCCGATTTCCAGCTTTGGAAGATCGGTACGAAGTTGCTCTTTTTCAAGTTCTCTGATGATTTCTGACATTATTATCTCCTTTTTACAGATGTTCTTAATCACAGCATGCGATCATTGGACCACCCAAATAACCACATCATTATAGCATGATATTAAGCATTTTTCAAGTACCTCGGTCGTTTTTTAAACGCACAAGTACAATATATTTATCTTCCAGTCATGTATCAAATCATATTTCGTCCAGACTTGATAGAAATTCTAAGTCTTTTTTCGATAGTTCGGCTTTGCTCAACAGATCGGGACGCATCTGCTTTGTTTTGATAAGCGCCTGATTTCTTCGCCACTTATTGATTTCTGCATGATTGCCATTCAATAATACAGCGGGCACTTCTCTGTCCCTAAAAACAGATGGTCTTGTATATTGTGGATATTCCAGCAAACCCGAGCCCGAAAAGCTCTCATCCTCTGTGGACTCAATGCTCCCCAGCACACCCGGTATGAATCGGGAAAGGCAATCGATGAGAACCATTGCTGGGAGCTCTCCACCAGTCAGCACATAATCGCCAATGGAAATTTCATCATCCATAAGTTCCATAACGCGCTCATCAATTCCCTCATAATGACCTGCAAGTATAAGGAGATTTTCTTCATTTGCCAACTGCATCGCAAGCTCTGGGGTAAGCGTCCTTCCTCGAGGGCTCATAACTATCCGCCTGATTCTTTTTTCAGCATCATTCAGGCAGCAATCCGCAGTGACAGCATCAATGCAATCAAAAATGGGCTGCGCCATCATAACCATGCCCGCACCGCCTCCAAACGGATAATCATCCGTATTTCGGTGTTTGCTTTGGGAATAATCACGAATATTATGCGTATAAAATTCAAGAATGCCCCTTGCAGCCGCTCTTCCAAGCATACTTGACGAAAGAACATTCTCAAACATTTCCGGAAAAATCGTCAGAATATCAATCCTCAAACAAGCCGACCTCCGAAAGCACATCCGCATCAAAAACTATGCGCTTATTCTCTATATCGACCTCAAGCATCAAACGCTTGAGTGCAGGCACCGATATGCGCTGCTTTCCTTTTACAACATACACATCGTTTGCATTTGTCTCATAGATATCATCCATGATCCCAAGCAATGCACCATCGGTCGAAACTACAGTGCAGCCAATAAGATCCTTAACAAAATAGGAGCCTTCCGCCAATTTGACCGCATGAGGCCTATCTACACAAAGATATTTGTCCCTGAGTTTTTCCGCATCATCCATGCAGTCAATGCCTTCCAACTTCACAATGGCTGCGTTCTCGCCCGCTGAACGTGCATTAGACACATTTACCGGACAATACTCGCCTTCTCGCATTTCGATGAAGGCATCGCGAAGTTTATTGAATCTCTTTACATCGTCCGTAAGGGGCAAGACCTTAACCTCGCCTTTTACCCCATGCGGACGCAAAAACAAGCCGATACGAAAATAATCCATATCAAACGATTTCGACGAGGAACTTCTTTTCGCTCTTGATTGAGGCTGCTCTGACAACGGTACGGATCGCCTTTGCTATCCTGCCCTGCTTGCCAATGACTTTGCCCATATCTGTCTTTGCAACCGATAGCTCTATTGTGATAGTTTCCTCATCCTCTTTGAGATTGGTTTTAACCTCATCCGGTTCATCAACAAGATTGCTTGCGATAAATTCAACAAGCTTAACCATGTCTTCAACCGCTATTTCTCTGACTTCAGCATCCATTAGTCAATAACGCCGTTCTTTTTAAACAAACCACGAACGGTCTCCGTGGGCTGTGCACCGTTCTTGATCCACTGCTTTGCCTTATCGGCATCGACAACGACCTCAGCAGGGTTTGTGAGGGGATTATAGTGACCAATCTCCTCAACAAAAGCACCATCGCGGGGCGCACGTGAATCAGCAACTACAATACGATAAAACGGAGCCTTCTTTGCACCCATTCTGCGAAGCCTGATCTTAAGCATAATTTTTCCTCCTGAATTAAATAAAAAAATTTAAATATCCAAACGGTTTTCGCTGCTTAGCTGCAACCGTGCTTGGTAAAGCTTTGATTTTGAACGGCTCAAATCACATCCCGAATAAGCCGCCGAAACCCTTTCTTTTCTTGAAGCCCTTCTTACCCTTTCCGGTGAATTGCTTCATAAGTTGACGAGATTGTTCAAATTGCTTGAGCAATCTATTGACCTCCTGAACGCTCGTACCGCTGCCGGCAGCAATACGTTTTTTACGGCTTGCATTAAGAAGTTCCGGTTTTCTGCGCTCCTTTGGAGTCATCGATTTAATGATAGCTTCGACCCTTGCGCTTGCCTTTGGATCAATTTCAACATCCTTCAGCTTGCTCGCATTTACTCCGGGCATCATTGAAAGGATATCGCTCATTGAGCCCATCTTTTTAACCTGCTGAAACTGCTCCAGAAAATCCTCTAACGTAAAATCATCATTCGTCAGCTTCTTTGCAAGTTCCGTCGCCTGCTTTTCATCGAATGCCTGTTCAGCCTTTTCTATAAGGGTCAGAACATCGCCCATCCCAAGAATTCTGGAAGCCATTCTGTCAGGATAAAATGGTTCGATATCGGTTAACTTTTCTCCGATGCCGGAAAACTTAATCGGCTTCCCAGTCACAGAACGAACGCTCAACGCAGCACCGCCCCTGGTATCGCCGTCCAGTTTTGTCAGAATGACGCCCGTTAATTCAAGTTTTTCATTAAAGCTTTTTGCAACATTTACCGCATCCTGACCGGTCATCGCATCGACAACCAGCAGTATCTCTGCCGGATTGAGCTCAGCCTTGATATCGGCAATCTCATCCATCATTCGTTCATCGATATGCAAACGTCCTGCCGTATCGACTATCACCACGTCAAGGAAGTGATATTCCGCATAGGAGACGGCTTCCTTTGCTGTTTGAACGGGATTCTCCGTTCCGCGCTCAAAGACCGGAACTCCAATCTTTTCACCCACAACCTGGAGCTGTTTAATAGCTGCCGGTCTATATATATCGCAGGCAGCCAGCAACGGCTTTTTGCCCTGTGTCTTCGCCAAATATCCGGCAAGCTTACCTGCCATTGTGGTTTTACCGGCCCCCTGCAAGCCTGCAAGGAGAATTACTGCCGGTTTTCTTGGTCCAAAGTTAAGCCTTTCGACCGAACCACCCATAAGATTCGTTAACTCTTCATTTACGATCTTAATTATTTGCTGCGATGGCGTCAGGCTTTGCAGCACCTCTGCGCCAACCGCACGTTGAGAAACGGTATTAATAAATGATTTGACTACAGTGAAGTTTACGTCCGCTTCCAACAGCGCGAGCTTAACCTCACGCATTGCTTCTTTAACTTCCTTTTCGGAAAGCTTTCCCTTATTGCCAAGCTTACCAAAAATACCTTGAAGCTTTGTGGAAAGTCCCTCAAATGCCATTTTCACCCTCCGTTATCTCTATCAATCTGGATAGAATAAGATCAATTCGCTCGTTCATAATCCCTTGCACAGCCATTTCAGTTTTTAGTTCTGAAATGGTTTCAATTATTCTTGAATCCCTCGCAATAAGTCCAAGCTTATGTTCCATCTCACATAATTGTTTTTCACCATGCAGTAATGCATCACGCACAGCCTGCCTTGAAATTCCCTTCATTTCGGCAATCTCGCCAAGCGAAAAATCCTCATTTACGCTTAAACTCAGCAACTCCCTGCGATTTTCAGTCAGAAACGCACCATAATAATCAAGAAGAAGACCCAACTCGATTTTATCCTGCATGGCCGACCTCCTTTATAGTACCGTTGGGCTCAAGCAAACCATTGTAAAGTTATCAAGCTTTACACATTCCTCCTGTATTATAATCATTTTATCCGATTTGTCAATAGCAATTCCCATAGTTATCAATATATTTAATTTGGGTTTTATCAAGGCGATACAGTCATTTTTATTCTGCTGTTGGCAAACCCAAAAATTTTTTATGCAAAACCATCGTAATCTGGTATAATAAAAAAAGAATCTAAATTTCGAAAAGATTTATGGAGGATAAAATGAAATATATTGTTAAGACCGAAGGAATGGGCTGTGCTCACTGCATCAAGAGAGTCACGGATTCTATGAATGCGCTCTGCGCAAAGATCGATAGTATTGAGCTCAATGATATCTCAGTAGAATTCTCAGGGGATGCTGCTGAATTGCGCGAAGCTATCGAAGATCTTGGTTTCGATGTTATCAGCATCGTGCAGGCATAATGAATACATCCGGTCGAGTAGTATTGGGACTTTCAGGCGGAGTAGATTCTTCCGCCGCTGCCCTGCTTCTAAAGCAGCAGGGTTATGACGTTATCGGCGTTTTTATGAAGAACTGGGATGAGCTGGGCGATGATGGCGTTTGCACTGCAACGCAGGATTATGAGGATGCAAAGCGAATTGCGGAGCAGGTAGGCATTCCATTTTATTCAGTTAACTTCACAAAGGAGTATTATGATAGAGTATTTACCTACTTCCTCAATGAATACCGCCTTGGCAGAACGCCAAATCCGGATATTCTCTGCAACTCCGAAATAAAATTCAAGGCGTTTCTCGAGCTTGCACGCAATATGGATTCATATGCGCTTGCGACGGGTCACTATGCAAGGCTTGATAAAACTTCCGGAACCAAGCTGCTCCGCGCATCGGATTCCAACAAGGATCAAACCTACTTCCTTGCCGGGCTCACTGGCGAACAGCTCTCCAACGTGATTTTTCCTATTGGTGAATTGGATAAATCGGAAGTCCGTCTGCTTGCGGAGAAAGCCGGTCTCGTTACGGCATCAAAAAAGGATTCTACCGGAATATGCTTCATCGGTGAACGCAACTTTAAAAATTTCCTTATGCAATTTCTTCCAGCACAGCGCGGCGATATCGTTGATCTCGATGGTCGTGTCGTTGGTAAACATGATGGGCTTATGTATTATACCATGGGACAGCGCCGCGGTCTCGGCATTGGCGGAATGAATACCGGAACCGGCGAAAGCTGGTTTGTTGTTGGAAAGGATCTCAAACACAATTTGCTCATCGTTCAACAGGGAGAGCATGAAGAACTTTTCTCAACAGGCCTGACCACCGGAAAGCTCAATTATATCGCCGGTCATGCACCAAGGAAGGAATTTCGCTGCACCGCTAAATTCCGTTATAGGCAAGCCGATCAGGGTGTCACTGTGCATATGCATGATGAAAAAGCGATCATAGAATTCGATAAGCCTCAGCGTGCGATCACCCCCGGGCAGTGGGCAGTACTGTATGATGGCGATATCTGCCTCGGCGGCGGTCCTATAGATACCATCATTCCGCTCAAAGCTCTTCCAAAAAGATTTAATTAAGGAGAACTCTATGGATAATATAGCAAAATTGATCGATCATACCTTACTCAAACCGGATGCTTGTGAAGCTCAGATCAAAAACATCTGCGATGAAGCAAGGGAGTACGGATTCAAAAGCGTATGCGTGAACCCCTCAAGGGTCAAGTTCGTATCAGAACAGTTGGCCGGCAGCGATGTGCTCACATGCTGTGTCATAGGCTTTCCTCTCGGAGCAACGCTTTCCAGTGTCAAAGCATTTGAAACTGCAGAAGCGATCCGTCTGGGCGCAAATGAAGTGGACATGGTCATAAATATAGGAGCCGTTAAGGATGGGGACTGGACTCTCGTAGAGAATGATATTCGATCCGTTGTTAATGCTGCAAATGGCCGAGCATCGGTCAAGGTAATCATCGAAACCTGCCTTTTGACCGATGCAGAAAAAGAACTTGCCTGCAAATGCGCCGTATTGGCGGGTGCGGACTTTGTTAAAACATCGACAGGTTTTTCAAGCGGCGGAGCAAATGAGCATGATATTTCACTGATGAGGCGCGCGGTTGGCAACAAGCTCGGCGTTAAAGCTTCCGGAGGCGTCCGCACTCCGGAGGATGCAGATAAATATATTGCAGCAGGTGCTTCAAGGCTCGGAACCAGCAACGGCATTAAGCTTCTGCATATTTAAATATAGTTTTCTATTCGTCTAATTAATTCAAAAACCGCTGATCCGCACGAGCATTGAGATAAGGCAGATATTCTCTCTCCTATTGCTGAAAAGCATTGATATTTCCAGCCGAACGATCAGCGGTATAATCACTCAATCAGGTGCATCCAGTATTCTTGTTTGAAAAAATATATTTTGATTCTTGTATTGCATTTCCAAATTTTTTCCTGTATAATATAACAACATCCTGGAAATAAACTATGGGGTGGTGATTATCTAAATACTATCCAGGTGTTTGCTTTTTTCGTATATACTCACCCACTTTATCAGTATTTTTGTGAGTAGCCGCCAGTTCACGATCAAAATAACGCTTTCCACAAACAATTGCCTAAACGAGAGGAGTATAAGTTATGAACATCAGGAAAACAAAATCAACCCGTATTACTTGCTTCATGGCTCTTCTTTGCGTCGCTTTAATGCTTTCGTCGCTTCTTGGCTGCGCCAAGAACGTTCCAACGCGCGCAAGAGCCACGCAGTTCGATCTCGCTTCAGGAGACGAGAGCTCTCTCATCAGCGAATCAATTACGTCAAGCGATAACGTCCAGTACTATGTATCTGCTGATGCCAATGTTGCTGCATGCGGCAAGTATATAGGAAAATTCAAAGCTTCAAAACAGGATGAATCCATCCCCGGTGACCCGACTAGATATGATGGCTGCAAGATGTATGCATTCCTTGATGAACCATCGGATAATTGCTTCATCATCGATAATGGCGGTCAGTATTTATTGCTCACTCGAAGTGATATAGATGATGACGTTGAATATGATCAGAGCTACCGCATGCAAATGATCAATAAGCTCGTTAATAACGAACTGAATAATACCGTTATATATCTTAACGGTGAGCATTACTGCACGGTTGCTGTGGTCAATAGCACTGCTTGCGATACTGAAAGCAGCTTTACCCCGCCTATCTCCGTAAACGAGCTAAAACTTAATGGAGTAAGCATCGATCTTTCGGCTTGCAAAGGCTATGCTTTCATGAACTATTCCACGGATGAATGCATTATTCTCGGCGATGGCGAAGACTTTATTCTGCTTGCAAAACCCTCATTCCTCAGCGAACATGCATCCAAGCTCATTTCCGAAATTCAGGATGGAAACTATACTAAATAGATCGACTTATCAATTGCGCTTTTTGCACTGCCATAACTTCTTGGCAGTGCATTTTTATTTTCAGGTGCTCTGCATTCTAAGTATAAAAAACGCTTGCGCTTTCATTTCACGAATAATGTTGACAAGTGAACATTTGTTATGCTATAATTTCACCCAGGAGGAAAAATTATGCAAGAAGAACGATTTGAGGAATTCGCTGCACTGATCGGCGGGATCCACGGTAATATAAGCAAGCTTAAATCAAGCTACACCAACAGACTTGGGCTAAAGGAAGTTCATATGTTTTGGCTATATCTCTTGCATGTGCACCCAGAGGGCATGTCCGCTTCCGAACTGGCCTTATCGAGCAAAACCAACCGCAGCCTTGTCTCCCGAGAGATCGCAGCGCTGCTTGAACAAGGCATTCTATATACTGATGGAAATACGGGGCACAGAAGATATGGCTGGAAATTTAAGCTAACAGAAAAGGGCAATGCACTGGCTGTTGAAATATCTCATGTGGCAAAAAACATCCAGGATAGAGTGAATCAGGGTATAGGGCAGGAGGAACTTGCAATATTCTATAAAGTTTTGCGAATTCTCTCCGATAGATTTGACCAGGCGATTATCAGTGAAAATGGAGGAGCTAATAATGAATATCAAAATAATCAGTGATTCAGGCTGCGATATGAGTCAGCGAGAAGCTAAAGAATCGAATTTAACTATACTTCCTTTGAAAACGCTTATAGATGGAATCGAATACCGTGACGGTATCGATATAATGAGTGCTGAATTTTATGAAAAGCTTGATTGCTGCCAAAGCTTACCAAGCACCAGCCAGGTTACTCCTGCCGAATATGCCGATGCATATTCCACCGCACTCGAAAGCGCAGATGATATACTGGTTATTACCATAGGAGCCAAGCTCTCCGGTACTTTTCAAAGCGCAAATATCGCCGCTGCGGACTTCCCCGGCAAAATTCACGTGCTTGATAGCGGAAATGTCGCTGCCGGGCAGCGTATTCTGGTGGATTATGCGCTTCGTCTGCGGGATCAAGGCTGCTCTATCAATGAAATGCTGCTAAAGCTTGAACAGGCAAAACGGCGGCTTTGCATAATAGCAAGGGTAGATACCTTGGAATATTTGAAGCGTGGCGGCCGCCTATCCAAGACAGCCGCAATCGCTGGCTCGATTCTTAATATAAAGCCCGTGCTTGGGCTCGAAAATGGTGAGATTGTGATTTTGGGTAAAGCCCGAGGTTCCAAGGCTGGAAATAATCTGCTTACGGATTTAATAAATAAACAGGGCGGAGTGGATTTCTCTATGCCATATATGCTGGTCTATTCAGGAAATGATGATGCATTGCTAAAGGGATATATCGATAATAGCCGCTGCTTGTGGGAAGGACATACAGGCCATTTGCCCATCTCAATAATAGGCAGCACCATAGGAACACATGTAGGTCCCGGAGCCATCGGCGTTGCCTTTTTCTCAAACTATGAAAGCCACCGTAATTAATCACATATGGTGGGGAATCGACTTTTCCCCACCATATGTAAATTTCAGTTCAAATGCTGCGCATCCTTTCCGCCTGCGATGGGCGCAAATACATGGGCACAGCATTTTCAACAGTGGCCGAGAGTGGATTCTCTCGAAGCATGAGCAATGCTTCTTTTATCACTAGCTCCGCATTCACATTATCATCTTGTCCATAGCAATCGCCAACAAGTACCCCATCTTCACCCAGGATACCAATGCTCTCACAAGCAGCTATAAGCTCTTTCTGAACACATGCACATGGCTCTATTATACACTTTCCAAAAGCGTAAACCGCTCCATACCCATTTCCATTACGGGCATCAATAAGGCTTATCACGACCCCCCCGGTCGAAGCAAGCTGCCTCAGTGCGGCAAGCGAGCTCACGGGAATTATACGTTTATTAGCTGCAAGAGCCAGTGCATTGATGGTTGATACGCCTATTCGCACTCCGGTAAACGAGCCCGGTCCAATATCAACCGCAAAGGCATCGACAGAATCCAAAGAGACTTTTTCCTCATCCAACAGCTCATCTAATAATGGCATAAGCGAGACGGAATGCGGTCTTCCACTCTCATCAAGCTTCATTCGTATGCTTCCATCCTCCCTCAGAATTGCCACAGAAGGGTTCTTTGAGGATGTTGAAACTGCTATGATCTTCATCTATATCTCCTCGATAAGCTTTTCATACACGGCACCCAACGGAATAATTTCAACACGTCTAATATCGTCCCCGCTTCCTGTGATATGTATTTCAAGCCGTTCACTCGGCAGCGCATCAAGAACGAGCTCGCACCACTCCATAACAACGATGCTTTTGCTTGAAAGGTAATCATCAAAGCCGATCGCGAACAGCTCCTCATAATCAGCAAGCCGATAGCAATCAAAATGATCCAGATGAAGCTTTCCACCGTATCTCTTAACTATATTAAATGTCGGGCTGGAAATATCTTCGATATCCAATGCACTTGCAAGCCCGCGCACAAAGGTCGTCTTACCTGCACCAAGCCCACCGAAAAGCGCAATAAATTCACCTCCATGAAGCTGTCCTGCAACCCGTTTTCCAAGCTCCAGCATATCGGCTTCGCTTTCCACATCAACCAACTTTATCAATTAAAAGTACCCCTTAGCATTAATTCGTTTCTCAGATTCATGAGCCTGTCCTCACGAATCGCCTCCCTTATCTTCTCCATAAGCCGATAAGTAAATCTTAAATTATGCATCGTTATAAGCTCTGCTGCAAGAATTTCTCCGGCTTTTATCAGATGTCTGATATACGCTCTGGTAAAATTACGGCAGGCATAGCAGTCACAATCCTCTTCAATCGGAGAAAAATCATGTGCAAACTCTGCATTTCGGAGCATTCGCTTACCATCGAATGTCAACGCCAGTCCATTGCGTGCAGAACGGGTCTGCAATACGCAATCAAACATATCTATTCCCCGAATAGCGCCCTCAACAAGGCAATCAGGGCTGCCAACACCCATGAGATAATGTGGCCTGTCGGTCGGAAGATATGGCATAAGCGCCTCAAGCATTTCATACATGACCGGCTTGGGTTCGCCTACCGAAAGCCCTCCAATACCATATCCCGGGAAGTCCATTGCTGCCAGCGTCTTTGCGCTCTCTATACGCAGATCTCCGAACATACCGCCTTGCACTATGCCGAATAAAGCCTGATCTGGGCGAGTATGGCTGTTTTTGCAGCGTTCTGCCCACCTATGGGTTCGATTCATCGCAGCGACCGCATAATTTTTATCGCAATCGGCAGGTGCGCATTCATCAAACGCCATGGCTATATCTGCACCTAGCGCCTGCTCTATCTCCATAACATATTCAGGAGTAAAAAACAGCTTTCGACCATCGATATGAGAATTGAATTCAACACCATCCTCACGTATCTTATTCATTGCAGCAAGACTAAAGACCTGAAATCCACCGCTATCGGTCAGCATCGGACCGTGCCACTGCGAAAATTCATGTAAGCCTCCCGCTTCCCTGACAAGCTCATGCCCCGGACGCAGAAAAAGATGATATGTATTTGCCAGCACGATTCCGGCTCCAACCTCACTAAGATCACGCGGAGTCATCGCTTTAACGGTTGCCTGGGTGCCAACTGCCATAAAACACGGTGTATCGATCACGCCATGCGGAGTATGGAGTTTTCCAAGCCGAGCGCCCGTATGTTTATCCATTTTTATCAATTCATAATATACCGGAGAATTCATAAACCTTCCTTTTTTATTTTTATAAAATCTAGTACTCTTTAATTAATGATTTAGATATTCAAACTTACTACCACATTCTTAATAAAAGAATGATGCATCCCCGAACGAAAAAAAACGATAACGCTCTTTTACAGCGTGTTCATAAATGCGCAGGACTTCCTCCCGTGAGGAAAAAGCACTGATAAGCATCAGCAATGTTGATTCCGGCAAGTGGAAATTCGTTATCAGGGCATCAACTGCCTTAAATCTATAGCCTGGCGTAATAAAAATATCCGTCATTCCACTGCCCGCATGAACAAGGCCATATTCATCGGCAATGCTCTCGAGAGTGCGGCAGCTTGTTGTGCCCACAGCAATAATCCGGCCTCCGTTTGCCCGTGCTTTGTTTATCCGTGCTGCGGCATCCTCCGTACACCGATAGTATTCAGAGTGCATGTGATGTTCCTCAACATTATCGACCGAAACGGGTCTAAATGTACCTAAACCAACATGAAGCAGCACATCTACTATATCCACGCCCTTATCGGATATGCTTTGCAAAAGTTTATCCGTGAAATGCAGCCCCGCAGTCGGTGCTGCGGCAGACCCACTTTCATGTGCATAGACAGTCTGATAACGGTCTTTATCAGCAAGCTTTTCTGTAATATAAGGAGGAAGCGGCATCTCTCCCACTCTATCAAGGATCTCCTCTAAAATGCCATCGTAATTAAGCTCAATCAGCTTATTGCCATCCTCAAGAGTATCTATGACGGTCACACCCAGCTCATCGCTGACCCTGAATGTTAGCCCTGGTTTTGCACGCCTTCCAGGCTTTGCAAGGCACTCCCACTTTTTATCATCAATACGCTTCAACAGCAAGAATTCCATCACACCGCCGGTAGCTTCACGCTTTCCAAACAGCCTTGCAGGTATAACGCGAGTATCATTGCGAACCAGAACATCTCCCGGCGCAAGATAATCAATTATTTCCGAAAACACCTTATCTTCAATAACTTTTGTGCTGCGGTTATAGACCAAAAGTCTTGAAGCTGAACGGTTCTCTGCCGGAGACTGAGCAATCAGCTCCTTTGGTAAATCATAGTAAAAATCACTGGTTTTCATATTTGTATCGAGTTTGCATCAGCGCTCTGTAAATTTCAATCAAAGAACAGACCAACTAATCTTTGATTAAGCACAGTTTTTATGAAACAAGCCTTTCCTCACTCAATTATTTTATAAATCAATGGTGGTTGCTCAGGTCTGCTGTCAGAAAGTTTTATCGAATCAATAAGCTTCGATCTTGCTTCCTTAAGGTTCGCCCTATCATTCACATACATATAGGCAAAGGCCTCACCGGCATCGACAAACTCTCCGAATCGTTTTTTCATAAGAATTCCGACCGCTGGGTCTATAGAATCCTCTGCTCTCTCACGACCTGCGCCAAGCAATTGAGCGGCAATTCCTATATTTTTTGCATCAATATGCGAAATATAGCCTTTATCTGCCCTGTAAACTGGAATAATCTCCTGTACCCTTACAAGCATATCCGGATTATCCAAATAGACCGAATCCCCGCCCATTTCTACAAGCATTTCCTTTAATTTCCGATATCCACTGCCATCCTCAATGGCCCTTACAAGCATCGATTCAGCCTCCGCATCACTTCCGGCAATATCGGAAAGGACAAGCATCTTTTCTGCGAGGGCAAAACATACCTTCAAAAGCGGATCATCAAGCGGCAGCATACCGCAAAGAGCCTGTATAGCCTCTCGCATTTCAAGACCATTGCCAACCGCCATACCAAGCGGTCTGTTCATATCCGTGATTATAGCAGCTGTGCGTTTTCCAAGGTGCGCACCTATGCTGACCATGCTCTGCGCAAGACATTCCGCTTCTTCAACCGTGCTCATGAATGCACCTCTGCCCGTCTTAACATCCAAAACTATGGCATCAGCTCCTGCGGCCAGTTTCTTGCTCATAATGCTTGAAGCTATCAATGGAATGCTGGGAACCGTACCGCTGACATCACGCAATGCATACATTCGCTTATCGGCAGGATCAAGATTTTCTGATTGTCCAACTATGCATAATCCGATTTTATTCACGATTCTTTTAAAATCAAAAAGCGATTGCTCCACGCATACGCCCGGTACGGACTCAAGCTTATCAAGCGTTCCGCCGGAATGCGCAAGCCCTCTTCCGCTCATCTTTGCAACAGTACCGCCGCACGCAGCCACAAGAGGAGCGGCTATAAGTGTCGTTGTATCTCCCACCCCACCCGTAGAATGCTTATCGACTTTTATACCGATCAACTCACTGAGATCAACGATATCACCTGAATGCATCATTGCTAAGGTAAGATCAGCCGTCTCTTCATCATTCATTCCACGGCAGCATACCGCCATCATCCATGCGGTAAGCTGATAATCGGCAATTGAACCATCCACAACGCCGTTGATGATAAAATTGATCTCTTCCCCTGTGTGCGATAAACCATCACGCTTTTTCTCTATCAATTCGGTGATATGCATAGAGAGCTTCCTTTCATAGTCGATTTCAATGCATCCAAATGCGGTGGCAGTACCCTTTGCTGCAATATTCTACTCCACTGTAACCGATTTGGCAAGATTCCTGGGTTTATCAATATCGCAGCCTTTATGCGAAGCCATATAGTACGCCAGAAGCTGCAGCGGTACGATCGTAAGCGAGGGAACAGCATTCACACCACATTCAGGTATCCTGATAACATGATCGGCAACCCGCTCTGTCTCGCTGTCATCATGGTTGATAACCGCAATGACCTTTGCTCCCCTGGCCTTTACTTCCTTTATATTGGAAATCATTTTATCAAGCAGCGGACGATATGTACAGATTGCAATAACAAGCGTTCCGTCCTCTACCAGAGATATACTTCCATGTTTCAATTCGCCTGCTGCATATGCCTCCGAATGAATATAGGATATTTCCTTCAGCTTCAGGGATGCTTCCAAGGATAGTGCATAATCGATATTTCTTCCGATAAAGAATACACTCTGCGAATTGAAATATAACGATGAAAGATACTGAACATTTTCAACAGACTCAAGGATTCCGCGAAGCTGCTCCGGTATGCGTTCAAGCTCATTTATCGCAGCAGCAATCTCTTCTTGGCTCATCAGCCCCTTTACACCTGCGATATGCCAATTGAGCATATGCATAAGAATGAGCTGAGTGCTGTATGCCTTGGTCGTTGCGACCGCGATTTCCGGCCCGGCCCATGTATAGAGCACATCTTCGCTTTCATTAGCAATGGAACTCGCAACCACATTGACAATCGAAATTGTCCTCGCTCCGCGAATCCTTGCTTCACGCAGCCCATAGAGCGTATCAAGGGTCTCGCCGGATTGACTTATGATTATCACCAAGGTATGTTCATCGATTATAGGATCATCATAGCGAAATTCGCTCGCCAATTCGGCTTCGATCGGTATGCGCAGAGTTTTCTTCATAAAATACTTTGCAACCACCCCAACATGATATGCGCTTCCGCAGGCAACGATTTTTATGTTTTCGATCATGCTCAGATCTTGATCGGTAATATGTCTAAGACCAAGCATGATCCGACCATCTTCCACCCTAGGGGTGATGGTCTTTGTTATCACATCCGGCTGCTCCATTATTTCCTTTATCATGAAATGCGGATATCCGCCCTTTTCGGCTGCATCTACATCCCATTGTATGTGTTCTACCTCATGCTCAATGCGTTCACCGTATTTATCCATAACGGTAACGCCTTCCTTTGTCAATATCGCGAGCTCTCTCTCTCCGAGCCTGAAAATATCGCGTGTATGTTTAAGAATAGCAGGTATATCGGAAGCAATGAAATTCTCTCCATCGCCGATGCCCACGATCAGCGGACCATCTTTACGCAATGCCATGATCTGCCAGGGATAATCGCTGAATAATATTCCTATGGCATATGATCCCTTCAACTGCACTTCTGCGCGGCGCACTGCCGATACAGGGTCACCGTTATAATAATAATCGATGAGCTCCGATACGACTTCCGAATCGGTCTCCGTGCAGAAGGTGTGACCATGATCTATCAAAAAAGCACGAAGCTCCAAATAATTTTCGATTATTCCATTATGCACAACCGCAACCTTTCCACTCTTGGAAAGATGCGGATGCGAGTTGCTGTCGCTCGGCTCTCCATGGGTTGCCCATCTAGTATGGCCTATTCCCACAGTAAACCCATCTATCTTAGATTGGTCGCGGTTTTCCATAATCTCTCGCAGCTTTTTAATTCTGCCGCGTGTTTTATAAACGCTGATTCCATCCTTATCGGTCAATGCGATTCCGGCGGAATCATAGCCTCTATATTCCAATTTTTCAAGCGCATCCAGCAAAATACCGGCCGCCGACTTATTTCCAACGTAGCCCACTATGCCACACATATCGAACTGCCTCCATTGAGTTAGTTTTGTCGTTTTTATAAAAAACATAAAATGACCGCCGTCCAAAACAGCCATTTACATGTATCACTGCCATTATACTACATTTCAACACATATTCAAAGCACTAATTACCATATTTTAAGTTATCAGACTAAAAATTCAGCTTTTTATCACAGTTGCCATAAATATATTGTTTGTTTTGCGATAAATTTTATCAAATTAAGCAAAAACCGCATAAATACACCTTGTTAAAAGGGGGTAATTTATGGTACAATGCAGTGTGAATTTGCAGATACGTATGCAGAAAGGATAACTGCTATGAATAAAAGAGGATCCAAACTGCTGTCGGCGCTTGCAGCCAAGGGTATCGATGCTGTCATGATCTCATCGCAGATCAATCGCAGATACTATACGGGCTTTACCGGCAGTAATGGTATCGCTATTCTGAGCATGAATGGACGAATATTGCTGACGGACTTCCGTTATACTATCCAGGCCAAAGAGCAATGTGCAGCAAGCGGCTTTGAGGTTCGCCAAATAGATCATGCCATCGGCTATGCCGATGTTGAAGCGGTGCTCAGGGAATTAGATGCTAAATGTGTGGCTTTTGAAGATGAAGCATTAAGTGTTGCTCAGTTCAGCGGCTATAAAGATATGCCATTCGAAATGGTGCCCGATTCAGCCGATATCAACGAAGGGCGTCTCATAAAAGATGCTTTTGAGATATCCAAGATGCAAGCAGCCCAATCGATTGCGGATACAGCATTTGAGCAGCTTCTTCAGGTTGTGCAGATCGGTATGACCGAAAAAGAAGTCCGCAATGAACTTGATTATTATATGCGCCGCCTGGGGGCTGATGAGAATTCTTTTGATACCATAGTTGGCTCCGGTCCGAATGGCGCTCTCTGCCATGCTTATCCGGGTGAGCGAAAGCTTCAAACAGGAGATCTGGTGGTTGTAGATTTTGGTGCAAAGATTGATGGGTACTGCTCGGACATGACCCGAACGTTTGCTGTTGGGGAGCCCTGCGAGGAGCTTCGTAAGATCTATGATATTGTCCTTCGCGCACAGCTTGAGTGCCTCAATAGGCTGAAACCAAATATGGAAGCAGCCGAGCTTGATAAGATTGCGCGAGATATAATTGCCGATGCAGGCTATGGTGACCGTTTTGGGCATAGTCTCGGGCACGGTTTTGGGCTTGAGGTTCACGAAAAACCCTATGCCAGCATGCGTTCCTCAGATATTCTTCTTCCCGGAACCACTATCACGGTTGAACCCGGTATCTATATTGAGGGTTTGGGCGGTGTACGTATTGAAGACTGCTGCGTGCTTACAGATGATGGCTATATCAATCTCTGCAAAACACCCAAGCAGCTTATAATTCTTTAATAAAAGCAAAGTAAAATTACTATAATAAAACACGGAGGTATTATCATGATTTTAGCCGGCGATTTTAGGAAAGGCGTCACCGTCGAGATCGACGGACAGGTTTGGAGCATTGCGGATTTTCAGCACGTTAAACCCGGTAAGGGTGCGGCGTTTGTTCGTACCAGACTCAAGAATGTTATGACAGGAGCTGTACTCGAAAGGACCTTCAGCCCCACTGATAAGTATCCCACTGCTCATATTGAAACTCGCGAAATGCAGTATCTTTATTCAGATGGTGATCTTTACTACTTCATGGATAACGAAAGCTACGAGCAGCTCGCACTCAACCACGAGCAGGTCGAAGATGCGATCGATTTTGTAGTTGAAAACACGAATGTTACTATTCGCTTTTTCAAAGGTCAGGCGTTCTCTGTTGCAGCGCCCAATTTTGTTGAATTGACCGTAACGGAAACAGAACCCGGCTTTAAGGGCGATACGGCGACCGGCACAACAAAGCCGGCTGTACTTGAAACCGGATACAAAATCAACGTTCCCCTTTTCGTAAATGAGGGAGATCGTATTCGTGTGGATACCCGTACAGGCGAATACATGGAGCGTTGTTAAACTAAGCAGTATTCATGGGGAACTATAAGTTCCCCCTTCAATCCGCTTTGTTTGCATTTAGGCGCGACTCACGACAATCGCGCAAATATTATCACAGTATTAGGAGGAAAGTTATTATGAAGAACAGGGTTGAATTCCTCAAGGGTTATGCCAAGGGTATCCGTCTTGAAGCACGAGATGATGATATAAGCGGTCTCCTTTGTGCAATTATTGATTGTCTCGATGCGATGGCAGATCAAATAGACGATAACACCGTCGAAATTGACGATATCAATGATTCTATCGAAGAAATTGAGGAAAGCATCGATACATTTGATGATATCCTGATCGACATGCTTGATGATGAAGATAGCGATGATGATGATCTTGCATCTTTGTGGTCGGATGATGACGATGATGACGACGATGACAGCAGCGATGATGATAATTTTGTATTCGATGACGATGGCCTTCTTGAGGATAAAGAGGAAATTGAAGCCCTGATCGCACATCTTCGAAAGCTTGGATCGTTAGACTCTGATGATGACAAAGGCGAATAATTACCCGAAATCTGTTTGATTCCGATTTGCACTGGGTTGATCTGAAAAGGCATTGCTTTTGATAATTTGAGGGTTCACAATATGTAGAGCCCTCGTTTTTACTCGATTCCAGTGCCCAATAGCTTTATGAAGATAATTCGGGATGGGATACATTTATCGCCTCGGCTCTATTCAGCTTTGGAACTACTGGCTTATTGTGGCTCCAGTTTTGAATGCGTTGCTGATATTGGCTGCGATCACGGAAAATTGGCAGTTGAGATCCTGCGTTCCGGAACCGCCAAGCGTGTCATTGCTTCCGATGTAAGTGCAGCCTCCTTGGCGAAGGCTGAATTGCTTGCAAAAGAACACACGCTGGATTCAAAGCTTCAGTGTATAGTCAGCGATGGCTTTTCTGCCTACAGCAACTATGCTATTCAAGCCGCAGTTATCTGTGGAATGGGCGGTGAGCTAATTGCAAAAATCCTCGAATCCGGCCATGATACAGCAGCTGGATTGGATAGAATAGTTATGCAGCCAATGCGTGGGGAATCTGAACTCCGCGAATACCTCTATACGCATAACTATCGTATAATTGTTGAGCGCATCGTCATAGATGCAGGAAGATATTATCAGCTGCTTTGTGCAGAACCTGGAGAACCTGCTCCGCTGCCATATGGCTGGCCGGATAACTATTATCAATTTGGTGCCGGCGCGTTCGAAACCAACGATCCGCTATTGGAGCCCATGCTGCATCGTTATCTTGGGATTATTGAGCGTAAGCTGAATGATATTAAAGGCGAGCTGCCGCAATCATTGCTGATCGAAGCAAGCTCCGTAAAAAAAATTCTTGAGCTGATTTGCGAAAGAGGTAATCAGAAACTATGAAGTTAAGCGATTTCATCGCCGTAATGAGTACCATTGCGCCCGCAGAGCTCGCAATGGAGGGCGATAATACAGGTTTGCTTGTCGGAACGACCCGCGCCGATATCAGTAAAATCCTTGTTGCACTGGACTGCACAGAGGCTGTGGCCGAAGAAGCGGTCAATAAGCGCTGTGATCTTGTGCTCACCCACCATCCGCTCATGTTCAGAGCTGTCAAGCGTATTTTGCCCGAAGACCCGATCACTGCGCCCGTTGTCCACCTTATACGCAATGATATCGGCATGTTTGCAGCACATACCAATTTAGATGCTGCGAAGAACGGAGTTAATTCGGAGCTTTGCAAGCAGCTTGGCATTTATAATCCGATTACGGTTGGGAATGAAGGCATCATGCGTATTGGCAATCTTTTGGAACCGATCATGCTTGATGATTTTATCGGTTTTGCTGAAAACATTCTATGCACACGCATTCGTTTTACAGGAAAAAATAGACTTATACAGCGCATCGCTGTTATGGGCGGATCTGGCGGCGGCGACTACCATCTAGCGAAAATGTTCGGCGCAGATTTGTATATAACCGGCGAATGCAAACATAATCAGGCAATTGAGGCTGATTTTCTTGGACTCAGCATTGCGGTTGCCGGTCATTTCGAAACAGAAAATTTGGTGCTCAAGCCCCTCATTGAGTATCTGCATAATAATACAGAGGGAATTGAATATATTTTAGCCGAGGCTAATGCCCCGGTATTCAGGATGGTCTGAGCATATTTATGCATCGCCATCTCTATGCCATGAAAAAGAATGGGGATAAGGAGGCAATAAATGAATCAATGGGAAGCATTATGGGAATATCAGCAAGCGAACCTTGCTCTTGCTAAACTTAATGATAATCTAAAATCCACCCCAACATACAAGAAATATCTCAGGCTGAAAACTGCCTGCAAAAAATATCAGGAGATGCTCAATGCCCTTGTGGCCCAGCTCAATGCAAAGCTTGATGATGCCAACATGGTCTCTTCTCGATTTTCAGAGCTGCAAAGGCAATATGAACTTGAAAAATCCGAGCTTGACATCATGGAGCAAGACGAGATGACAACTTCTGCCGAAGCTGCCGAATCAAAGAGGTCCATCGAAAAATTGCTTACTTCTATAAAGAGCATTGCCCAGGAGCTTCGTTCCATGCTGAATTGGTGCAGCTCAACACAACAGCGCATAAATGATACGGCAGCACAGCTCGAAGCTGCAACAAGGGACAGGGAGGCAACAAAGCAGCTTTGCGAAGATGAGCGCAAGCAAGCTGTTCCTGAGGCAGAGCGAATAAAAGCAGATATACTTGCAAAGCGTGCTGAGGTACCGGATGAGTTGCTAAAGAAATATATGGCTCTCGCTGCATCTAAGTCCAATCCTGTTGCAAGACTTGATGGCAATACCTGCGGAGGATGCCATATGTCGCTATCATCCATCGTAGTTCGCCAAGTATCATCGGGCAATAATTATGTGGAATGCGAAAACTGCCGCAGGATATTGATCCCGTAGCATTCAAATTTTAAGATTGAGTAAGCCAAGCGACTGCACCGTTTTGCGGTGAGGAAAGTCCGAGCTCCATAGGACAGGGTGCCGGATAACATCCGGTGGAGGCGACTCCAAGGAAAGTGCAACAGAAATAAACCGCCGCTTTGCGGTAAGGATGGAAAGGCGAGGTAAGAGCTCACCGCCCCTATGGCAACTTAGGGGGCAATGTAAACCCCACCCGGAGCAAGATTGAAATGGGAACATTTAATGGCTGTTCGTCACGTTCCCCGTAATCGCTGGAGCGTATGGGTAACTATACGCCAAGATAGATGGTCGCATAAACAGAACTCGGCTTATGGCTTGCTCAATCATTATTCTCAATATCTATTGGAAGGAGATACTTGGATGAAATTGGCTCAAGCACTTATGGAGCGTGCGGATATTCAAAGAAGAATTGCTCAGCTCAATTCCCGCCTTCAGAATAATGCAAAGGTACAGGATGGTGAAGAGCCTTCCGAAGCTCCGGAAGCTCTCCTTGCTGAGCTCGAAGAGCTATCAAAGCAGCTTGAAGAACTCATAACACGCATAAATATAACAAACTCAATTTCCTCTGCCGATGATGGGCATAGTTTGACGTCACTCTTGGCTAAACGCGATTGTCTTACCCAAAAGCTAAGTATAATGAGGGATTTTCTTAATGCCGCCAGCTCAACAGTTTCTCGCATGATGCATTCGGAAATTAAGATATTCAGCACTGTCAATGTATCCGAACTTCAAAAAAAGATCGATTTTGAATCAAAATGTCTTCGTGAGCTCGAGGTTCAAATACAGACTTTAAACTGGACGATTGAATTGCAATAATATTTTGGTGTAGCATGAACGAGCGGATACAAACTCGGCGGCCGAGATGAGTCGCGCACAGAAGTCTGGCGGACATTGACTTTATTCTCATTTAAACTGTCAGTATTTCGTACAATGGCATGACTGATTCTAACTTTTATAACCAATGTATCGGCGTTTCATGTGAGGTTGTGGGAAAGGGGCAATGTTTTCGGAATGAAGCAGGATATAAAATTCACAGCCCTGCTTTTTCTCCATGTCTTTGGAAAGGAAATATTATGAAACATATTCCAAATATTCTATCCGCAATAAGGATTCTGCTCGTTGGTGTTTTTGTTCTTCTTTTTTCAAAAGAAGAATATATATCGAGTATAATCATCTATGCAATAGCATTCCTTACCGATTTGCTCGATGGATATCTTGCAAGACGGTTTGGCTGGACAAGCTCAATCGGAAAGGTTCTCGATCCATTGGCTGATAAGCTTATGCTCGTTGCAGTTTTAGCATGTTTCTATGCTGTCGGTAAGCTAGATCTTTGGATACTCATCACAATAGCCACAGTTGAGCTGATTATGATTGCAGTAGGTGCGATACTATATTTTCGCAAAGTGGTAGTATATGCTGATTGGTTTGGCAAGATATCCACCGGGCTTTTTGCCCTTGCAATCATACTGACGTTCGTCAATATAATTTGGCAGACTTGCGATTGGTATCAATATCTTTACATTGCCGCAGTCATATCTTCGCTGGTCGCATTCATTCACTATGGAATAAACACTATCAAGCGCAGATATTTTAAGAAAAATATTGATGATTGAAATAAAGAAGCGTTGCTCATCACGCCTCTTTATTTCAATCAGGCATAATCTTCTTCCATGCTCTGCGTCAAATAACCTCTATCCCATTCCACTTCCCGGGTTTTCCCGCTTGCAGCATAAGCCTTAAGACCTTCAATTACTGCTGTATCAGCGTTTGGAGCAACTCTGATATCTAGTGCTGTTCGTTCAGCAATTCGATCACTGAGACCGTTCAGTTTCGCTCCACCCCCTATGAGGAGTATTCCATTATCAGCTATATCCGCTGCTGCATCGGGCTGCAGCGCTTTCACACAATCGGTTATCACTTCTACTGCCTCATTTGCTGCAAGATCAACAACTGAATCAAGTTCCTTATGCCCTACGCATATCGTTCTTGGCATACCCGTATGGGAATCTCGACCATCAATGATATAATCACTACTTCCCAGACTAAGCTTTATGAGCTCTGCCATACGCTCCCCTATCATCAAATCATACTTGCGCCGCAAAAGGGTTATTATTGCACGATTTACGCAACGGCTCCCTCCTGCGATCAGGCTTTCCCAAAGCAAACCACCATTCGCTGCAACAGCCGCACCTATAGTTTCCGCACCAATATTTATTATCATAGATGCATGTTCTTCTGTAATATTTAATCCCGCACCCCTCGCTGCCATCAGCGCAGCATCATGGAAATGAAAGCTTTTGAACCCTGACAGCTCCATCGTGCGTTCAAGATTTCTGAGCTTCATATTGCCAAGCGCACGCGATATTGCAATATGAAGCTCTATCCTATTTGGATTATGCCTACCTGAAATATCCATCGTGAGTCTTCGCAGTAATATGGCGAGAAGCCTCGAATTTGCTGGGCATCCTTCCCTCATCGGATAAACGCACTCAGTATGTAAATCAAGGGCCGCATTTCCTGCAATTACCTGCTCCATATTATGTCCGGCACCACGATGAGCAGCGACACAGCTTTCTTCAATATGAACTTCATCACCTATTTTTTTGCCCAATATAGGTATTGTATTTTGGTTACAGATTGCAATCTTGGTTTTGCGCGAACCGATATCCAACGCTATTCCGGTCTTAAACATACTTTTCCTCCGGGGTACTGTTCTATGGGAGATTTTTCCTCCCATAGAAAGTATTCCCGAACCCGGCTCAAATAAACCATCGGACTGCTGCGAATTCAAAGCATTTGTGTGTAATTAGAGAAGATTTTGCCGAAATAGGAATTCCTCGCTAAAGCGGTCGGTCATCATCCAATCTGTCTATCGTTTTTCATAGATGTCACAGTATCCCTGCCATCCTCTATTATTAGCTTATCAGCAACAAGAGCTATAAATTCTCCATTAGTGGGTTTATCATTCTTGCCATAAACGTTAAATCCGAAAAGCTTGTTGATGTTCTCGATTTTGCCTCGCGTCCAACTAACCTCGATGGCATGACGAATGGCGCGCTCAACCTTGCTTGGCGTCGTATTGAATCGCTTGGCAATTCCTGGATAGAGTTCCTTCGTTATCTTACTAACCAAATCCGGATTGTAATAAACCATTCGAATAGCTTCACGAAGGTAGTGATAGCCCTTGATATGCGCGGGAATTCCAACCGTTAAGAAAATGGTTGTGATCTTCTCATCCAGGCTCTTGCTTGCTGAGCCCTGTAAAATGTTCAGCTCACGATCCCCCGTGCAATTTTCAAGCAAATCCTTCATTCGCTTATGTAAGAATTCTGGTTCAACAGGTTTCAGCATTACATAGCTCGCACCTTTAGCAAAGGCTCTCTGCAAAAGGCTATCGCTCCTCATATAAGAAACGACTATCAGAACCGGCGGACGGTTAACGCTGTCAACACGAAGTCGATCCAAAAGATCAAGACCATCAAGCTTGGGCATTACGAGCTCAGTTATCAGAACATCATAATGTTCCTCACGAAGCTTATCCAACGCTGCTTGTCCATCGGCCGCCTCATCCACACGGATGAGCTCCTTGTCCGTACGGAAATACTCCGCAGTTCCCTGTCGGAATTGAGAGTTTCCATCCGCGATAAGTACTCGATATTCTGACATTAATTTATCCTCCTCAGTGTTTTTTCTTGGATTTCATGAGAAAATTGTAGCAGTTTTTTCTTCGCATTTCCAGAGCGAATAAGCGGAATATTTCTCGTAAATCTACGAGTTTTGGATAATTCTTCATTGAATTTAGACTTTGCTTCGATTTTTTGCATGAAAGAGAGAAGCTTGGAACATGCTTTTTGTCGAAATAATTCTATTTTTGTTATACGAAATATTTGATTTTTTGTTCGCCAATTCTAACAAATGCAATGCGCATTCGGTGAGTCTTTTTTCATAGAAATTGCATTCATGATAGCTCTGCCCCTGGGCGTATAATGCTTCATTCTCAACATATGCATTATTCGACAATCACAAATCAATGTCCTAAATCAAAAACCACTGACATGTTTCAATTAGATTATTTATACTAGCTAATTGAATTTGCAATATTTTCTCATATGCGCAGTCTTATTGTATATCGTTTTGACAAAAAATAATCACTTCATTCTTTAAAAGTCCTTGAATCTACTTGACTTTAAATGCTCCATACATTATAATAGAGATGTTGATTTTTATAAGCCCATTATGCAAATGTGGTGGAACGGCATACACAGCGGACTTAAAATCCGCCGGCGAAAGCTTGGGGGTTCAAATCCCCCCATTTGCACCACAAAAAAACCTTGTGTTTACAAGGTTTTTTTACTGCTCAAATATTTCCAGTATGCACCTCAGTATGCACTTTAAAAATTTTTATGCATTCCCATTATCGAGCTTATAAGATGCCTCCTCCCGAAGTATTATCGGATACATTTTTTAAAAATGATCTTTCATTTATTTCTGCGGCTATTGCCAGCGACTGTCCAGCTTCGTGGTCGTACACAGCATCTCCGTTAAACTTTGCCGAATGCCCAAACAACATTTTCTTATATGCGGTAGGCATATCTTTGTTTATAGAGTAATTTGTATGCCTTAGTTCGTATAAAGATACTGGAGTTATATTGTTTGTATCGCAATAACGCTTCCATGTGGTGGACAGGATATTGGCTTTGCTATGCCGGTTATTTTTACTTCAGAGGACGGCAAGTGCTTTCTCATGGAGTTTTGCGTCTATCCAGAGTTCCGTGGAAATGGTATAGGTACTGTGTGTGCCAAAGCGCTTTTGCATTGGGCAAAAGTGAACGGTGCAAGGTACGCAGAACTGAACTACGGCAGCGATGCTCGCCGTCGGCGCTTTTGGCAGCGGCTTGGTTTTGTCGAAAACGGCGCTGACGAATGGGGCGAGCCGCTGATGCTTCTTCCCCCGGCAGAAGATGTTCCCATTGTAACCGAAGTTCTTGCCGATCCAGAGGACTGGCAACTCAAAAAGCTAGAGAACGGTTTTTTGAAGGCAATTGGAGAACAATCGCTTACAGAAGAACAACAGACACAACTTTCCCAAGCAATCAGGGATGGAAGAATTACATTTTTCTTTGCTAAACGTGGCTATAGGGCAGTTGGAATGTGCAGCGTTGTCAAGCACTTCTCCACCTTCTCCTGTGCGGACGTAGGCATATTTGAGAACTTTTATGTGGAGCCGGTGTTCCGGGGGAAGGGTATTGCCAGATTGCTTGCCCAAGCTGCGCAGAACTGGAGCTATGAACAAGGGCTTTCCAGTTTGACCGTTTGCTGTGCTCCTTGCGATGAACAAATGTATCAAGCCCTTGGCTTTGATGCCCCACTTGGAAAAACATATGCCAAGATAAACAATTTTATGGAAAAATCTGAAACATAATCTACGGGCGGTTAAGCATTTTGGGGCTTAACCGCCTTGTCTGCCGTAAAGCAAAACAGGCAGGGGCTGCTGCCCTTGTCTGTGTTTTATGGTTTACTTCTTTATTCCCCATGAGCATTCCTTGTCGAAATGCCATGGGGTTTTTAACTCTTAATCGGCTCTTTAAAAGTATATTTTTATAGTCCATACCCCAAGCGTGGAACAAGCAAGATCAGTTGATTTTTTTGAGCCAACTGACCTGTTACTATTTGCAGCATATCTACACTTTATTCCCCTGTTGCTCCCACTCTTCTCTAAGCAGGCCATAGTAATATAGGTCTGACCAATTACCAAAGTTATCCAAGGTGTGGCTCCGCTGAATACCCTCTTGGATCATGCCTAGCTTCTTCATAAGACCTACGGATTTGATACCGTCAATAGCTTCTGCAAATACCTTGTGTGCATTAAGCTCTCGGAATGCAAAGTCAATAACGGCTTTGCATGATTCGTGTGCGTATCCCTGTCTCCAGTAGCTGCGATTGAAAATCCACCCCATCTCATAAACTCCGGGGGCAGAATCACAGAACAGGATATATCCAATCATCTTCTGCGAATGCTTTTGGGTTACGGCCACAGCACCATGCCGACCAATACAGAAAGACTCCAGAAAAGCCTTTGTCTTTTCAAAATCGTAGACCGGTTCGCAATTCTTCATGGTTTCACCATCCCCGAAAATAGCTTGGAGATCCTTAGCATCCTCTAAGGTAAAGTCCCTGATGATTAACCGATTTGTTTCAAGTTGTCTCATATTGTAATTATCTCATTTCCAGATGAAAATCCAGATTCAAAATGAATCCTCATGATTTTCAAAGCATATAGCTGCAGCCTCATTTGAAAATTTACTCGGATTCTACAAAAAAATAATGAAGTAACAAGACTTTTGTGCCATCGCAGAGGATTTATACGCCACATAACGCAGTTAAAATTCTGCGTAATGCTTGTTATATGGACATCTGCTGCCAATGCACTGTTTATTCCTATTAAAAAATTGGCATTGAATATTGGATTTCTTCATTGCAACTCCAAGATGCTCTCGGCAAAAGTATATAGCTTGTTCAATAGCTAGGAATGAATCGCGTTTACAGCATCTGGCCCCTCCAACCTCTCCTATAGCTTTCAATGAAGCGGAGGTCATCCTATTTGCAAGTCCCCACTCATCGATCGAAAGCGGTGTTGATCCGGTAATAATGCTTATAAATATTCCGCTGCTCACCGCTGCACCGCAGCAGCCCCAAAAGCCACATACTCCGCCCGGAACTTGTGAACCCCTTTTCCTCAGCTCTTCAAATGCCCCGGTAAGCTCAATCTTTCCGCCTGCATTATAAAAAGCCGCAAGAAGCGCTGCACCGACCAGAACATGATGTTCATTTCCATGCATATGAACGTACGGATCATTCATCATATGTACAGCGATTTCCAATGGATCTGTAGAGTTTGAAGTCAAACAGATCTCGCGGATTCGTTCAATAGCCTGTTTTCCATGGCATGAATCACAAACATAATGGCCATGAACACAACTTGCATTGCTATTATATTTTTTGTGACAAAATTCACATTCCATATCAATGCCATGTTTCAAATAATTTAATTCTTCGCCGCATATAAGGCAGGCTTTTTTAGTATCACCCATACTCAACTCCTTATATATTTAGTTTCCCCAACTCAACATAATATTTCTTCAATTCATCTGTTGATGACCTCATTTTGAATCATAGAAACCAAGTACATAATACGTATGCTTTCGGAATTTGTCAAGCCTCCAATGCGTTTATTGCTTCTATTATGATATTTTAAGACGTGTCCCGAATTATTTGCTTCTGCACCTCATATAGATTGGTATCGGAAATTACTTATGAAGGAGTAAAAACATGGAATACAGGCGCAGACGCAGGAGGCGTAGGACGAACCATCGAGGAAGTTATGGAAATTATACATCGGATCGCAGAGGAAGAAGTGATGAGGGTACAGGATTTGGCGGAGCATTGCTTATTCTGCTTCTGACTGCCGGACTAATTTACCTTTTGTTGGGCACTTCGATAGGGACGTGGATAGCTCAAAACGTATTTACATCCTGCGGAGATAAGGATACACCTGCTCCAACCCACCAGGCCAGTGACGATCCGCAGAACACAGATAATATTGATGAAATAACCAGCAAAGATATGACTTTTTCTGGATTAGAAGTATTTACGCTTCAAATGGGAGTCTACTCCGAAGCCAATATTGCCAATGGACTCATTGCTTCGCTTAAGACCCTTGGTGCTGCCGGCTATGTGCTTGATACTGGAAATGGATATAGAGTGCTTGCTTCGTGTTACGATACCGAAGCCGCTGCAAAGAGTGTCTGTGAGCGATTGAAGAATCAAGATTACGAATGTGTGGTTTACCCCCTAACCGTCGATGAAATAAAAATAGGTGTATCCTGCGACAAAACCAGGATGGAAGCCATTCATACTGCAGTAAACTATTCATACACAGTGATAAGCGATCTATCCAAAGAAGTCCTTGCTTTCGATTCAGAGGAGCGCAGCGTTGAATATGGTCACGCCATTGGCAACGAAATGCTAACGAATGTCAAGAATATTCGTACTTCAATCTCTGACGCATCCGATCCAAGCGGTCTCATTTCTCTGTTGGATGAATATTATATGAACCTGCAAAGTATGCTCACCACTTTTATTTCGTCGAGTAGTGATAACAGAGTTGAAGTCAGCGGAATGCTTAAGTATCTACAGCTGGATGCGGTATGCAATTATATCAACATGATGAATAAAATCAGTGAACTGAGCAAATAGCAATAAGACCCCATTGGTAAGTAAATCGAGTCTTTCCAATGGGGCTTAATATTGAATTTATAGATGCTTGGCCTCCAGATATGATGCGATTTCGTCCGCATCCGAACTACCTAGACTCTTTAGCGCTTTTGACATAATCTGCGGAATGAATCTTATTCCAACAAGTGATGGCGCAATTCTATCGCAAAGCTCGGTATCCAGGCAATCCGAATATAGCTTTACATCACGTATCAATCCATCACGAAGACTGAAATGCAGCTGCATCTCTCCAAAGCTGAATCGGTTATCCAGTATATAATCAAACTGCGGAGTTTTACCCATTCTCCAATCCCAGGATTTCTGCTCATTATAACGCTTTTCGATATCTGCCAATGAGGAGCCAATAAATCTATATTCGATGGCTACACCATATTCCTGCACGAAGCTATCGGTGATCGCCTTCCGAACCATTTCAATATTCACTCCGGGCTTGAAATCTTGAAGGTTGCCAACTCGAGAGCGAACAGAGCCGATGCCCTTGGCATTTATTTTTGCCGAAGAAACATTCAGATATCCGGCAAGCTTATCCAGATCGGTATTCACCAGTATCGTACCATGGTGAGCTCTATTGCCCTTTGAAAGACCAAATGCATTTCCTGAGAACTTTTTTCCGTCAATCAATAAATCATTTCTTCCGGATAGCTCTGCATCCAGCCCCAGTCTTGCCATTGCATCAATTATTACATTAAACTGTCTTGTTTGATCGTAGTCCGATTCGTGCATTATAAAAGAGAAATTCAGATTACCGGTATCATGATACACTGCTCCGCCGCCCGTGTGTCTGCGAACTAGCTGTACCGAATCCGATTCCATGCTTTCAAGATTGCATTCCTTCCAAGCATTTTGATTCCTGCCGATAATCACGGCATTGGTATTGACATAAAAGTAAAGAATTATATCGCCCTTCTTAACACTATCCAAAAAAAAGCCATCTCTTGCAAGATTCATCCAACCATCCCCGGTTGGTGCAATATAGATAAAGTTGCTCATATCTCCCCATCCTTTCGACTGCACATCAATCGATGCCTCGAGCTTATAATTATACACATAAGATGGCATTTTTCAACACAATAAAGCAATAACCAACAGTTATATTATTAAATCAAATTTGCTGATAATATGAATAAACTCGGCACATGAAACACCATATGCCGAGCGAGAGAATGAACTTAATTCTTATTATTTGCAGCCGCAGCAGCAGGGATGATCCACTCCTGCCATATGCTTGATAAGGTCAACGAGCTTATTTGAATACCCCCACTCATTATCATACCATGCAACCAGCTTAACGAAATGATCATTAAGCATGATACCTGCATTTGCATCAAAGATCGAGGTTCTCTTATCATGATAGAAATCTGAGGAAACAACGGAATCCTCGGTATAGCCAATGATGCCATTGAACTGCTCGCTTTCGCTTGCTGCCTTCATAACAGACTTGATCTCATCATAAGTTGCGGGCTTTTCAAGCACACAAGTAAGATCGACAACAGAGACATCGATGGTAGGAACTCTCATGCTCATGCCGGTAAGCTTACCATTAAGAGCAGGAATTACCTTGCCAACAGCCTTTGCCGCGCCGGTGCTGCTGGGAATGATATTGTGTGCGGCAGCACGGCCTCCGCGCCAATCCTTGCGGGAAGAACCATCAACTGTGAGCTGGGTTGCTGTAATGGAATGAACAGTAGTCATCAAACCTTCCTTGATGCCAAAATTATCATTGATTACCTTTGCAAGGGGGGCAAGGCAGTTAGTGGTGCAGCTTGCATTCGATACAACGTTCATATCCGAAGTGTACTCAGTGTTATTTACACCCATGACGAACATGGGCGTTGCATCCTTTGCGGGAGCAGAAATAACGACCTTTTTAGCTCCGCCAACAAAATGCTGGCTTGCAAGCTCGGTAGTGGTAAACTTGCCGGTGGATTCAACGATATACTCCGCGCCTGCTTCCGCCCAGGGGATTTCCTTGGGATCCATGCAATTGTAGACGGAGATTGCATTGCCGTTTACCACAAGCTTGCCATCTTCAATCTTTATCTCGCCATCGAACTGACCGTGGACTGTATCATACTTGAGGAGAT
The DNA here is from genome assembly GCA_001940845.1 of Christensenellaceae bacterium Phil7. Taxonomy (GTDB): domain Bacteria; phylum Bacillota; class Clostridia; order Christensenellales; family CAG-138; genus PeH17. The sequence continues at coordinate 378,192 of MSGV01000023.1, forward strand.
ACGCCATATACTCAAGATCGATGAAAGGATCATTGATGCCCTTAACTGTTACCTGAGGATCTGCCGCTGCTGCGCGGAAGACGAGCCTGCCGATACGGCCGAAACCGTTGATGCCGATGTTGATAGACATAGATTTATCCTCCTAAGGATTTTTATTTGCTTATCAATTTGTATTATAACCCATAATTGGGAAAAAACAACTATATAATTCAGGATATTTACTCGGACTAATCATCGAAATAAATCTATTCTTTATTTCGATGATTTTCGCATACTGCCCCCAAATCAGTCGAGATTCAGATCCTCCGCAACGATATAGAGCGGACGGGCTTTAAGCTCATCATACATGCGATTCATGTATGAGCCCTGTATTCCAAGGAATAGGAATGTCATTGCCTGAAGAATAACCATTCCATCGATCGCCCAAAGCCATGCAGGGAAGCTAACAGCGCAGCAAGCGAGTATTATCAGTGTGATAAGACCTAAACCGCCTATACCAAGCGTCAAAGCACCAAATCCACCACACAGAGTAAGAGGTCTATCGCTGAATCCAATAATTCCATCCATAGCAAGGCGCAGCATCTTCTTGAGGGTGTATTTTGTTTTTCCTGCATAACGCTCATTGCGAACATATTCAACCGGAACAGCTTCAAAGCCCATCCAACCGCTCATCCCGCGCAGAAATCTGTTATGCTCACGCATTTTCAGAAATATATCCGCAACTTTGCGATCTATCAGGCGGAAATCACCCGTATCCAGCGGTATGGCATTTGCGCTCATCGCTTTCAGCATCCGGTAGTAACAGAAAGCTGTAAACTTTTTGAATATCGTCTCACCCTTTCGCTTGAGTCTCTTGCCATATGCGATATCCGCGCCATTCTCCCAAGCTTTGACCATATCCTCGATGACTTCAGGAGGATCTTGAAGATCAACATCTATGATTATCAGAGCATCGCCTTTTGCCGCATCCATACCGCATGTTACAGCAGTTTGATGACCAAAATTCCTGCTGAAGGATCGTACCTTGACCTGAGGATTTTTATTCGCAATCTTGCGAAGGATCGACATTGAGCCATCGCGGCTGCCATCGTTGACATAGATTATCTCATAGGGATACCCTATCTTTTTCATTTCTGCATCCATCTTTTCGAAGGATATCTGAAGCACTTCCTCCTCATTATAAACGGGAACGATCAATGAAAGCATCTTATCCATAGCTTCCTCCTTTGTTTTATGAAGATACAGAGCGGACTGCAAAAGTCTTGATATCTTCTCTTTTACCCATTATATCCCATCACAGCGATCTGTTCAAGCTTTATTTTTAAATACATTTACCTGATTCAGCTTGAAATCAATTGAATGGAAACTTTCTGACCACAGCATTCCCCAAAACCGATTGAAAAAACCATTGATACTGCTTGAAAAACAGGGAGAAGTGACATATATTTTAGCGAAGATTAACAGTGTTTGGCAAGAAAATTATTACGTTAATAGGTTTATTGGTGGTGTACAAAATCGCAGCGCTAACAGAATATAACTGAAAAGATAGATGAAAGAGTCTGGTTAAGCGGAATAGTTGCAATCGCATTTGCTGCTATATGGGCGATACTGTCTTTAGCAAATGCAACACCATCCTGAATCACACAAGGGCCGGTTTATGCTCTATGCAAACCGATACCGAAACCCCTTGCTATGACGATGCCTTTTAAAGATAAAATAACAAACCGACAGTTGATAATTGCATCAACTGTCGGTTCAATTACGAAGAAACACCCCATTTATGATGTCCTCGTAAATGGGAGGCGCCTCCAACAAGACGAGTCCGATAAATTTTGAATTTACTTCGTTGCTTTCAGGGTATATGTTGCACCCCAATTATGCAACACCTCAACAGAAGAAAAGCCTGCTGCCACGAGTGCTTCGGTTTCATGTTTCACCGTAAGAGGCGTATCATAATGATAAAACTCATTATCAGTAACACCCTGCTCTGCTTTCATTGCAATTAAATTATTGCGATATATTTTTTCTTCATCATCTGACAAAGAAAAATAGTCTGTAAGAATAAAATATCCACCATTTTTTAATGCAGTGTGTAGCCTGGCATAAAGGGGTATTTTTTCTTCTTTTGTAAAGTGGTGCAGACTTTCCACGGACACGGCAGAGTCAAATACATTTTTACCGAAAGAAACATCAAAATAAGAGCCGTGAATCAATGTTATATCCTGGTCTGCAAATTTCCGTTTGAGTTCGGATAACATTCCTTGCGACAAGTCTATCCCCGTAACCTTTGCTGATGGATTCAGCAAATAGTATTCGTGCAGTTCAAGTCCTGTACCACAACCTAAATCAAGCAGTCTGCAGTTTTCGGTAGTTGGCAGCTGGCTTGCTGTGAAGGGATAAAACTCGTCTGCCGAATCAATATTGGTCAGCATATGTTTGTCATACCCATCTAATCTATTTTCAAAAAAATCGCTCATCTTTTCAAGCATATCTATTCTCCGTTAAATTATAATTAATGAAACCGTCATTTTGATAAAAACATGCTTTTTGTTACCAATGAAAGACCAAAAAAGCAGAATGTATTTATTTTTTAGTTTCAAATCCGTAGCATTCACCGTTTAAATCAATATGTTCAATATGAGATTTGAAATCTTGCTCGCATACATCATCGATATAATTTACGCAATGAATACACTTATCGGCAATAACCTTTTTCAATTTCTCTTCATATTCACATCGCCGCAATATTGAAATTTCATTTTCTTTAATTAGCCTGATGCTTGAAGGATTGAAATATTGTTTTTCGGTTTTCAAATCTTCTTCAATAAAGAAAGGTGCTACACAACCTTCCTCGATATAACATTCCAACTCTACAAACGAATTATAGTTTTTATTCAAATACTCAATAAATGATTCTATGTCAGTTATACCATCAGGAAATCTACAATAATGAACATTATTGATTAAAGCGACTTTAAAACTCTTCATTAAAACACCTCTATAAAATAAACAATTGGGCAATATTAAACAAACATCTTTTGCACTGGTATACAAAAGATGTTTGTTTAGTGGTGGGGATGAAGGGACTCGAACCCCCGACCTCTTCGATGTGAGCGAAGCGCGCTAACCAGCTGAGCCACATCCCCATTACTTTTTTATTATAGCACGCTTATAGCAGTTTTGCAACCCAAATTTTATATATAAGGTTTTTTCAACAATACAACAGTAACCATTCCGAGCTTTGCAAATCGTGTCGATCATCGGCAGTATTTTTCAAGAAATTCGCTCAATACACGCTCGTATCGTTCGCTGTCCTGAAAATAGCTGAGGACATGGCCCGCATTTGGAAAAATCTCGAGTTCAAACTTATCAGGATATTCCGAATGGAGTTTCTTGCTCATATCGCATGAGACAAAACCATCCGCTTCCCCATGAACGATCAGCATCGGAAGCTTGGTTCGTTCGATCGACGGCCTCACATCGCAATCATCAAGCCTGATCCCCCCGAAGAGCCTTGCTCCGAATCGAAGAAGCGGATAGAACAGCCCGGCTGGGAGTTTATTCATCTTGAGTACGTTTTTAATAATTTCCATTGCTGAACTGTAAGGAGAATCCGCAGCAATGCATTTAACATTTGGCGGCAAATCCTTTCCTGCTGCCAGCAGTACAGTAGATGCACCCATGGATGTTCCAACGAGTGCGATGCTGCTTTCCCCTCCAAAGCGATTAAGTACATACTGAATCCATTCTTTGCAATCATCGGATTCCTTAATGCCAAAAGTGATCGTATGGCCTGAGCTTTCACCTTGAGCACGCTCATCCACTATCAGCACACTAAAACCTAGCTTCATCAGGTATGGTGCAGCCGCGCAAAAATCACGAATTCCGCAGCCTCTATAACCATGAAAACAAATTGCTACAGGCGCGGTTTCACTTGATACATATAGTCTGCCTGCCAGATTCAAACCATCGGATGAACGAATCGCAACCCTCTCGCATGGCATTGCTTCGAGTTCATCGATATATTTGAGGATTATATTCCAACATGCAGCATATTGGTTTCCATATGGCATACGCCTATAATCATTCTGGTACAAAAGCGGAGAATAAAAGGCCAGAAGATAGCATACGAAAATTATGATGAAGCATAGCGCAGCTAATGCGCAGATAATTATTAGTATTGGCATAAACGCATGAGCGGATCGAATATTCAGCGATGCCGCTAGACCTTTCCAATTAAATATCGGTTTGATTAAATAAGCACTTGCTTATCCATCGATTTGATTGTATCATTAACTTTATAAAAAATAAAGAGGTTGGAGCAAGAATGCGCAGGCTTTCGTTGAATATAGACGCTAATCTTGATGAACGAACCGTTCTTTCAGTTTTAAAAGGCGAATTGCAGTTCTCTACAGGGCTGATCGCCCGGTGTAAACGTATTAAAAATGGTATAACCCTGGATGGTTCTGCCGTACATACGAATGTTCGTGTCAAAAACGGACAGATCCTCAGCGCAGTGATCGGACCTCTGATTAAAGCAATCGGAGAGCCTCCATACGAAATTCTCTATGAGGACGAAGATATTTTGATTATCAACAAACCTGCCGGAACCGCTGCTCATGGTTCGAGATATGATGATAATGTGGATTCTATTGAATACCATTTATCCAAATACTTCGGCTGTGATTCGGCATATCACCCGGTTAGTCGTCTTGATAAGGGTACGACCGGAATCATGACGATCGCAAAAAATGGTTATATGCATGATCGGCTGACCAAGCAGCTGCATTCTCAGGACTTTATTCGCAAATATATAGGCATCGTTTATGGTGAACCTGCTCAAGGCTTTGGAAGTATCATGCTTCCTATAGGCAGAGCGGAAGGCTCAGCGATAAAACGTGAGGTGCGTCAGGATGGAGCCGCCTCAGTCACCCATTATGAGGTCTTGAGTAAAGTAAAAAATATGTCCGTTGTCCGCTTTGTGCTTGAAACGGGCAGAACCCACCAGATCCGCGTGCATATGGCTGCAATCGGGCATCCGCTTGTAGGAGATTGGCTATATGGAAGAGAGGAAAGAGAGCTTATAGAAAGACCGGCACTCCATTCATCAGAATTGCTATTCCTTCACCCGCTCAATAAAAAAAAGAATTTGCATATCCTGCGGTTTGCCCGAGGATATGCAAAATTTGATAAGGTAAGCATTCTATTTCCCGAGCTTTTTCTTAAAGCGCCTGTTTTTATATACGCCCCACATACGAAACGTTGAGGAAACGAGCAAAATTGCAATGGCTATGCTTCCAGCAATGGCGGCTGTGCTGATCCCCTTTTCCCAGAACTGAGAAACATTGCCGCTTGCAACAGCACTCATAGAATAGTAGACGCCCGATCCTGGGATCAGCGGAACAAGAGATGCCAGCAGATAGCTGGTTGCCGGATATTTACGGACTCTTGCCATGATTTCGGCATAAAGTGCAACGAATGCAGCCGCAAGGAAATAACAGCCATAATCAATTATACCTGCATAACTGAACAGGCTGTATACAAGCCACGACAGCACGCTGCCAAGCAGACAGAGCAATATTCCGCTGCCATGAATATTAAACCAAAAGCAGAATCCCAGCGTCCCTATCATTCCAGCTATGCATTGAATTGGAAGCGAGTATGTAACAAGATGTGCGCTTCCTTCCATGCTGCCGAATATTAAAGAAGAAAAGTTTACTGCCGCGCTTGTTCCGACAACAAGCGCAGCGGATATAATCAATACCTGTACCAGACGGTTAACCCCTGACATCGTATCTCCATAAATGATGTCTCGAATACTGTTAGTAAATAGAAATCCTGGAACAAGTATCATCAGCGTTCCAATGCTCGCCGCATCAGCATTATCACACAATCCCATATGACCGAACGAATGTGCTGTAAAAGCGAGGATGAAGCCGGATACAAGGGTACTAAAGAATGGATTTGCATGAAGGCTGCCCATAAATTTTAGGCATATCCCCGTTGCAATGCCACAAACCCCTGCTATTACGGCATCCAAAAAGGTACCCTTAAAGAAGAAAGCAAAGCCGAATGCGACTAGAAAATATCCAAGAAAGGTGATCCATTCATTATAATGTTTAATAGATGCAGTTGTTTCCCTGAGCATAGATTTTGCATCGTCTAAATTTGGCTTTTGGGCACAAAGCCTTCTGGAAAGCGCACTGTATCTCTCTATGCCGTCCAGCAGCGTTCCACAATCCCGAACTCTGCGCAATGTAGCGAGCGTTCTCCCATCAGGAGTAGTGCACGAAACCGTTATACAATTCGGTATGACACTCGCATCAGCCTGAACACCATAGGCGGACAGCAATCTTGTAATCGTTTCCTCAACACGATAGGTTTCCGCTCCGCTTTTTTGAAAGCGTACAGCCAGATCTAAAACAAAATCGAGCAATTCATCATAATTCATACGCAGTACCCATTAAAAATCTTTCAGTAAGGCTTTCTGATATAAATTCTTGCATTGTTCACTTTTGCAAGAATTTATGTCAAATTCCAAATATAGCATTAACTTGTGCAAATTGCAAGCATGCACATCCATAAAACTAAAATATAAATAAGAAAACATGTTTATAACCGCAAGATACCCGCATTTTTTCATGCGCTTCGACAAAAAATAGCCTAAACAGTTCCCGCATCAAATTGCAGGAATGTGCACCGAAATTCGAACCGAGGGCATTGTAATGAAAAGGATGGAAAATAAAACCGGAAATACTTCTGATTTGAGCAAGAAAAAGCGTTGGCGAATTGCATTGCAGGTAATATTGCTGCTCTTTACATTATCAATAGCAGTTGGACTTATAATTTTCGCCAAGTTTTTTAAAATCGACGAATGGCATAGCTTCGATCCATCATTGATAACCGATGCAGATTGCAGCACGGCATTTTATGATAGCTGCGGAAACGAAATATCCATACTTCATAGTTCGGAAAACAGGATTTTCATAGATATAACCAGTTTGCCATCCTATGTTAAATATGCATTCATATCGGCTGAGGATACAAGATTTTATGAGCATGGCGGAGTAGACATAGTGCGAATCTGCGGGGCGGCAATAGCTGACATAAAAGCAGGCGGTAATGTTCAAGGTGCGTCAACGATCGGTCAGCAGCTTATCAAATTGAGTCACCTCTCACCTGATAAAACCTTTGAACGCAAGCTGGAGGAGGCCTATCTTTCAATACAAATGGAGCATGAGTTTTCAAAGGATGAAATACTGGAGATGTATCTCAACTATGTGTATTTTGGCGGTGGCTTTTATGGGATAGAGACGGCTGCACGGGGTTATTTCGGAGTTCATGCATGTGAACTCAGTATCGCTCAAGCCGCCCAGTTGGCAGGAATAGTAAAAGCTCCTTCACGATATGCGCCGCATCTTAATATGGAAAAATCAATTGGCCGCCGCAACACTGTGCTTGGGCTAATGCGAGATTATGAAAGAATAACGGATGAGGAGTATTTTAATGCAATAAATGAGGTTTGTGAACTGAAAAATTCGCTTGAAAGTAAAGAAAGCTTTTTCCTAGACCATGCTATAGCTGAAACCTGCAGTATTTTGAATTTGGATAGAAATGAACTGCTAAAAAGTGGATATTCGGTCTATACAACGCTGGATACTTCCGCCGATACAATTGCCCAAGAGCTTGTAAGCGATTCGGAGAATTATCCGAATGGTGCAGACGATGCGGAAGGAGCACTCGTTTTACTGAAAAATAATGGAAGCATTGCAGCTTTGGTGGGTGGCAGAGAATATAGCTCACAATGCTTTGATCGGGCATCTGATATGGAGCGTCAGCCTGGCTCGTTGATAAAGCCAATTATCTGTTATGCTCCGGCGATGGAGTATTATGGAATTACGGCAGCGAGCATACTGGATGATATCCCCAAAGATTTCGACGGCTATCGACCCAGAAACTCGGGCGATAGCTACTCAGGCAGGGTGAGCGTTCGAACTGCACTCGCAAATTCACTCAACATCCCTGCCGTTGAATTGCTGGATTATATCGGATTGGATGTCGGAATTGGCTTTGCCGAAGATATGGGAATATCCTTTGACGATGAATGTATTTCACTTGCCCTTGCGCTGGGTGGTTTTACATATGGAGTGTCGCCCTTGGAAATGGCTGGGGCATATGCCGCATTTGCTTCGGGAGGAGAATATAATGAACCATTTTCGATTCAGCGTATTGAGCATAAAGGCAAAATAGTATATGAACATGAGTTGGAACCAAAAAGGGTGTTAAGCGAGGGAAATGCTTTCATAATGACCGATATGCTCGAATCCGCTGCACAAACCGGCACGGCAAAACTGCTCGCGGAAACCGGACTTCATATTGCGGCAAAAACCGGCACGAATCTGGATTCCAATGGCGATGTTCGCGATGCCTGGACAGCGGCCTATACCGGAGATTATACAGCCGTAATGTGGATGGGCATGGACGATTCAAGCCTTGGAGCCCTGCCGGCAGGTACTACTGGCGGCAACAGTGCTTGCGTTGTATTGAGCAAGCTTTTTTCCGGCATCTATAGCCAAGAAAACGACATTTTTCAAATTCCCGAAGATGTCGCGTGCATCAGCATCGATACAAGCTCCATTGATTATATGGGAACCAATTTGCTTCTGCTGGCAACAGCCTATACGCCGGAGGCTGATATCGGAGAGGAATACTTTACTATTGATACGGTACCGCATCAATCAAATCCATTTTGGCAATATCCGGAACCTCCTGAACAGGTTGGCTGGTACTTTGGTATAGACGGAAAGCCTGTAATCACCTTCATTTCTGATGATGAACGCTATACCTACAAAATTATTCGGGCTGATGACGATGGAAATGAATTGTGCATATCGACGCTTAATAAATGTATTGGTGTGGTGGAATACAGAGATCCAAGCGCAATGCCCGATAACAGCTATACCTATTTTATAAAAAAGATACATCCAAACCTGGCTGAAAACGGAAAAAACCTCGAAAGTAAACCATCACGATCATTGCGGGTTATCATGTACGGCTGAAATATGTGATCCTTCTGCATTTTTTAATAGGCTTGACAAATGATTGAAGTCATGCTATTGTATACAAGATTATTGTCGGCAGTGATACCAAATTTAGCTGATATTGAAAGAGGCTGAAGTGACGAATATTTTCGATTACCTGACATGGCGTGGTGATCTTTCCATGACAGTTTGCCCATTCAATGAGATCGATGGAGTTATACTGGCAAGATTTTCTTATATGCCGTTTGAGTGTATTGAAGGCTATGGCAGAGGCATGGTTATGCACATTGCCGAAATTTCAAATCTATTGTTAGCTATTCCTGATATTGAGCAGCGCGTTCGAATGGCAGATGATAAAAAGCTGCTTGCAGCTTTGGCCGAAAGCAACCGTTTCCGCAGTATCGAAATATCTGATTACGTCAATAAACTCAGCTGCGAGACACAGCTTCAGTTTTCCGCGATTACTGCAAAGCTGAGCAATGAAAATTCATATGTTATTTTCCGCGGCACGGACAATACGCTTATCGGATGGAAGGAAGATTTCAACATGAGTTTTGTATGCCCGGTTCCTGCTCAAAAACATGCTGTGGAGTATTTAAACCGTGCATTCTCAAAGGATACTCAAAATCTGATAATAGGCGGACATTCCAAAGGTGGGAATCTGGCAGTATATGCCGCCGCATTCTGCGAGCCTGAAATGCAGAAAAAGATATCAAAAGTTTATAACTTTGATGGACCTGGTTTTGATGATTCAGTATTGAAAACGCTGGAATACAAAAGCATCTGCGGAAGAATTAAAACATATGTTCCGCAGTCATCCGTCGTTGGTATGCTGCTTGGACATGAAGAAGAATACATAATAGTGCACAGTGCACAGCGAAACGTTCTATGGCAGCATGATATCTATTCATGGGAGGTTGAGCGCGACCATTTTATTTATCTGGAAACCGTCAATACCAGCAGCAAATTTATCGATTATACGCTAAAGGCCTGGATCGCAGACATGGATTATGCGAGAAGAGAGGAACTCATAGATACGCTCTATGTTATTCTGACTAAAACGCAGGCCAATACCATAAAGGAGCTGAATGCGAGCAAGTTCTCCAACGCAATGATTGTATTAAAGTCAATCAAAAACCTCGACGAAAGAACAAAACATCTGGTCACCGAATCATTACGCCTGCTTGTCAGAGCAGCAAAACAGGAAGCTATTACCGCATTTGCAAGCAAATGATGCTGAACCGTTTGAATTGCCCAGCCTGTCGGTAGTATCGTGTGTCCTGCGTAACTTCATTCGTTGCCAGCAGAAAAAACATCTTGCCCCGAATGTTTCGTCAAGGTGACTACACCCTTTTGCGCTGCTAAAGCGGTCATCCTCTCCGAAGGGCAGCAAGCAACAATCTAACGATTGCCCCACGGTTTTACGACAACCCATTGCAGGAATTTCGGCAGATATGTACACACACAAAACCCTACGATCCCGTTATAGCGGTAATCGGAGGGTTTCTGCTTATTGAGGTTTCACCCCAATCCCTAGAGGGCATGGAAACCGTGCCCTTGAACACGGGGTAAATCCTGCGGCTATGCAATTAAGATTGCTTGATATAGAATCTCAAAACATAACCTCGAAGTCCTTGATAATCTACATAGGCAAAATCTCCATGCCACGCAAGAACTTGGAACTCTTCGTTCACAGGGATTTGGGTGATTGCATCCGAACTGGAACTCGGTGCAGTACGCAGATTGATGTACTCCTTGCAGTCAGCATAATACCATGCCTCCATTGTGGGACTAAAATCCTTTTCCACCGGATAACGATCACTGTCAGTAAAATGCCACCATTCGCCGGAATACGGTTTGAAACCGTGCTTTTTCATTGCCTCTTCCAATAGCAGAGCATTTTCAGCGGCCTCTTTGGGGCAATCGCTATAATCTCTGTCTGCAAGGTGCGAGAAATCATCAAACCCTGTTGGCATTGTTATTTCCTGTCCATCTCCATCTACCAAAGTAACATCAATGGTATTCCCCCTGCTGTGAGAACTGAATCCGGTTACCGGGTTGGCCACATAAGTAGAATCCGGATAGACATCCCAGAGTTTAAACTGGGCAGCAGTAGGACGAAAGGCATCCCAAATTTTAAGGTAGAGCTCCCTTCCCCGCAGATCTTCTTGCACAAGAATCAGCTTCTTAACAGTTCCATATCGAAGCCAAGGCTCGGTAAACTCATAGATTTTCTGCCCGGTAAAATTGTCCTCTGTTGCATAAGCAAGTTCAAAAAAGATATTTGGAATGTAATCCCGAACCCGGACAAAATCATCATTTGCTGGCTCTATAGGGCTTGGTTTCCTTGTCGGAGGTGCTGTTTCAGGTGGTTCGGTTTCCTTTACCCGCGTTTCCTCTGGTTGTGTAGTCGGAGATGTAGTCGCCGAAAGAGAGGTAGCAGGAGCCTCGGTCACCGGAGGCTGCGTAGCATCATTTGAAATGCTACTCTTTGCAACACAGCCAGATAAGCATATTGCAAGGAGCAACGAAAGCAATCTAACTTTCAGTTTCATTTTGTTTCCTCACTATCTTGAAACACATCAACACTACCATCCGCCCGGAAAAGCAGTCCGTGGAAACCGCCTCCCCGCTTTTGAGCAGTCAGATTTCTCCACCGATCAATAGAAATACGCCGGATGAACTTGCCCAGAAATGTAGATAATACACTTGGGCGGTTTGAAAGCATAGCATTCCACGCCGCTAAATATGTATCGTTTACACACTCCTGAGTATCTTCATGGAAGAACAGGATGTTATTCGCAATTGAGAAGCAGTAGGGTCCATACTTGCACTGTGTTTCGTAAATTGCGCTTTCAGAGCCTTGACAGTACAAATCTACAATTTTGCTGCCCTCCATTTGGATCATCTCCTCTGTTCTTATGCTCGAAAGAAATAGATTTTGGTTGCGTGGATGCGTGGACAAATTTACACGAAACAAGGCAGTTCTGAATGCTCCAAAAACAAAAAATAATCCGAATCCATTTCCTACTGAAAATAGCTTCGGATTATTCGACTTTGGTACCCAGTAGGGGAGTCGAACCCCTGCCGCCGCCGTGAGAGGGCGGTGTCCTAGGCCACTAGACGAACTGGGCATTTCATTTAAGCTCTCGCTCGAGGACATTGCCTATTATACACGTTATTCTGAAAATGTCAACCCCAGAATCCATCTTTTTAAAAATATATGTGTCGTGTTATTCGTGATCGCGGCTTCCATTAAGCATAATGCTGCTATGTGTACAGCTATTGAGGATAAAGAGAATGAATTCATAAGCCCCATGGATTAGCCGGCATGGCATGTGTAAGCTCCATGTCATGCCGGCTCCTATCAAAGCAGACGCAGTTCAGCCTCACTTAACTACAACATTTACTATATTGCGGATAGCTATGAACTTCACAACGTTCTTCCCTTCTATCCACGGAATGATCTCGGGATTAGCCAGCACAAGCTCCCGCAAAGCATCCTGTTCCATGCCAACAGGAACATTCATCTTCGCCCGCACCTTTCCATTGACCTGTATCGCAATCTCCATTTCGTCCTTAACGAGCGCAGACTCATCGCAAATGGGCCATTTACTTGCATAGATCGGGGCATCATAACCGATGAGTTCGTTCATCTCCTCAGTTATATGTGGAGCGACAGGGTTCATAAGGATGAGCAGAGTTCTCAACTCTTCGCGCGTTACGCTGCCTTTTGAATAGAAATCATTCACCAGGCTCATCATTGCGGCAATAGCTGTATTGAACTTCATTCGCTCAAAATCATCGCTTACCTTCTTAATACACCCATGCACAGCGGCAGCCATCTCTTTCCTTATTCCGTCGCCCTCTATGAGCATATCCTGAAGCCTCCATACCCTTTCCATAAATCTCCGACAGCCCTTGACTCCTGCTGTGCTCCATGGGATTGTCTGGTCAAATGCTCCAATGAACATCTCATACGCCCTGACGGTATCTGCACCATATTCCTCAACCAGATCATCCGGGTTTATAACATTATTGAACGATTTGCTCATTTTTCTGCCGTCTTCAGCAAGGATCATTCCGTGACTGGTGCGTTTCATATATGGCTCCGGGCAGCCAACAACACCAATATCATACAAGAACTTATGCCAGAACCTTGAATACAGAAGATGCAAAGTTGTATGCTCCATACCACCATTGTACCAATCCACCGGCAGCCAATAATCCAAAGCTTTTCTATCGGCAAGGCACTTATCGTTATGCGGATCACAGTAGCGCATATAATACCAGCTCGACCCTGCCCAATTTGGCATCGTATCTATCTCTCTCTCGGCCGGACGACCGCATTCGGGGCAAGTTGTATGAATCCAGTCGGTCGCTCGAGCGAGTGCAGACGAACCATCCTCCGCAGGTTTAAAATCGTCAACATCCGGCAGTCTCAACGGTAGCTGATCTTCAGGTATTGGCACCCATCCGCAATGCTCACAATAGACTAGCGGTATCGGCTCGCCCCAATAACGCTGACGGCTAAAGAGCCAATCGCGAAGCTTAAAATTCGTCTTTCGTCTTCCTATTCCCGACTTCTCCAGCCAATCTATCATCGCTTTTTTGGCATCTTCAACCTGCATACCATTTAGGAATCCAGAATTGACCAGTATCCCCGATGCGCAATCCGTAAACGCTTCCTCTTCAATGTTCCCTCCTGCAACAACCTCGATAATGGGCAGACCCATCGTTTTCGCAAATTCGTAATCCCTTGTGTCATGAGCCGGAACCGCCATTATCGCTCCCGTGCCATAGCCCATAAGCACATAATCAGATATCCATATCGGTATTTGATTGCCGGTTGCAGGATTAATCGCATATATGCCTTCGAGCGGTATGCCCGTTTTATCCTTTGCCAGCTCACTACGTTCGAAATCACTCTTTCTTGCCGCCATCTGTTGGTATTCATGCACGGCATCAATGTTAGAAATCCTTGCTGCCAGAGCTTTTACGATGGGATGCTCCGGCGCAACGACCATATAAGTCGCACCAAAGATGGTATCCGGCCTTGTCGTATAAATTTTAAGCCCCTCATCGTAACCATCAATCTTGAAGTTGACTTCAGCTCCGGTGCTTCTTCCTATCCAGTTCTTCTGGGAGGTCTTTACCCTATCGATAAAATCAACTTTATCCAAATCATCGATTAGTCGATCAGCATATTCGGTGATTTTAAGCATCCACTGAGATCTGACCATGCGCACAACAGGCGCACCGCAGCGCTCACAGGTTCCATCAATGACCTCTTCATTTGCAAGACCAACCTTGCAGGATGTACAGAAATTGATCGGCAGTTCTGCTTTATAAGCAAGTCCATGCTCAAAAAGCTTTATGAATATCCACTGGGTCCAGCGATAATACTCCGGATCAGATGTATACAGCTCTCTTGAATAATCAAACGAAAAACCAAGCATCTTAAGCTGGTCATGAAATACTTGAATGTTTTTGGCCGTCACCTTAGCCGGATGCTCTCCCGTCTTTATTGCATAATTTTCTGTCGGAAGTCCAAAGCTATCATAGCCAATCGGGAACAGAACATTATATCCCTCCATGCGTCTTTTGCGGCTGATAATATCGAGTGCCGTATTGCTGCGGGGATGTCCTACATGCAGTCCCGCCCCGCTTGGAAACGGAAATTCAATTAAAGCATAATACTTCGGAAGCGTGAAATCATTTTTCGCTTCAAAGCAATGTGCATCATCCCATATTTTCTGCCATTTTCTTTCAATTGACAGATGTTCGTATCTTTCGCTCATAAAATCTCCTTTCAAAAAACAAACCTCCCATCCTCTTTACGAAGACGGAGGCAAAACTACCTACGCGGTACCACTTCATTTGTCGATCACTCGACCTCTCAAACCTTTAACGCAGGTATACGTCCGAAACTAAGTTAAAGCCAGCTGAACCAGATCCACAGCTTCGACATTCATAACGGAGGCTTTGCGGTGAGATTCAGGATTTATCGTTGCCGCCATTTCAGCAATAGGCGGCTCTCTGCCAAACGCATACTTCCCTACTATTCCGTTTCACAGCCTTTACACCATGCAGTATACAGCGAATAATTTTATTTGTCAAGCTCTGCTAAGAAACAATGGATTGGAACATGGAGCAAGATGGTTATTATAACCTTTTTCAGGTGTTTTAATATATTACCGCGCAATTCAACAGAATTACACAAATGAGCCGATTTTGTGGTATAATCATAATATGAGTAAGCGTTTTAACAATAAAAAATATTTCAAACGCCGTGGTTTTGGCCATGGCAAAAAAGCATGGAATCCTTTCGTCAAATTTTTTGTTTCGGCGCTTGGAATCCTCTTGGCACTTGCTATCATATGCATTGCTGCTATGATAACCCTTGAAGCCGTATTCAACATAGATACGCCGATAAAGCCCGATGGCGTAATCGCCAACGGACTAAAGGGCATAAATGCAGATAATTTACTCATCTGCTCTCCTACCCCCTATATAACCCCTGAGCCAACGCCTGCACCTCATCCAATGGACTCCTTTGATGGCGGCGAAGCCGAAAGAGAGATCGTCCTTCCGGCCGATATTTCGTATCCCTGGTTTGGCAGCCCATATTGCTGCGGAAATAAAATAATATGCTCTGCCGGCAAGGTTGTAGATGGAAAATCCCTGATGTGTGCGCTGATAGAGTACGATGTCGAATCTGAATTTGTCAAGGAACTCGATATAGATTCCCAAAACGGTCAGCTTCTCAACCCGGTATTCAATGAAAGGTGGCTCGTTTACCTTGATGGAAATACTAAAAACGGCGGAGGCGATATTTGCGTCATAGATCTGAAAAGCGGCAGTATGACGCCAATCGTTGTTAAAGAAGTCTTCGCCTGCCAGCCCGAGTTTAAGCTTGATGGCGATTACTTTACCTGGATCGAACGCACTGGGACTATTAAAGATAAGGTCTTTGTCTGTCACATCCCTACCATGGAAACCACAGTGCTCCAAACATACACTCAATCCGGCTATGGGGCAAGTATGCCATATATGTTTGGAGGCCGTATACTTTGGGCCGCCGATGATAATATCGCTCATGAAGGAGGCAGGGTTTCCTCCGCTATCAAATACGTCGATCTTTCCTCCGGAGAAATTTCAGAAATGCTTCCGGACGTTTATGTTCATGATCCTGAATATAATGGCAGCTACTATGCGTGGCTTGGTTCACCGCATGATGAAAACTCCACTCTATATGTTTCCAATGGAGTTGATGCCCCGGTTTCCATAGACACCGGTGTTGTGGAATTTGGCATAAGTGAAAAATTCATTGCTTACGGTAAAAATGATGCCGTCTGGGTTTATTTGTTTGCCGATGGATCTATATATCGCATAACTCCTGAGCGCGAAAGCGCACAGTTCCTCGGAACCTCTGGTGGGTATATAATGTGGATGGATGTAACATCCAGAGAACGTGACATTATACGCTACGTGGCTCTACCTGAATTTTAATTTAAATAGGATCTCCTATCAATATGAAAGAAAAACGCAAATTCGTTTGTGGAGAATGCGGCTACGAAACCGTAAAATGGATGGGCTGTTGTCCAAATTGCGAAAGCTGGAATACGCTCGTTGAGGTTAAGGAAATATCGCAAACTTCCACTGTTAAATCCACATTGAGCTCCAACGGCACCCATGCAATGAGCATAAAGGATATTGATGAAGGTGAGACCATCCGCATACCCACCAGCATCAATGAATTCGACCGCGTGCTTGGAGGAGGCGTTGTTGCGGGCTCGACCATACTGATAGGCGGAGATCCCGGAATAGGCAAAAGCACCCTGCTGATGCAGGCCGCCAGCAGGCTGATGAAACATGGGCGGGTTCTGTATGTATCAGGGGAAGAATCCCGAGCACAGCTAAAAATTCGTGCGCGCAGATGTGAAATAAATGATGGTTTACTAATCCTATCAGAAACCAATGTTGAAACAATCGAAGCTGAAGTTTCCCGTATCAATCCGAAATTCCTGGTTGTGGATTCCATACAGACCATGGTCAGCTCCGAGCTCTCCAACGCAACGGGCAGCATAACTCAGATCCGCGGAACGACTACTGCGCTTACACGCATTGCAAAGCAGAACTCATGCGCTGTATTCATTGTTGGTCATGTAACCAAAGAAGGAGCGATCGCCGGACCTCGTATGCTTGAACATATGGTCGATACCGTATTGTATTTTGAGGGCGATAGACATGATTCGCTCAGGTTGCTTCGTGCAGTAAAAAACAGATTTGGCTCAACAAATGAAATAGGAATATTTGAAATGCAGCAGACTGGTATGATTGAGGTCGAAAACGCATCTACTCTTTTTGTTTCCGGAGGAAACGATATCGGTTGCGCCGTCACTTGCATTATGGAGGGAAACCGGCCTATAGTAGTTGAGGTGCAATCACTTCTTGCAGTATCGGCCTTTGCAAACGCCCGACGCGTTGCTGCGGGACTTGATACAAGCCGATTGATGCTTTTGCTAGCTGTGCTTGAACGTCGTGCAGGTGTACGCATCAGTGATAAGGATGTATATGCCAATGCAATCGGCGGTATCCGCCTGGACGATAGAGGAGCTGATTTAGCGCTCACACTCGCAATTGCAGGATCAGCGCTTGAACGTTCTCTTCCAAACGGCTGCATTGCAATCGGTGAAGTAAGTCTCACCGGGGAAATACGTCCAGCGGACAGAATGCTCAATAGGGTTCAGGAGTGTATACGCTTGGGTTATTCTGAAGCAATCGTTCCTTATTCTGCCTCTCTAAAAACGATTTCCGGCATCAAGCTCCGCTCCGTTCATTATCTTAAAGACGCAATTGCAATCTTAGAATAATAGCGCTGCTGAGCATCCTGTTTCGGGCAGTCCATTATACTGTCAGATAAAGATCGATCCCCCTGCATAGTAAATGCAGAAAACCAAAATTTATATGTTAATATCAATCATCTTGGCTCTCGAATTCCAAAAAACGTTCAAGCAATTGAGAAGCCAAGATGGGATCATTCTTCAAGGATGCTATCATTTCTTTATTCATAACTGAGTTGGTGCCAAGGCATACGGTACAACGATTCCCGCACTCCGTGCATACACATCCGAGGTGTGAATCCTCCGACTGAACCATATATGCTCCGCAATTCATACAACTGCACCTCATAGTTTTATCCTCCGAACATTATTTTGCTCTATCCATATTATAATTTAAAGAAGCTAAATTGCAAGGTGGATTTTATCGTAATGAATAAAATAAATCAGAAAATTAAAAGTGCAGCCGCAACGCTGGCAATCGTGCTGGCATTTTCATTCGTTTGCATCATATTTTCAATAAATTCATCCATAGTACAGGTCGATAAACAGTCACAGGAAACCTTTCTTGCCCTTTCATATCGAGATTTTAACATTTTAAGTGATGATTTAAAATATTTAATCGAAAATGGATATGAATTCACCCTTCCGAAGGATGCTTCAGATCACTCGCAAAATAACGTATCCATTATAATAGAAATGGACAGCATTGAAGAAACCTTGAAATCGGCAAGTCTGCTCAATGATTTGAAAATTCCTTCTATAATTACATTAAACAATACTATGAACATTCGTGATATCGAATCGATACGCAGCCTATACTTAGGAGTTGATTTTGAATTTGCAGCTTTAATGAAACTATATGCCGAAAGCTATGTGAATCTCGCAGCAGCTATCAGTGGAATCCGCATGGATTTTTATCAGAATTTCGGTGAAAAATGTCAAAATATTGTTCTATCTGAAGGGAGCATCCCGACTGAAGGAATTGATGCAGCATCATTGAATGCATTCCATGAAATAACCATGTTTGGATTCGGAAACGGGATGAACCTATATAATCATTCCAATCAGTTCAAAATTTATAACCGAATTGTACGAATCAATGATTTGAGCATAGAGGATTATGTCCACGCAGTTTTGCAGTGGACACAAAACAAATTTCCTATTTCATATGCTATGAAGAAGCGAGCATCAGGTCGCTTTCTGATGCTCATTTTTACTATCTGATTCAATTTTCCAATTGTTTTCCCATAAAGCTTGCCGCCGTCTCAGCCACCTTGGTCTCTGTCACTCCAAATGTCGCTCCAGGTTCCTTGGATAAAAGAATCACTGCGCCAATTGCATCTCCGGATGCAAGAATTGGAACGATTAATTCAGCCGTATATAGCATTTCATCGTCCAATGAAGTGATATGCATCATATTATCACCCCTTGCGCTGCTCAAGTTCAGCTTTTCACGAGCATCTATTACCCCTTCAAGCTCTGGGTGTATTGGTTTGTCTATGGCTATGCTAGTATTTGGGAATTGATTGCGCTTTGCTCCGGCTACTGCAACAATATTATCCTTATCACATATAACCGCTATGCATCCCACGGATTGATGAACCGATTCTGCATATTCCTTAGCAAAATCACCAATTTCTCCGATTGGAGAATACTTTTTGAGTATAACGCCGCCCTCACGATCTGTATATATTTCAAGAGCGTCACCTTCTCGAATTCGGAGCGTCCTGCGAATTTCTTTTGGTATTACGACTCTACCTAGTTCATCGATACGCCTCACGATTCCTGTTGCTTTCATTGAAAGAACCTCCATAACTGTTTTTTCGATAATAGTATCTGCTTAATGCGGGCCGATATTCAAAAAAATGAAAAATGAACCATTCTGTTCTTTATTGCGCAAATGTTTGATAATGGTCAAATTTTTATTATTTTGATTTTCGGCTATGCAAAATCGACTTTTGGTGGTATAATTAGCCAAAGAACAGTTGGCAGTCTGCTGCCGTAAGAAAGGAAACTACCCATGGCAAAACAAAAAAGCATTCCTAAGAGAAGCGAAGTTGAAAAGCAGTACACTTGGGCTCTCGAAGATATTTTTGCAACGGATGAACTCTGGGAGGAAGCGCTCAACGAAGCACGCAGCTTTCCTGAAATGATATCCAAGTTTGAAGGACATCTTGGAGATAGTGCTGATATGCTCTTCAATTTTCTGAAACTGGATGATGAACTTCAAGTCAAGCTTGGCCGTATCGCTGATTATTGTATGTGCAGATCGGATGAGGACACTGCAAACAGCTTCTATCAGGGCATGAGAGGTCGCTTTATGAGCGTATACATGCAAGTAGTAAGCGCATCCAGCTTCTCAACTCCTGAGATCATTGCTATTCCCGATGATAAGCTTAATACCTTCATGGAGGAAAAAGCCGAGCTTCGCCTGTATGACCGTCTGTTGCAGAGGATGCGCAGACAGAAAGAACATATCCTCTCCGATTCGGAGGAAAAGATTCTTGCACTTTCCGGTGAAGTATGCCAGGCATCAGCTGACACCGCTTCATCCTTCCGGAATGCAGATCTTCGTTTCCCCGATATTACCGATTCGAACGGCAATATACTTAAGGTTACTCAAGGTTCTTACGTCCCCCTGCTTGAAAATCCCGATCAGAATATTCGTAGAGCTGCTTTCGAGTCTTTACACGGAACCTTCGATAGCTTCAAAAATACATCTGCCGCATTCCTCAGCGGACAGATCAAGGGCTTGATCTTCAATGCACGCGCACGCAAATACAGCAGCACTCTTGAAGCTTCGCTCGATAATACAGAGGTACCCGTTTCCGTTTACCATAATCTGATCGATGCGGTGAACTCCAATCTTAAATATCTTCATAGATATGTGAGTCTTCGCAAAAAGCTTACCGGCACGGATGAGCTGCATATGTATGACCTCTATACTCCAATCATTCCGGATGCAGATGAAGTCATTCCTTACGAAAAAGCCAAGGAAATAATACTTGAGGGACTTGCACCTCTTGGGGAAGAATACCTGAGCATATTACGAGAAGGCTTCAATAATCGTTGGACCGATGTATATGAGAATGAAGGCAAGCGCAGCGGTGCATACTCCACCGGCGGCAATCCCCATCCTTATGTGCTGCTGAATCAGAAGGATACTCTTGATAGCATGTTTACCATAGCTCATGAAATGGGGCACTCTCTCCATACCTATTATTCCGTTAAAAATCAGCCCGTTGCCTATCAAAATTATGTGATCTTCGTGGCAGAAGTTGCCTCAACCTGTAATGAGGTTCTACTCGTTAAACATTTGCTTTCAAAGACCACCGATAAGAAGCAGAGGGCTTATCTCATAAACCATTTCCTTGAGCAGTTCCGTGGTACAGTCTATCGTCAGACCATGTTTGCTGAATTCGAGCTTTGGATGAACGAATATGCTGAAAAGGGAGAGACCTTGACAGCCGACGCAATGTGTGATGCATATTACGAACTCAATAAAAAGTACTTCGGCGATGATATAGTTGTGGATAAACTCATCTCCGTGGAATGGGCAAGGATTCCTCATTTCTTCTATAATTTCTACGTATTCCAGTATGCAACTGGTTTCTCCGCTGCTGTTGCCATAGCTAATCGAATCCTCAGCGAAGGTCAGCCTGCCGTGGATGCATATAAGAAGTTCCTCAGCTCCGGTTCATGCACAGATCCCATATCCCTGCTAAAGATCGCTGGAGTTGATATGACTACAGCTGCCCCGATCAATGAAGCTCTTGCACTTTTCAATGAGTTGCTGGATGAAATGGAAGCACTTTCCGAATAAATAATTTTGCTTTGACGGCCTTTGGGGGCGGGTTTATACTCGCCCCTTTTTCCATAGAATGGGAGCCATGCTTTCTTATCGAGAATAGATTGAGCACCAAACGCAAACCTTCGCCCATTATCATAGCCATGATATAACCATAGATATGCAGGAATGGGTTTGCAGATAGCACATAAATCAATAGCAGCTGCGCAAACTCACCTATTAAAGCAAAAGCCAATACATCCCCTTGCTTCATCAATGCATTTAGTATCATGACAGCCGTTATCTGAAAGTAAATTATTGCCGTCTTTAGAGATAGAAGGTTTATGACCTTTTGGGTTGGGGCTATGCCAAAAAAAATATTTGATAACTTGGTCAGTAACGGCAGAAGCGGTAAACTCACCAAGAATGCTGCGATTGCTGCCGCATACAGACTCTTTCTTATCAACAGCTTTAACCTTTGTTCATCATGCGCACTTGCAGCTGCCGCTATCTCCGGAAGCCTAATATTATTGCTGGCCAAAAC
Organism: Christensenellaceae bacterium Phil7; assembly: GCA_001940845.1. GTDB lineage: Bacteria > Bacillota > Clostridia > Christensenellales > CAG-138 > PeH17. The sequence continues at coordinate 400,410 of MSGV01000023.1, forward strand.
AAAACACATTGGCATCGTGACGAGCGGCATCGCAACACCATTTATCAAGCCAATTGCCGAGAGTGCTGCATCACGACTATATCCTGCCAAGATCAGTCTGCTTGGGAGCAAAAGCGTGGATATCGACTCAAACGCTGTGCTTGCAATGCCTGTCAAAGTTGCAGGTATCAGAATCGCCAGATAGCTTCTGATAAGAATATGTTCATCGATGGACATATCTTTTTTCGAATCCAATGAATACTTTCTTGAATATGACCATAGTAGAGTACCAATGCTGAAAAATTCACTGAAAACCATTCCCAGCAAAATAAGAATCACACTTGATGTGTCCGATCCAGCTCCAAAGTTTTTTAAAAGCAAAAAAACCAGAATTAATCTTGCTCCCTGCTCTATCAGCTCCGATGCAGCAGTTGTTCCGGCTCTGCCCGTACCTATATGCACGGACTTAAGCAGGTTCTCTATGCCTGTCAAAAAAATACATATAAGCACAAGAAGAATTGCATTTGCTGCCCCTCCATCACCTATAAGCCTGACTGCTATACCGCCTCTGAATATCGCTACAGGTACAGAAATAAATAAAAATAATACTATGTACATGCGAAAAGCGGCCTTTACCAATCGATTGATAGAGCCTGAATTTGCTGAGGATAGTCTTCCGACAAGCGTAACCACAGCAACATTCATCCCCGAAATACAAACAGATACCGCTAATGAATAAATCTGCATGACCAATGAATTAAGCCCCATGGCTTCGGTCCCGGCAAGCCTTGTCAGCATCATGCGGTAAACAAAACCGATGACCTGCAAACCAAGATTCGATATGGTCAGAATCATTATATTACATGAACTTGTGCTCTTTCTTCCTTTCAACATATTAAAGCTTATGCTGAATTAAAAACATAATGCAAGCGGCCACACCTTAAAAAGTGCAGCCGCTAATTCATACAGTCCATCATATCAGTTGACAGATTTGAATACCTTATGCTTATACCAGAACGGTTCATCCTTTGTTAGAACGAGAATATCAATCGGGCCTCCGCAGGTTGCAGGCTTAAACTCAAATCGCTGTGCCTTTATAGTCAAATCTATTAGAAATTCTGCGAAATCAATCGCATCCTTGAGTGGCATCAAAGCATGATTTATCATCATCGGCGGCTGCCCATTCAAAAGTTTTGTTATAGCTGCCTGCTCTCCGGACCATATTGATGAATACTTAATCCTCCCATTATCAATATTATTTCTCTTTATCTCTCGGTTTACAGTATAAGCAAACGGCTCATCCGCATCATATCCGCAGACAAAGAAATTGACCTGCGGAAAGAATTTCGCAGCATATGACTGAAGCTTTTCAGCTACAGCTGTAACGCTATCCGCAGTTGAAACCTCATCAATTTCAAAGCTTCTGATATAGTCTGAAATCGTTTTCCCATTAAGAATACCAATACCGCAAGCAGAAATACCAACCTTTACTTTGCTCAGGAGCATTACCTTCTGAGCATTGTCCGACTGAGTAAATATCGGCGTCATCGGCGGCTGTCCCGGTTGGTTCATTCGATTGATAAGCCGCGGCTCCCCCTGCTGTATACCGGGCTGCGCCCCCTGCTTAACAACATTTGCCGCTATACCAACCGTCTGCCTGCTGTCCGCCGCCAGGACGATCCCATCCGGTACAAATACTGAACACATAACTGACATATATATCATTCCTCCTTCATTATCTTTTGTTTCTTTTATTGTTGTATTACCGCACCTATTATACCTGCATCGCTGCCAAGCTTAGCGCAGACAATCTCAGGTGGGTTATCGCTAAAAAAGCATTTTTCGGCCGAAAGCCGATTTAATGGAGCTATCAAAAAATCCCCTGCCCCGCATATACCTCCACCTATCGCAATGCGCTCAGGATCAAACAAATTAATGTATGAAGCGATCGCTTCCGCAAGATTTTCGATATACTCATTCCACACTTCAAGGCAGGCTTTATCTCCCATCTGCGCCCAATGGATCAGTGTTGCTCCATCGATATTTTCTCTTGAGTAGTTCTTTAAATTTAAGTTTCCCTCATCATATATTTTTTTCGCTCTGCTATTCAGATAACTTGCTGCACACAGCGTTTCCACACAGCCTCTCCGACCACAGCTGCAAAGCTCTCCATTTAAATCCATGACCATATGTCCCAGCTCGATCCCATTATCGTTACCGCCATGATAGAGCTTACCATTCAATATTATACCACCGCCAATACCGGTTCCAATTGTTATCATCATAGCATTTCGAGTATTCGCCAGTACACCCAACCTATACTCTGCCATCGCTGCAGCATCCGCATCATTCATCAACTGCACCGGTAAATCCATCGTATCCTCCAACATCCTTCTAAGCGGAAAATTATGAAAACCCAGGTTATATGCGTTTATTACTATTTCATTCTCCCTATCTATGCTTCCGGGAATACAGACTCCGATTTTCTCAAGTTCCGAATGCGTTATCCCATTCTCAATACAGACCCGATCTGTGAGATTCATTAGGAGCTTGACGGTAGCTTCAGGATCGCTATGAGGAAATGGCACTGATGCCTTATTAATGAGCTCATATCCTTCGTCAACCAATCCATAAGCGATATTCGTTCCGCCAATATCAAAACCCAGTCTGTACATACCTGCATTCTCCGCTAGTCCAGTATATAATTATTTATAAACCATGCTACACCATTATCACAGCAAGACGGTGTGATAACATCCGCTATGGTTTTCACCGCTTCATTGCCATTTTCCACTACAGCGCCAAGCCCGGCCCATTCGATCAGTTCGTAATCCAAAGTATTATCGCCGATCGCAGCCGCCTGCTGCTCTGCTATTCCAAGCCGTTTTGCGACCATTGCCGACGCGGTACCCTTATTTATGCCTATCCGGTTAAACTCGATGAACCCAGCTGAAGATTCGGAAACATGAACTCTCCCTTCAAAATGTGCTTTAAATATGGGTATAAGCTCCTTTACCCTCTCCGGCTCGGTGATTATGAGCACCTTTGGAACATTGCTCCAACGCTTTTTCTTGATATCGGGATCAATACGTTTTGGAAGATTCAGTGCATTCGTATACATTTCCACATAATGATGCGGTTTTTCATAGATGACGCAATCGTTCTGATATATATGTGCATGGACTCCAAATTTCTCCGCCATAACAAGTATCTCTTTGATGCATTCATCATCCAGCTCAGTCACAAAAACTTGAGCATCTGTTTTTGCGTCTATTATTACAGCGCCTCCATAGGTTATCACATACGTATCCAGCCCAAGCTCTCTCACCACTTTTCGAGCGCCATAATAACTTCGTCCGGTAGCAAGCATCACATACACTCCCGCATCGCATGCGCGCTTTATTGCTGCAAAATTCTCAGTAGATACCGACCCGGCATTATAGACCAGGGTATCATCAATATCGCTAATCAAAAGTTCATATTTCTTCATCGTTCTACTCTTTCTCTGCTGCATTTTCCCCATTCTCATCTGCTTCCGGATGGAAATAACTCCATACAGACTTTGCAGCAGCTATATTCATGCCATCTGCGGATCTAAGCTCATCTATGCTGGCCTGTTTTATAGCATCAATCGATATAAATTTCTCATACAATGCTCTTTTTCTTCTGTCCCCTATCCCATCTATACCATCCAGCATAGAATAAAGCGAAGTTCTTGCTCGAACATTTCTATGATACATTATGGCAAACCTGTGTGCCTCATCCCGAATTCGCTGCAATAGCTGTAATACCGGACTATTCCTGGCAAGTATAACCGATTCCGCAGCCATGGGCAAGATAATCTCTTCATTTTTTTCGGCCAAACCAATGCAGCTTATATGCGAGAGCCCAAATTCACTCAATACCTCAAGAGCAACATTCAATTGCCCTCTGCCGCCATCCACTATCAGCAAATCCGGCAATTCCGCAAATCTTTCATCACCATCCATTGTACGCTGAAAGCGTCTGGACAGATGCTCTCGCATTGCAAGATAGTCATCTCCATTTACCTCTTGCTTAGTTCTGAACCGTCTATACAGAGTCTTATCCGGCTTTCCATCTATGAATACAACCATAGAGCCAACGGTATCCCTTCCCTGCATATGGGAATTATCAAAGCACTCCATGCGATGCGGGAATGTATCCATGCCAACTATCTGCATCAGTTCCGTCAAAGCACCTTCTCCGCGTTCCCATTCGCGATGAGTCAACTCACGTTTTCTTTCTATCGTCTCCTGTGCATTCATTCTTGCTAATTCACCCTGTTTGAGCTTTTCCCCGCGCTGCGGCACATGGATTTTTACCTGATGACCGCATTGTTCTGTCAAGCATCGAGCTATCAGCTCTTGATCCTCCGCTTCATCCATGATGATGATCTCCCTCGGGATTTGTGCCATTCCTATATAGAACTGTAATAGGAATTGAGCAATTATCTCCGAAAACGATTCATCGGCAGCATTTATATTAAAGCTCTCCGCACTGATAACATTGCCGCCCCTTATAAAAAGACCATATACAACCGTTGCAAGTTCGTTCCTTGCAAGCGCAAAAACATCGTAGCTATTATCCGACGCTGACGATGCTATTTGTTTTTCGGAAATGCTCTGCATAGCCCGAATTCTATCCCTGTACTGCGCCGCCCTTTCGAAATCCAGCTTTTCCGAAGCCTCCGTCATTTTGCTCATCAAATCCTCAATATATGCCTTGCAATTCCCCTGAAAAAGGGCTGAAACCTGATCCAGCAGCACCCTATACTCTTCCACGGAGATCTTGCCCGTACATGGGGCGCAGCATCTGCCTATATGGTACATCAAACAAGGACGCTCTCCTCTGGCTATAGCTCTTCCAATATCCTTTTTGCACTGGCGGATAGGAAAGTGCTCACGCACTGCGGTTATCGATTCACGGAGCGCATAGCTGCTCAGATATGGACCAAAATACTTTGCGCCATCCTTCTTATATCGGCGAACGATCTCAACACGCGGATAATCCTGACGATAATCAATTCTTATATAAGGAAAATGTTTGTCATCTTTAAGCAGAATGTTATAGTACGGTTTATTCTGCTTGATGAGATTGCTTTCGAGATTCAAGGCCTCTGTTTCATTACCCACAATAACAAAATCGAAATCATCAATATTTGCAACCATTGAAGCTACCTTGGGCGGATGATTCTTAGAGGAATGAAAATATTGCCTGACGCGATTTTTGAGATTTACCGCCTTTCCGACATAGATCAATTCACCACGAGCGTTATACATTTTGTATACGCCCGGTTTATCCGGCAATAGCTTAAGTTTCGCTTCGATCCTATCATTCATACCTGCGTTCCTTTCTCCCTCAGATACATTATAAACTTTTTTACCGAAAAAGTGAACCATTTTTTATTTTGAATCGTTATATTGGCAGTGAGCACTTCAAGTGTTCATACGAAAGTATTGGAGGTATCCAGTTCATGAAAAAAATCAATCTTATCCTTCGGCTTGCCGCCATAATGCTTGCAGCATGCTTCTGCTTCGGCTGCACATCGGGCGGTGTATCTATAACAACTCCTGATCCAAACAAACCCACTCCCGATCCGGAAAAGGTCAAGAATTTGATTACAGGTGAACAGTTCTCTTTGTCCGCCGGAAACGTCAGTAAAGCTTATATTGACTCTCTGAACTCCTTCTCAGCAAAAATGCTGCAAGAGCTTGGCAGCGATTGGACCGGTGTTGCTTCTCCTCTTTCGGTTCAGCTCGTCCTAAGTCTTCTAGCCAATGGTCTTTCCGATGAAGCTCAACAGCGGGAATTGCTCAGCGGGATCTGCTATGATGGAGAGCTCAATGAGCTAAATGTAAGCGCAATGGCGTTCATTAACAGCCTCACCTCACCTAAAAAAGATTATTCCTCAAAGAATGCCGGCATTGCTAAGTTCACCCTGGCAAATGCTGTATTCACCGAGGATGATCGAGAATTTAATTCCGAATTCGTTAATAATGCTTATAACTATTACGGTGCAGAACTTGGGAATATGGATTTTTCCATTGCTGCTAATGCGATAGATGCGATAAATTCATGGGCAAGTGAAAAAACCAATGGTCTTATCGATCAGCTTATAAGCGCTATCCCGGATTCAACCCGTTCCGTGCTGCTCAATGCACTTTATTTCAATGCAGAATGGAGCAAGCCATTCACAGCATATAAGGGATCACTGGTCTTTCATGGGCTTAATGGTGATACCATGCGTACAATGCTGCGCAGTACAGGTGAATACTCTTATGGCAAATTTGCAGATGGAGAAATGCTGATCCTGCCATACAGCGGCAATGACTACAGCATGGCAATCGTCCTCCCATCCGAAAGCCGTATACCCTCCGAATCGATGGCCGCACTCATGGGCAAATGGGATACATGTGAAATGAGGCAATGCTCTGTGACTATGCCACAGTTAAAACTTGAAACCAACCTCGATATGCTCCCCATCCTAGCAAAAATGGGATTTGAGGATTTAACATCCGGCAATATGAGCTTCGATAGAATACTGAAGGATTCCGATCTCATAACCGATATGATCATTCATGGCGCTGCACTTAATGTCACCGAAAAGGGTACCGAAGCCGGTGCTGCCACGATTGCTGCGCTAAACGAAGCCGCATCAGAAATAACCGATGATCCGATCGAATTCATATGTGATCGTCCCTATGCCATGGCCATATTTAATAATGAGACCGGCGCAGTCATCTTCGTTTCTGTTGTGAACGATTTGGTTTCATAACATTATCCCGCTGCTTTGCAGCTTTATATAACAACTGTCATTGAGCAAGCATGCTGCTCGATGGCAGTTTTTCACTAAAAAACGATATTGTTTCAATATACAGCACATCGAAGATGCTATTGATTTTATTGAATAAATAAATTATAATGAAACATTGAAAAGCATCATCAGCTTATAAATTATTACTATACCTGCCGTTTTGCTTGCAGCTTTATCGGCAGTTACGGAGGATAAATGGCATTCCCTCGAGAATTGATTCGAAACTTTTGCATTATTGCGCATATAGACCATGGGAAATCCACCCTTGCGGATAGGCTCATGGAGCTCACCGATACCGTGTCCGCGCGAGATATGGAGGAGCAGCTGCTGGACTCCATGGATATTGAGCGAGAGCGCGGAATAACGATCAAATCCACCGCCGTGCGCATGTTCTATACCCATACCGACGGCAAGCGGTATATGCTCAATTTGATCGACACTCCCGGGCATGTGGACTTTACCTATGAGGTTAGCCGTGCGCTTGCAGCCTGTGAAGGTGCCGTTCTCATAGTTGATGCAACTCAGGGTATAGAAGCTCAGACTCTCGCTAATGTATACCTTGCTTTAGATAATGATCTTGAAATACTTCCAGTTATAAACAAAATTGATCTGCCATCTGCCGATCCTCAAAATGCAATACATGAGATAGAGGATATCATAGGCATACCGGCAGAGGATGCTCCGCAGGTATCCGCAAAAACAGGTCTGAATGTAGAACAGTTGCTTTCGAGGATAGTTACCGACTTTCCGGCTCCCACCGGCGAGATTAAAGCACCCCTTCGTGCATTGATCTTCGATAGCTATTATGATAATTATAAGGGTGCACTAAGCTATGTGCGCATAGTTGAGGGCGTTGTTCGTGCCGGCGACAAGATACGATTTATGCACAGCGGCAACGAGTTTGAAGTAACAGAGGTTGGCGTCTTCACTCCCCGTTGGAAGCCCACCGATGAGCTTTCCGCCGGAGAAGTTGGCTATATCTCCGCTTCCATCAAATCTGTTGCAGAAACAAAGGTCGGCGATACCATAACCCTTGTTGATAATCCTGCACCCGAGCCCTTGCAAGGTTATAAACATGCAAGCCCGATGGTATTCTGCGGCATTTATCCGGCAGACGGTGCCGAATATGAAAATCTGCGCGATGCGCTTGAAAAGCTCATTCTTAACGATGCATCCATATCATATGAACCGGAAACCTCCCAAGCTCTTGGCTATGGTTTCCGCTGCGGTTTTCTTGGACTACTTCATATGGAAATAGCTCAGGAGCGGCTTGAGCGCGAATTCGATCTCAATCTTGTCACGACTGCACCGAGTGTTGTATATCGAGTTGTGACAATGGATGGAAGCGAACATTGGATCGATAATCCTAGTAACCTTCCCGATCCATCTCAGATCGAACGCATGGAAGAACCTATGTGCAAGGCGCATATTATGACTCCACCGGAATATGTCGGAACTATAATGGAGCTATGCCAGGAAAAGCGCGGAATATTCCGCGATATGGTCTATCTTGAAGAAACCAGGGTCAAGCTCACATACAATATTCCGCTCAACGAGATAATCTTTGATTTCTTTGATAATTTAAAGAGCAGAAGCCGCGGTTATGCATCTTTTGACTATGAGATAGAGGATTATGTGCAATCCGATCTTGTGAAGCTCGATTTTCTGCTCAATGGAGACATGTGCGATGCGCTCTCTACAATAGTGCATCGTGATAAAGCATATTCAAAGGGACGTGCGGTAGCGGAGAAGTTGCAGGAAGTCATCCCTCGGCAACAATTTGAGATTCCCATTCAAGCCGCAATCGGAGGCAAGATCATCGCCAGAGAAACGGTGCGTGCACTTCGGAAGGATGTGCTTGCAAAATGCTATGGTGGTGACATAACGCGCAAAAAAAAGCTGCTCGAAAAGCAGAAAGAGGGTAAAAAGAGGATGCGTCAAATAGGTTCTGTTGAATTGCCGAGTGAAGCTTTCATGAGCGTCTTGAGGATAAACTGATGGCAGGCATCTACGTTCATATCCCGTTTTGTAAGCGCAAATGTAAATACTGTGATTTTGTAAGTCTTGCAGGTGTGCACGATTATTCCGCATATGCTGCGGCATTAATAAGCGAAATAAGACTGTATAAACCCCTCGTTGAAGGTCGTATCTTTGATACCATTTTCATCGGCGGCGGTACTCCGAGTCTGCTTCCCATCGAGCTTGTTTGCGCTATTGTTGATGAGTTGAGGTCATGCTTCGATATTGTGAAAAGCCCCGAGTTTACCATCGAAGCCAATCCTGAATCACTGACTTTTGAAAAATTGAATGTCTATCGAAACCTTGGAATTAATAGGCTTTCTATCGGACTGCAAAGCGGTGATGATGATGTACTGCGCGCCATCGGAAGGATTCATGATAAGGCTGCATTTATCAATGCCTTTGATGCCGCAAGAGCCGCTGGTTTTAATAATATCAATGTAGATCTAATGCATGGTCTGCCAGGTCAAAGTACCAGTTCTTATCTTGACAGCATTCGTTTGGCCTGTAAACTGGAATGCGAGCATATATCTTCATACTCGCTGATCTTAGAAGAGCATACACAGCTCTACTCAGATGTCATAAACGGAAAAATCACTCTGCCGGATGAAGATACAGCAGCCGAAATGGAAGATTCTGGATTTATGCTGATGAATGAATTCGGCTATATGCGGTACGAGATCAGCAATTTTTCAAAACCCGGCTATGAATGCAAGCATAATCTAAACTATTGGGATAATGGGGAATATCTCGGTTTAGGGCTCAATGCTCATTCGGCCATGCATTTCTCAAATCGTTGGGTTCGCTGGGCAAATGAAGCTTCGCTTTCTTCATATATAATCAAGGCTGCAAACGGAAAGCTGCCTGTTGAAACGACAGAGGAGATCGACCGTGATGAGGAGATGTTTGAAACAATAATGGTTGGTCTACGCAAGACTGCCGGAATCAGCCGTCGCTCCTTCGTCGAACGCTTTGGCATCGATCCGGTCGAACATTATGCTTCGGCAATATCTGAGGCAATTCTCGATGGATTCATGGAGGTCTCTGATGATTATATCCGTCTTTCCAATCGGGGATTGGATTTTCAAAACGAAGTTCTTCTCAAGTTTATGTAAAATTTCATATCGAAATATTGACTGCAGCGGATTAAATCCGGTCTGCGGCAGTCAATTTAGCGGCTATTATCAACTACTAATGGTTGCGATCGTTACGATCATTGCTTCTCTCCGTATAAAGAATCATTGAGTCATAATGCATAAATGGCTATCATGCTTGACAACCAACGCAACATTTGGTATCATTTGATAAGATTACATCCGGTGTATCCATGCTCACTATTTCCATGAATTCCAGTTCTTTTTGAGCTGAATGCATCTCCCCCGCTCAATGCTTTGGCGCAAATGAATCAAAATGCACCCTGCAGAGCTTCGGGTTTGGATGAAGCTTATCTGAAAGGCGATATATTTCAATGAAAATGAGTCAATTACTGGGTCTGCGCTTTAAAGAGACCCCTGCGGACTGCCAGATAGCCAGCCAGATACTTATGCTGCGCGGCGGATATATTAAAGGCGTGGGCAATGGCATATATTCACTATTCACCCCCACTAAGCGTATAACTCAAAAAATAGAAGCGATCCTGCGTGATGAAATGGATCGCATTGGCGGCCAGGAGGTCATGTTCCCTGTTACACTACCTGCGGATCTTTGGAAGGAATCCGGCAGATTTGAAAGCGTTGGCAGCGAACTGCTCCGCTTCAAAGACAGAAGCGGCAATGATATGATTCTTGGTATGACTCACGAAGAGGCTGCGGTACATCTTGCCCGTAATACGGCTCAATCATATGCAGACTATCCCTTCATGATTTATCAGATCCAGACAAAGTTCAGGGATGAGCCACGAGCAAGGGGCGGTTTGATCCGTGTCAGGGAATTCACCATGAAAGATGCCTATTCATTCCACACCTCTCAAGAAGATCTGGAAAATTATTATAAGGAATGCTATGATGCCTATCATCGCATCTTCGCCCGTGTTGGCATACCGGAGGTATTCGCCGTTAAATCAGATTCCGGAATGATGGGCGGTAAAGTTGCGCATGAGTTTATGCTTCCAACGGAGATTGGCGAGGATACACTCGTAATCTGCGATGAATGCGATTATCGTTCAAATATGGAGGTCGCTCCCTGCATAGTCGAAAATGAGGTTGCTCCCGATGCTGAGCTCGAAATGGTTTCCACCCCCGATACCAAAACAATAGACGAGCTTTGTGAGCTTCTCAAAATAACTCCCAAGCAGACCTGCAAGGCTGTGCTCTACCGTAAAGAAATCGACGATTCACTTGTTGTCATCTTCATTCGCGGGGATCTTGAAGTCAACGAGATCAAACTCCGCAACTATCTGAAGAGCGAAATTCGTCCTGAAAACGCTGATGAGCATGAATCCGATATTACCTATGGATTCATTGGACCAGTTGGATTCAATGCCAAGGCATCGATCATTTTTGATCGCTCGCTGATCGGCACTCATAATCTGGTTACCGGTGCTAATAAAACCGATTTTCATTATATTGGGTTCACCCCAGAACGCGACATTCCTTCGCCCATCGACTTCATTGATGTCGCTAAGACCTATGATGGTGCTATATGCCCGATCTGCGGCAAGAAATCCATAAAAACCATTAGGGGCATCGAGGTCGGTAATATCTTTCAGCTTGGCACCAAGTATACCGATACAATGAACATGCGTTATTCCGATAAGAATGGAGAAATGCAAACTCCCATCATGGGATGCTATGGCATTGGTATTGGTAGGCTTGCCGCTTCGGTATGTGAAGCACGCAGGGATGATTACGGTCCAATTTGGCCCATATCCATTGCCCCTTGGCAGGTGCATATCTGCGCTCTGCGCAGCGACAATCCACTCGTTGCAGAAACTGCCAATCGGGTGTATTCCGAACTGCTGGCAAAGGGTGTCGAAGTGCTGTTTGATGACCGTCCCGTCAGTGCCGGCTTCATGTTTTCCGATGCCGACTTGCTTGGAGTTCCCATCAGGATAACTATCAGCCCAAAGACCTGCTCACGCGGAGTTGCAGAGGTATCCCTCAGGGATAAATCATTTAAGCAGGATATGCAGCTTGACACTCTCACCGATGATATTCGCAATATGGTCGATGAACTGTTGAGCAAGTTCAGTCATGAAGCCGTTATGACACGCTGAGTCTTTGTATTAAATTTGCAGCGATTCGCTTTGTAGGAGGGTGAATTATGATAAGAATCGGAATAAATGGCATAAAAGAAACGATCGTTACCGAGGAAACGACCGCTAAACATATGCTAAGCGGTCAGATGCCTGTCTACGCAACCCCATCTTTGGTTGCTTTCGTTGAATATACCTGTTCCGAAAGCGTCCAGTCATATCTTGAGGCTGGCACAGGAACAGTCGGAACCAGGGTTGATATAAAGCATATTGCTGCATCACCTATTGGCGCAAATATTCGATGCGAAAGCGAACTCATAGATTTTGAAGGAAGAAAGTTGAGCTTCGCATTCAAAGTCTTTGATGATTTTGAGCAAGTCGCCGAGGGGAGGCATGAACGCTTCATCATCGATGAAGCCAGATTCATGAGCAAAATAAATGCAAAAATATCCAAATTGCAAAACCGCTAATGTTTTAAACTGATTTTGAATCGAACGCAGCATTTTTCTGCGTTCGATTTTATAAATCAATTAAAGTTGATAAAAATGAAATCACATATCCAACTATCATTTGACCCGCCCCATGCATCGCTTAAATTTTTCTATTTCCCCTTACGCCTTACTGAATTAATCCCCTGCTCAAAGTTTTAAAACTTTGAGCAATGCTGAAACAAGGTGTTCAAAAATAAAACTCAGCACTGTAAATCCTTTTCTTTCTCCTGAAATGTTAAAAATCAGATTTAACAATATTATATAAACCTATCTATATGATTCAGATGCTGCGCGCAAAAGCAAATAAAAATCTGCCATAAACGAATTGTCACATTTACAGCAGATTATTTATTCAAATACAATTCTATTGGAGACTCCGATTAACCAACCTCAGGATAGAGCGGGTATTTTTCGGTGAGCTTTGCAACCTCAGCTTTTACCTCTTCAATCGCCTCTTCTCCCTTAAAGACGATCTTCGCTATCAATCCGGCTATGATCCTCATATCATCTTCCTTAAATCCGCGTGTAGTCAAGGCGGGGGTTCCTATACGGATACCGGAGGTAACGAACGGACTGCGTGTTTCAAACGGAATCGTGTTTTTATTAACGGTTATATTTGCACTATCAAGAAGGTTTTCGACCTCCTTACCGGTTCGTCCGCTTGCATTAAGATCAACAAGCATCAAATGATTGTCGGTACCACCCGACACGATCCTAAGCCCTGCATTCTGAAGCTCTTCTGCCAGCACCTTTGCATTTCTGATCACCTGCGCCTGATATTCCTTGAATTCAGGCTGAAGTGCTTCATGGAAGCAAGCCGCCTTAGCTGCGATAGTATGCATGAGAGGACCGCCCTGAGTTCCGGGGAAAATGCCCTTATCTATTGCCTTTGCATACTCTTCCTTGCAAAGGATTATTCCTCCGCGAGGGCCTCTAAGGGTCTTATGGGTGGTGCTTGTAACTACATCAGCATATTCAACGGGATTCATATGCAGACCAGCAGCAACGAGACCCGCAATATGTGCCATATCCACCATGAAGATCGCGCCAACCTCACGGGCAATATCCGCAAGTATGTCAAAACGAATAGCTCTTGGATATGCGCTTGCACCGGCCACGATCAGCTTTGGGTTACATTCCTTTGCTATTTGGCGAACCTCATCATAATCAATCATCTCGTCTTTTTGGCTTACACCATATGGCACGATGTTAAAATATTTACCGCTCATATTTACGGGACTGCCATGCGTAAGATGGCCGCCATGATTGAGATTCATTCCCATGATGGTATCGCCCGGATTAAGCAGTGCAAAATATACCGAAAGGTTTGCCTGTGCTCCGGAATGGGGCTGAACATTTGCATGATCGGCTCCAAATAGCTTCTTCAAACGTTCGCGTGCAAGGTCTTCAACCTTATCTACACACTCACAACCACCATAATAACGCTTTCCGGGATAACCCTCAGCATATTTATTGGTAAGATGGCTTCCCATTGCCGCCATAACGGTCTCACTAACAAAATTCTCGGATGCAATGAGTTCAAGATGGCTGCGCTGGCGAGCAAGCTCATCCTCCATATATCCACAAAGCTCGGGATCGTGAGCACGAATCAAATCAAACTGGATCATGATAACCTCCAAAGGATTAAATTACCTGTGGAGTATTATAATACAAAAATCCATAATCAGCAACACAAAAACAATAATATAATAAGTTCGATGGTCAAACTTGCATTCTATCGCATTTATTCTTTACAATCTGTGCAGCATACTCCCACGCTATACGCTCAATTTCTGTAAAATTGCCACTTTCGATGAGACTACGGCGAAATAGCCCTGAGCTTATTCCAAATGCGCAGGCTCCTGCTTCATGAAAAGCAGCAATATTATCGAGAGTTATCCCAGCAACAGCTGCAAGTTTGATATGTGAAAGCGGAGCACGAATTGCTTTAAAGTATTCAATGCCCAGTTCTCCCGCCGGGAAGAGCTTCACTATATCAGCTCCCGCCAAATGAGCCTCCATTATCTCCGATGGTGTCATCGCTCCTGGTACGGAAACAAGCCCTAAAGATTTTGTTCTTCTGATTATTCCTGCATCGGTATTTGGTGAAACAACATAGCTTGCACCTGCCTCATATGCAAATGCCAGCTGCTCTTCTGTCAATACCGTTCCTGCGCCTATAGCTGAATCCGGGAATTCCACCCTAAGCATACGGATAGCTTCTGCGGTTCTCTCCATGCTTCCATTCTGTTCAAAGGTTACTTCAAATGCGCGTATTCCCGACTTGTGCATTGCATTTACTGCATTTATTAACCCTTCTCCATAGAACCCTCGTGCGATCGCAATAATGCCCGTATCCAGTATTGTGTCTAATGTATTCATATTCCCTCGCTAAATTTTTGAATTATACGAGCCCAAGAAATGAATTTTGCCTTAAACCCTCATAAACAGCAATTGCGACAGAATTGGATAGATTTAGAGAGCGTAAATTTTTGCGCATAGGAATGCGAACACAATCCCCCCATCTCCTTTTTATAATATCTTGCCCAAGTCCTGCTGTTTCCTTTCCAAATACAAGAAAATCTCCTGGGCAAAATTTTACATCCGAATAATTTCGCTCTGCATGAGTGGTAAACAAAAAGAATTTCGAATCCGGGTATGCAGCTTCAACCTCATCAAAGCTATCATAATAGTGGATTTGAAGTTCATCCCAATAATCGAGCCCTGCGCGCTTAAGGTATCTGTCGTCCACGGAAAAACCGAGTGGGCGCACCAGATGCAGTGCACAGCCAGTAACAGCACAGGTTCGAGAAATATTACCCGTATTCTGAGGAATCTCGGGCTGGACAAGTACGATGTTAAACATGGTTATATTTTAACAGGACTTGACAAAATATCAAGAGCAACTTGCAAACTATATAAAAATTTTTCTGTGTATCATTATCGTAAAAACTTAGAATATCACAATTCCAATTCCGCTATCGTCGCTGCAACAACAGCTGCCCGATCAAATTCCATTTCAATTTTTCTGCGTCCGGCAATTCCCATTCGCATTCTTTTTTTATTATCAAGTTCCAGAAAAGCATCCATGGCATCATGAAGAGAATTTTCATCTTTTGCCTTTACCAAGAAACCTGATTCTCTATCATTTACTGCTTCTCGGCAACCGGGTATATCGCTCGTTATCAAAGGCCGGCCTATCGCTGCGGCCTCCAGCAGAACATTGCTCATTCCCTCATGATAACTGGGCAGCACAACACAATCCGCAGCCTGATAAAAGGGAATTGGATTCTGCTGAAACCCGTGGAACACGGCAATGCCTTCGTTTTCCATACTTTTAATAGCCGCTTCATACTCTTCCTCAAAGAATCCGACAAGATCCAGCACAAAGTGCTTCCCTTCAGCAAAAAGTCTGCGTGCGGAGGCAAAAAGCTCATCAATACCCTTCTCGCGCATTATCCTTCCCAAATACAGGAAATGTACACACTCATTATTCGGATATTCACTCAATGCAAACCTATCAAGATTTACTCCGGCTCCCTTCAAAACGACCTGCCGACCAACATCGACGATCCCAAGCTCTCTAAACCTGGCAGCATTTGATTCATTTTCAAAAAATACCTTCGTAACCCCTGAAAATGCAATCCTATACATTATAGTCACTAACCGAGCAAGTTTTTTCTCTTGAAATGCTGTACCAAGTCCCTGAACATTGGCAAAATACGGAACTTTCAGCTTTTTACAGGCAATACCTGCATATATGTTTGGCTTTATCGAATATGTAACAACAAAATTTGGAGCCTCATTTTTTATGATTTTTCTATATTTTTTCATAAGTTTGAAATCTTTAAGCGGATTCTGCCCTCTTCGCTCAATGTCTATATTTATCAGCTGAATTCCGAGTGCTTCAAAATCAGCCTCATGCCCCACAAACGGCGTGACAACAACAAGCTCATGCGCAGCCAGCAGACCTTCCATTAACTCATGACGAAATTGCCAAAGCATATAAGAATGATTCGTTATCATCATTATTTTATTTTTTTTATTTATGTGCAATGCCCCTGTTCCGCCTTCGACAACTCCATCACTTTTTAAAACAGCTAAAAAAGTTTTAAAAAAGCACTTACAATCCAAAGCGAATCCAAAATTCTCAACATAGTAACCATCAAGCTGAACTTTTTCCTCAAGATCTAACTCATCCCGACCATGAATCTGCGCCCAACCCGTTAACCCTGGCTTAACATCATTTGCATGATACTCATCGCGAGCAGCTATAAGATCGTATTGATTCCACAATGCCGGACGCGGACCAATCATGGACATATCTCCAACCAATATATTGAAAAGCTGAGGAAGCTCATCAAGGGAAGTTTTGCGCAGAATCCTTCCAATCTTAGTTATGTATCTATTTGGATCTTTGAGCAAATGCGTCGGCGTATCATGCGGAGTATCCATACGCATACTGCGAAATTTATATAGCTTAAATTGCTTTTTATTGAGCCCAACACGCAGTTGGCTGAAAAAAACAGGAGCCTTGATACCATCCTCCAGCTTTATTGCAATTATAATAACCAGAAACAGCGGTAATAGAATTATGAGCCCCAATGCCGCAAGAGTAGTATCAATTATTTCCTTTATCGTACAGTATGCATCATGCTTTTTCATAGATGCAATTTTTGTATTTTCAGGCATGCCGGCCTCCAAAATTGAATCCTGCTATGGATATGGAAAATCAATTCAACATTCATCAGACCCACAGCTTATTAATTATAGCACAAATTATTCAATATGTATATGGTAAATGTAAAATCCATGTATAGAATAATGATAATAAATCAAAATCCCCTAAGCACACACGGCCTTGGGGATCAAACACCAGTTATTCTTCCATCGCTAGAGCGGCATTCCTTCCGTTAAATCCTCAACATAGATAGTACGAACCGAGTCAGCTTTATCAGCATTCCTTTCCAACCGATTCGATTGCGCTGTCTGCTGTCTACCCACTTCTTCCGCCTCCCTATCAGCTTTACGCCTTGCGAAGAAATCAAGAGCTACCTTGGGGAACAGTGCATAGCTGAGCACATCTTCCTCCTGCTCCGCCAAATCACCAAGCTCATTCCTATAGTTTTCAAGCTCCGGCTCAAGCAGATCTGCCGGACGACAGGTTATAACCGACTCATCTCCTATAGCCTTCCTGCGCACCTCTTCATTGACCTCTCCCGGAAGCCTTCCGTATTCGCCATGTAAAAGTCCCTTGGATTCTTTTGAAAACATCTTATAGCGTTCACCGGCTATAACGTTGAGCACCGCCTGCGCTCCAACTATCTGGCTTGTTGGCGTCACCAGCGGAGGGTACCCAAAATCCTTGCGTACACGCGGTACCTCTTCAAGAACCTGATAATACTTATCCTCTGCATTGGCTTGCTTGAGCTGAGAAATGAGATTCGAAAGCATTCCTCCCGGCACCTGATATATCAACGTGTTTGTATCCACGGACAATACCTTAGGATCAAGGAATCCATCCCTTTTCAGTCTATCTGCCACCGGGCGGAAAAGCTTTGCGGCCTCACTCAATCTCGCAAGATCAAGCCCGGTATCGTATTGCGTGCCCTTTAATGCAGCTACAAGGCTCTCCGTTGCAGGCTGACTTGTTCCATTACCGAGCGGCGAGAGTGCTGTATCCACTATATCAACTCCTGCAAAAGCAGCCATAAGCAGCGTCATATCTCCCGTTCCGGTCGTGTTATGGGTATGCAGATGGATAGGAACATTCACCTCGGCTTTCAGCCGTTTTATAAGCTCATATGCCGGCAAAGGCAATAGCAGGTTAGCCATATCCTTGATACAAATGGAATCTGCACCCATCTGGACGAGCTCTTTTGCCAGCTTTACAAAATAATCCTCGCTATGCACCGGGCTTATAGTGTAGCTTATTGCGGGCTCACAATGGCCGCCATATTTTTTCGTGAACTTAATTGCGGATTCAAGATTACGAATGTCATTGAGTGCATCAAATATTCTTATGACATCAATCCCATTTTCAATGGCCTTTCGACAAAATTGCTCCACAACATCATCCGCATAATGCTTATAGCCAAGAATATTCTGTCCGCGAAACAGCATTTGAAGCCGCGTATTCGGAAGATGCTTTTTAAGTATTCGCAATCTTTCCCAAGGGTCCTCATTGAGGAATCTGAGACAAGCATCGAATGTCGCTCCTCCCCAGCATTCAAGGGACCAGTACCCCATGCTGTCAAGCAGCTCGCAGGCAGGCAGCATTTCATCGGTACGCATGCGAGTCGCCGCCTGAGATTGATGCGCATCTCGAAGAATCGTATCAGTTATATAGAGTTTACTCATTAAAAACCTCCTAAATGATTAGGATAACTATGTGAGCCAGTATAGTCACATCAGCCGAACAGTGACAGGAAGACGCCCGCAGCGATCGCAGAACCGATAACTCCGGCGACATTTGGTCCCATCGCATGCATCAGGAGAAAGTTTCCTGGATTTTCCTTTTGACCTTCAATCTGAGCAACACGCGCCGCCATCGGAACCGCCGATACACCCGCTGAGCCAATCAGCGGATTTATCTTGCCGCCCGATATCCAGTTCATCAGCTTTGCAAACAGCACACCGCCGCATGTACCTATTATGAATGCACAGATACCCATTGCAAGTATGCCCAGGGTTTCCAGATTGAGGAATGCATCTGCTGTTGCCGTCGCTCCAACACTGATTCCAAGAAAAATGGTAACGATATTGCATAGCTCATTTTGAGCAGTCTTGGATAATCTATCCGTAACTCCGCATTCGCGAAGCAAATTGCCCAACATCAGCATGCCTACCAATGCAGCTGCCGAGGGCACCAATAACGCAACAAAAATGGTTACAACGATCGGAAACACAATGCGCTCCGTCTTATTCACAGGTCGAAGCTGCTCCATAACTATCGAGCGTTCCTTCTTCGTTGTCAGCATTCGCATAAACGGGGGCTGAATGAAGGGAACAAGTGCCATGTATGAATATGCTGCAATAGCGATAGGGCCAAGCTTATCCGGAGCCAGCTTTGATGTCACATAGATAGCAGTCGGCCCATCAGCTCCGCCTATGATTCCAATTGCCGCTGCCAATCCATCGCTAAAGTTAAAAATATATTTTGCGCCGATGAAAGCCGCAAAAATACCCAGCTGCGCGGCGGCACCAAGAAGCAAGCTCTTGGGATTGGCTATCAACGGCCCAAAGTCCGTCATCGCACCGACTCCCAAAAAGATCAATGATGGATAAATCCCAAGCTTGACGCCAAGGTATAAATAGTCTATCAAACCGCCGGAAGCAGTCAGCAGCTTCCAGTTTATGTGTCCGCCCTCAAATATAAATGCATGAAACATTCCCGAATTCGGAATATTTGTAAGCAGCATACCGAATGCGATCGGCAGCAGCAAGAGCGGCTCAAATCTCTTTACTATGGCCAGATAGAGCAGGAAGCAGGCAATGAGGATCATCACCATATATTTCCACGCTCCGGGCTGGGTGAAAAAAGCATGGAAGCCCGTTCCCTCCCAGAAGGCCTTTAATGCTTCAATAACAGCTTCCATAGAATTTATACATATGCAATGAGTGCTTCGCCTGAGTTTACAACAGTACCCTTGCCGACATTAACCGAAACTACCCTTCCATCCGTAGGTGCCATGATTTCATTTTCCATCTTCATCGCTTCAAGCACGATGAGAACTTGACCACTGCGGAAAGTATCACCTGGCTTTACATTGACTGATAATATTGAGCCCGGCATTGGAGCATTTATCGTTTTTTCACTTCCTGCCGGAGTTGATACTTTTTTATTGTGGTTCGAAGCTCCATTTGCAGCTTTTGAAGGCATGTCAGACTCCGAGGAAGCACTTCCCGCAGTCACCTCTTCCACTTCAACTTCATAGCTTGTGCCATTCACATTAACGATAAACTTACGCATCCTGACCTCCTAATGATTGAAATATGTATTTTTTGCTATGCTTACCTTGCAGGTCTGCATGTTATGAAAAAGCATTCATCCCAGCCTCTTTATAGAGGTTATACGAAATGAATTGCTATCCACACCTGAACTTTCCGAAATAGCGGCAGCAATCGCCGCTATGATCTCGCGGCGATCATTGTTATCCGACAAATTTTTTACATCCGATATTCTTCGTATGGATGTGATCCTGATATTATCAGCATTCATGACCTCTCCAATCGCAGCTGAGACTGCGGCAATCAGATTATGACGCTCATCCCTTGACATCGGAGCATGGCTCCCCGTATTCGGCGATGAAGACGGCAAAATATCCACCGTCGGCTTTGCCCCTGCACCCTTCTTCCTGCCTATTTTAACAAACAAGAAAGAACATAGAAGCGTCATGAGCTTAACTATGAACACGATACATATCAGACCGATAAAAACTATCATCATGCCGATAAAAAGTACTATAAGAGGATTCATAACCAACCTTTCCCGATCAAGCCTCAGCCAAAATCGTTCAAATTGTGCTGTTCAGCAGGGAGTTCTATCAACATTTCCTTCCTCCCCACATTAGTCATTATACCACGTTATCCCCCTATTTTCCTCTGCCCAAATAATATTTTATTTCTTTTGTTCTGCCACCTTCGTATATCTTTATGTTCTCAATAATCTATATTGAAACAAATGCCTGCTCAAGCATTTTTTCTTTTGGCTGACTGATGTACCTGTTTGATATCAATAAACTGCACCGATTTGATTCTCAAAACCTCACATATGCCTGTATATTTGTTTTTATTCGTTTACTTCATGAATTAATTATGTTATAATACCACGATGTGGACTTTTCTACGGATTCTACCAAGGAACTGCATCCATTGATTACAAAAATCGATGAGACTTTTAACGATTCGGTCCATCGGTTTGATATAAATTGGAGGAATATATGTCAGAACTCATTCGCGTTGAAGACGGAAAGTTCAAATTCGAGCTTCAGATTTCTGCTGAAGATTATGTAAAGGCACTCGATAGCTGCTACCATAGGGTTGGGTCCAAATATCAGATGCCGGGCTTTCGCAAGGGCAAGACTCCGCGCCGAGTTATAGAGAATGCCTATGGCCATGACACATTTTGGGACAAAGAGTTTGATGAGTTGATACAGCAGGCCTGCTCCGAAGCGTTTCAAGAGCACAGCATCATTCCGGAGCTTCAGCCCAATGTCACCATTACAGATGCATCTGAGCAGGATGGCGTTCGTTTTACCGCTGAGGTCGTTGTTCATCCGACCGTTGAACTGGGACAGTACAAGGGTATAGAAGTACCTCGAATTGAGTATACTGTTACGGACGAGGATGTTGAAAAAGAGATCAAAAACAGGCTTGAGGCAGCAGCTCGTACAATAAGCGTCGATCGTCCTGTTCAGGATGGTGATACAACCCGCATTGATTTTGCAGGTTTCTTGGGCGATGAACAGTTTGAGGGCGGAACGGCAGAAAACTATGAACTCAAGATCGGGTCGCACACATTTATTCCCGGTTTTGAAGAGCAGATGATAGGTATGGTCAAGGAGGAAGAGCGCGATATAAACGTTACCTTCCCAGAGGATTATCAGGCCGAGAATCTAGCAGGCAAGCCCGTCATTTTCAAGGTCAAGGTTCATGATATCAATTACACTGAAGTTCCCATGCTCGATGATGATTTCGTTCAGGACACTTCAGAATTTTCAACCGTTGCCGAATATAAAGATGGAGTACGCGGCGAACTGGAAAAAAAGGCCGTTCTCGATGCCCGCCTTCAGTTTGAGAATGCCGCAATGCAGACTGCTATCGATAATGCCGAGGTGCAGATCCATGCCGATATCGTAGAGGCTGAGATCGATATGCAGGTTCGTAGGTTTGAACAGCAGCTCGGCATGTATAATCTTGATCTTCCCGGATATCTTGACTATGCCGGAATTACAATGGAAACTCTCCGCGAGGAGTACAGGAGCGGTGCTCTTTCTTCATTAAAAGGTCAGTATGTCATAAGTGCAATAATTGAAGCTGAAAAGATTGAGCCCACCGAAGAAAACTATGTGCAGACCGTACGCAGATACAATCAGCAGAACGCTGCATGGGATGATGATAAGGTGAAGGAAGAGCTTGAAAAGAATCGCAGTAAATATGTCTCCGGCGCCTATTTTGAAGCAGTACTTGCGCTTGTCGCAGGCTCCGCGATCGAGATCGAACCAAAGCATGAATGCGATTGCGGCTGCGATCATGACCACGAGCATGTGCACGACTGTGAGAATGCATAAGCTCTATTCTGAATAAATTATTTAAGATTAGCATCGAAGAGGAGGTCAGCATGAGCAGCTTAATTCCTATGGTAGTCGAACAGACTAACAAGGGCGAACGTTCGTACGATATATATTCAAGGCTATTGAAGGATCGCATCATCTTTCTGGGTTCCGAAATCAATGACGATGAGGCGAATCTGGTAGTTGCACAAATGCTGTTCCTGGAAGCCGATGATCCGGATAAGGATATCTATCTCTACATAAATAGTCCCGGAGGTGTTATCAGTGCAGGTCTTGCCATATACGATACGATGCAGTACATTCATTGTGAGGTAAACACGATCTGTATAGGCATGGCTGCATCCATGGGTGCATTCCTGCTCGCAGCAGGTGCAAAGGGAAAGCGTAAAGCTTTGCCTAACAGCGAGATAATGATCCACCAGCCTTCCGGCGGTGCAAGCGGGCAGGCCAGTGACGTCAAAATACATGCCGAGCACATCATCCAAACTCGCAGAAAGCTGAACGAGATCCTTGCAGCACGTACCGGCAGAAGCATTGAACAGATTGCGATAGATACGGAGCGCGATAATTTCCTCAGCGCGGATGAAGCACTGGAATACGGTTTGATCGATGAGATCATCCCGCCCAGAAGATGAAAAGGAGGAGTTATCGGATTCTATGGCGATACATAACGATAATTTAAAGATATGTTCCTTTTGCGGAAGGTTTCAGGATGAGGTAGATCGTCTTTTTGCCGCTCCTTCCGGCGACATTTTCATTTGCAATAACTGTGTTGAACTCTGCTATGAGATGCTGGGCAGCGTGCAGCAAGAAGCGGATGCAAGCCTTGATTCAATGGCATTGCCAAAACCAATGGAAATCACCCGCACTCTTGATGACTATGTAATCGGTCAGGAACACGCAAAAAAAGCCCTTGCAGTTGCTGTTTATAATCACTATAAACGCATTACTGCGCCCCAGACCGAAACTGAAGCAGAGCTTGGCAAGAGCAATATTCTCATGCTGGGACCCACCGGCTGCGGCAAGACCCTCCTTGCAGAAACCCTTGCCAGAATGCTTGATGTGCCTTTTGCGGTTGCTGATGCAACTTCGCTTACCGAAGCAGGTTATGTCGGAGAGGATGTCGAAAACATCCTGCTAAAGCTCCTGCAATCTGCAAATTATGATATTGAACGCGCTGAACGGGGTATCATCTATATTGATGAGATCGATAAAATTGCTCGAAAGGGTGAAAATGTATCGATCACACGCGATGTTTCCGGAGAGGGTGTTCAGCAGGCATTGCTGAAAATCCTTGAAGGGACCATAGCTTCCGTCCCTCCACAGGGCGGGCGCAAACATCCTCATCAGGAGTTCATCCAGATCAATACCGCAAACATTCTTTTCATTTGCGGAGGTGCATTTGCCGGAATCGAAGATATCATTTCCAGACGTACCGGTAAAAAGAATCTTGGTTTTGGCGCAGACGTCCAGTCCAATCTCCAGCGCGATGTTGGCGATGTTTTAAAGGATATTTTACCGGAAGATCTGCTGAAATTCGGACTCATTCCCGAGTTTGTCGGCCGCGTTCCGATAATTGTGACGCTCGAGCAGCTTTCCGAGGATGCACTGATAAATATATTGACCCAACCCAAGAATGCTCTGGTTAAGCAATATACACGTTTATTTGAGATGGATGGAGTGCATCTAGAGTTTACCGATGATGCATTGAGCGAGATTGCAAAGCTTACCATCGCACGAAACACAGGAGCACGAGGACTGCGGGCGATCATTGAAGATATCATGCTGCCCATCATGTATGAGTTGCCCTCGAGGGATGATATTGACCGTGTAATTATAACCAAGGATACGGTTCTGAAAAAGGGAGAGCCCACTTATGTATATAGAGCGGAATGCTTGCCATGCGGCTAAGCATTATTGATGAATACGGGGGGCTGTATAACAGTCCCCTATTCGTACATTATAGGATAAAGGATTTTAGGTGAAAAGTATGAAGTTTATTCGAGCAAGCTATCATAACAAAGCTTTCTATGCTGTGTTAGACGGCGAATTTGTACTGCCGCTTAACGGCACCCCTTATGGAGTGATCGAATATACTGGAGAATGGCTGCGAGCAGCCGATGTCCGGCTGCTTGCCCCTGCGGAACCAAGTAAAATCGTTGCTGTTGGAAAAAACTACAGAGAACATGCGGCTGAAATGAATGAGGGCTTTCCCGATGAGCCTCTGCTGTTCCTTAAACCCAATACCTGTATTATTGCAAATGGCGATGACATCATTTATCCAACGATCAGCAAACGTCTTGATTACGAAGGCGAGCTAGGTGTCGTTATCGGGAAACGTGCTCATGCCGTCAAGAGCGGACATGCTAAGGATTTCATATTCGGTTATACATGCTTGAATGATGTTACCGCAAGAGATATTCAAAAATCCGACCCACAATGGACCCGCGGCAAGAGTTTTGATACATTTTGTCCCATAGGACCTCATATCGAAACCTCACTGGATGGAATGAACGCGGCGATTCGTACACGCTTAAACGGAGAGATTCGGCAGGAATCCAATACATGCATGATGACTCACGGCATAGATAAGCTAATATGCTATATCAGTGAATGTATGACATTGCTGCCCGGGGACATCATCGCCACCGGAACGCCTGCAGGAATAGGCAGTATGCAGCGAGGAGATGTTGTCGAGGTAGAAATAGGAGGGATAGGCGTACTTCGTAATCGTATCGTCTAGTTTAAAGCAATGGATGGATTGACCCTTGCCGCCTCTGTTGTTGAGCTAAGGTCGCTTATTGGAGGCAGAATAGAAAAAATTCAGCAGCCCGAACGCTTTGAGCTGCTGTTTGTTGTACACGCTAATGCCGTCAGTCAAAGATTGCTGATCTCTGCATCTCCGGATAATTGCAGAATACATATTACGGAGGAAAAGCGTGCTTCGCCGATCGATGCTCCGAATTTTCTGATGCTGTTGAGGAAGCATCTTCAAAATTCCAGAATCACATCCATCGAGCAGCCAAATGCCGATAGAATCGTTATCATCAGATTCGCTTCTTTGACGGAGCTATATGATACTACTGAATTCTGCCTCATTTGTGAAATAATGGGAAAGCATTCCAATATCATACTTACCGATGGTAATGGTATTATTTTAGACAGCGTGCGTCGTGTTTCGGCCGACATGAGCAGTATGCGGCTTATTCTGCCAAGGCTCACATACGAATATCCGCCTACGCAGACGAAGAAAGATCCGTTTTTAGCTTCAGCAAAGGATTTTTCTGAATGCCTTTCAAAATCCGATCGTAAGGATAAAGCACTTTCCTCAGAATTCTACGGTCTTTCACCATCGATTTCGGCTATGCTGATCGATGCTATTATTTATCGCTGCGGACTTACGGCTTATGACTCTGATGAAATTGGCAGAGAGCTCTTTCACTTTTATGAGGCTCTCAATGGTGGACAAGCTATTCCCTGCATTGCTGATTTTGGCGATCGAAATACCCTGCTGCCCTTTACACCTGCTATTGATAGCTTTACCCGATTCAATACCATGCATGAGGCAGCGGATGAATTCTATCGGCTTCGTTCTCAGACCGAAAGTATTAAGCGCAGAACTGCATCGATTGAAAAGATACTTTCCAATAATATTCAACGGTTGGAGCGAAAAATAGAAAAATTTTCTATGGCAATAGGTGACGAAGCTGAAATCGAGTCACTGCGGCTATCCGGAGAGCTGATTACTGCCAATCTTTACCGCATTCCGGCGCATGCAAGATGTATAAAGCTAGAGAACTATCATGTTGACCCTCCGAAGCCAATGGCCATCGAACTCGATCCCATGCTCTCGGCATCCGATAACGCACAAAATTATTATAAACGTTATCGTAAAGCAAAATCAGCTATGGAAACTGCTATAATCCAGCGTGATTCGGCTGATCAGGAGCTGGAATATCTTTGCGGTATCTCGTCCGATCTCTCCAGATGCCTGAATGAAGCCGATTTCGAGGAGATAAAAGCTGAGCTGACATCCCAAGGCTATATAAAAGCTGCGCAAACGAAGCGAAGCAAGCCTCCAAAATCAAAACCCCATCGTTTTATTTCATCCGATGGCATAGAAATACTTGTTGGAAAAAATAATACACAAAACGATAAGCTAACATTTAAGGAAGCCCGTCCGGATAATATCTGGCTGCATACAAAGGGAATTCATGGTTCTCACGTTATAGTTTGCAGCGAGGATTCAATACCCGACAGAACGCTGTTTGAAGCTGCACAGCTTGCGGCATACTATTCACAGGCGCGGGAATCCGCTCAAGTTCCGGTCGATTATACCAGACGAAAATTCGTAAAGAAACCCTCGGGTGCGAAACCCGGCATGGTCATCTATACGAACCAGAAAACCCTTTATGTCAATCCAGAATTGTGTCTGAAGTAATTATGGAGGCTGTATGACCATATTTATATTTATTCTAAGTGCAGCAGCGGGATGCCTTATCGGGCAATTCAACCCATCAATCATGCTCTCAAGACTCGTCTACCATAAAGATATACGAGAGCATGGAAGCGGCAATCCCGGCTTTACAAACTTTTTCCGTTTATTTGGGATACGCTGGGCATGGCTTGTATTCCTTCTGGATGCATCAAAAACAGCGATCGTCGAGTTAATATTCATGTTTGTATTCGATAAGCATTTGAATAATCCCGCGCTCGGCATTGCCTTCACCGGGCTATTTGTAACCATTGGTCATTGCTTCCCTCTCAGTTATAAGTTTCGCGGGGGAAAAGGAGCTCTATCCGCGCTGACGACGATATTTCTCTTGGATTGGCGATGCGGATTGATTGGAATTGCTGTCCTCGCCATCGTTCTGCTAACTATACGTTATATGTCGCTTGCAAGCATCTGCTCCATCAGTGTTGGAACTTTGCTGCTTCCCGCTTGGGGAACATGCTCAGGCTTTTCATGGGTATGCTGCATACTTTTGACTGCATTGATGATTTGGCGTCATAATTCAAACATTAAGCGGATCCTTGCGGGGAGCGAAAACAGATTTAGCTTCACACAACAAAAGGATGGGCAATAGCAGTTATATCAATGAGACCGGTCGATAAAATACGGCCGGTCTGTTTTTAATCTTTGATTGTCGTCTGAGCATTTATGCGGAAATATCCATGCCCGGATCACTATCCTCCTGACCGTTCATATCTGGATCAATTCGCTCGCTCTGTGCATCAGGGTCGATTACTCTTATAGCATTATTCTGTTCGGACGCATGCCTGCTTTCCTTAGATTCAGCATCTCCTTGGATATCATCAAGTCCCATGCATTTATTATGATGAATGGGCTGCCACGAAGGATTTTTAAATATAGCAACTATCGCTATCGGCAGATATGTGGACATAAAAATCGGGAAAGTGAACATATACATGATTTTTTTGATCGTCGAACAATGTATGTGTTTCCATTCCGTTATTGTTGTGATCACTCCTACGAAGAAAATCGCCGACATCATGCTGAGAAGAGTACTGACTATTGAAGCACCAAATGCCAACCAATCCGGATGCAGAATGAATCCCATTAACGCATAGGCAAGGTTGATCACTACACATAATGCAGAAAGAATTGCCGCCGGCATTATTATCATAGCCATATCATAGCACGCAAAGCTTCCATTGAGCAATCCCTTTATCAGTCTTCCTCCATGCCTTCCGAATACCTGATAATAGCCACGCGACCAACGGAGCCTTTGACGGTACGACTGTGCGAATGTAGTAGGCTGTTCATCAAACAGCTCTGCTTTTGAAGCAAAGCCCACCTTTTCACCATCAATAACATTGCAGACCGTAAATTCAATATCCTCCGTCAATGTGAAGAAATTCCATTCTCCATACTTTTCAATCACTTTACGTGAAAACATGAACCCCGTACCCGAAACGGCACAGCTGGTACCAAGCTTCATCCTAGGCTCATTTAGGTATTTGGACTCCCTCATAAACCAAAGCCCATAACCGGCAGAAATCCAGTTATCCCCATAATTTTTTGAGTTTCTATAGGATGTAACTATCTCATATCCATCAGAAAACGTTCTGTTTATCTCCGTAATATAATTCGGCCTCAAAATATTATCAGCATCCAACACCAAAAAAGAATCATATGCCGGGAACTTATCCGACATAAGATTTTTAAGCATAAAGTTCAGTGCATAGCCTTTGCCAATGTTATTTAAATCGTTACGTTCAAACACCTCAGCTCCCAATGATCTTGCAATTTCTGCGGTATCATCCGTACAATTATCTGCACAGACGTAGATATCGATAAGCTCTGCCGGATAATCTTGGCTGCGAATGCTCTCAATAAGCTTTCCAATAACGATCTTCTCATTTCTTGCTGCTATAAGTACAGCTATTCTATTTCTTTTCGACTGTTTATGTGGTCTTTCCTTCATAAACCACGCAATCGGGATATAGGCCAACTGATACACATAGCACACATAGAACAGTATGGCTATAACAAGATTAAATATCTCTATTATGCTCACTATTTTCCTCCGAAACAATGCTGCATATATTATTTCAACATGCGTCCTACATTGCCTTCAACGATAATTACGTCCATTTTTGATGAGCCGCACAGCAGAATAATGTAATTTCCCTCTCAAACAAACATTACATACGGAGCAAGAAACAATATTCTTACCAATAAAACCGCTATACTCCCGCCGTTATTAAAGCCGCGAGCGCCGCTCATACATTTGTGATTATAGCAGGATGTTTCATGAATTACAAGTATATCGTTACATATTAGTACTTTGTTACACTTTTGTAAGGAACTATGAATTTCTTTGCCGATAATTAATGCTTTTATTATTGCATACATATCATGCGTCCAAAGCTTGATTGACAATGTACAGCCCGAGCTATATAATTGGAATCGTAAAATGATCGGAGGCTTAATACCATGAGAAGAGATCAGCTATATATCTCAAGCATCGACCCAAATTCAGGCATACTTGCAAGGCGATATGGATTTGGCGTTGAAATTGCCGAATTCTGTACCGCATACAATATGGATGATCGATTTGAAGCTATCTCGCCGATTGTTCAGAATAAAATTGAGGGGGTCCCAATGCGTTTGCTCCACGCCCCATTCAATGAGCTGTTTCCATGTGCCATTGACCCAATGGCAAGGGAACTTGCACGCCTTCGATATATTCAGGCGATTGAACTCTCCATAAGATACGGAGCTCATAAGCTCATCATTCACGGAGGCTACAACCCAAAGATATATTTCCCAATATGGTACATACAGCAATCCATAGAGTTCTGGCAGGAATTTATTGATACGATTCCTGATGGCATAACCGTATGCCTTGAAAACGTTCTTGAGGAAACACCGGATATGCTTTTAGCTATCGTCAAAAACATAAGTAGTCCAAAGCTTAGACTTTGTTTGGACATTGGCCATGTGAATGCATATTCTAACATTCCAATTCGTGAATGGATGCGAATTTATGCCGATTATCTGAGCCATTTTCATATTCATAATAATGACGGAGATCATGATTCTCACAGCGGCCTTCCAAATGGGAGCATTTCAATGCATAATTTCCTTGGTGAGGCGGATGCTTTGCTGCCAGCAGCAAGCTACACTCTCGAGATCCCGGATGCCGAACCATCCATACTATGGCTCAATGAATTGATCTCCGATGATTAAAAGCCTATAGATCATCAAATGATTGAAATAATATTTAAAAAAGCAGGTGATACGATGAGCATTGACAGCTTAATAAACGAAATACATCCTTTGGATGCGGAAATGATTGAACAAGCAAAAAGAAAGCAGATCCAATTGGCCAAGCCCCCAGGGAGCCTTGGTCGGTTGGAAGAATTATCCATTCAGCTTGCCGGGATCACAGGCAAACTGAATAACAAAATCAATACAAAGCATCTTCTTGTCTTTGCTGCCGATAATGGAGTTGTTGCTGAAGGTGTATCCAGCGCCCCCCAATCGGTAACCCTACAGCAAACGATAAACCTTACCCGCAGCAAAACAGGAGCATCCGTTCTATGCAAAAACTTTGGATGTGATATTACCGTCTGTGATGTCGGAGTGAATGCAGACATACATGATTCGGCCGTTCTTGATTGCAAACTCGCTTACGGCACAAATAACATCGTTAATGGTGCAGCAATGACCAGAGCAGATTGTGAAAAAGCGATCCTCATAGGTGCAAATCTGGCTAAAAACACTTCGGCCGATGTTCTAGGTATAGGCGAGATGGGAATTGGAAATACGACGACCTCTTCCGCAGTATTATCTGTGCTGCTTGGGGTTGAAGCCGAACATGTTACTGGCCGCGGAGGCGGCATCACGGATAGCAGCTTCGAAAGAAAAAAACAGGTTATCCGCCATGCCATAGAAATAAACCAGCCAAATAGAGACGATGTGATAGATGTGCTTTCAAAGGTTGGAGGATATGATCTGGCTGCGATGTGCGGTGCATTCTTAGGAGCTGCTGCAACAAGAAGGCCCGTAGTCATAGATGGGTTCATTTCCTCCGTTGCTGCCCTCTGCGCATATAGGCTCAGCACTTTAGCAAAGGATTATTTCGTTCCAAGCCACGCTTCATATGAAATCGGGTATCGTTTGGCAATGGATGCAATGGGACTTTCCCCTATGCTTCTACTCGATATGAGGCTCGGCGAGGGCAGCGGCTGCCCTTTGACCTTTGAAATTCTATCAGCAGCTTGTGCGATAATCAACGATATGGCCACTTTTGATGAAGCCGGAATTGATGATGAATATCTGAATGAGATACGCATCGGAGATAAATTCAGTGTTGAAGGTGCGTCTAAATGCTGATCCTTGTTTCCGGAGGTGCTAAAAGCGGTAAATCCGATATCGCACAGAAGCTTGCCATGGGCTTGTCCGAAGGCGGCAAATGCTACTATATTGCCACCACTATTCCTTGCGATGCGGAAGATTGGAATCGAATTCAAAAACACATCAAAGATCGCGAGGGTCTTGGCTTTACTACTATGGAATGCGACAGGAATATTCTCTCCTGTCTGGAATGCTGCGATAAGAATGGAAGCTTTTTGGTGGACAGCAGCACGGCATTGCTGATGAATGAGCTGTTTCCGGAAACCCTGGGTTATCAAATGGACGAATCAGCTATCGAAAGATGCAGGCATGAGCTCTGCCTGTTTGCCTGCTCGGTCAGGCATTGTGTTATCGTTAGCGACTTTATCTACAGCGATGCCGAACGTTATAATGAAACTACCGAAATCTATCGCAAAGGTCTTGCAGCCATAGATCGAGCGCTCGCCTCTATAGCCGATACGGTTATTGAAGTATGCTCAGGAACGATTACTCTTCAAAAAGGAGAACTCCCATGATAAAACAAATTCTTCATGCGGCTGCTATGTGTCAAAGCATGTTTTGTGCATTACCCTTTCCTTATAAGGGCTGGGACGAAAAAGCAAGGGGTTTAATGCTTGTGTTTCTTCCTCTGATCGGGCTTGAGATAGGGCTCATATGGGCCGGACTTGCTTGGCTTTTATATTTTTTATCACTTCCTAAGCTCATATGCGGCGTTATTCTCTGCGCTTATCCGTTCTTCGTGACCGGATTTCTGCATCTCGATGGCTTTATGGATGTCGTTGATGCAGTCAGATCATGGCGCAGTCTTGATCGCAAGCGCGAGATACTAAAGGATTCTCATGTCGGTTCATTTTCTGTTATAGCATGCATTCTGCTCATTACCGCTCAGTTTGCGTGCTTTGCATCGCTCAAAAGCGATGCACCAATCCAAATACTTATATTTATCCCGGTTGTCAGCCGCTGCTGCTCTGCATTTGCCGTAACAGCACTTCCCAGCATGTCCACAAGCCAATATGCTTCCGTTGAAAGAAAAAAATGGATGCTCATGCTGCTTTCATTTACTCTGGCCATAGCTATAGCTCTTGGCTTTTTCATCTGTGGGAAATATGGTTTTGCGTTGCTCGGCTGTGTTATCGGATATGGACTTTCATTGCTGAGAGGCTATATATCGCTTGAGGGAATGAATGGTGATATATCTGGATATGCCCTCAGCATAGGAGAATTATGCTCAATATTGATATTCGTATTGTTATAAGGAGAAAATCATGATCTTAATTATCGGCGGAGCCTATCAGGGCAAACTTGAATTCGCAAGAATGAATTTTTCACTTACCGATCAAGACATTTTCACCTGCACTGATACTGAAATAGATTTTTCAAAGCAATGTATAAATGGTCTTGAAAATTTTACCTATGCTTGCCTTAGAGCGTCTATTGACCCC
The DNA here is from genome assembly GCA_001940845.1 of Christensenellaceae bacterium Phil7. Taxonomy (GTDB): domain Bacteria; phylum Bacillota; class Clostridia; order Christensenellales; family CAG-138; genus PeH17. The sequence goes on from MSGV01000023.1 coordinate 433,551, forward strand.
ATTGAATATTTCAAGAAAAATTCGGATAGTTGGAAGCAGAGCATACTGATATGCAGGGATATTTCAAGCGGAGTTGTTCCAATGAGCAGCGATATGCGTTTATGGAGGCAGCTCAATGGAAGGCTTTGCCAATATCTGAGTCAACATGCATTGAAGGTAAGTAGAATATTTTGTGGTTTGGAGCAAAGATTAAAATGAGCAGTCTTTTCTTGATCCGTCATGGAAAAACAATTGCAAACGAGCTTGGACTTTACTGTGGGAGTACAGATCTTCCCCTTTCCGATGAAGGAAGAAAAAAGCTGGTAGAATTGAACTACAACATTTCATCTGTACGTTTTATAACAAGCGGGATGAAACGTACTGAAGAAACCCTTGAGCTGCTTTTCGGAAATATCCCGCATGAACAAAATAAAGCATTCCGTGAGCTGAATTTTGGTAGATTTGAAATGAAAAGTTATGATGACTTGAAGGATGATGGCGATTATCAGCGCTGGATCTCCGGGGATAATGAATTGAATGTCGCTCCGGACGGCGAAAGCGGAGCACAACTCAAAAAACGAGTTATCGAAGCTTTTGAGGCACTGTATCCTTTGACATGTGATACAGCTATAGTGACACATGGTGGGGTTATTGCTTTGATAATGGATCGAATTTTCCCCGAAGAAAAAAAATCCCGCTATCAATGGCAGCCAAAACCCGGGCATGGCTACGAAATTCAGGCGAATAGCTACAGACCAATTCCATAACTATGCATAACCGCAGAGGAGCTTTAAACCCCAATTTCATACCCAAGCTCCTCTGCTGAAAAATATGCTTTGGACTCATCCTTACATTTTAACCGTCACCGAACTCAGTTCTCAAGGCTCTTTCAGTAATAATAATGGATATAATAAGGATGATGCATTGTATTGTACAGATGATCAAACCTACAACACCGATTCTATAATCCGAAGCATGAATAAATGGAATCAGCGCTAATGCTGAAGGCATCAACATTAGCCATCCCAGTTTCCACCACAGCTTTCCGCAATAATCATGAGCAAAACTCCAGGTTTCCATATTCCGCATGGAACGCGTGGTTCTATACCCAATCATTGAATGGATCTTCTTACCCCAATGCTTCCACATCAGCCTTCCAAAAACGATCATACAAGTCGGCGTCAGCAGATTGATAAAAAGCATAAACCACCAGAACCACATCTTTACCCTCTCTAATCATAAAAGCTCAATTTTTATTAAAATTTATCAATTTTATTTAAGCGTTAAACAATTAACACTTACGCTGAATGCCTCGTTTCCCGGCATCCTCCCGCTCAAAGTTTCAGTTATCTCAAAACCGCAGGATTGATAAAGGGCCAAGGCGGCATCATTCCCCATAAGCACCTCAATAAAAACTGGCCTGTCCATGTGATCCAACGCATATTTGACAAGTTTTCTTCCAATTCCCCTTCTGCCAAATTTCGGAGCCACATAAAGCCAAGCCAGCTCGTTTTTGCTATATGCTGCAAAGCCTGCCTGCGCACCTTCGATCGCTGCAACAATCACTGTATAATCAAACAAACCTTCACGCTCTGCCGCAATTGAAAGTGGTACAAATGCATCGGATAATCCCGCCAAATGCAGCTCATCTTTTCGCGCCTCATCATGAATACGGCATATCGCATCCCAGTCTCCATCAGCATATGTGCGAATATCAATTTTCATATTTTATCCTCATCCAATACCTACTCCTAAGACTATCCATTATTAATACAAATCCGCACGTCAAAATTATATTCGACAGGGTTTCATGGCATAATCTATATTTATTCGAGTTTAACACATTTAATGATAAAATTCAAGATTTCGATCGGTATATTTTTACTTTTCTTAGCCAACTCGATTATAATTAATTATGCGGCTTTGTTAACAGCATTTGGCATGCTATCGATAAAGGAGCGAAGCCACGTTTGAAGTACGGCCTCAGCTCCCTTATCCTTTAAATTCCTATCTTATATACGGCAGTTCCACAAGCACCGTACCTACACAGATCAGCAATACTATCAATGCAATACCCAGCACTGCACCGTACCGCTTTCTTTTTGCGCAGTGCACTATATATAGAACATCGTAAATTACTACTAAAAATGTAATAACAGGTACCAACAAACCACTCATACTTTTCACTGCCTCGTAATCGCAATATATATATCCCCTAGGACGATTTCAGCATTAAACTCAATCTCTATTTCGGGGTATATATCCTTCCAACAAAATGCTTCCCATTCCTCCACGCTATTAAATTGTTTTGAAACGTATCTGCCTATTCCAATAGCATCGCTATTTACCTCCTGGCAATGCTTTGCAACTCTTTCAAGTTCGCTTTCAAAATAATCAGTCACCATCTTTTTGCCTTTTTCTTCCCATGTTCTGCCAAGTTCTCCGGTTGGATCCTGTTCTATAGTTATGCTCAACGTCAGATTAATGTCAGCTTTTATTCCATCATCCATCTCTATCCCAATTCGACAATCGGCAAGCTTTGTTAAAATAACATATTGCAAATCTTTATCAATATTCATCATAATGCTTCCGCTATTAAATCTTCCGGATGCAATATTCAAAATCTGAGTATCATGAGCGGAGAGCTTACTCACCATTTTCCAGCCATCAAACAGCGCTGCCCCATCCATATGCGTCTGCATTCCGCCCAGTTTATCCTTGGGATCTTCGATAGGATTTTCTCCAGTTGAAGCAATATCCTGCTGTTTTGCATCGGTTACGATTTTATCATCCACAGCTCCATAGGTAAGGGCAACATCAAATCTCCTTCCTTCGCAGGATTCAAACAGCGTCCCGATATTCATTATCGATGTTTCACCAATTGTTCTTTCGCTCTGCAGTAAATTTTCATGAACCCTTGTAGCATTAGCTTCATTATTTGCATTTCGCCCTCCAAGAAATTCCTTTGCAGTCCCTTCAGCAATCAATAGAATGGCAGACTGCCTAATACGCAGTTTTTCAAGAGACATCTCAAAAAAATCCTGCATTTTTCCACTTTCTGCAATCTTTTTTCCAAAAACAAATGCATATGTTCTTGCAAAACTCAAATCAAATGCCAGTCTTCTATAGAGAGTATTGATGGCTTCAAATATCGTATCCCCCTGCTCCGATAGCAGTATGACCCCGCCCGGTCCCATATTCTGCTCTGCACCCGCAAGCTCACGCTGGAGTTCAAGCGTAATCTCATATTTCTTTTTTTCGCCCTCATCCACACCTATGGTAAGCACATAACCATATTTTTCAAGACTGATTGGGTTCATGCATGCGGTCATTGGCATAAGAAGAGAGAGACACAAAACCAATGTTAAAATAACTTTAGACGCCTTTTGCATAATTTTTCTCCGTATTTTCATTACGCTTAAACAATGAAATCAGGCTGGAAACAATCAGCGGTACAGCAAAAACTGCACCTCCTGCGGAAATCCAAAGATGTGATAACCATTCATTCTTTGATAACACACCTCCAAACTCCATCAAAACAAAAATACCCGTCAATAAGCCTACCGGCACGACGACCGGACGGATATCCCTGATTCCAAAGCTTCTTGAAAAGAGTGCTGAGCCTGCATAAATATAAAATGCACCTGTAAGCATGGAGCCATTCATCCAGAATATCTGCGCTATCTTATCCAACCTCATAATGTTTCCTTCATCTATGCTGATATGGTTTATCCTGCATAGAGGCATAACCAATTTTTGCAGCTCACTATATGTAAAAACCATGCCCAATAAAAGCTGAATTACCGCACAGATTGCTGCCGAGATCAGGCCTGCATAGATTCCAACATTCCGCATATTCTTATGTCCATTCAGACCTTTACAGCATATGAGAAGTGCTGTAAACGCTGGTAAAAATGCAACTGTTTCTGAAAGCGAAAGCTGCATTCCCTGTTTCAGCCCACAGCCTAAAATCGGATATAGCCTGTAACTCTCATATTCACCTGCTGCGGCCAATACTGTTGCCAATGTAACCACTAACAGCAATATAAAATAGCATTTAGCAGTCCTCCCAAGGGTTTCAAGCCCCATCCAGGCAATTATTATAATGCTGGGCAGCATAAAAACAAGGATCATACGGTAAGTCACGCCGCTGAAAAATAGGCCATGCATTACCTGAACAAAGCGGGCAAGAGGATCGTATGCAGCGAAAGCAAACCCAAGCATTAGTATGGTCGAAATCACACTGCGCCCTACCTTTCCGCATGTATCCTCCAGCATTTCTGACAGCTCTTCATATCCCGAACGCTTCATGCATGCTGAAACCAGCAGAAATACCAATAATGATAATATTGCCGCAATTGCCAGCGTCACATAGCTTACATTTCCATTCGAATATGTAAAGTCGGGATCAAGGGTGAATAATCCGACCACACACATTGAAATCGCAGCAAGACACAGCCCCTCCTGTTTTCCTATTCTTCCTTCTCTAAGATTCATAAACAAAGCTCCCTAAATAAATGATTTATTCGTTCGTAGATCTTTTTGGCAGGGTATCGCAAGCAGCATTTATATAATCCTCCGAACGATGATTCATCTTTATGCTGCCGCGCAATATCAGCGGACGTTTTGAATAGGTCTTTGGGGCATATGGTGCGAGGAACGGCACGCCAAATGATTTCAAGCTGGCCAGATATGCTATAAATAGCATAAATGCTGCTGAAAGCCCCAATAACCCCCCCATCCATGCTGCTATCATAAATGCAATGCGGAAATATGATGCAGCAAGCTGAGTTGAATAATCCGGTATGCAGAAATTTCCGAGCCCGGACAGTGCAACAATTATCAAAACCATAGAACTGGCTATATTCGCAGCAACGGCCGCCTGACCAACAATCAATCCGCCAATTATGCCTATCGCCTGACCGATGCTGCCAGGTACACGCATACCAGCTTCGCGTATAAGCTGAAATACGGCCAGAATCAGCAGCATCTCTATACCAAGAGGTTCAAATACGGTTTTTCTTGACTGCACTATTGTGCTTAGCACCTCGGTTGACAGCAAACCCTGATGAAAAAGCGCAAGAGCAAGAAAATACCCCGGCAGCAATATCGATATTGCTGCGCCAATATAGCGTACCAGCCTCATTATCGAGCCCACAGGCTTTCTTAGATATATATCTTCAGACGAGCTCATCAATGTCGAAAATGTTATGGGCACTATTACAGCAAACGGAGTTCCATCTGCCAGGACCGCAACTCCTCCACGCATAATATAATTTGCAGTTCGATCCGGCCGCTCCGTTGCAAGAGATTGAGGTATGGGCGAATTAGGAGAATCCTCTATAAGCTGCTCTATAATACCAGTACTGAATACCATTCGTATATTAATTCTCGCAAGCCTCTTTTTAACCTCGTCGATCAAACTTCTATCTGCAACGCCATCTCTATATATTATTGCAATTGATGTATTGTTATCGCCTCCAGACAATCGAGTTTCGACAACCAAATCATCCGATCGAATTATTCGGCGGACTAGCGTTATGTTCGTTCGAAGGCTTTCATTAAAACCCTCTTTCGGACCCCTGACCACTTTCTCGTTTTCTGCTCCTGATATGCTGCGCTTCTCATATCCTCGAGATTCAAGAATAATGGCCATTGGCTCACCATTAAGAAAAAGTGCAGTCTGTCCCTCCATTATTGCAAGCTTTATATCGATCAAATTGGTCTCCCTATGCATTTCAGCAATCTCGATGCAGCATTCGGACAGCATATCAAGGTCAGGACATACCGATTCGTTTAGACCCAAAATTGGTTTAATTATGTACTCGCTTATAGTGTTTGCGCTTGCCATCCCATTCATATGAACGAGCAGTATGTTTTTACTTCCCGCACGTAGCTTCGTAAATATAACGTCCTTATTTATATCAGTGCGGAATATCTTTTTAAGTTCCTTTTCAACCTCCTCAATCGAGCTCGGGCATGCCCTAGCAGCTTCCTCTCCCTGTGCATATATATCATTCCACCCGAACATCTTTTGGGGATCGCCTTTCTCGCGCTCAAGAAGTTCATAGCGTGTATCAGGTTTATCAAATGCAAGTTTTTCACTTATTTTTTTGAAAAAAGACATTTTTATCTCTCCCATCGTTTATTCCTTCGAGCATAAAGCCCGAAGGCTTTTCGGTTATTTAGTATTATTTACCCTTTAAGCTATTTTCATTCTACAATAAAACCGCACAAACGAAGCTATCGGCATTTGAAATATTCAGTCATTTTTATATGGTCAACTCACATATGATTAATTGAAAGCTGGCTGAAAGGAATTAACTAAAATGAAAGTATTTGTGGTGACAAAGAAGAATCTGCTTATAGCGGCTGCGATCGTCATCGTGATCATAGCGGCTGCGATTATTGCAATCGTAAGCGGCGGCACTGATCCAACCATCAGCATGAATAATACACCCGCTCCCAGTCATTCCACCTCAGGGATGCAGGATGTTGAGAACTATGAGGTTGCAGTATTTGCGGGCCTTATGAAGGAGCTTCCAGTCTATAGCGTCTCCCGCGATGATAAAAAAATCGCTTTGACCATCGATGCCGCTTGGGCTGATGATAAGACCGATTTCATACTGGAAACTCTTGAAAAGTACGATATAAAAGCTACCTTTTTCCTATGCGGTTTCTGGGCAAAGGAATACCCCGATATGGTAAAGCGAATCAATGATGCCGGCCATGAAATCGGAAATCATTCTGCAAGCCATCCCCATATGAATAAGCTGAGTTCTGACCAAATTTTGGCTGAACTAAAGGAATACGATGATTTCCTTGAATCCATCATAAATAAGCGCTCCAAGCTTTTCCGGGCACCCTATGGTGAATATAATGATAATGTGATCAAGACGGTACGCGGTGCAGGATATGAGGTCATTCAATGGGATATCGATACTATTGACTGGAAAGAGGAGCGGAGCGCAGATACTATATTGGACTGGGTGCTGCCCAAATTAAAGCCAGGTTCCATTATATTATCACATAATAATGGCTTCAAGATCGAACAATACCTTCCAACGCTCATTGAAACAGCTATCTCACAGGGCTATGAATTCGTAACCATCAGCGAACTTCTGCTTGAAGGAAACACTATAATAGATGTGAACGGAGTCCAGAAGCCCGCAGAATAATATATACGTTTCGCAAAATCTTCATGCAAAACCGACTGGTCATATGATCGTTCATCATATGACCAGCCGGGCTCTCTTTTAAATAACTAGATTTTATTTAAGTATGGCATCTTCCGCTTTTTTCGGTACAGCTTCTAATCCTTGCGGCAAGTTCGGCACTCGCCTCACCTTCAAGTAATCTCCACCGCCAGTTTCCTTTTCGTGTACCGGGCGTATTTATTCGGCTGCCATAAGTCAATCCCAAATAATCCTGCATCTGAGCTATAAAAATGCAAGCCCGTGAATTCATACCCGCTCGTATCATCCCCCAGTCATATCCCTCTGCTTTCTTCAACCCCAAATACTTCTTTGAGAATTCAAGTTCATGTTTACAAGCAATTTTCCGCCAAAGCTTTAATGGAGGATTATCATGCGTCCCCGTATAACATACGGAGTTTTTTTTCTGGTTTATCGGTAAATATGGATTCCTTTCGTCACCTCCAAATGCAAATTCCATCACGTTCATTCCGGGAAAACCGGAATAATCCAGAAGCATCCTGACCTCATTGGTTATAACACCCAAATCTTCGGCAATAAACTCCAGGTTTGGAAAATCATTTTTGACAAAGTCTATAAAGCTCTCTCCCGGACCTTTAACCCAAAACCCATCTCTGGCCGTCTTCATTCCATAAGGTACTGCCCAAAAACTCTCCAAACCACGAAAATGGTCGATTCTTATAATATCGTACAGCAGCTCCGCCCTTTTTAGCCGATTCTTCCACCACGTGAATCCATTCAGCTTCATATGCTGCCAATCATATATCGGGTTGCCCCATAGCTGCCCATTTTTTGAAAAATAATCCGGCGGAACTCCGGAAACAAGCTGCGGACTGCCATTCGGCCCAAGCAAAAATTCTTCTCTATTTGCCCATACATCAGCCGAGTCAAATGCAACATAGATTGGAATATCGCCAATTATCTTTATTCCTTTACTATTTGCATATAATTTTATTGCCTCCCATTGCCGAAAGAAAAGAAACTGAATAAATGCTAAAATATCGATTTCATCTTTAAATCGCGCGCCATCATCGCCTATAATGCTCAATTCATGTAATCTGGCTCGTTCATCCTCCCATTTTGTCCATATTTCCATATTATAATGTTGTTTTAAAGCCATAAAGCTACAATAATCTTGAAGCCATACATTTTCTTTTTTGAATAGATCAAATTCCGCATTGCCTCGGCCACGTTCGGCTGCAAGCTTCAGAAGACCAAACCTTTTATCATATAGCTTTCCATAATCAACACGGCGTGGATCAGTACCAAAATTGACGGAATTCACCTCGGAGTTTTTCAGCAAACCCTCCTCTACCAAAAGATCCAAATCGATAAAATAAGGGTTGCCTGCAAATGCTGAAAAGCAGCAATATGGTGAATCTCCACAGCCCGTCGGATTCAATGGGAGTATCTGCCAATAGCTCTGTCCGGCCATTGCAAGAAAATCGATAAAATCGCGCGCCGCCTCACCCAAACTGCCTATACCATACTTACTAGGCAGTGAAAATATTGGCAAAAGAATACCTGCACCACGCTGCATTATCTTATCCTTTCAGTTACAACACTTTTTCATCAGATAATTGGTCATCTTTACGCCATTGCGCTCGACGATCTGGGAATAAATCGCTTTATACCCTCTATTTTCAAAGAATGGCTTAGCAGTTATCGATGCATGTGTGGTAAAAATCTTACTATCCGAATCTCCTTCCAACGCATCACAGATTGCCGTTGCGATTCCCTGCCCCTGAAAATTACAGTGTACATACAACCTATCCAAATAGCCATCCTCAGCCATATCTGCAAATCCGACAATACATTCATCCGTAACGGCAACCAATGTACGGTGCTTCAAAAATTTTTCATTCCAGCTATCCATATCCGGTTTTCCATCCGCCCATGCGTCAAGCTGCTCCGATGAATAATCCCGGGCATTTATGCTATGCACCGTATTATAAAATAACGCTGCAAGCTCCGCACAATACTCGGAACGATAATTTCTGAGCACAAATTCCATATATTACTCCTTCACACCATTAGCTTCGATATCTCGACCGGAAGCAGGCGTTAGATTCACCTTTTCCTTGATAAAAGCAATGATGCGCTGCTTCTCCTCTTCATTATCAAATGCGCTCATTGGAATAATATAAACAATCGAGCCGTCAAAATATAAGTATATGCCATTATTCGTAACTGCAATTGCTTGAATACCCGCATACAGACATTTACATTCATCGAAACGTGTTTTTAACAAATAATAATCATCCTCAAATCGAATAATGCATTCTTTTGAGGCTGTTAAATTACCGCTCTGTATTTGTCGCTCAAGTTGTTTACGTATTGATCTGAGAAAAATGCGTTTAGTGAAAAATAAGTTATAAACCGCAAAAACCAGAACGCATATACCAGGAATATAAAATTTAATGGTTAAGCCATATAACCAATACAGGCAAAATATTAACACCGCGTACAATAAGCCATTACGTATGCGAAAGTTCTTCATGTTCTTCTTGCCCTGCGGTGATTCGGTACCATTAAACGCTAAGAAATCAAATCGGTCCTGTTCATCGATAATGTATTTTAGTTCATACATAACAATCCCTCCAATTGCATTTTTCATTGATATTATACACTGTTACGCGAATAAACGCAAGCAGTTTATACGGAGTCCTGATTGCTGAAATGGTATCAAAGAGATAAAAGCGATCAACTAACATTTTATCTTTTAAAATAAGTTAAATTTACTCATGTGCACATACCTCCTATTGACAGATTCAGTATTTAAAGTTAAAATCCATTTATGCTTAATTCCAAAGAAATCATCCTGCAATCAGGACTAAATCCAAACAAGGCGCTTGGTCAGAATTTTCTTATAGATAGCGCCGCGATCGAGCGTATCATATCCCTAAGCCAATGCAGCGGAATGCCTGTACTCGAGATTGGTCCAGGGCTCGGTGCGCTTACAAGCGAACTGATAAATCATGCATCCAAGGTGATCGCCATAGAAATTGATGGACGAATGGTTGAGCTTTTATCGAAAAATCTCGCAGCCACTAACCTCAATATAATACATGCTGATTTCATGAAGTATCCCCTTTCTGAACTTGCTCATACGTTTGGAGATGAGCAATGCATTGTTGTCGGGAATCTTCCGTATTATATCACATCTCCCATTTGTCAAAGACTAATGGATAGTTCGCTGAACGTGAGCCGCATGGTGCTTATGATGCAGTCTGAAGCAGCTGACCGCTTCATGGCAAAGCCCGGGGATAAGAACTATGTACCTATATCCGTTATAGCTCAACAGTTATATAACATATCGATCGGTCTGAAGCTATCTCCGGCCTCCTATTTTCCTTCCCCCGAAGTGAACTCAACGGTTTTGCTCTTTGAACGCAGCTCACGAAGCTTTCCTGCTAATTTCGTGCGCATCGTAAAAGCTGCATTTGCCATGAGAAGAAAAACCATTTATAACAATTTGTTAAGCCTTTCAGATAAGCATACGACGAGTAAACTCCTTGAGAAGGCTAACATTTCTCATGAAATACGTGCTGAAGCTTTAAGCCCGGAAGAATTCTTCGCTCTGGCCATCGAATATGACGAAATCATTGCAAAATAGCTGTTTTCAATATATTTTCGTTATTTTCGATTTGGTTGTATTGAATATTATCGTTTTTTGTGTTATTATGTCATCATCTCGGAGGTAAAAGCAATGCAAAAAACGAACAATAACATACCATTTGATGCTTCCAATGCAGGGGCTTCAAAAACCATTATACCACTGGGCGCATTTGGCTCCATTGTGGAAGCTGCGAAAACGCCTTCCGAGTTGCTTATATTCATGGGTTTCTGCCCTGACCAGCTCGGCTTTGCCTATCTTTCCTACGGCGTTGCTCTCGTATATGAAAGCCGCAAGAACTATTATTCTGATAAATTAGATGTGCTTAGTGCAATAACAAGCAGGTTTAACGTCAGCAAATCGCGAGCAGTCGATAATATGCAGCATGCAATTTCAGGCGCATGGAATGGAGCTTTTGGTTCTCAGCTTCGCGCGAGCTTCCCAACCACAGTCTGCAATCAGCCCAAACCTATGGACTTTATATGCGGAGCAGCTACATTTCTCACTGACAAGGTCAAATGAACGGCTATTATTGCAGTAAGACTTGCTAATTGAAAATTTTTCATATGATTGCGTGTAGCTTGAATCTACCCGCAATCTCTTGTTTGTATGCGCCCTTTTTCATTACTGCAAATCCGTTCTTGTCTTCCACTCTGCTGATTTCGATAGGAATGGTACAGTCACCATGCAGGATGCGACCAATATAGGTTATGCTGCGCCCGGTCTCAGATAATTTAAGAAAAAACAAAGATTGAGCCACCAGAAACAGCTCATGCTGCCAATTCTATATTGGGCTTTCTCTATCACGGCAGTGTCCATTCCCAGCACATTTTTAGTAACGATAATTACTCTTCATTTTAGAAGGAACAGCGATATAAAAAACAAGCTATCCCACCGCAATAGATTAGAACGTAAAAACAAGAGCAGGATGCGCTGCTCTTGTAAAAAACACTTTATGGAATAACAGATTCGTCGCCCGATATACCCGGCAGAATTAACCTCCAAACCCAATTGAAGCATCCAATGAATCCAGAGTATCGAAGGTATATCCAGCTTCAATAAGCTTATCGATCATTTGCGGTATCAACTCTATGCTTTCCTGGCAGGTATCATGAGCAAGAAATATGAGTGGTTTACCTGCCGAAATAGCATTCTTCAAGGATTGCTCAAATGATTGCATCATGTATTCCTTCATTGGCAGATGATCCTTATTTCCAGCAGGCCATCGATCATTATCTCCAAAGAACCAATCGTAGTATCTATATCCCTCAGAATCAAGTGCGGTCATTATCTTAGTTCGCACCCATTTAGGCAGATATGATGTGTTGCTTCCCCCCGGAAAGCGAACGATTTTACATTCAGGAATGCATCCCGTTGCGTTCTCTACAGCCGTCTCCCACTGATGAACATCATCCATAAAAGCATCAGCCGATGCGTATATGCTCTGATATTCATGGGTATAGGTATGGCAGGCAATCAGATGGCCACGATGCATCGCATCCCGAACTACTTCCGGATGCCTGTCCACATAATAGCCAACGGTAAAAAAAGTCGCTTTGATGCCATATCCATCTAGAATATCCAGCAGTTGCTCCGTGCATTTGGGCGATGGACCATCATCAAAAGTAAGATATACGACCTTATCAACACCTCCAGTCGTCGGCTCTGCGGTTGGTTCTGCGGTGTAATGAGGAGGAGTACTGGGCGGAGTCATTGTTGCAACCGAAGTTGACGGCTCCTCCGTTGCTGATGGTGTGCTTTCAGGTGAAGTCGTTTCCGGATCATCCGTCCTTAAAGCCGTTTCCTTTGGAATTACGGAAGCCGTGATCGAATTGAACGGAGTGTCGTACCCACCGTTTATGTCAACATCAACGACTCCACCTGCGCAGCCTGCTGCAATAAGACAAATACAGATCAAAGCTTGCATAATAATCACAAATCTTTTCATATTACTCCGGTTTCCTTTCAAAATAACCTTCTTGTGTGCCGTGCATTTTTGATATGAAGACCGCATCGCCTTCATATTCTCTATTAGTATGATAGCATCTGCATATTCAAAATCAAGGCAATTAATGTTAAAAAAATGTGGCATTTTTGTTGCATTTTTAACAAATTTCGCACATTTTTTTATTTACGCTTCACAATATTTTTATATATTTTTTCTTTAATTTTAAGCAAAGAACCCTGCCTATCTTTTGATAAAGCAAGGTTCAAAACATTATTGATAATAATTTACTGCTAAATCAGCTCACCATTACTATTTAAGCCGGGAATTGAACAAGAAATCTCGAGATTGCCATTATATATGCGGAGTTCATCTATGAATTCCTTTTCACTTATCCCATTGCGGAGAGTAATTCTATAATGCAGGTTGTATAAGCTTCCCATATTCGTTGTTTTAACACGAATCAGCTCATGCTTTACGGTATACTTTTCAAATATAGGCTGAAAAATATCATCATAACTCAAGCTCTCCGGTATTGTGATTTTAAGCTCGCGATCGCCCGTTTTCAATTCACCCAGTTTCGTAAAAGAGATTATAATATTAACGAGACAAACAATGATCGTGAGTACGATAGAAATCCCAATATATCCCATACCCGTAGCAAGACCAACCGCCATTGCAAGAAATATGCTTGTAATATCACGCGCAGAAGCCGGTGCCGAACGGAAGCGAACAAGGCTGAATGCCCCTGCCACCGCAATTCCGGCTCCCAATTGACCATTCACCAATGCAATTATAGTCTGTACTATTACGGGTAAAAGCACCAAAGAAACCGTAAGACTTTTGGTATATCTATTCCTGAAGGTATTGCATAATGCAATTACGAGTCCAAGAATGAGTGAGACGACCATGCAAATCAGATATCCAGATATGGTAAGCGTATCAGTTGTTGAGAATACGCTAGTAAAAATAGTAGCATCAAATAGCATTGTTTTTCCTCCAATCATCAGAAAGCTGAATATTTACAGAATTATGTCCGCTTTCAAGCTTTCTTCGTAGTTCTTTAGCGTATGCCGTGCCATACTTAGAAAAGGAAGATGGGTAGACTTCGTTTTCATTCAGCAAATGAGTCATCCAAAGCGGCATTGCAGATGCCGTTTTAACTTCCATAACATAATTACCTGATGGCAACAATGTTTTTCCATAACTTCCATGCCTGAGATCGAGATCCTCGATTCTGTAACGAATGTTTGCATCAATGGTCAACCTAAGATTCTCATCAATCTTATCCACTAATGCGAGCCGATCGCAGAAAACCGCGTATGCAGGGCGAATTCCCTTATAAAACTGTAGGAAATAAGCTATTTCCCTACCAATTTGTGCATCTTTTCCAGATGGCACAGGGCCCGTCCCATCCAAAAAAGCAACTGCAGATGCATGCTCCATCTGAATTCTGCGCTTATATACAATTCCCTTGTATTTTTTCTTAAGCTCGACAAAGGCCTCGCCATGATCATCCGGAGTATGATAGCAGCGAAGTCTTAGCTTTTCCTTGTATACCGGCTTTTCAATGGAGCTGCGGATAATTCGATTATCTGGAGTATCGTAGTAAAGACTGCTGACGGTACTCCTTCCAAACATATCCAGCTTCATGTGTTCCCACATGATCGGCATGATGGCAGAATGCTGTTTTTCCGTAAGCACGTATTTTTTCTCTATTCGAGTAAAAATGTTGTTGCTTCTAGCCATTATTTCCTCCTGCCCTCAAACATTCATCGTGCATTATACCATGAAAGCTTCATTTCTTAAATACTTTTACGTCAAATTCCGCCAAATATATAATATTCGTTGATGAGTGTGGTTCAGCTGGTCCATTCAGAAAGCTTTTATTTTAAACAAACTTGCAGATATAATCTGCAAGATTGCCATACATAACCTTATAAATTTCCTCATCATTCAATCCAATATCATACAATCCATTTGCTATATTTGGCAGATATCGGCTATCCTCCAAGCCATCCGGGCACCTATCCATACCATCAAAATCCGATCCTATGGCGCAGCAATCGATCCCGCCAACTTCAATTATGTGCTCTATATGCCGCAAAACATCACTTATGCTGCATGTCTTTTTATCAGTCAATTGTTTATAATAGAAATTCACACCAATGACTCCGCCCATTTCTGCAATTGCCTTGATATGTGCATCCTGCATACAGCGCGGATGATCACGCAAAACTCGCGCATTGGTATGCGATGAAAAAACGGGCTGAGTTGTTCTCTCCAAGACATCATCTATGCCGACATCTCCAAGGTGAGCGAGGTCGATCGCCATACCTATCCTGTTCATTTCATCAATTATTTCTTTTCCAAGCTTACTAAGCCCACGACGACTTCTCTTTGTTGCCGGATAAGCCAAGGAATTAACGTCATTCCAGGTTAACGTCATAGCACGCACGCCAAGCTTATAAAGCATACGAAGGTTTTCGGCAGATCCCTCAATTGCTTCACCGCCCTCTATGGTTAGCACGGTAGCAATTTTATCACTGTCAGGACTGAAATCTTTACTGAGCGGAACGAACACGGGATTTGATTCAAGCATCCGATAATACGCATCAATCATATTTATGCATTGACTCAATGGGTTTTGCTTCAAAAGAATATCAATCCATGCTGCAAAGAATTGAAGCTTAACATTGCCCTCTACCATCCTTGGCAGCGTCATCGTCTGTTTGCCTATAGGTTGTTTTATATCATAGCAATTATTCTGCATGCCATAGAGAAAATCACAATGTGCATCAGCACAAGGAAACTTTTTTTTCATCTTCGTACTCCTTTCATTCCCGATGTTGAACTTATGTTCAGCATCAATAATTATAACATACTTTCCCAAGTTATTCATTTAAATGTTAAGAATACATTCTTGGACGTAGAGCCAATAACACTCAAACCTTTGCTATCTATAATTTAATGCAGCAATGAACAAACATCGCTGCATCAAAATCAAAAGACATCTATTAAATTTTTATTAAGTTTTTAATGTTCGCATCAGAATACAAGCTTATCCTCGATATATTGCCTAAGCTTATCAATAGAAATACGAACCTGCTCCATTGTGTCACGATCGCGCACAGTGACCGTATTAACTGTATCCCCTTCCATGGTTTCAAAGTCAACGGTAATACAAATAGGCGTACCAATCTCATCCTGACGGCGATATCGCTTACCTATAGCACCTGCCTCATCATAATCAACCATAAAATACTTGGAAAGCTCCGCATGAAGTTCACGAGCCTTCTCGCCCAGCTTCTTTTGTAGAGGAAGAACAGCGGCCTTGTACGGAGAAAGTGCCGGATGCAGATGAAGAACATTGCGTGTATCACCGTTTTCAAGCTGCTCCTCGTCATATGCATCGCAAAGGAATGCAAGCGCCATACGACCTGCACCAACAGATGGTTCAATGCAATAAGGAACATACTTTGCATTGGTAAATGGATCCATATACTCCATGCTCTTCCCGCTCTGTGCGGCATGTGCTTTCAGATCATAATCCGTCCTGCTTGCAATGCCCCAAAGCTCACCCCAGCCAAATGGGAAGCGATATTCAATATCGGTAGTGCCGTTCGAGTAATGGCTGAGCTCCTCTTGCTCATGCTCGCGCTTCCTGAGATTATCCTCGGAAAGATTCAACCCGCGCAGAAAATCATAGCAATAGCTGCGCCAATACTCATACCAATCCAGCTCTGTTCCCGGCTCACAGAAGAACTCAAGCTCCATCTGCTC
This sequence comes from Christensenellaceae bacterium Phil7, assembly GCA_001940845.1. Lineage (GTDB taxonomy): Bacteria > Bacillota > Clostridia > Christensenellales > CAG-138 > PeH17. Next base: position 450,088 of record MSGV01000023.1, read on the forward strand.
GAATTCCCTTGTGCGGAAGATGAAGTTGCCCGGGGTTATCTCATTACGGAAAGATTTTCCGATTTGCGCAATACCAAACGGTATCTTCTTACGCATACTGCGCTGCACGTTTTGGAAGTTAACAAATATACCCTGTGCCGTTTCCGGACGAAGATAGATCTCATTTGCCGTTGTCTCATTGACACCCTGGAATGTTTTGAACATCATATTAAATTTTCTGATGCTCGTAAAATCGGCCTTTCCACATTCTGGGCAGACTATACCTTTTTCTCTGATATACTGTTCCATGCGATCATTATCCCATCCATCCGGATGAATGTCCTCGATCCCATGCTCCTCAGCATAATCCTCGATCAGCTTATCAGCGCGAAATCTTGCCTTACAAGCACGGCAATCCATCAGAGGATCATTGAAATTCCCCACATGACCGCTTGCAACCCAAACCTCAGGGTTCATCAAAATTGCACAGTCCATACCCACATTATACGGGCTCTCCTGCACAAACTTACGCCACCATGCATTCTTGATATTATTCAAGAAAAGCACTCCGAGAGGACCATAATCCCAACAATTGGCAAGTCCTCCATAAATCTCAGACCCTGCAAAAATGTAGCCCCGGTTTTTACACAGAGCTACAATCTTATCCATAGAAAATTCTTTTTTCATAAGCAATGCTTTCTAAAGGATGATTAGACGTTACGCTGAACCTTACCGGAACGCAGGCAACGAGTGCAGACATTCATCTTCTTGGGAGTACCATCGACGATGACGTTAACACGCTGTACGTTGGGAGCCCAGATACGCCTGGTCTTCCTGTTGGAATGGCTTACGAGATTTCCGCTCATTGCGCCTTTTCCGCATACTTCACAAAACTTACCCATTTGTTACACCTCCTTGCCGAATCAGCAGTATATTTCCCTGTACAGGCATAAAAATACACTGACCGAAAATCAAACAATGATATTCTATCACTAATGGAAGTTATTTGCAAGCTTTTTTTGCTGCATTGACATATATATTCATCCTCATTTTTAAGCCGATTCATGCAAGCATCATATTGACATATGCGCTGCCCGGTACTATAGTTTATAAAGCGCATATGCCAAGTGATGCAAGCCTGCATTTATTTGATAATATGCAGTATATTCTAAAGGAGATTAAAAATGATTCCCGCAACACAGCACCATCCCTTTGAGCCCTTATTTGATGAAAAATCCTCCATACTGATCCTAGGCTCGTTTCCTTCAATAAAGTCGCGTGAAACTGGGTTTTATTACGGTCACCCACAGAATAGGTTTTGGCGTGTTATTGCATCGCTTTTTTCCGCGCCATTACCACACACGGTCGATGAAAAGCGTGCACTCCTATCATCATCCCATATTGCACTTTGGGACAGCATTGCTTCATGTACTATTAGCGGTTCATCCGACAGCAGCATTAAAAATGCTATCCCAAACGATATAAGCATGATCCTTTCCGCTGCTCCGATACGCAGCATTTTTTGTAACGGCCAGGCTTCATTTAGATGCTATAATCGTTATATATTTCCTTGCATCGATATTCCTGCCACATGTCTCCCTTCCACCAGCGCAGCCAACGCTTCCTGGTCTTTTGAACGACTGATAGAAGCTTGGAAGATCATATATATCCAGTCGAAACATGATTAAGTATCATATATCAATGAAAGCTTTATCATTAGCACCTATCTTCATCTTTACAGCTCAATTATTTTGGTTGCTATTCTATCGCAGAATGCTTTATCATGTTCTACAAATAGAATGGTCGGTTGAAAATCCAGCAGCAGATTTTCTATCTGTATGCGTGATATAACATCGATATAATTCATCGGCTCATCCCAAACATACAGATGCGCTCGTTCACAGAGGCTTCCGGCTATCAGGACTTTTTTCTTTTGCCCACCGCTGAAATCCTTGATATCCTTCTCAAACTGAACCCTTGAGAAATTAAGCTTTCGAAGTATCGTCATAAACAAGCTTTCATCTATACCACGGCTTTGAGCATAGCCACTTAAGCTTCCGGCCAGTGCGCCGGTATCCTGCGGAACATAGGAAATACTCAGTTGACTTCCTCGAATAAAACTTCCCTTAAATGGAATTCTCTCACCGCAAATCAATTTTAGGATGCTTGATTTGCCGGAGCCGTTCCTTCCGCGCAAAGCGATCCTGTCTCCCGGTTCTATTGTAAAGCTTACCCCGCTGCATACCTCCTTTCTATCATACTCAATACTAACACCTTTAAGCTCAATATATCGTCGGCTGTGATAATCCAGGTTATGGATTTTCAATTTTTCACTTCTCTCAATATTTTTAAGCAGTTTGGATTTTTCTTCTATTGCATCCTTCCTTCGCTTTTCTATCGCTTTTGAACGCTTCATCAGCTTTGCAGACTTTGCACCGACCGCGCCCCTGTCACATGGGCCTCCACCGATCTTGGTCGCTTCCAGTCTGTCAGACCATTCTGCGTTCCTGGCCGCCGCTGCTCCAAGGTGTGCAATCTGATCCATCAGTTTCTCGTTCTCGGCAAGCTCAAAAGCATCTTGCCGCGCTTTGTTCTCCAGCCAGGTTGAAAAGTTGCCCTTCGTCACGGTTATATTCGCATTGTTAATCGAAAGGATATGATCCACGCATCCATCAAGGAATGCTCTATCGTGGCTCACAAGAATAAAACCGCTCTTTCCGTTCAAATAACGGCTGACCAGCTCACGGCCTGCAAGATCCAGATGGTTTGTAGGTTCGTCAATGAGTAGGAAATTGTTTTCACTCATAAACATGATTGCAAGCAATAGCTTCGTCTGTTCACCATTAGACAGCGTGATAAACGGTCTATATAGACAGTCCTCCTGAATAGCCAATGCATTAAGCTCTCTTCTAAGCTTCCAATACTCGTAATTGGGATAAATGCTTTCAAGAACTTCAAGCGTTATCATGCTTTTATCCGGAACATCATACGGGAAATAGGTAAAGCTCGTATTGGTTTCAATGCTTCCGCTATAATGATACTTTCCAAGCAAAAGATTTAAGAAGGTTGTCTTTCCCCTTCCATTCCTCCCAGTGAATCCAAGCTTCCAATCAGTATCTATCCGGAAGCTCACATCCTCAAAAATATTATCGTAACTTCCCTCGTATGAAAATGTTAGGTTAGAAATATTTATCTGTGACATTTAGTGCCCTCCAAGAATATAAAATTGGCTGCAAGAAAGCATTTCCTCACAACCAACAAATAGCATAAAGCCAAACACAGAGCACATTATGCAATAGTCATTAGAAATAAGTTGATGTACTTTCTTGCCGAGGCACAACAAAACTCACCACATACAGCGGTTCAACATCGCTTTCCGTTATGCCATTTATTCTCAGCAAGAGAACTTGTACATCTTCTCATCCCCAATCCTATTTTTTAGTATTATATCATAGCATTATTCAAAATGCAACCACTTTATCTCTTTCAATTCCAAACGCATTTAAGCGGCTGGTTTATTAAAGCCCCTTCAAAATTTATTGACAATATCAGCAAACTAAATTAAAATGCGGTTAGCTAACCAAGAGGAGAAAATTTATGGAAGAATTGCTCGAACAATTATTGGAGGAATGCAGAAGCTATACCCAGAATGGACATTTAGCATCCTACATACCGGAATTGGCCAAGGCTGATCCTAATGATTTTGGCGTATATATTTTAAATAGTGATGGCAAGCATGCGTGTGCAGGCGATTTTGGCAAATGTTTCACTATACAAAGCATTATAAAGCCCATACTGCTTTTACTGGCACTTATGGATAATGGGGTTGATGCAGTACGCAGCAGAGTAGGCGTTGAAGCTACCGGAAAGCCATTTGATGCTATAAATGTCACCGATCAATCCCTATTGAGCGATCATATAAACCCCATGGTCAATATGGGTGCCATTGCGCTTTGCAATCTGGTTAAAGGCAATGATTACAACGAAAAATTTAACCGCTTACTCTCCCTGACCAGAACTCTTGCCTGCAACCCTAAGATAGATATCAATGAATCCGTTTATCACTCAGAAAAGCAAACCGGCAACAAAAACCGTGCGCTTGCGTATATGCTCAAATCGTATGGTATGATAACCGATGAAGTCGAAGATGTTCTGGATCTATATTTTAAAGCATGTTCAATCTCTGTCAACAGCAAGGATCTTGCATATATCGGTTTTGCCCTATCGAACAGAGGTAAGATTGCGGATGGTTACAAACGTATATTCAGTTATGACTACGCCCACTATGTGAACGCCATACTTATGACCTGCGGAATGTATGATGGTTCCGGAGATTTTGCGATAAATGTTGGTGTACCTGCCAAGAGCGGCGTCGGCGGGGGTATTATGGCCATTGTGCCAACCCGAATGGGCATTGGAATCTATTCTCCCGGACTTGATGATAAGGGTAACAGCGTCGCTGGAATAAAACTGCTTGAAAGGCTCAGCAATGCGCTATTCCTCAGCATATTTTAGAATTCAAACTCTCTAAGCCATAGTTTCCGCATTTCATATCAATCATGGGGCTATAAAAAAGTCGCCGCAAGCGATATGCATCTTGCGGCGACGTGGCGTACCCGATGGGATTCGAACCCATGACCTTCAGAGTCGGAGTCTGACACTCTATCCAGCTGAGCTACGGGTACATGAACATAACTATTATAACACCAATCCGCTCAATAATCAATATTGAGCAGCATTTATTTCCAAATATAACATTAATCCGAATTTTAAATGCATATGTCGCTCGTATTATACATTTAATGCGCTCACCCTTTCTTTAAAGTTAAAACCGCATAGATGCATTTCCCCGCAAGGAGCGCATTTACACCCTTTTCCATTTTTCACAATGGACAGTAAATCAAAAATGTACTATAATTATTGTGGTTACTAAGTAAACTCTTTTTCGAAAGGAAGATTGAATATGAATAAGCGGGTAATTCTTATCGTTCTTGACAGTGTTGGGATAGGAGCACTGCCGGATGCGATGGATTTTGGTGACGTAGGCGCGCACACTCTCGGTAATATCAATTCCGTTCGTCCCATGTGGCTTCCAAATCTTATCAAACTTGGACTCGGAAATATTGCGGGCTCGCGCCTTCCGTATAATCCCAATAATCATGGAGCATTCGGCAGGCTTATGGAGACCACCCATGCCAAGGATACTACAAGCGGTCATTGGGAGATGATGGGACTTCCAATGAAGATTCCCTTTAGAACCTATCCAAATGGTTTCCCAAAAGAAATAATGGATAAATTTGAATCAATGATCGGAAGAGGGACTCTCGGCAATAAGGCTGCATCTGGAACTGCAATCATAAATGAGCTTGGCGATGAGCATGTCTCAAGCGGAAAGCCGATCGTTTATACCTCGGCTGACAGTGTATTCCAAATAGCAGCCCATGAACTGGTCATCCCACTTTCCGAGCTTTATTGCATGTGTGAAAAAGCCCGCAATCTGCTTATCGGTGATAATCTTGTAGGAAGAGTCATAGCCAGACCATTCCTTGGAAGCAGCAGAAACTATTATCGTACCGAGAATAGACGTGACTTTGCGCTTGCACCTATGCATGATACCGTTCTCGATATGCTCGTAAACGATGGGAAATCAGTTATAGGGATAGGAAAGATAGAAGATATCTTTGCACATCGCGGGCTTAGCATTGTCGATCATACAAAGAACAATCCGGACGGAATTGAAGCTACCATACATTACATCAGAGAAGGTATGGGAGATTTAATATTTACAAATCTGGTGGATTTCGATATGCTATATGGGCACCGCAACGACATCGAAGGGTATGCCGAATCATTGGAAGCTTTTGACCGCAGGCTTCCTGAAATAATCTCCGCCATGCGGGATGATGATATTCTTATGATAACTGCGGATCATGGCTGTGACCCATGCCATCCCGGCACCGATCACACACGCGAATACATACCACTTATCGTATATGGAAAGCATGTGCTCCCTATAGATCTCGGTACAAGAAATACATTTGCGGATATAGGTGCTGCGGTATTGGACTACCTCACTGGCAAAATTATTAATACCGGAACATCCTTTTTAAGGCTCTTATACACAGAATAGCTTTCAAATTCACATTAATATTGTGCGTTTAAGTCCGCTTTTGCCGAATTAAACACCTTCAAAGCGAATATAATTTACAAAATTCGCCTCGGAGGTGTTTTTATGCACAAAATAACCTGTTTGCTGCTATCCATCTTTATGATGCTATTGCCTGTATCTATAAGCGAAGCTCATGCGGATACGGTTTCTCCAATCGATGTCTCTAATGTGAAGTCTGCGCTTCTGATCGAAGCAATTTCTGCCAAACCCTTGTTTGAATACAATTCAAGTGAAAAAATGCCCGTTGCAGGACTTGCCCGCCTACCTGCACTGCTCGTAATTTGTGAAGCTTTTGATTCGGGCGCGATCGCATCAGATACGGTCGTTTCCGTAAACGGTAAAGCTGCATCCATAAAAGGAGCAACCGCTTTCCTTTCCGAAGGCGAACAAATAAATGCTGATGAATTGCTTCGTGCCGCAATAATGATAAATGCCGGGGATGCCATACACGCGCTTGCCTCAAAGGCTTACGGCAGCGAAAATGCTGCAGCCGATAAAATAAATGCGCGGCTTGCTGAATTGGGAGTATCAGCGCAATACAGCGATATAATTGGCAGCGACATCATGCTGTCCGCTCTTGACCTTGCAAATATAGGGCGTGCGCTCCTTCAATGCAATAGTTTCACGGAAAATTCGTCGCTATATTATGAAAGTCTCGAACATACGACCGGCGCGAAGGCCACCGAGCTTGCAAATCCGAACAAACTCATTAAGCAATATTCCGGCTGCCTTGGGATAGCAACCGGATCATCACAGGATGCAGGCTATTGCGGTCTATTTGCTGCCGAACGCGGAAATACAAAATATCTGGCAGTCAGCCTTGGCGCAGCAAATTCATCGGACAGATTTGTTTCAGGTATAGAAATGCTTGATTATGGGTTTGCAAATTATAGAAGTACAAAGGTTATTTCAGCAGGCGATACGGTTGATACCATTGAAATTTCAGGTTCCATCTCGACCGAACTAATAATCATATCTGAAACCGATCTCAGTCTGCTGCTGAGCACCGGCGATCCAAAATATATACCTGAAAGTGAATATGAGCCCATTATTTCCGCACCGGTAAATGAGGGTCAGGTTATAGGAAAGATCAAATACATGAATTCTGCCGGTGAACTTCTGGGAGAGGTAAATCTCATTGCGGGCTGCACAATTGAAAAGGCAGGGTTTATGGATTATTTTGGATTAATATTGAAACAATGGATTGATTAGACTTTTCTTTTCCGGCAAAGCCTTCTCGATCAAAATACACAGCGTTATTCTGTGCCCTATATGGAAACGTGATATCGTTTTATCCCATTCATGGTTTTCATGGTTCAGATGCCCCAAACTCGCTTTGAAAAATCAGAACCACCGCTGAATGGTAGGCTTACAGCATTCAGCATGTTGCGAAATCAATCCAGGTATGATAAAATAGATTTGATAAATATCTGAGAAAGGGCTTGCCTGGTCATCATCAGATGTAAAAGGCAAGGAATGGGAACTAAATGAGGTATATCCTTAACGGAGGAGACATACAAAGCTTTATCGAATCGCTGTTCTATACGATTCCAGCAGTACTTATTGCATTGACTTTTCACGAGTTTGCTCATGCATATGTCGCTTATCGTAACGGTGATCCAACGGCAAGAGACCTTGGCAGAATGACTCTCAATCCATTTGCGCATATAGACACCGTTGGATTGCTTTGCATGATAGTCTGTGGATTCGGCTGGGCAAAACCCGTACCTGTCAACCCGGGAAATTATCATAGCTATCGCAAAGGTGAAATTACCGTCTCTCTTGCCGGCGTAACAATGAATCTTATTCTTGCGATAATTGGTGCATTTGCTGCTGTAACCACAGCAATAATTGCAATGAGGAGCAATCCATATTCTATATCGCCTGTCGCAGAAAAGATCTATAACTTTTGCTATTATTTTATGTTTTTGAATTGTTCGCTGTGCGTTTTTAATCTTATCCCCATTTATCCATTGGATGGTTATCATGTTTTTGAGGTTTTGCTCGGCAATCGTATCAGCACCAATACGCTTGTATTCATGCATAAATATGGATACTATATTTTGATTGGTCTCATTATTGTCTTTGACGTGATAGATTTTTCCCCCATTGGTATCGCCGTAAATGCCATAAGCGACTGGCTGCTTAATCTGGCTGCATTTATCATCAATATCTTTGCATAGTGCAGAAGCGATGGAATACAGAGTTCATCTGAAGCAATTCAGCGGCCCACTTGATCTATTGCTGCATCTGATAGAAAAGGCGGAAATGGATATAAAGGACATTTATGTTTCCGATATAACCTCCGAATTTCTGAACTATTTAAATGAACTTGATGAGCTCAATATGGAACAGGCCAGCTCCTTTCTGACCGTTGCTGCAACCCTGGTGTATATGAAATCTCGTTCGCTATTCCCTCCTCCGCCAAAGGACGAAGACGATGAGGAAGACCCTGGCGAGCAGCTCATACGGCAGCTCCGCGAATATAAATCTTTTAAAGAGGCTTCGGAAACGATGCGGGTTCTTGCGCATGAAGCAGCTCGCATGTACGGAAAGCCTCCCGAAGAATTCCCCGTCCCGCCGCGGGAGATAATATTAAAGGATACCACGGCTCAAAAGCTTTTTTATGCGATGCTTGCAGCATTGAACCGCGAGCTGAAGCCTGAAATAAGTGAGCACACACATGAGGTAACCGCCGATAAATTCACCATCCGATCCTGTTCGAGAAAAGTTCGCGATATTCTAATCGCTAATAATGGGATCGCTACATTCGATGAGCTTATCGACAATGCCCCCAGGATGGAGATCATTGTAACCTTCATATCATTGCTCGAAATGATCTCCGGAGGCGAAATTCGATTAGAGCAGGATGGCTATTGCGGCCGCATTGCAATATACGCTATAAAGCTCATAAAGAATGATGATAGCATTGCTTATGCGGATGAGCACGAATAGCATCAGAACAACTATGCTAATAGAAGAATTCACATTTTATATGCGTGGAAAGGAGCCCTATGGAACGAGCTGAGCTCATGGGAGCTATCGAAAGTATTCTATATGTTTCCGGTGAACCTATAAGCTTTGTTGAGCTCCAACGAGTGCTCGAAGTCGGTGAGGAAGATATACGTTCTGCTATTGATGAAATGACAGAGACGATGAAGCGCGAGCGGAGAGGTTTTTTTCCGTTTATAACGGAGGATACAGTTCAGTTCATCACCAACCCCGATTATCAGGCATGGCTTATAAAATATCTCGCACCGCCCGAAGAGCGTACGCTAAGTGATTCACTCATGGAAACATTATCCGTGATTGCCTATCGTCAGCCGGTTACTCGAGCAGATATTGAAGCCATACGCGGCGTCAGATGCGAATATGCTGTCTCCCAATTGCTCAAACAGGGCTTTATTCATGAAGTCGGTAGAAAGGAATGCATTGGAAGACCAATGATGTTTGGCACGACTGACGCATTCTTGCGAAGGTTCGGTCTGCATTCCTTATCCGACTTGCCGCCGCTGCCTGTTTCAGAACCGGAAATAGGATCTGATGCTGCATCAAATCCTGATATATGTGTAAGGCAATTTTAAAATATGCTTGAAAAAGTGCGCGTTTTATTGTAAAATACGCTTAACTTTTAAATTTAACTAAGGGCTTTTGCCTTTGGTATGATATAACGGAGGTAATAATATGGCTGCTATTATCAAAAACGAGCTCGGCACCATAACCATTGGTGAGGATTTGATCGCCAACATAGTCGGTGCTGCTGCAAGCGAAAACTATGGTATTGTAGGCATGAACAGCAACAGCGCCGGGGATGCCTGGTTACAGCTCATTGGAAGTGACAACCTCAAGCGTGGAGTTTCTGTTACAATAAACGAGGATAACTCCGTCAATATTGAGCTCCATGTGACGCTCATGTATGGCGTTTCCTTCCCTGCTGTTGCAAAGAATACCATCAGCAGTGTTAAATATTATGTTGAGGATATGACCGGGCTTAAGGTCAACACCGTAAATATTTTCGTTGATGCCGTAAGGGTCTGATCATCAGCCCTTGGTCATAGGTTAAGAGGTAAAAACTGTGTCAATACGTACAATAGATTGTGAATTATTTCAAGAGATGCTTTTCGATGGAGCGGCTTTGCTCGAAAAGAATAAGCAGACGATTGATTCACTGAATGTGTTTCCCGTACCCGATGGGGACACCGGGACTAATATGTCCATGACCATGCAGCGCGCCATTGCAGAGATCCGTCAAACCAAACCAACGACAGTTGAAGGAGTAGCGGCTGCACTTTCCATGGGCGCATTGAAGGGTGCAAGGGGCAATTCCGGAGTTATTCTTTCTCAGATTTTCCGCGGTTTTTCTAAGGCATTGAAGGGCGCAAAAGCAGAAGTTGATGCACAAATGCTTGCAAACGCCCTCACTGTAGGCACCGAGGCTGCCTACAAAGCGGTTATGAAGCCAAGGGAAGGCACGATACTAACTGTTTCAAGACTGATGAGTGAAGCAGTCAATGAAGCCGCAGCAGCAGGAAAAGGGGCTTATGAGATAGTTGACGTGATGCTCGAAAGCGGCGAAGCTGCTCTGAAAAAGACCCCCGATTTGCTGCCCGTTCTCAAAGAGGCCGGAGTCGTTGATTCTGGCGGCATGGGACTTTTAACGATCTATCGTGGTTTTAAGATGGCTCTCGATGGTGAGGAAATCGATGAGAATATGACCATTCTTTTCGATCTCAATTCCGAATCCGATGAAACCGACAAAATAGCGGATGATCACAGCAATATAACCTTTGGATACTGTACCGAATTCTTTATCATCCATCCGGAGAGCGATGTGGATGAGCACCAGGTTGAGATTTTCCGAGAAAAGCTCGAAAAGATTGGAGATTCCATAGTCGTTGTTAGCGATGAAAGCATGATAAAGGTGCATGTTCATTCCAATGCCCCCGGAAAGGTGCTCCAACTCGCATTGAAGCTCGGTGAGATAGATAAGATCAAGATAGAGAATATGCGCGAGCAAAATCGTGAGCTGGCGGCAAAGCTGAAGGCTAACGAAAAGGAATTGGGGATTGTTGCCGTCAGTGTTGGCAGCGGTATTGATGAGGCATTCAAGAGCCTTGGCGCAAACCAGCTCATTTCAGGCGGACAAACGATGAATCCAAGCATAGATGTCATTGCGCAGGCAATTAAAAGGGCGAATGCACGCAATGTATTTGTTCTACCCAATAATTCGAATATTATTTTAGCGGCTCAGCAAGCTGCGGAGATTTCCGAATGCAACGTTATAGTTATACCATCAAAATCCATCGTTCAGGGCATCACCGCGCTCATGTCCTTTAATCCTGAAGCAGACGTGAATACTAACAGGGATGCTATGCAGGAAGCCCTTGGGAATGTAGTCTCAGGGTCAGTCACCTTTGCGGTTCGCGATACCACTTACGAGGGCAGAACCATCGCTACGAATGATATCATAGGTATGATGGAGGGCAAGATCTGCGCAGTTGGCAAGGATATAGCTTCTACTACCGCTGAACTCATTGAGCTGATGCTTGCAAAGCGCAATGGTGATGGCGTCGTCACCCTTTACTATGGTGCCGATACCCCGGTTGAGAATGCAGAAGCACTTGCGGAGCAGCTTTCCGAAAAGTATCCTGATGCAGAATTTATAGTACAGGAGGGCGATCAACCCCTCTACTACTATTATCTTTCCGTTGAATAATATAATTGCCTAGGGAAAGCAATATAAATTATGCTTAATGAAGCACTGACTTCAATTAAAGGAATTGGCCCCGGACGAGCCGAAAGGTTTGCCTCTTTGGGGCTTTTTTCGATACTTGATTTGATCCATTTTTTTCCGCGTGATTATCACGATTTTTCAAAAGCTACGAATATTTCGGAACTCAACGAGGAAGAATATGTGGCTGTACGCATACTTTTTATTGGCAAACCAAAGACGATTCGAACTTCAAGTGGACTTCGCATCACAACGGTATCCATAGGTGATGCCACGGGCAACCTACAGGCAATTTGGTTCAATCAACCTTATGTGGCCACAAGCATTCCGCTTGAGCCGCATGGCTATGCGCTGGGCAGAGTGGATAAGCGGCATGGAACTAAGCTTCTTGCACCATTTTTTATAGATACCCTTCCTGGTATCCAGCCCATCTATCCCCTCAAACGAGGTCTTAATCAAAATATGATCAGAAATGCCGTGCGTACCGCCTTGGTTTGCGGTCTTGATGAAATTGAGGATGATCTGGGTGATAGCCTGTGTTATGAATTCAACCTTATCGATATACATAGTGCGCTTTCAAGCATTCATTTTCCCAGTGATCCGGTTTCCCTTGAAAAGGCAAAGCATCGGCTTGCATTCGAAAGTGCTTTAAAATTTACACTCATGCTGGAGTTAGCCCGGTTCGAACGCAGTAATTCTAAAGGAATTGCCTTTGATATCGATTCTTCCATAGAAGAATTCGTATCCATGCTTCCGTTCAAGCCAACAGAGGCACAATTAAAGGTAATGCACGAGGTAAGCCATGATATGTCCAGTCCTTCATCAATGAATAGGCTTGTACAGGGTGATGTAGGCTCCGGAAAAACCATTATTGCGCTATACGCAATGTTTGTCGCATTAAAAAATGGCTGTCAGTCCGTTTTAATGGTACCCACCGAAATTCTCGCTGAGCAGCATTTTAAGCTTCTTAAGCAATTCTTTGGAAATAAAGCAGCACTTATTACCGGTTCTATCAGTGCCGTCAAACGAAGAGAACTACTGTGCGATATACAGAATGGCAGAATTATGGCGATTACTGGAACGCATGCACTGATTGAAAACAAGGTTGAATTTCAGAACCTTGGGCTTGTAATAACCGATGAACAGCACCGTTTCGGCGTCAGCCAGCGTGCAAGATTGAGCAAAAAGGCGCATAACCCCGATGTTATGATAATGAGTGCAACCCCAATCCCGCGTACACTCTCATTGCTTTTATACGGAGATTTGGACGTTTCCCTTGTGGATGGTATGCCCCCCGGCAGAAAACCCGTCACAACTCGCTTGGTGCCGCAGAATAAGCGCATAGCCATGTATCGCTATATTGAGAAAGAAATACAAACCCGCCGCATACAAGCCTATGTTGTATGCCCTATGATAGAGGATAATGAATCGCTTGCCGAAGTGAATTCAGCAGAAAACGTATTTAATGAGCTTAGTGATAATCTGGCAATAAAAGCTGCACTGATTCACGGCAGAATGCGCCCCTCTGAGAAGGATGTGATAATGTCCGATTTTCGGGATGGCAAGATAGATCTGCTCGTTTCAACGACCGTTATCGAGGTTGGGGTTGATGTTCCCAACGCAAGGATCATCGTGATCGAATCGGCAGAGCGGTTTGGGCTTGCCCAGCTTCACCAGCTTCGTGGGCGCGTAGGCAGAAGCAGTGGTGAGAGCTTTTGTTTTCTTATTTCCGGATCTGATTCAAAGGCCTCAAAAGAAAGGCTTAAAACCCTCATAGCCACCAATGATGGTTTTAAAATTGCAGAAAAGGATTTGGAACTGCGCGGTCCAGGTGACTTCTTGGGTACTAGACAGAGCGGTCTGGCCGGACTTGGTGCGCCCTTCATATCAACCTATATGACTACATTGGTAGAAGCTCGCAATGCTGCAAAAAAGCTCATCACGCTCAAAAACGATGATTCTATAAGGCTTCAATCCATTGTAAGGGAGGCTTACGCAGATTTATTTGAAAATATAGTCATTAATTAATAAATCATTTATTTCGGTGCTGCCATCCATTCATTCGACAGCTTTTTATCCTATTTTTAAAAATTCCAAAAAATTCTTGTTATAACTTTATGTTTTGCGGAGAAATTAAGAACAACACCGCGAGAGCAGAATCAAAAAGCTCAAATCGCAGTGATAAGCCGTAGACTCAATGGTTACTGAGTAGAAAAACCATGGGTCGCGGCACGAAGGAGGTGAAAACATGTCCGGTCGAAATAGAAGGATACTCGTTCCCGAAGCTAAAGCCGCAATGGAGCAGTTCAAGCAGGAAATTGCAAGTTCAATGAATATTGAGCTGCAGGATGGGTACAACGGAGATATTTCCGCCCGCGATGCAGGCAGAATTGGCGGTCAGATGGTCAAGCGCATGATCTCCTATGCAGAAGACAATCTGAAGAATAATTAATTTTGTCGTATCAGTTTTGCCATTGGAAGCGCAGACTTCCAAATGGACACTATAAGAAAGGAGCAAATAAGATGAATAATTCCAGCAATTCCAGGGAAACAAAGCAGAGGCTTTCTTCCTTCAAGAATGAGGTTGCAGATTCCATGAATATCAACCTCCAGCAGGGCTACAATGGCGATATTTCTGCCCGCGATGCAGGTCGTATCGGTGGCCAGATGGTTAAGCGCATGATCGAATACGCTGAGCAGCATATGAATGGTCAGAACTAAGCATCAGCTTAATTCTATCGAAAGCCACCGGAATCTCGGTGGCTTATTCCTTTTATGGAAGATTAAGTTAACACATACAGGTACTCGTCCGATAAATCTATTCATTTACAGCTATAATCGATCAATGCTTCTATTTTCGTTTGTTATGAATATGCTTGAATATGGCTTCAAGCTCAAGGAACCACTTCAACCATATTGGTGATTCCTTAACAAACGACCGCCGGAGGATTACAATGTCGGAAACCAATAATTACATCTATGTTTCTGGGGTGATCTCTTCCCCACCCGAATTCAGTCATTCGATATACGGAGAGAAATTTTATAGATTGTTTTTGAATATCAAAAGGCTCAGCGAAGTTGAAGATCGAATTCCCGTAACCATAAGTGAACGCATTATGCCCGATGCTGCAAGAGGAATCGGAGCTCATTTCAGTATCATCGGACAGATACGATCTTATAATCAAAAAACGGCTAATGGAAGCAAGCTGCTGATAACCGTCTTTGCAAAAGAAATCATCCACGATATGAGTTCAGATAGAGATACAGATTGCAATGAATGCGAACTGACCGGTTTTATCTGCAAGCCTGTTATTTATAGAACCACTCCATTCTCCCGGGAGATAAGCGATGTGCTGCTTGCCGTCAACAGGAATTATGGAAAATCAGATTATCTGCCATGCATTGCATGGGGCAGAAATGCCCGCTACCTGAAGAAGCTTACCGTGGGCAATGAGTTATCCATAACCGGAAGGCTCCAAAGCAGAGATTACCGAAAGCTGCTGGATAATGGACAAATGGAAAATAGAACCGCATACGAGATAAGTTGTTCAAGCATAGAATTAATTGAAACAGATTTCCTATAACTGGGAAGCCTCATATCGGCTGGCACAGGAGAATGGTAATTCAATATACATGCGATAGTATCATTATGGTCGGAAGAGAAATGTCTGCAACGCGAGTGATGAGAAATCTTGCAAAGTTCATTGAAGAGAAACTAGGGCTGAAATTAAACCAACTCATTGGAGGTTTGATAAACTACTTCTAGAGATTAATCTCAACGTTAAATTACTACACTATGGGTATGTTACTTGTTAGGTTGATTGAACCGCATGCAGATTATGTGAGCAGGAGAAATTTCCTCGTATGAGGAAATTTCTCCTGCTCGATCACTAATTTAATGCTATTTTGGTAAAATCAGTCACATCAATGACTGGTCTTAACTTAAATTTACTTTTTCATATTTTAATTCTCTAATTTCATCAAGAGTTAGTACCTTAGTACCATTAATAACAATAATCGCATCTCCACCTTCAAATTTAACATCGTCCTTAGAATCAAACTGGTAAACAGAGTAGTAAGCGTCTCCCCAGTTGTATTGGATTAACTTGTTATCCAATGTAATAATTCTAAACTCTGATGCATCTCCATAATACATTTTACCATTTTCGACAAATAGTGATGTTCCATCTTCTCTCACATAGAAAAGCATAAATTGGGTATCATAACGATTTTCCCAGGTGGCCATCAAAAATACTCCACCTTCGACATTTCTTGCAACCATTATAAACTTTGTTTCAAGAAGTGATTCCGGAACTTCCCATTCTTGTATTAGTCCTTTTCCTCTTCCCCAATGTTGAAGTACAGCTTTCCCTTCTTTATTTCTATTCAAACACCACTGGGAAACATTCTCCTTAAGTTCTTCTCCATAGCGGCAAGGTCCCACAATTTCCACATCAGTGGGTATTATGCCAATAGGGTCTATAACCCAATTTTCTGGCAATGGTGTTGCCGTAGGCTCGGGCGTAGGAGTAATTTCAGGGGTTACCGCAAAAGTAGCAGTTATCTCAGCACTAGGTTTAGCCGTTTCCAGGTATGCTGATGGCTTTTTCTCATCATCCTTCGCACATCCTGTCATACTGATAATTGTACCCAGAACCAGTCCAACCGTTATTGCAAGCATTGCATTCCGTTTCATTTTGTTTTCCTCCTGGCCCTTGGCCAATAATCTCATATAATCCGAATACTGTCCGAATACTTTTTAACTATAGCACATTTCTCGTTTTATGTCAAATAAATGAAGTTAGTTTTCTTTAAATTCAAATTATATTTTTTCATTTCAACAAATTTTTTCTTCAAAGTTTTTTGTATTTTCAAATTTTGAAGCAAGCAAAGCAGGCTCTAGAAAATGAAGGCTATGCCTTGGAGGTTATCATCTTTGATGACTACATACTCCCGAACAAAGCTTTGAGCGAAACAAACTATTTCCAGCATACCCATTATCTTAATAGCTATAATACTTCCAACAATACCGATCTAGTATCCGCTGCCCTTATACACTATGAATAATTCGGGCTATACGGCAACGGGTTTTATTCGTTTTTTATTTGCCGCTCCCCAGAGGGAGCAGCGTAGTTCCGATCAGAGCAACGCCGCCGCCAGCCATGTTTCAATCCACGCTCCGATAAATTGAGCGACTCACTAATAACATATCAGCAGAATTTCATCGTCCTATTGCAATTCAAATTCCCCTTCACAGGGAACAAAGATTACAATAACTTTATGAGATCATTATAGCATACAGGCATCGGTGTATTGACGTAAAAATGTATAAAATTAACACAAAATCGCAATATATTTTTAAAGTATTGTTGAAAACATTGATATAAATGTTGTATACTGAAATTATCTTATTAAAACGTAGAAAGTTGGCGAGGTTTAATATGGAGAATTGGATTCTTATTATCATAATTGCAATAGGTGTTTTTTGCACACTGAAGGTAGCCGAAAAGCAAAATGCCAAGAAACAAAAGCAGCTTATTGACAGCTATGAAAAATCCGAATACTTTTTACAGACGCACATACCGTATAGGATGATGATTTCCGACCGCGGCAGATTGGGCGAATACCTCATATATTCAGATTTGAAATTACTTTGTGACTATAAGAGGTTTTTGTTCAATTTATATGTACAAAAACCAAATGGAGAAACAACTGAGATTGATGTGGTTATGCTTCACGAAACGGGCATATATGTATTCGAGTCCAAAAATTTTAGTGGTTGGATCTTCGGCAACGAAAATCACATGTATTGGACGCAATCGTTGTCGCTGAGCCGCGGCAGAACGGAAAAGCATAGATTCTTTAACCCAATCAAGCAGAATATGGGGCATGTCAAATGGCTTAGTGCATTTTTAAATGATCCATCTCTATCATTTTATCCATTCGTTGTTTTTGGCGATGATTGTACTTTAAAAGATGTTACCCTTACTCAAAGCGAACAAAGGGTCGTGTGTTTAAACAGTTTGTTTCAATCGGTAAAATCATGTTTTGATGATTCTACGCCCAGAATGCCAAAGGAAAAAATAGATGAACTATACGATAAGCTGTATCCGCTGACACAGGCCGATGATGCAGCCAAGCAAAACCATATCGATAACATAAACCAGATTTACGGACAACCCTCGGCATACCCAGAATACCAAGACGCCAGCAACTTCTAATCAAGCGATCTGGCGCACGCGCATCATCGCATAGCAGCACAGCTTTGACACTATGATGTGATCTATCAGCGTTATGCCGAATGTGGCGAGATAGCAGAGCAAATAGCGCGTTGACACAACATCAGACATAGATGGTATGCAGCTTCCGGATGGGTGGTTATGTACAAGTATTATCATACTTGACTTATGTTCGGTCGCAATTTCTAATATTTTTCGAGCCGGAACGGTGATGGAATAAAAGCTATCACCTTCTATTATTTCGCAGAAAAAAGGACTAAATAAATCATTAAGACAAACAACACAAAGGCACTCAAACGGATAGTTCCTCAAAAGTGCCTGTAACATTTCTATCATGTATTCTATTTCACTTGCCGCTTTGTTTTGTGCACCAGGCGTGTTTTTATCATACCTCATGCTTTTTTCTCCGCAGTTTAAATCGTAATGCGGAAAGCATATCACATTTTATCTAAATAAGCAATTATGAATCAGTTAAATTAATTTATGTTTTATTAAAATTATTATGCCTATAATATCACCAGAAGGAATGCTTTGCACCCATCGATAAAATGTGGATTTCAACCCACGCTCCGCATGAAGGGAGCGACTCGAGTGTTCGTTTATAGGTGTTTCCGCTGTACCATTTCAATCCACGCTCCCCGTGAAGGGAGCGACAAGCTCGCTGTGACATAGGGCTATTATTTCAGGATTTCAATCCACGCTCCCCGTGAAGGGAGCGACTTAAAATAAGTTACTGACTGACCATTAACGAAAATTTCAATCCACGCTCCCCGTGAAGGGAGCGACGACAATAAATTCTCCGAGCTCAAACAGGTGGACTCATTTCAATCCACGCTCCCCG
>MSGV01000023.1:469080-469899 GCA_001940845.1 Christensenellaceae bacterium Phil7
CTCCCCGTGAAGGGAGCGACGTTAGAAGTCTTGCCGAGGAACGCAGCAGCCTTATTTCAATCCACGCTCCCCGTGAAGGGAGCGACAATCCCGGCTCAATACTCATTCATCCACCTCAACATTTCAATCCACGCTCCCCGTGAAGGGAGCGACGATCAGCTCCCAGTATACTGCATCGCCGTCTCGTATTTCAATCCACGCTCCCCGTGAAGGGAGCGACGTCGAACTCGATCGAATCCGCGATTGTCGTTTTTGGATTTCAATCCACGCTCCCCGTGAAGGGAGCGACAAAGCAGAGGTAACGGACAGGGTTGTGTATATAAAATTTCAATCCACGCTCCCCGTGAAGGGAGCGACAAGCTAGGATGTCAATACCTGATGAAATCATTTCATTTCAATCCACGCTCCCCGTGAAGGGAGCGACCGGCGATCTCGCGGGTTGCCTTGGTGGTTAAAAGCATTTCAATCCACGCTCCCCGTGAAGGGAGCGACGAGTTGTACAGCTCTATGGGAAGGGATCGGAGCGCATTTCAATCCACGCTCCCCGTGAAGGGAGCGACGCTGATGTCCAGAGGATGGTCGGGCAGTTTTACCTCATTTCAATCCACGCTCCCCGTGAAGGGAGCGACGATTTCAGCATAGCTTTCCGGGAGCCTTTTGTCATTTCAATCCACGCTCCCCGTGAAGGGAGCGACGCGCACCTCCTTAAGTCGATAACTCATTATAACATAATTTCAATCCACGCTCCCCGTGAAGGGAGCGACTACATACCGCCGTATCAGTATCATACATCCTATTGTATTTCAATCCACGCTCCCC
>MSGV01000024.1 GCA_001940845.1 Christensenellaceae bacterium Phil7
CGAAATGGGGAAAAGCTCAATGAATGGTATGACCCTGATGATCCCACAACCTGGTGGATACCCCGTGACCCCCCGTCGGAGTATCCGACTTATGACTTAGTTCAATGGAATGATTCCGGTCGGCTCTACTCCTTTTCAGTTGGGGATATAGATTTTTATGGAGCTCTTGATTTAAGCGGGGCGTCCGAGCTTCAACTCCTCTATATACGCGGCACCCATATCGAATCGGTCAACATCGAGGGCTGCGATGAGTTATTTGAGCTATCTATTAGGAATAACCCTAATAATATAGAGCTCGTTCCCAAAGAAATAGCCTGCTACCGTGCCTGGTTCCTGAATTGCGGATTCAAAGAGCTTCATTGGGCTTGCATCATGATTGATTCTGTCTATGTCGATGTCTCACTAAAGGCGGAGGAAGGCGGAAGCGTCGGATTGTTGGGAGATGATGGCGATATCTTTATTCTATATATAGACGCATATCCCGATGAAGGCAAGACCTTCGTGGGCTGGTTCGATGATGATGGCAATCTTATCTCGAATGAGGAGTCCTATCGCATAGATGTGGATTCCATGCCCGAGGAGCTTCGCACATTCAAATACACCGCACGATTCGAATGATGCTGCATCACGGCTCAATTTGCCGAAAAGCATAGCATCCCATGATATATTGGTTTCCAAGGTTGGCCTTTCAACCTTGGAAACGTATAGGAAGAATACTCGATCAACTCAACGCACGAAAGGAGCTTAACTATGAATAAAAGATTATTTCCTGCACTGCTTGCCCTCATTCTGGCTATGGCTATAGCGGGAGCTGCCTGCGCAAAGCAGGGCAATCAGGAGCTGCATGGTACGCCGGAAACGAGCACGACCGAACCAACATCTATACCGACCGAAGAACCAACTCAAACGCCGAAGCCGACGCCGAAACCGACACCGGAGCCAACGCCAACGCCTCCGTATACAGCACCCGTTCCGGAAAATACAGAGCACAATAAGCATGACTTCAATGCCATCCGCAGCTTTTTGGAGCTTAAGGATGAAAATGGGGCTCGAAATGGGGAAAAGCTGAATTATTGGTATGATCCCGATGATCCCGCGACCTGGTTCGTAATGACCGTATCCCAAGTCGATAAGGCGATCGAATTCCTTCCCATTGCCGAGTGGACCGAGAGAGGATCCATCCGCACGATTCAGCTTGGCGGCGTATCACGGCAGCACACATCCTATGATGTTGACAAAATAGTTCTGAACGGCATGTCGCTGATCGGAACGCTGGACTTGAGCGGCTGCAAAAAACTTCAGTCGGTCGAGGTGAACGGAGTCGGCATATCCGAAATTAAGCTGGATGGATGCACAGCACTTCATGATCTGCTCATCGACAACGCCACGGAGCTTTCCTCCATCTCCCCCTCCACACTGCTTACCAACGATGAGCATTTCATAATGCTCCGCATAACCAACTGCAAGCTTACGGAGCTTAACTGGTATTTGGGGGACTTCGTAAGCTCGAGGCCGGACTATACTAAGTATTATGTTCAGATCGATCTCACAGTCGAGGGGCCTGGCTCTGTCGGATTCGAAACCATTGATGACGGTGAGGATTATTATATAAGGGCAGTTGCCTATAAGGACGATTTTTCAGTCGATTTCCTTGGTTGGTATGATGCAAAGACCGGAAAACTGGTCTCCAAGGAGCTAAAGCTCGATATAGTGGCGCCCGACTATGAAAGTGAAAGATATCATGGCGTCGCTTTCGGTCTGGATGCGGAAGGAACCGTCGTTCTGGAATTCGTCGCCAAATTTAAGCATTGGTACGAATAAAAGCTATAATATGGGGGCTTGATTGGATCAGGCCCCCTTCGTTTTGCGCTCTGTTCAGGGTCGGCAGAGATCAGTACGGAATCATACCAATGATTTCTCATGACCAATAATGCGCCCATAGCCACCCATTCGATCTTGCCTGTTCAGCTTTATTACCTTCCCCATTAATTTGTATCTATGAAAGGAACCCTTAGCTCCATCGCAAAAGGGTTCCTCTCTTCATCATTAAATCATCGATCTGACAATGCAGATCTCATATGAAACGCCATGCTGGACTCAATCGGAATTCCTGCTGCTATCCTCAGCATCTGTACCATTCGCCTGGAACGGTACGATAGCCAGCCCTCGAACATCGAGATAATTGCCGACGAAATCAATCGTCTTAGCATTCTCTCCATTGATATCAAAGGAATGCAGCCTGCTGTTGGTATCCGTTGCGTAGAAGAGCTCTCTTGATGGATCGTATGCCATCTCGACCAAGCCCGCAGCAATATTGATATCCAAAAGCCCTATGGATTCATAGTTTTGCAGATTCTTGTCGGCTCTGCAAAGCTGAACTCCGCGCCAACCGCTTGTCATGAAGTAAACATCCTCCCCAATGCAGGTGATAGCGGCGACGGTGGGATATGAAGTATCGACCACCGTGATATCAAGCGATGCTTCATAGAAATTCAAGCTGTCAACGGACATGTAAGCGGGATCAAATCTATAAACATAGAATCCGGTTACCACATAGATGTAGCCATTCTCCTCATTATAGACCAGATCATTGACAGCATCTGTCCATACGCCAAGCTGACCTATCGCAATGCTCGTCTTGCTATCCATATCGTAGCGATAGAGCATGGGATATGCTCCGCCCTCATTCAGCGCATAGTACATGGTTCTTCCGGAGATATCCAATCCGCATATGCCGGCAGCGGTATTGAAATCTGCAATCTCCGTGATCTCTCCGGGAAGCTCGGGATCAAAGGCGATCAGCTTATTGAGCTTGGAGGATATCGTGTATGCTGTGGAGGCTTCGCCCGTTCTTTCAACCACGGTCACCTCGCAGGAGGAGCTGAAGCTATCATCGGCAGCACTCGATGCGGTTATGGTCACCGTACCAGCCGCCAGTCCGGTCACAATACCATTTTCGACGGTTGCAATGCTCTCATCGCTTGATGTCCAGATGACATCGGTATTCGGTGCATTGGAAGGCAATACAGATGCCTCAAGCGTGAGCTGAGATCCCAATGCGACTCTCGCATAATCCTTGCTCATGATGATTCCATTGACGATGCCCTCGGGCAGTTCATCGGTCTCCGGTATTGCGCAGAGCAGACCAAGCATCATCTCGCCTTTCTTAACCAGCACGGAGCCATCCCAGCTATACCTGAGAAGCGCAGGCTTTCCAAGATTAAAGACCTCGGGATCATCGCCGAGCTGTATCATGAATAGGCCGGAATTCGTATACGAACCCTGAAGCTTTGAGGTTGCGTTCAGATACAGGCGGTTCGTCGTTATATCATAGGTCATCTGGGGATTATACTGCGTCGTACCATAGTAATTCGGTCCGGTGAACACCTGTGCGCCCTCAAGAGTCATCAGAGCGGTACATGTGCCCGTCTCCTTATCAACGGTACAGAGCGTTGCATCATCCCTATAGCCATTGCTGCCCGCCGCATAGAGCGTACCATCAATATCGGCGGCCAGAGCAAAGATCTTGCTGCTCAGCGATGCAATGATATTCAGAGAACCATCGGCAAGATTTACGGTTGCAAGCTTGCCGGAGAGGGTGATCGCATACATACGCCCGGTAGTATAATCCATGGCCATGCTGACGACCTGATCATTCTCCAAATCCAGATTGCAGGTGCCCAGGGTGACATAATTCATCCTATCCGTATTATCAATGCGGTAGAATTCGCCCTCATCATTATATGCATAGATATAACCATCATAATATTCGCCGGTGCGAATGGTATAAACGTTGATGGCTCTATCGGAGAGCTGGGTGTTATTCACTGCATAATCGGACATATCCAGCCAGTAATCATAATAGGAGGAGCCCGCATAATCCTCGGTGAGGAAAGCGGTCAATTGGCCGCCGGAGGCAACGACCCGAACATTTATGCTGTCCGTATAGGTCTGAGGATCATCGCCCTTATCCGTTATGGATACCGTCACGGTGGTCTCGCCAACGCCGACAAACCTCATTACGCCGAGATTATCGACTGTCACAACGGTTTCATCTGCGGAAGTCCATCTCCTCGCCTGAACCGTCGGCCTGAGAGGCTCTGTGATCGCATTGAGCTTTATGGTGCCGCCGACAACGCCGGTAACATCATCACTATCTATGGAGATGCCGGTTATCGGGATGAAATGCGTTTCAGGCTCAACATCGGGGATTGTGAACATTGCCGTCATCTCAACGCCTGCCTTTGTGGAGACATCACCGATATCCACGATCGTAACCGCCAGATCTCCGCTCCACTCATCCTCGCCAAGGCAAACCAGATAGAGGGGTGAATTGCCTGCACCCTGGCATGGGTTCCAATAGATATTGCCGGTATTATAATCATACGTCATTGAGGCATAGAACTGCGACTCCGAGGGAGCTGTGCCAAGCCTCTTGCAGTAAAGGGTATCGGAATCCACCGAATAGAGATTTCCGCCCATATCGGCGCCTATGATGATGCCATCAGCGGTCACGCACATTGCAGTCATCCAGGTTGCGCTCAGATCGCCGCTGAATTCTCCAAGAGGATCGATCGAAGCACTATCCAGATCGATTATGCAAAGCCCGCCATTGGTGAAATCGGTGCCGTACATGCGCCCCGTATTATAATCAAAGGCGATGTTTCCGACCTCGATGCCTGCCGTTCTGCCCACGAGCATGGGCTTGCCGAAAGTGGTTTCTTCCGGAGTATCGCCCTTGGTGACCGTGCTGCAATACAGCGCAGTTCCGGACATTATGTAGCCATCCTGCTCCCAGCTTTCGACTTGGACCGTATAGACCTTGCCATTATAGTATGCGCCGCCCTGCCAGATAGCGCGCTGATCGACCGGACCATCCTGACCGAGCACCTCGACCATGGGTCTATCCAGAACGCTTACGAATGCGGGATTCTGATCCGAGAAGGTCACCCATGAGAAATCATTGGATGAATTCTTGAAATCGGAAATGATGTAGCCATAGATTGCTTCCTGAGAGGGAACGACCGTTATCGTACAGTTCGAGGTAACCTCTCGCCAATCGGGGGTCGCCGCCCACTGATCCCAGATTCGGGTGGTTGCCGTTATCGTGGCTGTGCCTTCTCCGATCGCCGTTACCAGACCGGCATTGTTCACCGAAACAACGTCGGGATTATCGGATGCCCAGGTCACATTCTGCGGTGCAGCCGTCCAGGGCGTCCAGCTTACGGAAAGAAGCTTTCTCTGACCTGTAGCCATGGTAAGGCTATAGGGGCTTACGTTGAATCCTGTCGGATTCGTACCCATTGTGAACAGAGTTGTGGTTCTGTCCGTCGGAATGAATAATGCGGTCGAGCCGCTTTCGCCGTAGCCGCCGATCTCCGTGCATTCGCCGGTCTCCAGATCGAGCGTATAGGTATAGCTTATGGTATTGCCCCTATTGCTCTGCTGGGAATGCGCCGCCCAGTACATCGTGCCGCTATTATGATCGTAGCCCATGGACTGAATGACATTCACGCCCGCATAGCCGGGTACCTCGGTAAAGCTGGTTGTTGCAACATAGCTAACGACGCCGGTGTCGGTATCGACCGTATAGAGCCTTGCATCGGTATCGATGGCATAGTATTGACCTTCGGTGGTGCAGCCGAGCAGCAGAACTTCGCCGCCCTCAGTACCGGTTATACGGCTGCGCTCCGATACCTCGATATAGCCATTGGCCCAGAATTCGATCTTGAACAATGCGTTATAGCCATTGTTTCCGTTCGCATCCGCCTCCGTATATTTCCAGCCAACCGCCCAAAGCTCATCGGTCGCATAGTTGAGTGCCATATCATACAGCACATAGAATCCCTCTTTGCCTACGGAACCGCTCTGAGTCAGCAGCGTCTGAGATCCCCAGTAGGTGTTATATGGATACAGCATGACGAGTGCGCCATCCGTTCTCTGTGCAACGACATAGCCATTGACAAACTCGCCGGAGTAATATAGGTTCGCCGTATCGAAATTCTCATTCCTGAGCTCGGACAGATCGGTCTTATCGGCACTGAACCAGCCCTTGGATATAGCATCGACGGTCGAGGTTTCGCAGCCATAGATACGGTTCATATCCAGGGTCTGGAGCTGGGGAGAAATGCTTGCATCGCCAAGATCGAGTATTGCATCGAGCTCGGTTTCATTGCATGCATAGTCCGCAGCCACGATTGTGAAATCACTGCCGAAGCCCGTGATATCATAGATTGCGGTGTAGGGCTCTCCGGGGGTATTATCCGCCTCGAATTTGCCCATGATCGTGCCGTCGGGATTGACGAACATGACGGCGGCAATATAGTTATCCTCGGTTATGGTGAGCTCAAGCTCCACCTTGCTGTTATCCTCCGCAATTATCAGCGAATCCTGAAGCTCGGAGGCATTATTGATGACTGGGTACTGGTTATCAAGGGTGATATCGAATGCCCAAACATCATCGGGAATATCATCGCCATCATCAACCCATGCCGTGGTCGTATAAGTGACGCGGGTGCCATCGGGCAAATCATTGCCGTCCGCATCCTTGCCATTCCATACCTCGCCGTTATCGGAAACGACATAGAATGGGATCACCATGCCATAGTTGGAATTGAAGAAGGATTTTGCAATATTCTCGCCTTCAAGGCTCCAGTATTCTTCGCCGGTCTCAGCATTGACAACCGTGAATTTTATCCTGCGGGCTCCGCGCAGCAGACCGATATCGAGCTCTGCCAGCGGGTTTGCATCGGAAAATGCATTATACTCATCGCCGGATTTGCCGCCATTGATATAGGGGTTGCTGCCTATGAGGGACATATTGGTGAAAGCATACCTCGGATATACCGTCGCTTTGCTTGCATCGGCATCATCAAAGATTGGAGCATCGGACCAATCGCCATAGAAGCCGATGAAGGGCATCGAAAGGTTTATTCCGTTCTCATCCGCACTGTTGGCATAGAAGAAGCCTTCAATATACATGCCGTTCTCAAAGCTCTCATTGAGATACTGCTTATCATTTGCTGTGAGCTCGATCCTGACGGTCAGCGAAACGCTCTCCCCTGCCGGAACGGTGATCTCATCCACCGGTGCCAGTGCCTGTGCATGGGCCTCCATGTCGATATCGACGCCAAGATTAGCGCAATATGCCAGAACAAGAACGACATCAACCATGGATGCTGCGCCATCCTCATTAACATCCAGATAGGGATAATGTGCATTATCCTCAGCTATATCACCAACGCCAAGGACATGCCGCATGAGCAGAAGCGCATCAACTATGGAGATCCCGCCATCATCGTTGAAATCATAGCACATGATATCGGTGTTGGCATAGACCTGGGTTCCCGCTTCAAGTGCAGTAGGATAGCCCGCAATGTATCCGCCCATGTACAGGGTTTCGGTGAATACGGATGCATCAAAGGTATAGGTGCGATCCTGTTCTGCGTTTATATTATGGATCTCAACCGGGAATTCATATCTTCCGGTTTTCTCATCATCATCGCCGAATTCTGCCTTAGGACGACCCTCTTCGGCATTCGGATTGCTCAGATATGCGCCCGAATTCGTCGCCTTTATCAGATCGACGAGTCCCGCACCCTGTGCCCTCGGTGAATACTCTATTTCACCATACATTACCGGATTTGCCGTGCTCATCATCAGGTTGGCTGCAACTCTGCGCAGCTCACCCTCGCCGATGGATGGATAGATGGTTTTAA
Source organism: Christensenellaceae bacterium Phil7 (assembly GCA_001940845.1). Taxonomy (GTDB): domain Bacteria; phylum Bacillota; class Clostridia; order Christensenellales; family CAG-138; genus PeH17. The sequence goes on from MSGV01000024.1 coordinate 7,719, forward strand.
TGTACTGGAGAATGACCGCCATCGCACCCGCAACCTGAGGGGTTGCCATGGAGGTGCCGCTCATTATGCCATATTCGGCACCGGAGATACTGGTATCGGTGGATGAAAGAATATTTCCGCCAACACCCGCGAGTTCGGGCTTGAGCTTCAAATCGGGGGTGACGCCCCAGGATGAGAAGCTGCTGACGGTACGTCCCATGGTCACATGGATGAGATCCCCCTGACATACGGTCAGCTGCGTTGTACCATTTTCGTACATGCGCTTCATTGCACTGCCGCCGGCGAGTGAAATGCTGATGCAGGGAATGTTCTCTCCGCCATCGTTGATCTGCATATTGATCGCACCGGGAACATTATTATACACAATACATGCGATAGCGCCCGCAGCCTGAGCAGCGGCCTGCTTCTCCATGAAGGTGCTTCCTCCGCGCGATACGACTGCGACCTTGCCCGTTACATCCAGATTCGCATAATCGCCCGCCAGCCCATTGCCGGGAACGATAACGAAATCGAGGGTTTGCCCCATAAACCTGCCAAAGAATCGAGTAAAGGATGAAGCTGCCGTATCGGTGAAGCCGATCTTCTCATTGCCTACGGTGAAATAGAGCAATTCCTCTCCATCATTATCCACGGAAGCAATGGAAAGCGCAGCGGGATAGGTGCTGGGAGTGCCTGCAAGGCCCACATCCGGATTGCTGCTCAATGACATATTGAGTCCGGTTCTGTTTCCGTAAGCGCTGTTTGAATCATTGCCTGCCGCAATGAGAACCTCGATATCCGTCTCGCTGAAAGCATCCAATATGGCCTGCATATCCGCATTGCCCTGCGTGAAACCGCAGGCAGAACCGAGAGAAAGGTTGACGGCATCCACATCGAGACGCACGCAATCCTCAAGTGCAGCCATGATGGTATCCCAGCTCGCTCCGTTTTTGCCGAATACCTGCATAACGACGAGCTGTGCCTCCGGAGCAACGCCAACGACGCTGTTGCCCTCAATCCTGTTGGCCGCCGCGATACCGGCAACATGGGTGCCGTGATCCGAACCGGCCGTGCTGTGGGATACATCGAAGCTCATCAGCGTGTAGTTGAAGATATAGGGAATCTTGCTGTTGTGATAGCTATAGTTCCTGGAACCGACCGCACTCGCATTCAGGGTATCCCAGATAGCATCAACGGATTCCTGCGTGAGCGATGATGAGGTGAGCTGATCTTCAGAAAGCGCTGCAAAGCTCTTATGATTTACCACGATGCCCGTATCGAGGATCGCGATCTTCATGCCCTTTCCCGTATAACCCAGTTCATTGAGAATATCCGAACCGATCATGGATGTCGCATTGCCGGTCATGGGTTTGATCTGAACATCGCCGGGGGCGGAAAATGCGCTGTCATCTGGCAATTCGAACATAGGCGCAATATACACCTTCTCAACCCCGGGAATAGCCTCTATGGCAGCTTTGTTGCCGTATTCCGTGGTCACGGATACGCCCGTCATTGCAATGGTATAGTTAAAGCCGATATCGAAGCTCTTATCCGAAGCCAGCTTTTTATTCAGGCGGCTCTTCAGTATTTCGATAGCCTTATGCTGTTCGGATTCATACTTGATAACGGCATCGGTCTTTTCCGCTATTTCATCGGCGGAAAACTCGGAAAGCAATGCTTTGCGATCCAGCTTGACGATGAATGTGACCTCATCATCCGCTGAATAGAGCTGCGCTTCCATTTTTTCTGAGAAACGATTCGCCGCATCATTGACGATTTTTCCATTTTCCTTGCTATCAGAGTCCGTACCTGCAAAGCCGGATGGATTCGATGAATTCGCATCCGATTCAAGCCCCGGGTTTTTGCTCTGAGCGGCAGTATTGGAAGGTTTCTCCGCATTGAAGCCAGTTCCTATCGCGCCCGCAAACGGAATTCCGGTGATGAACATGGCCAATGCAAGAACCAAAGACAGAATTTTTTTCTTCATTGATCTCGTCTTCCTTTCTTGTTAGTCCTTTGTGATTGCCGGCATTATATAATGCAGCAATCCCTGCTGTTATGCCAATGATGGGCTTCATCCATCATGGCATGATGCTCCGATCGAAGGCGATGCCCGCTCAACATGCAGCATCAATAGGTGCGTACCAATCCCTATCGAATATCATCTATCCGGCTCGTTAAACGCTTCATGAGCCAAACCGAGTCTGCATCCATCCCCTCAAAGCGCAGCCAAATAAGAGCATCCTTTGAAATTATGCTTTTGATCGCCAACAGCAATCTTTAAGCGGTTTCATCCCTTATTTCGCTCTGCATCACGATCGTTTCCCCTGCCCCATTGGGCAGCGGCATTAGTCCTGCCGTAAGGGCAAGTCCTAAAAACATCCTCTCATGGCTTAATCTGACCTCCTTACACATTTGCCCATGAGTCCACCCCCCTCACATGCGCCGCAGCAGGGTTCACCTGTGCGCATGGAGCTTTGATTTCCAACCATGCAACACTGCCAGAGCGGCAGTCAGCGCTGCATTTCCCTGCACTTTTTGCAGATTAGATACATATTAGCATATACACAATAAAAAAGCAAGCATAAAAATGCTTCTTTCAGCACATTCACTCATTTTCCATAAATTAACGCCATCTTTTCATGGCATTAATTTCATATTTATATATGTATGTTTTGTAGCACAAGAATTCAATAAACCGGAATAAAAAGCCGGATGGTCTTTATCCGGCCATAATGGCTGAGCTAAGTCCGAGTGCTGTGCATTTCATAATATTATCGAATGTCCGGCTTAAAATAAATAGCGGGAAACCTTCATTTCCCGCCCATATATCCGAAGCATTCTTCACTCAGCATCGGAAACATATTCGATTATCCATTTGAAAATGCGTTCCAACGCATCTATCTTGGTAACATAATTGACCCTTTTTCCATCCCCTCTCGTCTCCAGATATCCCAGCCTGAAAAGATCATAGAGGATTCGGGATACCGTGCCCGAATTGAGGTTCATATCGGCTGAAAGCCGAACGGCCGTATTCGGTCGCTGCGCACACCGCCTCAATATCTCGAGCTTATCCTTTCCGCACAGCCCTCGCAGCATTCCGCTCAATGCCTCCTCATCGGGTCTATTTCTCAACTTGACGGCAAAATCAAAGCTCATGCATATGCCGATATAGGCTATCCGAACCATTCCGCAGTCCGTCTCGATCCATTCCGACCATGATCCGAATGGGTTGAAATTCCAAATTCCAAGCCAAATATCGCGTCCGACATTTTCCTCTGCAAAGAGGAAGGAGGTATTGAACATTTCATTCTGAAAATCATCCACGGTATGGTTTGAAAAATATTCGGACCACCTCTTAAAGCATTCCTCATTCATGGAATTCAAAGGCTTCATTGCAGTGCAGAGACGCTCGGCAACAGGGCGTATCAGCTCGGTCAGCTCGGCGAGATGCTCATCAAAATCGGTTAATACTCTGAGTATATCCCATCTCGCCTCAAAATCGCATGGCAGCCTTTCCACCTGCGCCGCAAGCGATTCCGGCTCTCCTGGTCCATCCCAGCGCTCCATGATCAGCCCCATGGTATTGATATCATTTATCTTTATGCCCTGGCTCTGCATCAATTTGTGGCTGCGCCTGAGCTGATCTGCAAATTCATCGATATCGCAGCAATTCAGTGGAACTGCCATCAGCATCACCTGAGCAAGACAGCAGCAGGTTTTCCTATCCGTTCCGGGAAGTTTCGCAAAGAAATGTCTCAAGCGTTCCTCATTCGGATTCATGCCGGCCGTAACCAGTTCGGATATCCTTGCCAGCTCTCGGATCTGCAATTCCGTCCTGCTTCCCGCAGAACTGCTCCTCGAACTGTAGCTCTTTGCAATGCGTTTATAATCATCCTCATAGGTCAAATTATTAACGAAATAGTATAGTAAATATACTGCCTCCGCAAAATAGCAGGGCTCCCGAAAAGCTCTGACCTCCATCCATTCACCTCTTCTATAATAAGATTCAAATATAATGCCGCAAAACCGATTAATTTAATTCCAGAATTGCAGCACAGTGGCTTTACTCAAAAACAATTTGAATTGCTTGCATTCCTCAGCCTCATACTCTGATAGCAATTCAAAGGCTTGACCTTCAAGCAAATGCATTTGCTTCATTTCTAAAAATGAAAATCGAATAAAGTTTAACGCGCACTCCCTGATTTGTCAATAATTATTTCGCTTTTATCGCTTTTCTTTAAAGCAATATGAGCCCGCAGTGTCAGGCTTTGACACTATAATGCCGCCCATACCTTGTGTGAGCGGCATATGCTTCTCCTATTTGGAGCCCCTCCACTTATGATGAAGGGGCTTTTAATACGAAATGAATCCAAAATACACCTCAGGGAGGCATAGCAGCCAGCCCCCTGAGGCTGCGGCAGCATCCATCCGGCCTCCTTTTGCAGAAATCCGAAATTTCGATGCTCCGCATATTATCGCTCGGCTCTTTATTAATCCAAATTCATGGATATTCTGAAGATATTGACCGCATCAATGATATTGACAATGCCATTGCCATCGGTATCAGCGGCAGCAAATGCTTCATCACTCAGGCTGAGGCAGCCGATCGCATGGCGTATGGTGAGCAGCACATCGGCAGTATCAACAACACCATCCGAGTTTACATCGCCCATGAGCTCATGAATCTCAACCGGCAGCATGAAGAGCGCATCGATATTATTTCCATCCGGCAGGCCGATGTAATCGACACGATTCAGCACCTTGTTGGCCACATCGATCTGATAGAAGAGATATTCTCCATACCAAGTCCTTGAGGACCAATAGACCATGCCGTCATAGGGATTATACATCATGGATTGATAGCCCATGCCGCCTGCATAATCGCTATCCGATATCTTAGACAATGTGCCATCGATACCATAGCTGTAGATCACATCCTGATCGATATCAACGGACACAAAGCGGCCATTGCCCATGCAGGCAAGCGTTGCGGGGACCAAATAGATATCACCATAGCTCAGCAGATCGGTAAACATGCCGCTGCTCAGATCGACCTGAGCGAGGAAATAGCCCTGGGTGCGTTCGATCAGCGCATATGTGATACCGGTTTCCCTATCATGTGCGAGATCCAGCACGCTCACAGAACCATCGCCGCAATCAGCAATCATTGTGGGAATCCATGTTTCGGGATCTACCGAATAGAGATCGCCATTGAGATCAAAACCATAGATGACGCCATCTATATACTCAGCCGCTGTGAAGTTCACACCGTCATCCTCATAAAGCCTGGTGATCTCACGGGGATCGATGCTGTCGAATGATACCCAGCCATAATCGCTCATGTTGTAGCCACAGATCTCAAATCCGGCGGGGAGCTGAAGCGGATTTCCATCGGCCGATGCAAACACCTGAACCAGATCCAGCTTTATAGCCAGCTGATCGGTGCTGTCAAAATGGCGGAAAGCAACGCTGATCGTCTGTCCGGCGTATGCCGAAAGATCGACCTTGCGCATGGTGAAATCACCATAGGTGGGAGTTTCAACGTACAGCTCTGTATAGCTGCTCACATCGCTGCCCGTACCGACATATACGCCGAATTTTTCCCTGTGATAGCTTCCGGACTGCGCTCCGATATACCAGGTCAGTACGGCCTCCATGCCCGCCGGAATGGTGAATTCGGGAGATATAGCCCAGTTATCCGGGGTAAGCGGCCTGCCTCCATTATTCAGATATGATTCGGAAACAAGGCAGCCTTCGCCCTCAAAGGTAGGCTCCATTGCAGCGCTGACATTCTTTCTCCAATTGTAGCCATCCCCATCGGCATCAACGAATGTCCATTCGTTCACCTGCTCCTGCGATTCAAAATTCCAGCCGGTAAGCAGATTTGGATTGGGCTCCGGAGTGGGAGTGGGGGTGGGATCCGTCTCTATCTCGCCGGTGCGGATCTCCACAACATCGATCTTCAATTCATACACATCGAAGGAATCAAAATGACGGAATGCGATGCTGACCGTCTGTCCGGCATATGCCGAGATATCAATGGTATGCTTCGTGTATTCCGGATAATCGATGGTTTCCTCATAAAGGAGCTCATAGGTGCTGATATCGCTTCCAGTACCGATATAAACTCCATAATGCTCGGCATACGCAACATACTTATCCTGCGGACCCGAATACCAATTGAGGGATACGGTATTATTGGAAGGCACCGTAAAACTTGGCGATATAGCCCAGTTATCCGGATCCAGCGCACCGGTTCCATTTATAAAGGATGCAGAAACAAGGCAGCCGTGGCCCTGATAGGCAGGCTCATGTGCGTGATCCACATTCCGCCTCCAATCGTTGCCATCGCCATCGGCATCAACGAATGTCCATTCGGCAACATCGGCGGGCATCTCAAAATACCAGCCTACAACGAGATCGGGGTCGGGATCGGGGAAGATTTCAACGCCATCCACAAACAGGGAGACGGAATCGAAGCCCTCATTGCGCCCGATGACGAATTCATAGGTCTTGCCCGATTCGAATTCGAAATCATCATACCTGCCATAATAATGGCCATCCGATGAAGCCCCCCAGATCCTGTCACCCGGTGTGGGATTCGCAATAAACCAGTCATAGATACCGGCGGGGATGGTTATGAGCACCGTTTCATCATTGCCTACGATATGTGAAGTGGTGAGCACACCATCCGCATCCTCTGGAATCTTATATTCAAAATTATCATAGAGTCCTTCCGGAGCATTGCCATTGGGAGTGAGAGGACCCGTTGCTTCAAAAATGGTGCCAAACGCAGTTGCATCGGCATCGAGAAGCATCTGATAGCCGCTGCCATCGGTCCAGACCTGACCTACCGTGAGCTTGACATTGACATAGCCCTCCGGAATATCCGGGTCGGGAGAGGGGTCTATAGTTGGAGCCGGAGTCGGATCGGGTTCACCGCTTATGGGAGCAAGCGTCCAATCGCAGGTCACCGTCTGATGTGAATCCGGATTTGCTGGGAAAGCATCCGTTGCAGACATGACGACCGGGTATGCATTGCCGTAGTAATCATGATCACCAATCTGCTCCGTCATAGCATTGAATGCTTCGGCAACCGTTCTGCCATATCGCATCTCCTGCCAGAATACCTCGGAATACATGTATTCTCCTGGGAAGGTCACGTTCTGGGAAAAGCCCAGTACCACACCGGCACCTGCTTCGAGCAGTGCGCTGCCCGTCGTCCCGCGGCCGGAAAGCTTCATGCCTTCGCATATAGCCATCCAGACCATGCAGTTGCTCAGCTCTTCGGAGGCATAATTCTGGATGTATCGTCCGTCTATGCAGGCAGTTCCGTTGGCATTTATCGCGCGTCCGCTGGAATAATCGGCGGTTGTGATGCCATCGGGGCTGGTCAGGCAGAGATAGCTTGATTCATTATTTGCAACGCCGTGGCTATCGTAGATTACAACGGCCTTTTCGGTATAGTTCGCAGCAATTGCGGGCGCGGTTGCGGCATCGCCCTGAAGAACCGTGACCGTTCCGCCGGTATAATTTGCGAGGATCTGTGCCTCACTGCTATGCTGCTGCGTAAAGTTTGGATCATAGCCATAATATGGAGCAACGAGCAGAATATCGAGATCCGTATGGGTATTGCCCTCCTTCGGCTCAAAGACCAGCTTTCCGGAAGCCACCGTCGGTTCGTCGCTGAGCTTCAGGCTGCTTATGCGGTAATCATACATGCAGTGCATACCGCTGACGGTGAATTCGAAAGTATCCTCATCGACCATCTGCACGCTGCCTTCATCGATGAATTCGCATTCCTCTGCGGCATCAAACATTGCATCGATCGTATCCTCTTCGGTCGCCTTCGAAGCAAAAAGCTGCTCCTCAACAGCATCGAGCTCAGCCCATGTGCTGTCAATCAAAGCAAGCAATTTCCGCTCGGCCACCGAATCGGTTACCGCGTTTGTTATCGTCTCCGCAAGCGAAGCAGCGCCCATGCTCAGCATGAAGAGCAGAGCAAGCAGCAATGAGACGATCTTTTTTACATTGGTTCTCATGATTTAATATGCCTCCTTTTATCATGATCCGATATTTTCCTCATGCATCTCTGTGCTGCATAAATGCTATATGCCCATGCCCGGCGATGCACGGAATGAAACGCACCAGCTGCTTATTCAACAGATATATGTGCGTTTTGCTGCATACTTTGCAGTTTATAACATTATAAATCATTTTTCAATTAAATGCAACGGATTTTTCCATATATATATATATATAATTGTTTTGCTTGAAATGAATTCACCAAATTTTTTCCCTTATAGCTCATTTAATGCAGCTTTATGTCCAGAATCAGGTTTACAAATGATCTGATATAGAACGACGCCCCGGCGATAGCAGCTATCGCCGGGGCGTCGTTTTTTGGGGTAATTTATATGGTTGGGTTATTCAATTGCGAGAATGTTTTTACTATCTGCCTTACAGACCCATAGCTGCACGCAGGATCAGGAGAGCATCATTGCTATCCAGCCTCATATCGCCATTGAAATCGCCTGCAATAAGCTGCATATCATTCGGCAACACTGCGCCGATAGCGATTCTCATCGAAATGAGTGCATCCTTAACATTGATCTCACCGCTCGCATCAACATCGCCGATCTCGACTGCAAAGCGATACTGTGCAACAGCAATGGTATCCTCGGTTATGTTGGAAGTATCGGTGCTCCAGCCCGTGAAATCATAGAATTCACGCACAGGCTCCTCCGGGAGCTCTGCCGAGCAGCCATATTCAACATACTGCCTGGAAAGTATGGTTCCATCATAATCCACAAAGCTGACGGTGTATACGTTCACATCGTACATCGCGCGGATCATCAGATCGGATGCCACATTTTCAAAGCTGCCATCCCAGCCGATGAAGGTATAGCCCATACGCTCGGGATCGGCAGGAGCTATTGCGCTGTCACCATAGAGCACGGTCTGCGTATCGATAATGGAATCATCCCAATCAACAAAGCTGACCGTATAAGCATTCCTCTCATACTGTGCGGTAACGGTAATATTATCGGATACGAAGCTGAATTCCTCGCTCCATCCCACGAAATGCCAGCCCTCATGCTCATTGAGCTCGGGAGCAATTGCCGCTTCGCCGTATTCTACGTTCTGCTCAGAAAGCGTCTCCCCACTGATACCATCCACAAAGGTCACGAGATAGCTGTTCATAGCATATTCGGCAGTGATGGTGATATCATCGGTGATGAATTCTCCATTATCATCGTAGCGGAGGAAATTATAGCCCTCATGCATAGGTGCCTCGGGAAGCTCGGCATTCTGGCATTCCGCAACGGTCTGTTCGGAGATGATATCTCCGGTCAGCCCATCAACGAAGGTAACGCTGTAGGTATTCACATCCTCAGCAACGGTATGCTTGAAGAGATGAATATTTATGTATGCCGGATCATTGATGGGGAAGAGATCGAAGCCCGCATCAAAGCCTGCTGCTGAAAGACCATAGGAAAGATTGGTATATTCGCCCGCTCCGGCATCGTTATGGGATAATCCGCCCGCATTATTCCAGCTCCATGCAACCTCGGTGCTCTCTATTGCGCCAAGCCATGCATAGCCCTGAGAATAGATCGTGCTGAGGAACTTGCCTGTCGAAATATTGGTGATCTTTCCGGCAGTTTCGGTCTCAAAGCTCCATTCACATGCACCAAGCCCATCATTGACAATAGCAAAATTGCCATTCATGGTCAGCTTTGTCACTTCAAGACCCTTGAGCGCAACCTCTCCGCCGATATGGGGCTGAGTGGTCAGCACATAGGTCTTTCCGCGATAATCCGCAGCGATGAGGTATGCTTCACCGGGAACTATGGTATCGGTCTCGATATAGGTTTTACCGACCGGGATATTGCGGCGGTATTTGGCAGTGAATGTCACATCCTCTTTGACCTTATGTCCGGCCACGAGCTTATCAAAGCCCCAGAAGATATGATCGCTGTCCGCGATAACCTCAGGTGCATCCTCTTCGGAAAGTACGCTTCCCTTTTCAAGGACGAGGTGACCATTGCCATTCAGCATACCGTAAAGGCCCGCATCGAATGTTACCACTGCATAGTTCTCATCATCGGTAGAAACGACGTTTACATTGACGGTATCGGATACTCCGAAGCTGTTCGTAGCTGTGATAACAGCACTGCCGACCGATTCGGCGCGGATGACTGCGTGCTCCATATCGCTTTCAACGATGCTGACAACGCTTTCATCGGAGCTCGTCCAGGTGAGAGGACAATCGATAACGGTGTCCGTTCCGCCAAGATCGAATTCATAAAGCTGGTTGATCGTGAATTCGTCACCCTCCATAAGGGTTACATCTTCCGTATCCAGATCGACCATTTCATCCTTATTCTCCAAACTGATATAAACATAGTTGAAGTTTCCTGCATAGTCCATCGTTCTCGATACAACATCGATAGCTGCGCTTGAGAATCCGAGGGTTGCATCCTCTTCACGGCCTGCGGGGTCATAGCCGCCGTATGTGACCTTATAGCGGCTGGTCTTGCCGGTATTCAGATTAGCGAAGATCTCAGTATAATCGACGAACTGATCCTCCTGCATCTGATTCTGAACATAATACCAGCTTCCGGATTTATAAAGCCTGATGTTGGAAAGCGGAGCGACAACATCGCAGGTTACGGGGAATTCCCAGTATTCGATCTTATCATTGCCCACTATATCGGTAACGGCTTCGATCCTCACTATAACCTTCTGGTTATTCTCAAGGGACGTCCAATCGAAATCCAGCTCCTGACCGGAATACATTCCTGCCGCAATGACGGCTTCATTGGTTTCGCTGTAATAGGTCTTGGGAACATAGCCCATATCCTTGCGGTAAAGCTCCTCACCGGTTTCAACATCGGTGATGATATAGCGGTATTCCTTGACATTGCGCAGCAGACCAGTAGCGACATCAAGATAATCGCGAACGCCGTCCCCATTGGGAGAGATGGCATTGCGCTCATCCCAATACATCATCTTGTGAGATTCACTGACGCCATAGCGAGTCTGACCGAATCCTTCCGAACGTGTATCGCCGATGAACCAGGTCTCGCCCTTATTCTCATCATAGGTATATACGGAATTTGCAAACAGAGTGGTGCTTGCGGGATAATTCTCCGAAGGCCAATCATAGAAGAAATTGGTCTCGATCGCCGGAGCATCGCTCCAATCGCCATAGAAGCCCATGAAGGGAGCTGAAAGCGTGACCTCGCCCTCAGCGGTGAGGTTCACAAAGCCTTCAATATATATGCCGTTTTCGAAATACTTTTCAATGTACTTGCGATCACGGTTTGAAAGAGTGATGGTTATCGTGACGTTGACGGAGGAATTTGCAGGAACCGTTACGCTCTCGGGTGCATTGACCTCCGGCATGAGCTCATGAGCAAACTGCTCCATGAGATATTCATAGGTATGATCAGGATTTACTCTGCCGCAAACTCCGCTTTCGGTCAGGGTCTGCACATCAATAGCATAGGTGCGTTCCTCATTCGAAAGATTTACAGCATTGAAATTAAGGGTATAAACGCCTGTGCGCTCGGGATCATCGCCCAGCTCAAACTTAGCCTTGCCGCTGTTTCCAACGGTGATATAGGCATTGGCATCTATTGCTGCGCCTGCATTGATCAGGCCGGAACCCTGTGCCCTTGGCGAGAACGGCAGCCCGCTGTCCACATCGATAATCGGCTCTGCGCTGCTCATGAGCAGGGAATCAACCGCATTTGCAAGTGCCTTGCCGCTCAGATCATAATTCTGCTTAAGATACTGCCTGACCAGCACTGCAATACCTGCGGTTGCCGGAGAAGCCATACTGGTTCCGCTGGATATAGCGACGGAACCATCCTTATAAGATGAAATGACGCTTCCACCGATCGCGGTGATATCCGGCTTCAGAGTGAGCTCATTTGTTGCACCCCAGCTTGAAAAGCTGGATATCTGGTTGCCGTCCGGACGGCTCACCCAATATGCTTTGACATTGAGCTTTTCGGGGATTATGCTGGTTGCCAGATTATTTCCATAGAAATATGCCATACCGGCAACGGGAATGAGGTATTCCTCATGCGCAGTGTCAGGCTCGGTGAACGAACCCATAACCGCTGAGGATGCGGGATACAGAACGAGTCCGACTGCGCCATGAGCATGAGCGATCCTGCTCTGTTCATCGATGCTGAGCTCATCCGAAAGCTTTGCAAGAACGATCTTGCCCTCAGCATCCACGCCCTCATAACCGGACTCTGCTGCGGTATCGATCGCTACATATTCCCAAGCGCTTCCGCCGAGCATGGTGCCAAACCTGTATGCATAGGGCGATTTATCCGAGAATTTATATACATAATTATTTGCGCCAACACGGAATGTGAAGCTATCTATGCTGCTCTTGAAGCCTGCCAGATAGGTGCTGTTATCCGCACTTGCTACACTTATAGGTGCGGCAAAGGTCGTAGGCATGCTGAGAACGCCTATATCCGGGTTCGAAGCAAGACCAAGATTATTCTTCCAAAGGCTCTTGTTGGTGCTGTTCGCATCGTTTCCGGCAGCAACTGCAACATTTATGCCCGCCTCAAGCGCAGCATTGAATACCTCTGTGATCTCCGGATAACCCGTTACCGAACCGCAGCTCACGCCAAGGCTGAGGTTTGCAGCATCTACTCCGAGAATGATTGCATCCTCCAATGCAGCGGTAACATCGGTCATGCTTGCGCCGCCCGATGAATTGAATACCTTCATCGCAAGCAGCTGAGCATCGGGAGCGACGCCTATATTATGAACATTATAGGTTTCTATGAGACTCTGAGTGGTTGAGCCTGCCACTATACCCGCAACATGCGAGCCATGTCCCATCTCATCATCAGCACTGATATCTCCATCGGCATAGTCAAAGCCATAGGGGATCTTTGTGCTCGCATAAAGCTGCTCCGCAGTGACATCGGAAATGATCTCCTGCGCATGGAGCGAACCATTTGCCATGATAGCCGCAATGCTTTCCATGCTCATCGCCGGTTCATTGGGCTCATTCGAGAGCATAACGTGATCCAGATCGATACCTGAATCGATGATGGCGACCGTCATTCCCTTTCCGGTATAGCCTTCGAGCCATGCCGCTTCGGTATTCATATCCGTATTGGCATTTTCCATCGCGGGTGTGAAGATATCGCCCGATGCCGTATCCGATGAACCGATTTCAAGAACGCTGAATTCCTCATTCTTGATGCTGAAGCTCGGAGCGACAAAGGCATATTTAACGCCCTTGATGGAATTGAGCTTTTTAAGCTCGCCATATTTGATCCTGCCGGCCAAGCCATTTATAAGAAGAGTAAAATCATAGCGAAGCTCGAATGATCTCGCTGATTTCTCTATGCTTTTTTTGACCTGCTTATGCTCTGCACGAAGCTGTTCGGAAGCGTTTGCAGCCTTCTTATCCAGCCCCCCGAGCGTAATGTCATAGCGCGAAGCAACGGATTCGCCTTCCAGAACCACTATAACATCGACGAGGTCTTCATCGGAAATGGTGTTCGAAGCTATGATCCTATCATAACCGGTAGCCTGTGCAACTTCACTATCATACACGGAAAATGCTGCGTTCAGCTTATTGACCGCTTCCGGTGAGCTGAAGGTGCGCACGGTGTATTTGTTTCCATCCTCTGTCTCGATAACTTCTTCGTCATCGGGCTCAAAGTTGAAGAGCTGCGCAAAGTCGATGTTTTCATCTTCCGAGATGGTTTCTGAACTTATCCATACATCGGAATTGGCGGTGAAGCTGAATCCGCCGCCTTCATCTGAAAGGAAGGTTTCGCCTTCTTTAAGGAAGGTCCATTGCTCATCCTCCGAGCGCGTTACAGTAACGCCGCCCGAATTGGGAGAAACAAATCCCGCACTGCTTCCGAAGCTGTCAGCATTGCCGAGTGCAAATGCTGTCGGAAGAGCGAGGGTGAGCAGCATTGCAATCACCATGAATGCTGCCGCTGATCTTTTCCACGACTTCATTGATTAAAGCCTCCTCGTTTTTTGATTGGCCTATATTATACCGCCCTTTATAGGATGTGTCAATACGTTCATGCAGTTATTTTTAAATACAATTGTATTGTTATATTCAGTCGTTTATCTCATTAATTACCAATACATCCATTGACATATCAATAAAAATGTGGATAATTATATGTATGGAGAATAATTGGGAGGTTCTGCCCCGATGGCCTTGGGGTTTAAGATTTCATGGAAATAAATAGAAAAATCAGTCCTTTAATGGAAGCGATGCAATATTTCAGCCGCAGAGTCAATGATGGATCGATATCCGATACAATGCTGCGCCTGGAAAGTGCATACTCGGACCGCAAGGAAGAGATACATTCAATATTGATACGTATAATGGAGCTGGATAATCTGCTTTCATCCAGCCTGACCCTCGATATGGAGCGACTGAATTTCTTCTTCCGCCGTTTTGAGGGAATCAAGGATACCGACAGCATAGGCACCTGTGCCGCATCAATGATTTTCTTTGAAAGCGCATGCAGAAATACCGGTGGCCTGCCGCAGATCCTTGCTCAGCTCGAGAATATTCCAATGAGCAATGTCCGTGCTTCGCTGCGAAATACCTTCAGCAATCATGTTCCCGTATCAAAATGCAGCGAGCTGAGCTTTGAAGAATTCTGGGATTTTGCCGAATCCTGTCCCTTCCCCGATGAAACCAAATGGCGCATCGTGGATGTCTGCCGCAACTATCATGATTATATGATGGAGCTTGCAGCGATCCTGGAGCCGGCAATGGAAATCATTTCCCAGCAGGAGGCATACTATTCGGACATAATAAACAACTATTTGGAGACAGCCGACGATGACAGCAGCATGATAGACTACATCCATTCCATCACGGGTATAGATATAACCGATTTCTCCAAGGTGGAGCTCTATCCCGGACTTATGGATTTCAATTCCGCGCTCTTCCTTCTGCCGGATAATGATGATGAGCCATTAAAAATATTCATCGGCGTGCTGATGCGTTTGATTTGCCGCAAAAATATCTCCATCAATCCATGCGATCTTTCCCAGCAGCTCAAATCAATGGGAGATAATACCCGATTTGAAATGCTTTGCAGCATAAAAGGGCATCCGACATATGGTCAGGAGCTCTCAAATCAATTCAATGTCTCGCCCACCACCGTCTACCATCATATGAATAAGCTCATCGTCGCCGGACTTGTGAACAGCAAGCTGGACGGCAACCGGGTATACTTCAGTTTGAATCGACCCAATGTGGTTTCGCTGATATGCAGGCTCTCAATGCTGCTGTTGGATGTGGAGCCCTCAGACATATCCTGATCGGCCATTATCCAAATTGAAAATCCCGCATTTATCCAATGGACAAATGCGGGATTTTGGTAAAAGGCTTAATAGAAGTACGCCTAGTGGCTTATCCCTTCATATAGTCCGTTAAATTAATGGAATGGTTGTATTTTTTAGCCGCCCTTTGATCCTTTTCAAGAATACTCGCTGCCAAATCAATATTATTTATTGAAGCAATTGCAACGGCATAATGGATAACGTCCGCAAGTTCCTCTGCCAGTTCATTATCAGAGCATGCATCCCCGGCCTTCCTGCCCGCCCGAATATTGAGAAGCTCGGCCACCTCGCCCATTTCTTCAACAAGCTTCATAAATAAACTCTGTTCATTACCGGTATCGCCATAATGCTCGCGTAAATAACTTTCCAGCATATTTATTGATAATTCCTGCATTCCCTCCTATCCTCCTAAAAAGCCCGAATCTCTATCCGTTCTATTCCAAGACGCTTTACAGCCCGCGTGAACTGCTCCGCTGATCCGCCAAACGGATTTATTTTGTTTGAAAAAATCTCTTTTGTCTGGTAGACAAAAGAGACCTTTTTTTCGTGGAGCGGGAAACGGGGCTCGAACCCGCCACCTCCGCCTTGGCAAGGCGGCGCTCTACCAAATGAGCTATTCCCGCATATTCAGTTTCATAAATACCATGATCGATATATCCCAGCCAGCAAAGCCTATGAAATACAAATATTCTCCAATTCGGAAGCATTGATATACTTCCGAATTGGAATTGGAGCGGGTAATGGGACTCGAACCCACTATCTCAGCTTGGAAGGCTAATGTGTTACCATTACACTATACCCGCATACTCCATAA
Source organism: Christensenellaceae bacterium Phil7 (assembly GCA_001940845.1). GTDB lineage: Bacteria > Bacillota > Clostridia > Christensenellales > CAG-138 > PeH17. The sequence continues at coordinate 23,890 of MSGV01000024.1, forward strand.
AATAAATGCAGATCGATATAAATACATCGGATGGAGCGGGAAACGGGGCTCGAACCCGCCACCTCCGCCTTGGCAAGGCGGCGCTCTACCAAATGAGCTATTCCCGCGTAAAAGCCCTATCATTTTCCGATGAGATCGGAAGGAGAAGGATGGTGCGGGCGAAGAGATTTGAACTCATACGCCCTGCGGCACCGGAACCTAAATCCGGCGCGTCTGCCAATTCCGCCACGCCCGCTCATAACTCCAAGATAGAGCTGGTGACCCGTCGGAGATTCGAACNNNCTTGATTAAAAGTCAAGTGCTCTACCGACTGAGCTAACGGGTCAAATCTGGCTGGGGTGGCAGGATTTGAACCTACGATGCGGGAGTCAAAGTCCCGTGCCTTTACCACTTGGCGACACCCCAACAAAGCTCCCGAGGTTAAAATATATGGGGTGAGTGGTGGGATTTGAACCCACGACTTCCAGAGCCACAATCTGGCGCTCTATCCAGCTGAACTACACCCACCATATGGCACGTCTGCAGGGATTCGAACCCTGGACCTACGGCTTAGAAGGCCGTTGCTCTATCCAGCTGAGCTACAGACGCATAACCATGTAACCGTCCCATGTCCGAACATGCTTCGTCCGCTTGCTCATGGTTTGCCCGCTGACGTTCACTTATTCTAGCAAAGCTTTCTGTATTTGTCAATATCTTTGGCCGAATTTTATTTATATATTTGTTTTTCAAATCTAGTCTCCATTTTCTGGAGTCTTCCTCACTTTCCAATAAACATTTCTGAAAGCAGCGCAAGAAATCTTTCGATATTCGCTTTGTTTGAGCGATAATACACCCTGCTGCCCTCCGATTCGGATGTGATAAAGCCATTCAATTGAAGCTTGCTGATATGGTGCGATATGGTATTCGGTGAAAGATTCAGATATTCGGCAAGCTCAAGCCCATATGCGGTTTTATCACGAAGAAATTTTAATATGTTTATTCTATTCGAATCGCTCAGCGCCTTCAGCATTCCATCGCAGTCCCCCGGCATGAGTTTCAATTTGCTCTTTCGCACTATGAAATCGACCAGCACTCCTATATAGGTGCATGATTCGGCAGCCTGCGCATTTGAATAAGCGCTTTGAACGTCGCCATATCCGAAAATCCATGGAAGCAGAATCTCCGATTCATATGTCGGAATATCAATATCGTATTCTTTTGCAAGATAGCAGCCCAGGCTGCCCTCAATATCACCATAGCGTGAATTGAATTCAGCTATCAAATCGCCGTATAAGCATGAGTTTTCGGAGATCAAATCAACAGCGGCTCCAAGCAGCTCCGCAATCTCCGCAGCCATTCGGTCAAAATTATTATATAGCTGTATTAGTCTCCATTTCTCATCGCCGCTCATATGCTGCCGCTCAATAATTTTCAGAAAATCATTGCAGTCCGCGCAGTTTTCTTCATGCAGCCTGTTATTTCTTGTGAGCGAACCAATGATTATCTCTCTTTTTTCCTCCATGGAATAAGCAGTCACCTCCGCCCTTGCGGCCTCAATCCCCTCAAACCGCCCGTGCGAAGGAACCATATAGATGATATCGGCAAATGAAAAGCCCCTTATGCCAAGGCTTTCATCTATTGGTCTGAAGTATTTCCTGACAGCAGCCTGTTCCACATCCAGTCTATCGTTCAGTACAGCCTCCATCAGTTCTATCGGCTGAAGCATCCGACAAAGCTCATTTCCGGAGCTGTCGATATCATCGGAATACTTCTTTAATCCCTCGCTGATGCTTTTACCGCATGCCCTATACTTATAATAGGTCAATGCTTCCATGATAGGGTTGATGTTTTCAATGCGCATTTTATTCCTCCATCTCAATATCTCAGCTTTATAATATACCAGTTTTTGCGTTGACAAGCAAGTCCTTTCGGTGCTATAATATCATACGATAGATATGGAAGTCAAGTATTTCCATTTATATCGAATGCGGTTTTGATCCGCAATCACCATTACCATCAGGAGGAACAAAGTTTATGAAAAAAATGCTGTCATGGGTTCTTGCGGCCGCAATGCTTTGCATCTGCGCTCTGTTTACCGGCAGTGTGTACGCAACCGAATATGCGGCAATCGATTTTGCCAAGACCATCAGCGGCGGAGCATACCACACGGCCGCCATCAAAGAGGATGGCTCCCTATGGATCTGGGGCAATAATGGCTCATACCAGCTTGGTTTGGGCATAGAGGATAGAAGCTATAATGCGTATATGCCCGCATGCGTTATAGAGAGTGGCGTCGCATCAGTGGCGCTCGGCGGACTGCACAGCATGGCTGTCACCGTTGATGGAGAGCTCTATGGCTGGGGACAGAATAATTTCGGTCAAATCGGCGTCGGTGATTTTATGGATAAATCAACCCCCGTCCTCGTCATGGAGGATGTTTCCGCGGTCAGCAGCGGCTTCCAGCATACCCTGGCAATAAAGAATGACGGCACTCTCTGGGCATGGGGCAAAAATGACTATGGTCAGCTCGGCACCGGTGCATGGTACACCCTGAATACTCCCCAGCAGATCATGGAGGATGTTGTAGCTGCTGCAGCAGGCACCTATCATAATCTTGCACTCAAGGCGGATGGTACGCTTTGGGCATGGGGATATAACCAGTATGGTCAGCTTGGCACCGGTAATACACAGATCTCAAATGCGCCCATCCAAATAATGGAGGGGATCGATATAGCATCCATGAGCTGCGGAAATGCTCATAGTGCGGTACTCACAGCGAGCGGTGAGCTTTACATGTTCGGTCAGAATACTTCCCATCAGGTGTCCGGTGCTGTTGATAACACAGAAGTCACCAACCCGACGCTTGTGCTCAGCGATGTTAAGCAGGTACAGTGCGGCAATGTGCATACCCTTGCACTCAAAAATAACGGAGACCTCTACTGCTGGGGAGCAAACAACCGCAGGCAATGCCTGCCCGGCGATACAGAAACCTATGTCATCGATGAACCGACACTCTTCATCAGCGGAGTGGAATATATATCTTCCGGTGCAGACTTCAATATCGTTCTGAAAAATGAAAACGAGCTCTATGGCTGGGGCTGGAACCATGAGGGCGAGCTCGGTCAGGGCGGCGCGGATAACTATGATAGAGAGGTATTCATCCTTGCCGGTATTGCTCAGCCCGGACCTATCGAAGCTTCGCTCATTGGAGATGTGAATGGCGATGGCATAATCTCCACTCAAGATGCTCTGCTCATTCTGCGCTATGCAATGGGGCTCATAGATGAAAGCTCCATAGATATTGCTCTTGCCGATTTTAACGGCGATGGCAGCATAGATATGGTCGATGCGGCTGCGCTGCTCAATCAGCTCCTCACAGCATAATACCAATAATCGTCAATTTAAAAAGCATTTTGTCCGCCTCTTATGAGCGAATCCTGCGCTCCATTTATAATTGGCGGGCATTTTATTTTCGCCAGTTTGACCTGTTTGTTTCCTCAGCGTGCTTGAATTCCGATGGTTTTCCTGTAAAATGTACAATAGCTTATAGGAACCAAGCTGATGTATCGTTCTATAATGCTGCTGCAAACAATAAATTCTAGTGACGACAGCATTTTGCGACAATGTTTTTATGTCGGCACCCCGTTCCGGAGGTTAGTATAATGAATATAACTATCAATAAAAACGCCGTACCAATTCGCGATGGGGCAGCAATTCTTGATTATATCCGCGAACTCGGTCTGGATTCTGCCGCAATATCCGAAAGACCGCTTGCAGCTATGCTGGGCGGAGAGATTTTTAATCTTTGCTATATTCCAAAGCGTGAAAGTGAGCTCCAGCTCCTGTATTATTCCTCAGAGGAAGGCCGAAGGGTTTATGAACGCACCCTGCAATTCGTGTTCATAATGGCCGTCCGAAGGAGCTTTCCCGATGCCCGGGTGCTCGTCCAGTATTCCATGGGGCAGGGAGTATATATAACCATAAAAAAGGAGCCGACCCTGAATGATGCGGATATTGCATTGCTGCATGATGAAATGCGGCGCATAGTCTCGGCGGGCTATCGGCTGTATCGCAGCCGGCGCAGCATCGAAGAGGCGATCTCTCGATTTACGATGGATGGGCAGCTCGATAAGGTCAGGCTGCTCAAATGGAGAGAGTTTTCGTATTTTGATCTGTATTCCTGCCCTGAATACAGCGATTATACGGACTATTTTTATGGCGAAATGGCGCCTGATACGAGCTATGTCCGCATTTTCGCACTGCATAGGATCGATGATTCGGTGGTTATCCTCCTCCCCGACCGCGATAATCCCGAGCGAGCCGCCGCCTACGAGGATAGCCCCAAGCTGCTGGCTGTCTTTCGCGAGAGTGAGCGCTGGGGCAGGTTCATGGGTTGTGCAACTGCGAGCGAATTGAATACAAGAGTCGAAAATGGCAGCATACGGGAACTGGTTCGCGTCAATGAAGCACTTCATGAGAAAAATTTCTCAAAGATTGCAGATGATATCATCTGCCGCAGAGCCAAGGCCATCATGCTTGCCGGTCCCTCCTCATCCGGCAAAACGACATCTGCAAATCGCATAGCAACTCAGCTCCGCGCATCCGGGCTGGATCCCATAATGCTCTCGCTCGATGATTACTATATCGACCGCGATAAACTTGAGCGCGATGAAAACGGCAAACTGGATCTCGAGCATATCAACACCTTGGATATTGCAAGATTCAACCATGATCTTGAACTTCTTATCGCAGGTGAGGAAGCCGAGCTTCCCAGATTCAACTTTCTGACGGGCAGGCGTGAGGATGGGCATCGCACGCTGAGGCTTCATAGCGACCAGCCGCTTATCATCGAAGGCATTCATGGGCTCAATCCCCTCATGCTCGGCGATATAGACCCCGGCAAGATATACAGGATCTATGTTTCCGCACTCACAACGCTCAATCTCGATGACCATAACCGTATTCGAACGACGGATCTGCGCCTGCTGAGAAGGCTGGTGCGCGATTACGAGACGCGCGGAGCAAGCATGGAGCATACGCTTGATATGTGGGAGAGCGTGCGCCGCGGCGAAACCCGCTGGATATTCCCTTACCAGGAAAATGCCGACTGCATTATAAATACGACGCTTCTTTATGAAGTTTCAGTCATGAAAAAATATGTGCACCCGCTGCTCAAAGCCGTTCCGCCCGAAAGCCACTGCTATAGCCAGGCTCGATCCATCGTCAAATTCCTGAATTATTTCGTCAGTGCCGATATTGAGGATGAGATTCCTCCCACATCGATAATTCGCGAATTCATCGGCGGCAATACATTCTATAAGGATAGGTAAAGCCGTACCCGATTAGCAAGCTGCGAATCTTTTTTTCAGCTTGCCCGTTTCGCCTTAATTTGTTATAATTATGATGGGGTGCTGCCCCAGATGAATAAAAACATTCGACAGGAGACGATCATATGCATTATAATTACAGAACGAACGGCACCTGCTCCTCCATGATAGATTTCGATATCGTGGATGGTAAGCTGCATAATATTACCTATACCGGCGGCTGCAATGGCAATCTGAAGGCCATCAGCTCATTACTGGAAGGCTCCGATGTGAATTTTGCCATCGAAAGGCTGAGCGGCATTCGCTGCGGCTATAAGGATACATCGTGCGGCGACCAGCTCGCCAAGGCATTGAAAAAGGCTATCAGCGAATAAACTCCCCCTCAAGCGTGGATAAGGTTCTCATTTCAAGCACTAAAAACGAACTTATAAAGGCTTTGCGCCGTTTGAAGGATAGAAGCGCAAGGCGAGAAACGGGGCTGCACATCATAGAGGGCGAGCGGCTCGTATTTGATGCGCTTTCAAATCGGATAAGTCCCGAATGTATCATCATCGAAGATGGTCTCACTGCACTCGAAGCAAGGGTGTCCGCACTCGGACTTCCCTATCTTTCGGTCACCCGCTCGGTGATCGAAGCAGTTTCGGACACGCCCTCGCCACAGGGTATAATCGCAAGCGTGCGAACCCCCAAGCCCTCCATGCCTGAGGAGCTCCCTCCCGGTCTTTATGTTGCGCTTGATAGGCTTCAAGATCCCGGCAACCTTGGCACCATAATCCGAACCGCAGATGCCATGGGAACGGCCGGAATCATACTTGGGAGCGGCTGTACGGATGCCTTTTCACCCAAAGCCCTGCGCTCGGCGATGGGAAGCAGCTATCATATTCCCATCTATGAAGCCGAACTCATTGAATGCATTCCCAAACTAAAATCACAGGGCTTTGTACCGATATGCGGGCATCTTGCAGGTACGGAGGGAATTCCAAGAATAAGAGAAAATCGAATTCTTATCATCATCGGCAACGAGGCGCAAGGGGTTTCTGATGATGTTGCAAGGCTGTGCAGCCTATGCCGCCTTCCAATGTATGGAAACGCAGAGAGTCTGAATGCATCCGTTGCCGCATCCATATTGATCTACGAGATCGCCGCCATGATGAATAATGCTGATTAGAAGCGCTCGTATTACACACGATAATATAAAATAACCTCCGGAGGTGCTTATGGCCGCAAGAAAGAATGCATCGGTCGATGAACTGGTTCTCGAATATGCCTATAGTCTGTTTGCTAAAAAGGGCGCTGATTCCGCAAGCCTTTCCGATATAGCGGCAGAATGCGGAATATCAAAGGGCACCCTATATTATTATTATCCGAGCCGGGAAAATCTGGTATCCATCTGCGCTGAAGCCTGCGTCAAATTTATGAGCGATGCTATCATAGGCTGGGCTGAATCGCTATCTCAGGAATCGGATATAGAGATCGTCTGTTCCGAGCTTGCGATGGTCTTTTCCGGCGATCGGGAGGATGTACGGCTCATGCTTTCCCTGTTTCATTATAATAATGATGGCATTCGGCAGCTCATGGCAGGCGCATTGAAGCAATGGAGGCTGATGCTGGAGGTCGGTGCGCTTCGTTTGGACAGGCGGTATTCCGAACGCTTTTCAACGCTTGCCTCCGCAGTGCTTTATATGCTGATCGGCATAGCTGCCGCCGGTGAAAGCCGGGAGAGCGCAAAAGAAAAACTGCTTGAAATGCTGAATTTGTCCCGATAGTCGCTTTCCCCTTCCATGCTTCCTCTGCATTGAAGGGTTGAGCTTTTCCTCAATCATTTCATAAAAATATAGACCGGAGAAATCATGAATAATCGAATTTCCAAGGATGAATACTATCTCTCCATTGCAGCGGCCGTAGCAAAGCGTTCCACCTGCCTTCGCCGCCAATATGGTGCAGTCATAATAAATAACGATGAGATCATCTCAACCGGGTATAATGGGGCTGCAAGGGGCGAGCCAAATTGCTGCGATACGGGTGAATGCTGGCGCGAGGCGAATAATATTCCGCATGGCGAACAGTATGAAAAATGCGTTGCCGTTCATGCGGAGCAGAATGCAATCATATCCGCCGCGAGGCACGAGATGATTGGCGCTGTGCTCTACCTTGCCGGTTTCGGCAGCGATGGCGAGTTGGCAAGCCCGAAGCCCTGTGCGATATGCGGTCGATTCATAAAAAATGCAGGAATAGTCGAAGTCGTTTGCAGGGATGCGGAGGGTAGAATCGAACGGCACAGGGTTTAAGCTATCAGGATATTGTCCTAAATTAACCGTAAGCAGAAAGGGAGAAGTAATATGCGAGTGTGTTCGCCAAGCTTTGAAATTTTGAATCGTCCAAGCGGAGAAGCTGTGCTCCGGCACCTGGAGCTATGCGGCAGAGTATGCTATAAATCCGAGACGAACATTGGAGAGGGAAGTGCCGAAAAGCTCATTCGGCATATGCTTTCACGAGGACATGAAAGCCCCATAGAGCATTTTTCGATCAGCGTACGCATAATCTGCGATCGCGGCGTATCCCATGAATGGGTTCGGCACCGTATCGCAAGCTACTCGCAGGAGAGTACACGCTATTGCAACTATTCCCAAGCTAAATTCGGCAATGAGCTTACATTCATAAAGCCCTATTTTGCCGAACCGGATACCCCCCTTTATTCCGCATGGGAGCTGGCGATGCGCAATGCTGAGAAGGCATATTTCGATATGCTGAGCATCGGTGCAAAGCCCGAGGATGCGCGGAGCGTGCTGCCGAACAGCATCAAGACCGAATTTATCTGCACAATGAATCTGCGTGAATGGAGGCATTTCTTCCGTCTGCGCTGCGCTCCTGCTGCGCATCCGGCAATGCGCGAAATATCCATTCCCCTGCTAATGGAGTTCAAAGCGATGCTCCCGGTGCTGTTCGCGGATATCGAGCTTTGAAGACGGGCAACCATTTATACAATCTATCATTTAATTTTGATGCAAGCTATGGATGGCTTTGGCTTCGGTCACAGCCATCCATAATTTCATTTTATTAATCATCGATCGGATACAAACTTCATCTTCCGATGTGATTTGTATTTTTCTTGCTAATACGGCATAACTGTGCTATATTGATCTGATATAAGGAGGGATGGATATGCGTACACAGATTTTTAATGCGAGAACACAAAAGGAAAATGGAACCAATCTTGGCGGACGTATAATCCGAAGCGGTGGGCTTGTCGCATTTCCAACGGAAACGGTCTATGGTCTCGGCGCAAACGGTTTGGATGGAGAGGCTGCCAAAAAGATCTTTGAAGCTAAGGGCAGACCAATGGACAATCCCCTCATCCTGCATATTGCAAAAAAAAGTGATGTCAAGCAGCTCTGGCTGCATATCCCAGAGAATGCAAGGCTGCTGATGGATGCATTCTGGCCCGGACCTCTGACTCTGATCTATCTAAAAAGCGAGCTAATCCCTGCCGAGGTATGTGCTGGGCTCGATACCGTTGCAGTGCGTATGCCGGAGCATAAAACCGCGCTTGCCCTGATACGCGCTGCCGGCGTACCAATAGCTGCACCGAGCGCGAATTTATCCGGAAAGCCCAGCCCCACCACTGCGGAACATGTGCTGGAGGATATGGACGGCAGGATAGATATGGTGCTTGATGGCGGATCATGCAGGGTCGGAGTCGAATCCACAGTCCTTTCCCTCGTTGGTAAGCCAAGAATACTGCGTCCGGGAGGAATTACGAAGGAGATGCTCGAGCAGGTCATAGGGTCGGTGGAGGTCAGCCCATCCGTACTCGCGCCCCTTGCGGAAAATGCAATTGCGGAATCTCCCGGTATGAAGCATAAGCATTATGCGCCGGATTGCACCGTCATTGTTGCCGAAGGAAGCCCACGGCAGGCAGCGGGGAGCATTTTAAGAGAATATGGGCTGGCAGAGGCTTCCGGCAAACGCTGCATAATTTTTGCAACCGAGCAGACAAAGGGCTACTATAGGGGCAAGAATTATGTTATAATTGGGGATAGGGAGCAGCCTGCAACGCTTTGCGCCAATTTATTCGATGCGCTGCGGGAAAGATCCCATGGTGTCGACATCATATTTGCCGAGGGAATCCCAACCAACGATCAGGGATTGGCATATATGAATCGATTGCTCAGAGCCTCCGGCTTTACCTTAATTGATGAATAAACTGAAGATGGAGAATTATATGAAGATTGCAATAGCGAGCGACCATGGCGGCTTCGCTCTCAAACAACAGATCATGGATTATCTGGCCGAGCTCGGCTATGAATACAAGGATTTCGGATGCTTCAATGAAGAAAGCATGGATTATCCCGATATAGCCTTCCCCACAGCCCAAGCTGTCGCTTCCGGTAAATTTGAGCGCGGCATTCTTATCTGCGGAACCGGTATCGGCGTTTCCATTTGTGCAAACAAGGTGCATGGGATACGCTGTGCGCTTTGCGGCGATATTCTCTCCGCCCAGCTTACCCGTCAGCATAATGACAGCAATATGCTTGCGATGGGAGGCAGAATCATTGGATCGGAGACTGCAAAGGCGATCACCAGGACCTGGCTTGAAACCGAATTCAGCGGAGGACGGCATCAGAGGCGGATCGATAAGATCAGTGCCCTTGATAGATGAATTCAAATGCGCAATCATGATGCATCAAATGATACGGAGGCAAATATGCAGGACTATATGAAGAATGTTACAGTTATTGACCATCCCCTCGTACAGCATAAGCTTACGCTGATGAGGGATAAGAACACGGGCACCAAGGATTTTCGAATGCTGCTCAATGAGCTTTCCACGCTCATGGCATATGAAGTCACCCGTGATCTTCCCCTTGAAGAGGTTGATATAGAAACTCCCGTTGCCCCAATGAAGGCCCATGTGCTCGCAGGCAGAAAGCTTGGCATAGTGCCCATCCTTCGCGCCGGTCTCGGCATGGCGGAGGGCGTTATGGAGCTCATTCCTGCCGCAAAGGTCGGTCACATAGGGCTTTATCGCAATCCGGAGACCTTGAAGCCCGTAAGCTATTATTGTAAGCTCCCCAGCGATACCTGCAGCCGCGATATGATAGTTGTTGATCCCATGCTTGCAACGGGCGGTTCAGCCGCAGAGGGGATTCGCATCGTCAAGGAAGCGGGCTGCCGAACCGTTCGGCTTATGTGCCTCGTTGCTGCACCGGAGGGCATTAAGGCACTCTATGAGCAGCATCCCGATGTGCCGATTTACACGGCTGCAATCGATAGTCATCTCAATGAGCATGGCTATATCGTGCCCGGTCTGGGCGATGCCGGAGACAGAATTTTTGGTACAAAATAATTCAGCGCCCCTAGCTCCATATCCCTTAAATACTAAACTAAATTGTTCCGTTTAACGCATAATTCTGCGGAATATCGGCTTATCAGCAGCAAAGGGGCAGCCCCGCATGGCAGCCCCTTCATGTATAGACGTTTATTCCAAAGGACGACTGACCAGTTCCCTTGCCGAATCCAGCAATCGATAGTAGTTTTCAAGATTTGTAGTATAATAAAACTTATTATCTACCCTTTCAAAGTTTAAAAGCCCAAGATGATATAGCGCATCAAGCATCTTTGATACCGTGCCGGAATTGATGCCCGTTTCGGCGGCTATCTCCGTGCAATGCGAGCGTTTAAATGCCAATGTGCGCAGCAGCTCGAGCTTTCCTTTTTCAGAAAGAGTGCGGAAAGCCCTGCCCACGGACTGAATATCGCTCGTGGTCGGCATTATCCTGGAGCTCGAATTGAGTGATGTGCCGATAAATACATGCGCAGCCCTGGCATTTGCGAATAGCTCAAAATCGCTGCGCAGATAGCGTGCCGCAACGATATTCAGATTTACATGAAGCTCCTCGAAATTATCATCGGCTGCACCGCCTGTATTGGTTAAATCCCGGCGAAATTCGCTTATGCTGTGATTTTGGAAATAGTCCTCCCAATAATCATATATCTCTTTCCATGTGGCTCTGTTCGCCTCGAGACCGCACTCGAGCTTCTCTGCAAATGGGCGTATCAAATCGGCAAGTTCATTCATATGGGAATCAAAATCTTCAAAAAGCTCACATGCCGTCCATTTATATACGGAAGAGCATTCCAATTCGCTGAGCTGCTTGATGAAGGATTGCTCCGATATCTCGGTCGTAGTGAAAACCAGGCCCGACGGCAGTATTCCCTGCAATTTAAATCTCGTATTGAAAAGCCTTCGCCTTGAGCTCTTTGCATATTCTATCGCCTCATCAAAGCCATTTATACCGGGGTCTATAAAGGTGAGCGCAAGCATTGCGGCCGGGCAATAATCCCACCATGATCCAGATTTTCCATCGAGTGATTTAAAATAATAGCTCAGCCTGGGATCATTTTTATCGGCATCCTTCATAATCTCCCCGCAAATATCGTTTATGCAGTCAATACGCTTTATGATCGCATCCATTTCATCGCGTTTAAAAATAAGACCGTATTTCTTTTGAAGATGCTCCTTATCATCCTCAAAAGACACTCCATTATAATGCATATACAGCATTTCTATCGTCTCGCACAGGATATTTGGCTGCCTATGAATGATTGCTTTCATGTTTCCTCCATCTATAATGCTTATAAAGCAGCATTACACTGCTTACAGTATAAGGTAAGGCGCTGAAACTGTCAAGCTTCAAAATATCCAGCTTCCTCCAATGATTTAACCCAAATCAAACAGACTCTTGCAATCATCTTTGCAATATATTTGCCTTAATACTTGACACCAGTCTTCAATTTAAGTAGAATACTGCTTAACAAGCAGGTAATTTGAAGTTCATACTGCTTTTCAAGCAATGCCATGAATCCTCCGGTCGAAGAGATTGGATGACTAGCTTGGCATTCATCCATTTATTTCAGTATTTTATCGCCTATGATGCCGATCGGGCCAACTCGATTGTATTCATGCGAATAAAATAAATTTCTATTCAGGAGAACGACTATGAAAAAACGCTTACTTGCAGCCATGCTTGCACTGATGCTTGCCATGGCCATGCTTCCTCTCAATGCCGTTTTCGCTCTCATGCCGATGAGCGAACCAGTCGAGATCAACGAAGCAAACTTCCCCGATGGTAATTTCAGGGATTATATTGCTCAAAACTATGATTTCGACCGTGACGGTTCAATTTCCGAATTTGAGAGCTCCTTTGTGACCTCCCTTTTCATCAGCAATATGGGCATATCGGATCTGACAGGTATTGAGCATTTTTCGAGCCTGCAAAGCCTTTATTGTGATTCCAACAGCTTAACGCAATTTGATCTCAGCCACAATACTGCCCTGACCTATTTGGACTGTTCGCAGAATGCATTCACTGAACTCGATATAAGCGGCATTCCATCACTTACAACCCTTCTCTGCAACGGCAATGCGATCACAACGCTCGATCTGAGCAATAATCCCGCCCTCACAGTTGTCAGTGCCAATAGCAATGCGCTCTCACAGATCGATCTCAGCAGCAATGCGGCGCTCATACGCCTGACCTGCTCCAATAACTATCTGACAAATATAGATATCAGCGGATGTACCTCGCTTTCCAATCTAAATTGTGACAACAATCGTCTCACAGAACTCAATCTCGGCAGCAACACCGCTCTGCAATTCATAAGCTGCTCCGGCAATAACCTCGCAAGCCTTGATGCCGACGGCTGTTCCGGCCTCCTCAATCTGACCTGCATGGGAAATACCTATAATTATCCGGGTTTTGATGATGCAGCTCTTCGCACCATAGATCTATCCAAGCTTTCAAATTTCGATGTTTCACGCACCTCCGACTGGCGCGGCGGAAGTATCAGCGGAAATATCCTGACCTTTGATAGGGGCGTATCCTCCGTAACCTATACATACAGATGTTCCGATCTATTCTGCATCGATTTCTCAATCAAAGTGCCGGAAGAGACCATCCCTGTCGATCCCGTAGAGGATGTTGAGATCAATGAGATAAACTTTCCGGATGAGAAATTCAGGGAATGCGTAAGGCTGAATTGCGATTTTGATAATGATGGCTATATCTCCGAATTCGAGGGTTCCCATATTGTAATGCTTTTTGCGAGCAACGAAGGTATTTCCGATCTCACAGGCATCGAATTCCTCCCCGGCCTGCAAATGCTGTATTGCGGCACGAACAATCTTACAAAGCTCGATTTGAGCCATAATACCGCGCTTACCTTCCTGGATTGCTCCTGGAACATGCTCACAGAGCTTGACCTGAGCAGCAATACCGAGCTGGTCACTCTCAATTTGGGCCGCAACGCGCTGAATTCGATCGATCTGAGCAACAATATTGCCCTGACAACACTCTATATCGGCGGCAATGCCCTTACGGAGCTCGATCTTAGCAGCAACACCTCGCTCAACTATCTGACCTGTGTCGATAACTATATTACGGAGCTGGATCTCAGCAATAATTCAGCTCTCACAACGCTTTTCTGCACAAACAATCACCTTACGGAGCTCGATCTGAGCAGTAACTCCGCCATCACGCTTTTGAACTGCTCCGGAAACAATCTGGCCTGTCTGAATCTTAATAGCTGCTACGGCATTACAGATCTATTCTGCTCCGGAAATATCTACTATTATCCCACCTTTGATGATGAGGCACTCCGCACCATCGATCTTTCATCCATACCCAATTTTGATATATCTCGCGCATCCGATTGGAAGGGCGGCAGCGCTGGTGGCAGCATCCTCACCGTCGATCACGGCGTATCCAAGGTGACCTATACATATAGCTGCACCGAGGGCCACCTTGCCGAATTTACCATCAAGGCCGGTGCCGGCTCCCGTCCCGTCGAACCCAACCGTCCCGCATTTGGAGATTTCATAGGCTACATAGGCTTCGATCCAATCGCACCCACCATGACCTGGAGTTCATTCACCGATGATGAGCCCGAAACGCTCAGCCGAATCGGTACTCTTGATAATAGCGTGACCTATGCTGCCTGCACCATCGGTACGGAAATCTATGGCTATAACTTCGTAATGAATCCGCATGGCAATGATACAAGATTCTATCACATAGACAGCGTGACCCTTGTTAAGACCTATCTCGGCAGCAGCGCTCCCGAAAATCATATCGTGCTCGGCATGGCCTATGATTATAAGAATGAACTGCTCTACGCAATGGCTGCAAAGGATGATGCAAATCAGACCCGTGCGCTCTATATTGTGGATATTGAAACCGGTGAAATGATCTTTATCAGCGATTTTCTTGATGACGAGGGCGATCCCATGGATCCCACCGATCCGCTTATGACGTTTGCTATCGATAACAACGGCATCGGTTATGGCATCAGCTATCTCGGTTCCTTCTACAGCATAGAGCTTGAAAATGGCCATTGTACATATGTAGGAGCTACGGAGCAAAATCTTGAAGCGGTTCAGTCAATGACCTGGGATATGAATACCAATCAACTTTTCTGGGCTCAATATCACTCCGCCACCGGCGGAAGGCTGCTGAAGCTTGATCCGCAGACCGGTGCTGTCATCGAGAATTGCGGCACCATCGGCTATGGGTCCGAAGTCTTGGGGCTCTGCACGCTCTATGATGGCTCCGATCCCGAGCCATCTGATCCCGTATGCTTCTCAATCGGAATTCAGGATGCATGTGTTGGAGATATCATCGATATTCCCGTTGAGGTCTCTAATTATAATGGTGATGCCCATATCCTCAATATGTCCATCGGCTATTTTGCCATTGCATTCGAGGTAACCGGCGTTACCTATGGGGATCTTCTCACCGATGCGCCCGAAGATTCCCTGATCCTGATCGATCATGAGACCATCCCGGGTTCAGTGCGGGTAAGCGTTGTTTGTCCCACCGATCCCCTGCCCGCAGGCGATGGCCATAAGACCATCATTACGCTCCATGTCAGGATTCTCGAAGCTGCTGCCAATGCTACCTGCCCGGTCTTTGCCAGCATTCAGCAATTCCAAAACTTCCCCATTGGCGGAGAGGTCACGGATATTGCATTCAATAGCTATACCGGCGCAGTTATCGTATCCGAACGTCCTTCCACCCACACCGTTCTCTTCCTCGATTGGGACGGTACAGTGCTTGATACCCAGATCGTCGAAAGCGGCGCAAGTGCATCCGCTCCCGAAGTTCCTATCCGCGGGGGCTACGCTTTCACGGGTTGGGATGTTGATTTCAGCAATGTTCAGAGCGATATGACGGTAACCGCTCAATATTGGCTGCTTGGAGATGCCAACTGCGATGGATTCATCAATCCTTCGGATGTGGTATTGATAGCACGCTTCAGCCTTGGTATTGCCGGAAGCTATTCTTCTGAAGCCATTATGGACGTCAATCGCGATGGCATAGTGAATAATACCGATGCATTGCTGCTGCTCAGATACACAATGGGCATCACTCAATCGCTCTAAACCACTGTTGATTAAAAATTATCAGATATAATCGGAGGAAATTTAGATGAAAAGATTTCTCGCTCTGTTTTTGACCATTGCAATGTGCCTTATCATACTCCCATCGATCGGCGCAAACTCTGCGGAGAGCGCAGGCCGAAGGAGCTTGACCAAGGCCGAACGGCTCGCAAAAAATGAAAGGATCATGGCTTTCAATGCAGAACTCAATGCCATGATCGATACCTATGGCCTGGCAGCCGATATGAAAAAGGCCGATGATGCATTCGAGACCGGACGCATCATCGTAAAATCAAGCAAAAAGCTCGATTATAGCGGTTCAATCGCCCATGTTTCGGATGGCAGCGGCAAGAGCATCATTCAATATGCTTCCTCATATGAAGCGGAAGCTGCCGCTAAGCAGTATGCATCCTTCAGCTATGTTGAATATGCCATACCCGATAGTATCATCACGCTTGAGGATTGCGTCATTGAGGACGCTGATTACACCGAAGCCCTTCCGAACACCGGCGCGTACATATCCTGGGGCTATGGTGAAAGCTATGTCAATATGAATGATTATAATACCTGGATCTATGCCCATGCCGGCAGTGATCCGGCAAACCTGCCCCAAATCATCGTTGCCGTCATCGATACCGGAATCGATTCCGATCATGAGCTGCTTGCCGGCAGGATCGTTGCCGGCGGCTATGATTTCGTGAATGATGATGCCGATCCCGAGGACGATCATGGTCACGGTACTCATTGCTCCGGCACCATCATCGATGGCACGCTGCCCAATGTCATGGTCATGGGTATCAAGGTTTTGAATTCCGATGGTCAGGGTTATGGCAGCTGGGTCGTCAACGGCATGGAATGGGCTATGAATAATGCCGATGTATGCAATATGAGCCTTGGCGGCAAGTGTGAGGATGATGAGATGCATTCCGCATATAATTCCGTCATTGAAGAAGCATATGCGCAAAATATCCCCTTCTGTGTTGCGGCAGGCAACAATGGGGATGATGCCGATAATTACTGCCCCTCAAACTGCACAAATGCCATAACCGTTGCCGGAAGCAACAGGCAGAATACGCTCATCGTATTCTCAAACTATGGCAACATGGTAGATATCACTGCTCCAGGGCAAAATATCAAGAGCGCACGCATTGGCGGAGGCAAGATCTCTATGAGCGGCACCTCAATGGCATGCCCCCATGTTTCTGCGGTTGCGGCCATGCTGAAATCTTACGATCCCGATATGAGTGTTGAAGAACTGACCAACCTCATCAAGGGCAACGCGACCTCCGTCTCCTATACCAACGGTGGTGCTGGAATCCTATGCGTCACCGATATATATCTTGCCCTTGGTGAATCGCCTATCGTGACCGAGCCGCCTGTAGTAACGGAGCCCCCTATAGAGACTGAGCCCCCCGTTGTGACCGATCCCCCGATTGATAATATGGGCGATGTTAACGGTGACGGCGTTGTTGATATTCAGGATGCCATGCTGCTTGCTCGCTATGCAGGTCAGCTCATCGGAGAGGATGCTCTTGATCTGACCGCTGCGGACATGAATTCCGATGGATCGATCAACCTGATTGACGTCATGCTCATCATGCGTCATGCGCTTTCTATCTGAGCTGTCAGCGGCAAATAAAAACGGCTCCCCACTCGTTCATCGGGTGGGGAGCTCTTATTTGGCAGCGACCAACCATGCCATCTTTATAGACTGAATACTAATTCAGCAGCCTGCCAAGCATTTCATCCGCAGACTTGAGCAGCGCCTCCAGCTTTCCTGCTGCTCCCGCTTCATCGGGTGCCTTCGCACCGATATAAAGCTTCAGCTTTGGCTCAGTCCCGCTTGGACGAACCACGATCCAGGCATCCTCCGGCAGGGTGAAGCGGAGCACATTCGATTTCGGCAGCTCAAGCTCCCTTTCCTCGCCCGTCTCAAGCCGCTTCTCGATTCCTGCTTCAAAATCTTCATATCCCATTACGCGCTCAGCTCCAAATTCCATAGGTGGATTCCGGCGCAATGCCTTCATAGCATTGGATATCTTCTCCATTCCTGCCTTTCCCGAAAGCGTATAGGATTTCGTTCTTTCAACGTAGAAGCCATACTCATCAAAGATATCCATAAGCGCATCATAGAGTGTCTTTCCCCGTGCAGCATAATAGACAGCCGCCTCTGCAACAAGCATCGAAGCGCATATCGCATCCTTATCATGAGCAAAGCCGCCTGCAAGGAAACCATAGCTTTCCTCAAAACCAAACAGGAATTCTCTTTCTCGGGTTGCCTCAGCAAGATCTATCTGCTCCGCGATAAAGCGGAATCCGGTCAGAACATGCTTCATCTCCACACCGTATTTGCGGCATATCGCATCGGCAAGGGCTGTGCTCACCAAGGATTTGACCACCAGTCCGTTCTGCGGGAGGCTGCCAAGCTCCTTACGCGCACTCAGAATATAGTTTATCAGAATGCAGCCTATCTGGTTTCCCGTCAGCACCTTGAATTCACCCGACTTCGTCCTTACCGCCGCACCAAGCCTATCCGAATCCGGATCGGTAGCGAGTATCAAGCTTGCATTCACCCTATTGGCGAGCTCCATTGCCAGCGTGAAAGCATTTGGATACTCCGGATTTGGCGCTTTGACGGTCGGGAAGCTTCCATCCGGCTGCGACTGCTCATCAACGATATTGAGATTCGATATACCTATGCGCCGCAGTACCTCTGTCACAGGCACAAACCCGCTGCCATGCAGAGGCGTATATACTATCGCTATATCTCCGCCATGGGCGCGAACGAGTTCCGGACGCTGCATCAGGCTCATGGTTTTCCCATAATAAATCTCATCCAGTTCTTCTCCGATCGGTATTATCAGCCCCTTCTCCACCGCAGCAGCATAATCCATGGGGTGAACATCAAAATAATCGATGCTTCGGATACAATTGAGGATCTCATCCGCCTGCTTCGGTCCAACCTGTCCACCATGCGACCAATATACCTTGTAGCCATTATATTCAGGCGGATTGTGACTTGCCGTTATGACAACGCCTGCAATGCAATTCAACTCACGAACCGCAAACGATAGCTGCGGTACGCTGTGAAGGGTCGAATAGAGATAGCATTTGATCCCGCTGCCCGCAATGGTGCAGGCGGTCTCCACAGCGAATTCCTTTGAGAAATGCCTTGAATCATATGCTATGGCAACTCCATGCTCCTGAGAGCTCTTGTATCTGTGAAGATACTTTGCAAGCCCTTCGCTTGCGCGGCGCACGACATATCTATTCATCCTGTTCGTACCGGTGCCAAGGATTCCCCTCAACCCTGCCGTTCCAAACTCCAGCTCCGTATAGAACCTATCCTCTATCTCCTTATCATCATTTCGGATTGAAGCGAGCTCCAAATGGCTCTCTTCATCATTCGCGGTATTATCGATCCAACGCGAATATTCTGCTCTATAATCCTCCATTTTTTCTCCTTTCGCTGCATCCTTTTCCCATTTATAGCTTTAACGACCCATGATTATCACGAGTCGTTATTATGTTGTCACCGGCCCGCATAAGGCATTTACCGATGCTCCTTAGTATTTATTCACTTTTTATTTTCGTGTATTCGCCATAGTGTGCATACCTGCTGTAAGCATATTTTCCGTAGCCATACTTTCCGTACTTATTGTACCCGTATTTGCCATACCCGGTACCCATCCCGGCGCTGCTTGCATTGTTCATAACATAGCCGATAAAGCGCACGTTCGTATTGCTCAAATTGCTCATTGCATCTATTATCTGGCTTTTACGGGTGTATTCCTGGCACACGACGTAGATCGCCGAATCTGCGACCTCCGATAATGCCTGTGCATCCGCCATTATCGCACAGGGAGGCGAATCCAGTATAACATAATCATAACGCTTACGAAGTTCCAATACCAGCGTGTTCATACGCGCCGTTTTCAAAAGTTCGGCCGCATTATTGCTGTTTCTGATACCATTGATGATATCAAGACTTTCACCCTTTTTGCCTATAACCTCCGGAAGCTGCGCCTCGCCCAACAGATAATCCACCAGACCCTTATCGCACAGCCCTGTATAATTACCAATTGAGGACGGCTTTCTGATATCGCAGTCCACCAGTATGACTCGCTTTCCCTTTTCCGCAAGCGACAGCGCAATATTGACGGAAACGGTTGTCTTACCCTCTCTGGGAACTGAGGAAGCGATCAGGATGACCTTTTCGCCCCTTTCGCCGGTCGATTTTTCTATTCTCGTGCGAATAAGCCTTATGGAATCCACAAAATTTTTGGAAGCTTTCTCATTTTCAATGGAAGTGAATTCCCTGCGCCTGCCATGTTTTGCCGATCTTTCATATGGTATGCTGCCGATGCAGCGCAGACTGAATATGGTCTTCAGATCATTCGTACTCCGAATTGTCTTTCTGGTCGCGGCGAGCAGCATGGCAAGCAGTAGGCATAACGCTATCGCCGCAATGCAGCCCTTCTCAATGCTGGAAACATATTGAATCGAGTTGATTGGTACATTCGGGAGCTGCGGCTCATTTATAAGATTCAGCTCCGTATTTCCAACCACAAATCTGGCAACATCCGGATAGACCTTGATCGCTGATTTCAGAACCTTGTATGCGCTGTCCGGATCGGCCGCTGTAGTCTCCATCGTGAATAGGGCTGTGCTGCCCTCCACATATGCATTTATGCTCGCCGGAAGCGCCTTGACGCCAAGATCCTCACAAATCAGGGAGTTTAGTATTCCGCTCGTCAGGATCGATGGAAAGGTCTTTGAAAGCTGATCGGCGGTTTCCTGTGAATAGTATGTGCTGCTCATTCCCGAAATGCCGATGACATCGACCGTGAACGTGGCCTTTGCCTTATATATCGGATGGAAGCTTCGCTTTGTATTGAAGCAGAGCAATGCGCTGAATCCGAGAGCAAGCGCTATAATCAGCCACCAATTTCCTATAAAGGTCCGGAAGGTATCCCTGAAAAACTGCGTCACATCAAACCTTCCGCTGCTTTCACCCGTTTCATTGATGGCATTATGCGTTCCATAGGAGGATGCAGCGCCATCCATCCCCATTCGAGCCCCTCTATTATCCCTATAGCTATCCGGCATCAATCATTCACCTCATCTTTTTCGGATTCAGCCGGGCGAAACATATTGCCCCTCTCCTCATGCGATCCGCCGTTCTTTTCATAACCATAACCATAGCCATAACCGTAGCCGTGCTCATGGCCGCTATAATGTCTCCTGCCGCCATAACCGCTGCCCATATAGCTGCCATATCCTCCTCGCACGGCATTAACTGCGGAATCAAATATTGAAATACGCTTTACATCATTAAATACGCAGCCCAAAACATCAATATCGCTATTCTCCAATACCTCGATAGCATCGTTTATACGTCTCGCAGCAGCCATATTCTGCCTGATTACCATTATGGCCGCATCGGAGAGCTCTGCAAGGCTTTCAGCATCGCCTGAATAAGCTATTGGCGGAGTGTCCATTATGATATAATCAAAATATTTTCTGGCCTGCTTCATGAAATCCTGCATACTATCGGATCCTATGATCTCTGATGAATTCGGTACGGTATTCTTACAGGCTAGAAGGCTCAAATTTGGTATGCCATCAACCTTTGGAAGCAGGTTGATCGGGGCAGGCTTCAACAAATATTCATTTAGAGAAAACTCCGCTCCAATATACATGCCCAACCGCTTTTCAAGAACCGGTTCGAACATATCGCCCTCTATCAGAAGCACCTTTTTATTATTATAGGCGAGCATGAGTGCAATGTTGGCAGCAATGGTGGATCTTCCCTCATTCTCCTGCACGCTGCCGATCATGAGCACCTTATGCCCTCCCTTTTCCATCAGATATTCTATCCTGGTTCTGAAAAGTCTGAAGGTTTCGGAATAGCCGAAGCTTGTCGTCGGATTATTCACGAGCAAATCCTGTTTCTTCCTGTGTTTGATGAGGGAACGCATAGTACGCTTCGATCTTTCATGATAAAATGTTGCAAGCCTGTCGCAGTCTATCCTATCGTTCAGATCATTTACATTTTTGACCTTATCGCTCATCGCCGAATAGAGTATCGTGCACGCAATAAGCGCAATCGCCGTAAAAAGCATGGTTTTCTTTATTATGCCCGCCCTTCCCATGCCGTATGCAGGGGCTTTGGGTACGGTTGGACGCATAAGCAGATCCATGGATGCATTCGCAATGACCGAATCCGATACGATATGATGATTATCAATTATCGCATTTATCATTCTGAAGGTCAATGATGGCGAATTGGATGTAACGGTCAGTGAAAGTATGTTCGTATCCGGAAGCAAAGCAGCATTTACAGTGCCCGGAAAACTATCGATATTAAGCGTTTCGCATATCTTCTCCATCAGCACATCGCTGTCAAGCACATACTTGAATGATTCCGCCAGCCCTCTTGCTGTATTCAGATTTGAAAAAACTGTGGATGAAACGGAACCCTTTGTCGTTACAACAAAGGTTGCACTCGATGTATATTCCGCCTTATAGGTCTCCGTCACAACAACATATGAGATCATTGCCGATATGAGCACACCAATTACTATGATCCACCAATTATTCAGAAGTTCAAATACGGCTACTTCCGGATCGAGCGTGAAAGCCTTGCTCCTTCCCGCAGCCTTATTAGGCGTAAACTTAGGCATTATTCCCTCCCAAAGATCAAACCCTTCTCTTATTCATTATCTCCAAGCACATAGACCAGGAGCGTCGCATGGCCCACATAGGCTCCATTTCCCTCTTCCGATTCTGTATATATGATTATTTGCTGCAATCCCGTCTCATTCGAATCAAAGCCCGATGTATCCACTTGAAGCCTGTTCGCTCCATATTGCGCTAAATTGAATTCCTGACCCTGAATACTTATCGTGGATACATATTCAAGCGGATCGACCAGCTCTCCGCGCTTTACATATATTATGTAGTCCGATAATTCTATTACAGGGATCATGCGCTGCTCCGTATATGTGCGGTCGGTAACGATGATCTCCGTTTGAATGGCCGCAGCATCGCCCATGCTGTTTACCACCCGGAATTCAACGCGGTGAGATCCTATAGCCGTCAGATAATCGCTCGAATCCAGCAAGGACATGGATACCTTACCGCTGATATCGCCATCTATACAGTCATACGCTTTAACGAAATCCAATGGATTTATGCTGGAAGTATAGCTGAAATCAAGGCTATGCTTGATCTCAAAGCGCGGAGAGGTATAATCGGTAAAATAAATGACCCGGGAAGCTGTTGCGGCTTGATTGTGCGAATCGAATACCGCATAGGTTATATTGCATTTTCCGACATCGATGAATGATGAAATACTTTCTATGAGTATCCTGTCCGTGATATCTCCATCCTCCGCATCCATGGCTGTGACGCCCATAAGCAGCTCCTTCTCGCCTGCATTTACGCTCACATGTATCTCATCCGATGAAATGCTTATCACAGGAGGCAAATCGCTGTTTCTAGCCTTATCATAGAGTATGTATAGGAGGAATGCTATCGTCACGACCATCAGCAGGGACAGAAGTGAAATAAGCAGGATCTTTTTTTGTCTATTCATTCGTAATTCACCATGCCATTTTGTTCTTTTTGATGCGTTTGTGCATACTCGGTGATTATTATAACATTATTTGTATTATTCGTCCATAATAATTCGAAAAAAATTTAACGAAATGACGCAAGCAGAATAAGCCCGGCAGCAATATCTGTTATTTCAGATATTTCAGCTTCAAGCCCGAAGCAGCAAAATTGGCTCCGCCGCAAATAGCCCCTTCCCGCTCATCAGCACCGTGAAGAGGGCTTCATTGCAAAGGAGCCGCATCTCTATCTCTTCGAACCGGCAATTACTGTCCAGGCATGGCAAATCCTGCATAGTCCTATATCTTCCGAATTCATCTCACCAATAACAGATCAATCAACATTTGACCGAACCGATTTTGCGGATTCAAGATATAGCTTTTCCATCTCCCGATCCACAGAATTGAATACCAGCGTGGAATAAGCATAATCCCGTTCTCGGACAAGCACCACATTGACGCAGGCCTGCCGCTTTTCATCCTGCTCTATATCGGTACCAAATGCACCGATTCCAAAATAGACCAGATAGCCCTTATAACCCTCGCCATCCAGACGGTTGAACTCATAAACCTCTATCGACTTATCCTTTGCACGATACTGCGATTTGAGCTTATCAACGATAGCGCTTTCATCCGATTCCACGATCTTTGCTATTTTCTCATCAAACTCCATAGTGATATAAACTATGCTGTTTCCGCTCACATCCTTTTCACCCTTGAAGGTATAAAAATTCTTATAGAGCTTGCCCATCTCCTTTGTAGAATCAAGGGCGAGAATATGATCCTCCGGCATGGTAAAGCTAACGAACTTATCCTCATACCTTCCATTCTCATAAACATTATACTTTTTACCACAGCCGGCAAGCATGAGCATGACCAGTGCTAGAAAAATGACCAGCGTTCTTTTAAAGAGCCTTTTCATCATGACCTCCATATTTTTATGGATTCATTCTATCATTCATCTATGAATTTTGCAAGCCGTGAACCCAGCAATCCATCCGCATCATAGTATCATTGCCAACAGCTCATGACCGCATTTGCATCATATTGTTTTAATTAAAGCCTTGATCCCGATTTTGACAGTCCAAGCAATTTTCCGAGCATATTTCAATTATATCGTCCATACATTATATTGCAAATTTTTTCCTGCTATGTTATAATAGATGAACCAAGAGGGATGCGCCTTGATCCGCTGTTATGCAGACCTCGATCGCTTTATCATATGATTAAGGATCATTCTTCAATTCCAATCGAGCGCATTAGCCGCTCACAAATACCGAAAGGAGAAAAGGTATGAAAAAAACCCTTGCACTGCTTATGGCGCTGCTCATGATGCTCCCGATCTGCGTCATCCCCGCCACAGCAGAGACTGCTCCCGTTCCAACGGCCGCAGCGACCCTCGATGAGGCCCTCAATAAAGAGGGCGGAATCCTGCACTTTGAGCCCATCGGCGATCACACCTTTGTCATTGATGATGACTGCGCAAAGAGCAATAATCAAAATGTATCCAATTCAGCCGCTGCCGTGCTTGTACAAGGCATTGACACCACCGTGGAAAAGGTTCTCCATCTCAAGTACAAGGTGAGCAGCGAATCCAATTGGGACAAATTCCAGATCTATATCGATGGTGCCTCCGTATTCAACGATAGTGGGGATAAGAGCAGCACCTGGCTCAATGCAGACATCATCATCCCCGCAGGTACGGAAGAGATAAAGCTTGCGTATACCAAGGATGGCTCCGGCGACAGATTCAGCGACACCGTCTGGATCGACGATGTATATGCTTCCGAATATGTCTCCGTCAGCGGCGTACAGTTCAATCAGGATAGCATATCCCTTGATATCAATGCATCTCAGCACCTTGACTGGACCGTACTCCCCGAGGATTCGGCCAATAAAGCTGTCAGCTTTGCTTCCAGTGATACGAGCATAGTCACCGTTACCGGTGCCGGCGTTGCATCGGGCGTCGGCGAAGGCGATGCAGTCATCACCATTACGACCGCAGAGGGTGAATTCACAGATACTATCGATGTTCATGTCAATCCTCCCATACCCGTTACAGAAGTCATTTTGACGCCGGACGAGATCACTATCCCGGTTATCGACAGCTATTATTTTCAGCTAACCGCTGAGGTTCTTCCGGAGAATGCCACCTTCTCTACGGTCACATGGTCGAGTTCCGATCCAACCATTCTTGCGGTCAGCTCCGCCGGTATGCTGAAAGGCGTCGCACCGGGCACTGCTGAGGCCATCGCAATAACTCCGGAGGGCATTGAAGGCCGCTGTACGGTTACTGTGCTTTCTCAAGAGGATTATCCCGGAGTGCTGGATCTCAGCTTTACAGAAATAAACGCTCTACCCTATGCCGATACCGATATTGCTCTTGGCAATGGCGATGGCGAGCTGATTCTATTTAAGAAGACCGCCTCAGCCTCACCTATCGTGGCCTATGCCGTTGGCTATTCCTTCACAGCAGCCGCCGGTCAGCAGGTTTGCTTCCGTTCCGATTGGCCCAATGATGAGCATAATGATTCAGAAAAGCTCGATACTTATATGGTGCTCGTCGATTCAGAAGGCAATATCCTTGCGTATAATGACGATGATCCCAACAACCGTCCATACAGCATGATAACCCACAGCTTCAACGACAGCGGCGTATACTATATTGCCATTATCCCATATTTCAACACCAAATCCGGCATTATCCGCTTCTATGCCGAGGATGCGACCCCGGAAGAAACCCCCATTCCCTCCAATGAACCCATCACTCCGACTCAGGAGCCCATCACCTCTGCTCCAAATAGCGCAGTTTTCACCTATAATGATATCGAAGCCCGGGCGGGTGAAACCTTCTCCGTTACCGTCATGCTCAACAATTATCATAATGACTGCAACTATTTGGACATGGATATCACCTATGATCCATCCATCCTCACATACATCAGCCATACCGGAGGCACATTCTATACCGAGGCATACAGTGCAAGCATAATTCCCGAAGCGCCCGGCAGCATAAGCGCAAATTTCTATGGCGGTGATGATGAATGGAGCGGAGAAGAGCTTCCAATCTATGTGATAGGCCCATGCTCCATCGTGACCATCACATTCAGGGTGAATGATGATGCATCGGGCACGACATCGCTCGGCTTTGATGTCAACTGGTATGAGGATGGCGATGAAGAGCCCCTTGAATACTCGGTTCTGCCCGGCAGCATAAGCATTCTTAACAGCAGCACCCCGGCACCCGAAACCCCGGAACCTGTGCAGGGCATCACCTGGGATTTTGAGAGCGATCCCTTTGCTGATGGCTGGACCGCCGTTGATGCAAACGATGATACCTATAGCTGGGAATGGAAATACGGCATCAGTGCACTGCCTGCTCATGGCGGCAGCGGTATCGTTGCCTCCTTCTCCTGCATAAACGGCATTGTTGGCGATATTTCTCCCGATAACTGGCTCATAAGCCCCTCCTTTATCGCTGGAAACAGCCTTAGCTTCTTCATGCGCGGTCTCGATTACACCTACTATATGGATCCCGTTGGTATCTATATCACGACCGACGGCGGACAGACCTGGAGCGATGAAATAGCATATTTCGTTTGTGAGCCCTATTATGTCCAGCAGACCATCGACCTCAGCGCATATGCAGGGCAGGCCGTCCAGCTCGCTTTCCGTCACTACAATGTCTTTGGTCAGTATGCGATCGGCATTGATGATGTGACCGCTATTGGCGCATGTGAAGCTCCTGAAACTCCGACCCCCGTTTTGCCCACTCCTCAGCCCGCTGGTTCTTTGGATGATGCATTGAATATCGAAGGCGGAACGCTTCATTTCGAACCTGAGGGGAATTATACCTTTATCGTTGAAGAAAGCTGGGCAAAGAGCAATAATCAGGGCATTGACAGCAGCGAAGCCATCATTCAGGTTCAGAACTATGATTTCAGCATGGGAGCAGTGCTCCGATTCAAATATAAAGTAAGCAGCGAGCGCACCTATGATAAGCTTCAGGTCAAGGCCGATAATAATCTGCTCTTCCAGGAAAGCGGTGCGCAGGCGGAGGATTGGATCAGCGGTAGCGTTGTCATCCCTGCCGGAACCCAGATTGTGCGCTTCGTCTATCGCAAGGATATCTCCGGCGCGAACGGAGATGATACGGCTTGGCTTGATGATATCGAGATCGGTGAGCTCATCCCCGTCACCGGAGTTGAATTCACCCAGGATGCCATATCGCTGCCGCTTGCCAGAACCTGTCAGCTCGAATGGAATATCCTTCCCGCAAATGCGGATATCACCGATGTTGAATTCACCGTCGATGCTCCCGATATCATCAGCGTTTCCTTTGATGGTGTCGTAACCGGCCTATCCTCCGGCGATGCTGTCGTGACCATCACCACAGCGGACGGCGGCTTCACCGATACCATAAATATCCATGTCGAGGATGAGATAGCGGTTGAAAGCATCATCATTGCCCCGGCAGAACTCATCATTCCGATCACCTCTTCCGTGACCGAGCAGCTTACAGCGAACATTCTTCCGGAGAATGCAACCGATACGAGCGTCACTTGGGCTTCCTCCAATGAGACCGTATGTACGGTCAATGCGGGCAAGCTCCGCGGCCTGTCAGCCGGTGTTGCTGAAATAACCGCAACCTCAGCAAACGGCGTTGTTGGCACCTGCACCGTTACCGTAGTACCCGCAGAGGAATTCCCCGGAATTTTCGATCTTGAATATACCGCTCTTGACCCCCTCCCCTATTTCAATGGAGAGGTCGGCATCGGCATCGGCTACGGTACTCCAATCTATTATCAAAGAAGTACCTATTCCGGAAGCATGACCTATACCTATGCAGTCGGCTATAGCTACAATGCAGAAGGCGGCGAGACCATTCGCTTCCGCACCAATTGGTATAACGATGAAAATACGGATGAAAACAGAGTGGATACCTATCTTACCCTATTCAATTCGGCAGGCGAAATTCTCGCTTATAATGATGACGCTTCGGGTAACAGCCCATTCAGCACCTTGGAATACACCTTTACCGAGGCAGGCACATACTATTTCATAGTTGCTCCATATAACTTCCAAAGCGCAGCGGGCCATGGGCTAATACAGATCATTGCGGAGGATATCAGTCCCGAGATCATTCCCGGAGATATCGATGGCGATGGAAGCGTCAATATGGCCGATGCTGTGCTGGCAGCGCGGCATGTGATGGGGCTCATCACCCTTAATGATGAGCAGCTCCTTGCCGCAAATGTCAATGATGATGCGATCATCAATTTCAATGATGTCGTGCTCATACTGCGTATGGCAGCTGAATATAATCCATGATTTCTTCAATTTCCCCACGTATGCCTGATCCGATAACATTCGATCATCGCAGGGCATAAAACAGCACCCGAACATTCCATAAGGACCGTTCGGGTGTTCGTTATTTATACATTATGCTTCTGATCGATCCATCAACGGATCATATTTTGAAGCTATTGCTCGATCAATTTCCGCTGCCCTGGGTATTGGTCACCTCATCGGTAGCTTCGGGAGTCTCGCTGGCATCCGGATTCTGAGATACATCTTCAGTAGGCTCGTCGGTTGCTTCCATTCCGGGTGTTGGCGTGATCTTCTTGATGGCTGAATCAGTAGAGCCTTCATGCCTGTTATTGTTGGGAACCGGAGTCTGAGTCGGTTTGTTGGTATCAATAACACGATTATTTTCCGGATCCGGCGTGGGTTTCAAATTTTCCTGCTTTTTGCATCCGGCAAAGACCGCCATCACAAGGACGAGTGCAAGTGCAATGCAAAAAACCCGCTTTATTTTCATAGCTTTTCCTCTCTTTCATCGAGTTAATTTTTGCCGGGACATCATAATCCATCCCTGCGCTCCAATTATATCATCCTTATTTGATTTTGTCCATAGGTAATAAAGAAATAATTATTGATAAGAATTTTTTCCTTTCCAAAGCTACCATCATAAATATGGATTAATCATTTATAATCTTTCTGCTGAAACGGAGGCAGGCATGAGAAAGCGAACCCTATTTTGCTTGTATCCGAAATTATGAATTCTGTTTCCTCTTTAATTGTTTTTACGTTTAAATTATTGATCTGCCAAATGCATTTATCTCATAAGCAAATCGATCGGGTTTCAGGATTTCCCCAAAGAAGCAGACCGAATTTTGTGCAAATATAGTAAATTTTTTACTTATTACTTCGAGAAGCAGTTCATAAAGTTTTCCACAGTAAAAACGCAAAGTTATCCACATTATCCACATAGTTATCCACTTTATTTTTGAAAAGTTGCGTTTTCGATGTGGACAATCCTGTGGAATTCTGTTGATAACCTGCAAATTATATTGTCGAACAGCTATTGACTTTTATGCCGAATTGTGCTGACTGTTTATTTTTAACAGCCACTTTCCGTCAATTTGAGCAAGATGGAATCAAAAAACACAATATTTTTTCCCAAAAGCAGAATTCCTCTTCTCAGCAGGATTTGAATTTCGCATCGCTTAACTTGCTATGCCCCATCGATAAAGAAATCGGGGATAATTTATATTTGCATTTCGTCCGTTTATTGCCTTGACAAGCGCAGCAGGTGACTGTAAAATTGCACATGATAAGGGGAATTTTTCGATTTTCCTTTTTAATTATCAAGAATTGATCTCGAAAGGAAGTTGGCGGTGCATTCATGCCGCCAAAGGGCAAGGCTTTGCAGAACACAATAGTATTTGAAAAGAGCGGTCATATCGGAATACTGACGATCAACCGTCCTGAAGCACTGAACGCCATCAATTCCGATCTGCTCGATAAATTATTTGAGCAAATCACCGTTATTGCGGCTGATAAGGAGCTGCGCTGCCTGATAATGACCGGCAGCGGGAAGGCATTTGTAGCAGGCGCGGATATAGGCGAAATGAGCGGGCTCAGCCGTGAGCAGAGCTATCAATTTGGCATCAAAGGGCATAAGACCTTCTGCGCAATTGAAGCCCTCGATATTCCCGTCATCGCTGCGGTGAATGGCTATGCGCTCGGAGGAGGATGCGAGCTTGCACTATGCGCAGATATTCGCATTGCAAGCGAGCGTGCCAAATTTGCTCAGCCCGAGGTCAGCCTTGGAATCACTCCCGGCTTCGGCGGCACACAGCGGCTCGTGCGTACCATTAGCCAGGCAAATGCTATGGAGATGATCATGACCGGACGCACCTATTCCGCTCAGGAAGCCTTTGAAATGGGGCTTGTATCCAGGGTCGTTCCAGGCGATGCACTTATGGATGAAGCAATGAAGCTTGCATCCGCTATCGCTGCCAATGCACCTGTAGCGGTTCGCGCATCGAAAAAGGCGATGCGAATAAAGTATGATAGATTTCTCCACGCCGATCTTGAGGCCGAAGCCAGACTGTTTTCCTCATGCTTTGAAACCGAGGATCAGCGCATGGCCATGGGCGCATTTGTCAGCAAAAGCCCAAAATCCGAATTCATCGGCAAATAAATTCCACTATATTTAAAATACTATTACTATGCTCGGCGGATATCCGCCCGGAAAGGAAACCAAATGAGTATAAAGAATGTTTTCATCATCGGTATCGGTACTATGGGGCTTGATATTGCCCAGGTATTTGCATCGCACGGTTTTGCCGTATGCGCCTATGCAAGGAGCGAAGCAAGCCTTGATCGAGCTAAAGCAAAGATCAATGGCACACTCAGCAAGCGTGTAGCCCGCGGCAAGATGACTCAAGATGAAATGGATTTCATCCTCCATAACATCGACTGGGAAACCGACTATAATAAGCTCGATAGGGCCGATCTCGTCATCGAAGCCGTTGCCGAGGATTCCTCCGTCAAGCACGAAATCTATGATCAGATCGAAGCACTCTGCCCCGAGCGCACGATCATAGCAACCAACACAAGCTCCATATCCATTACCGAACTTGCCGCCTACACCACCCGCCCCGATCGTTTCATCGGTATGCATTTCTTTAATCCTGCAACCGTTATGAAGCTCATTGAGCTCATTCGCGGAATGAATACTTCGGATGAAACCTTCAATGCCATTGAAGAGCTTTGCCGCGAAATCGGCAAGGAGCCCGTTGAGGTCAGCGAATGCCCCGGCTTTGTGGTCAACCGCATCCTGATCCCAATGATAAACGAAGCGTGCTTCATCGTTCAGGATGGTGTTGCAAGCATTCAGGATGTTGATACAGCTATGAAGCTTGGCGCAAACCACCCAATGGGACCGCTTGCACTTGGCGACCTGATCGGTCTCGATGTCTGTCTCGCTATAATGGATACCATGTTCAACGAGACTCATGACAGCAAGTTCCGCGCATGCCCGCTGCTCAGGAAGATGGTGCGTGCGAAGCTTCTGGGCAAGAAAACCGGCAGGGGCTTCTATGACTACAGCGCAAAATAAACTTCTATCAGGCTTATAACCGAAAAACATATGGGGCCGATCAGATTTAAAAGCTGACCGGCCTCTCTATTTACAGTTCATTATACTATTTTGGGGCAGCATCCTCATTTACGCTTAATGCAAGGATGACGGCACCAAGTATTTCTCCATCCGATTCGATGCGGCTTATATTGAATTGATACATGGAATCATTCCTCCGTGCAAGGAGTTCGCTATGACCATCCTTCATCGCGCTCTGAATTGCATTGCTCATATCATTTCCACGATCCACCGATAGGAAATCGCTTCCCACGCAGGATGCATCCGTACCGAAAAGCCTCATTGCCGCATTATTTATGCTGAGAACATTCCATTTATCATCAAGAAGCACCAAGCCTTCCCGCATTCCTTCAATTATCTGTGAAAATTCATCCGTATTCTTCCTCAGCTCCTGCATCTGCGCCGCTATCTGCTTGCGCTGACGATTCAGCCTGTTCAACAGGGGTGAGAACTCCTCATAGGAATCATTTTCGAGCGGATCCTCCAGATCAAGATTATTCATTGGGCTTACGATGCGCTTGGCCAGTCTGTTTGCCAGCACTGCGGAAAGTATGAGCGCAATTGCCAGCACTATCAGAAATGGCTGAATCATTCCCACTATCAATGCGCCCACGGATGCTCTGCCAATGGACATCCTGAGCACGGTGCCATCATTCAGACGCTTTGCGCAATACATCGTCCTTTCTAGCAGCGTAGTGGAATACCGGACACTCTCTCCGGTGCCTGCTGCCAGTGCCTCCTGTATCTCCGCGCGGTCCGCATGGCTTTCAAGGCTTTGAGCATCGGCTTGGCTATCATAAAGCACCGTTCCATCAGGAGCGATCCATGTTATGCGGTATCTGCCTGCCGGCACCTGTTCAAGATATTCAACGCCGCCCATCTCAACGGAAACTCCCGCAATGGCCAACTCATCCTTGAGCTGATTCTCCTGAATGGTTCCAAAATAGTTATACAGGCAGCCCATAATTATTATGAAGCTTGCAAGCAGTACCGACCCCGTTACGATGAGGATCGAATTGAAGATTTTTTTAGTCATATGTTACCCCCGTCGATTGTGTCGCTGCACCATGCCTCATTCCGCTATATGCACGCCCGTGATCGAAAAGATTACCCATTCGGCAATATTCACTGCATGATCACCGATGCGCTCAAAGTATTTCGCAATCATCAGCAGATCGAGTGCGCATTCGCCATTCGCAGGATCTTTGGCTATCCTGTCTATCAGCCTATGCTTGACCTGCTCAAAATAATCATCCACAATATCATCGTCCGCGATGACCTTCTCTGCAAGCGCAGTATCGCGCTTAACATAAGCATCAATGCTGCCTGTCACCATCTTTATCGTCGCTTCTGCCATTCCCTGAAGGGTTCCGCCATTCTCCATGCAGCTTCCATCAAGGAACGGGATTATTTCCGAAATATCCTCTGCCTGATCACCTATTCGCTCCATATCCGTGATGATCTTCAGAGCCGCAGATATTTGGCGCAGATCAGTCGCCACGGGCTGCTGCTGTAGCAGCAGCTTCAAGCACATGGATTCGATCGTGCGCTCCTTCTGATCTATCTCCGAATCAAGCTGTGCAACCCTTTCTGAAAGCTTCGCGTCGCGCTCAGCCAATGCTTTTGCAACCAATGCTATAACATCCTCACAAAGCGCACCCATATGAACCATCTCTCTGTTGAGCTGAGACAATTGCTCATCAAAACGACTCCTCATTATCCAAACCTCCCCGTAATATAGTCCTCCGTTCTCTTATCCCTGGGTTTAGAGAACATCTCCTCGGTGTTACCATATTCAACAAGCTCACCAAGCAGGAAAAATGCTGTATTATCCGAAATGCGGACAGCCTGCTGCATGTTATGAGTAACTATGACTATAGTATACTGCTCTTTGAGCTGCATTGCAAGCTCTTCTATTTTTGAAGTTGAGATCGGGTCAAGTGCACTCGTCGGCTCATCCATCAGCAATACATCGGGCTCAACAGCAAGAGCTCGGGCTATACACAGCCTTTGCTGCTGTCCACCCGAAAGTCCCAAGGCGTTCTTTTTGAGGCGATCCTTTACTTCATCCCAAATAGCCGCATCCCGGAGAGAGCGTTCAACTATATCATCCAGCTTCGCCCTGTTTCTGATGCCATGTGTACGCGGACCATAGGCGATATTATCATAGATGCTCATCGGAAAAGGGTTAGGCTTTTGAAATACCATTCCAATATTCTTTCGCAGCTCTGTAACATCTGTGGATGAATCAAATATATCAACATCATTATATTTTACGCTGCCCGTGACCTTAACCCCCTGAATGAGATCGTTCATTCGATTCAGTGTCTTTAAAAATGTGGATTTTCCGCAGCCGGAGGGGCCGATCAAAGCTGTGATACTCTTCTCAGGTATCTCTATATTGATATCCTTCAGCGCCTGATGATTGCCATACCAGAGGCAAAGATCCTGTACCGAAATAATGTTGCTCATAGTTCTTTTTTCCTCCTAAATCGCATTATGGGCTATTTGCCGCAGGCATAGCTTCCGCATTGAAATAATATTGCTCATAGTTCCTTTTTTCTCCTGAAATGCCTTGCGACCATATCCGCTGCAAAATTGATGAGCAATGTCAGCACGAGCAGTATGGCTGCTATGGCGAATGCAACCTCGAATTCTCCCTGCTCCTTTGCATATACATATAGTGCAACGGTCAATGTTGCGCCGGCACTGCTCAGCCCACTGAAAAAGCCGTTCAGCGCATGGGCGAATCCTGCGGTAAAAAGCAGTGCCGCCGATTCCCCTAGGATTCGTCCGATTGAAAGAATACACCCGGTTATCACGCCATCAACGCAGCCGGGGAGCACTACGGTGCGAATAACGCGCCATTTCCCCGCACCTAAACCAAATGCCCCCTCTCGATAGCTCTGGGGTACGGTTTTCAAACTCTCCTGCGTCGTTCTCATAACCGTCGGCAAATTCATTATCACCAAAGTAAGCGATCCCGCCAGAAGAGAATTGCCCATTTTCAAAAAGCGACAGAAGAAAAGCATACCAACAAGGCCATAAATGATCGATGGAATGCCTGAAAGGGTCTCCGCCGCATATTCTATTATCGATACGATTCTCTTATTTGTCGAATACTCCGTCAGATAGATTGCTGCGCCGACGCCAAGCGGCACGACTATCAGAATCGTCACGATCACAATATAGACGGTATTTAAAATATCTGGAAGAATACCTATGCTTCCCGAAAGATAGCTCGGTGTTGTTGAAAGCAGCTTCCACGTTATATTTGGAATGCCCTGCACCAGTATATAAACGATGATTGAGAATACCAGCGCACAGGTTAGCCCTGCGGAAAGCCACATCAAAACCTTCATCAGACCGATATAAGCCTTACGTTTTCCGGATAGCTTGTTCATTCTCATGGATCAACCCTCCTTATCGCGTTTCAGGAACATATTCAGCGTTGCATTTATGAGCATGATGAATAGGAACAGCACCAAAGCAATTGAAAAGAGTGCCTGCTGCTGCAAACCGCTCGAATATGCCATTTCACTTGCTACGGCTGTGGTCAGGAAACGCACGCTCTGGAACAGGCTCGGCATATTTGGCACATTGCCCGATACCATCATAACCGCCATCGCCTCCCCTATCGCTCTGCCGACGCCCAATACCACGGCTGCGGCTATACCGCTCTTTGCCGCCGGAACCGACACCTTAAAATAGGTTTCAACTGGTGTTGCTCCAAGGGCGAGTGAAGCATCCTCATATTCCGTTGGCACCGCTTCGAGGGATGTTACCGAAACCTTTATTATCGATGGCAGAATCATTATCGCAAGCACTATGATAGCAGCCAATAATCCCGATCCATCCGACAGGTTGAACAATTTGCGGATTGTCGGCACGAGCACCAACATACCTACGAGACCATATACGACGGATGGTATGCCCGCCAGCATACTCACTGCCGACTGCATTACGCGTTTGACCGTTGGCGGAGCGAGCTTCGCGATATAGACCGCTGTCAAAAAACCTATCGGCACCCCGACCAATATCGCGCCCGCCGTACCATAAACGCTGGTCAGTATAAGCGCCAGTATTCCATATGAGGGCTCCGCCGCTCCCGCATCCCAAGTTTTTCCGAACAGGAAATTTATTAATCCAATCTGCTTTATCGCCGGGAGTCCTGATATGACCAGATATACCGTGATAAGCAGTACACAGCCAACGGTTATGAGACCAAGTATAAGAAAAATGCCGTGGATGACGGTCTCAAAAATTTTTGCTTTTCGTTTCATACCGCATTTCCTCTCTTAAAGCCAAGATGGAGATACGGACATATCTCTGCCGTATCTCCTCGTTATTATTTAGATAGCGGGAACTGCTCCTGCCTTGGAGATGACCGGTGCAGCCTCAGCGGAGGTAACATAGTCAAAGAATTTCTGTGCGGTTTCTGAAAGCGCCTTGCCTTCCTTGGTTACGAGTACAAAGGGACGCTGAATCTTATAGCTGCCATCCTTAACGGTTGCTTCGGTGGGGGTGACGCCATTGACCTTGATCGCCTTAACATCATCCTTTACGGAAGCGAGGGATGCATAGCCGATCGCATCGGGGTTTTTAGAAACGGTGGTGATGACATCGCCGGTGGAAGTGAGCTCCTGACGATACTTGCACTTATCTTCGGTTCCGGTGATGGATTCAAAGCCATCGCGGGTACCGCTGTTTGCTTCACGTCCGATGAGTACGATCTGAGCATCATTGCCGCCAACATCCTTCCAGTTGGTGATCTCGCCGGTATAGATGGAAGCGATCTGCTCGATGGTCAAATCTTCAACCGCATTTTCGTTATTAATGATGATTGCGATTCCATCATACGCCAGTATGGTCTCCTTGAGGCCGGTTGCCTTTTCTTCATCCTTCAGGCTTCTGCTGGAAAGACCGATATCGCAGGTTCCTTCGGAAACGGCCTTGATGCCTGTTCCCGAACCGGTGGGATTATAAGTGAAATTGGTTCCGCTATTTTTATCCGTAAAAGCTTCGCCAAGAGCGCCTATGACCTTTTCCATTGAGGTGGAACCATCGGTAGCAACGGTTTTGTTCTTTGCACTGCAGCCCATGAGCATAGCTGCTGCACATGTAAGTGCGAGTACGATACTGATTATTTTTTTCATGTTAGGACTCCTTTCGGTTTTTACTCTTTGTTTCCTACGCCCTAAGTATACGGTGAGCTTGTAAAATAAAAAAGAAAGGTCGTGTAAAATCGATGTCAAATTATGTCTGAATGGGGACGGTCTTTTGGCATAATGCGGACAGTCCGAAAGGGCGGCTTTGAACCCTCGTTCGGACTAAAAGCAGCTTGCAGATGAACGAATTTTCGGATATAATTGGCTTGAAAAAGTTTATGGAGAGAGATATGGCAAACATTATTGAGATCAATGATATTAAAATTCCCGAGCTGGATGTATTTGCGCGGCTGACGGAGCCCCAATTGAGAAATCGCATAGATCCGGCTAAAGGCATATTTATTGCCGAAAGTGCAAAGGTGGTTCAGCTTGCGCTCAATGCAGGACATGAGCCGCTCGCACTTTTGATGGAACGCAGGCAGCTTACCAATCATGGAAAAGCTATTATAGAGGAATGCGAGAAGCGTTATCCCCAGGTTCCCATCTATACAGCGGATGGAGAGCTGCTGAAGGTGCTCACCGGCTTTCATTTGAGTGCCGGAGTGCTATGCGCCATGCGCAGACCAAAGCCATTGACGGTCAACGATGTTTGTATCGGCGCACGCAGGATCGCTCTTTTGGAGGGCATTACCGATTCGACCAACGTCGGAGCAATATTCCGTTCCGCTGCCGCATTGAATATCGATGCTGTGCTTGCAACGCAAACCTGCTGCGATCCGCTTTGCCGCAGAGCCATACGGGTCAGCATGGGCACCGTTTTTCAGATCCCCTGGGCCCGCATCGGTGCTTCCGCCTCCGATTGGCCTGAAAATGGTATTGCAGAGCTGCGCAGATTGGGTTTCCGCACGGCAGCCATGGCGCTTTCGGAAAATTCCATAAGCATAGATTCTCCGCTTCTCGTCAATGAAGAAAAGCTATGCATAATTCTCGGTACCGAAGGCGATGGTCTCGCCAAATCCACCATTGCACAATGCGATTATACCGTGCGCATTCCCATGAGCCACGGCGTGGATTCGCTCAATGTTGCCGCAGCAAGCGCTGTCGCATTTTGGCAGCTTGGCAAGCATGAAGCTTGATCGATAGCTGTAATTCAGGTGCACAACAGTCAGCAAAATTTCATATCAACAACAGACTAAGTGAGGTATCCCGCATTGAGAAAGAACCTAAAATTTGACAGTCACATAACCTTTGCTTCTCATTTTCGTCATTCTCTAGGCGTTGCTCTGGTGGAACATTTTTCTACTTTTCTCCTTACCCTAAGCTGCGGCTATGCAGCCTCCTGTATGCTGGATATGGCTATGGTACAGAACAATAGCGGTCTTTTACGCGCAGGGATAGCATTAGCGCTTTTATTAGCAATCGGTCTCCCCCTTGTCTGGAGATTATCCAAGTGGGCAGAAAAAAATCGTATCATGGATCGCCAGAGTTTTCGGGAAGCACTGTATTGCCAGATGCTGGAAAATCGACTTGAAGTTGATTCGATTGGTGCGCAAAGTCAGCTTCTTGGGGACATTTTCGATCAGGTGGCAGAGCAATACCAGGTCCGTATACCGCAAATTCTGGAGGGGATTTGCATCATTCTCGGTTCGACTGTGCTCCTGTGTCGTGAGCGGATGAGTATTGGCATTTTATTTTTACTGATGGGACTTCTACAGGTTCTCCCTGTATTTACATACGAAAAGTGGACAAAGAAGATTTATGAGGAATCATGGGATTCAGAAGAAGCAGAAACGGATTGGATTGCACAAGGTGTCGATGGCATCTGTACTCTAAAAGCCTATGGTCAAGAAAGTTGGTTTGTTAGACGCTATCAAGCTATCAATCGCCGAGGCATTGCCGTAGGAAACAAGGCCGTTACCACTGGCGGATTAGAGAGCATTCTCTATTCCTCTATTAGTGCCCTGCTGCGCTATGGCAGCTATGTGATTCTTGGGTTGTACGTACTATACGGCGGTTTGTCCGCAGCCAGCCTGCCTGTGTTCATTGTACTGAGCGGATACATTTTTTCTTCCACTGACAAACTCTTTACCTTTTTCCGTTACAGAAGCGTTTATCAGTCTGCGCTCCAACGGTTAGAGGAAACTTTACAGCAGGATCGTGCTATCGGCGGAACAGCTGTTTTACAGGCAGATAGCATTTCCAAGGCTTTTGAAGACAAGCAGATTCTAAGCAATTTGACGATCACCATTCATTCGGGGGAACGGGTGCTTTTACAGGGCAGCAACGGCTCCGGCAAGTCTACTTTAATCCGTATTTTGTTGGGCGAACTGACTCCAGACACGGGAACTGTCCAACTGGGAGGAAAGTTGGCGGTGGCATTGCAGGAAGTCCCATTTCTGCCCGTATCCGCCAGCGCTTTCATAGAAAATCTTGAACAGAACGAGGATTGGCACAGCGAGCAGTTTAGAGAGCATTTGCGTTTGTTCCACCTTTCTGAAGATCTGTTGAAAAAACCGATCCAGGAACTGTCCGGTGGACAGCAGCAAAAGCTGTTTTTAGCTATAGCATTGGCGTGGGAAGCAGATCTGCTGATCTTGGACGAGCCAACGAACCATCTGGATGCAGACAGCCTTATGTATCTTCAAAGTATCCTGTTGCAGCGTCAATGCGCCATGCTGATATGTACCCATGACCCAGCATTGTCCCTGCCTTGGGACCAAACTTTGTCCCTACAAGGAGGTGCTATTTGTGGATAAAAGAATCATAAAAGCTATTCGCCGGGACTGTCACCAGATAATGTGGCCCTGCTACCTGCTTAGTGCTTTTTGTACCCTGCTTTCTTTCCTAGTACCCACACTGGCCGCATGGCTGGTAGGCGATATGACAGATAGTTTGCTATCTCTGGATGTTCCTTCCATTCAGGAAAGGCTGCCAGCTTTTCTCATTGCCATTGCTTTGGAAGCAGTTTTTCTGCCCCTTGTTCAAACGCTTAACAGTCTTTTGCTAGTGCGCCAAGGTGGACGTTACCAGACACTGCTGATGGGGCGTATTCTCCACCGCCCACTTACCGCTTTTCATAAGGAGACAGGCGCTACTGTGGCAGAGCATATCATGGCACATGCCCCTGCGTATTACTTTATTCAAATTAGTAAATATACACTACCAATGACGACTGTCGTGTACGGATCGGCATTGCTGTTTACACTGTTCATAGAAAAGGTTCCCTTGACCTTCTCCGTTACGATACTGATATTTGCTGGGCTGCCCTTGATACGCACAGCGATCTTTGATAAGCTGACGCGAGCTGTCGCTGCTCTGGAACGAGACTATGAAACGACTCGAACACGGGAAGAAGAAATGATTTTTAAGGCTCGATCTTTTTACCGGGTAAATGGTTTGACGGAGTATTGCATCCGGGGGTTCCGGGAAAAGTTCCAAAGTTGGTACCAGAATGTCAGTCGGAAAAAGTGCTTTCTGGAAGCGGTTCGCGTTGTGTTCGAGTACCTGTGTAATTACGGTGTGACTTTGGTGGTGATCTGTGTTGGTGCGTTTTTGGTGCTGCGCGGCTATATGGGAGTCGGTGCACTGATGACCGGCTATCTGCTTTTGCCCACGCTTAGCAATTGCTATAGTACCATCGCTGAGCAAGTCAAGGACATTCGGGAGGAAAAAGATGTGCAGTCTCGGCTTACCATTTTCTATGGAAAGACAGAGAAAGACTTGGCAGAAGCCGAGGGCGAGATACTTAGGGATGTTCCCCGCATAGCCCAGATTTGCATGGACCATGTGACCTTCACCTACCCGGATTCAGAACACCCCGTTCTGAAAAATTGGTGCGGCAAGTTCTTTATAGGAGAAACGACTCGTCTGACCGGCGAAAATGGCTCAGGAAAGTCCACACTTGTGCGGCTGATTTCAGGATTGTACGCCCCAAAAACTGGTAATATCACCACCGAAAACGGCACTATCCTCTCCAAAGAATCCTTGCGCCGCTTGGTAACAATTCAGGAGCAGGAAGGCTATATTTTTCAAGGAACAGTTTGGGATAACCTATTTGCGGAAGAAAGCCAACAGTCGAAAGCTGCTGAAATTTTTGCCGATATGGCTTTTGAGAAACCTTTGGACTATGTCATTTTGCCGGATGCCACCAATTTGTCTCCTGGCGAACAACATAAGATTCTGTCTGTCCGGGCTCTGTTGAGAAATTCTCCCTTTTTGATCCTAGACGAACCGCTGAACCATCTAGACAGTGCAGGCGCAAAAGCTTTGTTTGAGCACTTGCAATTGTCAAAAAAAGGCATTATTTTGATTTCACATCAAGAGTGTCCCTTGTCAAGCGATAAGGTTTTGGTGCTTACACAGCAAAATAAATAACACAAGCATTTTTTGTTCCAGATGGTTGGCAACTGCATAATAGAGCGGCTTTTTCTCCCTATTGTACATATTTTCAGTTTTTTTCTGCTAATAAACTAGGGAAAATACTTTTATCACCACAGGTGGAAATAACCTGTGGTGATAATTATTATATAGCATTGGATTGACTTCTGAATAACACATTACTTTGGTAGAAAATTCGTTGACAAATCACATTTGGATTATAATCTACCATCGGGGCTGTAAAAAAACTCCCCCAATATTTATTAAGCATCATGCTATTTAACTATGTTTTTAACCCATTTCCCGCTCTTCACAAATAAATAGCCTATGATGCACTTTATCAATTCCGTCCCGCTGCATATTGCAAAGAGCGGCACTATAGGCATATTGGTATACTTTGAAAGCACAACCGCAACAGGTATGCAGATCAGCCATACATAGCAGCTATCGAACAGCATCGTGATCTTGGTCTGTCCGCCGGAACGAAGCGTAAAATAACAGGCATGCGTGAAAGCATTAAATGGCATCATGGCTGCGGAAATGAGCAGTAAAGCCGATGCAATCGCCTTGACCTCAGCCGTTGTGTTATAAAGATTCGGAATCAATCCCGAGCAAGCAGCAAGCAGACCTCCAAAGCACAGGCAGCCCATGACCGACATTGCAATAATCTTGCGATCCGTCTCCTTTGCCTCTTCAAACTTCTTTGCCCCCAGAAGATTTCCAACGATGATGCCTATGCTGGAGCCAATGGCCATAAATACAACATTAAATAGGTTTGAAACGGTACTTGAAATATTGATCGCTGCTACCGCCGCAAGACCGCGCGTGGAATACCGCTGTGTGAGCGTTGTCATCCCCAATGACCAGAGCAATTCATTTGCCATGAGCGGGGTACCCTTTTTAATGATATCCCATGTGAGCTCCTTGGGGACGCGGAAAGAAGCATAGAGCTTATGGAAGAATTCAAATCGCCTTGTATGCGTATGCGCCCAGATCACCATAATAAGGAGCTCAACAAATCTTGAAATGATCGTTGCTATTGCCGCACCTTTAACACCCATTGCCGGAAGGCCAAGCTTTCCGAATATGAGGATATAGTTCAACACGAGGTTTACGATGACCGCCGCCCCGCTGCCGATCATCGGAATGACGGTTTCTCCGGCTTCCTTAAAGG
Organism: Christensenellaceae bacterium Phil7; assembly: GCA_001940845.1. Lineage (GTDB taxonomy): Bacteria > Bacillota > Clostridia > Christensenellales > CAG-138 > PeH17. The sequence continues at coordinate 66,358 of MSGV01000024.1, forward strand.
ACGAAGCATAGCATTGCGCAATGGCATAAGGAATAAGCCCTATAAGGGTGAGCTTTAAATAATCCAAGCCATATGAAAGCGTGAGCGCCGGATCGATATCCTTTCCGCCTTCATGAAGAAAGAGCCTGATCAGAGGGGAACTCCAAACGCTGAGCACAACAATGCCTATTATGCTTGTAGCTATAACAAAATAAAGCTTAAAGCGCATGACATGCCGCATGCCATCTATATCTTTTTTGCCGTTGAACTGTGCACCAAAGATGCTTGCGCCGGATAAACCGCCAAATATGCAGAGATTAAAGACGAATACAAGCTGATTTGCAATGGCTACGCCGTTTAATTGTTCCGTGCCTATGCTTCCGACCATAACATTATCAAGCAAGCTGACAAATTGGGTGATCCCGCTCTGCACCATGATCGGTATCGCAATAGCAAGCACCGTTCGATAAAATTCCTTGGTTCCTATCAGCCTTTTTAAATTCAGTTTCATGGCATTCTCCTTATTTAGTTACTTTATTGACAGCATTATAGCATTTAGAAAATTTTTTTGCAACATTAGGTCGAGTAATATCAATATAAAGCTCCAAAATGCATATATGATTTGGTTGATATTCAAAATATACTTGTTTAATGGATGTTTTTGGCTTTTCAGTCACTACGCATTGTGCTATAATTTAGCCGATAATCGTGCAGCGGTTCATTTTCAGCGAACCGGGATGCATGTAATTTTATTGTAAGGAGAAATATCATGCCCGTAAATCTTAAGGGACGTTCCCTGCTCACTCTCAAGGATTACACTCCCGATGAAATCCGTTATCTTTTAAACCTCTCTGCCGACCTGAAAGCAAAGAAGCGTGCAGGCATTCGCGGAAACCTGCTCGAAGGCAAGAATATCGTTCTTCTTTTTGAGAAAACCTCCACCCGTACCCGCTGCGCATTTGAAGTCGCCGCACTGGATGAAGGTGCTCATGTCGTATTCCTTTCCAACAGCCAGATGGGCAAGAAGGAATCGCTCGAGGATACTGCAAAGGTTCTTGGCCGTTTCTTCGATGGCATCGAATTCCGCGGTTTCAAGCAGGAGACCGTTGAGCTGCTCGCAAAGCACGCAGGCGTTCCCGTATGGAATGGCCTCACCGATCTCTATCATCCCACACAGGTGCTTGCGGACTGTCTGACCATCATGGAAAATGTTGCAAAGCCCCTTAATAAGGTGAAGCTCGTCTATGTTGGCGATGCACGCAATAATATGGGCAATTCGCTTATGATAATCTCCGCAAAGCTCGGTATGCACTTTGTTGGCATAGCTCCCAAGGAGCTCTTCCCCGACGAAAACCTCGTTGCCGAAATGCGTGAACTTGCAGAGACCACCGGCGCAAGAATCGAATTCTCCGAGGATATCGCCGCAGTCGATGGCGCAGATGCTATCTATACCGATGTTTGGGTATCCATGGGTGAAGAGGATCAGTTTGAAGAGCGCATAAAGCTCCTCACTCCCTATCGCGTAACCATGGATATGATGAAGATGACCCATAATCCGGACTGCATCTTCCTGCACTGTCTGCCCAGCTTCCATGATCTCGAGACCGTCGTTGGCCGCGATATCTATGAACGCTTTGGCATTGCTGAACAGGAAGTTACCGATGAGGTATTCCGTGCACCATGCTCCAAAGTATTTGATGAAGCCGAAAACCGTATGCACACCATAAAGGCGATCATGGTTGCAACCGCAGGCAGATAAAAAATAGCATTTGTTTTTTGGCTGCTAAAAAGTATTGCGATGCAGTACACCTTGTAAGTGCTTATTTTCTGAATTTTATTATACTTGAAGGCATACCAGTTTTTGACGCTTTGGTGTTAAAATATTGTCTGCATTTCTCGCAATGATATAAAGTAGCACAAGCAAATGTAAGAAAATATCATAATTTTTGGGGCGAAGGCATTCGTTGCTTTCGCTCTCGTTTAACTTTTGGGATCCAGTTCAAAGCTCATTCATCTTGACCATTGACGATTACGAATGGCTATGCTGATTATAGTATATGAAGGAGAACGTAAAGTGATTATCTTGGATGGAATTACAGAGGAAAATTGGTTAGAGGTGGCAAATTTAAGCGTAAAAGAAGATCAAAAAAGCTATCTGGCATCACCAATCGGGATTTTGGCTAGAGCTTATGTATATCGGGATTGTAATGCAAATGTTTATGTTATTAAAAATGATGAGACTATTGTAGGATTGGCGATGGTTCGGGAATTTCATGAGGAGCCAGTGGGATACGATTTACAGCAATTTATGATTGACAAGCAATTCCAAAATCAAGGATATGGGACAAAAGCACTACAAAAAATAATTGACAAGCTGAGACTTGAGGGTAAGTACAACACGATAGAAGTTTGTGTGAATATGGCAGATGTTGAAGCAATTCATGTCTATGAGAAGGTAGGTTTCTTTGATTCAGGATATATTGATGAGGATGTTCCAGATTGTTATAACCTGATATATCGGTTTTAGAGGAAATTTTTTAATTTGCAATAAAAAATCGAGATTTCAAGTTATTACGCAACCATTGTATGCGGTTGCAGATAGAAATTCTGTGGTGCTGAAATGGTACCTGATCTTACAAAATTGTTTTACATTAATATATATCTTTATGTAAAAAACCTTATTTTAAGCCGTTTTTACAGGATTTTATAAACGCTTGCGGAAAGTTATAAATAGATTTCCGTCTATAAAGTCAATAAAAACAGGATACACCGTTTAATAGCGGCATACCCTGTTTGAATTAATTAATTGATCAAGCTTTATCTTTTCAGCATTACCCAGCTCTATTCATTTTCATTATTATTTGCTTCAGCATCGGCATTCTCTGCGTTAATGTCAGCTTCATCATTTATATCGGCGCCATCAGCCTTTTCCTCGCCGCTGTCTGCGGGCTCGCTATCGTTGTGAGGCGCCAATGCAACGCTTGCCACTCTATGCTCTCCATCTATGCGCATTAGCCTTACGCCCTGAGTATTTCGTGAAATTATGCTTATGGAATCCACAGACATTCGGATCACTATGCCGTCATCACGGATAAGCATGAGATCCTCGCTGCCATCAACTATCTTCAAGCAAACGAGCTTTCCGGTCTTTTCCGTAATATTCATCGCAATGATGCCCTTCCCTGCACGGGATTGCGTGCGGTAGGCTTCCTCCGGCGTACGCTTACCCATTCCGTTCTCGGTAATCGCAATGACGCAGGCATTTTTCTTTACCATGGACATATCAACAACGCAGTCATCCTCATCCAGCTTGATCGCTCGGACGCCCGCAGCCGCTCGTCCCATGGCACGTACATCGAGCTCACTGAAACGTATGCTCATACCGTTGCGCGTACCAATGATGAATTCATCATCGCCCTTTGAGAGTGTAACGCTTATCAATTCATCTCCTTCACGAAGATTCTGCGCTATCATACCGCCCTTTCGAATATTGGAGAATTCCGAAATATTGGTCTTTTTAATAATACCATTCTTGGTACAGAGCACGAGGTAGCCATCCTGCATCTCTTTCCCGATCGGGAAGGCAGCGGTTACGAATTCTCCTGTAGAGAGCTGGAGCAGATTGACTATCGGGGTTCCCTTCGCTGTCCTGCCTGCTTCCGGAATGGAATAGCATTTAATCCTGAATGCTCTTCCCTTATTCGTGAAGAACATGATATAGGAATGTGTTGAGGTGACAAAGATATCCTCAAGGAAATCCTCCTCCCTGGTTGTGCCTGCGGAAATTCCGACGCCGCCTCTGCGCTGCGTTCGATAGGTATCCTCCGCAATGCGCTTGATATAGCCATGATGGGTGCAGGTGACGACCATGGTCTCCTCCTGAATGATATCATCCATATCTATATCTTCCACAATCTTCGTGATCTCCGTGCGCCTTTCATCGGCATATCTGCGCCTGATCTCCAGTACCTCATCACGAATGACTCCAAGCAGCTTTTGCTCATCCGCAAGTATGCCCATAAGATATTCAACCTGAACCTTCAGCTCATTATACTCTGCCTCAAGCCTTGTCCTCTCAAGCCCGGTAAGCCTTTGCAGCCTCATATCCAGGATTGCCTGAGCCTGCCTTTCGGTAAAACCAAAGCGTGCAATGAGGCGCTCCTTGGCTTCCTGGCCATTTGCGCTGGATTTGATTATTGCGATGACCTCATCGATATTATCGAGGGCGATCATCAATCCCTCCAAGATATGCAGCCTTTCCCTTGCCTTGTCAAGATCGAACTGTGTTCTGCGAGTTACAACTTCCTTTTGATGCTCCAGATAATAGTAGAGCATTTCACGCAGATTCAACACCTTGGGTTCGCCATCCACAAGTGCTATCATTATCACGCCGAAGGTATCCTGGAGCTGAGTATGCTTATATAGGTTATTGAGCACGACGTTCGCATTGACATCCTTCTTGAGCTCTATAACTATTCGCATACCCTTTCTTGAACTTTCATCGCGAAGATCGGATATTCCCTCTACCTTTTTTTCATGAACGAGCTCTGCAATTTTCTCAACGAGCTTGGCCTTATTGACCTGATATGGTATCTCGGTCACTATTATCCTCGCCCTATCCGCCTTGTATTGCTCTATTTCACTCTTGGCTCGAACCAATATCTTGCCCCTGCCCGTAAAATACGCATGGCGAATTCCCACATCGCCCATTATCACGCCTCCGGTCGGGAAATCCGGTCCGGGGATATAATTCATCAGTTCATCGATGGTTATGTTTGGATTATCGATCATCGCAACGAAGGCATCGATCGTCTCTCCAAGGTTGTGCGGCGGAATATTTGTTGCCATACCGACTGCAATACCGTTTGAGCCGTTGACGAGCAGATTCGGATATCTCGCAGGCAGCACAGAGGGCTGCATGAGCGTTTCATCGAAGTTTGGATAGAAATCGACGGTATTCTTATCAAGATCCCGCAGCATCTCCATGGTCAGCTTGCTCATCCTGGCTTCGGTATAACGCATTGCCGCAGCCGGGTCGCCATCAACGCTGCCAAAATTACCATGTCCCTCGACCAGAGGATATCGCGTCGAGAAAGGCTGAGCAAGCCTTACCATCGCATCATACACCGCCGTGTCCCCATGGGGATGGTATTTGCCGAGCACATCGCCGACAAGCCTCGCACTCTTTCTATAGGGCTTATCCGGCTGCATCGAAAGCTCATCCATTGCATATAGTATTCGCCTATGCACCGGCTTAAGTCCATCGCGAACATCCGGAAGCGCGCGGCTGATGATGACCGCCATGGCATAGGAAATGAAGCTCCTCTTCATCTCGCCAACAAGATTGATGGGCAAAATCTTTCCGCCCTCGATATCGGTCGGAAGCTCATTGGTACCCAGCATCTCAAGGCTCGTTGATTTGCTCTTTGGGGTGCCGTTATTATTGTTATTATTTTCTTCCATATCTTTTCCTCATTCAGTCCTCGTGATCAAATATCCAGATCGGTAACGAGCTTGCTGTTCTGCTCGATAAATTCCCTTCGGGGCTCCACCCTGTCACCCATGAGCAAAGTGAAGGTTTCATCGGCGAGCATGGCATCATCCATGGTAACCTGAAGCATAATGCGCTTTTCCGGATCCATAGTGGTATCCCAAAGCTGCTCAGGATTCATTTCACCGAGTCCCTTATAGCGCTGCACATTTATCTTCTCCCTGCCTATTTCATCAAGAGTACGATTCAGCTCCTCATCGGAATAGACATATTTTTCAAATGCGCCCTTCTTTATCAGGTAGAGCGGGGGCTGAGCGATATAAACATAGCCCTTCTCGATCATCGGACGCATGTGGCGATAGAAGAAGGTCAAAAGCAGCGTCCTTATATGGCTTCCGTCCACGTCGGCATCGGTCATGCATATGATCTTATGATAGCGGAGCTTGCTCTCATCGAAATCCGCATCCATGCCTGCACCAAAGGCGGTTATCATGCACTTTATCTCCGCATTGCCAAGTATTCTATCAAGGCGGGTCTTTTCAACATTCAATATTTTGCCCCTGAGCGGGAGAATGGCTTGGAAATGCCTGTCCCTCCCCTCCTTTGCGGAGCCTCCTGCACTATCGCCCTCAACGATAAATAATTCGCAGAGCGATGGATCCTTTTCCGAACAATCCGCCAGCTTGCCCGGCAATGCTGCGCTGTCAAGCACGGATTTTCTCCTGGTCAATTCCCTTGCCTTCCTCGCCGCCTCACGTGCGCGGCTTGCACTCAGGCATTTATCAACCATTATCTTGGCCTGTGCGGGATTCTCTTCAAGATACTGCATTAGTCCCGCATAGACGGAATTGTCCACCATGGTTCTTATATATGCATTACCAAGCTTTGTCTTGGTCTGCCCCTCAAACTGCGGCTCGGTCAGCTTAACGCTTATGATTGCAGATAGCCCTTCCCTCGTATCCTCGCCAGAGAGATTGGCATCGCTATCCTTGAGGATCTTGAATTTACGCGCATAATCATTTATAACTCTGGTAAGCGCAGATCGGAAGCCCGCAAGATGGCTGCCGCCCTCAATGGTATTAATATTGTTCGCATAGGTGAATACATTTTCATTATAGCCATCATTATATTGCATTGCGATTTCAACGCTTGCAGAATCCTTTTCGGATTCGGTTCTGCTCGCCGTGAAATAGATGGGTTCCGGATGGAGCACCTCTTTATTCTTGTTTATATAGCGAACGTATTCAACGATTCCTCCCTCATAATGGAAGGTATCGCTGCGATCATGTTCTCCGCGCTCATCGGTAACGGTTATGTTCACTCCGCCATTTAGAAATGCAAGCTCCCTAAGCCTTCTGGTAAGGGTATCATAATCATAATTGACCTCATCAAATATGGTTGCATCCGGTGCAAAGGTTATGGATGTGCCATGCTCATCTTCACCACAAATACCAACCTGCTCCACTTCGGTGATCTTATTTCCCTTTTGACATATCTGTCTATATATTATTCCTCCGCGTTTGACCTCCGCAATCAGCTCATCGCTCAATGCATTTACGACCGATAGACCAACACCGTGCAGTCCGCCGGAGACCTTATATCCGCTTCCGCCGAATTTGCCGCCAGCATGAAGAATCGTCAGCGCAACTTCCAGTGCTGACTTACCCGTTTTGGGATGGATATCTACTGGTATACCTCTTCCATTATCAATAACCGTTATGGAGTTATCGAGATGAATATAGACGCTGATATGGGTGCAATAGCCTGCCATGGCTTCATCAATGGCATTATCGACTATTTCATAAACGAGGTGATGCAAGCCTCTTGCATCGGTCGAACCAATATACATGCCCGGACGGCGGCGAACCGCCTCAAGTCCTTCCAACACTTGAATTTGCGATGCATCATAGGTATTTTCCATATATCCTCCAACTTGTGATAGTATTGATTAAAAGATACGATTCCGGGCTTTATTCTAAGCATTCAATGACCGGATCGAGTTTTTTAAAATATTTATATTATCCTTGTAAGCTTCCCGGCATAACATTCATAAGCACTGATATTTTCAAGCTCCTCCAACCCCTCCAGCGAAGTCGCAGTGAGGAAGCATTGGCAGTTGAAAGCATCGGAAAGAAGTGCCTTTTGGCGATCACAGTCCAGCTCGCTGAGCACATCATCCAATAGCAGCACGGGGAATTCGCCCTTCTCACGCTGCATAAGAGCTAACTCACTGAGCTTAATGCTCAGCGCTGCGGTACGCTGCTGGCCCTGCGAGCCAAAGATGCGAACCTCCTCTCCATTCAGCTTTATTCCAATATCATCCCTATGCGGTCCGCGAGTCGTGTATCCTCGGCGAATATCCTCTTCATGCGAACACGAAAGTGCAGAATGAACCGCAGCGGCAGGAGCTTCTCCGGAAAATGGCGCATTTGGCTTATAATAGACGTATAGTTCCTCATTATCATCGGTAATACGGCCATGCATCTCGCAGGCAAGATCGCCAAGCTCCCTAAGAAAGGCATCACGAACCATCATTATATCTCCTCCGAGAGCTGCAAGCCTCTCATCCCATGCCGAGAGCTGCATCGGATCTGGCGGAGAGGGAAATGCTGCCTTTAAAAGGCCGGATCGCTGCTTCAAGGCTGCATTATATTGCTGCAAACGATAAAAATATGTCGGACGAAGCTGGCAAAGCTCCATATCCATAAAACGCCTGCGCTCCAAAGGCGAGCTCTTTACGATGGAGAGATCCTCCGGCGAGAACATAACCACATTCAGCACCCCCATCAGCTCCCCCATGCGCTTCAGCTTCTGCCCATCGATCCTTATGGCCTTATGCTCATTATCGCGCAGGCGCAGCTCAATATTGTGCCTTCCTGAGCCGCTTTTAAGCTCTATATTGATATATGCACCGTGGTATTTCCGATTTATGAGCTCAATATCTCTACCGGTACGGTGGCTGCGGCCAAGTGCCGAGAGAAAGATAGCTTCAAGGATATTCGTCTTTCCGGCAGCGTTCGGTCCGACGATGATATTCAATCCCTCGCTTGGCTCAAATATGAGCTCATCGTAGCTGCGAAAATTGCTTAGGCGAATACTCGTAATACGCATTTTCTCACCCCTTAGATCGCTCATTTCAGCCTGTTTTTATTCATGAAATAAAAGGCCAATTTCAATAAATATTGTACAGCAAAATCATTAAAAAGTCAATGGCTGTAAACTATAAATAAGAAGAAAGTATCGATATTATTTGCTGTTATATGGTCTTTGCGGCTTCAAGGTTCACCGTTTTTAAACACTATGCAGATACGACCGCTTTGCGACAAAAAATTTAAATAAAAAGCAGCGGGCTCCTTCATCTTCAAAGGGGCTCGCTGCCGCATCATATGATCTTCACATATGAAATTTATCAGTTTTTACCAAGCTGTACCTTCTCCATAGCAATAGCAAAATCCTTGCCATCACCGCTTATGAATACATCGAATACTCCGGTTTTCGTATCGCCGTTCGCATAATAAACCGATGCACCGTTCATAGCATCAACGCTGTAAACATCCGTATCGATCTTTCCCGTCTCAGTGCCCAATACCCAATTGAGCGTGCCGGCTTCATCATCGTAATCGTTTATGCAAAGGCAGGAAGCATCTCCGCTCATGACGACGAAATACGCATTATCCAGCACCTTAACCGGATCACTGCCCGGTTTTACATAGTAAAGCCCGGCATAGTTATCCACAGCATAGAAATTATCAAGATCCGTGGAACATGTGAATGTGTAGCAATTTGTGATTATTTTTACCGGGTTTTTTGGATTATAAGCCGATACCTTATAGACCTCTCCATCGACTAGGCAGGCAATGGTTTTACCATCATCGCCAATCACAAACCGCGTGGTTCCGCCAACGAGCTTTGTTACTGAACGATCGGAGCTGACGTAGTAAAGATCATAGGTTCGAATCAAATTGCTGTTGGCATCCTGAGATGTATAGGCTGTATAATAGATGCTTTCAAAGATGCTTTCTACATTCTTCAGGTTGACCGTGCAGTATTCTCCGCCCATGGAGCAGCTCGATCTTCCCGCATATGTGATGACGGATGCATCCATCAATTTTTGGGCCTTGCTCCCATTTATGCTGTAATGGGTCTTTGAATCGATATCAAAGGTAATCTCGTTCAGATCACGACTGATCTCGAAGTTAGCTTCCGCCTTTTCCGCGATCAGTGAGTCCTCCCGTCCCATGTAGTATAGCTTTCCTGTAAGTTCGCGGCCATCCGCTTCAACATAATATCCGCGTGTGCCATCATCGCTTATTGCAGCTATGCAGGAATCCTCTCGCAAAAGGCTGGTTTTGCCTCCCATGCTGAGATATGTCATACTCCTGCCGTCGTTATCAAGCACAGAAACTGCGAATGCCTTGCCGTTCGGAGATATCACAAGGCTCAAAATGGATTTAGCATTCAGTCCTTCTATCTCGCTCTGATCTCCGGTATCATGATCGAAGATAAAAGCCTTTGTAGCGGTTGAGAATAAAATATAGCGATTATCAAGCGAGAGTACAGCACGATCCACGCCTACAGGATACACCTTTATTATTCCTTCGGAATCCGCCCTGTAAAGCCCTGTACCGGCGCGCATTATCGTGACACTGCCATCGCAGGTCAAATAGGAATCTATGCTGCCGCCAATATAACCATCGAGCTTGGTTGAATCGTAGAAAAGATAGGTGTTTGCATCATCGTGGCTTTCAAAGTACACTATGCTATGTTCTCTGGCCGGGTCAACATTGCCCTTATCAGAGCCAATGATTATCAATGCCGCTGTCACCAGAACGATCGCTATGCCCACAATACCAAGTACGATTTTCGTGCTGCGTTTCATGTTTTAACCGTGCTCCGACGCTCGGAGCATCCCTTCGTTGAAATTCTATCCCCTTACATGGTTTAATCCGCTCCATCTCTTCTCCCAAACTGAAAGATCAGCGGATTTATGCCAAGACCGGGATATCATTCGATTTTCAAACTGAAAAAGTTCATTTTTCCCGATGAGGCTGTTGACAAAAGCAGGGGTGAGCATATGGCGGCATTCATCCTCGTAACCAACTCTCGAAGCTTATCGTATCGTTGTTCCGATCCTCCTCCGCATATTTGCCCGTAAATCTTATTATACAGTAAAATCTCATTGCTGTCAAAACAATTAAAGGGATAGCTCCAACTTTCCGATTTGTCGGTTCAATTACATATCGGTTACGACAAGTAATATAAACGGTCGCTGCTTTCAGCCATCGGAGCGCAGACCATGAAGCCATAGCACCAATTTCCCAATATATGGAATCTTCAAAATTACCTTGCCTATGATCTGCTCCCGGCTCACCGGTGAGTCATTGCCGTTGTTGGCATCGCCCTTGGTTATCAATTGGAGATCATCCGTATCACGGCCATTTACCTCCACGACCCTATGGATCACGGTATAACCATCTCCCTTATAGCGGATGATATCTCCTTCCTCCAATTTATCTGGATCTATGGGCCAAACCAGCACCACATCTCCGACCTGTATGGCAGGCGCCATACTGCCGGTTGCAACAACTATCGGTGCCGCAGGAAAGGCCCCTGCGAAAAAGGCGAGCACAAGAGCCAGCACAAAAAAATATGCTGCCCAACGCAGACAGGAGATCGTTTTCCTGTCGGACACCTTCGGGTTATTTGGTTCTGAGCTTTTGCTTTGTTCAGGCTCTTTTTTCACCCGGATCACCTCAAGCATCAAAAATTTTTAAAAATAAATGCAAATAATGTACGGCCCGCGCCGGATAACCGGGCGAGCCGCTGCTGTGATTCAAAATCAACCATGGGTATGTCCGGCGGAGGGAGCCTCCTCTGGCACGATCGTCTGGCTATAGGGCAGCCTTATCGTCAGCACTCCCGCTGCATTCAGCTCGCCTTCCAGATCTTCCGGAACCTTCACAACCAGGTTAAATGTGCAGCTTTCGCCGGGCTTTATGATCTCATTTGTGAGATCGGGTTTATCCAGCACGAGCTGCTCAGGATTCTCCGTAGCAAGCTCGATGATTGCATCGGAAAGCTTTGCATCGGCGGTTCCGTTGTTGGTAACGGTCATGGTGTAGTTTGCCCAGGCACCGGGAATGGAGAAGATCACATCTGCAAAGCTTGCGGATGTTGCATCCTCGCTGAGCATAACAAGACTATCCTCGGGAATAATGGTCTCGGTCTTGCTAACCATGCGTGCAATGGTGTAGTTCCACCTGGCAGAATATCCGCCCTTCATATCCGCGCAAAGTACATAGTTCTGATATGTGTCGGGATACATTTCCTTAAGCAGAGCGGTGGTGTCGCGCAGCAGACCATCCACAACCTTTATAGTGCACATAACGTTTCTGCCGTTATTATAATATTCGCTTGTAGGATAAATGTAGCGATACCAGGCCTTCAGATGATCTGAAATGGTGACGGTTGATTCATCGCTGCGAATAGCTGCAGCCTGCTCCTCGGTCAAGCTCTTAAGGTCGCTCAGATCATATTTGCTGCCATCCACAGCATAGTAATATGTATATGAGCTCAATGCCTCATTTGACTGGGTGCCCAGAAGCTCCTCCTGATCGGGATTCAGCCATGTTGTGGCGGAGATCACAGAAGCAACCAGCGAATCATCCTTCTCATTAGCTCTCTCAAGTGCATAAGTTACTGCCTCCCAAGAAGCGGAAGCCCCGGTGGAGAGGGATACGGAAGCATCGGTAATGCGCAGATCCCATTTGCCGCTTGCAGATACGTTTCCACCGGCTGTAATTTCGGTGTGCCATGCAGCATAGCCAAGGCTCAAGGCGGATAATGCCAATACTACTGCAAGGGTGATAACAGCAATGCGTTTCTTCAGATTCATAAATAAGCTCCTTTCGTTAATACGAAGTTTCTAATATGTCCGGTTGTTCCGAACGCTAAAATAATAGCCCCTAAATGTAAAGCCCGGAATCATATTCATGTAAATTGATTAAAAATTTCCTGCAAAGCCTTTTTATGATGGGCTTTGGAGCAGATAGAGCATTCCAAATACTTGATGCATATCCGCACATACTGTCCGGTCGGTAAAATATATTTGTAAAAAGGAAGAAAATTGTGTTGACTTTCTTTTGAATGTGAGTATAATAGTCACTGCACTTGAGAAGTGTTCGTTATATTGCAAATGCACCATTAGCTCAGTTGGTAGAGCA
>MSGV01000025.1 GCA_001940845.1 Christensenellaceae bacterium Phil7
GGCTATAAGCAAGTGGTCCAGACCTTTGAAAAGGAAACGGAAGAGCTGGTAAGGGTGACATATGATGGTGACACCATAACCACAACGCCAACGCATCCATTCTATGTTCCTCAAAAGGGCTGGACAAGTGCAATAGAGCTTCGTGCGGGAGATATGCTTGTCACCGTCAATGGCGAGTATGTTGTAGTAGAGAAGATTCAGCACGAGCTCCTCGAAACACCCGTAACGGTCTATAACTTCGAAGTCGAAGATTTCCATACCTACTATGTTTCAGCCGATGCCATCAATGACGGCGTGCTGGTGCATAATAAGTGTACGCAAAGAGCGGCAATGAGGGAGGCAAAAAGAAGCGTTAATATACCAATGTCTCAAAAACCTGACTCCATTAGAAAAGTAAAAATGACAGGGAGTAACGGGAGAACAGTTTTTGCTGTAATGGAAACATATGGCAATAAATATATTCGCAATGATCTTGGAGGACATTTATTTAAAGACGGTTTAACGATGGCCAAACATTTCAACGCTGGAATTATAGATAATTTAGGCAGGGAAATATCGATTGCTTTTCATTTTTTCTATGATTAAAGGAGAGTAGTAATGTATTTCTACAATTACGCCATAGAAAAACAGTCTCAATCAATAAAAATTACTGCCGATTTCATGGTTGATTTTCAACATTCCGATAATGAGACCATTATGATAGGTACACCAAAATGGTGGGACGATCACGTCGCAAACAATATCGATTTTTCTAATTTTGATTTATACTTTTTGTGTTCTCGCACGGTCTGTTATGGTCAATATAATTCTGTAACCGATTTTAAAAATGTATGGGGGTTAAACCAATTAGAAAAAGGATTTTATGAGAATCAATATTTCAACAGAAAAGGCAAGGTGTATTTTGGGATAATAAAGGGCAATGGAGAAGACTCGTTTCATTCCATTCGGTCATCAACGGTGTTATTTATACCAAAGGGGCTATCTATAAACGCTGATGAAATATATAGAATCATAAGCGAAGACGAATTTGACTTTTTAGAAATGGAAGAAACTTCCTACAAAACATTGAAGGAGATTAGTCAACTGTGCAAAGGCTCAATCTTACTAAAGTATACCTGCATAAATGAAGTGAGTCTAGTGTTTTTTGGCAATACATTGGCGAGTTGTTTCAACGAAGGAGAACTGGGTGCTTTTAACGGAGCAATGGAAGTTGTATCTCGTATATTGTAAGTGCCTGCGACTTTCTTGTGCTTTCAAAAAGAAAATCAAGTTGCAATTCCTTGTTTTCATCAAGTTCTGTCTTTAAGATAAGAATAGCGCTGCTTGCTAATCTAATGCTATTGTAAAAAGCTTTCGAATATTTCAAGACTACTATAACGGCAGTCTCCTGATGGGCATGACCTCTGGCAGCGTAACCCAGAGATTCTGCTACGATGCTAACGGCAGCGTTATGTCCGTAGCGTATAACGGAACGTATTACTATTATCTCCGAAATGCACAGGGAGATATAGTAAAGCTGATTGACAAGAATGGTCAGACGGTGGTAGAATATACCTACGATACCTGGGGAAAAGTT
>MSGV01000026.1 GCA_001940845.1 Christensenellaceae bacterium Phil7
GTCCTGTTGGGCGGCGTAATTCTCGTAATTGGAACTGGAAAGATGCATCAGTATTTGGTATAATAGTTGTGCAAATATGCGTTAGAGCAAGAAAAAGAATATGTTTGCTTTGGGAGAGGAGAAAACGAGCGTGGAAGTTCTGTATATCATTCTTAATGTTGTTCTTGTTTTTTTGCTTGGCTTGTTCATAAAAAATTATTTGCCATCGTACATGGAGGAAAAAGGCAAAAATCTCGCAACAAAAGAAGATATAGAAGCTATCACTCGAAAGACAGAAGAAGTCCAAAAAGAGTTCAGAGAGGGCTTTGAATTATTTTCGTCTGATGTGCGCTTCAAATACGATTTCTATTTTAAGCAATATTCCGAACTTTACAGCAAACTGTATGGTATCATAATGCAATCGGAATATGTAAGACACTTTTTGAAAATAAACGATGGTCAAGAAGTGTCATTTGGTGAAGCTCCGTTTATCGAAGTTTCACCGACTCGCAAGGTTACACAATCTATTCAGTGGGATAGCAAAAAACCTACGGCAGTAAAACAGGAAGAAGTAAGAATTGATACGCCAATATCTGATTTTAACAAAACGCAACTGTGCGAGTACATTATTGAAAAAGCCGAATATGCCACTCAAAAACTACTAAAAATAGCCGTTGCATATCGCTTTGCAAGTTACTACTATACAGGTAATCCAGATGTAAAAAATTCATCCTGTCAAGAAACCGCTGACGATGAGGAACTCCGGCTCATCCGTGAGATGGTTTGTTGCATTGTATCAGAATATAATTTCTTTCGCAAAAAATTGAAAATGGAATACAATGAGAGTGAGTTGGAAACAGGCGTCCCGCAGTTGTAAAACCTACAATAACAGCGATGCCTTGTGGTGGTTTTGCGTATTGAGCGCACTTCCGAAGCCCGGTTACGGGGGTATGTAACCGATGGGCTTGGGAGAGTGCCACACTGGCAGTGTGGATGTCAGCGGTTCGAGTCCGCTATGCTCCACCAAAGCAAACAGGTACGAACTATTGTGGTTCAAAAACATGTTCTGCCTGACAATAGAAATACCGTGGAAGCGTTAATGCTCCCACGGTATTTCTATGTTTGCGCACCCTTGGGCACGCAAACATAGAAAAAGGACAACACCTAGGCATTGTCCTCATCTTCTTTATGAAAAAACATCGTAAAGCACTCGATTAGTACTTACGCTTTCTTGCGGCCTCAGCTTTCTTCTTACGCTTTACGCTGGGCTTCTCGTAATGTTCACGCTTTCTTGCATCAGCAAGGATACCCGAACGAGCACATTTGCGCTTCCAACGCTTGATTGCACTTTCCAAGGATTCGTTTTCACCAACGCGGATTTCCACTATCAATTTCCCCCCTCTCTCATGTGGGACATTGCTGATTCACAGGTATTAAGCTGCGAAAGTATTATCACTGGACATTAATGCCCCTTGATACCATACAATTATACACAATCAGTTCTCATAAGTCAACCTAAATCAAGGCGAAATATGGCATTCACAAAAATATAATCTGCAAGCTGACTCATGACAAATTCGGATAATCGGTTTACGGGGCTATTTCCCGGAATTATAGCTATCCTTGAGGACGACGGTGCGGTTGAATACAGGCCTCCCAGCCGTTGTATCAGGGTCTGTGCAAAAGTAACCGATACGCATAAACTGAAATTTATCACCGGGTTTAGTATCTCCGAGATATGGCTCGACAAATCCATTAACCACTCTTTTTGAGTTCGGATTGAGCTGCTCTATAAAATCATCCGCGCTCACATCTTCGCTCAGCATTAGCGGTTCATACAATCTGAATTCGGCGGGGAGTGCATCGATAGCCGGAATCCAGTGAATTGTGCCCTTGACCTTGCGCGTACACTCTCCACTGCGGCTTTCCGGATCATATGTACAGTGGATCTCACGAATGGTTCCATCCTCATTTAGATCATAGCCAGTACATTTTATTATAAATGCGCCCTTTAATCTAACCTCGCCATCGGGCTTCAGCCGGAAAAACTTCTTAGGAGGATCGATCATGAAATCATCTCTTTCAATATATAATTCTCTTGTGAAACGCAGAGTATGAGTTTTTTGAAATTTCTCATCACCCTCGGCTGCCGTTGGGAGATTTTCTATCTTGACATCAAAATATTCATTTTCAGGCAAATTATCTATCACGACCTTTATTGGATCAATGATTGCCATAACACGATCGCTATTCGCGTTTAAATCCTCGCGAACGCAATGCTCAAGCATCGCTGAATCGACGATCGAATCAGCCTTTGCGACACCTGCACGTCCAAGAAAATCCTTTATGGCATCCGGAGTATACCCTCTGCGCCTCATGCCGCAAAGGGTAGGCATGCGCGGATCGTCCCAACCATCAACATAATGCCCTTCTACAAGAGCCCGCAGGAAGCGCTTGCTCATGATAGTGTTGGTAAGGTTAAGTCTTGCGAACTCTATCTGACGAGGCTTGTGTTCAAATTCGCAATTATTGATGACCCAGTTATAGAGCGGCCTATGCGCTTCATATTCAAGAGAACACAGGGAATGAGTGATGCCTTCAATTGCATCCTGTATAGGATGAGCAAAATCATACATGGGATAAATGCACCATTTATTACCCTGATGATGATGGCTGCGGTGAAGAATTCTATAGAGTGCTGGATCACGCATATTGATATTCGGGGAAGCCATATCTATCTTAGCGCGCAATGTTCTGCTTCCATCGGGGAATTCACCATTCTTCATTCTTTCGAAAAGATCAAGATTTTCTTCTATGCTTCTATCACGATAGGGACTGTTAATGCCGGGTTCTGTAAGCGTGCCGCGGTATTCCCTGATTTGATCCTTATCAAGATCGCAGACATAAGCCTTACCTGCTTTGATAAGCTTGATTGCAAGATCATAGCAAGTATCAAAATAATCGCTTCCATAGCAGAGCTTATCCCAGTCAAATCCCAGCCAGCGAATATCCTCCTCGATCGCATCAACGAATTCAACGTCCTCTTTTGCAGGATTTGTATCATCAAAACGCAAATTACATTTTCCGCCAAAACGGTCTGCTGTAGAGAAGTTTATCCATAGAGCCTTTGCATGGCCAATATGCAGATAACCGTTGGGCTCAGGTGGGAATCGAGTCTTGACAGTAGGGTTAGCGGCGGTATCTTCCAGAATAAACTCTTCAATAAAATTACGAGGTTCGAAAACGGTATCCATATTAAACTCCATTTCGATAAAAAGTATGTACATAATGGGAATGGATCGATGTTCACAGTAAGGATCATAAAATCTTCCCATTCTAATTACATCGCTTATTATGCGCTTAAAAGCTTACATTGTCAAGCATATTTGAATTTGAAAATATTTTATGGAGTGAAAGATCAGGATTATTTGGTCGAAAATGTGAAATTGAAGCAACATTTTATTGTGGGGCATATACAAAACACGAAATGCGTGCTATAATTGTAACAATGAGGTGGCTTGGTCAATCTCTATGGCAATGCCGGTTATTGATTTGCCGGTTCTTAATCGCTAAAGCTAGTACTTAGGAGGAATATTAAGATGAAATGTCCTAATTGTGGTAAGGATATTGCAGAAGGATTTGCATTTTGCACAAATTGCGGCGCAATACCGGAGCTCGATAGTGAAAAAAAGCCGGATAGGGAAAGCCCGGCAGTACTTGACCGCAAGAATTTTGTTGGGAGCTCGGAATCGGGCGCATATAAAGTACAATCAGGTGTCATTGATGAAAAATCCGATTCTGTTATCGAATGCAGCACAGCTGCTGCTAATGAAGAAGAATCTATATTCAGGCAAACAAACGCATACGAGATGAACGATGGCGATGAGCAAAACGAAAAGCAATCATCTGCTATTGCAGCGGAATCCTCAAAAGGCTTCGATGAGAGCATGGTCAAAACGATGCAATCCAGAGTTCGCCCGATGCGTACATGGAGTTTTTTTTGGCGTGAACTTATAAGTTATTTGCCAATTATCAATTTGGTGGTTTTTTTCGTCCATGCATTTGCCGATGGGGTGAATTTGAACAGCAGGAGCTATGCCCGCGCTAAACTTATAAAATACTTGATCTCAACTGTGCTGCTTCTCGCCTCTGTGAGTTTCTTCCTGGTCTTTTATGATGAGGCCATCACAATCATTCGTGATTTTATAGATCTGTTATACGAAAGCATTCACTGATTGATACATTCCAATATGTTGAAGCTGCTGAGATAAATCTCGGCAGTTTTTAATCTCAGAGGAATTGTATACAGATTTGGGTTTCATTTGAGCGAAATTTGTGTTATAATAGGTAAACATTATGGGGCTGGATAGGGAACCTCTTGAAATTGGCCTCATTTCTCAGTTGGAGGATTGCAATGAGCGAATTTATCAATGTTAAATCGGAAATCGGCACGCTACGAAGGGTTATGCTGCATCGTCCTGGTGTGGAATTGGCCAATCTAATGCCGGACTATCTCGAACGCATGCTCGCCGAAGATACCCCAGATGTTAAAAGGGCGGGTGAGGAGCATGATGTTTTTGCGAATATCCTTCGCAGCAATGGAGTGGAGGTAGTCTACCTTGAGGACATGTTCACTGAAATAGTTCGTGATGATATTGTCAGGAAGAACTTTATCAGTGATTTTGCAGAGCTTGCGGCTAATGGAATAAGTCTTAGAGCAGCAATAATCGAGTATTTGGAAACAATACCATATGATAAGCTGTTTGATACAGTTTCAAAGGGTATCACACGTGATGATTTAAAAAATATCAGCATAAAGCCGATTCAATATTATGTCAAAGAGGATTATCCCTTCTTGGTTGATCCATTACCTAATATATATTTTACAAGAGATATAAGCTTCTGCATAGGTACTGGTATGGCAATCTCAGCCATGAGCATGTCCGCTCGCATGAGGGAAACCTTATTCGTTCGCTATATCCATAAATACAGCAGGTATTTTGGAGAGGGAAAGGTTGATCTGCTGTATGATTATAATTGCGGCTGCGGTATCGAAGGCGGCGATGTGCTTTCGCTTTCAAATAAATGCGTTGCAATAGGATGCGGCGAAAGAACAAGTTCTGCTGCTATTGAAAGGCTTGCCGGAACCCTGTTTGTAAGGGGTTATGAAAAGGTGCTGCTCTTTAAAAATCCGAGTTCGAGGACTTACATGCATCTTGATGTTCTCATGACACATATTGATTATGATAAGTTCTTGGCGCATCCCTGCATTGCGCATAAATGGTTTGATATATATGAGCTGACGCCGGCAAATAATGGGGAAATAAGCATTAGCTGCACTACGGATGGGACTGAACATGTGCTTGAACGGGCATTGGGATTGGATAAGATATCTTTTGTAGAGATCGCCGGAGGAGATCCAATTCAGTACCGGAGGGAACATTGGAATATGGGCGCAAATTCGCTTGCGATGGCTCCCGGTTCTATCATTACCTATGAGCGAAACGTTATCACAAATGAGCTTATAGATAAGGCCGGAGTTAAGGTCAATCCTATTCCAGGCGGTGAACTCAGCCGTGGCAGAGGCGGTCCTCGCTGTATGAGTATGCCAATGCTTCGGGATGAGATCTGGAAATAATAAAACACGCATTTCTGTGCACGGAGGCCGGAATGGGATTCCGTGCACAGTTTTTACAATATTTAATGGTATAACGAAACGAATCGAAAAATAAAATAGATAGTAATTTTGTGAGGTACGGCAACAGACAAATATGAAGAAACAATTGTTTGAAAAATTAAAAGAAGCGATGGCATCCGTGCTGCCTGTTACCTTGATCGTTGTTTTGCTTCAAATTTTTTTCCCAATGCCGATCAATATGCTTGGCGCATTCTTGCTTGGTGCTCTGCTTTTAATAGTCGGAATGTGTCTTTTTACACTTGGTGCGGAGACTTCGATGATGCCAACGGCGGAACGAATAGGTTCGCAAATTATAAAATCTGGAAGCTACTGGGTTTTGATTTCTGTTGTTTTCCTTATAGGCACAATAATAACTATTGCAGAGCCGGATCTGCAGGTGCTGGCAAATCAATTCAGTACCATTAATAAATGGGTAGTAATTCTGACCGTTGCCGCAGGGGTCGGAATTTCACTGACCGTTGCCATGATTAGGGTTCTGAAGCGGGTTGAATTAACGCAGGTATTGCTGGCAATGTATGTATTGGTTTTTGCACTGGCAGGAACTGTGATCGTATCCAATCCGGGCATGGTGCCCGTTGCCTTTGATTCAGGCGGTGTTACTACGGGTCCAATAACGGTCCCGTTCCTGATGGCACTGGGTATAGGCTTTGCAACTGTGCGTGGAGGAAAGAGCGCACAGGATGATAGCTTTGGCATTGTTGGATTATGCTCAGTCGGTCCGATCATAGCGATGCTGATTCTTGGAATTGCCTCGGGTGTTCGGGAGGTATCATCCGGTGCAGAAGAGATGATTATATTCGATTCATTTGTTGATGTGTTATTGAGCTTTGGCCATGGATTTATTGATTGCATTGGCGAGGTTGCCCAGGCAATCCTGCCAATAATAGCTCTATTCCTGCTGTTCCAGCTTATTTTTCTGCATCTTCCTAAGAAGAATGTCGCAAGAATCGGAATAGGTCTTATCTATACATTCATTGGTCTTGTGCTATTTTTAGTTGGCGTAAATATAGGATTTATGCCCGCCGGTACATATTTGGGTTCAGCTATCGGTTCTTCCGGCGTATCATGGCTTTTGATTCCAATAGGAATGCTGCTGGGCTTCTTCGTAGTAATGGCAGAGCCCGCCGTCAAGGTGCTGAATAAGCAGGTGGAAGAGCTTACCGTCGGTGCAATATCCCAAAAAGCGATGCTGATGAGTCTTTCAATTGGAGTTGCTCTTTCGCTGGGTATATCAATGCTTAGAGTTTTGACAGGTATATCGATTTGGTATTTTCTGGTTCCGTGCTATGCACTCGCAATAGAGCTTTCATTTATTGCTCCCAAGATATTCACGGTCATTGCATTTGACTCCGGTGGTGTTGCTTCAGGGCCGATGACGGCAACATTCATGCTTCCGTTTGCGATGGGCGCTTGCCAGGCACTTGGAGGTAATATCACGACGGATGCGTTTGGTCTTGTTGCGATGGTCGCTGTCACTCCGCTTATAACAATACAGATTATGGGAATAGCATATAAGCTTAAGCTCAAACGTTCCACGGAAAAGACAGAGGTGCTTGATTATGAAGAAGATACAGGCATTACTATAATTGAATTCGATTTGGAGGATATCTGATATGGGTGAACCAAAGCTGGAAGCGATAAAGCTGATAACCTGCATCGTAGATAGAGGCATCGGTAAAATGGTTATAAAGCTTTGTAAAGAGGAGGGGATATCCTCTGGATTATTGATGCATGGCAGAGGCACGGCTGATAGCGAGATGCTGGCCATGCTTGGGCTTGGAGAAAACGAAAAGGATATAATAATGATTTCAATTGGAGAATCAAAATCTTCAGCTATACTTGAACGGATCACCGAGGGTCTGCATTTAAATGAACCGGGTCATGGGATAGCATTTTCCATCCCTCTTTCTGCGGTTGCATCTCAGCGGGATTCTTATCTGTCGGTTAGAGGTGATGGTGCAGGGGAATTTTTGAAGAATACAGAGCTGAATAGTGATAGGAGGCATAAATGATAAAATACGATCTGATCTTAACGATTGTGAATAGAGGATTCGCGGATGAGGTAATGTCAGCTGCAAAGAAAGCAGGTGCTTTTGGCGGCACAGTTATAAATGCTAGGGGCACAGGTACACACGAATTGCAGGAGTTTTTTGGGGCTTTGATCCAACCGGAAAAGGAGCTTGTGCTCATACTCACCCAAAAGGAAAAGCGAAATGAGATAATGACGGCCATATGTAAATATGCAGGGTTGAATAAGGAGGGAATGGGCATTAGCTTTTCGCTGCCAGTCGATGCTGTTGCCGGAATCAGTGCGTTTAAGGATGATGATATAACAAAGGCTGATTCGATGTCGGAGTGAGATAAGCTGTGAATTATTCATAACAGAACCGCTCTACACATGGGAATCTATCTTCATACGTAACAATATTTGGTTTCCGCAGGCTATCATAGGTTTGGTTGCCAAGAAGGGGCAAAACGCAGCAAAATATAGCTATAATGCTTTTCTCGGTACGGGCTTGCTTGCTACCCCCCTGGGGTAAAACCGATCCTTCTGCTATAGGGGCTATGTCTACGACAACGAAACGAGGTTTTAATATATCTTCAGTCCCTGAGATTTGGTCGGTAACAGAACCTTCAGTGATGAGCTATATCGTAAATCCTTTAGGTTCTGATGTTGTGGCAGGACTCTACTTAATCATACCTTAATTTTTTGAAAGGATTGTTTCAGGAAAAAGATATTGTTCTTTGGTTGGGTTTTGCTTGTTTTATTGATTTTTATAGCTTGCAGCTAAAAACATATGAACTTCAAAATTCTGCTCAAAAATAGGTTTATTTTGCTCCAAAAAGTTGTGATGAAAAAGAGTTTAATAAACTTCTCAATAGCTTTTTGGACCAAGGGTATTACATGAACTTTTATTAGAATTAAAATTAAGAGGTGCATTCTTTATTATTGCAAATGTCAATAAAAACACTTTAAAAATATGAAAATCCAGTTAGCAAGGAGAAAAGGCTTATGAATTATCAACAAACAGTTATAGACTATCTTGAAGGAAGAATAACTCCTCAGGAGTTTGAAGAACTTCTGGTAGAGCAGCCTGGAATATATGACTGGCTGCAAAGTCTTGTTCCGGAAGGTAAAACATTCCAGCTAGTAACTTTCTCGAACGGAAAGACTTCTATTAAAGTCGTTCCATACGACATCAGAGAGGTTATCTATAACTTCGCTAACAATATTTCGTTTGGATCTCTTAAGCCATCTCTTGGTTATTACCTGAATGTGTTCGACATAATTGAACGTTTGGTCAAGGAGGGTAAACCAGATTTGGAATTCAAAGCATCAACCAAAGTGGATGATATGTGGCATCTTGCTTTTGACGCCTGTCCCGAATGCGTTGGCGGACCGGAGGTAGAAGCTGTAATTGAGGGCATAGTGGAATCAATTCCCGACAACTTATCCAAAACAAAGCGGATAGCGTTGGCGAAGGCGAAGATTAAGGAGGCATTTCACCTTGAGAGAAAAAGACCGTATTGGTATCAATCTCCCAATTGGCCTGCCTGCAATGGAAAGCCGATGAAATATGTGGGCAGCAAGACGTTGAATTTCGATATGCACGTGCTTTATTTTGTGGATGTGGAAACAGGTGAAGAGCGCGAGGTTATTGATTGTACCTGAGCTGTAGGCAGGATACAATAATCTAATGATTCCGAGATTGAGTATGAATTGAAATGTTTCAATAATATTTGACATAAGTTGCAGACAATGGTATTATATAAATGATAAATTAGTCGATAGAGCAATGATTGAAATGTGTCCATTGATTATGCTTTTATGCGGTATATAACCGCGATTGAATGGAGGAGAAATACATGCGAGCATTTACGGTCTCAGGCAAGATCATTTGCTGGGGTTTGGTTCTTTTATTGACAGCGGCATTGCTGACGGCGTTCATTGGTTCATTTGTGAGCGAAGATCTAAAGGCAATGCCTGCATATATTGTTTTGCTTTCCTGCATTGCTTTCATTGCTGCATTCATGCTGCTCAAATGGTTGACCGGGCGTTTCAAAGCATTTTTTGAACGATATTATCTGATGATATCTTTGGGCATTGTCCTTGCGGTTC
Organism: Christensenellaceae bacterium Phil7; assembly: GCA_001940845.1. Lineage (GTDB taxonomy): Bacteria > Bacillota > Clostridia > Christensenellales > CAG-138 > PeH17. The sequence goes on from MSGV01000026.1 coordinate 9,798, forward strand.
TGGCTTTGAATATAGTTTTTGGCTGCATACTGCGATTGACTCCCCTGTATGATTTCGGCTCGGTTTATGATGCTTCGGTAAATGTCGCTGAAACGGGATTGCTTAATCCATGGAATGGCAGCTTAAGGGATCCGGATTATTTTTATTATTTTCCACATAATCTTGGGACGGTCAGTCTGCTCGCTGCGGTATTTTCACTCGTAAAACTTCTTGGCAGCAGTGATTATTTTATAGCGGGCATGGTGCTCAATGCAATATTATTTGCAGGGAGCGTTGGTTGTATTGCCGGATCGTTGAAGCGTACCGTAGGAAAGGCAAATGCGGTATTTGGGCTCCTTTTGGTGCTGCTTTGTCCGCTAACCTATTTTATTGCTCCAATTTTCTATACGGATGGACTCTCCATGCTGTTTCCTGTGCTGACAATTTATTTATATATAAGATTTATCCAGGCAAAGGACGCGAAGGGAAAGCTTATTTTCTCATGCCTTATAGCTCTTGCCGCTGCAATAGGGGCTATGATAAAGATAAGTGTGCTTATTGTGCTCGCAGCATTGGTGGTTCATCAAATAGTTTCTGGCATTGCTCTTGATAGGCCCGTGAAGGGCAAGCTGATGCATATGGCTCAAATAGTACCATCGATATTGATCGCTGCGCTGCTTCTTTTTGGTATGAATACGCTTAATACAGCATTTTATGCGAGCCAGACCGACAAAGGACGAGCAGCGGATCTGGAGATGCCAAAGCTGCATTGGGTCATGATGGGGCTTTCCGGTAGTGGGAGATATAGTTCGGCAGATTACGACTATACACGTAGCTTCCCAGCAGGCGATGAAAGGGATGAGGCGATAGCGAGGATGATCGAGACAAGGCTGAAAACAAATGGATTTTCAGGTATGGTCAAACTTTTTGCTCGCAAAACCACGATACTGCTTGGCGATGGCACTCTAAATATTCCGGATTTTATTCAGCTGGCAGATGATAAGACAAGCAGCTTATATGAACTTACCGCAGGAGAGCATAAGCCGATTTTTTCGTCCGTCTCAAGAGGTTATATGCTGGCAATGTTATTTGTGATAATTATGGGTGGAATTTCGGGTCTGATAAAGCTTTCAGGGAAAAGATTGACCAATAAAACCAACTTTTTATCGGATGACAAAATTAATCCGGAAAGTGCAGAATTTGCACTGCGCATGATACCAAAGATCGCTTTGTTAGGCGTTATAATTTTTTTCTGCTGTTGGGAGGTTTCTGAGAGATATATAATGGGATTTATGCCAATGTTGATGCTGATGGCCGCATATGCGCTGTGTGGTGAAGCAGAAATATTGGAAAAGGAGAGGATCGGCTGATTTTATAGGCAAACAGCTTAATTTTTTAAAAATTTTTATTGGTCGCCCTTAATTGTTTTCACAAAATGGACAAACCTTTTACATGCTGGAGATAGATCAGGTGTATTTTTATGCGCTATGCCAATGGTGCGATAGTATCTTGGCTCGAGATGCATGACTGCACCGGCATCCTTGATCGAATCAACTATAAGCTCTGGCATTATGGTCATCCCCAGTCCAGCTCTCACCATCGCAATTGCAGTATAATCTGCATTTATGCTCGTCTTGGCTTTGAGCTGAAGCCCCTCGCGCTTGAATATCTGCCCTATATCGTAATTTACTCCCTCTCCGGGTACGATAAAATCAATCGTTGACACCTCATGTAGTGTCAACGAATTTTTATCCGTCAAAGGATGATCGTGCGGAAGCAATGCGAGAAGCTCATCCTGCTTGAGTGGAGTGAAGCAAACCTGTTTAGCTGTTGCACTGCTTAGAAAGCCGCAGTCAATGACCTCGCTGAGAAGCAGCTCTTCGACCTTGGTATAATCACCGACCACTATGGCAAACTCAATTTTAGGATATATTTCATTGAACTGCTTGATGAGCATTGGAAGCCATTGAGTTGCAACACTTTCGATGGCGCCAACTCTAACCCTGCCGAAGCGAAGGCCGGTTACCTCTTCGGCAAAATAATGCAGCTTGTTATCATAATTTAATACTTCCTGCATTAATTCAACAACCTGCTCTCCGTTATAAGTCAAACGAATACCAGATCTGCTGCGAATCACAAGAGGAAAACCGAATTCTGCTTCAAGATATGCAACTATATGGCTGACACCGGATTGCGTATAGCCGAGATTTTTGGCAGCAACGGTTAAATTGCCTGTACGGACACATTCGATAAATGCGCGATAATAGTCAAGATTCATGGCTCCTCCATTCAATCGGCTTCCGGATCAATGCTGAAGATGTAACTGGTTTTGCGGCAGGTTTCGGGGCGATATCCCTTCATTAAAAAATTTCATGCTTATAATAACAAACTTTTGGTTTTTTTGCAATAGCATTTGTTGTATGATTAAGAGGTTGGGTTTGGCTCAATACCCATTTCAGATTAATATGAATCGGAGCATTAAAGATGGAAATTAAATCAGAGATCAAGTCTTTTAGGAAAAAGAAGCAACGCAAACCATTACCCAAAATCGTAAGTGCGATCATATGCCTTATGATATTTGCTGCATTCTTTTTGGTGTTTTCTTTGAAGATGGGACTTCCTAATACGCTGAACACCATGATGAACACTGCATATAGTCTATTGACCGACACAGTGCTATATATAATGGCTATTGCCGTACTCATGGGAGCTATATCTGCGATCTTATCGGAATTTGGAGTGGTTGATCTAATAAACAAGCTTCTTTCGCCACTTATGAAGCCGATATATGGGCTTCCGGGAGCAGCAGCACTTGGAATCGTCACAACTTTTCTTTCGGATAACCCGGCTATACTTACACTTGCAGAGGATGATGGGTTCCGCAAGTATTTTAAAAAGTATCAGCTATATGCGCTGACGAATCTTGGCACGGCATTTGGAATGGGATTGATAATATGCACCTTTATGCTTGGCCAGAGCGCAAAGGTAGGCAAGGGGTTGGGCAGTGCGGTGCTTGTCGGGTTGCTTGGGGCAATAATTGGCAGTATAGTCAGTACTCGTCTCATGCTTGTTCAGACCAAGAAGCTTTTCGGAACGAAAGAGGGTTTTGATCTAATACCAAATAATGTATTGGATTCCCAGACCGATGCAGTGCAAAATACTCAGCAAAAGAGCGTTGGAATGCGAATAATAGATTGTATTCTTAATGGCGGCAAGAGCGGTGTGGAAGTTGGTGTCAGTATCATTCCGGGAGTTCTGATCATATGCACCGTGGTTATGATGTTCACATACGGTGCCCCTGCGGATGGAGTTTATACCGGAGGCGCGTACGAGGGAATAGGTCTGATTCCGTTTCTTGCAAGTAAAATAGATTTCATATTAAAACCATTGTTTGGTTTTTCTTCCAGTGAAGCGATAGCAGTGCCTATAACTGCCCTTGGTGCAGCGGGTGCCGCAATTGGATTGATCCCCGGCATGTTGGAAGTGGGTGCCGTGGCAGCAAATGATATAGCGGTATTCACGGCTATGTGCATGTGTTGGAGCGGATTTCTGAGCACTCATGTCTCCATGATGGGTGCTTTGGGCAAGCCGGAGCTTTCAGGTAAGGCTATAATCAGCCATACAATTGGTGGCGTTGCTGCAGGTGTTGCTGCAAACTGGCTGTTCAAGCTCATTGCTGTGATTTTAAAATATTGAGGTGCATATGTCGGACGGAGCTTCTATTTTGAGGATAGCTCACCCGGAGGAAGCGGATGAGCAGAGCATGAAAAGGCTTTGGCAAGTTTGCTTTCCGGATGATGGAGAAGAATTTATAGATTACTATTTTCGTGAGCGCACCCGTCCTTCATATGCTTATTGCGCTCATGTGCCGAAGCTTGCTGCAATGCTGCATGTTATCCCGATGCAATTTTCAATATGCTCCGTTAAAGATGGAAGCATATCGAAAATCCCTGTAGGATTTGTGGCAGGAGTTGCGACAGCACCGGAATATCGCAAGAAGGGGATTGCAAAAGCGCTTCTTAGAGCGGCAGCACATGAATGCTCTAAAAACTGCATGGCATTGATGCTTTCTCCGGTAAATGAAGCATTCTATAGAAATTATGGATATGAGACTGTATCTTATCGGTGCGTACATACACTGAGTAGAAATGATATGCCGGAAGGAATTAAAATGATTAGTGCGGGCAGGGCTCATTGGCCTAGCGAGAAAGAGCTGCTTCGCATATATTATGCCTTCATGGCCGGCGGTAGTTTCAAAACGCTTTATTCGCTTCGAACAGAGGAATATTTTTGTAAGCTGCTGAATGAGTATAGGACTCCCAATGGGTTTGCTGTCGCGAACGAGGGGGCCTATGCATTTGGATATACCCTGGTGGAAGAAGGAATGGCAAAACTTATACTTAATGAGTTTGCCTATACGGAAAGCAGATTCGCTTTATCTCTCATTGGTGAGCTTTTAAGTTCGGCAGAAATTATAAGGATTCCTATGACTCCAGGGGTTTCGCTGCCATGGGGCAGCAGTGAGCTTCAGCCGCTAAATATGATGTGCGTGCTTGATGCGGCGGCATATGAGCTTATGGGTGCAGAAAGCATTGCTGAATATCTATTGAAACTGAAAAAACAGGGATATTCAGCATATTCATTTGAACTGTATTGAAAATGAAAAGCCCTCGATCTGAGTCATGAACTGCTCCCTATATGAGAGACAGTGAAAAACAAAAACACTGTTAATCATAATAGAGGGAGCATATCACAATTCGATCGAGGGCTTTTTCAAAATATTGGACTGCCGTTATTGCCCGGAAGGGACGGGCGTATTTTTCGGCAAGTCTCCGGCTCCTCCAGGTATATTTCCAATACCTGCCGGCGGAGTGCCCTCCGGTCGACCGCCCATGTCCCCGGGGGGCATTCCAATTCTTCCTGGATGCATAATGCCGGAATTCTGCTTCTCGGAGCCATCATTTGTAGCAACAATACCTCCATTATTCGTATAGACGCCGCTGACATCTATAGCGGTGTTGCCATTGCCGTTACAGGTCAGCTCAAGCGTGCCGCCATTTATGATTAGGTTTCCATTGGAATCTATGCAATCCCCATCGGCTGTGATTATAAAGCTGCCGCCATCAATAATGATATAACAGTCTTCACTTACTGCAAAGGGATCATCACGCATATTCAGAATGGAGCTGTCATCTGCAGCGTTTATACCATCATCGGAGGATGTTATGCTGAAGTCTCCTCCAAGGATAGTTACAGTGATACCCTCTATTCCTTCGCAGCAATAGGGAATATCAAAATGACCGGTTTCAATCAGCACATTTAAATCGGAATGAATGGCATCATCGCCGCTTTGCAGTATAAAATCACCGTTTAAAATGCCTATGTTTTGACCAGAATGAAGACAATCATCCACAGTATCGATAACAAATTTGCCATTGGATATTGCTATTTCGCCCTCTGCCTTTAAGCCTTTTTGACTGGGTGAATCGCTTTTGTTTGGCTGCTGCTGATTTATCCATCCCTGAGAGTCGCTCCGGAGAGTAATACTTGAGCTTCCTTCGCCCGTATGAATCTCGTAGCTTCCGCCATAAAGTCTCATACATCCGCTCGTGCTGATTCCATCGCCTTTGGAATCGATGTTGAAATTTCCATCGAGAATCAGAAGCTCGCCGCTGCCGCTTGATTTTACCTCTATGTGTATTCCATCGCCGCCGCTTTTTATAATTAAATCCACAAAAACGATATAGAGTTCATCCTGAACGCGAATCCCATGCTTTGCAGAGTTTAAGGTCAAGCCGCCTGCTGAAATACAAAGCTTTTGATCGCATTTGATACCATTACCGCTATCGGAAATGATGGAGAGTTCTCCAAATCCGTTTATTATCAGGTCGCAGCTTGCAGATATGCATGCATGTGTAGAACTATCGTCAGGAACGTCACTTTCCAATTGTGTTTTTGTGCTGAGCTGATTCTTTGTGCCCTCTGGTAGGGTCAATGTTACCTGGGAAGCGCTTTTAAGCTTTATTGCTGAACCGAAATGTGAAGTTATATCGGCATTCAAAAGCACAAGCCGAATCTCATCGGAGGCTTTGGCATTCACATTGATGAGTCCTTCGTCTAGAATTCCAGAAATAATATAGGTTCCAGACTTTGATATGGTGATAGTTCCTCCTTCTATATACACGCTTTCTTCACTGCATATGGCGGTATTTTTGTACAGGCTTATTTTGACCGCATTGGATTCGTCATACAACCCGGCATCATCGATTATGCCAAACGAAGCCTCAAGTTTATCTGAAAAAGAGGAAAGCACGGTGTTCACGGCGTCAATATTGTAATTTCCTGATGCACTTATGCTATGGTTGGAACCTGATTGTTTGGTCGTTCCGTTCGAAATATTGCAGCCTGATACAAAACTCAGCATAAAAACCAGGACGAGGCTCAAAGCACTCTTTAATTTTTTATCCACATAAATCGCCTCCAGTTACTAAATTTTAGATATTATAGCATGAATACATGGCGCGATATTGGAAAAAGGGAGAAATATTGTGGCGATATCTAGGAATTTGATATAGAGGAGGTTTTATATCCTCATGAATGCACAGCAACCAAGCTTTGCAGCGCGCTTAAATCCGCATGACTCATAGAATGCGATTGTCTTTTCGGTATCGTCTGTCATCAGCTCAATCTGGTAGACATCCGAATACATTTCGGTGATATGCTTTAATAGCATAGTGCCTATGCCGCGGCTTTGATACTCTGGCAGAACGATTATATCCTGAATGAACACTATCGATGCACCATCGCCAACTGCGCGGATTATGCCAACCAGAATTCCGGCCTCATATGCAGCAAATGTAGCAAGCGAATTTTTGAATGCTTTTTCGAGCATTGCAGGATTATTAACATAGTTTGTCCAACCAACGCTTCGATAGAGCTCCAATAGCTCATCTTTATTATACCCTTCATATTTTACTATTTCCATAACAAAGCTCCTATTTAAATGATAAACACACTATACCATGAAGCTGCGTTTAATACAAGCATTTATAATGGAACTTTAATGGTAAAGCTGTTATAATTGAAGTGCTAAACGTATTCGGATTTCAGGAGGCATATGATGAATGATCGGGATATTTTAAGAATTGCTTTGGAGCAGTCAGCGATAGACAGTGCATGTTCGCCGGAAGCGTTCATGGGCAGTACGAATAGGGTTTTTGTATCCACCAATGATTCAAGGGCAAGGCGATATCTGGAACTTCCATATAGCTGCGATCTGGTGAGCTACGGAAGCTGTGTAGTTGCTTCAGTCAGTGGTGAACTGAAAGCTGCAATCTCGGAATACATCGGAAAATATCGTCCGGAAGAGTGCTTTGAAACACCCCAGATCCATGAGCTGCAGCATAGGCTTTCAAGCTTTGGTCAGAGCATCAGATTCATGGCGGAATACTGGCTGCCCAATATGAAAGAAATAAAACCGCTTTCATGCGATTTTGAGCTGCGATTTCTATGCAGAGATGAGTTTGCAGGGCTTTATCTTCCGGAGTGGAGCAATGCGCTCTGCAAAAAACGTGCGGAGTTGGATGTTCTGACTATTGCAGCTTTTGATGGCAGCCGCATGGTTGGGATGGCAGGCTGTTCAATGGATTGCGAAACCATGTGGCAAATAGGCGTGGATGTCTTACCGAAGTATAGACGAATGGGAATAGCTTCGGCTATGACGAGCAGGCTTGCGCTGGAAGTGCTTGGAATGGACATAGTTCCGTTTTATTGCTGTGCATGGGCAAATATGGGATCAGCAAGAAATGCGATCAGAAGTGGTTTTCGGCCGGCGTGGGCGCAGCTTACCGCCAAAGGCGATGCTTCTAAACGCTGAATAAAAGCCTGCAATGCAAATCTCCGGGCTTGAACAGGAGCTAGGAGGATGAGCGCAGATGTCTGCGAGTTACCTCAAAATACCTCTATTAATCCAAAATTCCTGCAATTTTTGCTTGCAAGGGTTGATATTTTCGTGTACAATAATAATATGGGAATGCATCTACAAGCCCTTGTTGGGTTTTACCCTAAAATAAAGTGAAGGAAGCGCTCGGCAAGCCGAGCTTCATATAGGAGGACACTATGGGTCTCTCAGTTGAAATAAGGAAATTTATAAATTCTAAGCATACGGGTGAGTTCGTTGATGTCACCCTGCCGGGTGAGATTCCGGCGAAGCGAACCGAAATTCGTTCGGTACAGAAGGATAACGCCGCTGTTGATGAGGCCAAGCGAAAGGTCAAGGAGTTAGCCGCAGCGAAGCTGACGGCAGATAAAACTTTGCGTGCAGCCCAGGAAACACTGCGCAAGACACAGGCAGAGTATGATAGATGTTCAACGGAGCTAGAAGCACTTGAAGCTCAGGAGAGGGTTTTGAGGCCGGAGTTTGAGCGGAAGAAAGATGATTATGAGGCGATTAGGAAGCAAAATGCCGAGAATCGCGCAGCCTTGGAGAGTGCAGATGCTGAATTGCATAGTGCGGACGAGGCAAGACGGCGTGCGGAGCAGATACTCAGGGCGGCGACGGCAGCGAGCGAGGCTCCCGATGAAAAGCAGAGGTTGGAGCTTGAGATGAAATCAAAGGCTGCGGCTGATGCGTGCGAACTGAAGCGTACAGTGATGGAGGCAGCAAGAGCCGTTGCCAATGCTTCAGAGGAGGCATATAAAGCGGGAAAGTCGGCATTTGATGAAATCAATGTTTCAATGAAAAAACTCAATGCTTCTATACAGACCGTGACTTCAACAAAGAATACGCTCAGTGATAAACTGGATAAGCTGAGCTCCAGGGAAAAGAGCGCAAAGGAAAGGCTTGAAAGGCTTGCGGAGGAGCATAGGAATGCTGAAGAGGAGGCATCAAAACGAGAGGGCAGCGTTCGCTTTCTTAAGACTCGTTACGAAACGGCAAGGTTTCATTATATCGAATCCGGTAAGGGGGAGCCTCTTATTCTGGTACATAGCGCAGGACAATCGCTTTATACGTTCAATAAATTGATAGCAAAGCTTGCGCTGAAATATAGGGTTATTGCACTTGATCTTGCAGGGCATGGATATAGTGACCGTCCGAATTTTTTTGATTATTCGGCAGAGGATCATGCAGAGAGCCTTGCAAGGTTTATGGATGCGATGGGAATAGAGACAGCTCATTTTATGGGATTTTCCTTTGGAGCAGCATATGCGTTAATGCTTGCGGGAATTCATCCGGAGCGCGTTGATAAGCTTATTGCCATTGCGCCAGGCGGGGTTACTGCTGATATGCCTTTGTCAGTACGTCTGCTCGAAAGTGGCATGCTTGGAATCTTTGGCAGCAAGGTGTTCTCTCGCAAGAGCATTGCTAAATTGTTGGATGAATGCGTATTCGATCACACCATACTGAAGGAGCATGATATTGATCAGTATACCGAGCCATTCTCCAATTCGGATGTGCGCTACTGTGTTCGCAGAACCGTAAATGCTTTTGATGAAGAAAGTGTTATGGGTGCGCTGCGAAACGTTGAATCCGATGTGCTCGTGCTTTGGGGTGACGAGGATAAATGGCATCCAATGGAGCTCAAGGATGAATATCTTGCCGCAATTAAAAATTCAAAATTTACTGTTGTTCGGAATTCAGGGCATCTTCCTCAGGAGGAGCGTGCTGACAGGGTTTGTGAGCTTGTTTTCGATTTTATTCCGGCTGGCTACGATATAGAGGGATGAGATTGTAATGGAATTCAATTTCAAAAAGATGCATGGTCTTGGCAACGATATGGTGATCGTTGATGATCGTGAGGAGAAGATAGCTAATATCAATGAGTTTGCGGCTCGCATACTGCATAGAAATACCGGCGTGGGTGCGGATAGCCTGCTTGTTGTACGCAATTCCAAGATTGCTGATATACGAATGCTCATACTGAATATCGATGGCAGTGAGGCGGAGATGTGCGGCAATGGTATACGCTGCTTTGTGAAATTTGTCATTGAACAGGGTATCATAGATTCGTCGGATTTCACAGTTGAGACGCTTTCGGGTATAAAGAAACCCAGCGCGGTGCTTGAAAATGGCAGGGTGATATCAATCGGTGTGGATATGGGCGAACCAAAGCTCGATTGTGAGGCTATACCGGTTTCTGCCGAGGGAAGATTCGTAGAAAAGAGCCTTTTTTCGCATGGAAAGCGATTCACAGTGACCTGCGTGAATACTGGTGTCCCCCATACCGTTGCATTTGTGGATGATTGCGCGTTGACAGATGTTGAATACTATGGCAGAGATATTGAACGCTCGCCAATATTTCCACGTAGGACAAATGTAGATTTTGTTCAGATCATAGATAGGGAAAATATTGTTATGCGTGCATGGGAACGCGGCTGTGGCTGCACGATGTGCTGCGGAACGGGTGCCTGCGCTTCTGTGGTCGCATGTATACTTGCAGGAAGAACCGAGCGTAGAGTGGCGGTGCATGTGGAGATCGGAACGCTCACCATAGAGTGGCGTGATGATAACACTCTATTTATGACAGGGCCGGCCTGTACGGTATGTGAGGGAACCTATTATTATGAATAGCAGCGCAAGATAGCGATGAAATCGAATAAATAAAGGGCTCTCCTAAATGTTGATGTCCTATAAGGAAGTTTTTATGTAAGGAACGGTGTAACCTCAGAAATGAGGTTGCACCGTTCCCTTTTACCAGAATAATTTGTTTTTGAAAAATGGCGATTAAGGAAACTGTCAATACAGTTTCCCTGCTCGCTACGGTATGCGATACGAAAATTCCTAAATGCTACTATACCGTCCGCTATAGAGAAAAAGCCGACAAACTTCAAGATATTTCACAAGTTCATCGGCTTATCATCTGACACTTTTAAACGGGAATTTATTTATTTCTTTATATCAAGAATTTTTAACACTTTCTTAAAATTATCTTCCAATTTGTTCTCTCCATCTAAATATAAAATCTCGCACGAAAATGACTTTTGTAATTCATCATGCATTGCTTTACTTCTGATATCCATACCGCCATTGTCATACGATTTTGCCCATTCGACAAAATCAATATGCTGTTGGTACATATCTCCACCTAATTCAATTCGTGAACCATATCTTTCCTTTTCTCTGTTCACCAATCTTTCAATTCGTATACTCTGTTTCATTTCAATTCTTATAGCCAAGGTGAAATATGGAATCAACTCATCTCCCCAATCTGTAAGCGAACCAGATATTACAACATTCTCTGATTTATTAATATCATTTTTCATTAATTCTATTCGCTCTTTTTTTGGGCGTTTGTGCGTGAATGGTGGTTCTGTTGGTATCCAGAAATAATTATCTGCATCCATTAATATATATCCTAATTCTTCACATATCTTCTTTCCAAATGTTGTTGTACCCGAACCAGAAGCACCAAAAATATGAATCACATTTTTCACAATAAACACCTCTTCAAACTGGAATTTGTCGCTTTGTTAATAAATTATGTGTTTTTTAATTATTTCCTTATCGGGCGTTACCAAAAAGGCGAGCTCTTTTTAAATATAAGGGGTTCATTAACTGTTTTTTAGCTGCTATGTCCATATAGGTTATTCATATTCCTCTTGTATAGTAAAATCATCAGGTAAATTGTAGATTTTATCCTTGATAAATTTAGGGTAAAAGTACTCTTTTTTAAGGTGCTCAAATTTCAACCATTCATAGCTGTTAATAAGCTTTCCTTCTTCCAGTTGGAATATATCTCCTTTATCCAGAATGTCCGTATGGGAAATGTCTATCAGGAAATATACGCATAGTTCGTGATACCGTTCACCGTTTACATCTTCCGTAAAAAATGCCTGATTAAACCATAACGGTCGAATGATCTTTGCCTCATCAATGCTCAATTCTTCCCTCAGCTCTCGGAGTACAGCGGCCTCGGCGGTTTCATGCAGAGCAACTCTGCCGCCAGGCAAGTAGTAATAAGGTGAGCGACCGTCCTTCATTGCAAGAATTTTTCCATCATTTATAATTACAGCACATGCTCTGTAATTGAATGTGCCGCCTTCAGTTTTAAAGGTAATATCCATTTGTTTAGTAAGAATCTCCTTTTTATGCTCTTCGGTTTTATTTACAGAAGTGCAGAGCTGCTCTCCAGTTGTACACGCAGTCTATCATAAAACGAGATATAATAATCGATTCTCTGCTGCCAAAGTATTGCGGCAAACTGTGTGGCCTGCCGCAGATCACGCAGCCCTTTTAATCGCTCAAGTGTGGAATTTACCATATGGGTTTTATCTGCCAATGGTAGTTTGCTGAAGGCATTATATTCCAGAGTCTCATAAATTCGATATACATCAAAACGATCAATATTATCCGCATCGGAGATTGATTCGGCAAAAGGCGTACGCTTCCACTCAAAGTCCGCCTCATCGTCCACATGAATAGCAATGCCATATAGAATATCATTGATGCATTCTGATGGCAATGCCAGATCATTCAAGAATGGTCTGGCGATTCTTGCAGCCATGCGGCCATGATCCATCCTCTGTTCTTTATTGCACATTTCCTGACAGTAGGAAATATCGTGAAGCAGACAGGCAATGATCATGTGGGTAGAATTAAAACCTTCGGCTTCAGCTATCTGCTTGCCAATGTTGGCCACGCGATAGGAATGTTCCAGACGATATGTCAATTCATCGGGATGCTCCTGAAGATAAGCACTGTTATTGAAGGTATCCTTTAAGAAATCTTCGGTTTTTCGAATCAGCTCGGTATTTATCATTTGTAAGCCACCTTTCAATTAAAATATAGCGTTTAAGAACTGCAAAATCACGATTTGATTGCAGTAAAAAAGAAACGTCGAAAGCGAAACACAACCTCATTATTATCCATAAACGAGATAGTTTATTTATAATACCATGGGTTATACATATCTGTCAATAAAATCATCCGATGAAATTAAATTCAAATGATGATATATCGCTGCTTGAACTATAAAATATTAGCAGCCAAAAAATAGAACCCGTTCCGTATGGAATGGGTTCTTAATATTCGTTGGAGTTTTGGATTATTCTTATCAGTCGTTTTGATTATAATCGGCGCAGATAAGATTCATGGCTTTGAAGAACCTATGATAGAAAATGAAGGGACCAACGATAATGAGGGTACCGAGAATATTCCAAAGCCAGAATGAAGATGAGCCAAAGCTGTAATCGATGCCTCTGCGGATTAGTTCATTACCGATCCTGCCGCAGATCCTGTGCATCCAAACCAGAGTACCTATTTCGAGGGTGAGCGGGCCTACTATGAAAAATAGCAGATAATAGCTCATAGTCTTGCGTCCATCATGACGGCTTGCTATAACGTTGATGTCGGATGCAATATTGCCCATACAGATTAGTCCGTATATCCCGAAAGTTATCAGGTTCAGGAGGATAAATTTCAGTAATCCTCTGTTGGTGCGCATAACGCGGCCGGTTTGATTGACAGAATATTGTACTTTGTTGTTTTCCATTGCGTAATCTCCTTAAAGGTTATTTTAATAGTATTATAGCATGGGTACGCTGTTTCTGTCAAACCGAAATGAATGAGGAACGTATTTGAAGAATTTTTCGATATGAAAAAATACCATCTATTATTTGAGACGATGTTTTCTCATTGGTGAAAGAACTTCACTATAATCGGTCAAATCAAAATAGCTTGTTATTCTTCCATAAAGGTCAGTTTATAACCTTGCCGACTACTCGGAATTCATCTCCGTTTTCAAGTTTAATGGGTTTATAGGCTGGATTGAGGGAAATCAGTTGAATACCACCAGTTGTTTCAAGCTTCTTGCAATATGCTTCTCCATTAAGTACAAATATACCTATTTCTCCTGATTTTAGCTCAAGCTGCTGCTGCACATAAACAGTCTGCCCATTGCAGAATAGAGGAAGCATAGAATCGCCGCTTATACGCACAGCTATATTGGCACTATCCGGAACATTTTCATCCGCATCTATCAGGGTATATGAATCACTATCCAGAAACACACCCGGGCCTGCGGATGCTGGAAGATCGTAAAGCGGAAGCTGTCTTTTGATATGCACGATTTTATTGCGATGAGAAAATTCAGGACGCTCTGCAAGCATAGATATATATTCAATGGCACGTTCACGACCGAGTTGATTAAGACTTGAGAATCCGCTTTCTCCCATAACATCGGGCGCGGAGATTCCGAGGAAAGTGGAAAGAACATCTCGCACATCATAGATCCTGCAAAGCGCAATGAATTGTTCGGCGTTCGGAAGGCTATCTCCCGTCTCCCATTTGCTGACAGCACGATTTGTGATCTCAGATCCGCTCCGGGATATTATCCTTGCAACCTCATGCTGCGAGATATTTCGCTGTTTACGAAGGGCTGAAAGCCTTGCACCCAGATCTGTATTGCGTTCCATTTTTATTTTATCCTCCTTGCCGGTTGGGTTTGGCGAAAAGACCGGCTGATTCATGCACCAAATCAACGATCCATATCCTATGAATGCATTATAAGTCATAACTGACCAAATTGCAAGCATTTTTTCTCTTAATACGAGAATAAAATCGTTTGCTTCTCTTTAAAAGGATGATATGATTAAATGGCTGCCATATAGGAACCTGGCAGTGAAATTATTGGTACCATTGTTTCCATAGAATCTGTTTAATAATATCTAAACAATATTATTATGAGTTGAAATGAATATAAATGAAGTTTAAACAGTCGATGCATCTTGAAACGGCCATTAAAATATATTTAAAAACAATTACCCGTTATTACGGTGGGGATTGTTGTATTTATTGAAAAGGGAATTTGCCGGAAATTGAGAAAACATGCAAGGAGGACCCGGATGAGAATATGGATCTGTTTGAAGACTGGGGGCATGATCCGGAGCATGATATAGCGATGGGAGGTTGACAGGGCTTGCCGGGGATTGACTTAGCATGGCTTTGAGCCCGACTGGCATAGCCTGGAACCTGATATGAGTATGGCAAGGAGTCTGACTGAGCATGGCTTGAAGCCCATGATCCGAAGCGTGATATAGCAAGGCTGGGAGCAGAGATATAACTGCAGACGAGCCTCGGTAAGCGGCCTTTAGTTTTTAGCAGTCATAAGCGGCGCAAGAAACAATACGGAGGCTATGTTGGCTGATCCTTGGGAGCACCTTGTTAAAGGCATCTTTTCGGTAAATCTGCAATTTAGCAGAAGGATTTAAAGTATTTAAGGAGAACATCAATGAAAGTAAAAAAATGTCTATCGCTGGCAATGGCAATCATCTGTTTATTTGCTTTTGCTCTATTCGAGCCGCTATATGGCGTAAGCATGACCATCAGGGCCGAACAGCAGCATACAGAGGCCATAGATGAGATGAACGGCGTATGGGAAGGCAGCAATAAAGTCGAATACAGTCCCATCGTCGGTGAACTCATAGAAGAACGTGGGGAATCGGTCAAACGCTTCCGAAGAGAGGATGGAATAATTGAGCTCGTTACATATTCTCATCCGGTCCATTATGACGATGGAGGGCAGTGGAAGGATATCGATAATACCCTGGTTGCGGAATATGATGACAACGGACAGCTCAGATATGCCAACAGAGCGAACGATTTCATGGTCAGCTTTGGCAGCAGCCTTGCAAACGGCAATCTGATAGATGTCGAGTACAAGGGAGAAAGTCTGACCATACAGAATGCAGTGCAGCCCATAGCGGATAAGGGGATGCCGCTTTCGACAGAAGACTTTCAGGCAGTGGTAATAGATGAGCCAGACAGTATTTCGGACGCACAAACCTCAGAGGAATTGGATGAAAAGTTCAGATTTCCGGCTGAGCTTACAAGTGCTATCACATATGTAAGCGGTAATGTAAACTCGGGAATTACCTATAGGATGAACGGCAAATCCATTTCTGAGTTCATAACGGTTTCAGAGCGTCCAAGTCTTTTAAGCAGTTCTAATCACATATATAGCTACAATATCAAGACGACGCTCACTCCGATTCAGGATGGCAACACCATAGCCTTTGTAAATGAGTCAAGAGAAGCCATATTCTGCTTCACTGCACCGTTTATGTATGATGCAGCAGGCGCTGAAAGCTATGCTTTCGATGTAAGCATAGTTGAAAATTCCACCAGCGATGGCTATATCTATACCATGATCCCGGATCTGGCCTGGATGACGGAGGAATCAAGGGTATATCCGGTGACCATCGATCCGGATATCAGCGTTGCGTTCCGCGGAGCCATAAGCGATACGATAATAAGTTCAGAGCACCGGGATACAAATTACCATTTGGGTACGGATGACAACGGTAACAAACGTCAGCTGGACAGAATAAAGGTCGGCGGATCAAATAAGTACAGAGCCCTTATTAAATTCACGGATCTGGAAGAGCTCTCCGCCGGCGATGTCATTCTGGATGCAACGCTGGCGCTTTCGAAGTATAACAGTGATCAGAATTTCGGCAAGGAAATAGATGCTTATCGCGTACGCAGCAAATGGGATGAGGAAACCGTAACCTGGAATAGCCTCTATGCGGCGAACGACGCCGTTGATACCTCCCGCGTTGAAAGCTTCATCATGACCTGGCTCCAGGATAATCAGAATGGTGAGATCAGGCACTATCTGAATATAACCGATCTCGTAAAGCGCTGGTATGCGGGAGTGTATGCGGATGAATACAGCGGAGAGGAACAATACAGCATCATCCTACAGCTTGCCGATGGCGTGACAGAAGGCTATACCGAGTTTCGTTCAGCCGAATACGCCTGGACGCTTCCCACTGCGCCATATTTCAGCATACTATATGTAAATTCTACCGGCCTTGAAAGCCGCTTCTCCTATAGCAGCCAGAGTGCCGGCAGAGCGGGTACAGGCAATGTAAATCTCTTCAGCGGAAATCTCACGTTTTCTTTCGATGATGCAGGCATTTCCAATGGCACGATGCCGATATCGGTAAGCCATGTCTACAACACCAACGATAGAAGCGAGGATATAGGCTATGGGAGCGGCTGGAGACTTAATTATGCTCAGTCCATAAAGGCTGTAGCTGTGCCCGATAAGAGCGAATCCGCCACATACTATGAGTATATAGACGGTGACGGCACAAGGCATTACTATAAAAAGAAAACATCAACGAAATACGTCAACGAGCTGGATAAGGATTCGGAGCTCAATATCGATACTGGAAGCAAGACGATCACGATCAAGGATAAGGGCGATAATAAGCTCGTATTCCAATGCGAATTGTTTGACCACGATAACAACAGCTCGACGGCAAAGGCATATCACGGAAGGCTGATCAGGATAGAGGATGCCAACGGAAATAAGACGCTCATATCCTATAGTAGCACCACCCTGACCGATCTTCGCATTTCCCGCATTACGGAAAAGCTTGCCTCCGGCTCTGAAGGTCAGAGCATAAGCCTGGCATATGACGCCACAGACAAAAAACGCCTGATCTCGATCACCCCTCCCGATGGACTGGCGGTCCGTCTATCATATTCGGAGTCGGACAACCTTCGCTGGATAGATTACACGGACGGACAGCAGGTCACATTTTCGTATCACAAAAACAATTATTTATGGAAAGCGATCAATATTGATGGCTATACCATTCAATATGACTATGATGCCTGCGGCAGAGTGATCAAAGCTGAGGAAAAGCAGGGCAGCACCGCCGGACAGCATCTGAACTATGATTACGGCTGGAATCGTACGACCGTTACGGATACCCAGGGTCGGGATATGACCTATCAGTTTAATAATGCGGGACAGGCGGTCAGCATTCGCAATAACGAGGGACAGGCCATATTCGCGGCATATAATTCTGAGGCGCAGACGATCACCCAGCTTGCGGCGGTCTCCAAGACCCAGAGCACGGTATTCAATCTGCTGACGAACCATGGCTTTGATAAGGATACCTCCGGCACCGGCTGGACGAAATCCGGCGGATCCATTACCACGGAACATGCGTATACGGGCAAATACTGCGCGAAGCTCTCCTCCGGCGAATACATAGAGCAGCCAGCAAGCGTTACAAGCGGCAAGACCTATACCTTCTCCGCCTATTTCCTCGGCTCAAGCACCGCTTCGGGAGCAAAGCTCCAGGTGCTCAATGGCTCGACCGTGCTGGCAGAGAGCGATCCGGTCAGTACGATAGGCACTGCCGATTCAAATTGGGTGCGCGGAGCTGTGACCTTCACGGTGCCTTCGGGGGTAACGCAGCTGAAGGTTCGCATATCGAAGCCGCAGTCCAGTACGGGAACCACCTATGCGGATTCCGCTCAGCTTGAATTGGGAGAAACCCCAAATAGGTATAACATGCTTGAAAACAGCGATTTTTCAAGCAATCTTGACTCATACAGCAAATACGATCTCGATTCTGCGGATAAGGTCATTACCCTCAGCAGCTCGGTTGACAGCTCGACTGAACATCCTTCCGCATTTTCGGATAAGGTGCTTAAAATAACGGGAAGTGCAACGAAGACCAAGCATGTAATACAGGAGATTGCAGTTGCCGGAAAGAAGGGCGATACCTATTCCTTCGGCGGCTGGTGTGCATCCGATTCCGTGCCGATGAATTCACAGCCCGTCCATGTAAATAATACATTTGAGGCAAGAAACCACGGCGTTAAACGCCTGCTGCTCAGATTCTATAATGACTCAGCCAGCAAGCCGCTGGTTTCGACCGCAAGCGCATATTTCTCCGCCGATACCAATGAATGGCAGTATACATGTTCGAGTGCTGTTGCAGGCGGCGATTACACAAGAATCCAGATAGTCATCTGCTTCGACTATACTCGCAATACGGCCTATTTCGATGGCATACAGCTCTACCGGGAGCAGTTCAGCCAGGCATATGCATATGATGGGAGCGGAAATCTGACGGGCTGCACCTCGCTGATCGGTCAGGAGCCCAAGCTTGAATACGATAGCAGCAATAATGTCAGCAAATCGACCGATGCGAAGGGCAATACCACAACATATACCTATGATGGCAAGCACAATCTGCTGACCTCCGTATCCCCCGAGGGAGTAAAGAATACGAATGTATATGATGCCAACGGAAATGTAACGGAAACAAAGCTCGGCAGCAGCACGGTATATATCCGATCGCTCACGGAATACGATTCCGCCTCCGCATTGACCACCGCAGTGACCGATGCAAGGGGCAGCTCCGTACACTATGCATACGACTCCGCAACCAGGCAGCAGACCACCATAACCGACGCCAATGGCAATGTAAGCAGCTACAGCTATGGGGATGCCGAGAGCATGCTGCGCCTTGCCAGCCTTACAAGCGATGGCACGGGCACGGTCGAATATGGCTATGATGATTATGGCAAGCTGGAAACGATAAGCCGCGGCAGCACAGTATATGGGTTTACTTACGATAACTGGGGAAGAACAGCCAAAACGGAGGTGGGCAGCACCACCCTTTCCACGAATACCTATGATGCCTATGGGAGGCTGAGCCAGGTGACGTACGGCAGCGGCTTCAAGGTGCTGTATACCTATGATAGCCTTGACAGGGTGAGCCGGATAAAGCAGAAGGCAAATGCAGCAGCGGCAGAGGTGCTGGCATATGAGTTCATCTATGATGGCGAGGGGAATCTATACGAGCTTCGCAATTATAAGACGAAGAGAGCGAGCTTCTTCGAATATGACCATGCGGGGCGCTGCATGGCAAGCACGGAGAAGAGCTTCAGCGTAAGCGGAAGCAAGCTGACCTACACCGGCACGGTGTCGGGGTACAGGTATAGGTATGA
>MSGV01000027.1 GCA_001940845.1 Christensenellaceae bacterium Phil7
GAAAATGCTCGCCACCACTATGGGGCCCGGCGTCAAGTTCAACGGCATGAAGTTCTAGGAAGCTATAGACCTCGGCATTAGGTTGAGATCCTGATCGAGCCAGCAAGCCATTGATCGATAATATGATCTGAAAAGCAGCCACAGACGATGCTCTGCGGCTGCTTCCTTTATGCAAATATAACTAAAAGCGGCTGTGCGCTTTGGATGCAGCACAACCGCAGGGATTCAAACAGGGATTCGCATCACCGAATCTCGATCCTGGTAATTCCGCTGAATTCCTTTATTCCGGCGGATTTATCGCTATACACGGCAACGAAGAATACGCCATCGCCCGGAGCTATGGGAGTAAGATTCTTATATGGAGATATGACGCATTCAAACGGACTGATCTCACTGATATTTGATCCTAAACTCTCCTCGCTGCCATCCGCATGATAGAGTATGATATCATTGATCTTCGCAGTATCAAGATTTGCCCCTATGGTATAAAGCAGATCCTTCATACCTACGCCGACGAAATTGCCGATATTCCTGCTCTCGCTGCTGAATTTCGCCCCCACCTCCGTATGCTCGATCTCAAAGAGATCGCTCGCAGTCATATCATAGGTTTTTCCATCGTAAACGATTGAAACGAGCACATCAGCACTCTCAATGCCCCAATCCTTGGGCACATCCTTCTTGATCTGGTTTCCAAAATCATCCGTTGGATTCTCATGCTTGCTGCTGTAATCATCAGTATCCTGCTTGCCGGATTGATAGCCGGGGGATGTGGAAGGAGCTGGGGAATTCTGCTCATCGCCGCAGCCGGCAAAACAGAGCATCGCTCCCAGCATTGCAGAGAGCGCGAGCACAAGGCTTATTGCACGAATTGTTTTTTTCATTGAAATCAAAAGGTTCCTTTCATCAATTGTCTTGCGGTATCAAACAATTCCGACTTATACCCATCAAGTATATCACAGATATCTCCTTTTTTCAACACCGATGAGAATTTACCGATGAAATCAGGATCAAGTATATTTTAGAATGAAGCAGCCTGAGCCGAACAGCTCATTCAAGGAATCCATCGAATTCCGGAGTGAAGCTATTGACTGCCGAGGATAGCCCCTGCATCAGCAGATTATCAAGACCGATGGCCAGCGCATATTCCACGATACGGTTATATTCCTTCTTCGCCAGCTTCCTATTAAGCGGCGGCTCCATGCCGGGCGGCGGCGTATACTGGCTCATCAGCGAGATCTGGGTATCTATCGGCAGGTTTTCATATATGAAATCCAGCACGGTTCGGGCTTCATCAAGCGATCCGGGCAGGACGAGATGGCGCACTATCACCCCGCGCTTCGCCATTCCCCTTTCATCCAAAACGAGCTTCCCGCACTGCCTGTGCATCTCCAGCAGCGCCTTCGATGCGACCTTGAAATAATTGGGCGTACCGCTGTATTTTCGTGCGGCGGTAATGCCGCCATACTTCATATCCGGCAAATAAATATCTATCATGCCATCCAACCGCTTCAGGGACTCCACCTTTTCATAGGCATTGGTATTATAGACTATCGGCACCGTCAGACCAGCAGCTCTTGCAAGCGGGATCGCCTGCACCAGCAGCTCTATATGCGGTGTTGGGGTCACCAGATTTATATTATGTGCGCCCCTCACCTGCAAACGCAGCATAAGATTACACAGCTCATCCGGATCGACGGGCTTCCCCGTTATCTTCGATGAGATATCCTTATTCTGGCAAAATACACATTTCATATTGCATCCCGAAAAGAATATGGCTCCGCTGCCATTAACTCCGGATATGAATGGTTCCTCATAGTAATGTCTCGCAGCTCTGGCAACGAATGCGGTCACATAGGGATCTCTATCCCCTATACCCTCCGTTCCGCCAACGCCGCAGGCTCCCGGCCCCTTTGCACGATCCGCACCGCAATTCAGCGGACAGCTATGGCAATTATGGGCAGTAGATGCATCATTCATCGATTGCAGTCTCCTTTTCAAATTTATCATGGCTGACTGTAAAGCTGAAGCTGATCCTTCCACCCATATAATCAACCCATATCCGCTCATCCAGCAGATTCAGCACCTCCGAAACTATTGCAAGCCCGATTCCGGTACCATCTCCGGAATGCGCCTTATCCGCCTTATAGAAGCGATCGAACAGATGCTCGATGGATTCCTGATCGATATCCGCAGGATTGCTGACCGTGATGACATATTCTCCTCTGCCATCATCATTGCTCAGCTCCACATCGATCCAGCAGCCATCGCTCCCATGCTTTATCGCATTATCTATGAGTGCGATGAGCACCTGCTCAAGCCTATCCGCATTGGAATATGCCTCATATTCACCTGCCGGAACCTCAAATCTTATATGCTTATCCCGCTGGAGCGCAGATTTTTCCATGCGATCCACGACATCCAGCAGCACCTCATACAGCTCCATTCTGCGCTTCACGAAGGCGACCCCGCCGCTTTGCAAGCGTGAAAGCTCCAGCAGATCGCTTATCAGCGATGAGAGACGAATGGACTCCCGCTGGATATAGCCATAGTAACGCTGCCTGTCCTCCTCGGCCCTGACCATTCCATCCGCAAGCGCATCCGCGAGGCTGCGTATGGACGCAAGCGGTGTCCTGAGCTCGTGGCTGACATTGGCAACATAATCCCTTCGGGTCTTTTCAAGCCTTTCGCTTTCCGTTATATCCCGCAGCAGCACGACTGCGCCGCAGAGCGATGAATTTTCATCATACAGCGGGTTTGTGCTTCGCTGCACTATGCGCTCACCAATCCTCATATTCGCAATATTTGCAGCCGAGGTTTCCAGCGTTTCACCTATGGCCTCCGCAATTATGGAATAGGCTTCGAGCGATGCGGGATTATCCCCCTCCCTGCCATTCAATATTGCGACCGCAGCAGGGTTATAATGGGTTATGGCGCCCATACTGTCCACGGATATTATTCCCTCCCCGATACCATAGAGGATGGTTCGCAGCCTGTTCTTTTCAATCGTCAGATTATCGATCGTGCTCTGCAAATTATCTGCAAGCACATTGAAGGACTGCGCCAGATGCCGCACTTCGCTCGTGCCCTTCTCCTCGGCGCGCAGGCTGAAATCGCCGCCGGCCATGAGCAGAGCTATATCCGCAGTCTTTTTTATGGGGCTTGTGAGCTTGCGGGCGATGAGATACATCGGAATCAGCAGCAGTATTGCCACAAATACGGCAATGAGGCGCAGCTCCTGGGTCATCTTATTGAGCGTATTCTGAACCTCAGCAACCGGCATCAGTGCAAAGACGGCACCGACAACATTGCCCCTTGACGTCAGAGCCGGAGCTCCGACGAATACGCCCAGCTCCGTGGAGGTCAGGCTGACGCGCTCCCCGGACATAACGGTATCAAAATACTTCCGAGCGAGCACCAGCCCCTCATCATACTCCTCCACCATATATGCATTTTTGATCCCTGCGCCTGTAGAATCGAGCACATAGACGGATGCATCGGACATGAGCAGCCCATTTTTTATAAGATCACGCTGTATCTCCTGCGGTGTGGCGCCGCGCTCGATATCCAGCGCGAGCTCCTTCGCAAGGGTCTCAACTCGGGGCAGCATCTCATCCGCCTTCTGCTGCGCATAGACTCCCTTGCCGATGATGGATAGCATAAGCGGGATTATGACCGCAAGCACTATCAACGTCAGCGCAGCCAGATATATGATGGTTTTAAGAAGGCTTGATCGCTGCATCCTTCATTCTCCGTAATATCAAAATTGAGCTTGGCGACACCATGCGGGCTTAAAGAGCAGCCTGCATGGGGCTTCACAGTATCATTTCATCTATATTCAGACTCATCATCGAACACTTCAAAGCGATAGCCGACGCCATAGACGGTCTGTATCTTCCATCCCCTTGCATCTCCGGGATTGATCTTCTGGCGTATGCGCTTGATCTGCGTATCGACGGCGCGATCATCTCCGAAATAGTCATAGCCCCAGATGGTGGAAAGGATCTTTTCGCGCGTAAATACCTTGCCCGGATGCGAAGCGAGGAGCTGGAAAATCTCGACCTCCTTCGGAGTCAGATTGAGCCGCTGACCATTGATCCGAACATCATAATTATTTATATTTATTTCCAGATTGCCATAGCGAATTATCTGCGCAGGCTCGCTATCCTCCTGATTAAATCTGCGGAGCACGGCCTTGACCCTTGCAACGACCTCACGGGTGCTGAATGGCTTTACGATATAATCATCCGCTCCAAGTTCCAGGCCGAGTATCCTATCTATCTCCTCCGCCTTGGCGGTCAGCATGATTATCGGCACATTGCTGATCTGCCTGATCTCCTTGCAAACATCCATGCCATTCTTCTTTGGCATCATGATATCAAGTATTATGAGATCCGGCCTCCTTCGATTGAATTCCGCCAACGCCTGCTCTCCATCATAGGCGGAAACGCATTCAAATCCATCATTTTTCAGGTACACGCTCAGCGTTTCATGAATTATATGCTGATCATCGCAAATCAAAATCTGTTGTTTAGCAGCCATATGCCTGCCTCCTTACCTCATTTATAATAGAAGCGATCATCAAACCGGGAAAGCATATCGCCTGCCATGCACGGTTTATTCAACGATTCTCTCTCCGCATAATTATATAACGTTTTGGTCTGACTTGCAAGTACCCATGCAGCATTGTCATACAGGTTTGTGCTTTTTGCCATAATTCCCTCAGCTGCGGCACATATGCCCCAAATCGCCGCATTTTTCAGCATAAACCGCATAAATATGGCAGTTCTTCCGATATCTCATGGGGGCAACAAAGTTCTAACATCATTTGCCTAATTCTTTGTTTTCAAGATACACATCATATACATAATTCGGTGTTATAATGTCCATATCAAAGGATGAAGGAAAGAAAACGGAATCCGGCAGTCTGCTCACACAGCTCCGGCGAACGCAGAGGATATGAAGCATCCCGTTTTCAGCCTTAACATAGAACCGAAAGGAGAATCGTTATGGAAAGAAGCAACAAAATTCGAATGCCGTTTGGTGCGGCGGCGGCATGTGTGCTCATCACCGCACTTGTGATCGTTGGCATATTCGCAGGGGTTAAGCTCATTCAGAGCACCGCAAATGATATTTCCGCAAAGAATCCCCCGATCAGCACCGCCGGTGCCAATGGCGGCGAAACCACCCCCCTCCCAGGCACAACGGAGCGCGGCAGCCTGCCATCCGAAAACCTGACCACCACCGAGGGCAGCGGCACGGAAAACGACCGATACGGCATCATCGATAGCTGCATGAATGCAGCGGTCAGCATCGATATCACGATGCAGCAGGGTTATACGAACGTGCTTGCGGGCTCCGGCTCCGGCGTGATCGTGACCTCCGATGGTTATATACTGACCTGCAATCACGTCATCGAGGGAGCGCAGGATATCATAGTCTACCTCAATGATGGCACCACCCATAATGCGACGGTCATCGGTGCGGACAGCATAACCGATATCGCCGTCATAAAGATCGATGGCACGAACCTCCCCCATGCGACGCTCAGCAGCTCATCGGAGCTCAAGGTCGGCGAACCCGTATTCGCGATCGGCAATGCCATCGGCGAGCTATCCAATACCTATACGAGCGGTTCCATCAGCGGGCTTGACCGCAGCATCACCGTGGATGGCAAGGAGATGACCCTCTTGCAGACCGATGCCGCGATCAACCACGGAAATTCCGGCGGCGGACTCTTCCGCGCAAGCGATGGTGCGCTCATCGGCATCGTGAATGCTAAATCCAGCGGGGACAGCATCGAGGGGCTGGGCTTTGCAATCCCTTCCGATATCGTCAACAGCGTTGCAAGCGATCTGATGGACTATGGCTATGTGACCGGCAGACCCTATATCGGGATCTCCACGCAGGATGTCAGCCTGAGCAGCTGGGGATTATTCGGGCAGCAATATACATGCCCCTGCGTTACGGCCGTCAGTGAGAACAGCCCGGCCGCAAAGGCAGGCATTCAGATCAATGATATCATCATCTCCATCAACGGCAACAGCGTTTCCAGCGGTGAAGAGCTTGCGATCATGATAAATGAATGCAAGATAGGCGATACGATAACCATCACCGTTACCCGTGGAAATAACAATGTCAATATAGAGGTCACTCTCGAAGAGCGGACCAGCAAATGATCTGCAATCTCTCCTCCTAAAGTGTTTATTTTGAAGCGGTATGCTCCGGCCTCATCGGTCGGGGCATATTGCTTTATGCATATCCGCTCCCTATTCGCCATTACTAAAGGCAGGCAGAGCAGGCAAATTTTATGCTAAAGAAAAGTGGACGGCAGAGCCGTCCGCAATTGCTATTAAATATTCAGAATCAGTTCTCATCATCAAAGCGCAGATTTCCGAGCAGGGATGCGAGGGAAGTGGTTGCGCTCTCAACGGGGGGAAGCTCATAATCGGGCTCCTCACGGCGGCGGCGCTCGGGACGCTCGGCTGCCCTGCGCTCCTCACGCTGCCTGCGGCGCTCTTCGCGAGCAGCTGCGGCTTCCTTGCGGGCGGCCTCATCCTGCTGACGCCTCTCCTGACGCTCCTGACGG
This sequence comes from Christensenellaceae bacterium Phil7, assembly GCA_001940845.1. GTDB lineage: Bacteria > Bacillota > Clostridia > Christensenellales > CAG-138 > PeH17. The sequence goes on from MSGV01000027.1 coordinate 6,587, forward strand.
ATCTTATCGCGAGCTGCCTTTTCCTCCGCAATGATGGCCTGAGCAACCTCGGGCTGCTCTTCCATGATGGCTTCCTTGCGGCTGAGGCTGATGCGCTTTTTCGCAGTATCAACGCTGACGACCTTGCAGCGAACGGTATCGCCGATATTGATCTCATCCTCGATCTTGGCAAAACGCCTTACGGAGATCTGGGAAATATGGATCAAGCCATCGATGGTGGGCTCAAGGGCTACGAATGCACCGAATTCGACGATGCGGACGACCTTACCCTCTACGATGGAACCGACGGGATACCTTTCGGCAGCGGTTTCCCAGGGCTTGGGAAGAAGCTCCTTATAGCCGAGAGCAACCTTCTTATTGGCTGCATCGACCTCACGGATGACGACCTCGATCTCCTGACCGGCCTTCAGAACCTCGGAGGGATGCTTGATGCCCCTATTCCAGGAGCACTGAGTTATATGTACCAGACCATCGATGCCGCCGATATCGACGAATGCACCGAAATCCGCCAGCCTGCGCACGGTACCCTTGACATGGGCACCAACCTCCAAGCTTGCCCAGAGAGCCTTCCTGGCCTCTTCGGCTTCCTTGCGGAGAACGGCCTTATGCGAGCCGACGATGCGCTTGCGCTTGGAATCGATCTCAAGCACCTTGATCTTCATGGGCTTGCCAACATACTCGTTGAGGTCTGCCACGTACTTGCTCGCAACCTGCGATGCGGGTACGAATGCCCTTGCGCCATTGTCCAGAATGACAATAACGCCGCCTTTGACTGCTTCCTTGCAGACGCCATCGAGGATCTTGCCTTCGGACTCGGCATCGGCAGAGAATTCTTCCCATGCCTTCTGACTCTCGACGTTCTTACGGGAGAGCAGTACATTGCCTTCGCCATCATTAACTTTGAGAACCTCAACTTCGATCTCATCGCCGGCCTTGCAATGCTCTGCCGGGTCAACATCGGGGTCATTTGAGAACTCACTACGGGGGATGTATCCATCGGACTTATATCCGATGTTTACGCTGACTTCACCATCTGCGATCTGGATGACGGTTCCGGTCAGGATCTGTCCGGGCTTAATACGGACGAGAGTCTTCGTAATGGCATCTTCATCAAACACGGCGTTGTCGTCGATGGTCGTTTTTGCAGCCTTTGCTGCAGCGGTTGCGGTTTCGTTGATTTCGGCTTCAGTGCAAGTTACATTAGCCTTATCCTGTTCACTCATGGTTTGAATAACCTCCCATATTATTGAATCCGGTGTGGAAGCACCGGCAACAATCCCTATTATTATAGCAGGTTTTTTTGATAAATCAATAGAAATTTCGCATTTCTCAGAAATAATTTGGGTAGATTTACAGTTTTTTTTGCAAATTTCTGCCAGTTTTCGCGTATTTGAGCTGTGACGATCCCCAAGAACGAGCATTGCATCGCATTTTCTGCTCAGCTCAGCCGCTTCACTCTGCCGGGCGAGGGTCGTGCTGCATATAGTATTATGTATCCTTATTTCGGGACAGTTTTCAGCTATAGCCCGCTGCATACGCGAAAAGACATTCGAATCGAAGGTGGTCTGAACCACCAGGCAGCCGCTTTGCCCCTCAAGCAGCGGCAAATCCGCTTCGCTCTCTATAAATATGGCGGTATTCCCGCAATGCCCATTGATGCCTATCGGCTCCGGATGCTCATGATCGCCGACTATGAATACCTGCTCGCCGCGCGCATGAGCACGGCTTACTATGCTATGGATGCTGCCGACGAACGGACAGGTGGCATCCACAATATTGATCTCCCGAGCACTGAGAAAAGCATACACGCTCTCCGGCACGCCATGAGAGCGTATGACGACCGTTTCGCCCGGGCGGAGCCCATCCAGCGTTTCGATCGGTATTATGCCCTCCTCGCGGAGGCTTTCCACGACCGCATGATTATGTATAAGCTCCCCATATGTATATATCGTTCCGTTTTTGTCGCTCTTTCGGCACTCCTTTGCCGTCTCCCTCGCCATATTCACCGCACGGCGCACACCGAAGCAGAAGCCCGCATTCTTTGCAAGTACGAGCTGAATATGCCCGGAGCCATGCAGCGCTTCCATGCCGCAGCTTCCGGCGGCAATGCTGCTCTCCATCATTTCCTTTTCAACCTCTGCCGCATATCGAATTGCAGCTCCTCCATTGCATTCTTCATCTCATTGGTCAGCACATCGGTCAGCCTGCGCCGCTCACAGCATTTCTCAAGCTCCTCCACCCTTATCACATCCCCGACCATCACCTTCAGGCGGAAGGTTCCCCTATAGCTTTCAGGGCTTATATAGATCGGAACTATCGGAGCCCTGCTCTTGACGGCGATATACGCCGCTCCCCTTTCGAATTCATCCATTCCCTCGGTAACCGAGCGCCTGCCCTCCGGGAATATGCCGAAAGCCTTTCCGCTATGAAGCAGCTCCATGGCCTTTTTAAGCGATTTTATATCCGCACTCTTTCTGGATACGGGAAATACCAGGAGGGATCTGAAGAAGAGACTTCCGATCTTCGTATCGAATAGCTCCTTTTTGGCCATGAAATGGATCAGCCTCGGGCTTATCACGGCCAGCATAACGGGATCGAGCAGCGCACGGTGATTGCAGATGAATATCGCACCGCCCTTTATCCGAAGATTTTCCCGCCTTCCGAATATCCTTGGGCGGAGCAGGAGCCAGAGTATGGGCCTAAGAAGCGTCACAAGCAGCACGTAGAGCATCAGTCGATCGCCTCCAATAAAGCATTCACAGCGGTATCGATATCCATATCGCTCGTATCGATCATCACGCAATCCTCCGCAGGGCGCAGGGGAGCGAATTCACGGGTCATATCCCTATGATCCCTTGCCTTGATCTCGGCAAGCACCTGCTCGAAGCTTCTGCCATCCAGGATGCCCTTCTGCTCATATTCGAGATACCGCCTTCTCGCCCGAACCTCGGCGGAGGCCGTCACAAAGAATTTATAGGTTGCATCGGGAAGCACGACCGTCCCGATATCCCTGCCATCCATGACCGTGCTAGTATTCCTCGCTATCTCCCGCTGGAGCTCGAGGAGCCTTTCCCGAACGCAGGCATGGGTGCTTATCACGGAGGCGGCATTGGAAACCTCCTCGGTGCGAATGAGCTCGCTCACATCCTCGCCATCGAGCAATATCCTCTGCTCCCCATCCACATTTTTAAAGCAAACATTCGTATTTTCAAGCATCGGTGAAACCGAGCCGCCATCCTCCGGCGATATGCCGAGGCGAATTGCCTTCAGCCCAAGCGCACGGTACATTGCGCCCGTATCGACATAGGTCAGATTCAGCCGCTTGGCTATGCGCTTCGCTATGGTACTCTTTCCTGCGCTCGACGGTCCGTCGATCGCGATATTCATGATGGACATACGTTCTTCCCCCTCATATGATCTTCAATGCTCGGCATGGACAATGCCGCTGCCAGCGATCCCGATCCGGATTTCGCTTCGGCACCCCAATATCATTCCGCAGCCGCTCTGCCTGCCGCAGCGCCCGTTGACCATGCGATCTGCAAATTATATCCCCCTGTGCAGCCATCCACATCCAACAGCTCACCCGCAAAATACAGCCCCGGTACGAGCTTTGATTCCATGGTGGATGGGTTCACTTCCTTTACCGCTACCCCGCCACGGGTGATTATAGCCTCATCGATCGGGCGCGTACCGCTGATGGTCATGGGCAGGCATTTGAGCGCAGAAACGATGGCAAGCCTATCCTCCCTGGTCAGCTCATCGATCGATATCCCGGCATCGACACCTGCAGCGAGGAGCACCTTGGATATCAGCCGCTGCGGCAGCAGATCCGTCATTGCATTCTGAACCTGCTTATGCTTAAACCTTTCAAAATCCCTGAGCATACGGGAATCGAGCTGTTCCTTCGTCAGCCCGGGCTTCAGATCCACCTCCAGCCTTGCGCCGACGGGATCATCGGCCAGAAATGCACTCGCACTGAGCACAAGCGGTCCGCTGACGCCAAAATGGGTGAAGAGCATCTCTCCGAGCTCCTCATACACGGGCTTGGGCTTCCGCTTATCATTCGGCTTAGCCCTCTTATAAGCCCGCAGGGTAACATTTCTGAGCGAGAGCCCCATTAGTTCGCGAGGCCAATTCTCCTCCGTCACGAGCGGTATCAGCGACGGTCTGGGTTCAATAATGGTATGGCCGAAATGCGCTGCAAAGCCATAGCCATCCCCCGTTGAGCCCGTTGAGGGGTAGCTTCGGCCGCCGGCCGCCAATATGACGGCATCATAGTACCGTTCCGGCTGATTCTCTATCCGAACGATAAACCCCTCGCCCTGCTTTTCAATCCCTGTGACGCGCGAATTGAGCAGCAAGCCCGCTCCGTTTTTGGAAGCAAAGGCGAGCAGCGCCCGAATGACATCGCTCGATTTATCGCTTTTTGGAAAATACCTTCCGCCCCGCTCAAGCTTAATATCAACGCCGTAGGCACTGATGATATTTATTATATCCGTATTGAAAAAAGCCTCAAATGCGCTATAGAGGAAGCGTCCATTATGCACTATTGCGCGCAGAAATTCATCCCGATCGGCGGAATTGGTGATATTGCACCTTCCCTTGCCGGTCAGAAACAGTTTTTTTCCCGCCTTCTCATTGCGATCTATGATCTCCACACGGCAGCCCCCGCGCGATGCAAATGCGCCCGCAATGAGCCCTGCCGCGCCCGCACCTATAACTCCGACGCTCTTCATTCAAAATCCCTTTCGATCCCCTGCTTTATAGCCGCCATATGTCCATAATCGGTATAGTCATAGATTAGCGGCGTAACGGTGATATAGCCATCGCGCACATATTTTTCATCCGAGGTATCCCCATCGGCAACGGCGGTGAGCTTCACGCTCCTCGGTTTATAGAGGATTTTTCCATCATCGGTGATCCGCTCCATGAACCGAAGCGGATACTGCTGCATGGCTATATAGCCCGTGCGCACGCCCCGATACTGCGCCCTTGGCGTATGCGGAAAATTCACATTCAGCAGGTGCTTTTCCGCCGTCATACAGCGAAGCAGCGATGGAAGGAGCTCCAGGAAGCTTGCAGCGGCATCATCGAAATATTCCTCATCAAAGCCATCCCTTGAGACGGCAATGGCATTATAGCCAAGCATCGCCGCCTCGCACGCACCCGCCACGGTGCCGGATGAGATTATATCCGTGCCAAGATTCGGTGCCTGATTGATGCCGGACAGCACGAGCTCGGGCTCAAAGCCAAGATTTCCGAGCGCAATGCGAAGGCAGTCCACCGGAGTACCATTGACATGATAGGCCGTCACCGCTTCGCAGCCCGGCAATTCCGTGCGCACCGCGCTGAGCTCACGCCTGAGCGTCAGACCATGACCGACCGCGCTCTGATTTTCCAGCGGGGCGCAGAGGAATACCTCATGCTCATGCTGAAGCGAGCGGGCAAGTGCGATTATTCCGGCAGAATTATAGCCGTCATCATTTACGATGAGTATTTTCATCCTTCCTCCATAGATAGCATTTACTTTTTCTACTATGTTATTATAGCAGAAGCCCGGCTCCAGTCAAGTATTCGGGCTAAGGGTTCATGAATGTCCGCTTCCACGCCCGGCATATCCGCCCATGGATTCGGATATGGAATGCGGCATGGAGGGGAACGTTTTTCCCCTGCATCAAAGCCCGGTTATCCGGCAGCAGGCGCTTTATGCTCCGGCTTTATTTATCATAATTCAGGAATTGAAGCGATCGGCATGATTATATTCATTGCAGATATCGACACTTTGAATAAAGAGTGGTAGAATACCCTTGATCGATCTTTATTCAAAGCAATTTGCTTATTATGGAGTTATAATGCATGAAGATAATCATCGTTGGTGACGGAAAGATTGGCTTTGCGCTCACCGAGAGGCTTGCAAAGGACGGACATGATGTGGTCGTTATAGACCGCGATCCCAGGGTGCTTGAGGAATGCCAGCAAGCGGCGGATGTGATGGCGATACAGGGCAATGGTGCATCCATGGATGTGCTCAAGGAAGCGGGCATTGCCAATGCGGAGCTGCTGATCGCCGCAACGAGCAGCGACGAGATAAATATACTCTGCTGCATCATGGCAGGCAAGCTCAGCAAGGTGCATACCATTGCGCGCGTGCGCAGCCCGGAATATTCCAAGCAGCTCAACTTCCTGAAGGATGAGATGGGGCTTTCAATGACCTTCAGCCCAGAATTTGAGACGGCGATGGAGATATCGACGCTCCTTCAATTCCCATCCTTTCTCAAGCGTGACCGCTTTGCAAACGGTCGGGTGGAGATAGTTGAGATAAAGATCCCCAAGGGCTCCGTGCTCTGCGATCAGCCGCTATCGAAGCTCTACGAGCTGATCAAGGTTCGAGTGCTGGTATGCGCGGTCGAGCGGGACAATACCGCATACATCCCAAGCGGCAGCTTCACGCTGCATGAAAATGACAATATCTATGTTACTGCCGGCAGCAAATATCTGACCCAGCTCATCAAAAATCTCGGGCTCATGCGGGAGCGCATCAAGCAGGTGATGATAATCGGCGGCAGCCGAAGCGCATTCTACCTTGCATCACAATTGATAGGTGCGGGCGTCGGCGTGACCATCATCGAGCAATCCACCGAGCGCTGCAATGAGCTTGCGGCGCTGCTGCCGAAGGCGAATGTGATCGAGGGGGATGGGAGCAGGAGGAATGTGCTGGACGAGGAAGGCATCTCAACCGCCGATGCGCTGGTGACGCTCACAAATCTCGATGAGGAAAACCTCATCATCGCGCTCTCCGCAGTGCAAAAGGGAGTGCCGAAGGTCATCGCCAAGGTGAACCGCACCGAATATATCGATACCTTCCGCAATCTTGGGGTGGATACCTTCATAAACCCCAAGCAGCTATCCTGCGCTCGTGTGGTTCGCTATGTGCGTGCGATGGGAAATACCAGCGGCGGTTCGGTGCAGGCGCTGCATTATATCGTTGGCGGCAGAGCCGAAGCGCTGGAATTCGTCGTCAGCAGGAGCACTCGAAATCGGGGCGTCCCCCTTGCCGATATGCAGATTCGGGATAACATCCTGATCGCTTCCATTTCGCGCGGCAGCCATACGATCATCCCGAGCGGCATCGATTCATTCAATATTGGGGATACTGTGGTGGTCGTTACGCTTGCAGAAAACGTCATCCTGGATCTGAACGAAATCTTTGCTTAGCCCCATAGGGGCTTCCCCATAACCCCACAGGGGGCTTCCCCATAACCCCACAGGGGGCTTCCCTCTGGTAATGTGATTTATTTCATTCAGCCTACGAAAAGAATCTATGAACACTAAGATCATTGGCAGATACCTTGGAACATTGCTGATGCTGGAGGCGGTATTTCTCATTCCGCCGACCCTGATATCGCTGTTTAACGGCGAAACGAAAGCATTCATCGGACTCATACTGACCATTCCGCTGGCTCTCGGCATAGGGCTGCTGCTGCGCATCCTGTGCCGCAGGTATATCCATACCCTCTATACCAAGGATGGGCTTGTGCTCGTGGCATGCTCATGGATAGCGCTCTCCCTCTTCGGCGCGCTGCCCTTTGCCATAAGCGGGGAGATACCGAATTATATAGATAGCTTTTTTGAGGTAGTATCGGGCTTCACCACGACGGGCGCATCCATACTCAAGGATGTTGAGTCGATGAGCCGCGGGCTGCTCTTCTGGAGAAGCTTTACCCATTGGCTTGGCGGAATGGGCATACTCGTATTCCTGATGGCGCTGGAGCCCTCGCAGAAGGGCAATAGCTTCACGCTGCACGTCATGCGTGCGGAGAGCCCGGGACCATCGGTCAGCAAACTCGTGCCCAGGATCGGGCTGACGGCCAAGCTGCTATATTCCATATACATGACCATGACCCTCGCATGCATATTCTTCCTGCTGCTGGGCGGAATGCCGCTCTTTGACAGCATCTGCATTGCATTCGGCACGGCGGGCACGGGCGGATTCGGGATAAGGAATGACAGCATGGCGAGCTATTCCCCCTATCTTCAAACCGTTGTGACCATATTCATGGCGCTTTTCGGGGTCAATTTTGCGGTTTATCATCTGCTCCTTCGCCGCCCAAGGGCTGCGCTGAAGGATGAGGAGGTCCGGCTCTATTTCATCATAATGCTGGCATCAATCGGGATCATCACGCTGAACATACTGCCGCAGATCGGAAGCCTTGGGCAAAGCTTGCATCAGGCCGCCTTCCACGTCAGCAGCATCATGACCACCACCGGCTTCGCCATCAGCGATTACAACCTCTGGCCGCCGCTTTCGCACGGCATATTGCTGCTGCTCATGGTGCTTGGCGCATGTGCGGGCTCTACCGGCGGAGGCATCAAGACTGCCCGGCTGCTGCTGCTCTATAAATCCATGCGTGCCGGGATCAAGCGTATGCTGCACCCGAGGAGCGTTCAGGTCATCACCCTCAATGGAAAGGCTGTCGATCCGAGCATACTGCACGGGCTGAGCGTGTATTTTTCAGCATACATATTCATTCTCGTGCTATCCTTCCTCATAGTCTCCATGGATGGATTCAGCGTCGTGACGAATTTCAGCGCAGTGCTCTCCTGCCTCAATAATATCGGTCCCGGGCTTGATGTAGTCGGACCGGCGGGAAATTTCTCCGCATTTTCCATTCCATCAAAGCTCGTTCTGACGCTCGATATGCTATTGGGCAGGCTGGAGATATTCCCCCTGCTCGCGCTTTTAAATCCCGAGCTTTACAGGGCAAAGAATAAATAGCGTACCATGCCGGGAGGGCTGCCGCAGGCAGCCCTCCAAATCATCCCTATCAACTTTTCATCCCTATCAATTTTTCCTATCAATTTTTCCTATCAAATTTCATCCAAAAAGCTCATCTGACCTTGAAACCGGGAGCAAGCTCGGCCATAGTTGTGAGCGCAGAGAGCTGCTCATCCGCCGGATCGCTTGCGCAGAGGATCATGCCGTGGCTTTCTATGCCGCACATCACCTTTGGCGCAAGATTTGCAACCACCACGACCATCCTTCCGATAAGCTGCTCCGGGGCATACCAATGCTTGATGCCGGAGAGCACTATGCGGGTTTCGCCACCCATATCGAGGGTACATTTGAGGAGCTTTTTGGATTTTTTGACCTCCTCGCAGGCGATGACCTTCGCAAGGCGGAGATCAAGCTTTGCAAAATCATCATAGCTTATTTCGGGAAGCAGCTCCGGAAGCTCACCCCCGGTCTTTTCCTCAGCTTTCTCCTCGATCTTTTCCTCAGCCTTGGGCTCATCATGCTTGGGCAGCAGGGATTCGAGATATTCAAGCTCCTTTTTCACATCGATGCGGGGGAACAGGGCCTCACCCTTTTCAACCCTCTGACCGACGGGGATGGCACCGAATTTACGGATGGAATCGAAATCCATGAGCGCAGGATCGGTTATTCCGAGCTGGGCAAAGAGCTTTGGCGCTGTACGGGTGAGATAGGGCTGCAAGCATACGCCGATGATGCGCAGGCATTCCGCAAGATTATACAGCACCGTACCGAGGCGCGATTTCTTCTCATCATCCTTGGCGAGCAGCCAGGGAGCCGTGATATCAATATACTTATTGCAGAGCCGCACAAGCTTGAATATCTCGCCGATCGCCTCATTGGGGTGGAAGGCATTCATGCATTCCTCTATCCTATCCGCAAGGCCAAGCGCAATGGGGATGATCGTGCCATCCTCCTCCGGTACCTGGACATCATGCCCGGGGATGCTGCCGCCGAAATATTTCTCTATCATCGCAACCGTGCGGGAGAGCAGATTTCCGAGATCATTTGCAAGATCGCTGTTTATGCGGGTCACAAGAGTGGCATTATCGAAATTGCCATCGCTGCCGAATGGGAATTCACTGAGCAGAAAATAACGGACTGCATCCACGCCATAGCGATCGATCAGCTTGACCGGATCGACGACATTGCCCGTGGATTTGCCCATCTTTTTTCCATCCAGCACGAGCCAGCCATGGCCATAGACATGCTTTGGCAATGGCAAACCGAGCGCCATGAGCATGATCGGCCATACGATCGTATGGAACCGCATGATCTCCTTGCCGACGATATGCACATCAGCGGGCCAATACCTTTTGAACATCGCATCATCATCGGAAAGATAGCCCAGCTTGGAAAGATAATTGAGCACCGCATCGAACCAGACATAGACCACATGCCGATCATCAAAATCGACGGGCACGCCCCATTTGAAGGTGCTGCGGCTGACGCAGAGATCCTCCAGCCCCGGGAGCAGGAAATTATTGAGCATCTCCTTCGCTCTGGATGCGGGCTGAATAAAATCGGGATGCTCCCTGATATAATCGATGAGCCTGGGCGCATATTTGCTGACGCGCAGGAAATAGCTCTCCTCCCGAACCTCTTCGACCGGTCTTCCGCAATCGGGGCAGACGCCGCCGCTCTCCTTGAGCTGAGTCTCCGTCCAGAAGGATTCGCAAGGCGTGCAGTACATGCCGGTATAGCTGCTCTTATATATATCGCCCTGTTCATAAAGCTTTCTGAATGCTTTCTGAACGCATTTGATATGATAATCATCCGTCGTGCGCACAAAGCCATCATTCGAAATATCCATGAGCTGCCAGAGATCATGGAAGCCTTTCACTATTTCATCGACATACTGCTGGGGTGTCACTCCCTTTTCGGCGGCTTTGCGCTCAATCTTCTGCCCATGCTCATCCGCGCCGGTCAGAAAATACACATCATATCCCGTTAGGCGCTTATAGCGTGCAAGCGCATCGGTATTCACAGTGCAATAGGTATGCCCGATATGCAGATTCGCGCTCGGGTAATAGATAGGGGTAGTGATATAGAAGGGTCTTTTTTCCATTTCAATAAATCCTTTCCTGCTGATTTTACGGGGCTATGGTCGTTATTTCCCGGGAAATGAAACGCCCCCATGCCGGGAAAGACCTGGCATAGGGGCGAAAAAACGCGGTACCACCCTAATTCCCCCCGCAAGAGTACGGGGGCTTCATTTTCGCTATAACGTGCGCACACGCCGGAGCCTGAGCGCAAAGCGGTTCGGCAGCGGGGACTCGGGAGCCATATTCGAGCTGCGCTTCGTCCGGCTCACACCAAAATGCCGGCTCTCTTTGCAAAGCGGGAGGCCTTACTCTTTCCTTCACTGTCCATATACATTACTATTCTATGATTTTTCGGAGAAAATGTCAAATATATTGTTCCGTTTTTATTATCCTGTATGTTGAATTGCCGAGCCGCGTTTCCGCAGCCCGGCAGAGTAATCATAAAGTTAAGGATCGAACCTCACCATCTGTCATCATATTTACCAAAATTATCCAGATCATCCTCGGCAGTGCCGCTCAGCTTGCTGAAATCAATGCCGTCTATGAGCTCACGCTCCGCCTGATCGAGAAGGGCATTCGCCTGTTCCATTGTAATCGCAACGCGCTCGCCATCCTGCTCGAACATGACCGCCTTGCGCAGGGAACCATTATCGCAGAATGTGCACTCACGCCTTTCGATATTCCAGAAATGAATCAGCGCATAGCCGACAACGCCATCACCCTCACAGATGAGTACGCGAACGGTCTCCTCGCTTTCGGACGGAATAAAATCAGTATTGGAGAAACATCCATTCGGTTCGGGCTCACACGGTTTGCCGTACATGCTAAAACCTGCTTGCCAGCCGCTTTCGAAGCTATCAACATAGCTTGAAAGCGTAATCTCGTCTTCCGGATTTTGCTTGTGCAGCATGCTGCCATTCTCGCATGAAACGATAAGCTTTTTTTCTCCGTTCGGGGTGCCGCCGCTCGGGATATCAAATTTCACCTTGCAATAGCCAAAATACATGCCATAAGCTATAGTTTTATGAAACAGTACAGAATCGCTGATGTCGACCTCGGTGAACTCCGGAAGCTGCTTCTCGGATGCGTCGCCAACGACCTTATGATCGAGCACCCT
>MSGV01000028.1 GCA_001940845.1 Christensenellaceae bacterium Phil7
CACCCATACGCGAGGGCTATACCTTCATCGGCTGGGACGTTGATTTCACCAATGTGCAGAGCGATCTTACAGTAACCGCTCAATATGAGATCAACACATACACCGTTACCTACACTATCAATGGTGAGCTGTTCACCACGCAGACATACGAGTATGGTGCAGAAATCACAGCCCCCGAGTATGATGTGCCCGAAGGACATACCTTTTCCGGCTGGAACATACCTGGAACTATGCCTGCGGAGAATATCACGGCAGACGCTTTGCTCACAATTAACATGTATACTGTCACATTCATAGATGGACTTACAAATGAAGTCATTCTGACAGTAAATGTTGAGCATGGCACATCGGCTCTGCCTCCGGCAGCTCCGACTCATACCTGCTACAGCTTCTCCGAATGGATAGGGGATTGCAGCAGCATTACCGAAAACACTATCATAACCGCCGAATACACTATCCTTGGAGATTCAAATGAAGATGGTGTCCATAGTGCTGCCGATGCCGCTTTGATTCTGAGATATTCTATGGGGCTGCAGCAGCTTGAAGCTATCGAGCTATTGGATGTTAACGGCGATGGCATTGTTAATATTGCTGATGCAACCTTGATCATGCGCTGTGCATTGCACTTGCTTTCCATATCTGATTAAGCCGATATGCGTTTAACCTGATAAAGCTATGCATACCGCCGCTGCTGGAATTTTACCATATGCGGCGGTATCGCTTTCTGCCCATAGTTATAATTGATGTTTTGCATTGTTTATTTTAATTTGCTCACTTCACTTCGGTTGTTATTTATTCAAATTCATGCTATAATGCCTATATTCCACAATAGGAAGGTAGAATATGGAAAATAACCATCGAATTCCTCAGTCCGATCAGGAAAACCCTTGCAATGGCTTAACTTCCAAGTCCATATCGTTTTCCCGTCCAAGCCGTATGGATATCGCCATAGCGGCAGCACGTTTATTTGTAATACTGCTTACAGGGCTTGCTTATCTTTTTTATGAAAATATAAAGTTCAGCAAACATTGCCCCTTTATAATAGCTATGATGGCAGTCGCCTGCCCTATGATAGCGCTCGGAATCAGCATTTACATGCTGCATGGTAATACCGCCGAAAGCCGAAAAAGAGTCATCCTATTTGAAAAGATAGGGTTTTTGGTGCTTATCATTCTATATCTGCTGCATATCTATACCTACAGCATCAAGATAGAGGAGATATCCGGTGAACTGGTGAGTTCCGTATGTATGCTGCTTTTTGTATGGCTGCTCTATGCCGTCATGCCGGGCATTGTTCGGACTGTTTCCGGACGCTGTTCTTATCCATTAGGCATACGGTTGAATGAGCGCAGCCGCTTCTGGCAAGTCGTCCTCATTGCGCTCGGCATACGCATCACAATCACACTTCTCGGAATGCTCATATATAAGCTCACCATGGCACCCAATTCAACATTTACTCCATTTTCTCTTTGGCAAACCGCATGGTCCAAGGGAAATACCGATGTTAACCACTATCTGAAAATCTCCGAAAACTGGTATGTTGCCAGCGGAAATGATAGGTTGCTGATAGTCTTTTTCCCCATGTTTCCCATACTCATACATGCATTCAATCTCATATTCAACAATAGTTTTCTTTCGGCGCAGCTAATAAATACTGTTCTGAGCTGCTTTTCCGCCGGAATGCTCTATAAACTGCTGCGTACCTGCCTAAGTGAACGCAAATCCTTCCTTGCCTCGCTGATATTCCTGCTCCTACCCGGTTCAGTCTTTATGAATTCACCTATGACAGAGCCGCTTTTCATGCTGCTATCCTGTTGCTGTCTATATTTTGCACAGAAAAAGAACTACCTGCTCGCAGGACTTTTTGCAGCTTTTGCAGGTTTTACCCGCTCTGTCGGTATTTTGCTGGCAGTGCCCATAGCTATAGAAGGCATACAGGAAACCGTTCACCGAATAAAGCTCAAAAAAAGGGTTGCAGGAAATATCTTCAGCCTACTCGGAGGATTGCTGCTCTCCACATTTGGAACGCTTGCATATCTTGGCATAAACAAAACCGTCACCGGCAATGCATTCATGTTCTCCGAATATCAAAAATTAAACTGGAATCAAAGCATAGGTTTCTTCTTTGATACGCCTAGATATATGACAAATCAAATAAGCAGCTATATCCAAAGCAGTTCATGGAGTGTCCTGTTTACTCTCGCTTTGCCCACCATTATGGTCATCTTCGGTTCGCTTTTCATATATATCAGAAGAGCAAATCGACTGCCAGCAAGCTACAATGCGTATTTTATCGCATACTTCATTATTGCTATGGGCTGTACATGGCTGCTTTCAGCGGTTCGCTATATGGCCGTCGCTGTTCCCCTGATTGCCGCTATTGCGCTGCTGCCCAAAAGCAAGAAAGGCGAGATCGCACTCATAGGCTTGACGACCATAACGCATATCGCCTACCTCGTATTTTACATGTGCCGTATGAGCGTCTATTAATCTATCCAAAATTATGTGTTTGAGTATTGCATTAATACAACAACTGTGATATAATATAAAGCAACCAAAGGGGTTAAGCTCATATCGAGTTTTCCCCTGTTTCGAAAGGAGACTTAGGTATGAAGATCACATACACCGGCAAAAACATGGAGGTTTCCGAGTATTTGAGAGAGCTTGCCGATAAGAAGCTTTCAAAGCTCGAACGCTATTTCCCGGCGGATACCGAAGTTCAGGTAACCATGGCAGTTGAAAAGAATCGCCATATCATTGAAGTCACCATCCCCTACTCCGGCGGTATTATCCGCGGCGAAGAGGTAACGAGTGACATGTATGCCAGCATCGATAATGTCATCACAAAGCTTGAAAAGCAGATCATTCGTCATAAAGCAAAGCTGGAACGCACGCTGCGCTACGAGGGCGATACGGATGAATATGAATATGATGAAGAGGAGGATGAAGCCCCCCGTATTGTCCGTGTCAAAAGATTCAGCATGAAGCCAATGAGCGTTGAGGAGGCTGCCCTTCAGATGGAACTGCTTGGTCATAGCTTTTTTGTTTTCACAAACGACCAAACCGAGGAGATGAATGTGCTATATCGGCGTAAAGATGGCAACTATGGTCTTATTGAAGCCGAATAACGTACATTTTCAATGCAGATGCTGAGGGCTGTAAAAAACTTCCCAAAAATGGAAGCTCTTGCTGTGCGAAGCACGGCAGGAGCTTCTTCGGTATATTCATTCAATCTTTCCTCATTTTCGGAGTACCTTAACAAGCCTATCTTGAAATAGGATTTGGGAATAGTTATTTAATACGTTTGCTTACGCAGCCCTTAGCGCCCTGTGCTTCCTGTTGTGATATTTATAGAGATTGAAACCACAAGAAATTAACGTAAACTCCAAAATAACTGCTTTTTCGCCCCTTCGGAAGAGCCTTTTGTAAGCCCGGTCCCATTTAATAATGCCAAAGGTTCCTTCCGACTGTATACTCCAGGGATATTTTTTCAAATGTCTTGTCGCGATTTTTGACGCAGGATTTTTTCCACACCCATGTATAGCGGTTGGCATTTGCCTCTATTTTTGTCCCATCAATATATGCATGCCGTAAATCCACCTGTTCCTTTTCGAATATATAGCCATTGATATCCGCAAAAATCTGTTCTATGGATACAGTAAGTTCCTTACGGATTAGATTTCCAAAAGTAGCAAAGGATGGTGCTTTCAGGTCATCCAAAAGATACATATACAGGGTCAGCAATATCAATCAACTTTCCGATTTCCAATGGAAATTTCAGCTGACGAGTGGTATAATTACCACTGGTGCTTTGAATTAGTGGCATGATTTATTATACCAGAAAATCGCTGAAGTCTCACGACATCAGCAATTTTTCTTTTAGGGGAGTTTTTTATAGCCCCGAATATTTACATTTTCTTACTTGTAATTGATGCTTTTCTAAAGTAAAATATTTGTGAATATAAGCAGTTCATTCGAGAATGAATTTATAGGAATACTTACTTTGAGGAGGTGCAGTTGTGGATTTTGAGAACTCTGAAATCGCTTTACAAAAAGAATCGGAATGCGAATTTTCTCTTACTTGTACAGGAAAGCTGGTGGGTAAAGTCGAGCTATATGCAACAAATTTCACAACAGAAGCCAATATCTTCTATTACACCTATTGTACTGCACTGAAAAAAATCTAAATAAGGTATTGACTTTACACTAAACTGTAATGATACACTCCAGGTGCAAGGAGGTTCGAGATAGATGACAATCAAAGAATTTGCCCAGCTTTGTGCTTGCAATACACAAACTTTGCGCTACTACGATAAGATTGACCTGCTGAAACCGGTTAAGGTAGATCCCTGGTCCGGGTATCGCTATTATGATTCCAAGCAGGCAATCGATTTCGTGAAAATCAAAAATCTGCAAGCTGCCGATTTTACTATCGAGGAAATCAAAAAGCTCCTTACTCAGTCTGATCAGCAGATTTATGATGCCTTTGAACGAAAGATTGCTGAGCAGACACAGAAGCTTGAGCGTATCCGCGAAATCCAACAATCCTATCTCGCTGATAAACACACCATGGAACAAATTATTTACAGCATGACCGACTACATTTTGAGCCAATGTAATCATTCGGAGGTGTTGGCAGAATTTGGACTGCCCATTTCGGACGCACCTGCCATTTTGGAGCTTCTGAAGGACTATCTGAACGATACGGGAGCCCGTGATCTGCCCCAGGGAGAAGTGCGCATGATCGTTAATGACGAGGTGATTCAAGGGGAAGCCGCAATTTTAGACCGCATCAATTCTTTTACAAAAAATAATCTTTCTGATACCATTCTCTTAAATACAGGGGATAGTTACTCGATGGAACATTCCACCGATCCGGAGCTGGATTTTTCCGACTATGAAGTTGTTTATGAACGCCGGGGCTGGGTAAATGTTCGGGACTTTTTCAACGCGATTCCCCATTTAGAGGAGGGAAAAACCTATTGCCTTTGGGTTCGAACAAATAAGACAGAACTCTCCGACGACTTTTCTTTTGCGATGTTCCTGATGGGAGCAGTTCTCTACAAACAGGAGTTGGAGAATGTGGCGGTAAATTGCTCCTGCTCCACCGTAGCAGATCACGAAAACCACTTCAAGCTGCTTCGTAAGAGAGAAGCCTAATTGTAAAGTCAACAGAATGCAGAAAGGCTTGTTTGTAGCGGGACACTCTATAATCCCACCGACTTTATCTATCGAAAGATGATGTTGGTGGGATTACTTCTTGTTTATTCTGTTCATAGCTCATACGCTTTCTCTATGTAAACACTGCCTTATCATAAAAAGATTTTTCATATAAATTTATTGGTCGTCTGCACGGATCACGGTATATCCGGGTAGAAAACAATAATTAAATTGCGAAAATCTTGCAAAAAGCTATTGACATTTCAAAACAAAAGTGTTACAATTATGTCACTGAATGAATCTGTAGTTTTCGTTCAGTATTGAATAAATGCTGTTATGGTTTTCCAAACAGCCTGAAATTGCAACTCTCCTTTCTTTCCTTCTTTTTGTGTGTGCCTCGCCGGGAGTCGTGCCCCGGTGAGGCCCCCTCAGGGGGGGTTATTTTTTTGCAATTAAACTTACTTAAGTCATATTTCATAATTTATTCAATTGCTTCGGCAAAAAACTATAAACCCCACGGCATTGGATGACGCAGGGTTTACCTCGCTCTTTATTTTATGAGAATAAATTTAGAACCTTTATTCCATCTCTATTTCAATAATCGCGCCTGTTATCGCATGAAGCTGTATGCTGTATTCTGTGCGGCCACTTTGAAACTCAACCTCATAGCATACCGAACCATCATCGCAATCGAGTTCAATGGCTATATCCCTATCGGAACAACTGCTGACCTCCACTGCCTTCAGTGCATATTCAAACGCTTTATAGACCGAAATATAACTGCCCTTGGGAATGTCGCAATCATCGTTGAGCTCATTCTTGCTCGTAATAACGCTTCCGTTCGTTGCATTGATTTTATATTCATACTCATGGCTGCGGGTATCAAAATCAATCTTGAAATATTTGATGCCCGACGGCTCATATTCAATGGACAGCGCAAGAAGCTCGCTCTCACTGACACCCGCATGTTTAAGCGCATACTTCACAGCATCCCGCCAAGAAAGCTGGCCCGCTGCCGGTACACTTCCAGAACCTGGCGTGCTGACCGGATTATCGGACGGTCTGGGAGTCACATTGGAACAACTGCTTCCAATGAATTCCTTATCGTGATGAATAATCTTGCCGCTTATGGCATTAACCTCGTACTCGTATTCATAGCTGCCGCACTCAAATTCAATTTCATATAAATAGATCCCATCATCCGCATCGAAATCTATCTCAAGACCCCTGACATCCGCTTCTTTGATACCAGCATGAGAGAAAACGATCTCCTTTGCACGCTTCTCCGATATAAACCCGGCAGTGGGCGTAGCCGTAGGGCTATTCGGTGTAACCGTGGGGCTATTATACGGTAGTCCCGCATTTGGAGCTTCGTTCCATTTCAAAATATCTCCCGTTGAAGCATCCAAAATACATTCATATTCCATGCTGCTGGTTTCAAAATCGATCTCGTAGACCGATATGCCGTCGCCATATTCCAGTTCACAATCGAGATCCATCGCCTCGCTGCGAGCAATTCCTGCACGCTTGAGGGCAATCTCTATTGCCTCATCCCGACTGATATACGATGAAGGCAAGCTGCCATGTCCATGCTCATTTGGCTCAGATTCAGCATCCAAAATGCTTCCATCCTTTGCATCAATCTTGTATTCATACTCCATGGTCTTTGTTTGGAATTCGACATCATAGAGCATCCTACCATCATCATACTCAAGCTCGCAGTCAATATAAATGAGATCATTTTCTTCAATACCGGCATGATCTATAGCAATATGCCTGGCTTGTTCTGTGCCAATATAATTGGAATTTTCCGGAGTTCCAATCTTATCAAAGCCCGGCAGTGCATGACCCGCTGCAAGCAGATTAAGATCTGTTATGTTCATTTGTACAAGATCCTCAAACCTATAGGTAGGATGGGTGTCGATGATAGCAAGGATAAGCCTGGCCTTACCGTGCGTAATTCCATATTCCTTGGACAGCTTTTCAAGTTCTTCATCGCCCGGGGTTATCGTCTGGCTCAGCACAGCACCATTAAAGGCAGCAGCATTCAGCATGGAATTTATCTCATCAGTGAGCCTTTGCTGAAGCAACGCGGATGCTTCCTCATTATTTCCCTCAACACTCACAAGAATTGAATTAGCAATCTCGCTGAGATATCCGTTTTTAAGCATGGATCCCACGATCGCATTAACGGCAACCTCTATCGTGCTTCCCGAGAAATCCATATCGGCAATAAGTTTACTGGCATCATTATTGAGAGCTATGACTTTTAACACCCTCTCATTCTTATCAACGCGAATCTCTATCCCTGGGTTGACATCCAACTGCACCGTTACAAAGGTCTTATCCCTTCTTGCACTAATCGAAAAACCGATAATCGCTGCAAATATGAATATGAATGCAGCGGCTGCTGCGATAACAGCGGTGAGCCTGGCTCTGCTGCTCCTCCTTTTCGGAGGCTGAATAGTAATAATATTTTCCATATTGTTTCCTTTCTTTTCTCTGCATGTGCTCATTACATCTGTGAGCACATCTGGGGTGGCTGCCTCAAAGGACTTTCTTACCCTGCTTTCGACCTGTTCCGTGGTCATACCTTGATCTCTTTTCATACGCTTCGGATAATCCTTTCGTCGGTTTGTTCGTCCTGTAGATAGGCATTTCTAAGCTTTTTAACAGCTCTATGATATTTGCTCAACACCGTTGACAATGGCAGATTCATGAACTCTGCAATTTCTCGATGTTTAAAGCGTGATATCGCATGCAGGGTGACGATCATTCTCTCTTCCTCACCCAGGAGCTCGACCAGGCTTCGGATTGTAAGTATTTCTTCGCGACCTATATGCTCATTTGTCTCAAATGAACGCTCCCATTCCTCATCGGTGAGATTGACTGTGCGCTTGCGTTCGCGAAGCCGCTCATAGCAAAGATTCTTTGCTATTGTCAATATCCATGCCATGGGTTTTCCCTGTGAATTATAGCTGCCGGCACTCATATAAAGCTTTACGAAGCAATCATGAAGGACATCCTCCGCATCCTGCGGATGTTTAAGAATGGACATTGCATAGCTGTACACAGCAGTTCTCGTGCCATCATACAGCTTCTCAAATGCGCATTCATCGCCGGAAACAAAATTCATTATGAGGTTATCAAGCGATTTCTCATCATTATTGACCGTCTCGCTCAGTATCGTCAAAAAAGCAATCATCGTCTTCCCCTTTCGATAGGTTAACGAAAAATAGTGGCAAATTATTGCACGCAAAATCAAATATATTTTGCGTGCAATAATTTTCTAATACTCTATTAAAATAGCGGCATACATAATCAAATTCGAATTATGTACATACATGCTCCGCTAGATTTCAGCCGAAAAATAATATTTTAATTGGTCTGATCGAGCTTTGAATAATCCGGTGTATGCGGAGGATCGATATCCGGATCAGCTTCAACGAGATTGATTTTTGTAATTATCCATTTGCCTGCATATTTCTCCGTTATTACCTCGTAGCGAGCATTGGTCCATTCCGGTGCAGCCTTTGTATTGCCATCATCATATGGCGAAGCAATTATCTGGGTAACCGTCTCACGAACTACAAATACTGCCTTTTTTGACCATGGATAAACGCTCATTTTCTCAACATCAATGCTGTAATTATAGCTTTCAACATGGTATGCGTCATATTTATCCGCAAACAGATCAGTATCCATATTCAATTCGCTATCAGAAAAATAATCATTGAGCATCGATAAGCTGCCATCGTTGAGTATGCAGTCCGCACGCAATGCCATTCCCTCCGTCACAATGATATAGTTATTGCTGATATAGAGCGCTTCCATGAATGCAGCATAGCATAAAAGCACAACCACAGCGATTATTATTACTGTGCGAAGGATGTACCAAATGCCGCGCCTCGTGCGCCCAAACTGATCTGCCCTGTTTCTCTGCTTCTCCTGTTCCGTCAGCACAGCTCTATTTTTCACCTTATCAGTATTCATTTCGCATTCCTTTCGCATGGGTTAAATTCCTTATTGAGTATAGCATTTTTTTCTTCGAAATGCAAGAGTGCCGGGAACATCGGTACTTCAAGGACAAAATTTTGCCGCCGAGTCCATTGAACCCGACGGCAGCATAATGAAGAATGAAATTATTATTATTCCTTTTCCCTCTTAACATATTTAACATATGCATAAGTGGAATATTTTTTACAGGTCTCATCCAGAAATTCGTGAACCCCACTGCAAAGCTTTTCACTGGCTTCACGCGGTCCGAGTTCCTTATCAGGATAGAACGGCTCGCTTATATAGAGCGTCCTTTTTGGCTTCTTGATGAAACCGAAAAGCCCCTTTCGCCGCTGATATGTTACGGCAACGGCCAACACCGGTCGATCCCATTTGCATGGATATTTAAACGATGTCGACTTAAAATTTCGCACAAAATTGCAATACGGCCAGATATGTGCTTCCGGATAGATCATTATAGACCTGCCCTGATCCAGCCTCGTTTTCAATGCCTTTGTAAAGTTGGGCATTCCGCTCAAGGTTGTGGGCAATGGTATGCAGCCGATCATCTGTTCGAAGGTTCGCAATCCCTTTATTGATACCGCATCGGGATTGGCAATGACATGTGCCTTATAGGGGAATGACACTATCGGTCCAACGAACGCATCCGTAAAATGGGTATGGTTTGCATAGATAAAGAATCCGCCCTTATGCTTCTTTTTCAACCTGCGTATAGCCGAGCGGTTCTTAATACGAAAGCCGCAAAAACAGAAACAGAAAATATATACAAGTGGAACTGCAATCAGGTAATAGGCGATCCATTCCAATATTCTCCAAAGAATGGATTGCGGAGCGAACGGAAAATCCTTCGTCACTTCGCATTGCTTTATGGATGTTTCGGCAAAATCATCGTTGAGCTCGTCATCATAGTAGATCACCTTTGTATCAGCCATGATTTGCTTCCACTCCTGCAAATTCCGCATCGCTCTGAGCCAATGCCTCCGAATCACAGGATAGATCCATCGTTGCCGCTCTTGCCCTTTCCTTGGCCTTCTTGCCCGCAGTTTCTATTATCATGCGCTCCATCTCATTCATGCAATGATCGAAATCAAAGCTTTTAGCATATCCGATATAACTTTCGCTGCATTTTCGCCTTGCCGCAGGATTATCCAGCCACCAATCTATCTTTGCAGCAAGATCTGCGGCATCATTCACCTTGAATAGATTTCTTCTCGTCTGCGCAAAATATTTTGTTGCACAGCGCGGAGAATCCGCTATCACTGGCACAAGACCGCAGCTTATGGCCTCAAGACATGCTATGGCCTCTATCTCCACCTCGGCAGGGTGTACATAGAGATCCGAATAGTTGATAACCTTAACCAGCTCTCCTCTTGTGAAGAAGCCGAAAACGGGTTTGTTTGGGAGCACTGCCGACAGCTCCTTAAGTCTTGCCTCCTGGGGTCCATTGCCTGCAAATATAAGCTGTATCCTATCCCGATATCTCGATCTATTGACCGCATCTATGAGCACAGTATGGCTCTTTTCCTTGCTGTAACGCCCTGTGAAAAGGATGATGTATTTATCCCTAAACTCCATGGGCTTCGGCTTAGGATTCGGATGAAATATCCTGTTAACTCCATTGGAAATAACACGGCTAGGAATATTTTTGCCGACCACGCCTTCGAAGACGTCACGGATGAATTCCGTTGGATAATGAATGCAGTCCACATGCCTGTAAACATTATGATAAAAGACCTTATAGACCATCTTATTCACAAACTGCGAATTCATCAAAAAGATATGGGTGGTAAAGTTTTCCGCTTGACAATGGAACCCCGCTGTTATGGGCAGGCCGCGCTGCTTTGCCATTTTTGCAGCCTTCATACCAAGCATGAATGGCACCATAAGATGCACTGCATCCGCTCCATCCAACGCAGCGGCAATGATGCCTTCGTCCGCTTTCGAAAGCGAAACGCCATTCCTTGCAAGATAACCATTCAGTGGACCCAGACTCAACGTAGGGACGATATAAAAATCTTTCTCTCCACGCCGAAATTCATCGGGACAAACCACCCTTACGGTGTGCCCACGCTCACGCATCGAGCGAACAAGGTTCATAGCGGCAATCGTCGTGCCATTATTTTCCTTGCCAAGCACATCGCAGATCACGGTGAGAATCATATTACCTCCTGCTTATTAAATTTTCCCCCCGCTGCACATGCAGCAATCGTTCCTACAAAGCATCTTGCTCTTCGGAACGAAGAAATTATACCCAAAGCACACTATATTGTCAAGTCACGCAATTTTTAATCTGTTCCTCTGCAAATAACGCCAAAAATAAGAAACGGAGCGAAACGCATTGTTCGCTCCATATAACCTAAATTGATTTTAATCTTTTCTAATAAAGTCCGCCGGGAAGATGTAGATATTCTCCATGAAATCGCTGTCGGGGCAGCGTATTGGCGTTTTCTTCACGTCAAATGAGTCGAAATCGATCTCAAGCATATATCCGTATTCATTCTCCCCTTCGCCCTCAATTACCGGATAGTTCCGCATAAAAACATAGCCCTTATCGTTCAGTTCATAGCCAAAATCGACACAGTCTTCTTCCAAACCAAGCTCAGAAAACTTCAGTTTTAGCTCATATTCTATGTCCGAACCTGAAAAATCTACCTCGTACACTCCATTATCGCCTACCGCATAGGTCTTATCATCATGTGTAATCAGAGAGGTAAGCTCGTCATCCAGTGTAACTGCCGACTTAAGTTCAAAGCTTTCCTTATCGATAGTTACCAAAGTATCCGGATCATAGAACGTATCGGCGATGAGCAGATAATTCTCAGAATTTTCAGCTATGGCATGAAAGTTTGAATACTCCGGGTATTCATACTGCACAAAATCACCCTTGCCATCGATATTGCACACTATGATCCACGCTTCTTCATGATTATTCGGTTCATCAACATCAATATATTTATGCTGTCCGCCTATCACGACATATTCGCCTTTATCGAACATCGACTCGGCAAATATCTCCAAAGTCGTATCCTGGAGCACATCACCATCCAGCGACTGCCAGACGAGGAAATTCGTATAAGATGTCTCCGTAAACCCTCCGTTCACGGTGGCAATGACAGAATCACCTCTCAGCTTCACCGCAGTGATCCCTGTTGCCAAATCATCATCCAAAAAGAGGAAATCTTTTTTGAATTCCGACGAGCCCCTGCTGATTATCAGAGAATTATTCCTTCTTTGACCCGAAAATATGATGGTATTTTCGGTGACATCATACTCATTCAGATCTTGATAATTAAGCCTTGTCGCTTCGCCGACCCGGCTGCCTTCATCATCAATAAAAAAGTATTTGCCCCTTTTGCTCATTATGTCTGAGAATACAATGCAATACTGAGCATCATCAGGAATATCCTCCGCTTTTTTTGAACAGCCGGCAATCATGACCACGAACAGGCTTACCATTATCGCAATGCAGCATACTGTGTGTTTATATAAACGCATTGTCACTTCTCTTATTAAAACTACGCTTGTAGAACAAATTTGTGTTCAAATTCAGCGGCTTTTTATTTCATAAAATTTTATCATGATTTATTACTCCTGTCAACAACGAACACTAGATCAAGCATGAAGCATATCACGATCTCCTTCTTGTATGCATTGCACACAAATGTCAACGAACCTATGCAATCAAAACTATTAAGAACCGTATCTTCATTGCCTTTTGACATAGAAGGTACGGTTCCCAATCACTATCAATTCACTTTAGCTTTTATTTACCCCTGCGATTTCTGATCACATTTGTACCAACAAGACCCGTTGCTGATACCAGTGCCGTAATGCCAAGCATAATCAAGCTTGCTCCACCTGTTGCAGGTGGATTCACGGGGGGCTGCACGGGTGCATCCGTGGGCTGTGTAGGCTCATCGGTTACGATGGGCTCGTCGGTGATGATGGGTTCATCTGTGATGGGTTCATCGGTCACGGGAACCGTGGGAGTGGGCTCTTCAGGTGCCGAAACATATTCCCAACCTGCCCCCTCATATTCCGAACAGAAGGAGTCAACGTCATCTTCGGTAGCATATACATTGATTATCATATCAGGCTGATGCTCATCAGGATTGTATTCCTGATCGATGTAGATTTGAACATCCGTGAAGTTATAACCCGTTGTATGTATGGAATCAATGGAACCCGTCCAAGTATACATACCATTTTCTGATACAAGTTCATCAAAAAACGTCGGTTCCCACCCGTCGTATGCAGACTGGATGTAACATCTGCCGAGGTCAATCCCCTCCGGTACGCTCACGCTGATGGTAAACGTATCATTATTACTGTTGGCAATGTAGTATGCATTTGCTGCATCGTAATAGAGTTCACCCCACACATTAATCTGAACAGCGGGATCATGCACTGCGACAACGAAATCGGTATCCGCGTCTTCTGCAAACGCAGGCATAGCGATGCAGGACAGCAGCATAAGTGCCAGGATCATTGCGAGTTTTCTTTTCATTTGAATAACCTCCTGATTTTTTGATATATGCCTTAATTCGGTGTATCATAACAATACACCGAATATAATGGTGCGGTTGATGGGACTTGAACCCATACGGTCTCCCATACGCCCCTCAAACGTACGCGTCTGCCTGTTCCGCCACAACCGCAAATATTTGATCCAGCTATTTCATAACTGCAAGAGTTATTATACAACCAAAGCATTCCGTTGTCAATACTATTTTCAGCTTTTTCACCAATATACTTTCTGTGAATCAACCTGCCAAAGCAAATGCACCCCAACCATTTAATCCGGCGCATTTACTCTGGACATCCGCTATAGATCGCTGCTATCCATCCTGCCTTCTCTCATAAGCATCATACATCCGCAAATCTGCCAAGAATCTGCCTATATTGCTTATAAAAATCAGTAAAACTTCCCTCTTCGATGCTATTCCGGATCTCTCGCATCAAATCATTATAGAAATAAAGATTATGCAGTACGCATAGCCGCATTCCAAGCCGTTCATCCGCTTTCAGTAAATGCCTTATATATGCGCGTGTATAGCTGCGGCACGCCGGACAACAACAGCCATCATCAATTGGTACCGCATCAAACTTATGCTTTTCCGCAAGCAAACGCAACTTCCCATTCCATGTAAAGACGTTGCCATGCTGCGCATTCCTGAGCGGCAGCACACAATCGAAGAAATCCACGCCCAGATTTACTGCCTCTAGTATGTTCAATGGAGTTCCAACGCCCATTAAATATCTTGGCTTCTCTTCCGGCATATAAGGTTCAACCGCATCTATCACCTCATACATCTCATCAGCACTCTCGCCAACAGAAAGCCCGCCTATCGCATAGCCATCACAAGGTATATCGCGTATTTCTCGCATGTGACGTATGCGAAGCTCCGGATAAATACCTCCCTGATTTATACCAAACAGCAGTTGAGATCGATTCAACGCAGTTTGAGCTTTATTCAACCGATCCAATTCTATTCTGCACCTATACAACCATCTAGTCGTTCGTGCTATCGAACGCTCAACATACTCTCGCGGAGACGGATTAGCGATACATTCATCAAATGCCATTGCGATTGTGGAAGCGAGATTTGATTGAATATTCATGGACTCCTCTGGGCCCATAAATATCTTCTTCCCATCAATATATGATGCAAAATTCACTCCCTCCTCACAGATTTTCCTTCTATGTGCAAGGGAAAAAACCTGGAATCCTCCGCTATCAGTCAGAATCGGACGATCCCAATTCATAAACTTACCAAGCCCACCAAGTTCTCTTATCAATTCATCTCCGGGACGAATATGCAAATGATAGGTGTTCGAAAGCTCAACTTGACACCCGATTTCCCGCAGGTCATCTGTCGATGCCCCTCCGCGAATCGCTGCCGCTGTTCCAACATTCATAAATACAGGGGTTTCAATTATGCCATGGACTGTTCTCAACCGTCCTCGTCTGGCCCTGCCAATCTTTTTTATAATTTCAAATTCACTCATTCTTAATAATAAACACCGGGATAGGTGGATCCTTCATCCAGTTATGAAAATAAACCACCAAAACCTGATAAAGCTGGTTATCCAGCCGTTTCAGCCACTCGAGCAGTTTATCCCGCTCATCATAGCCAGTTGCGCCACCGTGATAGATAGAAACACACAGCAATCCGCCTGGCTTGAGCAGCTCCAAGCCAGCAATAATTGCTTTACTTGTGCTCTCAAAATGTGTAAATATACTATGATCTCCGTTTGGCAGGTAGCCAAGGTTGAATACCACAGCACTTACAGTCAAAGGCTCAGCATATCGTCCCATGTTCTCGTGCGATTCAAGATGCAGCTCAGCACTAAGCCCCTCAGATTTCAAAAGGGATCTCGTGCTCTCTATCGCCTGCTCCTGTATATCAAATGATACCACCCTTCCGCGATCACCCACAAGTCTACATAGAAAAGCCGTATCCTTGCCTCTTCCCGCCGTTGCATCAATGCAGATATCGCCTTCATGAACGTGCTTTGAAAGCGCATCATGCACCAGAGCTAATGCATTCATACCTTGTCCTCTCAGTAAATCAGTTTTCCCAAGCATATCATGGATCTTGGTATTTTGCAAATAAAACTTAAGATATACTCATTTAAAACTACATAAAGAAAAGAGGATCCCACTTTGGAGATCCTCTAAATTCTTTATACGAGATTGGAATATATCACGTTCAGCACAATGCCTATAACTGTGAACGCGGCACCCACTATTATGAAATGCCATGATATTTTTCGCTTACCCTTCACCGAGTCCTTGTATTCAGAATAGGACTTTGGTGCTTTCTCGTCATCCCTATAATTTTTGGAAACACGCCAAAAACTTTTGAAAGTATATCCCAAGCCATCGAAAGTACCCTCTTTATTGCAGATACTCAACAGGCCAAAACATAGAGAGACAATACCAGGAACGGTTACAGCATCGCAGAGAATTTTTACGATATCAACCAGTTCAGTCTTAGCGAACAGATCCTTGGAAAGGCAAATCACCAATGCAACAACCATCAGCGAAACAGCAGTGGAAATATAATTTACCCATAGCTTGTTCTGTTTATATCTTGATTCCATTCTCCATCCTTACTATGCTTACTTACCGATTCTTTCAGCATCAAGCTTCTCAATTTCGCGCTGGTAGTCCTCAAACTCCTTCGTATTACAATATACAAAGTGATTTGGCCATACCTCACGGAAGCTCGGACCCTCCTGAGAATAATCATGAGCGAGCGCTGGCACGTATGTAATACGCTTGCGCTTCTTCTCATAATGAGGATCGGGCAAAGGTATTGCAGAAAGCAGAGACTTTGTATATGGATGCAAAGGATGATTGAATAGTTCATCGGCATCCGCAAGCTCAACCATCTTGCCATAATACATAACTCCAATACGATCTGAAAAATATTTGACCACGCTCAAGTCATGAGCTATGAACATTATTGTCAGACCCATATTGTCACGAAGATCGTTCATCAAATTGATAACCTGTGCCTGAATTGAAACGTCCAGTGCACTGATCGGTTCATCAGCAATGATGAGGTCCGGTCTAAGAATTATAGCGCGTGCAATACCGATACGCTGACGCTGTCCTCCGGAGAATTCATGAGGATAACGCTCGGCATGCTCTGGAACAAGCCCAACCTGAGTGAGCACATCCGCAACCTGCTGATCGATAAATTCCTTATCGCGAATACCGCGGATTCTGAGGCCTTCTGCAATGATTTCGCGAACTGTCATACGAGGGTCTAATGAACCAATTGGATCCTGGAATATCATTTGAATCTTGGTCATCAGATCCTTATTAATCTTTCCATCCTTTTGGAGTCTTTCGTATTCAGCATTATCCCCTGCGGCTTTCGCTGCAGCCAACGCCGCCTTATGGCGTTTCTTCGCATCGATACCCATACCGATACGAGTTCCACGGAAATATACATCGCCATCAGTCATTTCGTAAAGACCGATGATAGAACGGCCAGTCGTAGTCTTACCGCAGCCTGATTCACCAACCAAGCCAAAAACCTCACCCTTGCGAATCTCAAAACTCACATCATCAACTGCTTTGGTTGCCTTGAAATACTGCTTCAGGTGCTCCACCCTTAGAAGGGGTTCCTTAGTCGGATCAAAATTGGGAGTATAATTATCTACCCTAAGTTTCTTATCGAGCTCTGACATTATTCTTCACCCCCAAGTTTCTTCATTCTTTCAATTCTATCGGTAACAAGCTTGGGCGGCTCAACCTTTGGTGCATCGGGATGCAGCAGCCAAGTTGCCGCATAGTGCGTATCATTGATCTTGAACATTGGCGGTTGCTCCTCAAAATCTATAGCCATAGCATACTTATTACGTTCGGCAAATGCATCTCCCTTAGGAGGATAGATCATGTTGGGAGGAGTACCGGGGATTGCATCAAGCTTATCCTTGGTATCAAGGTCAGGCATGGATGCGAGCAATGCCCAAGTATATGGATGTGCAGGTGCATAGAATACATCATCAACGCTGCCGTATTCAACGATCTTTCCTGCATACATGACAGCAATTTTATCTGCCATATTAGCAACAACGCCAAGATCGTGAGTAATAAAGATGATGGATAGATGGCGTTCCTCCTTGAGACGATTGATAAGCTCAAGGATCTGTGCCTGAATGGTAACATCAAGTGCAGTGGTAGGCTCATCACAAATAAGAATATCGGGATTCGCCGCAAGTGCGATAGCGATAACTATACGCTGCCTCATACCGCCGGAGAACTCAAACGGATACTGTTTGAAGCGACGCCTTGCATCACTGATACCAACTTCTTCCATCAACTCAATTGCACGGATCTGAGCCTTACGCTTTGTTACCTTGAATACCATACGAGAGGCCTGATCGTCAAGATACGCAACCATTTCCTGTGCCAGTTCGAGATAATCAATCTTCTGAGCAGCAACAAGCTGATCGCTATAAGCATCACGAAGCCTCGTATGCGCCAGTCTGATATTGCCCTGATACAGGTCAATATCCATCCGGTCCTTGAATTCGCGATCCTTTTTACCCGGATGATTCATCTTTTCAACCCTGCATGCGCGCCTGTAGGTATCGATAGCAGCATTGATCGTGCTCTTATAAGTAAAGGCTGCGCTATCCTTGCGAATAGCAAGCATGTCTATAGAATCAATAACGGCCTTGATAATAGGCTTGCTATGCTGACGGCAAGCATCCGGATCAATACGAGATTCAGCATTCAATCTATCCAACTCAGCATTAAGCAGTGCGACAACATCATCCTTCTTGCTGAAAGCATCATTGTTGGAATACTCCAAACCCTTAGCAATATCATTCAAGAACGAATCAAGGAAGTTCCTATGAAGAATGGCCTTTACGGCAGCATTATAAGATGCTACATCGCCAGTAAATACTGCATCGCAATCATTGGTTTGGCAATAACCGATTGCAAAGAAATAGGGACGT
The DNA here is from genome assembly GCA_001940845.1 of Christensenellaceae bacterium Phil7. Taxonomy (GTDB): domain Bacteria; phylum Bacillota; class Clostridia; order Christensenellales; family CAG-138; genus PeH17. The sequence continues at coordinate 18,661 of MSGV01000028.1, forward strand.
TCATTCTTGAGAACATCTTCAAGAAGGTTTTTAATCTTCTTCAATATATCGTCGAGCTGTTTGTGGTCACCAGTATTGATATATTCCGGAAGAGCAGTCTTGAGCTGATCGATCATTGCACCCATGTTTGCATCATCGCGCGGAACGAGATAGGGGTTATATGCATTCTTCGAATCACTGATGATAAGCCTTATCTGCTTTGCAACAGCCTTAGGTGCACCATTGATCACATCGATGAGTGATTCATCAATATTTTTGACCATGGATTCAATGCGCTCGCGTGAATAATTATATTCACCCTCAAGCTTACTTCCGAAATGTATTGCCTTGTTGAAGACAGCCATATTAGCATCCACATTCTGGACGCCAGCATTCTTCATCGCAACAGCAAGCAGCTTTGTTTTAGCCTTATAGGTTCTGCTCGCCTCACGCTGGTTTGCTTTACCATTCAGAATCATCGCCTCCGTAAGCTGCGTACCAATCTTAACGATAGGATTCAAGCTGGACAGCGGATCCTGGAATATCATGGAAATACGGTTTCCGCGAATCTTATGAAAATCATCTTCTGATATCTTCATCAGATCCTGACCATCATAGAGTATTTCGCCGCCTTCGGGAATCGCATTTCCTGCAAGTATACCCATAATAGCCCTTGCAGTTACGGACTTACCGGAGCCGGATTCACCAACGATAGCAAGAGTCTCCCCTGCTTCAAGGTCAAACGAAATATCGCGGACTGCCTTGACCGTGCCATTATTGGTACGGAAGGAAATGATTAAATCTTTAACTTCTAGTTTCTTAGCCATTATTCATCCGCTCCTCTCAGTGACGGGTTAAATGCATCGCGCAGACCATTGCCAAACAAGTTGAATGCAATCATCATGACAGCAATAACGGCTGCGGGAATGAGCAGAATATGGGGCTGGTACTGCAAATACTTCTGACCATCCGACATCATCGTACCGAGGGATACGCTGGTTGCGGAGTTGAAGTTTACAATGCCAAGGTAAGAGAATGTGGACTCACTCGTGATTATGCCGGGAATAGCAAATACAGAGCTCGTGATAACAGTACCGATAGCGTTCGGGAAGATGTGTCGGAACATCAATCTGAAATCGCCTGCACCAAGCGTCCTTGCAGCAAGGATATACTCCTGATTCTTAAAGCGATAGAACTGAGTTCTGACAACGGAAGCAGTACCTATCCAGCCCGTTACACAGAATGCCAACAGGAGTCCCCCCAGAACCGATGCCTTACCGGTATTAACCAAGTGCATCTGGAACAGAGTAACGATGATGTAGAGAGGCATACGCCAGAGGATATCAACGATACGCTCCAAAAGCATATCAACCCAACCACCGTAATAGCCCTCAATCGCACCATACATTGCGCCGAAGATAAAGCATACAGCCGCAACGCCGAATGAAAGAACGAGCGAGGTACGCAGACCATAAGCCATACGTGTTGCAATATCATAACCGGAACCGTCAGCACCAAAGGTAAATACAGGCTGATGACCGGTCACATACTCATAATAGTTGCAGTATAAAACGCGGATCTGAATTGTATTCGGGTCGCGCTGGAGCTGGTATTGGAGCTCACCATCCTTGTATAGATAGTTTGGAGTATACCCTGCAGCCTTTATATCATCGAGGGTCTTTAGGGCTTTTCCGTCCTCATCAAGAGGCTGAAGCTTTGCATTCGATTTATACCAGAGATCAGCATCGCTTGCATCGCCGCAATCCTCGCTGAAAATATCGATCATCGGATAGATTACTTTTTTGCCGGTCTCTTTCTCATACTCCTGAATAGCAGCAAGCCTTTTAGGGGTAACGTTGAGATACTCAAAACCAATATAGTCATAGGAATCAACGCTGCAGCGGTAGGTACTCTTTGTTGCGCCCGCGCCTACACCGCTAGTGATAATACCGTGAACAGCAACGATAGGATTATGCTCGGCATTTTCGGCAGCTTCCCATGTATAGTCGGTACGATCCCCATTCGGGTCCTCAGCACCCAGACCAATACCATGAATAAGTGCATAATACTTTTCATTCAGGGACATATTAGAAGCACCTGAGAATATCTTTATTCCGCCTAATTCAAGCTTTGGAAGTACCTTTGCATATTTTGCATCGGCATCGCCAATCTTAAATATGGAAACCCAAGGAACGATAATCGCATAAAGGACTATCAGCAGAAGAATGACTGCTGCAACAACGGAAGCCTTATTCTTCTTGAAACGCATCCAAGCATCCTTGAAATAGCCAATGGGCTTGGTTTTAAGCTCCTTATCATGAAGCTTTTCATTTTGCTGTACGAAACGGAATCTTTCGGCAGCAATGTGTTGATAATTATTATTCTGCTGTGCCATATTATCTCTCTCCCATCTTGATTCTCGGATCAAGGAAGCCATAGCTGAGGTCGGTCAATATAGCTGCGAGCAAACCAAATGCTGTATAGAACATCGATGTTCCGACAAACAGGTCATAATCTCGCTGGAACATAGCCGACAGCGTTAGACTGCCAACACCAGGAATAGCGAAAATTTGTTCAAGAACCATAGAACCACTCATAACACTGAGGAATGTACCGATGATAACCGGAAGAATTGGAACCATAGCATTCTTGAGTGCATGGCGCACGATTGCTTTGCCCTTAGTCAAGCCCTTTGTGCGAGCCAAGAGCATATAATCGCTGGTAAGAGCTTCGGTAAGCTCAGCACGAACCGTTCTTGCAAAGTAAGCGATTTCATAGAATGCACTTGCGAGGATGGGAAGCATAACTGAATAGATCATTTTCCACGTCCACATTCCGCCTGCTTCATAGACAGAACTCATTATGATCGGGAACCATTGGAGCTTGAAGCCAACGAAATATTGCAGGAAGAATGCAAGTACAAACGATGGAACCGAAATAAAAATGACGATTACAACTGAGATTATCTGATCCCATATGGTATTTTTCTTTATAGCAGCAATGATGCCAAGGATGATACCAAATGGCAGGCCAATTGCGATAGCAAGCACGTTTACCATTATGGTAGCGGGCATACGATCAAACAAAACATTCCATACAGGTTGCATATACTGAACCTTAAAGGAAGTGCCCCAATCCCATTTAGTGAAAATATTTCTCAGATAAATGCCATATTGGGTCATTATCGGCTTATCCCATCCAAGGGCAATACGACGATCCATTTCAACCTGACCATCTTTGCCTAGAGGGATTTCCGTTTGGAGCGTTTTTATGAGGCAAAATGTTATTGTCATGATTATAAAGAATGTTATAATCAGAAATATAAGCCTCTTGATGATGTACTTAAATGTTCGCATAGGCTGTTTCCTTATCTGTTTTATTTATCGGTGCAGATCCGATAAAACTGCACCCCGGAGATTCATGCCTAAATGGATTGCATTCAGGCATCGTTTGCAGCATTTTTATGCCCTACCTGCTTCTCGGCGCTACACTCATAAAAATAGCTGCAATCCGTGTTAAGCATTTACATTATGCTGTTAATGATAATGCCGTATACAGCCCCGGAACCGAAGCTCCGAGGCTGTATTGAGCTAAAGGTAATAAAATGAATACTACCTTTGCAGATGCCTAATTACGTGTAATCAAGCTCGCCGTTCTCGCTGGCAACGAATTCGTCCCAAGCTTTATCATCATAGTTGAACTTCATGAGACGGACTCCGCCGTAGCCATACATGATGTCGTACTCATAGGTTGCATACTCAATCTTATAGGAGTACATACCAACATTAGCATCGCATGCGATCGGGATCATATGTGCGCCCTTAACGAGGCTGGACTCAAGGTAGCTGAGGATGATAAGCTTTATCTCAGCATCAGCATCAGCATATTCGCCAGCACCATTCAGGCTCTTTGCCCAATCCTGATAGGTCTTGGTGAGGGTCTCACCATTGATGGGGATATCAACAGTCTCAGTGGTGGGGTTGAAGCCGCAGGACTCATGAATAGCAGCCATGCCGCCCATGTAGTCGGGTTCGCAATAAACGCGGATGGTGGAGAAGGGATAGAATGCTGCACCGCCCCATGCGCCGCGAGCCATTTCAACCTTACCTGCTGCTACGTCAGCATACCTCTGCTCAACGTTGCCGCGATAGGTGATCTCGATCTCACCAATATTCTCAATACCTTCGGTTGCTGCCTTAATGTAATCATTAAGCTTCTGATTCTCGTTGGTATAGTCGGTGGTGAGGGAACCAGCAGTTGCCGAACAAGTGAGAGCAATCTTCTGACCGGCAGTGTAGTTGCCATCGGCGATAGCCTTATCAACTGCTGCCTGGAAGAGATCCTTGGCCTTCTGTACATCGTAACCGGTGATGGAATCGTATGCTTCGTCAAGGGTCTTGTAGGTATCATTTGCTCCGCCGTAGGTCACATCGTAGATGCGGAGAACGGCTTCCTTAGCGGCATCGGTATCACGATAACGGGACTCTGCATCGTTCTCAACATTGTAATAATAGAGGCTGTTGAGGAGATAGAATGCGGGCTTATAACCGGGGGTGCAGTCGGCGCAGAGCTCCTGACGGTTGATGGACAGAGAGATAGCCTGACGGAACTCGTCGTAATAAAGGATTGCTTTGTTGTTGCCGTCATTTGCTTCCTGCTCAAGGGTCTTGAGAGCATCGAGATCGGTTGCAAAGATGTAGCGATAGGTATAGGTCTGGTCAGTCTTGAGGAGCCTGTCAGCAGTCCTGTACTTTGTCATATCATCTGCGGTGAGCGCAACCTCATCGAGCGATCCCTGGTTGAACATGAGGAGCTGAGTTGTCTGCTCTTCAACGATATCATAGTGAACCCTGGTTGCCTGATACTGGCCTTCATGCTTACCGTCAGTCCAGCCAAACCAATTTTCGTTCCTCTCGAGGATGAAAGCCTTACCGGCTTCGAAGCTAACCATCTTGTAAGGACCGGATGCGCTGTAGTTATCAACGCCGGTACCATAGTTGGTGGTGAGCAGATCGCCGACCTGCTTGTAGCCTGCCTCATAGAGTTCCTTATTTACTATCCAACCGCTGGTGAGGCTGGTGAGGAAGTAGAACATGGACTCGGGCTGCTCGAGAACATAATAGATGGTGTATTCGTCGCCCTTAATAAGACCAACTTCACTCCATTCGATTGCCTCGTGCTTTTCGCCGCTCTCAACGAAGCAGAATTCCTTCCAAGCTTCGGGGTTGTTGTCGCCGAAAGCAACAGCAATAGCGGTAAGAGCCTCAACATCATCCTCGGTTATTGCGATATAACCCTGCTTATCATCGGTCTTACGACCCCAGATAGCCTTGTACATATCGGTCTCATCCTCTGCGATAAACGCAGGCTTATAGCTGGCATTTTTATAAATTTCAGCAGCGGTGTCGCCAAAGAATACGCAGATCTCATCGGGATGTACGTAGTAGGTTTCGGCTTCCTGCTCAGCGGCATCAGTATAGATGGGCTGACCATCAAGATCGTTATTATAATATTTAAGAGCGTTCTTGATAGCAGATTCGCTGGTGGTGTAGCTGTTTGCACGATAGTTCTTCATCTCGGAACTGATGCAGCGCTCCATGGAATAGATATAAGTATCAGCATTGATGGGGGTACCATCTTCCCACTTTGCATCGGGATTGAGCTTGATCTCATAAATATAGCCGGTGCCATCTTCGGGATAGTTGCCGTCTTCATCTGCTTCGAGCCAATCCTGAGCCTTATCCCAAGAGGCGGAAACATCCGTAACAGCAGTAACCATCTCGTATACCCACTCGTAGTAACCATCATCACCCATGGTGACGTCTACGGGGATACCTTCGATGTAGGTCATCAGTTCGCTTTCGTTGTTCATCTCCCAAGTATGGGGATTCCAAGTGTCAGGAGCTGCTGCCATCGCAAGACGGTATGTATACTCCTTCGCTTCCTCATTACCAGGTTCGTCGGTTGTTCCGGGAGCCTTGGTGTTGTTGGGATCGTCGCTGGGCTTATCATTTTCTTTGCACGCTGCAAGAACGGGCAAAACCATAAGAAGCGCCAGAACGATGGCCAAGATTTTGGTAATCTTCTTCATTATGTTACCTCCTTAGATTTTATTGAGCGGTAAGACCCAATAATGTGTTAATAGTATACACGCATGATTTTGATTTGTCAACGAAAAAATTCGCTTCATTAATCCGTATTTCAAACAAGATTTCCAAATCTTATTGAAAATTCATTAAATATATCATTTTTTCCCTGCTCGTCACATTTGTTCACATTTGCGCCACAATTCATTATTCAATACTAATGGTTGAAATTGTTAAGCTCCGATTAGAGTTCTCAATGAATATACCCTGAATGAATTATGGAATCCATGATCGCGAAACAGCGGCCTAAAACACAAACATTATATTAGAAGTAAAAATGATGTGCAGCCCCAGGGTACATAGGGTTGCCGCACATCATCAAAATATAGAAGCGAACATTAAAAATCCATAGCCATTCGCGCAGATTCTTCCTCATTAAGCTCAGTCACTTTAGTATCCATGATCCTATAGACACGGCGGCACATATTTAACACACTGGGGCGATGCGTTGTAACTATGCAGGTCTTGTTTGGTCTTGAAGTTATGATATTGCGCAGCACCCTGCGTTCGGTTGCAACATCGAGTGCCGATGTTGCTTCATCCAGAAGCAATACTGGTGCATCGCGCAATATTGCCCTTGCTATGGCTATACGCTGTGCCTGTCCCTCTGATAATCCTTTACCCCTCTCTCCAAGATCGGAATAAAGCTTTGCAGGCATCTTATCCACGAATTCCCATGCACAGGCCAATTCCAATGCATCGATAAGCTCCTGATCGGAAGCATCCTCCTTAACCATACGAAGGTTTTCAGCGATCGTACCGGCGAGGATGGTATTCCCCTGAGGTACATATGCGAAAAGATGTCTTGTATCTGCATTCATCGGCACTTCTCCACCGTTGCAATCTCTGATTACCACCTCTCCGTTATTCGGGCGGACAAGACCGAGCATCAATCGAATGAGAGTCGTTTTTCCCTCGCCGGAAGCTCCCACTAGCGCGACTATCTCGCCGGGTTGAGCAATAAGATTCGATGAATGCAGCACCATATCTGCCTCAGTATAAGCAAAATCCACGCCTCTCATGCTGACGGTGAATCCATTTTCTGCAAGAGCATCAAGCCCACTGCTCATCGGAATATGATTCTCCTTTGGAAGTTCAACGAGCTCCCTTATGCGATGTGCAGATACCGAGCTATTTAGGAAATTGGGGACGATGCTGATCAAATTATTGAATGCACCCGTCAAGCTGCTTCCCTGCTGAAGAAACAGCGTCATGGTACCATAGGTTATGGTATGAGACCATAGAAGATACAGGCAGTAGCCAAACGATCCAAACCGAACAAGCATTCCGATAGACGACATAAAAACATTGGTTTTTATTGAAAAAAGATTATACTTCAGACTGATATCCTTGAATTTTGCCTGCCATTCACGCATCTTTCTGCTGTATAACCCAGATATTCCAAAGGATTTGACCGTATCAAAATTATAAAAAGTTTCTGCCTCGAATGTCATAAGCCTGCTGCTCATTTCCCTGACCCTTTGTCCATATGCACGCTGTTTTTTTACTAAAAACCCAGAGCTCAATATCAAGATCGGAGCACTGGCCAGTGCGATGATCGCCATTACAATATCATAATGCAGTATTACCAAAAATGTCGCTATGAATCTATACAGTGCTATCAATATCGTTGGAAGCCAGTTTATCGCATTGCTGCTGACGGTCCCTATATCGCTATTGAACCTATTTAATATATCTCCATTGGAGTATTTGTTTATGCTCAGCCAATCGGCATCAACTATCTGATCGAAAATATCCGCCTGAATATCATTATTGATATTTATGCTGAGCTTGGTTGATATCCTGTTGATTATGCTGTCAAAAATCAAGCTAAACGCCGCACTGCCAAGCGTTATTCCTATGAGCAGAGCAAGCTTTTCCATCCTATAGCCCGTTATTATGTCTATCAGATATTTGCTTGCAATGCTGCCGGCCAGACCAAGCGTTGTGCTTACTATGCCAAGAATAACATAAAATGCTATTGCACCCTTGTAGCGAACGCTATAAGAAAAGATCCATTTCCAATCCTCGAATATTTCCTTAAAAGTACCATCCTTACGCCTGCGCAGCAGTTCCCGCACCGATTCAAAATAAGCTGTTTTCTGGTGATTTGTTTCCATAATACCCTTTGATATGATATCATGGGGCGAACAGCGTCCGCCCCGCTCAATATTCTAAATTACTTAATGGGATAAGATTCAAGCGATATCAATGCTTTCCAAAGCCGCCTCCGCCGCCTCGTGAGCCACCTCCGCCGCCATGCGATCCGCCGCCGAAGCCCCCACCATGCGACCCTCCGCCATGTGATCCGCCGCCGAAACCGCCTCCGTGCGACCCACCGCCAAAACCGCCGTGGTGATGCGAGCCGCCATGCGGACCGCCCATCGGCGGCCTATGACGCGGTCCGCGATATCTGCGTCCGCCTCCTCCTATTCCCGAAAAAATGGATGATATGATCCTTATCATTATGAAGAAAGCGATTATGAACCATATCAGCATAAACGTGCCCCCTCCTCCACAGGAAGAGCAGGCAAGCAGACTGCAAGCAGAACATGCAAGGCATGAACCATCATATCGGTTCCCGTTCCAATAATGTTCATCATCATTGTAATAATTTTCATCGTCCTGATAGTCATCATCCGGAGCTGCCTGGCCGCCATGACTATATTCATTGGTGCTGCCATTATAGGTTCCATTCGGATCTACACCATAGATATTGCAAAGCCTTGAGTATAGCTCATCAAAAGTCTTTCTCGTTCCCCTATCGAAATCCCCATTCATGAAATCATCATACATATATTCATCGAGAATATCAGTAATGGTAGAGGATCTGAGGGTATTTTCAAGTCCTGTGCCCTGCAGACACCAGCAATCCGAATCATCCGTTGCCAGCAGAAGGAGAACGCCATTATCCCTTTCCGAGCTGCCTATACCCCAGCTATTGAATAGATCATAGGCATAATCCCCGATTTTAACATCCTCTGTGCTGGGTACTACCACAACACATATCTGCGCGCCGCAGCTTTGATACAGATATCGATTGCAATCGATTATGTGCTCCTCCGTCGAGGAAGAAAGCACCTCTGACATATCCAACACATAGAAATCGCTGTTTGGCGATGGCACGTCCGCATAGATACTTGCGGAGCAGACGAGCATAGCAAAGATAACTGCCAAAATTGCACTTAATTTATTTTTGATTTTATTTGTCATTTTTCGTGTATTTAATTCTCTCCATTCCCATCAGAGGTTCTTTCCAAATACTGCTATTCCCCTATTCCATATAATTTAGCAAGGTATTCTGCCGGAAAGCCCGTCAGCAGCCCATTTGCACTGGCAAGAGCAACATTATAATCTTCGGAATAAGTCTTTTTTATTACATCCTCATAGCTTACAAGTTCCACATGTGCGGCTTCAAGCTCCGCATTGCTGCCCGCGCCATGCGCTCTCGACGCTGCATTATACGCCCGCTCAACGCTATCGCAGACCTGAGTATATGCAGCATACCTTTCGTGCGCAGCCTTTTGACCTTTATAATGCTTTATAGCAGCATTGGCCGCAATGATAAGCCTATCATCCGCCCCCAGTTCCTTTTCTGCAGCCGAAAGACAAGCTTCCGCACAAGAGACCGCAGCATTCAGATCATTTATCAGGCTGTTGCCATATTTATCGCTCTTCGAAGCCCGCTTATCAAAGCTTGAAAAAGCCTTCTCGTACTTTTTGCTTAGCCCAATACCTCCACTGACGGGAACCACGAGCAAAGCTGCAAGCACAAGGGTCAATACTGCGACCCAGTGTTTACTGAAAATTTCCTTCATTTATCTCTCCGTTTCAATATTTGCCACTTCCAGCAGTTTTGCATGCAGCTCACCCTCTATGCGATTGAGCTCCGCCTCTGCCGCAACTCGTTTTTCATGCCCCTCACGCTGTATCCTTAGCACATCGTCCATCGTGGCTATGAGTTTTTGATTCGTCTCCGTCAATGTTTCTATATCAACTATTCCGCGTTCGCTCTCCTCTGCTGCAGAAACCGTTGCGGTATGCAATGCTTCGGCATTCTGCTTGAGCAGCCTGTTCGTCATATCCGTAACACTTCGTTCGGCATCAATCGCCTGCTGAGTATGCGCAAGCCCAAGCGCAATGACCATCTGGTTTTTCCAAAGCGGAATGGTATTCATGATGGTCGTCTGGATCTTTTCGATCATCATAGTATCATTATTCTGAATGAGCCTGATCTGCGGAGCCATCTGCAAGCTGATGTTGCGAGTCAGTTCGAGATCATATATTTTCTTTTCAAATCTCATGCACATATCAGAAAAGTCCCTTGCTTTCTGCGCATCCTCCGGAAGTCCGCTCTGCTTCGCACGCTGTGTCAGCTCTGCAAGCGTGGTGCTGCGTTCAAGCTCAAGCTTTTTCTTTCCCGCAAGAATATACATGGTTAGCTCTTTGAAATAGGCAAGATTCCTATCATACATCTCATCAAGAGTCGCAACATCCTTGCTGAGCCCAACCTGATGCTCCTCAAGCTTTATTACTATGCTGTTCACGCTCTTTTCGGCATCATCATACCTTGCCTTCATCGCCTCAAGCTTCGGGGATCTGCGCTTCAAAATGCCAAAAAGTCCTCTCTTCTCTTCCTCGCTAAACCCCTTTAACTCTCCGATCAGAGAGGTTATCATCTCTCCGGTCGCTCCAAGATCCTTTGTTCGCACGCTCGAAAGTGCATTATCGGTGAATTCTGAGAGCTTCGATTGGCTCTGTATGCCATAATTCATGACCAATGCTGAATCGGTAAGATCGATCTTTGCCGAAAATTCATCCACAATTTGCTGTTCCTCAGGCGTCAGATTTGCGCTCGCCTGCATATTCGCTTCTATTTCTTGTTTTGTTACCTGGGCACTCCTGCTTTCGGCCGAAGCTGCTATCGGTTCAAATGTCAGACTTGGAGTATACTTCTTTTCCATAGAAATTTCCTTTCTTTTGTTTTAAAGTTAGAAATCATTCAGCTTTAATCTGGAGCAATGTGCTCCGCTCATATTTATGCATTCTTGCTTGCTATTCCGTCCAACACTTCTATATCGGAATTTATGTCCAGCACATCCTCCGAATAGAGCGAATCAAGGCTTGTTTCAAAGGCCTTAGCCATGGTTATACAATTATTTTCAACGCTCATCATTATCTCGCCGGAATTACTTCCTCCACTTGCTAAAAGCTCCTGTTTTTTATAAGATATCAGCAGCTTATCTGTTATTGGCAGATAGTGATTCAAAAAGGTTCTGATTTTGAAAGCCTTTTGAGGATTCTCTCCCAACTCTGCAAGTATAGCGCGGCAGGCCTTTACCATCCGTGAAACGGCAGCGCGCACACGTTCATCATATATGGCAGCCTCCAGCTTTTTTAGAGATTCCAGATGCCCCCATGCAGCATGAATTGCTTCATCCAACTCTGCAATGCCTGTTTTATATTCCGGCTCCGTCTCCAACTGGACTACCGTATTCGGGTTTTTCTTTTTCGTATCAACAAATACCCAAACAGCCACTACAACCGTCGCTATCATCCAGAATAGCTTATACATCGGAAACACTATTCCCATAACAGCTACAGCTATTGCCGCTGCATAATAGGGTTTATTCGAACGAACAATCTTCGTCTTTTTCATTGGTTATCCTTTCAGCCAATATTTTGCTTATTATATAACATTTATGCAAATAAAGCAAGATTTTTCCGCATATATTCGTGTTTCCACGATTTATCTTTCTCTGCAATTCTGAGGTCTGCCTATACTCCTAAATGCACCAATCCCGCGGAACAATCTCTCCGCAGCATCGCCAAGCAGCTCCTGTGCATTTTCCATAGCAAATTCATTTGTCATTGGTCTATCAACGCAGCTATACACTACAACATTTTTAAATTTATCCATGCTATCCATTCCATCGCCAATACAGCCTGCAAGAACGACAGCGGGAATGCCCTTTTCCTCTGCGTGACAAATAATAGCACCAACGGCCTTGCCCATTTCCACCGAGGTTGCATCCAAGCAGCCCTCGCCGGTAATGACAATATCGGATTTCTCCAAAAGTTCATCGAAATGCATTGCATCAAGCACAGCTTCCGCACCGCTTATCAACTCAGCATTGAGTAATGCTTTAAACATTGCCCCCATTCCTCCGGCAGCTCCTGTTCCAGGCTCCGAGCAGATATTCGAGCGCGCATGCTCATTATAGAGCCTTTCAATATTCTTCATGCCACGCTCCAAGCGACAAAGCATTTTATCATCTGCTCCCTTTTGAGGACCGAATACCATCGTCGCACCATCAGGACCTGTTAATGGATTTTTGACATCGCACATGACGCGAATATCCACGCTTCCAAGCTTTGAATGAAGCCCTGAAAGATCTATCCGGCAGACCTTCTCCATATCCTCCCCGCAGCCCGAAAGCTCATTACCTTCTCCATCAAATGCCTTAGCACCCAATGCGATTGCTGCTCCAAGTCCGCCATCATTGGTTGCTGAGCCGCCTATTCCGATTATGATATGGCGCACTCCTTCATTAAGCGCATGTACAATGAGCTCTCCGGTCCCGCGGCTTCCTGCCTTCATAGGATCATTCACGCCTGGTTCAAGCAGTGAAATCCCGGAAGCAAGCGCCATCTCTATTATTGCGGTGTTTCCTCCAATGATCCCATACTCCGCCTCCAGCCTTGCGCCAAGAGGACCAGTTACCGTAGCCTTTCTCTTCACTCCATCAAAAGCCCTGACCAGAGCATCAACCGTACCGTCTCCGCCATCCGCTATGGGCGCAGGTATGAGATAACAGCCCGGAATCGCCCGTCTTGCGGCCTCTGCCATCGTACGTACCACCAGCTCTGCGCTCAAACTTCCCTTGAATTTATCCGGTGCGAGCAATATTGTCAGCCCTTTACCGGCTGCATGTCTGATCCCATGCCTGCGAGCGGCATGTATATCAAGCCTTACCTCTCCGCCAGACAGCTCTCCATCCCGCCCAAAGACTCCATAATAGTCTATCTCCTCTATCTTGCAGAGTGCATTGGTCTGAATATAGGGGCGAAAGCTTGTAAGCATACTCTTTATATAAGCATCTCCATCCAGCTTCAAAAACAGCTTGCGCATCTTGTGCATACCCCCGTTTGTAAATACAAGGGTGAAAATGCTTTCACTATCTTCATCATCAAGCTTACAACGGCCTCCGTATAGCTTCAATCCAGCGAGTTCCTCCGAATTGAGCACCGTAAATATATGGCCAAGAACTTCAAGGAGCTCTTCCTTGCTGAAATCCGGATCGAGCATATCCAGTCTTATGCCAAGACCGAAGCGTTGAATCTCCATTTTAATCCCTTTCCTTAAATATTAGCAACTCGTGCACCACTATAAGTCTCATTTTTGATCAAACACAAGCCTGCCCTCATCAATCCTGCATAGATATTCCTTATTCTTCAATATCCTGCCCTTAAGTATACCAAGGCTTATTCCATCCTCTATCCAATTGGCAATTGCCCGCTCCAATGCATGAGCATTGCTCCTCGCAAGCTCTGAACCCGCATTGTGAACTATATGGTCGATTATCGGAGCGTCAAAACATATCCGCATACCTCTTCTTTCCAGCTTTATTGCAAGCTCCTTCAGCAGCTTGTCTGCTACCCTGATTGCGGTTTTCTGATCCAGATTTTGCAATCTCACCTCTGAATTTAGCCTTGCAAGCAGATCTGAATTCACAACTCCCGAAAGGTTAATACCTTCTTCATCGCCATGGCTGCCAAAGCCGGCGGCCTTTGTTCTGATGATTCCTGCGGCATTGACGGTAAAGACAAGAATGGAATTTCGAAAGCTTATGCGTCTGCCTCGCCCATCCGTCATTATTCCGCTCGCAAGTACGCTCGCAAACAAATTCTGTATTTCATCACAGGCCGAATTTATGTTTTCAAGCAAAACCACCGCATACGGCTTCCGCCGCACTGCTTCCGTCAACCTTCCTCCTTCCTCCGAATCACGATAACCGTTTGGGCTTCCTATGAGCGTAGTAAGCTTTCCCGGGTCTGAATAATCATTCATATCGAAACTCAGCACAGCATCCTCTCCAGGGAAAAGCTCAGAGGCCAGTGCATTAACTAGTGCAGTCTTTCCCGTTCCGGACTCACCGGAAAGCAGCAGCGAACAGAAAGGTCTCCCCTCCTCCGTCAAGCCTGCACTGCTTGCCCGTATTGCTCTTGCAATGCCTTTTATCGCAGACTCCTGTCCGAATATACTGGTATTCAACCTTGCTTCAAGCTCTGTAAGCCTGACCTGACCATTGCCATTCAAGCTTTCCAATGATATACCCGTCAGTTCGCTAACGACCGCAGCCACATCGATACGCTCCACGCTCTTTCTATCGCCGCCCATCCTTGTGCGAGAAGCGGACTCATCCATCAAATCTATTGCTTTATCGGGCAAAAATCGTTCTGGTAAGCACCTTACCGAAAAACTAACGCAGGCTTCGATCGCCTCTTCGCTGAAGCATACCCCATGATGCAGCTCATACTTTGGGCATATGCCCCTCAGTATTTTTATCGCCTCCTCCTCAGTCGGCTCATTCACCATGATCTTTGAAAAACGGCGCTCCAATGCCGCATCCTTTTCTATATATTTTTTGTATTCATCAAGCGTTGTTGCACCGATCAGCCGCAGTCCTCCTCTTGCCAATGCGGGTTTCATTATATTTGCAGCATCAACGCTGCCCTCTGCCGCACCTGCTCCAACGATTGTGTGGAGTTCATCTATAAACAAAATTATACTGCTGTTTAATTCATCAATGATCGTCTTGAGCCGCTCTTCAAATTCACCTCGATACTTCGTTCCGGCAACCAGTGAACCGATCTCAAGCCTCATCAGACGAGCATCCTTTAGCTCATCCGGCACATTTCCCTCTGCAATTCGTGCAGCAAGTCCCTCTACGACTGCTGATTTACCAACTCCTGGCTCACCAATAAGTACAGGATTGTTTTTGCTTCTTCGCAGCAGGGTCTGGATAACTCTATTCAATTCGCTCTCGCAGCCTATGAGAGGATCAAGCTTCCCTCGCTTTGCAAGCGAAACCAAATCCACCGTAAAACCATCCAGTACCGGCGTACTGCTTTCAAGACCATTCAAGCGCGGAATATTTTCTCTCATCCTCACCGGGGCACGAAGCTCATCTTCTATAAAACAATTGGTATTCAGTTCAGTCTGCGTATCCGCTCTGATACCTTCAGCAGCACTGTCAGAATTTATTTCTATCTTATGCCGTTCCCGCAGTGCAAATAGTTCATTCTCGGATGAAAGCATCCTGCGCATACCATCGGTGTCCGCTCCAATATAATCGAGTATTCGCGAACCGAAGCAATCCCTTTCACGCAGAAGTGCAAGTAAAATATGCCTCGTTCCGATCTCCTTTTCACGGCAGGATCTGGCTTCATAAAGTGAAAGCTCCAAAAGCTTTTTTGCTGCCATGGTATATCCGGAGCTATCGGTAAACCTATGCCTGCCGCCTCCGACGAGCGTATCAATGTATGGAAGCGCAATGGCATCCGTCACGCCAAACTCTGTTAAGACATGAGCAGCCATACCTGCTCCCCTGATAAGCCCCAGCAATATATGCTCTGAACCTATAAATCCATGATTCAGTTCTTCTGCAGCAAGTCCGGCGAGCTTTAACGCGGACAGAGCATTTCTGGTATAGTTATTGGCCATGCTGCTTATATCCCGTTTGATTGAATATCATAGTAACGAATCCTCATCCTGCCCAGTGTATTTGGTTCTGCCGAACGCTCTGCTCGGACGCAGCATATCAATATGCCTTGGCTTTATTGGTCTTCGCATATAGACATTCAGCACTATTCCAACTCCAATCAAATTCGTCAGCATATTCGATCCTCCATAGCTGATGAATGGCAGCGGAATTCCCGTAACGGGCATAAGCCCCATTGTCATACCTATATTTTCAAACACATGCGCTATAAGCATTGCCGTTATACCGGCAACGAGCAGCGTTCCAAAATTATCCCTTGACTTATAGGCAATATATATCCACCGGAATATCAACGTAAAAAATACGATTATCAAAATGCTGCTGCCCACGAATCCTATTGCTTCCGTAATACCGCTGAATATGAAATCCGTATGTCTTGCCGGTATATAGCGAAGCTGGGCAAGCGTTTCCTCTCCAAAAAATCCCTTGCCCAAGAGCTGCCCCGAGCCGATAGCCATCTTAGATTTTGTCACATGATATTTTGCGTCATCGCTTGCATTCTCAGGGTTTAAAAATACGTCTATCCTATCCTTCTGTTTATCCGTCAGCACGAATTGATATGCAAGCACGACCCCGCCTCCACCAAACAATGCCGCAGCAATGATATATATCCATTTGATCCTTGCAATGAATAAGATGACTATCATTATAGCGAGTAGCACAAACGCTGTGCCATAATCCGGCTGAAGCACGATCAGCATAAATGGCAACATCGTTATGCCTACCGCAAGCAAGATATCCTTGAATCGCAGCAGCCTTCCATCTCGATCCATTGCTCCGGATACCACCTTCGCAAGCATGACTGTGAGAGCTATTTTGCTTAGCTCACCGGGCTGTATCGCACGTTCTATAGTATCGAACACGAACCAGCCCTGTGCACCACCGCGAACCTTCCCAAATACGAACAGCAGCGCAAGCAACCCTATTACACCCCCATAGATATATAGAGAGAAGGTCTTAAGGATTGAATAATCAAAGACTATGACAAGAAGCAGGGCAGCAAAGCCTATCAAAAAATTCGTTATATGCTTCGTCAAATATTCCATGTTAAAGCGGCTCATATAATCCGTCAGCCCCTTTTCCGTGCCATCAAAAGGTGTTGCCATTACCGAGGCAAGCGCGATCGTTCCGAAGGCCACCAGTCCCAGTACTATAATGACCGTCAGCCAATCGATATGTTTAAAATGTTTTTTTTCGAATAAACTCATTAATTATTCTTCATCTTTCCTTCCCGAGCACGACTTAAAATAAGTTACAAGTAAAGACCTTATCCAAACCGTATCAGTGATAACTAAATTATAAACCTGCTCTCCTTTGCTGCGGCATTTTTTAGCTCTTTCAGCTTATCATCATAGCCCTGCTTTCCGAGCAATGCGTAAGCTGCATTTTTACCTTCCTCTACTCCAGGCTGGTCAAAAGCATCGATGCCCAGCAGTTCGCCTGCGAATGCGGTCTGGAGCTCGAACAGCATGATAAGCTGCCCAATGGTAAATTCATTCACTTCCGGTATGCAGATGGTTTTGTTCATATGCCCGCTTACGGTAACCGCATGCTCCGTTGCCATGCATTCCGCAGTTATAAGCTCGTTAAGCGTATGCCCCGAAAGAAATGCAACGCTTGGAATGGCATCAAATGAATGAGGTATCACATATTCACAGCGATATCTTTCAACCCTTAAAAATGTTATTGTTTTATCAAATGGACCATCCGTATAGATCTGAACCTGAGAATGCTGATCGGTTACGCCAAGAGCTTTCACTGGAGTCTGGCCAAAGCGAATAACCCTCCCAGCCTCCTGTTTCTTCTTTCCAAGGGATTCAGCCCATAGCTGAGCATACCAATCGGCCATGAACTTGAGCGAATCAGCATATGGCATAAGCACTGAGATATTTGCACCGCTGCGCATAGCGAGCACTTCAAGCGCAGCGCATACGAGTGCAGGATTCTTCATTACATCCTCAGCAGAGCAAAGTTCATCCATGAAAGCTGCTCCATCAAGCAGCTTTTCTATATCCGCCCCACATACACAAGCCGGCAGCAGTCCGACCGGGCAAAGCTCAGAAAATCTTCCGCCCACGCCATCCGGGACTATGAATGTGCGCAAACCATATTGTCTTGCAATTCCTATGAGGTTGCCCTTCTCCTTATCGGTAGTTGCAATGATATGCTCTTTTAATCCATCCTCACCGTAACGATCAAGCAGCAGCCTGGTTATTATCAAAAGCTGACTCATCGTTTCGCTCGTACTGCCAGATTTGGTGATGACATTGAATATAGTCCTATCCAAGTCAATGACGTCCAGCAGTGCACACATACGTTCGGGATCGATATTATCCTCCACGTACAGCTTAGGGGCATTTCGCTTTGCTCTCGGCAGTTCATTATGGTGCAGATGACATAGTGCCTGGTGCAAAGCTATTGGGCCCAATGCACTGCCGCCTATTCCCAAGACCACAAAACATTCGCAGCTATTCCTGACCCATTCCGCAGTTTGTCTTATTGAATCAAGGTTTGCCCGTTCGCTCGTATGCAGCTTCCGCCAACGAAGTTCGGAGTGCTTGGCATTGACGCCTTCAAGCGCAGCTTCCATTTCGAGTCTCATAGCATCAAGAGCAGCCGGATCAATACCGTATTCTCCTACCGAAGTGGTAAGCATATTGTTATAATCCACACGAATACGCAATGTTTTATCGAATTCAGTCATCAAAAGCATACACCTCCCCATGATATGGGATAATTATACCATATAGCCGGTCTGCGGTCAAATAAAACCAGTGTAATCATAGAAAAATCTTCCTATAGCATTTCGGCAGGGCGAAACTGCCGCCCTGCCTGAATCATTTTTATCGATATTAGCTTTTGAAATTTTGACATTCATCATGATGGGACGAATCATCAACCCATCAAATGGGGGCTTCGCTCATCAACCCGGAGGCCACTGCATACTGCGCCCGCCAAGGATATGAAAATGCAGATGCTTAACGCTCTGCTGCCCATCTTCGCCCGTATTGATTACGACACGGAAACCTTTTTCAGCTATCCCAAGCTCGGACGCAAGCTTCCTTGTGATGGTCTGCATGTATCCGAATGTATCAGAATCAATATCCATTATGCTTGCATAATGAGTTTTTGGAACAAGCAGAACATGTATCGGCGCCTGCGGCTCTATATCGCGAAACGCAAGCACGCGATCATCCTCATATACCTTATCCGAGGGTATTTCTCCCCGAACAATCCTGCAAAAAATACAATCTTCCATTTTTACCTCCTTTATTATTCAACCGGCAAAGATTGAAGCTGATTCAATCTTGCCATAAGTCTCAATTCACCATCCGGCAGCTCCTCAATGGACTCTACACTCGCTGAAACCATGGTGTTGGGCTGAACCCTATCTACAATTATAACTCTTGCATAGGTATCAGTACAGCCAACCGAACAACCCTCCTCATTATCCTCTACCAATACGGTAACATTCTTCCCGATATAACGATTCAGAAATTCTCGTTCCAATCGCTTTCCCCTCGTGATAAGCTCCTTCGCACGCTCACCCTTCTCCGCATTGGTAAGCTGGTTTGGCATCTTATCCGCAATGGTTCCGCTGCGTCTCGAATATGGGAATATATGAACCTTCGAAAAGCCCACGCAATTCATAAATTCAAGCGTCTGTTCATGCTCCTCTCTGGTTTCTCCCGGAAAACCTGCAATGATATCGGTAGTAATAGCAAGCTCCTCTCCAAAGGCAATTCTAAGTTTTTCGCATAGAGCATAATATTCTTCCGCTGTATAGCCCCTCCTCATCCTGCTCAGCACTGTTGTCGAGCCACTTTGAAGCGAAAGATGAAATTGCTTGCAAATTCTTGCATTGTTCGCCAATCCTTCAATGATCTCGTCTGTCATCATATGCGGTTCCAGCGAACCAAGGCGTATACGTTTTATATTTTCAAACCCATCAAAGCAATCAAGTGCATCGAGAATATTGACTTCTCCCGACAGATCTCTGCCATAGCTCATCAGATGTATGCCGGTCAAGACCACCTCTGCATAGCCCTCTGCATTCAGCTTCACCGCCTCATTGCGGATAGAAGCAAGGCTTCTTGAACGTATTGCCCCCCTTGCAAACGGTATAGCGCAGTAGGTACAAAACATATTGCAGCCATCCTGTATCTTGAGATAAGCCCTTGTGCGCCCTTCCCTAGCCGCAGACAGCTCTTCAAATTCATGCTCATGCATCACATCCCTAACCAGCAGCTCCGGTTCATCATCAATCCTTTCAGTTTCAGAGAACAAAGATTTTACGATCTCAACTATTCTGCTCTTATCGCTGCTGCCGATAACAGCATCTATCCCTGGAAGCTCACTAACCTGTTTCGGACTGCGCTGTGCAAAGCACCCGCAAGCGATAAGCTTCGCACTCTCGTTTAAGCGATGTGCCTTTGAAAGCATCTGCCTTGATTTGCGATCAGCGATATTCGTAACGGTACACGTATTGACTATACAAACATCCGCAGCCGCAGGATTATCTATAATCTCAAATCCCGCATCTGCAAGAAGCTCTGCCATAGCATCGCTTTCATATTGATTTACTCGGCAACCGAGTGTAATAAAGCAGCAGCGCATCAATCCTCCAGCTCATACATGAGCATTGCAAGCATCGCCATACCCGCCGTTTCCGTTCTGAGTATTCTTTTACCAAGGCTTACCGAATATGAATTTTTATTCGAATTCAAAACAAAATTAACCTCTTCAAGCTCCAATCCTCCCTCCGGACCTATGAGCAAAGCAATGCTTTGAACAGGAGAATGGAGTTTTTCTCGCAACAGCGTCTTAAGCCCAAGCTCCTGCTCATTTTCATATGCGACAAGCACAAGATCAAACTGAGAGAAATCGCAATCGCGAAGTTCTTGAGTCTGTATTACCTCGGGAGCAATGCCACGCCCGCTCTGCTTTGCAGCCTCCTGTGATACTCTGTTATATCTAGCCAGCTTATTATCCTTCGTATCCGGCTTAACAACACAGCGTCTGCTGTTCACAAGCCTCACCGAGTGAATCCCCAGCTCAACACATTTCTGAACTATGGTTTCAATCTTCCCGGCCTTTGGCAGGCATTGAAATAGCGTAACCTCAAGCTTTGGTTCTGCCGAACATTCCTGCTTTGCAAGTATTGAAAGGGTGATCTCATCCCTATCATAACCATCGATTTTTGCAAGATATTCCGTGCCATCGCCTGATACAAGCAGGAGTTCATCCCCAGCCTTCATTCGCAGCACCGTCAATATATGCCTTGCCTCATCTCCTGACAGCACAAAGCCTTCTCCGATCTTAGGTATCGCTTGTGTAAAAAAACGACGCATATTCTCCACTCAATCCTTTATGCCTTCTTTGCAAGTATCGCGCGCCAATCCTCTCCCGAACGAATTTCCAGTATCTCCATACCGTTTACGCTCAATGCACTCAAAACCTCATCTAGCCTATCATCGATGATTCCCGATGCAATAAATACCCCATCATCCTTCATCAAGCTTGGAATTACAGGCGCAAAAGCGATTATTACATTTGCGACAATATTTGCCATAACCACATCATATTTCCGCTTTGAAACATCCCTTCTAAACGCCTCATCCTCAAGGATATCACCATTTCTTATGAAATACTTATTCATATCAATGCCATTGAGCGCAGCGTTTTCGGCAGCAACCTTTGTAGCTACAGGATCGATATCAATGGCATAGGTTTCCGCCGCTCCCATAAGCGAAGCAGCAATGGACAGTATTCCACTTCCACAGCCTAGATCGGCTACGAGTTTGCCTGGCATGATGTTAGCTTCCAGCAATTCAAGGCACATACGCGTAGTGTGATGGGTACCGGTTCCAAATGCCATACCCGGATCTATCCTTAGCACAGCACGGGCATTTCCATCCGGCACAGGTTCCCATGAAGGGCATACCAACAGCTTCTCGCCGACCGCCATGGGCTTAAAGTATGCCTTCCAGTTATTCGCCCAATCCTCCTCATCCACTGTTTTAATTTTGATCTCAAGGCTTCCGGTTTCCATCCCCAGATCAAGAGCAAGCGCTTTAAGCTCCCGCATTGATTCTTCAATACGCTCTACCATGCCTTCATTTTCCGGGACTGATGATATATAGGCCTGTACGGCAGGCTGTTTATTGAGCACGGTCTCCTCCGCATAATCCCAATATCTCTCTGCGGAATGCAGCAATGTATCAATCTCATCATGCCCCTGAACTATATTGACCTGAGTTATTCCCAGCATATCAAGGCGTGCAAGTACGAGCTCAATACCCTCTTCACTCGTCTCGACCGTGATCTCCTTCCATTTCATAAAAACCTCCGATTTATAGCAAAAGCCCGTTTAATGTAATGATTATACCATTAAACGGGCAATAAAACAAGGGAACCACCGATGCATTGATCGGCATTTCTCATTATTCATGGCAGCGTTCCTTATATGCAGCCGCTTCAGCCTATGCCGCAAATACACTCCCTATCGTATAGACAAGGAAAGCAGCCAGATATGCGACAGCAAGCTGGAAAACTATCGTAAATGCCATGTATTTCCTCGATTGCAATTCCCTGCGCATCGTTGCAAGCGCAGCGACACAGGGTGTATAAAGCGACACGAAAACCAGGAAGGAATAGGCACTGAGCGGTGAGAAAAGACTGCTGAGTGCAGTAATGGCCGTTCCCGCTGTAAGGGTTGATCCTACCAACACACTGAGAGTCGATACTATGCTCTCTTTAGCAACTACTCCGGTTAGCAATGCGACCACCGCCATCCAATTTCCGAATCCCAAAGGCTTAAATAGAAATGCTATTGCATTACCAATAGTACCTATGATGCTGTTCTCGACATGCTCTCCGACCGGAGCTAGCGTAAAGCTGAAATTCATCAGCAGCCATACGACTATGCTCATTGCAAAAATGAGCGTTCCAGCCTTTATAAGAAAATGTTTTACCCTTTCCCACACATGCAGCATGGTATCCTTGAATTTCGGCAGCCTATATGGTGGGAGCTCCATCATGAATGCTGCATCGTTATCCTTAAACAGGGTCTTTTTGAAGAGCAGACCAAATATTGCTGCAAGCACAATACCGCCCAGGTAAAGGCTCAAAACCACCAGAGCATGCCCTTTGCTGAAAAATGCTCCCGCTATAAGCGCATAGACCGGCAGTTTAGCCGAGCAGCTCATAAACGGCACAAGCAGGATCGTATTACGCTTATCCTGCATATTCTCCATCGTTCTGGCCGCCATCGTCGCAGGTACGGTACAGCCAAAGCCCATAAGCAATGGTATGAAACTCTTGCCGCTCAATCCGATCTTTCTCATGGGTCTATCCATTATAAAAGCAATTCTGCTCATATACCCACTATCCTCTAAGAGCGACAACAGGAAGAAAAGTATTGCGATTTCAGGCAGGAATGTCACCACTCCGCCAACACCGCCAAGTATGCCATCGCAAATAAGGCTCGTCAGCCATGTAGGAACTGCCGCGGCACCGAGTGCCGAGCCGACTGCTGGGATTGTCACATCGAAAACAAGCTTCTCCATCAACTCCTTCAGCCACGCCCCCAGAGTGCCGAAAGTCAGAGTGAATACTACGCCCATTATAAGCACAAAAAATGGAAGCGCAAGATATTTATTCGTCAATATGTTATCGATCCTATCCGAGAGCGTCGGTTCGCCTACAGGCTTTCCACGTTTTAATACCTTACTCGCGACTTCCGAAATATATCGATAGCGACTATCCGCAAGCATGGATGCGCTATCGGCAAAGCTGTAGCCCGAAGCTTTCGCATACTCCTTTGAAAGTGCTTCCACCTCTGCCCGTACATCCTCCGGCAGCTTAAGTGCAGCCGCTACCGGCTCATCACCCTCCAAAAGCTTGATGCTCACCCAATGTACCGGCAACCCAACATTTTCCGCATAGCTTTCAATCAAATCCCCGATACGATGGTGCATGCCGTGGGTATAATCATCATAGAGATGATCCGGTTCGAGCTGAAATCCATCGTGCAACTGCGTATGAGCAGTATGCAGCAATATCTGCGCAGATACGCTGCGGGTTTGTGATACGAGGCTATCCAACCCCTTTCCGGTTCTGGCACTGATCGGCACTACGGGTATACCAAGCTCCTTTGAAAGGGCTTCGCAATCAATGCTGTCCCCATTTTTTTCAACCTCATCCATCATATTGAGGGCAATGACCATAGGACGCTCCAGCTCAAGCAGCTGCACAGTCAAATACAGGTTCCGCTCAAGATTTGTTGCATCCACAATGTTAATGATTGCATCGGGTTTTTCGGTAATGATATATTGCCTGGCAACCCTCTCCTCCATGCCAAATGGCGAAAGAGAATATATACCAGGCAGATCCACAAGCACCATCTCATGGCCATCGGTATTCAATCCTCCCTTACCGGAATCGAGAGATTTGACCTTTCCTTCCTTCTTATCAACCGTAACGCCTGCCCAGTTGCCAACATATTCCCGCTCTCCAGTCATGGCATTGAACAGCGTTGTTTTTCCACAGTTCGGATTACCGATCAGGGCGAGCTTTATCGGTCTCTTTGATCGATCGATTTCATCGGGGACATCATTTTGCTTTGTTCGGAATATGGCATGATAGCAGTCTTTCCGACAGCTTGCACAGCCCCCTGGGGCGCAGGATACATTCAAAATATCGCCCGTCATGCGTTCAGCTCTTCTGTGAACGAGCTCATCCTCGCGATCTATATGCTCCGTCTCATTCAATATGCGCTTACCCTCAGCCTCATAGCTGATTCGTGCGTTTTCGCGTCTCTTGGTTTCCGATCTTTCCTCTTCATCGCTCATCAATTCAATTGCCGCTGCATCACTTCGGCGCAGTGAAAGCGAATATCCCCTAAGATGCAGCTCCATTGGGTCTCCCATTGGGGCAAACTTGATAAGCTGCACCTCCGTTCCCGGCGTAAGCCCCATATCAGTTAGCTTTCTTAGCAGCCGCTCATCGCCCGTATCGACCCGGCGAATTCTTCCGCTCTCACCAATCTTGAGAGCATCGAGGTATTTTCTTTCCATACAAGGTTTCCCTTCCGAATTATATCAAATTGATTATAACTATTAATATCAACCATGTCAACATCACCGACATCGTCAGTTATAAGATATTATTAGTTAGTAAAAACTTACTCGTATCTCATAAAGAATGTCTCAGCAAGCCAGCACCTGCGGAGACATTCAAGCCCGTCTAATTCATCGAGGCCTGATTTATAGCCTAAATATATATTTATTGATCTTCACACTTTTCTATAAGCGACTCAATCGATTTATAGCTGCCATATAGTATCTGCGTTATACCATCTCCATAACGTTCCATCATTGCAGAAGGCATCAATATGCTGAGACGAATTGCTTCCGCATCCGGCACATCATCCCCGCATCTGATGTAGGACTTATATCGAATCTCCCCATCCCGGAAATCGAACTCGAAATTGCCCATGTTGAGACCATAATTAGCACGGTGAAGGAATTCAGCCATATCCTGCATCTTATCTTCATCCTTTGGACTTGGTCCGATCGGAGAAGTTGCATAAACCGTGAAGAAGGACTGTCTCACCAATATGGTATATTTTAAGTTTTTAATGGATGATTTAATGGAAAGCCCAAACTCAAATGCGCCACGATCCTCGTTGAAACTGAATTTCCAATCATCATCGCTCAAATACTTACGTATTGCCTTTACAATTCTAGTTGAATATTCTGCCATTGTTAATGCTCCTTTTTAGGTTATTCTAATACTCAGGATGATTTCATCAACATGCTGAGATACAACCTATATCTCATTATTGCATAAAAAAATAGAATTTGCAAGTAGTTAATCAAAAAAACTTTTTGTTTTGCATTATGTATTTTATTATTCAGTTGTCAATAAATTCCTAATAATCCGATGAACGCCTGTAAATAATACTGCTATAACGACCGTAATAGGTCAAAAATAACGGAGGCATTATGAAAAAACGAATCAAAATGTTTGCAATTGTCGCACTTATCGCAGCGACGGCGCTCGTGATCTCCGCCTGCAGCGGCGGAAATAAGCCGACCAATACTCCGGGCAATACTTCCGAAGCCACGGTTCGCCCAACGACCTCGCCCGATATGAGCCTTGAGCCCTCATCGACTCCCGGCAACGAAGGTACATCCGCATCTCCCGATGTAAGTACGTCACCAGGCACTTCCGAGTCGCCCATTACTTCCGGTTCACCGGAAGAAAGCGCCTCTCCCGGTGCAAACAAAGGCGATATTGAAGGCTTTGTTGAGGGAAAGGTCATCGATGAAAAGGATGCACCAGAGGTTGTCAAGAATGCGATACGCGATTTTGGCAACGGCATGTCCGTCCAGTCCATAACCCATGATAAATACGAAGGCAGGCAAGCTTACAAGGTCACCTTGCAAGGCGAAGGTGAACTGGCTAGAAACTTCTTCGTATTTGAGGATGGCACCATCATCTTCCCGGGCATGAGTGATTGACTAACCATGCTGATACCGTAAATAAGAAAATGTCTGCAAGGCAAAATACATGCTTTGCAGACATTTTTTCACAATATTATCTGCGCAAAAGCGATTATAAAGCTCTTGCGAATATTTATTTCGCATTTTTGAATGCTATTTCCCGGGAAATATTATTCAGTTTCACGCAATTCAGCGATGGTATCGAGATATGCCCTTCTTCCCGTCTCATAGAGATTATTGCCCTCGCTGTCAATAACGCATACAACCGGCAAATCCTCAACTACCAATCTGCGCAGCGCTTCAGCACCAAGATCCTCATAAGCAACTATCTCTGCGGATTTGATGCAATTTGAGAGCAGTGCACCGGCACCTCCGATAGCGGCGAAATAGACCGCTCCATACCGTTTCATTGCATCAATGACTTCTTTGCTGCGCTTTCCCTTACCAATCATACCAGTCTCTCCCTCGCGTATGAGCGCTGGGGAATACGCATCCATGCGATAGCTCGTGGTTGGTCCCGCCGAGCCAATAGCTTGTCCTGGCTTTGCCGGAGTCGGACCAACATAATAGATGGTTGCATCCTTGATATCAAATGGGAGCTCCTTGCCGCTTTCAATGAGCTCAACAAGGCGTTTATGCGCTGCATCCCTCGCAGTGTAAATTATTCCAGAAAGCAGCAGAGATTCGCCGCTCTTGATGGTATCCACCATCTCCCTTGTAATTGGCAGAGTGATTCTTCTTTCCATATAGATGACCTCCGAT
Source organism: Christensenellaceae bacterium Phil7 (assembly GCA_001940845.1). Classification (GTDB taxonomy): domain Bacteria; phylum Bacillota; class Clostridia; order Christensenellales; family CAG-138; genus PeH17. The sequence goes on from MSGV01000028.1 coordinate 45,841, forward strand.
CAAAGCACTATGGATTTATGCCTGGTCACATGGCAATTTATATTGACGGCAACTGGCAGCCCAGCTATATGAGTGGGCATGGTTTCTATATTGACAGCCAGAGCTGTCGTCCTCCCGCCAAACCCCTGTGGCCCAATGCCCAGAGCATTGATCTTATCGAGCATTTCCGATTCCAGCTCCGCATAGAATTCATCCGGGTTGCGCTCATCGGTGCTGCGCATGAGTGCTTTCTTTGCGAGCAATGCTGCCTTATCAAAGGTACCTCCAATGCCTACGCCAACCACGATAGGAGGGCATGGGTTTGGCCCCGCTTCCTCAACGGTTTTCAGGATGAATGCTTTCACCCCTTCGATACCATCCGATGGCTTGAGCATGGCGAGACGGCTCATATTTTCACTTCCGAAGCCCTTGGGCGCAACCGTTAATTCAATTTTTTCACCCGGTACGAGCTCAGTATAGATCATTGCAGGTGTATTGTCGCCCGTATTCACGCGGCGCAGCGGATCAGCAACAACCGATTTTCTAAGATATCCATCCCGATAGCCGCGACGGACCCCTTCATTCACCGCTTCGGTCAGATCGCCCTCGATATGTACATCCTGACCGATCTTCATAAACACGCAGCATACGCCCGTATCCTGACAGATGGGTACGAAGTTTTTATCTGCAATATTGTAATTTTCTATTATCTTATCCAGTATGCCCTGCGCAGTCTCCCATTTTTCCTCCGCGCGAGCATCTTCGATCCGATTACGCATATCCTCGGGCAGTCTGCAATTAGCTTCCACACAGAGTGCTGCAATGGTATCGGTCAAAAGAGCTGCATTTATTGTCCTCATCTTAATCCTCCAATACTTCATGTATATGGTCTATAACGGTGCCATCGCGATAGATTACGTCCGCTACTATCCTTTCACCAAGCTTTGGCTTTGATGGCACCCCGGAAATGCTCTCCGCTATTGTTTTTAGCTCATTGATATCCGTAACCCTTATGCCCGCAGCCACAAGCCTATTGCGTAATTCATCATTTTTCGGATTAACCGCAACACCCTTCTGGGTAACCAGCACATCTATACTGCTGCCCGGGGTAGAGATGCATGTTACATGATCCGTGACAATCGGCAGCCTTGCACGGGAGAGCGGAGCTATTATCATCGCAAGCTTTGCGCCCGCAGCGGTATCGCTGTGTCCGCCGCTTCCGCCCATGATACGCCCATTGGAATCCGTATGCACGTTGATATTAAAATCTGTATCTATCTGAGTTGCACCGAGTATAACAACATCGAGGCTATCCACCGTTGCACTCTTCGCACCCGGCGAAGCATAATGAGCTGCCGATATCTCCCGATGGCGTGGATTGCTCCTGATAGACTCCACTGCCTTCATATCGAAGCACTGCACATCCATAAGCGATTCGAAACATCCCTCATTGAGCATATCGACCATATATCCGGTAATCCCGCCAAGACCGAAGCTCCCATGAATTCGTTCATCAAGCATAACATCCTTCAAATATTTTGCAGCAGCAAGTGATGCGCCGCCCGCTCCGGTCTGGAATGAGAAACCATCCTTGAGCAGCCCGGATGCTTTTATGACATCCACTGCCGTCATCGCCATAGAAAGTCCTACCGGATCACGGGTAATCTTGGTCGTACCGGATACAATGCCTCTGGGATCGCCTATAGAGTCGATAACCACGACCTGATTCACGTCGGTTTCCGGAATTGACCAGTCGATAAGCGGGTATGCAGCCAGCTCATCGGTTATCACGATGGTATGTGCTGCATAGCGAGCATCCGGAATTGCATATCCAAGCGAGCCGCAGGCCGATCTGCCCAGCTTACCCGTACAATTGCCCATATTATCGCTGGCCGGTGCAGCAATGAATGCCACGTCGATCGGCGTATTCCCATTCGCGATATCCATCGGCCTGCCTCCGTGAGTTCTGAACTGGACGGGATTTTTCATCTTGCCGGCTGAAATGAATCTTCCAAGCTCAGCAGACATATAATCCGTCAGCAGATTGGTGACAACGCCTCGCTCAATATGTTCCTTTAAAGGACGATGAATATCGAATAGTGAGCTTGCATTGACCGTCAGATCCCTGATCCCCATATCGGCTATGGTATCGAGCACAAGATTCAGCACATAATCCCCATTGCGCAGGTGATGATGAAATGAAATCGTCATCCCATCGCGCAGTCCGGAATTCCTGATCGCTTCTTCAAGGGTATGGGTTAGCTTATTCATACTTTTCGACCTCCAAACCAAGCTGCTTTGCCATATCAAGCGTTTGCCTTGCACGCTCAACTATGGGCTTATCGATCATCTTGCCCCTAAGCGATACGGCACCTTTTCCCTGCTCCTTGCCTATCCTGATCGCTTCAAACACATCCATCGCGTACTGTATATCCTTTATGGACGGACTGAATACCTCATTTATCGCCCGAACATGGCGCGGCGCGATAGCAGATTTACCGCTGAAGCCCAGACTCTTGGCATATTCCGCATCGATCACGATTCCTTCATCATCATTAACATCTGTAAAGGGTGTGTCATAAACATCAATACCGGCAGCACGTGCAGCGCAAACAAGTCTGGTGCGCGCATAATTTATCTCATTGCCGGCCTTTGTACGCTTACAGCGCAGATCAGCCGTCAAATCCTCTCCTCCGAGGAAGAGTGCTGCCACGCGAGGACTTGCCGTCGCAATATTGAATGCATTCTCAACGCCCAAAGCTGTTTCGATCAGCGGGATGAGCTTGACCGAACCGATCTCCATGCCATAACGCTGCTCGATATGAGTTATATATTCATCAAGAATTTGAATATCCTCAGCGCAGCTCGATTTCGGCGGCATAATCAGATCCGGCTTGAGCGGAACTATCGCCTCCAGATCATCCTTCCAATAATCGGTATCAATAGAATTTATGCGCACAGTTACTTCAACTCCGTTAAAACCCATGCGCTGCATTGCGGAGCGCACAAGCAGCCTTGCGGAATCCTTTTCATCGGGCGAAACGGCATCCTCCAGATCCAGGATTATGCAATCCGCACCAAGGGCATCGCCGTTGATTATCATATTCGGAGTGTTGCCCGGGAGGAACAACATACTTCTTCTCATAATTTCCCCTTTCAGTGGCAAAACCACATAGCTATCGTTGGTATTATAAACCTTAAGGGGTGCTAATTCAATAGCCATTTTTCCATTTGGATATTATGATACCTATCAACCATGGATAAAGGAAAGGACGCCCCCGAAGGAGCATCCTTTTCTTGACGTTACTTTGAAGCGAGCTTCAAAGATTCAGTTATTCCTTAGTCCTCTTTCTTCC
>MSGV01000029.1:0-116957 GCA_001940845.1 Christensenellaceae bacterium Phil7
TCCCCCCCTGTTAACTCCCTTTTTAAAAATAAATATATCTTCTTTTTCCCTTTTTTTCGGGAATAACGCATAAAAATTTACCCACTGCTCATCTTCCATTTCACAGCATTTTGAGGTATAATATTGGAGTTGGAGTTATTTGTGACTCAAAATCGGTCTAATCAATCGTATTTATATCTCTTGGGAATCAAATGACATTTGACGATATTCAGCTTTATTTAATTTTAAATAGGAAGGAATTGTTTATGAAATACAAACGGGTGCTGCTTAAAATGAGTGGTGAGGTGCTTTCCGGAAATAGTCCAATAGACTTTGATAATGTACTTTCCCATGCTCAGCATATCAAGACATTGCATGATGCCGGTTGTCAAATTGGCATTGTGATTGGCGGCGGTAATATATGGCGCGGCAGAAGTGGCGGCAGCATGGATAGGAATCGTGCCGATAGTATTGGTATGTTGGCAACTGCAATGAATTCACTTGCGATGGAACAGGCTCTCATAGATCTTGGCGTTCCTGTAAAAGTCATGAGTGCAGTGAACATGGAGTTATTCATGGATACTTATTCCGCTCGCTCAGCTAATTCCGCAATCGATGCTGGAAATGTCGTTATATTTGCATGCGGCACCGGTTCTCCTTTCTTTTCTACCGATACAGCTGCTGCACTGCGTGCAGCACAGATTAACGCCGATGCATTGCTTCTAGCCAAAGCAGTTGATGGTATATATACATCAGATCCAAGGGTGGATTCCTCCGCTCGCAGGTATTCTCATGTTAGCTATGATGAAGTGATCGAAAAAAACTTGCATGCAACCGACCTGACTGCAATAAGCTTTTGCCGTGAATATTCTATTCCCATGATTCTCTTTGCAATGAACTCTGGCGAAAGCTTTTTAGATGCAGTCAATGGAGTTAATGCAGGCACAATTGTCGATTCCAGAGCCGATTCTGAACTTGTTTGAAATGCAAGCTAATATGTTTTTATGAATAGGCAATGAATATGGTTGACAACGAAAGCTTCTTACATTAAAATATTTTTGAATCATTGTTGATAGAAAGGAACTTAACAAATGGATGTTATTGAACTTGCACAGGATAAAATGAATAAGACCATCGCTGTGCTCAAGCGCGATCTCGGTTCCCTCCGCGCTGGTAGAGCTAATCCACAGCTTCTTGACCGTATTGTAGTCGATTATTATGGAACACCCACGCCAATCAATCAAATGGGTACTGTTAGTTCTCCAGAACCCCGTATGCTTGTGATTTCTCTTTGGGATGCTTCCATGCTTTCCGCTGTTGAAAAGGCAATTCAGAAGTCAGACTTGGGCATCAACCCCACTAACGACGGCAAACTAATCAGGCTTATATTCCCCGAACTCACCGAAGAACGCCGTAAAGAGCTTGTTAAAATAGTAAAAAAGAAAGCCGAGGAAGCCAAGGTTGCGATTCGTGCCATCCGCAGAGAAGCGAACGAAACGATAAAGAAGGATTGCAAAGACGGCAGCATCACAGAGGATGATCAAAAGCGACTTGAAGACAAGGCACAAAAGGCAACCGATGCTGCAATCAAGGATATTGATCGAATTTGCACTGAAAAGGAAAAGGAGCTGCTCGAGGTTTGATTGAGTTGCTTGGTCAACCGCTCGACAGAGCGGTTTCTTTGCTCGAAGCAAGGGGCTATCGAATTGAAACCGTGGAGACCCGCTCAAGAAAAGGTGTCGAAGGTGACAGTTTACGAGTTATTCGCATCGAAGAACTCGGTTGTGCGGAGCCAATCGTAAGAATAACATATTCTGAATTCAAAACCAACGTTTCTGGGGAGTGAATACATCACACCCCATTTTCAGGTATAAAACATAATGAAGATTTATCCAAAGTTTACCGGTGCTGAGCTGGAAAAACTCGGCTTAACCGGCAATATGCCAAAACATGTTGCTATAATCATGGATGGAAATGGACGTTGGGCCAAAGCAAGGCACATGCCCAGAAGCTTCGGGCATCGGGCAGGCATGGAGGCCTTACAGGAAATAGTGCGTTCCTCTCACAGCATCGGCATAGAGGTTCTTACTGTTTATGCATTTTCTACAGAAAATTGGCGTCGTCCGGAATCTGAAATCAATGCCTTATTTTCACTGCTCGTTGAATACTTTTATAAGGAGATCGATGAGTTGGATGCAAATAATGTCAAAATCCATGTCCTAGGTGATTTATCGCGATTTCCCGCCAAGCTGCGTGAACTCATGGAAACGGCCATTGATCGCACAGCACTTAATAGTGGGTTAAATTTTGCAATAGCACTCAACTATGGATCACGAGATGAGATCGTCCGCGCAGCCAGAGCCATTGTCCAAGCAAACTTAACTCCGGATGATATAACTGAGGGGATCTTTTCAGAGTATTTGTATACCAATTCAATATCAGTTCCTGATCCCGATCTCATTATACGCACGGCCGGAGAGCAGCGTCTATCCAACTTTCTTCTCTGGCAGGCTGCTTACTCTGAATTTGTTTTTACCAATACCACTTTCCCGGACTTTACACCGGAGGCATACTATGAATGCATCAAAGAATTCATGCGGCGAACAAGAAGGTTCGGTAAAGTTTTACCAAACTGATCAGTATAAGCTTTGAATATGATTTATTTGTTAATGCATTCTTCACAATAAGGATGTATAAAAGCATCAGCATCCAAATTATGGATGTACTATTATCATAAAGGAAACTATAATATGAAAGATTTGCCCCTTCGCACAGTCATCGCCATTCTGCTTCTGGCATTGCTTGCTCTTGTCCTTTGGCTTGGTGGCTGGGTACAGGCCATTATACTAGGCATATTCAGTGCTATGGCCATACACGAGATGAATGATATATTTAAGAAAAAAGATATTCATCCATTTGTCATCCCTCATATGATACTCGGAGCGGCTCAATTTGCTGTACTCTTTAAACTTGGTATGAAATGGCTGTTTGCGCTAGTCGTGCTCACATTTTTTTCAATCATGATTGAAAGAATACTCAATGGAAAACGAACCAACATCGATCTTGTCGCCTCATTTTCCATGCTTGTCTATCCACTTGCTCCGTTACTGTGTCTGGGAGCTGTAGGCTTTGATAACTCGGATTACTCGCGCATAGCTTTATTCTGCTGTTTTGCTGGGCCATGCATGGCTGATAATGCCGCATACATGGTCGGTTCTATTTGCGGGAAACATAAACTCTGTCCCGAAATCAGCCCCAACAAAACTACTGAAGGAGCTGTCAGCGGACTGATTGGCGGAGCGCTTGGAGGCATTCTTGCCTACTTTATTCAGAAGCTTTGGGGATTTGATATTTCCATTTGGGCTCTACTAATAATTTGCTTCCTGGGAGGTTTTATCGGACAATTTGGAGATTTACTCTCATCGACCTATAAAAGATGGGCCGGAGTAAAGGATTTCGGCAATATTTTTCCAGGTCACGGTGGGGTCATGGATAGGCTTGACAGTGCAATGATCGCTGCACCCATGGTGCTTGCTGCATTTACTTTATTCATAAAATAATCAGAGGAAAATCAATGAAAAATCTTGCGGTGTTCGGCTCAACAGGTTCCATTGGAAAACAGACGCTTTCTGTTGCGCAATTTCATAGGGACGAGTTTTGTGTCAAGGCTTTGATCGCCGACTCAAACGCTATGCTTATGCTCCAGCAAATCGAATGCTTTCATCCCGATTTTGTCGGAATGTATTCTGCAGAATCAGCTAAGCTCATTCGAGAACATCACCCGGAGCTCATTGTGGTGAGCTGCGATGAAGTGAACATGCTGGCCTCATTGCCCGAAGTGGACATTGTTGTAAATGGAGTCAGTGGCTTTGCAGGACTTGCACCATTGATAAACGCATTAAAATCCGGTAAAACCGTTGCGCTTGCAAACAAGGAAAGCATTGTCTGTGCACATCATGTTATCAACAAAACCATTGATGAATTTGGCGGCAGGATCATTCCCGTGGATAGCGAACAAAGTGCCATCTTTCAATGTATCTCTGCCGGTAAGCATGATGATATCAAAAGGCTTATTTTGACCGCTTCCGGAGGTATGTTCCGTGATTTTACGCAAGATGAACTTTCAACAGTCACACCTCAAATGGCACTCAACCATCCGACTTGGAGCATGGGTGGTAAGATAACGATCGATTCATCCTCTCTCTTCAATAAAGGACTCGAACTTATGGAGGCCGGTTGGCTTTTTAATATTGATCCCGATAGAATCAGCATTCTTATCCATCCTCAATCCATCGTTCACTCAATGGTAGAATTCACGGATGGATCCGTTATTGCTCAGCTTAGCTCTGCGGATATGCGGCTTGCTATACAGTATGCGCTTACCTATCCTGACCGAATCATATCCGAGATCCCAGAGCTTGACCTTACTAAGCTTTCCGGACTTACATTTTTTAAGCCAGATTGCGAACGCTTTCCTGCTATATCACTTGCTTATGAGGCGTTCAAGGATGGAGAGGTTCTGCCGATTGCATATAATGCGGCGAATGAGGTTGCTGTTGCTCATTTCATGCGCAATGAAATTGGGTTCACCGATATTCCAAAATGCGTAGAAAGCACGATGAACCGCATGATTCATTCTGAAAAATGCATTGATTCACTTGAAAAGGTCTATGAAATTGACCTTGAAGCAAGAAATCTTGCTAAGACTTTCTGTAAAAATAATTGATTATTTTCATTTAACTAAAAGGAGAGTGCTATGACATTACTTTATATTTTGCTTGCAATACTTATCCTTGCGTTTCTCATTTTCTTTCATGAGCTTGGTCATTTTGCCATGGGAAAAGCGCTTGGTTTTCGTGTGCTGGGTTTCTCAATGGGCTTTGGACCCGCCCTTGTAAAATTCAAAAAGGGTGAAACAGAATATTCGCTGCGTGCCATACCATTTGGCGGTGCCTGTATGTTTGATGGTGAAGATGAGGACGCTCAAAACGATCCTCGCAGATTCAATGCGCAGCCTGTATGGAAGCGTTTCCTTGTTATCCTTGCAGGTCCGTTCATGAACGTTCTATTGGCATTCCTTGTGGCCTTTATAGTAATGCTGAGTGCTCCGGTTCCGATTTATGCTATCGATTCTGCAACCGGAGACAATATTCCATACATAGTCACGGTTGCGGATAAAAGTGCGGCCGCCGAGGCAGGCATACTCCCAAACGATATTGTTATTGCAATAGATGGAAAAAGTCCGCTCAATGCAAATGATTCGATTAATTCCTCCGATGCCCTCGTCTCGCTCATCGCTTCGGCAAATGATACGTTGACTATAACTGTTGAGAGAGATGGTGCGCAAAAGGATATCATCGTTTCAGGCATATACAATGCACAGCTTGGTAAAAACCAACTTGGCATAACCATAGGATCCGTCTCGACCGGAACTAAGCATTATACGATCGGAGAGGCTTTCATCAACGCATTCGAATATCTCGGTCAAATAATCAAGCTTACCGTCGAAGGCATTGCCGGCATGTTTAAAAACGGAATACACCAAGGTGATATATCTGGCGTGGTTGGAGCAGTAGCAGTCATGGCGGATGTTGCAAACGAAAGTCTGTTGAATCTCGTTTACATTGCCATCGTTCTATCTCTCAGCCTTGGTTTATTTAATTTAATTCCCTTTCCTGCACTTGATGGCGGCAGACTGCTATTCCTTCTCATAGAGGCGATAATCGGAAAACCACTAAACCGCAAAGTCGAAGGTATTATCAATGCAGTCGGATTGGCTCTGCTCTTTGGGCTCATGATAATTGTCACAATATCCGATGTCATAGGTCTGTTTAAATAATCGCTTATTAAATCGCCGATTCAGTTATATTTGAAATTCGCTAAAGATGTTCTTCATTTTTTGGCGAATTTCATTTTTATTGTTAACTTCAAGCAGTTATCTTCCCAAGCATAAACTCACGGTTCTTGAGATAATTGATGTGCATATAGTTGAGCTGTGTAGTGCCGCTTAGATCAGAAATAATCGTCGTGTTAGTTTTCAGCAAAAATAGACGTTAAATTCTTCCTTTATAACTCATATCAAAATAATTGGGCCGCTTTGTACGGCGACCCATTAATCCTACATCGCTTTGATTTCTCCGCATGCAATTTTTGCCCCTGAATTTCCAGCAGGCTGTGAAATGAAATCATCAAAGCTTTCATGTACAACGATTGTTCTTCCAATTACATCCCAGGGCTCAAAGCTATCGGTCAGTAAAGCCATAAATGCACGTTTGCCGCATCCAAGTAACGGAGGAAGATCTCCCGCGTGTTTTGGATGCGTGCAGCTCCCCGGATTATAATGTCCATCCGTATTAGAAAAATCATCACCTGTGCAGTTGCTTCCAGCATGAATATGGAGTGCAAAGAATCGTTTTCCACATACTTCATCCGAAACCGGAAGACCATTTACACGTATAGATATTAGACTTCCGTCCTTCTGCGGATAAAAATACGCATCACCCATGATTCCGGGGTATTTATCACTTCCAATAAGCTTTGCATATGCAACAGGTCTGCCGAAAAAGACATCAAACATATATTTCCTCTTTCATATTATTAAAAAACATATTACTTCTTTGTTTTTCTGTAAATTATACTTGAAATGTTCCAAGAATATGTGTACAATAATAAATAGGCATCAAATAAACAAAATGGTTTAAGGAGGAACCGCCGGCTGTGGAAAAAACAAATGCGGACTGTTCAACAGAAAATATCAAGCTCTCTCGATCCGAAAAAACGCCGAAATCTATGAGTTCGCTTCATTCCGGACATCGCGAAAGAGTCCGTCAAAGTTTTATTGACAGAGGCTGTACCTTAAGCGGAATGTATGAGCATCAAGTCCTCGAAATGCTGCTGTTCTATTGTCAAAAAAGGGCTGATGTGAATCCATTGGCTCATAAATTACTTAATTATTTCGGTTCACTGTACAATGTTCTCAATGCCGACAAGGCTGAGCTATCGCGCTTCGGCTTGTCGGATAATACAATCATGCTTATCAAGCTGTCCAACTGCATATCAACGTATTCAGAGGAAGTGCAGTATAAGAATAGTAGATTTACGACTCTTGATTCCATAATCGATTTTTCTTATAAGGTGCTTGGTAAGTATACAGACGAAAAGGTCTGCGTTATTTGTTTGAATGTATCCCAAAGGCTCCTTCATTATGAATGTATTGATTTTGGCCTGCCCAGCAAATCCGAATTTCCGCGCAGACGTATAATCGAGATCGCACTCCACCATAATGCTGTCAATCTCGTTATAGCTCATAATCATCCATCGGGAGTATGCTCTCCGTCAACTCAAGACATCAATGGCACAGAGCTTCTCTACCAAATGCTCTTTGATTTGAACATACGGCTCGTTGAACATGTCATTGTAGCTTATCCGCATTGCTATGCGGTAATGAATGGGTATATAAAAGATATAACCGCATCTGGAGACCAAGCTGAAGAAAAGTCCGGTTATGTTACTGACTTTTAAATTCCGGTAATATTCCGATATTCTTAAGCATTCTATATAGTTCTGGCAGTGGTAATCCAATAATTGTAAAATAATTACCAATTATTCTATCCACAAACATTCCAAATGGTCCTTGAATTCCATATGCGCCGGCCTTATCCATTGGCTCACCGGATGACACATAGGCATTGATTTCTTCATCGCTCAATTGGCTGAGTTTAACCAATGTTGTGCTGACATCAAGCTGCATGCCTTCCTCTGTAACCACCGAAACTCCGGTATATACCGTATGGGTCCTTCCGGAAAGCATTCGTAAAATGCGCATCGCATCCTGCTCGCTGCGTGGTTTTCCGATAATCTTCCCCTCGAAAGCAACAACGGTATCCGCTCCGATGACTGCAATATCCTCTGCTTTCTTTCCATCTGAAATCAAGCGCAGGAATACCTCCCTTGCTTTCATTTCCGCGAGAGCAGAGACCAGCGCATGTGGATTTTGCTCATCGATCTCCTCGTTAGCGTTGCTCACAACTACGTCATAGCTGTAACCGCACATATCCATAAGCTGACGGCGTCGCTGTGATGAACTGGCAAGTACAAGATGCATAATCTTACATATTTCCTTTCATTTTTTCACATTTCGAGCATTTTCATGACTCAATTATGATTTTAGCAAAATAATAGCGATTATGCAAGCATGAAAGCTATAATTTTCAGGTGGGGAAAAGTGGTGCTAAAATTCAAAAAAATTGCCAAATAGTATTGACTTTGCATTGAAATCGTTGTATGATTACTCTTGAGGATAGATATACATTTTTCCCGTCCGACAAATCCATTTATATTAACTGAAAGGAGCACGGAATGAGCAGTTCTGATTTTTCAAATCCTAACTTCTTTGGTTTCTCAACCAATTCCGTTGACTCCAAAGGGCGAGTATTCGTTCCAACTAAATGGCGCGGTAAGATCAGTGAGTCGGTTATGCTGCATATCGGACTCGGACGCGAAGGCGAAGGACGTTATCTTGAGCTTACCAATATTGAAATTTTTCAAAAATTAATTGATCGTGTGACAAAATTATCTGCCACTAACCGCAGATATGAAGCATTAAAGCGAAATCTTTTTGGTAAGACGGAGGAGATCACACTGGACAAGCAATATCGAATCCTGCTTCCAAAACATTTGATCGAATATGCCGAACTTGATGACGAGATCATTATGATTGGCTCTGGAGATCATATTCAGCTTTGGAATCCCAATATTTACCGTAATGTTGATGAGAGCTACAGTCACAATGATTTCTGCGATGATCTCCAGAAGCTCGATCACGATCTTGATTTAACTTCCGTCGATGGAGGTACTATACATGGTTGATACATATCACGTTCCGATTATGTTTGATGAAGTGATGCAGCTGCTGCATCCTGAACGCGGAGGTATCTTTGTCGATGGAACCCTTGGCGGCGGCGGGCATAGCGCAGGCATATTGGAACGTCTTCCGGTTGGATCAAAGCTCTTCGGCATTGATCGAGATGACGAAGCACTTGCCTCAGCTGGAGCAAGGCTCTCAGGTTATGAAGGTTTCACCCCCATAAAGGGCAATTTCTTTAATATGAAAACGCTTATGCGGTCAGCCGGAATTAAGTGTGTCGATGGAATATTGCTGGATCTAGGGGTCAGTTCGCACCAGTTGGACGCCGGAGAGAGGGGATTCTCCTACTCATTTGATGCAAAGCTCGACATGAGAATGGATCAGTCCCAGCCATTCAGTGCTTATGATGTGGTCAACGGCTATACCTCAAAGCAGCTATTTGAAACCATACGTAATTATGGAGAGGAGCGATTCAGTTCCCGAATAGCGAATGCAATCGTTGCAGCCAGAGAAAAACATCCCATTACTACTACTACAGAATTAGCTGCAATAATCAAGGCTGCAATACCTGCAGCAGCGAGGCGCGATGGCCCGCATCCTGCTCGAAGAACGTTTCAGGCCATAAGAATAGAGGTAAATTGTGAATTAAATGGACTTGAGTCCGCCATCGAGGATGCAGTTGACCTGCTTAGTCCCAATGGAGTGATCGCAATAATATCCTTTCATTCACTTGAAGCCCGTATTGTAAAAACCACTTTGCGAAGGCTTGCAAACCCTTGTACATGCCCCAGTAATGCTCCGGTGTGTATCTGTGGGAAAAAGCCTATCGTTAAACTGCTGACTGGTAAACCAATAACAGCAAGTAATGCCGAATTGGAAAGCAATCCGCGGGCCCGCAGTGCAGAACTGAGGGCTGCATCAAAACTCATAATCGAAGGAGGACAAACATATAATGAGTAGCGAGTATAATTCTGATTACATGGCCAGGCGTGCAAAGCTTGCCTCCAAGTTCGGTGCAGCATCTCCCGGTACTCTAAAGGAAGCTGCAAGTCCTTCTTTGAACTCGGAAAGAAATCGTCCTTCCGACTCAATAAGGGTACGCTCTTCCTCCGCTTCATACACAAACAGAGTATATTCATCCGAGAGAATTCGTTCAGGAAGCATCGCTTCCTCTGCTACATCAAAAATGGGAACCTCAAGCGGATATGGTTCCGATGGAAGTTCTTCTACTTCAGGAAGATCGTATTCACGGAATTCAGCTTATGATGCGGTACACAGAAATACCAGGTTTGCAACCAGGGATTCAAGCGCTCATAAAATAGAGCAGCTTCCGAATGAGCGCATAGAAGCTCAAGAAGAGCAAAAACCCGGCATTTCGGAACGAATTGCTGCTTATATTAGAACAACTTATGCAGTGCCGAAAGCCGTAATCGTATGCTTGGTTCTCGTGTTGGCACTCTCGTTGTGTATACCACTCATCGGATCGCATAATAAGTCAGTTGCCCAAAACGAATTGAATGGTATTAACCAGCAGATTAAGGATGCGGACCACGAGATTGCAGAACTGAACGAAGCATATCTATGCTCGATAGACAGCAACGAAGCATGTGCTGCTGCCTCGGAAGCCGGTATGAAAAGAAATGCGCAATGCATACCGATTCATCCATAGATCGTCAGCTAGGCTCATTGCGTAATTCCGTAAATGGGCCATAATTCTAAGGAATTGGCGTTCTTATAAGCTTCCGATTCCAAGATCGTTGAGGTATTAGAATGAATAAAAGGACAAATGGCAAAATATCCGGAAAATTGAATTTGAAACGCGCTTCAAGCCAATCGAAACGCATAATTGCATTGGAGCGTGTCCTTATTGGCCTATTTGCTGTCATCATTTGTCACATATTCTATATCTCTGTCATAGTTGGCAAATCACGCGTAGAAACGGCAGTAAAACAATGGACTCATGAATCAGCACTCGCTGCCAGCCGAGGAGAAATTGTTGATTGCAATGGAAAAGTGATTGCCACCAACGGCACTGTCTATAAGGTTGTACTATGGCCCAAAAGCGTTGGCAAGGGAGATGCAGATCGAGTCGCAAATGAACTTGCAAGCCTTTTTGATCTCGATTATGATACTATTTACAAGCGTGCAACAGATAAAACGCGCGGCGAATATACAATCAAGCGACAGGTTGATGCCGCTACAATTGAAAAACTCCGACTTTTAAAACTCAGCGGAGTCGGCATTTTAAATGACAGTAAGCGGTACTATCCGTATGGTACTCTGCTTTCCCAGGTAATCGGATTCACTACAAGGGATAATGCCGGACAAAGCGGACTGGAGCTTGCGCTGGACAAATATCTGACCGGTCAGGATGGTAAGATAATTATAGAAACCGATAGCAGGGGCAATCCCCTTCCCTATACTGGGAGCTATAACGAAGATCCAATCAATGGTTCAAAGGTCGTTCTGACTATTGATCAAGTCATTCAAAGCTATCTTGAAAATGCACTTGAAGAGGCCTTGCGTGTCAATAACGCTAAGGATGCTCAGGGCATTATAATTGATGTCAATAGTGGCGCAATCAAAGCGATGTCCACAAAGCCCGATTATGATCCTAATGATCCGCCAAGAAGTGACTTGGAATTGTTGGCCTCATTATCACGCAACCGCATCGTTACGGATGCCTATGAACCCGGTTCAACATTCAAGATCCTGACCCTTGCCTCTGCGCTCGATTCCGGCAATGTGGATTTAAATTCCAATTTCTTCTGCAACGGGGGTTACATCGTAAATGGTGAGCGCATAAAATGCTGGAGGCACGCCGGACACGGAAGTCAGAATCTGACCACTGCAACCGAAAATTCCTGCAACTGCTGTTTCATGCAGCTTGCGCTCCGCATGGGCAAGGAGGAATTTTACGATTATTTGTACGCATTCGGTTTGGGTCAGAAAACGGGAGAATTCTTTGATGGAGAATCATCCGGTATCGTGACTCACGAAAAATACATAACCGATAACGACTTGGCCCGCATTGGTTTTGGGCAGAGCATTGCTGTTACCCCCATCCAGCTTGCCGCCGCAATCTCTGCGGCCGTTAATGGCGGATATCTATACACGCCCTATATCGTGCAGCAAATTGTTGCTGCCGATGGTACGGTTATAGATGAAGCTAATCCCTCCCCCGTACGGCAGGTCATCAGCAGCGAGGCATCCCAACTCGTAAGGCAGATTCTCCAAAGCGTTGTTGATAATGGAACCGGCCGAAATTGCCAGATCGAGGGCTATTTTGTTGGCGGAAAAACAGGCACAGCGCAAAAATATGATGAGTACGGCCGAGTATCAGCAGGCAGCTACATATGTTCATTTGTTGGCTTTGCCCCTGCTGATGATCCCCAATATCTCTGTCTCATTCTCGTCGATGAGCCTAAAGTCGGACAAATTTTCGGCAGCACCGTTGCCGCTCCGTTTGTCCGCAGAGTACTTTCCGAAATACTGCCGTATTCAGGAATAGAGCCCTCTCATCTTTCGGAAACGGTTGTTATCCCCGATGTTACCGGTTTAACTGCGAATGAAGCAAACAAGCTGCTTCAGGAATCCGGTCTGGAAGGAATATATGAGTGTGATAATGTTGTAACGCTTCAGATTCCCGCCGCCGGCCAAAGTGTTGTAAAGGGTTCTACGGTACTTCTTTATACCGGTTATGAAGGTGTAAATGATTTGGATGATAATCCGCAGCCACTTATGGTTAAAGTTCCTGAGCTATACGGAATGACCGCCGTTGAAGCTTATAATGCTTTAAATGCTGTCGGACTCATTATGGCATCCGATCCCGAAGATCCTTATGGATATGTTCTCTCTCAAGATATCCCTTACAACCAGGAGGTCGAATACGGCTCTACGATAACGCTCACCTTTGGATATCCCACTGGCAGCGGACAATAAACTCTGTGTTTTAATTAGAAAAACTTTTGCAAAGGACAGTGATATTATGTTACTCAGCAGACTTTCAAGAAATATAAATTGCATGATGATTGGAGAAGATCGCGACATCAATCGCATTGAGTATGATTCTCGCCGTATTGAGCCCGGTAATCTGTTTGTATGCGTAAACGGAACCTATCAGGATGGTCATAAGTATGCGGAGGCAGCGATTAAAAACGGTGCTGCAGCCTTACTCTGCGAGCATGAAATGCCATATTCCATTCCACAGATCATTGTTCCAAATACTCGAATCGCAATGGCAGAAATGGCCGCCGAGCTATATAATCAGCCTGCAAAGGGTATCACCATTATAGGTATTACAGGAACCAACGGTAAGACGACGACAACATATATGTTAAAAAGCATATTTGAACGCGCCGGACATAGATGCGGTATCATAGGCACGATAAGGAATATGGTCGGCAATGCCGTTATACCCACCTCACATACAACCCCTGAAAGTGTTGAATTGATGAGGATATTCCGCATTATGCGTGATGCCGGAGTGGATGTGATCATAATGGAGGTTAGCTCTCAAGCGCTCGATCAGCATCGTGCGCATGGTATTGAATTCACCATCGGAGGATTCACCAATCTTACCCAGGACCATCTCGATTATCACAAGACCATCGAAAACTACCTGAACGCGAAGCGGATTATGTTTGAAAACACTAAGTTCGCCATTGTAAATGCCGATGATCCGCACAGCATGCCTTTGATCGATGGGCTAAGCTTGGGCAGCCTAACATATGGCATTCGAAACGCAAACGCTGATATAAAGGCGATCAACATCGATATTCACGCAAAAGGAGTTGAATTTGATCTGATAGCAGATAAGGATAGTATGCACCTGAATGTGAATCTGCCCGGACTGTTTAACGTTTATAATGCGCTTCTGGCTGCTGCGATTTCGCTTAAGCTCGGAGTGGACCAAAGCAGCATAAGGGATGGTCTTGCAAGCGTGACAGGCGTTTCCGGAAGAATGGAATCTCTGAATACAGATGGTTTTAATTTCTCCGTTATTCTGGATTTTGCACACACTCCCGATGGACTGATGAACCTGCTTTCCTCCGTTCATGAATTTGCTAAGGGGCGGATAATTACGGTATTTGGCTGCGGCGGCGATAAGGACAAGACCAAGCGGCCAATCATGGGCGAAATGGCTGGGATGTATTCCGATCTATGCGTTGTAACAAGCGATAATCCACGTACGGAAAATCCCATGCAGATCATAGAGATGGTTCTTGACGGCGTGAAGAGAACAAAATGCGAATTTATTGTTATTGAGAACCGCCATGACGCTATAAAATATGCTCTTGAAACCGCAAAAACCAATGATGTCATTGTTCTCGCAGGCAAGGGTCATGAGACCTATCAAGAGATAAATGGCATAAAGCATCCTTTTGACGAGAAGATCATCGTCGAAGAGCTGCTTAATGAAATGCGCAGAAAGGATTGATTATTAATATTATGCAAAGGATGATTTTTGCTTTTGTAGCCGCTGCAGCGATCGTAATGCTGCTTGCGCCTCTATTCATTCCCATGCTCAGGCGCATGAAGTTCGGACAAGTTGAACGTGCCGAAGGGCCCCATGCTCATTCAGCGAAGGAGGGAACTCCTACCATGGGAGGAGTTATGTTCGTCATTGCAATCGTCGTTGCAGCGATCATATTCTCAATATTTGATATCGCAATGCATTTCTCCATACCCGCAATATTGATGATGGTTGCATTTGGGTTGGTCGGATTTCTTGATGATTTCATCAAAGTGAAGCGCAAGCGCAACCTTGGGCTGCGTGCATACCAGAAAATAATTGCACAGCTTCTGCTTTCCTTTGCGGTTGCTTATTATGCATATAAGAGCGAATTCATAGGCTCAACCCTCTTCGATCCAATATTTGGAGAGATCGAAATGGGCTGGGGTTATATTCCATTCATAATGTTTGTTGTTATCGCCATTGTCAATAGTGCGAACCTAACCGATGGATTGGACGGATTGCTTTCCGGGGTCTCCCTCGTCTACTCTATTGCAATGGGTGTACTCTTTCTGTATTTTGCAGGTGTCTTTAATAGCAGCTTTGCAAACGGACCACTGTTCGTTGCACGCAGCGATGGCATGATATCCATGGCCGTTTTCGCATTTGCCGTTGCAGGTGGCTGTACCGGTTTTCTAAAATCCAACAGCTATCCGGCAAAAGTTTTCATGGGCGATACTGGCTCTATGGCGCTTGGAGGAGCGATGAGCGCAATGGTCATATATTCCCGTTCTCCGTTTCTATTCCTGCTCATGGGCATATGCATAGTTGCCTCTGCCGTAAGCGATGTTCTTCAGGTGGGCTCCTATAAGCTGCGGCATGGCAAGCGAATTTTTAAAATGGCACCCCTGCATCACCATTTTGAATTGCTCGGTTACCCGGAGACCAAGATAGTAACCGGCTATATGATCACAACTGCAATCACATGCATGATTGCACTCGCACTCTTCCTATAGTTCAAAAAAGAGGCTAAACTGTTATTAATTGGCTTCTCAGTAAATAAACTGATACAGAGTTTAGATTTCTTGACCCTGAATAAGGAGCAATATATTCATGAAGAAAAAGACTGCACTCATAGTCGGTATGGCCAAAAGCGGAATTGCATCTGCCATACTACTATATAAAAACGGTTATAATGTAATAATAAATGATCAGAAACCCGAAATTGAAGGACTTTCGGATGCCCTCGCCGATATTAAATATGCGGATAAGCTGGGTATTGCCCCCGAAACCCTTCTGAACGATATCGATCTTATGGTGCTATCACCGGTCATACCCATATTCAGTTCATTTGTTAAGAATGCAATAGCTATGGGAATTGAAGTCATAGGGGAAATCGAACTGGGGTATCGATATAGCAGCAGAGGAGCGAAGTTTGTCTGTATTGGAGGTACCAACGGTAAAACGACAACTACGACTCTTACAGGCGAGATATTTAAAGCATATCATGAAAAACTCGGTCACGGCCACGCATTCGTTCTCGGCAACATAGGCGTCCCAATTACAGCTCATGCTCTTGAAACAATGCCTGGAGATACTATCGTAGCTGAGACCGCCGCACTGCAATTCGAGAGCATTGATACCTTTCGCTGCAATGCGGCAGGGCTTCTAAACATAACAGAGGATCATATAAACAGATTTGGCAGCATGGAAGCCTATATAGCGGCAAAAATGCGAATGTTTGAAAATCAAACTGAAAATGATTTTGCTGCGCTAAATGCAGATGATCCAATAGTTGCATCTGCCAAAACAAAGGCCCGAAAGCTCTTCTTTTCTCGTACTGTCGAAGTTAATGAAGGCGCTTTCGTGCGTGATGGAATGATAATATTCCGTATGAACGGAAACGAAACGCAGCTCATTCCTTCTGATGAGCTTGGCATCATTGGCGGACATAATCTTGAAAACGCACTTTGTGCTGTATGCCTAAGCATGGCAATGGGAGTTCCGGCAGATATCATTAGGAATATTATGCGTGCCTTTAAGGGAGTTGAGCATAGAATCGAATACACCCGAACATACCAAGGAGTGGTATTCTATAATGATTCAAAGGGAACCAATCCCGAATCAACGATAAAGGCTGTCGAGGCAATGAAACAGCCTACTATTCTCCTGCTTGGTGCAGGCAATTATGATAAGCAGAGCGACTATCGTCCCGTATTCCGCTGTTTCAATGGTATGGTGAAGGCATGCATAGTAAATGGCTCAAATACAGAAGCAATTTTGAAAGCCGCCCATGACGAAGGATACGAGAATATCCATGCCTGTATTGGCGGGCTCGATGAAATGATTTATGAAGCCGTTAAAATTGCTACGCCCGGAGATGCTGTACTGCTTTCCCCAGCTTGCGCAAGCTGGGGCATGTTCAAAGATTATGAAGAGCGCGGAAAGGTATTTAAGGATATCGTTAACGCCCTAAAATAATAGATGGAATTCGCCTAATTAACGGATTGACAGAGGTGTAAATGAAGAACAATATCGTCAGCAATCGAAGATTGAAGATGCAGGGGCTCAAAAAAAGGCTGTCCCTCGGTTCTGCGCAGAAGATCGAGCTGCCTTCTGTCGCTAAACACGAGCTTGATTACCCTCTGTTGATAGCGATCATATGCATCTGTGCATTTGGAATCGTGATGCTTTTTTCCGCGAGTTATTATTATGCTGAGCAATACTTGGGTGATGGTTTGCACTATGTGCGCAATCAGCTAGGCTATCTCATTGTTGGTATAGGCATAATGATAGGAATTTCTCACATTCCATATACAACTTATTCAAAGCCATTGGTTTACTGGGGATTATACTTCTTTCTTCTCGTAATTCTAGGTGCCGTACTCGTCGTAGGATCAACCTTGCAAGGTGCCACGCGCTGGCTTAATCTTGGCTTCATATCAATACAGCCATCAGAGTTCGCTAAATTCATTCTTGCGATTCTACTGGCGGCTTTGATGACGAAATATAAGCAAAAAGTCAAAACCTTTGGAGGATTGATTCTCCTTGGCTTGCTGATAGCAGTGCCGGCAGTATTGATTTATTTCCAACCAAATCTTTCAATGCTGATAATTGTTCTCTTCAACTTTATTATCCTTGCACTTGTTGGAGGCTGTGATTGGAAACAGGTTCTAGGCTGCTGCATCGTAGGCGGAGCAGCGATGATTATCTACTTAAAGACGGGTGATAACTATCAATCCCAGCGCTTCGCTTTGATGAACATGAGTTGGGAAGAGCTTCAAAAACTATCAGGCGATGAAGCCTTTCAGATCGTCCAGTCATTATACGCTTTCGCAAATGGCGGCCCCTTTGGGCAGGGCTTTGATGCCAGCCGACAAAAACTCCTATTCCTCCCCTACCGCGAAAGCGACTATATTCTTCCAATAATTGCCGAAGAATTGGGCTTCGTTGGCGTTCTTTTATTGATGCTCGCGTATTTATACATAATTCATAGAGGATTGAAAATAGCAAGGAACTGTCCCGAACGTTTCGGCTCACTTCTTGCTGTTGGAATGACCATTGCGCTTGCAGTGCAGGTGCTCATCAACGCTGCTGTGGTTTCAAACTTTTTTCCGGCAACCGGGCAGACACTGCCATTCATAAGTTCAGGCGGTACTTCGCTTCTTGCTTTTATGATGGCTATGGGTGTGCTGCTCAATATTTCCAGATACACAGAAAAGAACAAGGTTAAATAGGATTATTCGCTATGGCAAACGAAAGAAAGAATAATTCAAAAAATAATGATTTATCTATCAACGATATGCGGCGCAGCAACAGAAGGGGTTATGCCAATCCTCAAAGAGGCTCAGCATACCGCTCATCCGGCAAAAATAATCCATCAGGTGATGATGATCTGATCTTTCCTAATGGTTCACATACCGTCAAAGCTCCTGAAAACAATACAGATGAGCGAGAAGCTGCCCCGTCTTCTGTACCCATACATCGCCGCAGGAGCTCAGGCATTTATTATCGTGATAACGTTATTCAGGATGATGAAAGCAGTATGCGCGGCAGGCGGAAGAGCAAAGAAGATGACCTTTCTGCCAATAGCATTAATGCCGGTGGCTTCAGCCACGAATCCCACAGAAAACGCGCCAATATTAGGGAGCTCCTAAAACTTCTGGCAAGTATGCTCTTGATTACAGCAATGATCTTCGGACTGATAGCATTCTATCAAAAGCTCCATGTGAAATCCATTGCAATCATCGGCAGCTACAAGTATAGCGAAAAGCAGCTTCTCAGCAAAAGCGGACTGCAGGATGGTGCTTTTCTTCTTAGTTACAACAGAAAGGATATCGATGACCTGTTCAATAAAATCGATGATGTTACAGTTCTCGATTTTAAACGAGTATTCCCCGATCGTTTAGAAATTCGAGTCGTTGATAAAGATGCACGTGCTGCAATACTTACCGGAAATGGCAAGTATACCATAATAAGTGCAGATGGTTATGTTATCAGCTCGGGTGCTGAATCCGCTGATGAACTCATCGTTATTAGGGGTCTCTCCGGAAAAAGTTATGCCGTTGGCAGTTATATAGATGAATCCACGCAGGATGCATCGGAGCTTGCAGTTATTGAGCTGCTCGAAGGAATCAATGCAAGCGAGCTTGCTGACATGATAACCGCGATAGATCTATCGAATACATCCTGTGTTAAATTTGAGATAGCCGATGAATTCACCATCGTTCTTGGAGATTGCATCGAGGCTCCCAATAATATTGAAACAGCCTCAAAGGCATATGTCATATTGAGCAAGCGATATCCCGCCGGTGGCATAATCAATGTCTTTTCTGATTCTACAATAATTGATTTTTCTCCGACTCTATCGGCTTCAATCGATGAGCCTACGGCTCAGCCAGCCGATAATCCCGAATAACCAAAAGATATGCAGCAATTCTAAAGCTGTCCTGCTGCAAAAATATGTAAAGTATTTTTGCAGCACCTATACAGGGTATTGCCAATCTTGGCTTTATCGTGGTATAATTATTCTTGGATAGGTTTAACCCTTCCTCGCATGGCGAATGGAGATTTTGCGTATGAAACTCACCGCAGTTCTTGATATTGGCAGCAGTAAAGTCGTGTGTGCAGCGATAAGCCCCGGAGCACGCGGCGCGCTTTTCTTAAACGGAGTCGGCACATGTCCATACTCCGGATTTTATCTTGGAGCAATGCCAAAAGCGGGTGCACTTTCCCAAGCAATTGCGACTGCTATTGCGCTTTGTGAGTCCGAATCAAAGATCAAGATATCAAGCATATGTGTAGGAGTCCCCTCTCCGTTCACTCGGACACGCATCACGGCAGCAAGACTCGAATCCCACTTTGGCGGTGCAAAGATTGCGGATGAGGATATAGACAAGCTGATACATCTTTCTGCGCCCATGAATCCCCCACCGGGCTATGAGCTTATGCACAGCACACCATTTGACTACATTATCAATGGGAGCGAAAGAGTTTATGACCCCATTGGAATGATTGCTCAATCGCTCGAAGCGAGCGTTTCTCATGTTTATGCCGATAATGCATTCACCGAAATGCTGCGCTGTTGTCTTAAAGGGCTAGGGATTGAGACTAAGCTCTTTATCTCTTCTGCATTTGCTGATTCCCATTATATTATTCCGCAGAATATAAGGCAATGCGGTTCCCTATTGCTCGATTGCGGCGGCAATCATTGCGACATTAGCCTTATTAGGGGAGATGCTGTCTTCGAAACGATCTCTATCGGAATAGGTGGAAACCATATTACAGATGATTTAGCGATTAGGCTTCGATTGCCTACTGAAGCGGCTGAGGAACTAAAGCGGAGGTACGATTTTTTTGATTCGGACATGCTCTCATACGAACAGGTGTTTGCTCCGCATGAAGGATATGTGTCCATAAAGCGTTCGGTTATTGCATCAATAGTCAGGCCAAGAATAGAAGAGCTTGGCATGTATATTTCTGATTCGATTGCGGATTTGCTGACGGACACTTCATACGATCTGCGAATTTTCTTAACCGGAGCAGGTATTGCACCGCTGTATGGAGGTATGGAATATCTGAGCGAATGTATAGGCATGCGAATAGATAGCAGCCTTCCCCCTTCTGCAATCAGTGAGGATGAAGAGTTGCCAGGACGAACTTCTGCTCTGGCACTTGCGCATTTTATACTGTATGAATATTGCAATACGAATCGCAGCGACAAGCGGTTCGGTAAGAAAACCATCAAGCAACTAATGATGAATAATTCCTAGGAGGATATCATAATGCCTTTAGAATTTCAAATTGATAATGATACTGCAAACATCGCCCAGATCAAGGTCGTGGGCGTCGGCGGAGCGGGCGGAAACGCCGTTAACCGAATGATAGACTATGGTCTAAAAGGTGTGGAGTTCATATCGGTAAATACCGATGCTCAGGCACTTGCTAAGTCCAAGGCGGACGTTAAGGTTCAAATCGGAGAGAAAGCGACCGGCAGACTTGGTGCAGGCGCTAAGCCTGAAATAGGCCGTGCTGCTGCCGAGGAAAGCCGCGATGAGTTGACCGATGCTCTGCGCGGTGCGGATCTTGTCTTTATTACTGCCGGAATGGGTGGCGGTACCGGTACGGGAGCCTCTCCAATAATTGCCGAGATCGCTAAAGAGCTCGGAATACTTACGGTCGCCGTCGTCACAAAACCCTTTGATTTTGAGGGTAAAAACAGGGCAAATGCTGCGCTTGGCGGAATCCGAGCATTGCGTGAGATCGTGGATACTCTGATAATCATACCCAACCAAAAGCTGGTATCAATTGTCGGCAAACGTCCCATCCGCGATGCGTTCATGGTTGCCGATGATGTGCTTCGCCAAGGTGTACAAGGTATCTGCGATATCATCACTCATCCGGATACAATTAACAGCGACTTTGCCGATGTCCGCACAATTATTTCCGAAAAGGGTATGGCTCATATGGGTATCAGCTCCGCTTCCGGAGATGATCGCTGCGTGACCGCTGCACAGCAGGCTATAAACAGTCCTATGCTTGAGACCTCGATCAACGGGGCCAAAGGCGTTCTGCTTAATATCATCGGTGATCCTGCGCTTACAATGGAGGAGATCGATGCTGCCGGCAGACTTATCCGAGATTCTGTCGATCCCGGAGCCAATTTCATATTCTCCATGGGTATTGATGATTCTCTTGAGGATGAAGTCCGTGTGACTGTCATAGCAACGGGTTTTGAATATGCTGATGAATATTCCATCCCTGAAACCCCAAAGGCTCCTGAAAAACCTATCGAACCCAAAGAAACCCCTAAGATCGCTGAAGAACCCGTATCCAAAAGCGAGCCGGTGAATGAGGAGCCACTATCCACTCCTTCTGATCAAAGCGAGTACGAGTCTCGCTACATCGGAAGCTCCTATTCAGAAGAACCCTTGAATGCAGGTCGTTCGGTTCAGAACGATGAAGTCCGCAGGAGCTATCCCTCTCCCGGCAACGCTGGCAACCCAAGAAGATCCACCCCTATTCAATCTGCCCGCAGCCGTTTTGATCCAATCGAGCCTCCATCCCGCCGTATAATTGATGAGCTTGAGCCCAATGGCGATCGCGAAACTTCTTCGTCCGAGGATTCTCCCTATTCCGGCAACCGCACATCTGGTCGCAGGCGAAGCTCCAGCTATAATTCACGCGAGCGTGAAAGCAACGACCTGAAGATTCCTTCCTGCTTACGTTTTGGCAGAAAGGATTCATGAGTTTGAAAGTATAACCGATTCTAACTCATAACAGGTAATTTTTACCAACAATAAACAGTCGTCACCAAACGTGGCGGCTGTTTAACTGAAATTCGCAGTGTTGCAGAAGATTTTGCAATACCTCTCATAAAATGTTTACAACCCTTGTCTGCTGTGGTATACTGTTATTGGAGGAATGTTATGGCAGAATTCATTATCGATAATCAAATAATTCATTACGAGATAATCGGAGCTTCCGGGCAGCAGCGAACGCCCATTCTGATGCTTCATGGCAATGGGGAGGATATGCACATTTATGATAGCGTATTGTCTCAGTTTACTGATTCAAAGTACTTCATATTAATGGATAGCCGCCTTCAAGGCGAATCCCATCCGGCTGAAGGAGGATCAGGCACTATATCATTCGATCTTTTGGCAAACGATGCGATCGAACTTATGAAACATCTTGGCATACATGAATACTATGTTGTTGGGCATTCGGATGGTGGTATCACTGCCCTGCTTATGGCTAAAAAAACATATGATATCATGAAGATCATAGCAATTGGTATTAATTCCAGCCCAGCGGGACTAACTTCATCCGCAATAAGGCATATAAAAGCTGCATATCGGAAAGCAAAACGGAAGCATGACTATATTGGAATGGAGCTTAATCGTCTCATGTTGGAAGAGCCGCAAATAACGCTGAAGGATCTATCCCGTATTGTCGCAGAAGTTACCATATTATTAGGTCAAAAGGATACAGTGATAGATCATCAGCAAAGCATTGCCATTGCAGATGCGCTCCCCCACTGTTCGCATATCATCATACCCGGAGCCGGGCATGATATTCCGACCACGCATGCACGGCAGCTTGCGGATTATATACGTACGCTGCTATAACGATAGCGCGCGACAAATATATTTATTATTTTTGAAGGAAATTTGCAATCCTATCAACCAAATTGATCCTTCATGCGTTCTATTAACAGATGGGGCAAAGCAAGACCACATCTTTCATGGTTTCCTTCCTGTTAATAAAAAGCAAGAGTTGTTTGGCGGCAGCTCTTGTTTTTCTTTTGCCCAATAATCTATGAAAAACTGCCGAACATTTTCATGCTCGACAGTTTTTTCATATCATTTCATTCCAATGAATCAGTCATTGGTGGGAGCACCGACGGGGCAGGTTGCAGCGCAAGCACCACATTCTACGCAAACATCGGGCATGATCTCGTATTTGCCGTCACCTTCGGAGATGGCGGATACGGGACATTCTGCTGCACATGCACCACAAGCAATACATGCATCGGTAATGCGATAAGCCATTGATAATACCTCCTGAATAGTATGTCCGAAAGCTCATTGAACTTTCGTTCGTACCTATTGTACCACGAAATCACAATAAATCAAGACGATATTCTGGTAATTCTGCTATTTAATTTTAATTGTGAGTTAATTAAGCTTATTTTGTCTCCATCGCATCCTTGAGAGCCTTGCCGGGCTTAAAACTAACCGAGCGGCTCTCGCCGATTTCTATCGTTTCACCGGTCATAGGATTACGTCCATTTCTAGCAGGACGCTGGCGAACGTCAAAGCAACCGAAACCAACGATCTGGACTTTCTCGCCCTTCTCAAGTTCCTCGGTTATGAGATCGAAAACGGCATTTACAGCAAGATCTGCATCCTTACGAGTGAGTTGACACTTTACTGCAAGTGCCTGAATAAGCTGAGCTTTATTCATTGATGATTTCCTCCAAAAATAATAACGATATAATATTGAACAAGTCTGCGGTGAAGACTCTCTTCAACCTTCTCGATCGCATGAATCATCCTGCGATCGGCCGCATTAACAACGCACTACATTTTAACAGTCTTAATGCAAAAACGCAATAGTCTTATGGTATATTTTGCTGTTTTTTTAGCATTTTAGGCATGTTTACAGCATTATATCTCATCCTCTCGATCCATGAGCTTCACTCGATTCCAGTATTCATCCATATCATCAAGCACCATATCATCAAAGCTTTTTCCTTCGGCAAGCATCAGTTCTTCCATTCTAATGAACCTTTTCATAAATTTATCCGTGGCTTTAAACAATGCAAGCTCTGGATCTACCTTTAAAAGTCTCGCGACATTTACGCAGGCAAAAAGCATATCCCCTACTTCCTCAAAAATATTATCGGCATCACCTGCGTCAATTGCCGAGCTCACTTCATCCGCCTCCTCATATACCTTATGAAGGGCCATGGCCGCATCATCGAAATCGAAACCCACATTTGCAGCTTTCTTCTGGATTTTATAGCTCCTCATGAGCGCAGGGAAAGCGGAGGGAACGGCTCGCATAGTATCGGCAACGGTATCCTGGTGCTTTTCTTTCTTCTTAAGACGCTCCCAGTTCACGAGCACATCATCGGATGAACCTACCATTACTTCACCAAACACATGTGGATGACGATAAATAAGCTTATTTACTATCCCGGTTGTCACATCCCTTATGCTGAATTCCTGTTTTTCTTCCTCAATAATTGAGTGAAAAACCACTTGCAGCAATAAATCTCCCAGTTCCTCCTCCAATGCAGTAATATCCTCGCGATCGATCGCATCCAGAACCTCATAGCTCTCCTCAATAAGCGACGATCGAAGACTCCTATGTGTTTGCTCCGCATCCCATGGGCATCCGCCCGGCGCACGCAATCTATACATAACCTCCATTAAACCATCAAGTCCATGTCTTTTCAACTGCATTAATTCGCATTTCGGCACAATTAATACGGTTGCAGTATCATATTTCGACTCATTTCCCGGGAAATCAAGCTCATATAGCTGCATAGCCTCAGCAGTATAATCACCACGTTCATCCATTTCGCAGAGATAAACCATGTGCTCATCCGGGTAAAATTCCAAAAGCTTAAGTTTTAATTCACCTGCTGCCAATATGTTGTCAATTTCCTCTATGACAAGCTGCGATGATGTATCAGCTACATGCAGTGAAATTGCGGATTGAACATAGTATTCGCACATATTCACATCATATCCCATATTGACCGCAGTGCTCATCGCAGCCTCGGCGAAACCCTGCGCTGGAATGGTTTGAAGCTCAAATCCATTTTTCATTGCTGCCTCACGTATACATTTCATAAGCGCCGAACCGACGCCACGCCCAAGCACAGCATAGGTGCATGATTCGCCTGCCGTCAATCTATCAGCAATTCTGGCATTCAGCTCGTCAAAATCCATACAGGTATCATAGAGATCATCCATCGATATTGCATCCGGACGAATACTTGCAACTATATCGGCACAACGATGCTTCATAGTCTGAACATACAATACCTGAGCATCCGAAATCATCGCGGCAGCATTCAAAGTGATGGTCTTAGGTGTTGATAATGGTATTATTGTAATTTTTTTCATAATATTATTCCTTTATTGTGTTTAATTTGTTTCTATGTAGTTCACATGTTGCAGAAAACATAGCTTTATATAGTAAATCCACCATCCAGCGTGATCACTTGCCCGGTCATAAACGAAGCAGCATCCGAAGCAAGAAATGCAACTGCGTTCGCAACATCCTTCGGCGTACCAAGCCTTCCCATGGGGGTTTCTTCCCTCAATAATGATATTGTTTCGTTTCCAAGCTTCAAGGTCATATCTGTTGCAATGCAGCCGGGTGCAACACAATTCACCCTAATACCCGATGGGGCCAATTCCGCTGCTAATGAGCGAGTCAACCCCTCTATTGCCGCCTTGCTGCAAGAATATGCGGCTTCACACGATGCGGCTCTGCTGCCCCAAATGGAAGAAATATTTATAATGTTTCCTTTTTTCCGTTCCAGCATACTAGGCAACGCAGAAAGGATCAGGTTGCGCACTCCGTTCACGTTAACGTTCATTATGCAATTCCACAATTCGTCATCAACATCCTGAAATAATCCGACATGCGATATCCCCGCATTATTTACTACGAGCTCCACCCGACCAAGCATATCCTCTGCCGCACTAAACATCCGCTTTACAGCATTTCGATCCGAAACATCGGCCCGGTATTTTGTAGCGCGATATCCCGCCGCAGCAAGCTCATGTTCTATCCTTTCAGCCGACTCTTCATGACTATTATAGTTCAGCAATATACTCCAGCCATCTGCGGCAAGCCGCCTGGCTACTTCCCTACCTATGCCTCCCGAGGCACCGGTAACTATAGCGGCACTTTTCATCAGTTCCTCCCATGCGTTCTTTTATTGAAGATTATAAGCCTATTACGGCAGGATTGCAACTGCCCAGAATATCCTCAAAGACCTGCACGTAAGCTGCCCTGCATTTCATGCTTCCGGCAATATGATATTTTCACACTCCATGATTTTGGGTATTGAAATCATTAATTATTTTTGTTACAATAAACAAGATAAATGATTGTATGTGTTATTATTCACATACATCATTGGTAGAAGGAGGAAAGCCGATGAAAAAGCTTGACAGAACCGTGGTTCGTGAGGGCATCTTCATCGCCTGCGGAGTGTTCATTTTGAGCATCATAATGCAGCTTGTATTCGTACTGTTAAAGAAATGGGATTATACCGTATTGTTTGGAAATCTTTTGAGTGGTTTAGTTGCGGTATTGAATTTCTTATTGCTTGGAATAACTGTGCAGAATGCAGTAGGCAAGGAAGAAAAGCAAATCAGGGATGAAATTAGATTATCGCATCTGCTGCGCATGTTTTTAATTGCGGCTGGGCTCATCGTTGGAATCGTTCTGCCTTGTTTCAATCTGATCGCTGCCATACTGCCATATGCATTTCCCAGAATTGCAATTGCGTTCCGTCCTCTTTTTACAAAAATTTTGGATAAGGACAATGACTGCATGGCTTCAGCTGATTATTCCGAGACCTCCGTTCAGTCACCTGGCACATCTGAAATTTCGGTAAAGGATTAGTATTTTCTATTAAGATGAAAAGAGAAAAAGATTTCAAATTCATTCTTGTTGATATCCTATTGATCATCGGCATTATTCTGCCAATAGTTTGCGGAATGGTGCTTGATGTGCTGACTTCGCCGGCAGTCGATGGAGTCAATATCACAGGTGCGCGAATTTACTTTACAATAAATATGCCTATTCAGGATTTTCCGATTACAGAAGCACAGATAAACTCAGCCATTGTCGTTATATCGTTATTATTTCTTTGCCTATTCCTGACCCATGGTATAAAGGAAAAGCCGGATAGCATCCGTCAGCATATAGCAGAATACATCGTTGAAAAAACGGATTCGCTCGTTCATGATAACATGGGCAGATATTTTATGAGCTTTGCTCCATTTATTGCGGCTATCATGGGCATTTCGCTCCTTTCCAGCCTGCTTTCGCTCGTTGGGCTGTTCCCCCCAACCTCCGATATCAATATCATTGCCGGCTGGTCCATATTGGTTTTCTTCATCATTACTCATTATAAGATGAAATGTGGTCCTCTCTACTACCTGAAAGGATTGACAGAACCTATAGTGCTGCTGACCCCACTTAACATCTTAGGCGAAGTATCAACACCGATCTCTATGGCTTTTCGTCACTATGGCAATGTGCTTTCAGGCTCGGTTATCTCCGTGCTCATCACCGCAGCGTTACAGGGATTATCTCAGAAACTTCTCGGTTGGATTCCCGGAACATTAGGGCAATTTCCATTGCTGCAAATTGGTCTCCCGGCTGTGTTGAGCATTTATTTTGATGTATTCAGCAGCTGCTTGCAGGCATTCATATTTGCAATGCTTACCATGCTGAATATTTCTACCGCTTTCCCTCAAGAGGATTATCTGGCGAGGCAGCGCCGTAAAGCTGAAAAGCGCCGAATAAGGAATGCAGGGAAAATGATTTCTACGAACTAACGGAAAATTTTTCCGATTAGATTTAAAAAAATTTTCTTATAGAATAAATTAAGGAGGAAACTTCAAAATGGAACTTGCAATAGGAATTATCCTAGGCTGCTGCGCATTGGGCGCAGGAATTGCAATGATTGCCGGCATAGGCCCCGGAATTGGTGAAGGTAACGCCGTCTCCAAGGCATGCGAAGCCATTGGCAGACAGCCCGAAAGTAAGGGGGCCGTTACCAGCACTATGATTATGGGCTGCGCAATTGCTGAAACTACCGGTATTTATGCGCTCGTCATAGCAATACTGCTCATATTCGTTGCTCCAAATATATTCGTCAACGTTCTTCTCAGAGCGATCGGCAAATAAGAAAACAAGGTGTGAACCATATGTTAGTACCTGAGGTACAAAATCTGGACATAATTTCGGTCAATATTTGGCAGATGTTGGTTTCTATGATCAATCTTCTGCTTCTATTGCTGATAATCAAAAAATTTCTTTATAAACCTGTTAGGGAAGCCCTTTCGAAGCGTAAAGAAACCATTGATGGGCAGTACTCTGATGCGGCAAGGGCCAAGCAGAATGCTGTTTCTGCTCAAAGAGCTTGGGAAGATAAGCTCTCCGAAGCTCAAAGCGATGCCGATGCGATAATAGATGAAGCTCGCATTGCAGCAAAGCGAAAATCCGATGATATTATTTCTGCGGCCGATGCGAAGGCCAAGGTAATAGTCCACCGCGCTCAGGTCGATGCGGAGCTTGAAAAGAAGAAGGCTCAAGCATCAATAAGGGGCGAAATTGTCGATGTCTCCATGCTTCTCACTGAGAAGATGATTGGAAGAGAAATCAATGAGACGGATCATCGTAAGCTTATCGACTCCTTCATAAATGGGATTGACAGTGCCGATGGCATAGGAGATGATGACAATGTCAACAATCAGTAAGGAATATGCGGAGGCTCTTTTCACAATTGCATTGGAAGAAGACTGTATCGATGAGATATATAGCTCTCTCAATATGATGAATGAGCTTTTTTCTGAAAATCCGGAGTACATAGAATTCCTCTCAGCGCCATCCATTCCGAAAGCGGAGCGTTCTTCCAAGCTTGAAGAGTGTTTTTCCGGCAAGGTACCGGATACTTTGGTTTATTATGTCTCCGTCATGGTTAAAAGAGGTGATATTCGAGCTTTCAGCGAAAGTGTTGGCGAATATGGGAATCTTTGCTTTGCCGTCAAATCGGTATCAAGTGCCATTGCAATCTCTGCTGTGCCGTTAAGCGAGCCGGAAAGGGTTCGATTAATACAAAAGCTTGAAAACCTCTGCGGTCATAAAGTTCAACTCCAATACAAGGTTGACCCATCGCTTCTTGGAGGCATAGTAGTTGAAATCGATGGTCGTATCATAGACGGCAGTCTCAGGCATCGTATGCGCGAATTGAAAGGTATCATTAGTGAATGAACAATAATCGAGAAGAACTAAGCAGTATAATTAAAGAACAAATACGTAATTACAAGACTAAGATAGAACTGTCCGAGGTTGGTACCGTTATTCTCGTTGGTGATGGTATTGCTAGGGCGCATGGGCTTAGAAACTGTATGGCCAGCGAACTGCTGGAATTTGATGATGGCAGCTTCGGCATGGCACAGAATCTTGAAAACGAAACCGTTTCCATCGCTATCCTTTCGGATGAATACGATATCCGTGAGGGTACACAGGTTCGCCGAACTGGCAAGGTTCTCTCCGTTCCGGTTGGTGAAGCGCTGCTTGGACGTGTCGTGGATGCCCTTGGCAAGCCGATCGATGGAAAGGGACCCGTTGAATGCATTTCTTTCCGACCCATAGAATCCGAAGCTCCTGGCATTATTGAAAGAAAAGGAGTCTCCATACCCCTTCAAACTGGAATAAAGGCGATCGATGGCATGATTCCTATCGGCCGTGGTCAGCGTGAGCTAATCATCGGTGATCGACAGACCGGCAAGACGGAGATCGCCATAGATACAATCATCAATCAGCGCACAAGCAATGTGCTCTGCATTTATGTTGCTATAGGGCAAAAAAGTTCCTCCGTTGCTCAGATTGCCAGTGAGCTGGAGCGTGAAGGTGCAATGGATTATACCATAATTGTCTCCGCATCTGCGGCAGTTAGTGCTCCACTCCAATATATTGCTCCATATTCAGGCTGTGCAATGGCTGAGTATTTTCGTGAGCAAGGCAAGGATGTCCTAATTATTTATGATGACTTGAGCAAACATGCCGTTGCATATCGCGCACTTTCCTTGCTGCTTCGCCGTCCACCGGGACGTGAAGCATTTCCGGGTGATGTATTCTATCTTCATTCCCGTCTTCTGGAACGTGCTGCCTGTGTTGCGCCGGAATACGGTGGTGGTTCCATCACTGCCCTGCCGCTCATAGAAACGCAAGCCGGTGATGTCTCGGCATATATACCTACAAATGTAATCTCCATTACCGATGGACAGATTTTCCTTGAGACAGAGTTATTCCATGCCGGCATCATGCCTGCGATCAATCCTGGCATCTCTGTAAGCCGCGTAGGCGGTGCCGCACAGCTTAAGGGTATGAAGAAGGTTTCCGGTGAGCTGAAGCTATTGTACTCACAGTATATGGAACTGCAATCCTTTGCCCAATTTGGCAGTGATCTTGATGCAGACACAAAAGCAAGACTTGCGCTTGGCGAACGTATTGTTGAAGTTCTAAAGCAGGGCCGGAATTCACCTGTCTCTGCCGGATGTCAGGTTGCTATAATCTACGCCGTTGTCAATGGCTATCTTAACTCCATAGCCGTAGACAAAATTGGGGATTACGAGCATAAGCTCTATGATAAGCTTAATACCGATGCCAAGGACTGGCTCTATCGTATCGAGAATAATCATTTTGAGCAAGAGGATATTGATAGACTCAAAGAAATCCTCGCCGGAATATAGTTTGGAAAGGCGTATAACCCATGGGTGCCGATACTAAGCTTCTCAGAAATCGAATAAAGAGCGTTGATTCGACCCTGCACCTCACTAAGGCAATGGGACTCGTTGCGTCATCAAAGATTCGCCGTGCAACAGGTGCAATGCTGCGCGGACGCGAATATTCCGATTCCGTTACAAATATCGTGCGCAGTCTCGTCAGCAATCAGGATTGCAAAAACAGCCCTTACATGCATAATCGAGGCGCAGGGACAACCAAGCTGATTGTCATTGCCGGGGATCGTGGTCTTGCTGGTGGCTATAACGCAAATGTATTTCGTACCGTTCGAGATTATAATCAAGATGTCGAGATCATTCCCATTGGAAAGCGCAGCTGTGATCGATTTGGCAGTGAGCATCGCTCCGCTGAGGCATTTACTCATGAGGACTCGATCGAGCTTGCAAATAAGCTCTGTGCGGAATTTGCTTCCGGCTCATATGATAGGCTTGGCATACTCTGGACGAGATATATATCTGTTATGACTCAGATCCCAGAGGTCACATGGCTGCTTCCGCTTCAAGCCAATGAAGATAATGTTGATTCAAGCGGAATGATTTTTGAACCCGATGAACTGACAATTCTTAATGCAGCAGTGCCCGAATACATTGCTGGTAAACTGACTGCCGCAGTGCGTGAAAGTTTTGCCTGCGAAGTTGCGGCGAGGCGCATGGCTATGGATTCCGCCGGAAAGAATGCTCAGCAAATGATCGATTCTCTTACGCTGCAATATAACCGTGCAAGGCAGGGTGCTATAACTCAGGAAATAACTGAAATTGTTGCTGGAAGCGGTCAATAGAAAGGAGCTGGCAATATTTGAAGGATAATAAAAAAGGAAAAGAACTAAATATGGGCGAGGTTGCGCAGGTAATGGGTCCAGTAGTAGACGTTCGCTTTGAAGGCGGTCATCTGCCCAGCATAAATAACGCGCTCACCATACCCAACGGCAGCAAAACGCTTACCGTAGAAGTCGCGCAGCATATCGGCGATAACACAGTTAGATGCATAGCAATGTCCTCAACAGATGGACTCAAGCGCGGAACTCCTGTTACCGATACTGGTGAAGGAATAAGTGTTCCCGTCGGAGAATGTACCCTGGGAAGGATATTTAACGTACTTGGTGATGCTGTCGATAACCAGCCCAATCCAAAAGATTGTGAGCATTGGAACATCCACAGGGCGGCTCCAACCTATTCCGAACTGGCAACGACTACTGAAGTCCTTGAGACCGGAATAAAAGTCATTGATTTGATTTGCCCGTATGCTAAAGGAGGAAAGATAGGTCTTTTTGGTGGCGCCGGTGTTGGTAAAACCGTGCTCATTATGGAGCTTATTAATAATATTGCCAAGGAGCATGGCGGCCGCTCGGTATTCACCGGAGTTGGTGAACGTACACGTGAAGGAAATGATCTTTATAATGAGATGAAGCAGTCCGGCGTCATCGCTAAGACTTCCCTTGTTTACGGTCAGATGAATGAACCGCCGGGAGCCAGGATGCGAGTTGCGCTTTCCGGGTTAACTATGGCAGAATATTTCCGTGATGCACTTGGACAGGACGTTCTATTATTTATCGATAATATTTTCAGATTCACTCAGGCAGGCAGCGAGGTTTCCGCTCTGCTCGGGCGTATGCCATCCGCAGTCGGCTACCAGCCCACTCTTGCGAACGAGATGGGTGCTTTACAGGAACGAATTACATCTACAAAGCGCGGTTCAATAACCAGCGTCCAGGCCGTATATGTTCCAGCTGATGACCTTACCGATCCCGCCCCTGCAACAACTTTTGCACATCTCGATGCAACCACTGTTCTCTCCAGAAGTATTTCTTCCAAAGGAATCTATCCTGCAGTTGATCCGCTGGAATCGACCAGCAGAATTCTCAGCCCTGAAGTGGTTGGTGAAGAACATTATCGTGTTGCGCGCGAAGTTCAAAGGATTCTTCAACGATATAATGATCTCATGGATATTATTGCAATCATGGGTATGGATGAACTTTCAGATGATGATAAATTGCTCGTTCAACGCGCCCGAAAGATTCAGAATTTCTTGTCACAGCCCTTCCATGTTGCTGAAAACTTCAATGGATTTAAGGGTATCTATGTACCGGTTTCAGAAACCATAAGGAGTTTTGCGGAGATTATCGATGGCAAGCACGATGGCCTTCCCGAATCAGCCTTCCTCTACGTAGGTACAATAGACGATGCCATTGAGAAAGCAAAGCAGATGATGAGTTGATTTGTTATGAATGAATTTAACCTTAAAATTTCAACTCCGGAAGGCGATGCATATAATGGCAAAGCAATTTTCCTGAGCCTTAGAGGTACGGAAGGTGATTTAGCCATCATGGCCGGTCATGTTCCGTTCATTACGACGGTTAAAGCCGGCAATTGCAAAGTTGAAACTGAAAATGAATCTGAAAGCTTTTTCGGGACGATTTCTGGAGGCCTTCTTACGGTCGCAAAAGACGGAGTTACTTTAATCTGCGGCAGTTTTAATAGGGATAACTAAAAGATGATGACTTCCGATCAGGTTCAATAAAAATATCGATGTCCTTTCATCATGCATAATGCCAAACACAGCAAAGGGAATCTGTGGGTTCCCTTTGTTGCTTATCGCCTTTCATCGTCCATAAAGTTCCTTCACATACCTCAGTGCATCCTGAACAGCATGAAATTCGGAATTTTCTGCTTTCAAAAGTTCATTTGAATATTTACTAAAGAAATCAGGTTCATCCCTTACGGCCATTGCAATAGCTTCAGCTGTAAGTCTGCCTTGGCTCGTCATGTTTCTTCCAATCAGTTTTCTGGCATCCGATGTATCGCCTGCTATCAGTCTTGCGGTGTCAAACGCATTGAGTAAGCTACAATTCGGCTTGATTGAATCGGTTTTATGATTTCTTGGACAAGCATACTGACAGATCTCGCAGCCTATGTATGTCATCTGCTGTGCCTTTACCCAGTCAGGATGTTCTGCTGATTCCATAGCAAAGCGCATACATCGATCTGAGCTCAATCCATTCTCACCTATAGCAGTTACAGGACATGCACTTATGCATTCGGTGCAAAATCCACATTCATAATCCTTCTCATCGTAGCTGATAGGTTCAAGCATATCTATTGCAACTGCATGCAGCACCACACGTGTACCCAAGCCCGGAATTGATACAAGTGAACTACGGCATTGTGTACCAACTCCTGAACGAAGGAGCTGCGGCTTGATTGGAATTTCAACCTTTTCCGCACGAATTCCCTCTCTAACCAACTCTGATATTAAGCGCTTGCAGGAATGATATGATGCATTAGACGCAATATAATACGCAGGTATATGCTCCAACAAATCAAACTGAGCATATGGATACACCAATATCGCAATACAGGATGCGAATGAAAGTTCTTTTTTTGCATCCATTATCAAATTATATTTATTTTCGGGCATGAAATCAAAGCTCATTGGAGCTGTAAAATAGACGCGCGCAAAGCCGTATGTGTTAGCAAGCTTTTCAAAGCATGAATAATCCATACTTAAATTCTATCATACCAAATCGTTTCTTTCAAGTCTGCATATTTCCGCCAGCGGAGCATATACCTTAATAAGATTCTACCAAGGAGGTCCGATCAATGATCGACAACAAACCAAGCATCGAAAGCACTGGCCCTATGAGGCTAAGAAGCCATTCCATACATATTGAAAACCGTGAATATGCAAGCATTACAGGGGTTAAGGATGTACTGAGTTTTAACGAGAACGAAATCGTGCTACTATCAGATGGGGGAGGTATGACGATCGAAGGAAATGACCTGCATATAACCAAGCTGAATTTAGATGAAGGACAGATCATAATCGAAGGACAGGTTACTGCGCTTGATTATGATGATATCCAAGCTCCGAGAGGCTCTATCTTCTCTCGTATGTTTCACTGATGTATAATTCTTTAAACGAAATCCCAATTTTCTTGTACTGTCTGCGTACCGGCCTTCTAATTGGCATATGCTATGAGATGTTTCGATTATTTCGGTTAAGCGGAAACCGTATTGTTAATGGTATAATTGATGCTGCATTCGGAATAATCGCAGTCTCAGCAGCAGCATTGACGCTGCTTTACTGCAATGACGGCATCCTGCGCGCATATGAATTCGCTGGAATGTTCATAGGAGCTTTCATCTATTATAAATATCCCGGCCGCTTAATACGCATGGCCTTTGCGGCAATTCGAGTTCGAATGGAGCAAAAACGCAGAACAAAACATGGCGGACACAGCAAAGCGTAATTGCAGCTGTGTCCGTAAAAGCGAGAAAACTATTTCACAGGTTCTGTCTTTTCCGTCGTACCCGGCTCTTGGGTCTTCATGTACGCAACACCCCATGTATTTGCATAGCTTTCGACGACCCATTTCCCATCTTTCCAAACAAGATTTATGTCATAACCGGATGTATCATTATCTGAAATAAAAGCTGAAAGCTTTACAATCACCGAATCGGTATCGGTATCACCAACTTTTGTGAAGGTAAATATCTTACCCTTCCCCATCTTGTATGTATTTTCGTCTTTGCCGTAAAAATCGCCGTCCCCCTTTTCTATATAGCCTTTTTCTATAAGCTCATCAAAGCTGTACGGCATTACCGCAGCATTTCCATCTGAAGCATATTCTGCAATATAGCTTTCAATGGCATCCGGAATCTCATCAAAACTCCAGCATTCTATATGAAAGGTTAGATACTCAACTTTGGAATGGTTGTCATCCTTGGGACAGACGGCTGCAATAGCCGTAAATAAAGCTGCTTCCTCTCGTGTCAATCCCTCTGGAATCTCGTATCCCGTATTCTTTTTGCATGCTAGAGCCGATATAAGCATCAATACTGAAAGCATGACGGCAACAAACCTTGTTATTCTCTTCATATTTCCTCCTGAATTGGCTCATACTGTTTTTGTGGATGAGCCCTGAAAAGCTGCCGTAATTTATAAGCGGCTCCGTAATATTATAACACTGAATAAGGATTTTTGCAAATGTTTTTTTATATTTATAATGAAGCGGCTTTAATTATGTGCATTTTTATATTATCTTTTTGGTGCTACTCGGATAAATGTGGACTAAATGTTAATTTTTACTTATGTCACAGAAAGTTCACATTTTTCTATTGCAATTTCCTTCCGATTTGAGTAAAATACATTCGCCAAGGAAATTTCTTGGAAAGCTAAGCCAATCGCAAATCTATGGAGGTCATAGTCATGCGCAAAACATTTTGTATTCTTCTATGTGTCGCTATGCTGATTCCGGCCTGGGCCTGTATCAATACACAGCCCGATGAACCAACGCCGAATCCACCAGCCGATTCGCAGAGCGTATATGTATCTTCTACTCCCTATTCCACCCCGACTCGTACGCCGGGCATTACTTTTGATACGACGATCAGCCCTGCTCCTACCGATGCAGCAACGGAGCCGTCTACTAGTGCGCCCTCGCTCACCGCTGTACCTACGCCTACCCCTCGCCCAACGCCTAAACCAACGCCATATTGCAACCCAATACCCACGAGCGAATCTGAGCTCAAGCTTGCAAATGCCGGCAAAAAGTTCATGGCAAAGCTAAAATCCAAAGAGGGCTATGAGAAGCTGGATCTAAAGGCAAAATATGGCTACCCTTACCTCATATGTATCAATAATATCAATAGCTGCGTCACCGTTTTCTGCGTTGACGAAAACGGTGAGTATACTCGTCCTTATTCATCTATGATCTGCACTGGCGGAGCGGATACTCCGGAAGGGATATTTAAAACACCGGCTAAATATAGTTGGCACGTCCTAATGGGGCCATGCTACGGCCAGTACTGCACACGTATTGTTGGCGGCATATTATTCCATTCAGTGCCTTATAACACTATGCATAAGTATGATCTTATGTATAAGTCTTATAATCGCCTTGGTTGGATTATATCCCATGGCTGCGTCAGGCTTGCCGTTAATGATGCTAAATGGATCTTTGATAATTGCCCTCTCGGAACAACTGTGGTCATATATAATGATAAATCAAGCGTTGGTCCCATGGGAAGACCTCAGCCGATACGCATCGATGCATCTAACCTATTTCTGCGTGGTTGGGATCCCACCGACCCCGATAAAGCCAACCCTTATGGCGATGAATTCAAAGCCGGGTCTACGCTGCGCTCAGAGCTTGCTCGGGCAGATTATGAATACGCTATGAAGCATCATCTTTGGGATAGCAGTATAAATCCTGCTGAACGCCCGACCCCCACGCCGAACTTTACTCCCACTCCTGCGCCGACTCAGGTTCCAGCCACTACGAATACACCGATACCTTCAAGTACGCCTGAATCGACGTACACTTCTGAGCCCACCTTTACTCCGGATATTCCGGTCACAAACTTGCCGACGCCTACGCCGATTTATACGCCGTCTCCCTCATCCGGCAATTGAACAGATAGTGAGCCCAACTCCAATTGAAGTTGGGCTTCAACGTATTTATGGAGCAAATGAGTTCTCATGTATTTATATGTACTAACGCAAAGTTTTCATCAAGCTTGTGATAATTTAATAATATAGAAACGGAGCAGCCCATGAAGCAACCGAATAATAATTATGATGCAGCATTATTTAAATCTATACTTGGTCTTGCTAATCTTTTGACATTTGGCGATGTTGCATCATATTCTCTTCATGCCCTCAATAGCAACGAACAAGGCTTCTCAGGAGCCAAACTTTGCAGGGCATATGTTTATTTAAAAGACGGTGAATTCAAAACCATGGTGTTGAAAAAAACGGAGCTTAAAGAGCGCATGGCTATGCATACGCTTACAGTACAGGGTCATAAGCATACTCCTGCTGCATATTCTTCGGATTTAACATCTTCCGAACCCAATTGGATAGCTATGGAAGATCTGGCAGAACAGCGTTCAAGCATTATAAACAATATAGATTGGAAGAGTTCCGTTGCATCGGCAATTGCAGAAATTCACCTGAACAATTTAGGAAATGCTTGCATGTCTTCCTGGCTTCCTACCGCAGACAAAGTATACTGGACTAACATTGCTTCAATTATATCGCTGGATCACTTTGAGCAGGCTGCATCCAGCAACAATGCATTTTTTAATGAATTTGGATCATACCTACCATCTCTCCGAAGGAATGCTGCTCGCTTTATTAACGATATGACTGCCTTATCTGCCGAAAAGAGCTGTTTAACCCTTACCCACGGCGATATTCAGTCGCCATCCGGAGATCATGTCTATAATTGCAGCGGTGTGCCCTATATCATTGATTTTGGATTTTGCAGCTATGCGCCATTTTACATTGATTTAGTAAGCTATTTTGATTTTGACGATATCGATATTTGCTACGCCGCTTTTAGTTCTCAAGGAGTCCACTTATCTAAAACCGATTTTGAATACGGTTTTCGTGCTGCATTTTGTTATGGAGGCTTTCTCTATTTCTATCCGGCTATCATGAATTATCTGTGTAAGCCTAATCTTGCTGCTAGAAACAGGCTGAATGAACTGATTGCCCAAGCATTACTGCGATAAACTTTATCCTTGTTTAACATCTGAATTGGACACTAACCCACCATATGCAAGGATTCGATCATAACCAGGTCGAGCAACCGACAAAACAATCAGTCTAAATACTCCCCGCAATGTGGACAGTAGGATGTCCAAAATCCCTTGAGCGGAAGTATATGCCCACATGCAGGACAACGAACAGTAATAAGCCCATACACAAGTCCTCCTAACACGATCATACCGCAGCCTATCGTAAGCGGATGTATGGGATCAACCCCAAAAACCCAAGCAGAACCGGCAAAAGCGATCATGCCAATTATAATTATGCCATTCATAATAAGCCTACAAATATTTGGATTGCGCATGCTCTATTGCTCCTTCATTATATAAGCCAATTATATCACCAGCATTACTATGCATTCAATCTGATTTCTGTAATATCATTGTAAATTCATCATGATCATGTTTTTAACTATGAATTTTCGAGCACGGCATGATTATGACCATGCCGTGCCCATATAGCTAATTCATATTGCATTTACATTCGGCTTCCTTCTGTATAACAGAAATTGTGCAAGTCTCAAAAAGTTTAACGCTAATTGAAAATATTACACTATCAACCATTCCATTTCTTTATGG
The DNA here is from genome assembly GCA_001940845.1 of Christensenellaceae bacterium Phil7. Taxonomy (GTDB): domain Bacteria; phylum Bacillota; class Clostridia; order Christensenellales; family CAG-138; genus PeH17. The sequence continues at coordinate 39,002 of MSGV01000029.1, forward strand.
AATTTAATAATTGTTTAGCTCGTTTAGCAGCCTCATTAGTTGGCTCATCGCTTAGATCATAACGCGCCTGGCGGTATTCATCCGTAAGCTCTCCAACCTCTTCTCTCAAGTGCTGATCCAATAAAGAAGCCGTTATTTCAACCTCAGCGCAGGTATCCGCTCTCCGAAGTTTTCCGCCTCGACGATGAACGTATCGCAGAAATTCAGCATAGTAAAAACGAATTTTCAGTCTCGGTGAGCCATTGTATCGTGATAGTGGCCGTTGCTTCTTCTTTTCTGGCTCATCAACCATTTCGCATACTTCATTAGGATATCCATAGCTTACAGCACGCCTTCCACGCTTAAAAAGCTTTCTAATGATAAGATAGATTATAACAGAAACTATTGCCAATGCTAAAACCGCTAATAAGAATCTAGCCAAATCATTTGAATTCTGCTCTACCTTGCCCGGAGCATTGGTCACAGTCTCATAGTTAGGAGCTGGAGTTATATCCATTCCATTTTGTGACTCGCTCGGACTTAAAGGTTTAAGATTAAATGATGGATTCTTATTCTTTAAAAGCTGCTCAATCTGATACAGCATTTTGGACACCCAAATAAATAATGGATTAATTACATGCTCAGCAATAAGTTCCAAAAACCATTTTAGTGCATTGAGTAGCCCGGAAATGAACACTATAATGCATCCTGCAAAGAAAATCAGAGTATCCCTGAGCTGCTTTTTATTGAATTCCGTTTCATCGACCATACCTGTCACTGCGCGCAGACCACGAAGCAGCAGTATGCCCATCACAACAGATATTATTATTACCGGGATTGAATTTATCATTGCGGCAACTGTATAATCGGTATCCAGGAAGGAATCCTCTGTCCCACCTGTGAATATTCCCATAACGCAAAATAATAATGCGATAACTATCATCGTGAATTTAAACTTAGGTGCAAAATCACGATGTGTGGTATTATATTTAAGCGTTGAGGGCAGAATAAAGCTGAGCAGCACAAAGACGCTTTGAATTATATAAAATGCTTTTGGTCTCCTTAATATTATCAAAAAAACAAAACCGATCAATGATAAAATTATGCCAGCTATCCTAAGCATTTCTTCGTGCTTTTGCAGCTTCGGGATTATCACTCCCAGCATAAAAACAAGCGTTCCAAGCCAGAGCATCATATAACACCCAAGCGGATACATTGCGCCGGTGAAGCTCCCTGCAAACACACTGATCACAACAAATAATATGCCAACGATAAATGAAACGCGAAGAAACCTATTCATTACATCACCTCCATCCGCTTTGCTTCATGTGCCAGAGCTTCCCATTCTTTTCTGTCCTGGTTAACCATCGTTTTCGATTGCATGGCTTCACTCTTAGCAGCTTCTTCCGCCCTCTTCCTTTCCGCTTCCGTCTCTTCATTTACATAATCCTCTGCAAAGACGGTAACAATTTCGGTACCGTAACTGCTTTTGACATGTGCGAGATCTGCCATCAACGATTCCTCACGACGATTGGTTATAAAAACGAGCGTATGCTCGCGAAATGCTCCGGAACATACTTCAGCCAGCAAAATATCGGTAGAACAGGTTTCACCATTCTTTGCAAAACCAAGTCCATAGAGAATTCTATTGTATACATTGCCTCTTCCACCACTGCTGTGGAAGCTTGAAATGCCTTCATTAATTATTGCATTCGTAATAAACGTATATTCAATATTTCTGTCCTCAAGGTATTCACAGATTGTTCTTGCTGCTCTAAATTCGTATTCCTGTCGCTTGATATGCAATTCATATTCACCATGATAAGCAGTGTCAAGAACGACAGTTACGGACTGTTTGCCTATCGGATCAAACTCCTTAACGATCAGCTTGTTTCTTACTGCTGACTGCTTCCAGCTTATAGAACGTAGTGATTCGCGTCCTGTATATTCTCTATAGCCACAAACGGATATTGGATCCTCCAAAAGCTGCTTATTTAAAGCTATATCTTCAAAAGCATTTGTTAAAGTTTTAATGAATTCCTCATCTCTATACTCCCCCTTGAGTGGAACCCCTTTCTTTTTTGCGATTTTATATTTGGCTCAGTAAACATCCATACATGTATTTATCAAAATGGATGCATCCTCTTTATTATTATATCACGTTTGTTTCATAACGTACAGGATATAATTAAAATAAGGAGCTCAACTTTTTAAAGTCGAGCTCCTTCTATCTAGCTAAAGATATCGATCAGTTTTTACAAACCCATTGCTGCACGAGCGATCAGGGTAGCATCAACGGTATTAACGTCACCATCGCCATTGATATCTGCGATAGCAAGCTGATCCTCATTGAGCAGGTTAAGGCCGAGAACATGACGATGAACGAGGATTGCATCTGCAATAGTAACACTGCCGCTTCCATCAACATCTCCGGGGATGCCGGACTGTCCGGAATATGCAACCTCATCGATCTTGACGCAGTCATCACCGCCGTTTACGCTGCCATCCTTTGTGAAACTCCAAACGAAGGTCACAGCACCATCAGCAGTTGCCGTATATGTATAGGTCTGCCAATTTGCATTGTTAGTGCCTGAAAGGTGAAGCTTCTGCTGACCATCAACTGTGAAATTGAACCAGTCATAGTTATTCTCACTGCTATACTTATAATCGAAGGTGAGAGTCTCGCCGGCATGCATATTGATCGTTGCGGTAACTGAAGAGGTGGAGTTACCAACGCCGCCGTTGCCGCTCTTCGCATAGAACCTTCCATCTGCTTCTTCAGCAATGAAGGGATACTGCTCGGAAGTTCCGAATGCAATGGTGCCGCCCTCAACATTCAGAGAATCATACAGGCTGGTATCGATATTTACGGTTACAGCAACGGTTGCAGTACCGAATACCTGACCATCGACCATAACAGTACAGGTGACAGTAGTGGTACCGGGATTTACGCCAGTGATGTTTGCACGGCGGTTGTTTCCGTTTACGGTAGCAATATTCTCGTTAGCGGAAGTCCAAACAAGCTCATACTGGTTTGCATTATCTGGTACACGACCGAAGGTAACGGTGGCTGACCTGCCAACGTACATTTCAACGGCATTTGTATCGAGGGTGAAGCTTTCAAGAGCTACAGGCTCTGCTTCGCCGAAGAGAGTCCATTCGCAATAAACGGTCTGCTCTGAATCGGGATTTGTGGGGAAATCGTCAACAGGGCTCATTACAATGGGATATGCATCGCCGTGAGGATCTGGGGTTCCCCATCTATCCTTCATGGCCTGGAAAGCCTCGGCAACCGTGCCGCCCTCTTTCATGACATTCCAGAATGTTTCTTCATACTTATAGTCACCTACAAAGGTAACACTCTGAGAATAGCCATATACAACACCTGCGCCTGCTTCGAGCAATGCTGCACCGGTGGTACCACGTCCTTGAAGCTTCATGCCTTCGCAGATTGCCATCCATACCATACAATTTGCAAGGGTATCGGGAGCATGATGTTGAATATATCTGCCATCGATATATGCTGCGCTGCCTGCATTGACTGCCCAACCATTGGAGAAATCTTCCTGAGTAATGCCATTCTTGGTTGTCAGGCAGAGATAGGAAGAGGTTCCGCTCTGAGTACCGTGGCTATCAAAAATAACGGTGCCCTTTTCAACGAAATTCTCTGCAATAGCCGGTCCGGTTGCAGCGGTGGACTGAATGAGGGTATATTCGCCGCCCGTTGCCTCAGCAATGGACTGAGCTTCACGCTTATACTGGTCTGTGAAGCTGCTATCGTGGCCATAATAGGGAGCTATGAGGAAGACATCGGGAGACTCGGCATCCTTAGTGCCAGTGCTGATCCCGCTGCCCTTAACTGTAACGAGCTGTTCATCTTCGGGAATGGGTGCAACATTCGTATTAAGCTCATTACGAAGCCTATAATTGTAGGCACAGTACATACCATCGACGGTGAAAAAGAAACCATCCTTGGTAAAGTCGGAGAAGCCGTCCCTGTCTATGAGGTCATTGCTCAATGCAGCTTCATAAACTGCATTTATGACTTCAATACGGCTTGCACCTCTGTTCATTGCAGCTTCTTCTGCAACATTCAGGGTGTTCCATGCGTTGTCAAGCTTGCGCATCTGGGTTGCTTCGTATGCCGCTGCATCAATACTCTCTGCGAGGGTGGCAACGGGGACGAGAGCGAATACCAGAACGATCGCAAGAGCCATTGATAGAACTCTACGGATTTTCATTGGAATTCCTCCTTGTATTTTTTTGCTGTTTATACAGCACGAGAATAGCGTTGGCTATTGCTCAAATAAAATTATACCATAATTCAAAACGATGTCAATGCCTAGCGATATTATATCTTCAAAATGCAGTCTCTTTTTATAATCATGATCGGGTCAATTCCAAAAAAGTGTGCCCTGTTTTACACAAAAGCACACCCTTAATCATTATTCAGTTCATTATCATTTAGATGCTATTATGAGCTCAGTCTCTTCCATTGCCTTCTCTATCATCGGCTCAAAATCTACCGCAGCTTCACTGGCTCGCAAATCAGCGACCTCTGGGCGAGTCACCGGATGCTTTGGAACAAATACGGTGCAGCAATCCTCATATGGCAGTATACTAGTCTCATATGTTCCTATTTTTCTTGCCAGGCTCATTATCTCATCCTTATCAAAACCGATCAGAGGACGAAATACGGGCATGGATACTGCATCATTGGTCACGCATAGGCTTTCAAGGGTTTGGCTTGCCACCTGCCCCAGAGCCTCCCCGGTAATCAGTGCTCTTGCCTCCTCCGATAGAGCTATTCTCTCCGCTATCTTCATCATAAGCCTGCGCATAATAACAGTAGTTTCCTTCTCCGGGCATTCATCATATATCTTCATTTGAATGTCAGTAAACGGCACCAGGAAAAGGCGAATCGGTCCTGCGTACCTGGAAAGCAGCCGTGCAAGGTCTATGACCTTATCTCTTGCGCGCTCGCTGGTATAAGGATAGCTGTAAAAATGCACTGCGCTTAGCACTAAGCCGCGCTTTGCCATCATGTAACCCGCAACCGGGCTATCTATTCCTCCGGAGATCAGCAGCGTCGCTTTGCCGGATGAGCCTATGGGCATACCATTTGCGCATGGTATTTCCTCGCAATAAATATAAGCCGAATCACGGATTTCAATGCATAGAGAGATCTCCGGGTTATGGATATCGACATGCAGCTGGGGGAATTTTTCAAGCATCAGATGCCCTATCTCACGGTTTATTCCATCGGAATTCATAAAATAATGCTTGTCTGAACGCCTTGCAAAGACCTTGAAGCTCGTTTTTCCGCTGCGCTCGAGCTCTCTGCCCATAAGCTCATAGGACATACTTACAACATTATCCCATTCTTTATCCACAACATACGCTGGACTGATCGAGTGGATGCCAAATACTCGCGTTAAGCGATCCGAAGCATCATCAAAGCTCTGCTCGGGAATAGAACATACATATATTCTTCCCTGCTCATGACGTATCTTGCAGGATATCCCTCTCAATGCCCCTTTCATATTTGAAATCAGCTTTTTCTCAAAGAAGGGACGGTTAAGTCCCTTTAAATGAATCTCGGTATAGCGTACAAGAATGATCTTTTCCATGGTTTCTCCTTGTTTTAATCCTTTGTTATATTATTAATTATCGTCTTCTAAATCTTCTAAGTTGATGCAGACTTTCTTCAATATACTGCGCTGCGTTATCTGCTTCGGCAACCGTATTAAACGGACTGAAGCTGAAACGAATCGCCCCATCCTGCCTTTCGCCGGTTATTCCCATTGAACTCAAAATACGGTTTTTGCCTCTATGTCTTGCAGCGCAAGCCGAACCTGTGGATACGAGCACACCCTTATCCATAAGCGAGTGCAGCAGCACTTCACCTCGAACTCCCAGAAAGCTTATGTTCAAAATATATGGTGCTGCATTTTCTATCTCCGGACCATTCAAGCGCACATCTCGTATTCTCATAAGATTAGAATGGAGCCTCCGTTTTACTGCAAGCATATTTGCAATATTTACATCATGCTTTTCCATATAAATCGAACATGCAGTATCCAGTGCCATAATACCCGGCACATTTGTCGTGCCTGAGCGAAGATTATTTTCCTGTCCTCCTCCGCGCTGACCGCCTTTAAAACGAACGCCGTTCCTCACATAGAGCGCGCCTACACCCTTTGGTGCATGCAGCTTATGCCCACTCATTGAATACATATCGCATCGCACGGCAGGCATTTTAACATATGCCTGAACACCGTCAACATGAAAGACAGCATCCGGACACTGCTTCTTTACCATTGCATAAATTGCATCGATATCATTGATGGCTCCCGACTCGTTATTGACATGCATGATACTTACATATCCTGTTTCGGCGTTTAGCGCCGCTGATAGCTCGTCCATCCTAATTCGTCCGGTCGTATCAACTCCAACCACAACCACATCATACCCCTGCTCCTTCATGGCAAGAATGGGTTCATACACCGAAGGATGTTCTACGGCCGAGGTTATTATCCTGCATTTGCCGCGCCGCGCTGCAAGGGAACCCGAAAGCGCCATATTATTGCTTTCGGTACCACCGCTCGTGAATATGAGTTCACCAGCATCAGCATTTATATAAGATGCAAGCCTCGATCTTGCAGCATTAACCTCCCTCTCCACACTTACCGCGGGCGAATATGCTGCGGCAGGATTAAAATATTGCTCCCTCATATACTTAATTGCTGTATCTGCCGCCTCCGGGAGCACAATTGTGGTAGCACTGTTGTCAAAATAAATCATAACATTCACCGTTCCTATCCTGTCCTTTTTCTACCAGAATATGCAGATCCTCAAGCTGATGGACCTATGGCAGGCGGAAACTGCTCATACAATGTACCATAATTTTGTTTCAACTCCTGAATTGCCTGCATTATCAGGCGGGCATCGGCCTGCGCAATTGCTTCCTGCAATGCAATGATATTCTGCTCAAGCAATTCTCTTTCACCCTGTCCAAGGGTTTGAACGGTATCAAGATACGCTCTGACCTCTGCTATCAATGCGCCTGCATATCTATACAGATCCTCAATATTCTCAAAAGGATTGCTCGTACCGTGAATCGAACAAATGATATTTGAATAATCTATATAGCTTGCAGCAAAGGTGTCCAAATCAAGATCAGTTCTTACTGCATTTGGTATGATTTCATAAAGCTTTTCACCATCCAATCTTGAATAGACGGAATCAGAATGAATCAAAACCACGCAGCTCTGCTCTCTTGAATCTACAGGGCAATCCACACCTGCCGGCTTGCCCGATTCCGAGCAAACATCGATGCTGCAATGCATATCACAATACTCAGTAGGAATGCTCTCAACCGCACACCAATCCGTGATCGGTGGATTTGCTGTATCATGCAGGCATGCATCGGTTGCAATTTTACCAGAAACCGGACATATAGTAACCTGAGCAAGCCCCACATCTACAGGAGAAGCATCGATTATCGGTTTATCACTAAGCCCTTTATGGATATCGCTCATAAACGCCTGCCAAAGCGGTGCTGCCGCACTTCCTCCAGTAGATCCTGAAGCAAGCTTTTCCGAATATCGATCATGACCGATCCAAAGTGAAGCAGTATAATAGCCGGTAAATCCCGCAAAATAAGCACTTGTATAATCATCATTGGTTCCCGTCTTACCTGCAACGGTAATCCCTTCAATCTGAGCATTTGTGCCGGTTCCGCTGCTGACAACATCCTTCATCATATCCACCAGCATATAAGCCGTACTCTCCTTATAGACTCGGTGGGATTCCTGCACATCCTCCGCATCCAGAATTATTGTTCCATCCGGCGCAACAACTTTCGAGAACGATACTGGCTCTATATATACGCCTCCATTTGCAATGCAGGCGTATGCTGCCGCCATTTCAATGGGCGTTATATCCGATGTTCCAAGTGCAAGACCTGGTCCATCCTTATTTATTCTTTCATTTGGAACACCAAGACTTTCAAGATAGGCTGCGCTTTGTTCCGGAGTGCTGACCTCGAACAAAAGCCTTGCTGCAACTATATTCAGGGAAGAGGTAATTCCTCGTCTAATGTCCACTATCCCTTCCCAACGCTTGCTTCCAAGAGACGGATAGCCCTTATCTCCTCCATAACCATTTATGCTCACCTCGGAATTTAGTACACCGGTTGCCGGACTCAACCCCATATCCAACACCGGGCCATACACCGTCAGCGGCTTGATCGATGAGCCGACCGGCATTGAGCTCTGGTATGCACGGTTTAACTGCCGCTTTTGGGTTGGCACGTCCCTCCCTCCGATTATCGCCTTGATCTGTCCGGTCGCATGGTCGATAATAACCGCAGATGCCTGCGGCTGCTGTATAGTTATACCCGATGTCGGGTCGGTTATCAGCCCCGCACTCGAATTGCGAAGCGCAGGATACTTATCCCAATTTGATATTATCTCCTGCGTGGAGTTCTGTATTTTCGGATCCACCGTCAGGAAAATCTTATATCCACCCGTGCGCAGCTCTCTCTCAATTTGTGAGCGGTTTGATGAATTATCCTCCAAGCCTCTCACTTTCAACATGTTCGTAATAACATCATAAACTCCGTATTCAACGAAGTATGCCATCTCATACGGCTGCTTTTGAGTGCTCACCTCAAGGATTTTTACATCATCCTTAAGTGCTGTGTTGTACTCTGCAAGCGATATGAACCCGGCTTCGTACATAGCCTTGAGCACGATATCCGTCCTTGCATTTGTAACATCCATCTTGTTTGTTCCATCCTCATTGAATCGCTTATATGTATTTGCGCGAGGATTTGTGTAATTCGGCTTTTGAACCATCCCTGCAAGCATAGCGCATTCTCTAATGGTGAGTTCGTTCATATCCTTACCGAAATAGTCCTTTGCTGCTGTTTTGAAGCCATAGTTAGAATCCCCAAGGTACACATCATTCATATAGGCTTCCAAAATCAAATCCTTGGAAACAGTGCCCTCAAGCTCATAAGCAAGATACGCCTCCTGTATCTTACGCTTATAGCTCTGGACGTTTGAAAGCACCTTATTCTTTATAAGCTGCTGTGTTATCGTCGAACCCCCGTGGGTATTCGTATTTCTAAGCGTATTTACTACCGCCGAAAACAGTCGCTTAAAGTCCAATCCGCCATGCTTATAGAATCTGACATCCTCAACAGCGATCAAAGCGTTTTTTAGGGTGCCCGGTATCTCATCGATATTTGCCCAATCGCGGAATTCCATGCTGGCATACGTGGTTATCTCATCCCCATTGCAATCATATATGTAACTTGTACGATCGCTCTTTGTAAGGGTTGAAATATCCAAGGAAGGCGTGGTATCAATATATGCTTTTGCGATGCCCAGCACCAACCCCATGGCTATGAATCCGCATAGAACTCCAACAATTATAAAACATTTAACCACGCCGAACACCACCGCGAGAAGCGTTGACCTGGGTCTTTTTCTTTCAACAAAAAGACCACCACCCATTTCAATGCGCTTGCGCAGGCTCGATTGCCTCTTATTTTTCTTATGCTGCTTTCCGGCCGTTTCATTATTTGCTTTAGCTGAGGTCGGCTTATACACGCTTGTTTTTCCGACATCAGAATTCGTATTGTCTTCTCCGGCCTTTCTTATCCCCCTACCACTGGTTCTTGCTATTTTTATAGGGGAATGGCTTTTTCTGATATTACTCATTCGATAAATCCCTCTTTCTCAGAAAAATCATTGTCGTGCTGAAGCATACAAAAGCATTCTTCATATTTGCGTTCATATGCTCATGGAATAATGCTCCATTTTGATTATAACATATAACGATTGAATTGGCAAACCGGTTGAGTGCGGCGTAATATCTAAATAAAAATCATGGGACCGCAATGAACAGTCTTCAAAGCAGTCCCCTCCCTACAGCGCAAATAATGGCTTTTATAACGATATTCGGTTTCAATCTCGATATTTAGGAAAATACCTGTAAAGCGTACAAGTCATACCTCCATTAGAAAGCTTACGGCGTTTATTTGCTCTTTCACCATATATACGTTCAAACTCCGGATGAGCCGCAATGATATTTACACTCCAACCATTCAATGACGAGAAGACCTCATGCATATTGCGATATAGCTTTTCCGCATCCTTTTTTTCAAGGAGACGTTCTCCATAGGGAGGATTGCAAACTATAATACCACCACACCGATCTTCATGCAGCAATTGAACCGAACGCACTGACCATTTGATCATTACGCCTGCTTTTTTTGCATGTTTTTTGCATAGCTCTATACAATGAGGATCGATATCGAAACCTTCAATATCGAACGGAACATTTTGAATCAAATCCATCGCCTCATCACGCGCTTGTTTGAATGCCGGCAATCCCATGAAGTGCCACTGTTCAGCCGCAAAGTTTCTATTCAGGCCCACGGCCATGTTCTTTGCTATCATAGCTGCTTCAATAGGCATAGTTCCGGATCCACACATCGGGTCTATAAGTATGCGCTCCGGCTTGTATCCAGATAGCAATACTATTGCCGCTCCAAGTGTTTCCGAAATAGGGGCCGGCACATTATATGTACGATAGCCACGCCTTGATAACCCCGCACCGCAGCAATCCAATGCTACGGTAACTTCATTTCTCAATATACCTACTTCAATTATGATCCTCTCACCATTCTCCGGAAAATAGCTCGTTCCGTATCCGACTTTTAACGATTCGATTACAGCCTTTTTTGCTATGCTCTGACAATCAGAAACCGAGAATAGTTTACTCTTAGCCGATTTTCCGTTAACATGAATGAAGCTGTCCCTCAGCAAATAATCTTTCCATCCAATGCGGCGCACTCCAGCAAAGAGTTCTTCAAATGTCTCTGCATGAAATTCATCAACTATCATCAATACCCGTTCTGCCGTCCTAAGCCAGAGACAAGCTCTTGCCATATCCAGATAGTCTCCTGAAAAAATCACCCTAGCATCAAGCACAGATATAACTTCAATATTCAAATTTCTAAGTTCGCTTGCAGTGAGTGCCTCAAGCCCTATTTTGCATGTTGCAATAAACCTTGCTTTCATATTTATACCATCTACTTTTCATAAAAATCAATTGTTTTCGCCGCTGTTTTCGAATATTTTATCAACAACCGCAATGCATTTCTGAACCTTGTTTCAGTGAGTTTATACGTCTCCAAAAACTTCAGATGCTGTTCATGAGTATATTTAGGGTGGTTTTCATTTGTTACAAACGGAGCAACATATATTATCGCTGCGCCTATTGATTGCATCTGCGCATCAGTAAAGCGAGATCGCTCCTTGGAACCTTCCTTTGTAAATTCATCAAGCAGCAACAACGCATCCTTTTTCCACGGAGCACCCCTTTTCCCTCTCAAATGAGATTTGACGATATCCGAAATAGTATGATAATCAGCCGGAATCCTTTCTTTTGCTTCGCATTGCTTTTTATTTTTATCAGAAACGCTTTTTACCTCCATCAGAGCATACATGAGTCTGCCCCTTTTAAAAACCAAATTGCCCTTTGGAGGTGCTTCAGGTCTTATGCCATTTATTGCAATCATCTTTGTATTATAACTCACGTCAGGATGTTTTATTATGTATTGACAGAGATTGTGCATTTGCGCATGAAATGGACGAACAAACGCTAAAAATGATGCTGCAAGTTTCGAATTCTCCATACGCACTGCCCACCTTGCAAGCTGCTGTGCTTCTTCACATGCAGCAGAATCCAACTTCCTATGGCTTTCAAGATGTATAAGGCTATGCATCATCCTTGCCATAAGCTCACCGGGAGGGAAAATATATGCAACTGGAATAACATTTTCATCTAAATCGGTTTCTTCTATGCAGATTTTTTTATAATATTTAGCTACTATGTCCCCAGGATCAATCTTTAAAATACGTTCATAAAGCTTTGCCGCATAATCGGTATTTCCACAAATCGCAAGACAACGCGCATATGCATGAATTATCTCTTTATCATATGGGCTCATTTTATAGCATAACCTTGCATATTTGAAAGCCTGCTCTTTCCTGTTGCCCAATTCACAAAGCATAGCATAAACCTTTAAAGCAGTATCTGCGGAGTCAGGCTCCAAACGAAGCGCAGCATTGCACTCACTTTCCGATTCGGCTTCCATCCCCGCCTTACTGTATATGAGTGATGCCAGGCAATGCATCTGTGCAGAATCCAATGCACCCCTTTTTAGAGATTTAATATATTTGGCTCCGCGTTCAAATTCTCTTGAACAATAGTAAGCCATCAACAATATGCTTCCCAGGATCGAATCATTCGGATTTTGCCTCATATATGGCTCAACGAGATCTATCACCTTAGAATATTCTTCATCTTTATATAAAGATTCTATCGTTTTTATCAGCTCCTCACGCTCAATATCCGCAACATCACGGATAGGCTGCATCTCAGCTTCATTAAAATCTAAAGATTCATACTCATCTTCGCTGTATACATCCATCATATACTCGCAGTAGTCCATTGCATCCAGAACCGATTCCAACACGTCTTCATTAAATGAGGCATCTTCCTCCGCATTAAGATGCAAAATACTGTATGCATCCAATGCAGCAGCATATTGTTCCATGCCTATATAGCAGTTACCAAGCAGCATAAGGATATTTGCATCATATTCACCGAAAACATCAATTGCCATACTCAACTGCCACAAAGCCTGATCATAACAGGTCATCTCAATAAGAGTTTCTATCAATATGACATATGCTTCCTTATTTCTTGGCTCAAGAGTTATTGCCCTATAGAGAAGCGGCAGCGCCTCCAAATATAATTCATTTTGCACTTTAGTTAGTGCGATATCAATTAGTAGAGCTGCTGCATCCTTCAGATTTACTATTATACCTTTTTTTGTGAGCTTCGTTACGTTACCGTTTTTGCTCATTATAATCCTCCTTGCGCTCAGCAAAGGCTAAAAGCGCATTGAGAGCATCCCTCTCAAAAAGGTACTTCGTATCGCAAAATCTGCAGACGATCTCTGCCTGTCCGTCCTCCTCTATGATGGCTCTTAGTTCATCTCGACCAAGGGATACAAGCACTCCTTCCAACCGTTCACGGCTGCAATCGCAACGAAATTCCGGCAAAATAGTTTCTGTCACTTTATAATCAAAACCCTCGAACAGCGCATTGAGTGCGTATTCAATTGAATCACCCTCATCCATACGTAAGGAGAGCTTCGAAATTTTTTCACCAAGTGCCTCCAGTCTATCAAGCTCTTCATCCGGACAATTAGGAAGCGGTGCTAAAATTAAGCCTGCTGCCGACCTCACCTCTCCGGAAATAGGCTCTACCCTAACCCCAAGGTATACCAAAGATGGCTGTTGCTCACTTACCGTAAAATACCTTGCAAAGTCCTCTGCAATTTCCCCATTAACCAAATGACAGCTGCCAATATACGGCTCTTTCAATGAAAAGTCCCGTATAACACGCAACTCACCGGAATGTCCAACCGCACCGCCTACATCCAGCTTATTTTGTGCATTCAGCGGAATTTCCACCTCCGGATTCGTCACATATCCTTTTACTGCTCCCCCTTCACGCCCGACTACGGTTATACTTCCTGCAGGGCCATTTCCCGCTATAGTAACGGTTATCGAGTCTCTCTCACTCTTAAGCTTTGCGCTCATCATTGAAACTGCAAGAAGCGTCCTGCCCAATGCCGCGGTGCATACACGGCTCAAGTTATGCGTTTCACGTGCCTTTTCCACCATAACCCTGCCTGATATCGCAATAACATTTACAGTTTCATTCAAAAGAAGTCCTCTAATGATCTTATCCATAATTCTTTCCTTCCTTCATTCGCTCTTTTTTGTTATAAATTGAATTCTTTCCGTCGTCTCTCCTGGTGCCTTGTTGCTGAAATCGGCATATACACCGATTATTGACAAGCCAATCCTATTAAGCAGAGCGCACAGTTCCTCTTGCGAATGCGCTCTCTGAATATGTCTTTCGCCGAAACGCTCATACAATGGCTTACCGGCTTTTGAAACCGCAGCTTTAGTAAAAAACTCCAGCTGCATCTCAATCAATCTGCTCTCTTCATCGTAATTATTCTTCCAAACATATACTGCATCCCTTCTGCTATCCGAAAACGTATTCATCCCAAGAATCTTGCTCAGCTTGTATTGCGATGAAATATCGAATATAAAAACCCCTCCGGATTTCAAAGATGCAAATACGGATTTAAAAAAGCCTTCTACCTCAGAAATACTCGTCAAATAGTTTACGCAATCACAAGGAGAAATAATTGCATCAAATGGTTTTGGAAAATCAAAATTGCGCATGTCCATATGGAGCAACGGAATTCTCAACCCCAAACCGCGCGCTTTTTCGCTCGCTACACTCAGCATATCATCTGAAATATCGCTTCCTATAACCTCAAAGCCCAGTCTGCTCAATCTTATGGAAATTTCACCAGTTCCGCATCCGCATTCAAGCACACGCACACCTGGTTTTAAGAATGATGCGATATAGCTTGCCCACATATCATAATCAACATTGTCCATGAACATATCATAAAGCGAAGCGAACCGATTGTATTGCATAGTATTTCCTTTTAAGCTTCCGATAAAGCAATCCTTTGCTTTATCGGAAGCATTTCAGTGTAAATTTATTAATAACGACCGTAGCCACGGCTTCCGCTTCGATATGCGCGTCTGCGAGCTTTTGTTCCTGAACGCCTGTAGCGCCTGCGCCTGCTCGGGCGGTTATGATTTGCTATCAGAATAACCAACACAGCCATAAAAAAGAATACGGCACAAACCACTATCCAGAATACCATCCCGCTCCCGGGGTCTCTTGTCAGAAATTTAGAACTTTGGCTTATTTTGTATCCATTACCCTCGTTTTGAAATGTCCAAAGCACTTCATTTGGCACGTCAGCAGTTATGCTTTCAGAATATTCAGAAAGTTTGACTGCTTTAAGAGTGCCGTCAAGCTTTTCGGAGGATAATGCATATCCATTCGAAACTATAATGAATATTCCGCCCTCACCTATTCCATCAACTCTGCTGTAATATGGTTGTCCTTCGCTATCGAAAAATTGCTTATAGAGCGTCAGTCCTCCCTGCACTTCAGGAGCGGAAGAAATATTGAACTTTCCATCCGCAAAATAGATATAATACCATGCAGAGTCCGTCATATTATAAAGGCTATTTCCATAATAAACCCATACTGAATATTCATTGCCCCCAGCGCTTCGTGCGTGGCGGAGCTTGCCCGTTTCACCACTTCCCGGAGGCGGCGTATTGGATACGGGAATAATGCTAACCAGCTCCGATCCGGTAGGATCCGCAGCCGCAATACTGCGTTTTGCTATAAGGCTAACCGTGATCGTGTTTACATCATTGATATAATAATCCACGGAACCAACAATATCACCCGCATTGATCGGGGCAACCGCATTCTCAGTATGCAATTCGATACGAATCGATTCAGGGGCTGCTTTCAGTCTTTGCAGAGCAGACAATGCGCCGCGAATCTTTTGCCCTTCTGTATCCGCAGCAACATCCAGCTTGCCCAACTGGTCATCAAAAGGAGAATAGCCGGATGTCTGTATTGTAAACTCCGTCCTAACCCCAAGCTCATCAAACGATAACTCTCCATAATTGCTGAAACCCCATTCATAGATCTCTTTGGCAACATTATATCGATAAGTTGTGCTTATCGTCTGATTATTATCTCCAAATTGAATCAGTATAAGCGTTATATCATCCTTTTTAGAAGCAGATGCCAAACAGAATCCTGCTTGGTTGGTCTCGCCCGTCTTCCCTCCAATACAATATGGATAACGAAAATCCGTCTTATCATTTTCCTTCATACAGATAAGTTTGTTTGAATTCTCCATGTGATAGCCATTGCTGTGCTTGTTTGTCGGGGCAACGTCATGCACCTTTGTGGAAATTATCTCGCAAACCCTCTCATTTTTTAATACATACTGCATAAGCAGAGCAAAATCATATGCCGTGGTATAGT
Organism: Christensenellaceae bacterium Phil7; assembly: GCA_001940845.1. GTDB lineage: Bacteria > Bacillota > Clostridia > Christensenellales > CAG-138 > PeH17. The sequence continues at coordinate 55,019 of MSGV01000029.1, forward strand.
GCGCTTCATCATGCCTCCCATCAACGGTTGCAAAATGAGTATCATTCATTCCTAGCTCCGAAGCCTTTTCGTTCATCATCTCAATGAACTTATCTACTGCATCTGCCTCTCCTACAGAATTTCCATAAATCTCATTCACCGTTTCAATCGCAAGACATTTTGCCGCATCATTACCAGAGCGCATCATTAGACCATAGAGCACATCGCGAATTGCGATTTCCTCACCATTTTCCAAGCCCATCATAGAGCTTTTGGGGCCAAAGCCTGAAACGGCACGCACACCAACCGTAATGACCTTATCAAGGTCTGGAATATTCTCCACTGTCAGCACAGCCGTCATGAGCTTGGTTGTGCTGGCAGGAAATGCTTTTTCATAGCCCCTGCGTTCATAGACCACCGTTCCTGTTTCGGCTTCCATAAGCATTATATATGGTGTTGTAACATTCTCAAACGGATCTATTGATGCATCCGACTCAGCAGACACAATCATCGGAATTACCAATATCAGTAAGATGGTGCTCAATACCATGCAAAAAACTTTTTTCATTTTACCCTCATCATAATCATTAGTATTGCTTTGAAATCGCTGCTCATATACAACGGTATCAGGCTTCTGACCATACACGATTAAATTATACCATCAAATTAGAATTTTGTACAGAGAATTGTGTTTTATTGCTGACAGTAATTCTTCTTTTGGAATTTGCTTATATATAGCTAAATACTTATCAATTTAGAGTTTAAACTCATCTTCAAAAAGATGATATAAATTCATTTATGTCATCTCAAGTTTTAATATATATTCTTTATTTTCCCGAGGCTTCTGCGATATTGAGCGCATGATCTGCGATTCGCTCCAAATCCGTCAGTATCTCAGCATAAAGGAGCCCTACCTCGGCTGTACATCTTCCGCCTTCCATGCGTCGAATATGTGCCTCCTGCAATTCATCTACAGCCATATCAACATGCTCTTCCTGCATTTCCAACGCATTCATATCAAGATCTGATTTGCCCAAATAAAACTGCTGAGCATCATTCACAAATTTTATAACCTGATCGGTCAATACTTCCAGCTCATCATGCGCATTCTTGGAGAATTTAAGCCCCTCGTTAACAAAACGATGTACATACCCCGCAATATTATCCGCATGGTCACCAATGCGTTCATAGTCACAGATTACATGATGGGTGCGATTAACCGTCTTAGCATCAGCATCAGTCAGACCAAGCCCCGTGATCTCCACCAAGGCCTCAGTAATGACACGGTTCAAATAGTCGATCGTCTCTTCGTTTTCTACGATTTCATCAAACTCAGCTTCAGTGCGCTTATTGCTGTTCAGGAGTTTACAGGCAAGCTCAAGATTCTGCATCACAATTCCAAACATTCTTTCTGTCTCAGCTCGTACCTGTGCAATCGCAATGGAAACAGATCCAAAATCGTTTCTGTTGATATGCTGCAGAGTTCGAGTTCTTGCCTTATCTTCTCCAGGAATAATGATACGGCTGAGCTTCTCCATTGCCGGCAGCAGCGGAAACATCACAATGGTTGCAATGACCTTTTCTCCGAAGTTAAAAAAGGCTATTTGACGCATAACATCGGAGCTTAACGAGCGTATCCAATCTCCTATCGGCAGCAGCTTCCAACTTATAGCAAATAAAATGCTGGCAAACACATTGAACATAACATGTATTGACGCCGTACGCTTTCCATCCTTAGTTCCACCTACAGCGGCTGTTATTGCTGCGACACAGCAGCCAATATTCATACCTAAAATTATGAAAACGACTTGTTCCAATGATGTTACAGCACCTGAAAGTGCCATTGCCTGCAAAATACCAACCGATGCAGAAACGCTCTGCACGATTGCAGTAAACACTGCTCCGATCAAAATAGCTAAAATGGGTTTGTTTTCAAGACTCAGCATGAATTGGGTGAACCAAGCCTCATTGGCAAGCGGAGCCATGTATTCCTGAAGCATATTCATGCCCAAAAAAATTATACCGAGACCCGCAACAACTGCTCCCGCAGAATTTACATTCTTATTTTTAAAGAATACAATTAATACAACACCGACAAATGCAATAATCGCAGCAATATCCGATATGTGAAGAGCAATGAGCAGACTGGTTGCTGTTGTTCCAATATTAGCACCAAGTATGATACCGGAGGCTCTTGTAAATTCCATCAGCCCGGCATTAACAAATCCCACGGTCATTGCTGTGGTTGCATTACTGCTCTGAATTACAGCAGTTACAAACAAACCCACCAAAAGGCCGATAAAGCGATTTCTAGTCAGCTTTTCAAGGATGCTTTTAAGCTTTGACCCCGCAAGATTCTGTATGCCGTCTCCCATAAGCCTGATGCCATAAAGAAAAAGAGCCAGACCTCCAGCCATACCAATCCAATCGGTCATCGTCATCTTTGCAAATACCTCCGTGTCACCTCGTTAGCACCAAACCATTTCTGTATCCATATAAAAAGATCAGCTGATGTTTGTATAAATTACCGAGACCATCCAGTTTAACATGATATTGATTATAACAAAACCCATTGCAAGGTTCAATGGGTTTTGCATAATAATGCCGAATATATGTGTTTTTCTGTAGAAAGCATGAGTTTGAAAGCTCGCTTATCCCGCTATTCTTCGCAGAAATACCTCATTACAAGCTCGTTAATCGATGATTGATCCTTTACGCCCATTGTTTCCCTGCAAGAGTGCATTGCAAGCATAGGCACACCAATATCGGCTGTGCTCATTCCAAGCTGCGATGCTGCAAAAGATCCCAGGGTCCCGCCTCCCCGCATATCCGGGCGATTCATGTAGCGTTGATATGCAATATCATACTTTTTACAAATACCTTCTATGAGACCTATGCCCACCGCCTCGGTCGCATAGCGCTGCTCATAATTCATCTTGAGCGTAACACCTCCGTTCATAACGGCATTGCAGGAATTATCCGCGAGCTCCGTATGATTCGGATGCTTTGCGTGGGCAACATCGCATGAAAGCATGAATCCCGATGTCAAAGAGTCTATGTATTCAGAACGTGTCGCATTGAAACAGCAGGCAATCTTTTCAAGCATCATACCCAGCGTTGCGCTATCAGCCCCCTGCTTTGTTCCCGAGCCGACTTCTTCGTTATCAAATAACACCGCCGCTGTTATCCCATGTACCCTATTACACTGCGCAATGCCAGTCAATACAGCAAATGCAGATGTAATATTATCAAGCCTCGGCGAAGATAAAATACCCTCATCCATACCGACAAGCACTGGTTTCTCCGCATTATAGAGGCAGAGGTCATAGCTCAGAATGTCATCAACCTCAACTTCCATCAATTCAGCAAGCTTTTTAACAAAATAGCCGTCCTGATTGAATTCCTTACTTACCGACTCGACAATTGGAAGCATGTCCTTATTAGGGTTGAGCTCTACACCCTTATTGACATTGCGATTCATGTGTATTGCAAGATTCGGTATGGTAGCAATAGGCCTCTTGAAATCCACAAGCCTACGCTCTGGCCCGAGCACAGAGTCAGTCTTTAATGCTGCAACACCTGCTGCGCTCAAAGGCCGATCCAGCCAGGTATTATGTATCATTCCGCCATACGGCTCAATGCTGAGCTTCAAACAGTTGCCGGCAACCTGCTCCGGATCAGGCTTAATATAATAGCATGGCCAATCGGTATGGCATGCCGCCAGCCTAAAGCCTTCACCCGGCATATATTCACTGCCTACATGGAAGGCAATCAGCATCGTACCGAAACATTTAACATAGTAGTTTCCGCCGCGCTCCAGCTTCCATTTTTGATTCTGCCCAAGAGCTTCAAATCCCTCATCGCTCAAAAGGCGCATTGCCTCTTCTGCAGCATGATAGGGAGAAACCGCTTTCTCAATAAAAGAAATAAGAGCGTTAATATCGTTTTTCATGAAATGCTCCTTGTTTTTGTTTAACGGAAATGCTGATTAGATTTTAATCTGCAATTTCGTTCATTTATTTAAATTATATCCATACCGAATGTTAAAGTCAATATCTCTGCTGCCTGCTGTTCAATAACATAAATCTATTTAAGGCGTTTCAAATCATAGCAAATCACAGTTCCTAAATCTTCGAAAATTCTCCGGCTGCCGCATTTAGCAACCGGAGAGCGTTTTTTCAAGAGCTTTCATATCCATGCCCTTTTATAAACCCTACATGGAACAATAGACTGCAAAAGTTCCGCAGCATAGAAAAGGATACCCTTTCCGCAAAATGTCTCACTTTTTTGTTTTTTAGCGTTATCCGGAACACCAAACAAATCAGATGTTATACATTAAACCGTAAAATCTATTTCGTACTTCATTCCGTGAGATATCAGAAATCCATGCGTAAGATTGATGCATAAAATTATTGTATTAATATCATCAAAGTCATTGTGCCCGTTATAAATCCAATCCGCAAAAGTCGTTCTCATCTTTTTCGCTATTGAGCTATTTTCTTCTTTACCAAAATAGCCCAAATTAATCGCATTTCCTTGTGCGATAAACCAATCTCCTGCGATCGCAACAGTAGAATTTTGGGCAATTTGCTTCATTTTATTTGAAAGTGCATGTGTAAGAATATAAAATGAATTATTCTCATAAAAAGCGTTTACATTGCGAACATACGGAACATTATCAACCGTCGTTGCTAACGCAATCACGCTATCTTTCCCAAATCTTTCAATTAAAATGGCTTCTGCTTCTTTCGTCAATTTTTGCACCGTTTTTCCTCCATATTCTTGAGAATTATTATTCTTGCTAGTTTAGCAGCTCACAACTTACCTGCTTCAACAATATGCAGAATTATAAAATCATGTTTTTTTCGAAAACACCTTTGCTTTTACAACAACGAGTGCTTTCATCCCAGCATATTTGAACACAAAAGCATTAAAATTCTTTGCAGTTCCAACTGACACAATAAGCGAAAAATCCAGTATTTGCAACGTTTTTTAATGCTTTTGCGATTCAAATCAAAATGCTATTTTTTAATCCTTTTCGTCATTGATCTCTGCTTTCGGTTTTTCCCAGAGATTTATGATTGTCAATATCGAGCTCACGATACTGATAACTGCGGTTACGGCGAATACGCCCTTTGATATATCAGATGTCATAAAATCCATCGCATCATTGAATTTATCAATGACAAAGCATACGATAACAAGGATAGAAAACAGCATCGAAGCATGTGCGAAAAGCCTGTTTATCACCTTTCTTGCACGATTTTCATTATTGCCAGATTCATTATTCTTCATAATATTATCCTCCTCACTGTGCATCCGGTTCTGCTATATAGAGGATGTCCGTATTGGCCCTTCCACCATCGCAGGGTTTGGAATACAGGTCACCATCATACCACATCATTGCAGTCATGCCCCCATCAAGGTTATAGGCGTCGGTGCATCCCAGATCATACATGAGCTTTGAAAGCTCAACCATGGTCATGCCATATGAATAGCCTGTTGTCCTTCCATCTACAACGACCAAGCAATAGTGACCCGGTTCATAGTAACCCAGTGCGCACCTGGGATGCCTATCGGCAACATAATCGTTGCAATTGAATCCCTCTGTCCGAGGTTGTCCATTCTCCAAAAGGATCGGACCAAAGCTCCATGCATGAAGCGGATAATTTGCATAGATTGCATCGAGATCCACCTGCCCTGCATAATAAGTTCCCATGGTTCCATCGCGATAGAGCACGCAAACATCCTGTTCCTCACTTAGCCTATCACGATAGAGTGTTCCATTTCTAATTACCAGACCTTTTTTCTTAAACATCCAGTAATCGCCTGATCCGGCCAATATCGCCCCAGTACGCTCCGCCATAGCCTCAACTCTCTCCTTGTTGTTCGAAGATTCTGCATTTTCGCAGCGGAAGCTATTGATATCCTGAATGTATATGTCTGCAACATAATAGGCAACGAGATAGCCGTTCACCATTTTGCTGTAGCTTGAAAGCTCAATGCAAACATCCTTGCTGCGATAGCCATTTTCATCCCGAATAATCTCACCATCGGTAAACTTATCCGCGAATTTATTTCCAAGAAGACCGGTTGCTTCGATAGTTGGCGCAGGCGTTTCACCTGTTTCCGAATCCGGCGTAGGCTCAGTTGGCTGAGCTGAATCGGATGTTATTGGTGCCGGCGTAGCCAATACCTGCGGATTGGGTGTTGGAAGAACCGTTCCTTGATTGTACTTTCCGGGTTTTGCATGATGAAACCATGCAAACGTCAAAATTATGATTGCGAAAACGAGCACATCCGCAGCTATCGTCACCGCAACCTTTCCTGCATTATTTTTGAATTTCATATTTTTACCCTCTTTCCGTATTTTATTTGCTACAATGCTGATCAATGAGCCGTTTATTATCGACCCTAGTATTCATTGATAGAAGCATATCGTGCAAGCCTCACTTTTCCTTAAATACAAATTTCCTCTGGCAAATGAAATTTATCGGATAAATTATAAGCTGTGCGAGGATCTGCGCAATCCACATAGGCATGACCAAAGTCATAATCTGCAGAAGCACATAGTTAAATGCAAGCATTATAGCTGCAAGCACATAATACTTCCATACACTGCCCATCGACTCGCTTTCAAATACGACCTTGCAATTCAGAATGTAGTTTAAAACAGAGCTCACAATTCGTGCAATTATCAATGCAGGCAGCTTCGGTTCAAGCGCAAGTCCGAACAGGCTGAATGTACCATTAACCGAGAAATGCCCGAATACGCCGGTCAATACAAGCAGCAGTACATAATCGACCACCCAGCTTATGAATGACGAAGCAACGAATCCAAATATCATCTTATAGATGCGCCATGAATCCTTGAGCGTATTGAAATGAGATGTCTCATTCTTATTCAAATAGACCGTCTCAATTGTAACTTCATGGATCGGAATATGCTTTTTTGTACAGATGAGCAACTGATTTATCTCATACTCATAGCGTTCACCCTTTATCTGAAGCATTTCATCCAACAGATCGGTTGAAAATGCGCGAAGCCCAGTTTGAGTATCATATACCCTTACTCCGGTCGAAACAGCAAAGACACCGCGGGTTATCGTATTTCCAATCCTGCTCCTCAGCGGCACATTGCCCTTGAAAGCACGGCTGCCAAGCACAAGCGAATCGCGATGCATAGACCACTCCCGGCTGACATTTTCAACATCCCTGATTAGATGCTGACCATCGGCATCGACTGTAACAATACCCTCATCGACAAAGTCCTGTGCATTGACCCACTCAAATGCGGTTTTCATAGCACGTCCTTTGCCCTTATTCACTTCATGGTGGATTAGCTTTATCCTATCTCCCATAGTTTCAAGCCTTGAGAAGATCGACTGCTTATCCGCCGAGCTGCCGTCATCGACTATAACCAGCAGATAATCGGTTTCGGCAATAAAATCTTCTGCAAGCTTGATGAGTTTTTCATCCGGCTCATAGGCCGGTATCACTGCTATCATTTTGACTCCGTTCATTCCGCAATAAGCAGACCACTGCTTACTTTAGCGGCAGTTTTCAATGATTATTGTGGATTATTTTTGGACCCACGCTTTAGATTATAGCATATTTATGCTCAAGATGGAATAACCCAAAGAGCATTTTCTATCAAAATGCGAAATTTAACAAAGCAGACACAATTCGCCCTCTATTTAATATATAGTCGAAATATTTGCTTTATTTCTTGAAAAATCAACCATGCCTATTTATGCCGACACGGTTGATGTTATATTATTTTCACCTTATTTATGTTCTCATATTCGGATAGATTTATTCTACCCTAAATCATCTGTAAGACTAGGCGTAGGCTTTTCCGGTTCCTGGGTTACAACCGGTTCGGTGGGCGTTGGAGTCTCATCGGGCTCGGTAGGCTCCGGGGTTGAAGTATCAACGGGTACATCGGTTGCGGGAGCATCGGTAACCGGTTCGCCTGTAGGCAATTCCGGCGTTGGCTTATCTGCGGGAGGAGTCTGGCTGCCAATCGGAGGATTTGCGGTCGGATACGGAGGAGCCGACGTTGGCTTATCCCATCCTCCTCCACCCGGAGGCATAGTTGGTCTAATAGCCGGAGTTGGGTTTGCCGGCCTTGAACCAGGGATTATCGTTGCATTGGGATCACGCGTATTCAAAGGTAACGAGCTATTGTTAACCTTATTTCCTCCTTGATTTATAAATGGAGTGGGGGTTGCATCCAAATCGACTCTGCCGGACAAATCTCCCGTAGGATTGTTGTTCGGTATCGGCGTTGCAAGAGGATTCCAATTATTATTTCCTGTTGCCACAGGCGGGTTTGTGTTATTGTCATTTGGAGCGGTCGTCCCTCTGTTATTTCCGGCAATAATGATTATTATCGCTGCTGCTATAAAAATTATTGCCAGTACCAGCGCGTACCAAGGACTTTCATGTATCTCCGGTATACGCTTACCCTTAAAGCTTCCAATCGCAGATGCCCCGTCACGACCGACCTCCATAATCATTGCCGAAAATCCACCGATATCTGCGCTCGAATCGGCAGCACACACTGCTTCTGTAAGCTTATCGATGCGTTCAGCAGCCGAGATTGGCAACTCAAGAATAGAAAGCAGCTCATTATCGCTCAGAGTATCGCAAACAGCGCTTGAACACAACAGCAGCACATCACCTTGATCAAATTTCTCATCTTCATATACCGGCAGATCCAGATTTTGCTTGTCCGCATACCCAATGTATCTGGAATAGCATTGCTGATGAGCATTATCAGCATCCTCATACTGACAATGTTCATCCGTAAGCCTCTTAAGCTTTCCATAGTGCATTAAAAATGCCGCACAACCTCCAAGATTGGTCACTGCGAGTTTATTTCCATGAATTACAGCGGAAACCGCAGTGCATCCGCTAGTTTCATTTACAAAAGCTTTTTCATTTGCGGAAACAATTGCATCGTACATCGCATTTTTTCTTCGTACAAATGAATCCTTTACATCAAATCTGATACCTGTCATGCATTCTGCCGCCATTTTAAGCGCTGACTCATCATTTCCTATGGATTCTGCCAGAACAGCAGTAACGCCTTCATCCATTCTGCCTTCACGCTCAAAAAAGCTTGATGCGATCCAAGCAGCATCATTAATGCTGAGCTCATGACCGGCTCCGCGCACGACCGCAGCGAGTTTATAATTAAGCATTTGAATTCCTTTCTGCCATTAAAATCGGCAATAGAACACTGTATCATATGAATAATTGCCAATTGCAAAGATCCAGTATGTATTATACAACAAATTTGAACGGCATTCAAGCAAAGATTGATATATCAATGTTTGTTTTGTGTTTCGCAATATCTATAGATCTTCATTAGCCGCAATATATTTTATGGATTGGTAAAATGCTATTGCATTTTCACATTGTTCTGAGTTATAATAGGCTTTGCATCGGCTATGCTGCTACATGGTCGAGAGTTTGCGGAAAGTGGGTTTCCATCGCCTGCTTCCAACATTTAGGAGAAAGAAAATGAAAAAGGACATCCATCCTTCCTACGGCGAATGCATCGTTCGCTGCGCTTGCGGTGAAACCTTTAAGAGCGGCTCCGTAAAGGGCGAGCTCAAGGTTGAAATCTGCTCCAAGTGCCACCCCTTCTACACAGGCCGTCAGAAGCTCGTTGACAGCGGCGGACGTGTTGATAAGTTCAAGAAGCGCTATGGTATGAATTGATCTGTTTTTACTTTAAACACAATATAACAAAGAACGGCTGCTCAACACAGTCGTTCTTTTGTTTCAGAGCTGCCAAGCCGATCTTGCAGCACTAAAATTATTTCTTCATAAATGCTCCGCGTTTCTCCAATGCGAAGAGCAACAGCATACCCAATAATCCGCAGCACACTACTTCACCCAGGCCCACCGAAAATGCAAAGAATGGAATCGATTCCGGGAGTCTGCTGACATATGCAATGACAAACGGCATTATTATTGTATTTGCGAGGATTGGAGGCACTGTCGCCAACCACCTGTGTTTTTTTAATGCCCATGTTCCTATGGCGCCGATCAATGTTGCAAGCGTCCCAAATATGACATCATATATCCCTGCGCCCGTAAGGATGTTTGCGAGCAGACAGCCAATACTGAGACCCGGTATAGCAGCCGCAGTGAAATACGGTAAAACTGTCAGGGCTTCTGCAATGCGGAATTGAAAGACTCCGCCCACAGTCGGTATGAAGCTTGTCGCATAGGTGAGCACTGTGTATAGTGCGGCTATGAGTGCACCGGCAACTATGCCTTTAGTGCTGATGTGCTTTGCTTGATCTTTTTTCTTCATATTGATTTTTTCTCCTTAGTTTTGTTTTTTCAATGGGTATACCCATTTCAGTGAGGATGGTTACGAACTCACTACGCATATTTTAACATCTAATCGTTCTGACTTCAATACCCATATTTAAGCTCAAAGGCTTAAATTTTTTTGCAATATATTAATAATGATGTTATAATTTAACCAATATTGACGCGCCGATTCATTCGGCAATAAAAGAAAGGGAACCATGGAAACAATAAATAAAAAGAACAAAAACACCGGCATCAGACGGATTCTTCCCTGTGCAATAGGGTATCGTATTCCCACCTTCCTGACACCGCTATTCATCATCTTTGAAGTACTTCTCGAAGTATTTATCCCCATGCTCATGGCAGCTCTTGTCGATGGCGGGCTATACCGAGCGAACGATTTTCTGCTGAAGCAGTACTTTTCTCCTATGCTGATTGCAGATCAAAAGAAGTTTGTGATTGTTGTTGGCTGTATCATGGTGCTTGCGGCACTGCTGTCACTTATGTTCGGCATGCTTGCTGCGAGAACAGCAGCCGTTGCCGGTATGGGCTTTGCGAAGAACCTTCGCAAAAGCATTTTTGAAAAGATCCAATCCTTTTCGTTCAAAAATACTGATAAATTTTCAACTTCATCGCTTGTAATGCGCGCCACCACTGATGTCAACAACCTGCAAAATCTTTACCAGCAGGCTATAAGAACATTCGTGCGTGCCCCTGTCATGATGATCCTTGCGGCAGTTATGGCTATGCGTATAAATATCAGTCTTTCGATGATATTCGTCATAGCCGTTCCGCTTTTATTCGCTATTTTGCTTATTTTCGGCAAGGCTGCCAGACCGCGCTTTGCACTCATGCTAAAAAAATATGACAACATGAATGCTTCTGTTCAGGAAAATCTGACTGGTGTACGCGTCGTCAAGGCATTTGTACGCGAAGACTATGAGAAAAAGAAATTTGCAAATGCCGCAGATGAATTGCAGAAAACACAGGTGTTTGCCCAGAAGATGTTCACATTGATTGGTCCGATACAGATGTTCATAATGTGGGCATGCGCTATCATACTGCTCATCTTGGGTGGCAAAGAAGTCATATTCATGGGCACATTGCAAAAGGGAGAGCTCGTAAGCCTGCTTACATATACCAATCAGGTCATCAGCTCGCTCGGCATGGTTGGCATGATATTCATGATGCTTACAATGACTCGTGAATCCATAGCAAGGATAAATGAAGTTCTTGATGAAGAGATCGATATCAGCAATCCCGCCGGAGATTTAAAGGTTCAAAACGGTGATATTGAATTCCGCAATGTTGATTTCAGCTATACGGATAATGAGAAAAATCTCAACCTTCGTGGCATAAATCTCCATCTGCAGGCAGGTGAAACAATAGGCATCGTCGGGGGCACCGGCGAGGGTAAATCAACATTCGTACAGCTCATTCCAAGGTTCTATGATGTGCTGCATGGTGAAATTCTTCTTGCCGGACACAATGTTAAGGAATATCCGCTTTATGAACTTCGTGAATCCGTTTCCATGGTGCTTCAGAAAAATATGCTTTTTTCGGGCACCATACGTGAAAATCTTCGCTGGGGCGATCCCAATGCCTCCGATGCAGAGATAGAAGAGGCTTGCAGGCTTGCCTGTGCCCATGACTTTATAATGGCATTCCCCGATGGCTACGATACCGACCTTGGTCAAGGAGGAGTCAATGTATCCGGCGGTCAAAAACAGCGCCTATGCATTGCAAGAGCATTGCTCAAGAAGCCAAAGGTGCTGATCCTTGATGATTCAACCTCTGCTGTTGATTCAAAGACCGATGAGATCATACGTCGTTCATTCCGCGAACAGCTCAAGGGAACCACAAAGCTTATCATCGCTCAGCGCATTTCATCCATTCAGGATGCGGATAGAATCATAGTTCTCGATCAGGGTACTGTCTCCGATATAGGTACCCATGATGAGCTCATGCAGCGCAGCAAAATATATCAAGAGGTTTATCGTTCGCAGAATAAGGCAAAAGGAGACAGGACGGGGGGTGAGCTTTATGCCTAATCAGCGTGAAATAACTGCAGATTTTAAGGGTAAACGTAGACCCGATAATGCATTCAAAACATTTGGCAGGATCTTTACTTACTATAATAAATGCCGCTGGATGTTCATCATAGCGGTGATAACGATCCTTCTATACTCCGCATCCACCATTGCAGCTTCATATATGATGAAACCCTTGGTTGCAGTGCTTGAGGAGACAAACATTGTGCAATCCGAACAATATGCAAAGTACCTCGCGCTTATAATAGGCATGGCATTTTTATACGTTGCCAGCGTGGTTACAAATTACTTGCTTAATTATCTGATGCTCATCTGCTCCACCCAGGTGCTTTGTGAATTGCGCAAGGACATGTTCAATAAGATGCAGAGTCTGCCAATAAAGTATTTCGATACGCATACTCATGGCGAACTTATGAGCTATTATACGAACGATATCGATGCGATCCGCGAGCTGCTTCACCACAGTATAACCCAGCTTATAATCTCATGCACATCGCTTTTGGGCGTGGTTGCGATGATGCTCATCCTATCGCTGAGGCTGTTTGCGGTGGTGGCCGTTATGGGCTTTGTGGTATTTTATACGGTTAAGATAATCGGTAAAAAGAGCAGCAAGAACTTCTCTCGACAGCAGAAGGCGGTTGCCGCAGTCAATGGTTATATAGAGGAGATGATGGCAGGCCAAAAGGTGGTCAAAGCCTTCAATCATGAAAAACAATGTATCGAAACATTTGATACGCTGAATGAGGAGCTTTGCGGTGCCGCGACAAAAGCAAATACCTATGCGAATATCGTGGGACCAATAATGAACAATCTTTCACATATCTTCTATTCGCTCACCTGTACCCTTGGCGTGCTGGGACTTGTCACAAACGGGAGTGTTCTTATAGCCTTTCTCGGATATATCCGGCAGTTTGCAGATAGGGTATCCCAGATATCTCAGCAATTCAGTTTCGTGCTGCTTGCCCTTGCAGGCGCAGAAAGAGTATTTAAACTCATGGATGTTGATCCCGAGATTGATGATGGCGATGTGCATTTGATCCAGCATGAAAACGGAGAGAAATTCTGGCTTGTTCCCTGCACTGATGGTAGCATCACCGAGATCCCTCTCGTTGGCAGAGTTGAGCTCCATGATGTTGATTTCAGCTACGATGGTAAAAAGACCGTGCTGCATGATGTTTCACTATATGCCAAGCGAGGGCAGAAGATTGCATTTGTCGGTTCTACCGGTGCAGGAAAGACAACGATCACAAATCTTATCAATCGCTTTTATGATGTTGATAATGGCGAGATCACCTATGATGGCATTGATGTGCGAAGAATAAAAAAGGGAGATCTCAGAAGTACGCTTGGAATGGTTTTGCAGGATACACATCTGTTTACTGGTACCGTTATGGATAATATCCGCTACGGCAAGCTCGATGCGACGGACGAAGAATGTATCCGAGCATCAAAGATAGCGAATGCTCATTATTTTATCTCCCATCTTCCCGAGGGCTATGATACAATGCTCGTCTCCGATGGTGCCAATCTCTCACAGGGACAGCGGCAGCTCATTGCAATTGCCAGAGCGGCCGTCAGCGAACCAACCGTTTTAATTCTCGATGAAGCAACAAGCTCCATCGATACCAGAACCGAACTGTTGATCGAACGCGGTATGGATGGGCTCATGATGGGCAGAACCGTATTTGTTATAGCCCACAGACTATCGACCGTTCGCAATTCCAATGCGATAATGGTTCTTGAAAACGGCAGGATCATTGAACGCGGGGACCATGATGATCTCATCCGGGCAAAGGGCAGATATTATGATCTCTACACCGGTATGTTTGAGCTAACATAATATTCATACTCAATTCAGTCTATTAAGCATGCATGAGCCCTGAGAATTGAAATGAATTCAATTTTCAGGGCTCATGCGATATTCTTAAACTATACATAAATATTATTTTGCGGCATTTATGAATCGATGGAGATTTCCAAATTAACATCGAATATCCATAGTACCGATCACTATAAAACAAATCCATCTCCGTTACAACCCTTCTATTCATTTTCTTATCTTCAGATTTTGATAAACTATGGCAATTTCATCTATTCCGTGGTATAATCTCCCTGCAATAATAAATCAGGAGGCAATATGGATATCCTCTCCGCGCTATATTTGGTGATCTACGCTATATCTGGGGTTATGATTTCAAGATATGTTTTCTGCAATGATAAGCCCGCAAAGCGTATCTTTTTCGGACTCACATTCGGGCTTGCTATGCTGCTCTGGCTGCCGGTGCTATTCTCATTTATTTTTAAGAAGTTCAGCCTGCTCGCACAGCTCCTTGCACTGGCAATAGCTGTCGGACTGGGTATTTTCTTCTGGATTCTGACTGAAAATAAGCTTAAGAGAGGTAAAATGAGGCTGAACAGCAGCCGATTGAATCTAAAGCCATTTCTATGGACGGTCATTCCCCTAGTCATCATCGGTTGGATTTTGCACATAAACCATACTATCGTTCCCGCCTCAAATGGCTCGCTCCATGTGGGACAATGCACATATGGGGATTTATGTATGCATTTGGGATTCATCTCGAGCATAAGTGTGCAGCAGACCTTCCCTCCGGATTATTCGCTTCTTCCCGGGACAGCTCTTGGCTATCCCTTCCTCTGCGACAGCATAAGCTCCACCTTCTATACGCTCGGCGCATCCCTGCGCTGCGCTGCTCTGCTCCCTGCCCTGTATGCATACCTTATAGTTGTGCTTGGCGTATACTTTTTCTTTGAACAATGGTTCAAGAAGGAGTCTGTGACCGTTATCGCAACCTATATGTTCTTTATAGGCGGAGGTCTTGGCTTTGCGTACATATTCAATAACAAGCTCCTATTGGAGGCTGAGGGTATTGATCGCTGGAAAGAGATGCTCGAAGGTTTCTATCAAGCTCCCACAAACATCCCGGCACAAGGACTGAGGTGGGTCAATTCCATAGCAGATATGCTCGTGCCTCAGCGCGCAACACTCTTTGGCTGGGCGCTGCTTTTCCCAAGCCTACAGCTTCTCTACAGAGCCGCTATGGAGAAGGAATATAAGCTGTTTATCCCCCTTGGCATTCTTGCAGGCTGCCTGCCACTCGTGCATACGCATAGCTTTCTTGCGCTGGCCCTCATAAGCATTATGCTATTTATCTGCACAGTGCGCAAAGAAATTCATCGCTTTATAGCGCATCCAGAAAAGCACATCATTGCTGATATATTCGGATTTCTGCTTCTAACAACTGCGGCAGGGATATTGGCCAAGATAGTCAGCAAATCCGGCTCTCCGGAATTTGGCGCATATTTCATGGCAGCACTCTGTGCAATTGAAATAATCATCATTATTATTTATACTTTCAAAAAGCATGAGTCACTGGATAAAGCCTCAGTAAACAAGATGCGTGCCAGCTGCTTATTTGGTATTGCTTCGATATTTATAAGCGCATTGCTCATGCTTATACCGACCAATGCAAAGGATGTGTCCTTGATCGGAATAGTTGCCGCCGGAATATTCACAGAAGTATTTCTCATATTTACGATTCTCTCAATGCGCAAAAGCATGAACTTGAGTTTCAAGGATTACATACTATTCAAGGATTATATAACATCTGATGAGAACGGCAGAAATCTGACCTTCTTCATCATTTTTGGGTTCATTGCAGCTTTCCTTGCACTCCCCCAGGTCTTCGGATTCACCCTCAAGCAGGCAGCCAATGACAGCTTCCTGCGCTGGCAATTCAACTGGGATAATAAGAGCGACAGCTACCTATGGTTCTATATCAAAAACCTCGGGCTCATCTTCATTCTGATGTTTCCTGCGTTCTTCAGTGCAAACAAAAAAACTAAGGTCTTTTACTCCGGCGGCCTTTTGATTTGGGTTATCTGTGAGCTGATGCTTTTCCAGCCTAACCCCTATGACAACAACAAGCTGCTGTTCGTATGGTTTGCGTTGACCTGCGGCATCGTAGCCGATTACATGGTTCAAAGCTTCAACAAGCTTCAACGACCCGATCGGGATCAAAAGACTCTGCCCGTTGGGAAACAAACGGCCAATATTCTGCTTGCAGTCTTCGTGCTTACCGCCATCTTCCTGTCGGGTACACTAACGCTTTATAGGGAGTATGTATCTGCGGATCATGTTGGTATCAGTGTTGAAAACGGCAGAGTCAATTTGGGATATGATGAAAGCGGGTATCAGGTCATCTCGGCTTCGGAAGTTGAAATGGCGGAATGGATAAATAAAAACACCGATCCTCATACGGTCATCTTGACCCATAATAACCATAACAATAACATAGCCATGCTGACTGGCAGGAACATATTTGTAGGCTCAGGCACATTCCTTCACTGGCATGGAATAAACTACGAAGATAGGGCGGCCATGCTGAAAGACCTATATTCCAATCCTGACACCTATCTGTTGTCAGCGGCAGCGGAATATGGAATCGAATATGTTCGCATCGGCAATTGGGAGACGAGGAACTATGATGTCGATATCGCCTGGTTCGATCAAAATCTGACCTGTGTATTCAGTTCGGGATCTGATAAGCTCTATAAGATCGGGAATTAAACCTAATCCATACTTAAAAACAGAAGGAGCGCCGACAAATGCTATGGTGCTCCTTCTGTTCTGTACTTGACAATGTGCATTACAAGCCTTTAGAGTATCTATCCGGCTACTCCTGTTTAAACAGCATCATACCCTCCGGGTTCACGGGTTCACCATTTACATGTATCTCAAAGTGCAGATGGCTTCGCTCCAAGCACTCTCCGATTGCCGTATCTCCTATACATCCAAGTACGTCCCGCGCTGTTACACTGTCGCCTATATTTACGGCAACCTCCTGCTTCAGATTCGAATATATGCTGATCATACCATTCGCATGTTTTATCACGACTGTGACCCCCATAAGATCATCCGTGTATACATTTTCTACCACGCCATCCGCGATACATCTGACCTCTGTCCCCTTTGGACAGGCTATATCCACACCTGAATGAGTCATCCATTGATTCAATGTCTCTGAGTAGATTAACGAATTGATTGCAAATACCTTAGAAATGCTGCCATCCACCGGAGGCTGAAAACTTTGCTCGGTTGGAGTATCGGAAGCCTCCGGAATGGGCGTAAAATCCGGAATTATAGTTATTTCCGGATTCATAGTCGCTTCAACCGTCATACTTGGAGTTCCCTTCTCCGATGCTGCTGAATCGCTGCCGTTCAACCCATTGATAGGTGGAACGGTCAATATCTCTCCTTTGAGAGCATCATCGAGCCTTTGATCTCCCGATTGATTCACCTGTGCATTTGGCTGCTTTTCATCGCCATTTGCAAAGATAAGCACTGCCGCAGCACCAAGCAATGTCATACATAAAACAGCAAATACCTGCAACCCGTTTCTGCGCAGAAAAATCTGCGAACGGACCTTAAACTGTGCAAGCTTCCACCTATTTCTAGCCTTCTTACTCATAATTATTCCTTTCGTTTGTTTTAATTATGATTATAATGGCCAATGTACAGGAAGATTATGCATTTATTCATTTTAGTTGCTTTTGCAGACAGCGTTTTTATATGTATCGATATTAGCCTCAAAATACTTAAGCCGCTTTGTTTAATATATTGTCAATTTAATCTCAACATATGCTTAAATTGTATTGAAATTTCTTTCTGCATAGTGTATAATAATGAATAGTATTTTGCAGAAAGGCTCACAGAAAGGAAATTTTCAGTGGACAGTTGCGACAGTAGCGACGCAGACAGCCCTAATTTATTTCTAATTAAGGAATCTTCAGGCATGACCAAGAAAACTCCCCTGTTTTCATGGCGATGCTTTTTGTGTACTTAAATTTTAAATAGATTGACCGTCTGAGCAAATACTTATTTATTATCAATATGCTGACGAGTAATATTTTGCTCGCTGCAAATGAAAGGAATGGATAAACTAAAATGACATCTGACATCGACCCCCTCATACGCTTCTTCTATGCGGAAGCCGCAGCCATAGCCGATAACGGTAATTCAGGCGTACTCATATGGCAGATAATTCTTCAGTTTGTTTTGATTTTTATCAATGCAGTTTTCGCTTGCGCAGAGATTGCGGTCATCTCAATTAATGATGCGAAGCTTTCAAAGCTATCTTCGGAGGGCGATAAACGAGCATTCAGATTGAAGAAGCTCACTGACCAGCCCGCAAGATTTTTATCGACCATTCAGGTTGCGATAACGCTTGCAGGCTTTCTAGGCAGCGCATTTGCCGCTGGCAATTTTGCCGTATATCTTCAAAAGCTGATCCCGGGATTGCCGAATTCCATAGCTGTAATCATAATTACAATAATCCTATCATACATCACTCTGGTATTTGGAGAATTGGTTCCAAAACGAATCGCTATGAAAAAAGCAGAAAGCATGGCTCTTGGCATGAGCGGGATACTGAGCATAGTCTCTAAGCTGTTTGCTCCGCTGGTATGGCTGCTTACGGTATCCACCAACGGGGTGCTTAGACTAATGGGGATTGATCCCAATCAGGATGATGACAGCATCACTGAGGAAGAAATTCGTATGATGATAGATGTTGGCAGTGAAAAGGGAACCATAGACCGAACGGAGAAGGAAATGATCCAAAATGTGTTCGAATTTGATGATTTAACTGCGGAAGAGATCTCAACCCATCGTACTGACATTATTACGTTGAGCGTTGAGGACGATATTTCCGAATGGGATAGGATCATACATGAATACAGGTATTCACAGTATCCTGTCTGCGGTGAAGATGCTGATGATATAGTTGGAATTCTGAACGCAAAGGACTATTTCAGACTCAACGACCGTACCATGGACAGCGTAATGAATAATGCCGTTCGCCAACCCTATTTTGTGCCTGAGGGTGTAAAGGCGGATGTTCTATTCAGAAATATGCAGCATGGCCGACGCAGTATGGCAGTAGTGCTCGACGAATATGGTGGGGTCAGCGGAATAATAACCATGAATGATCTCATCGAACAGCTTGTTGGCGATATTGATGACGAAGATGACGTCCCTGAAACCATTGATGAAATAGTACGTGAAAGCGACAACGAATGGCGCATACTTGGCTCAGCTTTCATAGATGATGTTACCCACGCGCTCCATGTCAAATTTCCTGAAGGTGAATATGATACCTTTGGAGGATTCATCTTTGCTGAATACGGCAGCATAGTGGAAGATGGCAAGACCTTTGAATTGGATTATGAGAACCTTCATATTATGGTCCTTAAGATCAGGGATCACAGAATAGAGAGCACTCTGGTTCATGTAAATCCGATTCAAACCGGCAAAGCGGATGATGAATGATAAGCTCATGCACAATCAGCTTTGAAGGAATTTTAATATTCACTGAAATGTTTCACATAAAACTGCCGCTGTTCAGTCTGCGGCAGTTTTATAAATACATACAAATGTCTCGCTCTGCACGTTCAAATATTCACGCTGATTATTCTCTGCATTCAAAGCCCCCAAAGTCAGTATAGCTTCCATTCTTTACTTAAAACCGTACATACTGTATAATTCCGCAAATCGCTTGACTAAATTCGATTATGCCTATATAATTATTTTGGATAATTGAGGTAACTCCGAGTAATATCGTAAACAAGAACAAGGAGAAAGTTTTATGGTTACAATTAACGGAATGAGCTTAACGGTGGAACAGGTTGCTGCCGTTGCACGTAATTTTGAAAAGGTCGAGATAAGCGAAGAGGCGAAGGCACGGGTAAATAAAGCTCGTGATTATGTTGAGCGTAAGCTTGATGAGAAAGCTGTGGTCTACGGACTCACCACCGGCTTCGGAAAATTCTCCGACAGGTACATTTCCATTGAAGATACCGCTCAGCTGCAGCGCAATCTCATCATATCCCATTCCTGCGGAATGGGTAACCCGCTTCCAACCGAGGCCGTTCGCGCTGCTATGCTGCTCAGATGCAATGCTCTCTGCCGCGGCAACTCCGGAATACGCCTCTCAACCATAGAGACTTTATTGGGAATGCTGAATGCCGAAGTTCATCCCATCATACCGGAAAAGGGCTCACTTGGAGCCAGCGGCGACCTCGCACCCCTATCACATATGGTGCTTGTCATGATAGGCGAGGGAAGAGCGGAATATAAGGGCGAACTGCTCAGCGGTAAAGAGGCCATGGATAGAGCTGGTATACCCATAGTTGAGCTTGCAGCTAAGGAAGGGCTTGCGCTTATAAATGGTACACAGATAATGACCGCTGTTGGCTGCCTCGCAGTCTATGATGCGATGAGGCTCACCAAAACCGCAGATATAGCCTGCGCAATGACGGCAGAAGCATTGAACGGCATAAAGAAGGCATACGATCCCAAGGTTCATGAGCTTCGTGGTCATATCGGCCAGATTAATGCTGCACAGAATCTCCTGACAATGCTGAACGGCAGTGAACTTGCTCACGATATCGTTCCAGGTAAGGTTCAGGATGCATATGCACTGCGCTGCACTCCTCAGGTTCATGGTGCAAGCCGCGATGCTATCAAATACGTTTATGATGCTGTCACTCGCGAAATCAACGCCGTTACTGATAATCCCATCATTTTCCCCGATGATGATGAGGCTATTTCCGGCGGTAATTTTCATGGACAACCCATGGCTCTTGCATTTGATTTCCTCGGCATTGCACTTGCCGAATACGCAAATATTTCTGAACGCCGCATAGAACGTCTTGTAAATCCAGCTTTGAGCGAAGGACTTCCCGCATTCCTGAGCGAAAACGGCGGTCTCAATTCCGGTTTTATGATCACTCAATACTCGGCCGCCAGCATGGTTTCCGAGAACAAGGTCTGGGCTCATCCCGCAAGCGTTGATTCCATACCGTCATCCGCAAACCAGGAGGATCACGTCAGCATGGGCACTATCGCTGCACGGAAGGCAAGAATGATCCTGGATAACGCACAGAAAGTACTAGGTATTGAACTCTTTGCAGCAAGCCAGGCACTCTATCTGCGCCATGGTGAAGATAAGATGGCACCCGCAACCAAAGCGGTCTATGATAGAATCCGTGAAGAAGTTGCCCCCATACATGATGATGTAGTCATGTATGAACAGATGAACAAGTTCGATTTGATGGTCAAAAATGAGGCTATGATTAAAGCTGCCGAAAAAGTGGCCGGCGAGCTCAAATAATTTTCAGTTACTAAAAAAATCAATCGTGGAGGTAAAATGATGAAGAACGAAATCGTTTCCAAAGCAATGACGATAAAGCTCGATAATGTGCTTCCGGAATATCCAAAGATGGAGGAAGGTTATCGCCGTGCTCCCGACAGGGGTTTCCGCCTCACCAAAGCGCAAACCGAGTTGGCATTGCGTAATGCGCTTCGCTATGTTCCTGAAGAATTGCACGAGCAGCTTGCTCCCGAATTCATGGAGGAACTGGTTACCCGCGGAAGAATATATGCATACAGATATCGTCCCGAGGGCCGCATATATGGCAAGCCGATCGATGAATATAAAGGTAATTGCATCGAAGGCAAGGCTTTCCAGGTCATGATCGACAATAATTTGGATTTTGATATCGCACTCTACCCCTATGAGCTGGTCACCTATGGTGAAACCGGTCAGCCCTGTCAGAATTGGCTGCAATACCGTCTCATCAAAAAATACCTTGAGGAGCTCACCGAAAACCAAACTCTAGTTGTTGAGTCAGGTCATCCTCTTGGCCTTTTCCCGAGCAAGCCCACCGCCCCTCGCGTCATAATAACTAACGCACTGATGGTGGGTATGTTCGATAATCTTGACGATTGGGAGATCGCAGAGGAAATGGGCGTTGCAAATTATGGACAGATGACCGCAGGCGGATGGATGTATATAGGGCCTCAGGGAATCGTTCATGGAACATTCAATACCATACTTGGTGCCGGGCGCAAGGAACTTGGCATCCCTGAGGATGGAGATCTTGCCGGCAGGCTTTTCGTCTCCTCCGGTCTTGGTGGAATGAGCGGCGCACAGCCGAAGGCTGCAAACATCGCAAATGCTGTTGGCGTATTCGCAGAAGTGGATCTTTCAAGGATCAAGACCCGCTACGATCAAGGATGGGTAAACAAGGTATCCGATAATCTTGATGAGATTTTCACCGATGTCAAGCAGCATATTGCCAATAAGGAATCCGTTTCCATTGCATACCATGGCAATATTGTTGATCTGCTCGAATATGCTGTCAATAATAACATTCATATTGATCTCCTATCCGACCAGACCTCATGCCATAATGTATATAATGGTGGTTATTGTCCTGTCGGTCTCAGCTTTGAAGAGCGCACGGAAATGCTCCATCATAATAGGGATGAATTCTGCCGCAGAGTTGATGTTTCCTTACGACGTCACTTTAACGCAATAGATGCCCTTCATAAGAAGGGAACCTATTTCTTTGATTACGGCAATTCCTTTATGAAAGCGGTCTATGATAGTGGGGTTAAAGAGATCTCAAAAAACGGCATTGATGAGAAGGATGGCTTTATCTTCCCCAGCTATGTGGAAGACATCATGGGGCCTGTGCTTTTCGATTATGGCTACGGACCATTCCGTTGGGTCTGCCTTTCCGGAAAGCCCTCCGATCTTGATAAAACCGATGCCGCCGCAATGAATTGCATCGATCCTACCCGCTGCGCACAGGATCGCGATAACTATATTTGGATTCGCGATGCAAAAGCAAACAAGCTGGTCGTTGGCACTCAGGCAAGGATACTGTATCAGGATGCCGAAGGGCGTACCCGTATAGCCCTCAAGTTCAACGAAATGGTTCGTAATGGCGAGATCGGCCCCGTTATGATAGGACGCGACCATCATGACGTAAGCGGTACCGATTCTCCTTTCCGCGAGACAGCAAACATAAAGGATGGCAGCAATATCATGGCAGATATGGCTGTGCAGTGCTTTGCCGGAAACGCTGCAAGGGGTATGAGCCTCTGCGCGCTGCATAACGGCGGCGGTGTTGGCATTGGCAAATCCATAAACGGAGGCTTTGGATTGGTTCTCGATGGCAGCGAGCGCGTTGACGAGATCATTCGTTCTGCTATGATGTGGGATGTTATGGGAGGTGTTGCAAGGCGCAACTGGGCAAGAAATGAGCACTCCGTTGAAACATCCATAAAATATAACGAAAAATGGGCTGGAAAAGCTCATATCACCATTCCATACACCGTAAGCGATTCTTTGATCGAAACGGTAGTTTCTAAAATGATGAAATAAGTCGATAAAGGTTTGATAAAACTATTTTATCATTCAAAAAAAACAGCAACGAAAGGAACTTTAAAATGGCAAAGATTATTGAATGCGTCCCCAATATCAGTGAGGGCAGGAATCACGAGATCATCGAAGCATGCGTTGACACCATCCGTGCCACAGCCGGCGTCACTCTTCTCGACTATAGCAGTGATGCAAGCCACAATCGCAGTGTCATAACCTTCATGGGCAGTCCTGAAGGCGTTATGGATGCGGCAGCCGCACTTGCGAAGAAAGCTGTCGAGCTCATCGACCTCAACCACCATCAGGGCGAGCATCCCCGTATGGGTGCAGTCGATGTCATCCCCCTCATCCCCATGAAGGATGTTACCAAGGAAGAAACCATCGAATATTCAAAGCAGCTTGCAGAGCGCATCTGGAACGAAGCCGGAATCCCCATCTTCCTCTATGAGGACTCCGCCTCTGCACCCCACAGGGTCAATCTGGCCGCGATCCGCAAGGGTCAATTTGAAGGTATGGCAGAAAAGGTGAAAGATCCCCAGTGGACCCCCGATTTTGGCGGCGCGCAGATCCATCCAACCGCAGGCACAACCGCAGTAGGCTGCCGTATGCCCCTGGTTGCATTCAATATCAACCTTTCAACCAGCGATGTATCAATCGCAAGCAAGATCGCGAAGATCATTCGCAGATCCAGTGGTGGATTTGATTGTGTTAAGGCGCTCGGCGTAATGCTTGAGGATAGGAATATCGCTCAGGTATCAATCAATATGACCGATTTCAACCGCACTCCCCTTTATAGAGTTCTCGAGCTCACCAAAGCTGAAGCAGCTCGCTGGGGTGTACATGTAGTCGGCACCGAAATCATTGGTCTCACTCCAATGCGTGCACTCATCGATTCCGCAGAATATTATCTGCAAATCGAAGATTTCAACGCTGATAAGCAGATAATAGAAAATTATTTGCTGTAAAGCAAAAGATTTGTATCATAAAGCGCTTAATACACATGCAGAGGGAATCGCTGGTTCTAATATGGAAATGATCAGCGATTCCCAAACTCTCTTTTTAGATATTTTAAGTGTAAGAAGAAAGGGTTCCATATGTTATTGATAAAAAACATTGGTATGCTTGCTACTCCCATCGGCAGTACTGCACGCTGCGGTACTGCACAAAGGGAGATCACACAGCTTTACAATGCCTCCATCCTGATCGATGACGATGGTAATATTGCATCCGTAACAGCCAATGGTGAGCTTCCCCACTGTTCCAATGATATTCAAACCATAGATGCAAAGGGGCTGCTTGTTACCCCGGGACTGGTCGATGCACATACCCACCTGGTATTCGGCGGCTGGCGCAATCATGAAGTTCCGCTCAAGATATCCGGTGCATCTTATCTCGAGATACTCAATGCCGGTGGAGGCATTCTCAATACCCTCAACCATACGCGTGAAGCAAGCGAGGATGAGCTTTTTGATCGCAGTGCAGCATTTATCAATGAAATGCTCGGATTTGGAGTTACAACCGTTGAAGCTAAATCCGGCTACGGTTTGAACCTTGAAACAGAATTAAAGCAGCTTCGTGTGATCCGCCGTTTGAATAGGAATACTCCACTCGATGTCATTCCGACTTTTATGGGCGCTCACGCCATACCAACGGAATTTTCCGGCGATGCCAATGGCTATATCAATTATCTGATAGATGAGCTGCTCCCAGTCGTCGCAAAGGAAAAGCTGGCAGATTTTTGCGATGTATTCATAGAGGATACAATTTTCGATGCAGCTCAAGCCAAAAAACTTCTATTGGCGGCTCAAAACCTTGGCCTTCCCTCAAAGGTACATGCTGATGAAATAAACGCTATCGGCGGTTCGGAGCTTGCTGCTGAGATCGGAGCAGTCTCCGCCGAGCATTTGCTTGCAACAGAGGACAGCGGCATTGCTGCAATGGCAAAATCAGGAACCATTGCATGTTTGCTCCCATGCACATCGCTTTATCTTGATAAACCATTCGCGAGAGCAAGAGATATGATCTCCGCAGGAATACCGGTTGCGATCGCAACCGATTTCAACCCCGGTTCATGCCCATCATTGAATCTTCAGCTCGCAATTAACATGGGCTATATCCGCTATAGGCTATATCCGGAAGAGATTCTGACAGCCGTCACTCTCAATGCGGCTTGTGCAATAGGCATGGGAGAAAAGGTTGGAACAATCGAACCCGGTAAGCAGGCGGATATGGTAATCTGGAATGCCCATGATCCATCCATGCTTTGTTACCGCATGGGTTCCAATCAAGCAAATATCGTAATTAAGAAAGGAAAAATTTATGAAACTCGTTGACATGCAGGTTAAAGAATATCTCAACATTCTCGCTTCAGATGCCCCTGCCCCCGGCGGCGGAAGTGCGGCTGCTCTTTGCGGCGCACAGGGTATTGGGCTGGTCGCCATGGTTGCAGGACAGACTGCCATTAAGAAGTCATATGAGGCGGATTGGCCCCTCTGCCATGAGATAGCCGATGAAGGAAAAACCATATTCGAAGCACTTACTGCTCAAGTTGATAAGGATACTGATGCCTATAATATCATTGCTGCCGCATTTAAGATGCCTAAGGATACCGATGAACAAAAAGCTGAGCGTCGTGCTGAGATCGCACGTGGAACACTTATCGCTACTGAAGTGCCCTTTGAGACTCTAAGGCTTGCTGTTCGCGCACTGGAGCTGGCAGATAAACTTCTTGGTCACTATAACACCAATTGCGCAAGCGACCTGGGTGTCGGAGGTTTGAATCTCAATACCTGCGTCCAAAGTGCATGGATGAATGTACTCATAAACCTCAGCGGTGTAAAGGACGAGGAAAAGAAGGCTTACTTTGAAACTGAAGGCAATGCATTGGTCGCTCACGCCGAGGCACTTGCAGCAAAGGTGAATGCAGTCATTATGAAGGATATTCAGGGCTAAATTCCATATAAACAACTGGAAAGGAGCAATCGGCTAAATCTCGCTTGCTCCTTTATCATTTTTGTATTCGAATCGGGAATGTGCTAAAGCCCTATACAAAAAACTCAATTTCACCAAAGGGATATGCACGGAAACGAACCTCCCCAATGATCTCGTCATATTCAAATGTATACCCATCAGCCGTAACGATTTCAATGCGCTCCCTGTTATCCGGCAATATCAACAGCTTATTTTCAAGTACAGTAAAACTGGCATACATTTCATCCGAAAAATCCACTGCATATTCACGCTCATCAAGCAGCACTCCGTCAATATAGACCTTACCCCCCGTTATCAAAACCTTTTCGCCGCCAAATGCTATGACCCTGCCAACGGTTGAAACGGTTATAAAATCAAGTCCCTTTGAATCAACGCGCTCATCCCTATATACGATTACGTCTCCACGATTATATGGCATAAAGAACTTGCTGAACCTATCGGCAAACACAAAATCTCCATTATTCAGCTCTGCAACATTCTTTTCTTGAACGATCATCGGAGTCATCATAACAAAGAATATGACCACCGCCGCCAACGCAATTACGCCAAGCGCCACCAGCCATTCGATAAATCGAAATAGCATTAGTTTTGAATTTCTAGGACGTATATTTGGTTTTGCACGTGAAGACGACATAAAATCCTCTTAGCTTACTATCAATCCAGGCCATGAATGTTATCTAGAGGCCAAATAACCGCACAGGCTTTTCCAACGACCTGATCAAGTGCAATAGGGCCAACATCCGCAGCGCGACTATCATGTGACCAATTGCGGTTATCACCCATTACAAATATATATCCCTCCGGCACGGTGTAACTGCCATTTAATGCCCCTTTTGTATTTATAAGGCGCACTATACTTCCATACCAATCCCCGGCATAAGCGGATTCATCAATTTGAACTCCATCGATATAGACCCAACCATTCCTGATAGTTATGGTTTCTCCTCCGACTGCCATGACTCGCTTAACAAAACGCTCTGTGCGTCCTGGAAAATGCACAATAACTATATCGCCACGCTTTGGCTCATCAAACCAATATGTAACCTTCTCGACCAGCACACGCTCATGATCCATAAGCGTATTTATCATCGATTCTCCATCAACATATGTAGGCTCCACGATAAAAAGACGCAGCATTAATACCGCAAGAACTATGCAAAGCAACTTCAACAAAAAATGGATGTATACCGCAGCACCATAGCTGGTATCCTTAGCATGCAGTCTATCCGCAGCAGAACTGAAGCGAGCCAGCTGCTTACCTCGAATATCTAATGAATTGCTCTTTCCGCGATAATTTTCTGCCGATCCTGCTGAATCATGATCTCCATCACTATATGGTAAATTCGTTCTATTAATACTCAAAGCCTACTCCTTTTCTTCTATAGGGTTTTCACTGCGTTCTATTGGTAAAATTCTTTTGGCTGCACGTATAAAATCGCATCTATCCAACATAACGATATGTGCACATTTCATGCATTTCAGCTTTATATCGGCACCATTGCGTATGATTAACCATTCATTGCCCCCACATGCATGAGGCTTTCTCATTATAACATGATCTCCAAGCGCAAAATCATTAATCACCTTAATCCTCCAAATTAACGGCATTTTGTGTTCTCACTGAAGCCAATGAGTCACCCTGCCGCCAAGCAGCCAACAAACTCTTTACGTCTTTCGATTATAACACATATTTCTCATTAAGAAAAGCACTAATATGCTTTAAATAATCAATTTTAATAAAATGCCGAACTATGTAACCATACAATACGGATTGACTCACAGATAGTAATGAAGACATTTTAGTGTTTTCAAAAAATACTATGATTGTATCGTGTTTATAGATGTATTATGTTATAATTTATCTAAAAGTTAAAGTTTTAGACCTTAATTAAGTCTATGTTTTCGAAAGGAGATTTATTATGAGAAAAAACATTAGGCTCGTTCTTGCAAGCATGCTTGCAGTAATGCTCGGCATTGGCGTGTTTGCCGCCGTTGGAACAACGGGCATATCAATGGATCTTGGTGTGCACGCCGAGTCATCTTCTAAATCGACGCCCACGATCCATCAGCTCAACGATGGCTATAGCCTCGTTGTACCCTCCTGGTATAGCGATCCGATCGTTGAACCCATGGCACAATGGTTAGAGCGCAGCGAGGTTCAGCACTCACAATGCGATTGGTTCGTGGATCAGTCGCTGGTTTCGGATGTTGCCAGCAGGATAGATTGCGATCTGTTCTGTGCCAATGAACCGGCTTACTATGGAGGTGCTTATATCGAATCCCCCTGCGATATCAATTGCGCTGCCAATGGCTCTGCATCTGAACGATCCGAGCTTTCCATCCTTATCGTAAAAGGTCATGAGAATGAAGCCGAGGAGCTCTTTACCTTCATCCACGGGATCGGCAGTGAATCGGTTGTACGTTATGAGTATGTAAATGCTTCTTTTAGCGATAAAAGCGCATTTGCTGACCGCATGTTTGCTGCATTGCTTGAATCCGGCATCCGAGTAACAACAGGCGGACCTGACAGCCGCTTTGATGCTATCGAGATCGGACTCATATACGAAGATTATGAAGCGGCACTACCCATCATCATGGAGTTATGCGAACAGTCCGGCATTCCTGTCCGCATTGACTATGATAGTGAATATGTCCGGCTCGATTAAATAATATGAGCTTTTAGCTGAAAGAGGTGTCCGCCGGATGCCTCTTTTAAATATATGCAGAATTCAATAAGAGGAAATGGGTTGCTTTAAAATAAAAATTTCGGCGCACATGAATTTGGCAGATATTACTATAATGTTAAAAACTGATGGCTTATCCGATTGCGAAATAAGATGACAATGTCCGGTAAGCCGCTTTTCTCTGTCAATAGCTTGCGACAAAGCTTTTATAAATACAGAAACGGACTGAACATTTTAATGCCCAATCCGTTTTTTGCACCTACAAGCATATCAAACTAACGGTCTTCTCGGAAGTATGCTTGTCCAAGACTCTCCGGCGGCTGATCCTCCTTGCGCTTTCTCATGGACACAAAGATCAGCACGAGTATTGTAACAACATATGGCAGCATACGGAAAATCTCCTGCGCGCGACGACTGAGTCCGATATAGAGGAATATCCAATAGACCAAACCAAAGAGATATGATCCCCATATTGAACGCACCGGTTTCCAAGTTGAAAATATGACCAGCGCAACTGCAAGCCAACCAAGGCTTTCTATAGTTCCATCATTAGCCCAAGTACCTTTGGTATAATCCATAACATAATACAGACCGCCCAATCCGGAAATACCTGCACCCATACAAGCCGCAAGATATTTATGACCTATAACATTTATGCCGGCAGCATCCGCAGTCGCAGGACTCTCACCTATCGCGCGAAGGTTCATTCCCGATGTGGTCTTATTCAGATATAGGTGAACAGCTATTGCAATTAATACCGCAAGATACACCATGAAGCCATAGTTGAACAAGAATTTATTTACAACTTCCGGAAGAGGAATAAAATCCAAAAACTTATCACGATACAATGTGCTGGTCGCAGCAACACGTATCTGTCCAACACCACCGGCAAATTTATTGAGCGAACCGCCAAAAAGATTGGCAAGACCTGCTGCGAAAATGGTGAGAGTTAGACCCGTAACATTCTGATTCGCCCTCAGAGTTACCGTCAAAAAGCTGAACAACAGACCTCCCATTGCCGCCGCAAGGAAAGCGCAGATCATAGGAATCACTACCAGCAGAAAGCCTGAAGGAGCAGTGCCCGCAGATTTGCATGCCTGCTCATATGCAAATGAACTGGCAAGGCTTGCTATGCCACCCAAGTACATTATACCAGGCACGCCCAGATTCAGACTGCCGGATTTTTCCGTCAGGATCTCGCCGGTTGCACCAAACATTATGACCGTACCAAACGCTATAGCCGCTTGAACCAGAGAAATCAACTGATCCATATTATGCCTCCTTTGATATATGTTCTGCCTTGGCTATTTCTAGTTTATAATTGATGAAGAACTCGCTGCCAAGTATGAAGAATAGGATGATGCCCATAATCATCTTTGAAATATTATCATTAATATTGAAGCTTGAAGCAATTTCAGTCGCGCCCTTTTCCATAAATACCAGCAGAAGTGAAATCAATACCATAACAAGCGTATTGAATTTTGAAAGCCACGCAACGATAATTGCAACAAACCCACGACCTCCGGCAGTATTCACCGAAATGGTGTGACTCTGACCCGCAACAGCAATGAAACCAGCTATACCGCAGATCGCACCGGAGATGCTGACGGTTCGGACTGTAACCTTACCCACATCAATAGCCGCATAGCGCGCAGTATTCTTACTCGCTCCAACTACAGCTATCTCATACCCATGCTTCGTGCGGCGAAGATATAGATACATCAACACCGTCAAAGTCATAACAATAATAACATTGATAGCATATGGCTTGCCAAATATAGCGGGGAGCCATCCTTCACCATTCTGTTGGTTTATGATATTTACACAATTTGAACCCTTCGGATTCTCCCATAAAGCGACAAAATAGGCCGTAAGCTGAATAGCGATATAATTCATCATCAGCGTGAACAAGGTTTCATTAGTATTAAGCTTTGCCTTTGAAATAGCAGGTATAAAGCTCCAAATACCACCAGCCATCGCACTTAGAATGAACATAATCATGAGCAAAAGTGCGCTCGGTATGCTCTTTAAGTATATCATGCAGGCAGCAGCAACCACGCCCCCAATCAGAACCTGTCCCTCTGCACCAATATTCCAAAATCTCATTTTGAAAGATGGAGCAAGTGCCACGCTAATACATAAAAGCATCATAACTTCCTGAATGGTATTCCAAAGCCTCCGATTGGTGCCGAATGCGCCATCAAACATTGCTTCATAGACCTTCAAAGGATTCATCTTTGTGAGTGCATATATGACCACTGCATTCACCATCAACGCAAGTATAATTGCAAGCAGCCTTATCAACCAGCTCCTCCACCTTGGTATCGATGCTCGTCTTGATATCCTAATCATTTTTATCAGTTCCTCCGATCGATGTCATCATAAGGCCTATCTGCTCCTTGGTTGCGGCTCTGCCATCAACTATGCCGCTCACTCTTCCTGAGCAAAGAACCATTATCCTATCGCAAAGCTCCAGAAGCACATCCAAATCTTCTCCTACGTAGATAACAGCAGTGCCTTTTTTCTTCTGCTCATTTAGAAGCTGATAAATCGCCATAGACGTATTGATATCCAGTCCTCTAACTGCATAGGCCGTCATAAGTAACGCAGGGTCTCCGGCGATCTCGCGGCCTACCAACACCTTCTGTACATTGCCGCCCGAAAGCTTACTGACTTGGGTTTTCAGATTTGGAGTTACTACTCCGAGCTCATCCACAACCTGAGATGCCAGCTCTTTTGGCTTTTTCATGTTTACAAAGCCGGATTTACCATCCAAGTAGCTCCTCAAAAGCATGTTATCCGGAATGTCCATACTCCCAACAAGCCCCATTCCAAGCCTGTCCTCCGGAACAAAAGCAAATCCAACACCCATGCTGTAAATCTGCTGAGGATTTTTACCGCATAGCTGCTCCTCCATACCGGTCTTTGGATCCATATAGATTATCGATGAACGTTTTTCAGCCGCTTGGAGCCCAGCTATCGCTTCCAGCAGTTCTTTCTGACCGCTGCCTGTTATACCTGCAATACCAAGTATCTCACCGCCAAAAGCATCAAATGATACATCGTCCAATCTCAAAACTCCAAGATTATCCCTCACCGAAAGATGCTCAACCTTAAGGCGGGTCGTCGTTTTTTCTACAATTGGGCGCTCTATGTTGAGTGAAACACTGCGCCCCACCATCATATTGGATAGGCTTTGTGCATCGGTATCACCGGTGTTTACATCTCCAATATACTCGCCTTTTCGCAGCACTGCAACACGATCAGATATATCAAGCACCTCATGGAGTTTATGAGTTATTATTACCACAGACTTACCATCTGCCTTCATAGCACGCATGACTGAAAATAATTTCTCCGTCTCCTGCGGAGTTAAAACAGCGGTAGGTTCATCAAGAATCAATATATCTGCACCACGATAGAGCACCTTCACAATCTCTAGCGTCTGCTTTTCAGACACGGACATTTCATAAACTTTTTTGTCTGACTCTACTGCAAAACCATATTTATCACATATCTGCTTTATTCCGTCCTTTGCATCCTTGAGCTTGCCATTAATGCCAAGTAAAACGTTCTCTGCCGCTGTAAAAACATCGATCAATTTAAAATGCTGATGTATCATACCGATATGAAGCGCAAAGGCATCCTTGGGCGATTTTATTACCACCGGAACACCATTCACTTCTATGCTGCCCGAATCCGGGAAGTATATGCCCGACAGCATATTCATAAGTGTCGTCTTACCGCTGCCATTCTCTCCAAGCAGCGAAAGTATCTCACCCTTATAGATATTAAGGCATACATTTCGATTTGCATATACATCACCGAATCTCTTTGTAATATCCGTCATCCTTATTGCGATTTCGGTTCCCACTTTAATAATTTATACCGTCCCTCTCTTATTTTTCTCACTCAATCATTAACCACGAGGAACCGCAGCAAATACTGCGATATATTCAAGGTTTATATTGAAAGACTGACGAAAATTAAAAATCACCGCCATTTTATTTGATTATACCAAAACGAATTGCGAATGTAAACGAAATTTGGCTGAAAATCTAATATATACTCATAATTTGCATAAATAAACTAAGACGACCAAGCATTTCGACACTTGATCGTCCCTTTCAATATCCACAATACAGCCTATCGCCTTTTCAGCAGCGATTGCGCCGGACAATCCCAGAATATCAATCTTCCGCCATACGGTTCCGCAAGCTCAATTGCTGCTGTCGTGACCGCATCAACCTCAATCTTTTCAAGTGCGCAAACCTTATGAATTATCAAACCAAACGCAAACTCATTGCTGCCGGTATCTTCATATGATCCAACCGCAAACCCGCTCTCAAGTGCCTTTGGTTCAAACGCCAAGCATGATGGTTCATTTGGGAATGCCATGTGAATATTCAGCCTTCGCGGTGCAAGCGTGTCGCCACGATCACGGAGGAACTCCAAATTTTCACGATTATGCTCTGTCTGCTGCTTTGCATCCGTCGGTAAGAGCAAGGTTCTGTAGGTCGAATAATCGGATTCCTCAATGAGCACACATTGCTTATGAAAGCCCTTCTCCGCATTTATGAGTGCAGAAAATGCCTCAAGCGAACCTATATCACCTTCATAGAGGTAAAGCCTAAGCACAAGCCCGCATTGTATACTTCCCACAAGACAAGCGCAGCTCTTTGCGGCAAGCCTCCGAGCAATTTCCAACAGCTTCTGAACTTCCTTTGCGCTCAGAACACTACGCTTTCGGTTCCCTATGAGAACTGTCAAGAGAGGCGTTATCTCCCTTTCCTGTGCCGCGCCTGAACGGACTCTAATCCTAGCGCATTCAAGAAAATCAAGGTCAATGCTAAATACCGCAGACTTTCCCTCAAAATTCCAATCATATGTGAAATAATTCTTTGTTGTTTTAGGCATATTGTTATCATATTTTTTGACACACTATCTGCAATGAGGCTGAATCCCTTTGTATCGATCCAGTTTATCCATTGGAACAGCTATCAAAATTTAAGCTTCACTCCTTTGGAACGAGTATAGCCTTGATCCTTCTTACTCCTGCACTTGAGGCTTCTTCCTTCTTGATCTTGAAGTTACCCAAATCGCCCGTATTGGATGCATGGGGACCACCGCAGATCTCGCAGCTATAATCTCCCATCGTATAGACCTTAACCTTCTCGCCATATTTATCGCCGAACAATCCGATCGCTCCCTTCGCACGTGCTTCCGGAACCGACATCTCCTCGCAGACGATATCCACATGAGCATCGATAGCTTCCTGAACCAGGGCTTCAACCCGCTTCAGCTCCTCCGGCGTAACCTTCCTTGGAAAACTGAAATCAAACCTAAGCCTCTCAGCTGTGATGTTACTGCCCTTCTGTGAAACACTCTCATCAAGAACCTTTCTAAGTGCTGCTTGCAGCAGATGGGTAGCTGTATGCAGTTTTGCAGTTTCATCCGTGGCTTCAGCAAGGCCGCCTTTAAATCTCTGCTCCGCACCCGCCTTGGACTTCTGCTGATGCTCTTCAAAAGCCGAACGGAAACCAGCTGTATCCACAGTCAAGCCATTTTCCTTTGCCATCTCCTCAGTAAACTCAATCGGGAAACCAAAGGTATCAAAAAGACGGAATGCACTTCTTCCATCGATAATTCCATTATCGAATTTGCCTTTTATACGTTCAAACTCGCGCATTCCATTGACAAGTGTACGTTGAAAACGAGCTTCCTCCGCATTTAACTCCATAACAATATGCTTCCGGTTTTCCTCAAGCTCCGGATATACATTGCCATAATCAGAGATAACGACCTCTGCAACCCTGCTGAGAGAATTATCACCCATCCCAAGCTGCATGGCATACCTGAGCGCACGGCGTATAAGCCTACGCAGGATGTATCCCTGATCTACATTTGATGGGGTCACTCCACGCGGATCACCAAGCATGAACGTAGCTGTACGGATATGATCAGCAACTATGCGGAATGCTTTTATCGTATCCTCATCATCATTATATTTCTTACCGGAAAGCTCTGAAATTTTATCAAGAATGTTAGTAAAAGCATCGGTATCGTATACGCTCCCGGCTCCCTGAAGAGTGGCAACCGTCCGCTCAAGCCCCATCCCGGTATCTACATTCTTTCTATCCAGCGGACGAAGAGGTTCATTGATCGGCTGAAAATATTCCATAAATACATTATTCCATATTTCCAAATACTTACCGCAGGAGCATGATGGATCGCATGATTCGCAGCATTTATCCTTTCCCGTATCGAAAAAGATCTCCGTATCCGGGCCGCACGGTCCGCTCGTTCCTGGAATCCACCAATTGTGTTTCGCTCCAAGATAGAAGATATGCGATGGATCAACGCCCATCTCAACC
Organism: Christensenellaceae bacterium Phil7; assembly: GCA_001940845.1. Classification (GTDB taxonomy): domain Bacteria; phylum Bacillota; class Clostridia; order Christensenellales; family CAG-138; genus PeH17. Next base: position 90,682 of record MSGV01000029.1, read on the forward strand.
CAGCGATCATGAGAATGCGTATCTCTTGGGGCATTTTCGTTTCCCTCAAAGCATGTGAAATAAAGCCTATCCTTATCAATCCCAAGCCATTTTTCATCGGTCAGAAATTCCCAGCTCCATGCTATGGATTCATTTTTGAAGTAGTCACCCAGCGACCAGTTACCCAACATTTCAAAAAATGTCAGATGGCTTGCATCGCCAACCTCATCAATATCGCCGGTCCGCACACATTTCTGCACATCGGTCAGTCTATTCCCAGCAGGATGTGCAGCACCAAGCAAATATGGTACAAGCGGATGCATTCCGGCTGTCGTGAACAACACAGTGGGGTCATTCTCCGGTATTAGGGAAGCAGATGGGATGATCGTATGACCCTTTTCGCTGAAAAACTGAAGGAAGAGCTTGCGAAGCTCTGTAGTCGTAAGTGATTTCATATTGAACCAGCCTTCTATTTTTTAATATACCCTGTTTTCAGGTTTTTTCTCCACTATGCTCCGGCTGGAGCCCCGAGCAACATAGAGAATTTTGTTGTTAAAATGCCATGGAATATCAACGATCATTCCAACACCATCGAAGTTAAAGCCCTTTCCGCTGCCTTCACTCATCTCATTAAAAGAACCCACGTCGAAAGACCTCTTTTTAAGTATAAGAAATGCAAAAGCATGAAGATTGTATCAGCTTATAACCCCTCAGCATAATCACGTTAAGAATTCTACGCTTGATTCCAATGGTTATAAATCAGGTTTCCCCAATTTTGTATTATACTGTCTCATTTCCTCATTGTCAATGCCGGCGCCATGATATTTTCAAGTTCCGGTTGAAGAATGAGCCCGTTTCCCCACATGTCTTAGAGAAACAGGCCCGATCTGGCTATTAACTCATAATATTACATGCCGCTATGCTTATTCATTCAAAAGCATATCATCTGTTAAGATCGCTTACCAGCAGGTTCCTTCCAGTCATCTCTTTTGGAACCGGCAGTCCCATCATATTTAAAAGAGTCGGCGCAATATCGCAAAGTCTTCCACCTTCATAAAAACGTCGATGTCTGATATCATTCGAAATGAATATTAGAGGAACCGGATTTATCGTATGAGCAGTGAACGGTGCACCGTTATCCGAGATCATACGCTCGCAATTTCCATGGTCGGCAGTTATCAAGCATTCTCCGCCATTAGCAAGTATCCTGTCCACAACCAGCTTTGTGCAGCTATCCACCGCTTGAACCGCCTTTATCGCGGCTTCAAGGTTACCTGTATGCCCAACCATATCCGGGTTAGCAAAATTTAAGACCATGAAATCGAACCTTCCTGAATCTATAGCCTCACAAGCCTTCGCAGCCACTTCGTAGGCACTCATCTCAGGCTTCAAATCATAGGTCTGCACAGCAGGTGACGGTATCAGTTCTCTTTTTTCTCCTGGATATGGTGCCTCGATGCCGCCATTGAAGAAAAATGTGACATGCGCATATTTTTCTGTCTCTGCAATATGAAATTGAGTCTTTCCAAGCTTTGAAAGATGTTCCGCCAGAGTATTCTTTGGATTCTCCGTCCTGAATGCAATATCCACACTATCACCAAAACTGGCATCATATTGTGTAAAGCATACATAGTGAACCGGAAAAAAGCCGCTCCGGCGCTCAAATTTTGAAAAACGCTCATCTACAAATGCATGAGTTATCTCCCTTGCCCTATCAGGACGGAAATTAAAGAATACAATGCTGTCATTCGGTTTTATTGTGGCAATTGGCTCTCCATCGGACTCGGTTATCACTGCTGGCAGCATAAATTCATCGGTTAATCCCTCGTCATATGAGGCATGAACAGCAGCATCTGCAGATGCGAACCTGTTTCCTTCCCCATACACCATTGCCGCATATGCCTTTTCGATTCGGTCATAGTGGTTATCCCGATCCATGGCATAGTAACGCCCCATTACGGTAGCTATTCTTCCGCATTCGATGCTGGAAAGCGAAGCTTGCAGCCTTGCTATAAAACGGCTGCCGCTCTTAGGCGAGGTATCTCTACCATCCATGAAGCAATGTATATAGACCTTCTTCAGCTTATGCGCTTTAGCAAGTCTGACAAGTGCAATCAAATGCTCTATATGGCTATGCACACCTCCGTCTGAGAGTAAGCCATATAGGTGCAGTGAGGAATCATGCTCGCGGCAATTCTCAATAGCACCAATTAACGCAGGATTTGAATTGATGCTGCCATCGCGCACGGCAGTAGTTATTCTGAGCAATTCCTGATAAATTACCCTCCCGGCACCGATATTCAGATGCCCAACCTCGGAATTTCCCATCTGCCCCTCCGGCAGACCAACATCTTCACCAGAAGCACTTATAAGTGTATCTGGATACATTGCCATGTATGAATGTATGTTCGGAACGCCCTCCAAGGCTATTGCGTTCCCCCTTCGTTCCCTACGATAGCCAAAACCATCGAGGATTATTAATGCAGTAAGTTTTTTCACTGGTTATATTTATTGTTTCATTAATGCACAGCGAGTATATACTCAATATCAGCCCTTTTCTCTACACGGAGGTCGGCTAAGCCGACCTCCATATAAAATTATGTGCTGGGCACATACTCGCTTATTATCTTTTTTATGCTTTTATAACTTTTGCAAAATCTTCAGCCTTGAGGCTTGCTCCGCCAATAAGCCCGCCATCGATCTCCGGCATGGACTTAAGCCCAGCAGCATTCTTAGCGTTCATGCTGCCGCCATAGAGGATTCGAGTTTGTTCGGCAAAGGCTGCTCCATAGAGTTCGGCAACGACACTTCTTATCGCTCCAATGGTACGATTTGCCTCCTCATCCGTTGCGGTTTTGCCCGTTCCAATCGCCCATATGGGTTCATACGCTATTATGATAGTCTCCGCTTTATCGGCTGTAATACCGTTATAGAGGGCACGAACCTGTCCTGCCAGGAAGCTATCGGTTATGCCTGCCTCACGCTGCTCAAGAGTTTCGCCAACGCAAACGATTGGAATGAGTTCATTCTCTAATGCCGCTTTCACCCTCATGTTTACCGTTTCATCCGTCTCTCCAAAATACTGTCTACGCTCACTATGCCCGATTATCGCATATTCTACGCCAATATTTTTCAGCATATCCGCACTTATCTCGCCCGTAAAAGCCCCCTTTGCTGCCCAATGAACATTCTGAGCCCCAAGATGTATGTTGGTTCCCTTTACCCTCTTTGCTGCACAGGATAGATCAACGAACGGAGGACATACAACTATATCGCAAGCTGATTCGGAAACAAGCGGGATCAATTCCTCGACAAGAACCTTTGTCTCATCGCGATTCATGTTCATCTTCCAGTTGCCTGCAATGAGCTTTTTACGCTCCGGTTTATCGAGCAGACAGGCTATGCCGGGAAGAGTCTTACCCTCCAGGAATTCAAGACTTGCTCCCCCACCGGTTGATATATGGCTCATTTTATCGCTCAGGCCAAATTTAGCGATAGCAGCAGCAGAATCACCTCCACCGATGATCGTGATGCCCTCACATTCCGCACAGGCTCTTGCAATGGCCTCACTGCCCTGAGCAAAATTATCGAATTCAAATACGCCGAGCGGGCCATTCCAAACAACAGTTCCTGCTTCGCGAATTATCTGAGCATACAGCTCATCCGTCTTTTCGCCTATATCCATGCCAATATACCCATCCGGTATCTCATCATAGGATATGGTCAGAATCTCCGTGTCGTTCTTGAATTCCTTGCCCACCACACAATCGACCGGCAACAGCATTCTGACGCCTTTTTTCTTGGCCTCATCCAAAAGAGTCTTAGCAAGATCGATGCTCTCCTCATCCAGCACGGAATTTCCAATATTGAGACCCATAGCTTTATAGAAGGTATAGCACATGCCTCCGCCAATAAGCAGTGTATCGCATTTATTGAGAAGATTGCGTATGACTCCAATCTTATCCCTAACCTTCTTGCCTCCAAGCAGTGCTACGAATGGGCGCTCCGGATCGGATAAAGCCTTGCCCATCACGTCCAATTCCTTTTCGATCAGAAAGCCGCATACTGCCGGAAGATAATGAGCAACTCCCTCCGTGGATGCATGTGCGCGGTGAACCGTTCCGAAAGCATCGGAAACGTAGAGCTCAGCATAATCCGCAAGTGCTTTTGCAAATTTAGAATCATTTTTTTCCTCTTCTGCGTGAAAACGAAGGTTCTCCAGCAGCAGTACCTCACCATCCCTGAGCTCCGCTGCTTTTTTCTTTGCATCCTCACCGATCACATCGCTCGCAAAGCTGATATTGAGCCCAGGCAGGAGCTCTTGAAGCCTCTTTGCAACAGGAGCGAGACTCATTTCAGGAACGAATTTGCCCTTCGGCCTGCCCAGATGTGAGCAGAGAATCGTCCTTGCTTTATGCTCCGCAAGATAGCGTATCGTAGGCAGTGCCCCCAAAATTCGACTATCATCGGTTATCTGCTGATTTTCATCAAGGGGCACGTTAAAATCGACCCTCACCAGCACACGCTTACCAGATACGGGTACATCCTTGACTGAAAGCTTTGACATGTTAATATCCTCCGTAAATAGATGTTAATTAGAAATACTCATTAAACTCTTTTGTTTCTCAGGGAACATAGAACGAACCGCATCATAAATCGGACTCGATCATAACTTCCCAATCTTACCCAATTATACCATGCAAATACCTTTTGTACAACCGAAAAATTTAGTTTTACTGCTCTGCCGCATTATCCTGCCTTAAAATTGAAGACCGGCTTCATTATATCCACTATATCAACAGATTCTGCGATCACATCCACTATATCTTCGAGGGATTTATACGCCATAGGTGATTCATCGATCGTATTTTCGCTGACGGATGTGGTATAAACCCCTTCCATAGAATGGCGAAATTCATCCATGCTAAGCTGCTGCCTTGCATCCGTTCGGGACATAAGCCTGCCTGCACCATGGGGAGCAGAATAATTCCATTCTGGATTCCCTCTTCCAATTGCAATTATGCTTCCATCCCGCATATTTATTGGGATCAATACACGCTCTCCCTTATGCGCCGCTATAGCTCCCTTCCTTAGAATCATCTCTTCGGTATCGATATAATTATGAATGGTATGGAATGCATCCGCAGCGGAAAGTTTTGCACGATTCAATATGATCTCTGCCATCAGCTCACGGTTGCTGCGCGCAAAGCTCTGACAAAGCTCGACATCATGAAGATAATCCTGCAGGTAATTGCCATAGAGGAAACAAAGATCGGCCGGAATATCGGATTCAATCCTTTCCCATTTCAACTGCCTTATAACACTTTGGAGTTCATTTTTCCTGCCGGCGGCTTTATATTCAGCGATTATGGCATCCCGCTTTCTATTGTATTCATCCTTTCCATGGCTCAGGTCCACAGCAAGCCTTTGATAGTATTCAGCAACCTGCTTGCCAAGGTTTCGGCTTCCGCTATGGATAACCAGATAAAGGGCTCCATCCTTCGCCCTGTCCACCTCGATGAAATGGTTTCCGCCACCCAGCGTTCCGAGACTTCTTTCAAGGCGCCGAGAATTTTCGAGTTCACGATAGCACTTCAGCTGAGTGAGATCAAAATGTTTCTTTCTGCCTTCCCAGACATTTGTACCCGATGGTATGAAATGTGCAGCTTCATCGATGGCCGCAAGATCTATATCCGTTTCATTGAGTTTCACCGTATACATTCCGCAGCCGATATCAACGCCCACAACGTTTGGCACCGCCTTATCATATATCGTCATCGTTGTGCCTATGGTGCATCCCTTGCCGGCGTGTACATCCGGCATTATGCGTATCTTGCTTCCCTCCGTAAACTGATGATCACACATCCTCTTTATTTGCTCTATTGCACTCTCTTCTATGACTTTTGCATAGCAGAGAGCGGTGTTGAATTTTCCCTTTATTTCTAACATATCTTCTCCTCTTTTCTAGCTTTTATGCAGCAAAACCGCTGTCCTATCGGGCAAGCGGCTACGTTTCACATTTGCCGGATACAGGCTGCTGCACCAATATCCGTATTTTTGATGAATTCAGCTCACCCATTATCTTGCCCAATAAAATCATATGCAAACGCAGCGCGCAGATCCAATTGACAGCACTCTTCTTGTTCGCATTGTTCAATTCTTAGGCAGAATATTGTGAGCATAATTCCCTTCCGCAGTTATTTTCAGCTTTGCAAATATTTATGCAATCCATCGCTAAATCGGACTGTTAAACTAGTATCCTTCCCGATTTCGTCTATCCATTGCTCGCTTTGCATCACGTTCGGCAATATCATGCCGCTTATCATAAAGCTTCTTTCCCTTTGCGACAGATAATTCAAGCTTTACCTTGCCATCCTTCAGATAAAGCTTTATTGGTATAAGGCTATAACCATCCGCTTGGGAGAGCACTCCCAGCTTGCGTATCTCTCGCTTATGGAGCAGAAGCTTTCGTTCGCGAAATGGATCTCGATTGAAAATATTTCCCTTTTCGTACGGGCTGACATGCATACCGACCACGTATATCTCTCCATCCTTCACCTTGGCATACGAGTCCTTAATATTTACTTTACCCATGCGAATGCTCTTAACTTCGGTACCCACAAGAGCGATTCCGCATTCATAGGTATCCTCAATAAAAAATTCATGCCTTGCCTTTCTGTTTTCTGAAAGTACCTTTATTCCTTGTTTAATAGGCATTGATTCCCCTTTCCAACATAAAATGCAGTGCTCCACTATAGCAAGCACTGCATTTAAACTCGTATATCTTCAGAACTTTAAGATCGCAGGGGCTTGCATGAAGTTATCCCATGAGCCCCCTCCCAATTACTTGAATGCGGGAAGTACGAGCAGAACGAGCGCAAGCACGCCCAGGATAATTGCAAAGATAACGGTTAGCTTCTGCAATTTAGCTTCTTTGCTGACTTTAGCATTGCGAGCTTTGCCCAAAGCGGTGGTGTCATTGCCAAATGCACTGCCCAAGCCGGTGCTCTTCGCGCTCTGACAAAGCACAACAATAACGAGCAGGACAGCTACTATGAGCATAAGGATGTTGACGATCAATTCAACGGTCTTCATTGTAATATTCCTTTCCGGATCAGACAGCGCGCCTTTATTTGCGCTATGCCCGCCCTGACAATTTCAACTGTACTTGTTATTATAGCATTTTATGGTACAACTCGCAAGTACAAATAATTGAATTCTCAATATATGATTATTTCGATCACAATGAATTTACCCATTGCGACCGAAACGTCATGCCAATAGCTTATTAATTTTTATTGAGCTCAGTTATTCCATCTATGCGGATATCAAACAGGGGAGCAGAAATAACCTCTGACTCATGGAAATAACCATCCCAAATCAGCTCTGTGCCTTCAAAACCATAGCTCTGATCGTAGCTGGTGAGATGCTCACCATTCACAGTGAAGTTATTGCAATCGAAAACATGGAGATTTCCCGCCTTGATATCGGCGATTGCCTTATCAACTGCCTCCTGAGTACCCTCAGCACAAGCGCCTCCAAGAGCTGAGATCTGAACTGCATCGGCAGCATAGCCATGACACCAATCCTGATCCATGTCCTCACCATTGAGAGCAACGCCTATTGCATAGGTATAATATGCTCCCCAGTTATTCTGCGAAGAGGTCAAAGCGACATCCGGAGCCACATTGAGCATATCTATGTTATAGCCAACGCTATAAACATTCTTGTAAGTTCCCTCATCGTATGCTGCCTGTATAGCCGATGGAGCACCGGTGGAATCTGCATGCTGACCGATGATGACACAGCCGCGAGCCATCAGCGCATTTGCAGCCTCAGCTTCGAGATTGAGATCGAACCACTTATTGGTATACTGAACATCCATATGAGCATTAGGAACGATGGAACGAATGCCAAGGAAGAATGCGGTATAACCGGAAACAACCTCTGCATAGGGATATGCGCCAACATAGCCGACATATGGATCGGTCACTGTGCCTGCATCCATGAGCTCCTTAAGCTTCAGACCGGCAACGATACCGGAAACATAGCGAGATTCATAGATACTGGTAAAATAATTGAACATATTCTTGAGATCGGTCTGCTTTGCAGCAGTCTGTCCCGTTGCATGGCAGAAGAGAATATTGGGATATTCCTTTGCTGCTGAGATAAGATAGCTCTCATGTCCGAAGGAGTTGGCAAATATGATCGAACATCCTGCCTCCGCAAGATCTACAGCCGCCTGATAACAGGAGTTGTCCTCTCCGATGTTATATTTATAAATGACCTGCTCCTTAGAGAGACCATAATGCTCTCTTGCGGCTTCAATTCCCTCAATATGCGCATAGGTGTATCCTTCGTTCTCATCTCCAATGAGAATAACGCCTACCTTGAATTCGGGGTTAACGCTCGGAGCCTGGGTCGGCCTGGGTGTAACATCCGAAGATGGTTTTTTTGTCGTCTGATCCGACGTGCCCTGACAAGCACAAATGGCAAAAACCATAACGAATGCAAGCGCGATAGCAACAAACTTTTTCATTTCAGTTTATCCTCCAAAAAATGTTTGCTGGAGCAAACCCCCAGCTATTGTATTATATCAGCAAAATTTGTGCTTTTCAATAAAATCTTCACCATTATAATTTATATTCATTTTAATATATTTAATAAAATTGAACATTCTATTCCTGTATTATTCTATTCGTATCATCTGCCTTAGTTGTAATTTAAGGGCTGCTTGCTTCATACCACATTTTCATCTGACTCGTTTTAAAATATATGCTTCCAATACTTGACAAAAAAATGCAGTTTTTTTATAATCCAATTAATGAATCCATATAATACATTGAATTTTTGGATTCATTGTGGGATCAGTGTCTTTCTTGCTATTTTCTGTCCGAAGTGGCTTATGCTATACAATGTGAATCATGCTGAATGCAAATTTACGGTCAACAGCAAGATACGCTGAAGATAGGCAGTGCAAAGAAACCGCTGTTCATATCTCAGTATAACGGCTTTTTGCATTGTTTCCAAATTTAAGCTTGTATTTTCCGGTGAGAATTTTATCTTCCGCCTATTAGTCAGGCTCAGCAGCATTGAGGTCAAGCGAATGAAGATATTAGTCGTATGTCAACATTATTGGCCGGAACCATATCGGCTTTCCGATATTTGCGAGGAGTTGGTGCAACGTGGGCATGAAGTTCATGTTGTGACAGATATACCCAACTATCCCGATGGAAATATCTATGACGATTATCGTAACGGCAAATTTCGAAAGCAGCTGCATAACGGGGTGAATATTTCCCGCACTTTCACTATTGGAAGGAGGAATAACAAATTCTTTCGCCTTCTCAATTACTATAGCTATTCGATTTCTTCAACGCTTTATATGAATCGGCTAAACGACGAATATGATGTCGTTCTTGCCTATCAATCTTCCCCTATCACAATGGCACGCGCAGCGGCGGCATATGCAAAAAAACATGGTAAAAAGGCTCTACTATATTGCCTTGATCTTTGGCCTGCAAGCCTCAAAGCCGGTGGAGTTAATGAAAAATCGCTGCTTCACCGTTTCTTTCACTCAGTTTCAAAGAAAATATATCGTCGTTTTGATTTCATTGCTGTCAGCTCACCCGGATTCATAAATTATCTGAAAAATGAATTCAATATCAGTGCATCTATTGCCTATTTGCCGCAATATGCGGATAATCGATTTAATTGCGTACAAAGGAAGCGCGAGGATGTTATCAATATTCTTTTTGCAGGGAACATCGGCTATGCGCAGAATATTTCTACAGCAATTCGAGCGGCTAGTTACATAGAAAAGAATACTTCGGTAAAAGTGATTTGGCATATTGCAGGAATGGGTTCCGAATTGGAAAGCAGCCGTAGGCTGGCGGACGAATTAGAGGTTAAATCTTTAATATTTTATGGCTACTTAGAGCAGCAAGAACTGAAAAAGCTTTTTTCAGTTGCCGATGCCATGCTGCTGACTTTCAAATCCGGCGAACCCTTTTCGCTGACCCTCCCGTTGAAGCTGATGAGCTATCTGGCATCAGAAAAACCAATCATTGCTTCTGCGGATGGTGCTGTTGCCAAGATTATTCAAGCAGCCGGCTGCGGTTATGCAGCTCCCGCAGAATCGCCTGAACTGCTGGCTCAAGCTGTGCTTGACTTTGCATCTATGGATGATCATCGAGAGCTTGGTCACCGCGCACTTGATTATTATTTAATGCATTTTTCGAAACAGCGGTTCATGGATGATCTTGAAAATATCTTATTTATACTTACATCGGAGAATAAGGATGAGGATACTGATAATTAATTCTGTCTGCGGGATAGGAAGTACCGGCAGAATCTGTCTTAATCTTGCAAAACAATATGAAAATGAAGGCCATATCGTCCGTATAGCTTTTGGTCGAGATCAAAATTTTCCGGCCGATGCTGAGCGTTTTGCTTACCCCATTGATGAAAAATTTGAATTCTGGCTTCATGCACTTCGCACACGCCTTTTTGATGGGCATGGTCTTGGCTCTCGGCATAAAACAAACGATCTGTTGAAATGGATGGATGATTATTCGCCCGAGCTAATTTGGCTGCACAACATTCATGGCTACTATATAAACTACGAGTTGCTGTTCGATTGGATCAAACGGCATCCCGATATAAAAATAAGATGGACGCTTCATGATTGTTGGGCTTTTACAGGTCATTGCGCATATTTTTCTGCGGTGGGGTGCAATAGATGGATATCGGGTTGCCACGGAAACTGTCCTAACAAGTTAAAATACCCTGCCTCCATTCTATTGAGTAAAAGCGCAGCAAATTATATCAAGAAGAAGGCTGCATTTTCCGGCGTTCGCAATATGCAGCTCATCGTTCCCTCCAACTGGCTTAAAGAACTTGTAGAGCAAAGCTTTTTAAGTGAATACCCCATTGAAGTTCAGTATAACCAAATAGACCCTGGTTTTGTCAGAACGAAAAGCGAACTTCGCAAAAAGCTTGGTCTGACTGATAAGACAATCATTTTAGGCGTTGCAAACATCTGGACGGAAAATAAGGGATTGAAAGATTTCATAAAGCTCTCTAAGCTTATAGGCAGAGATCAACATATAGTGCTTGTTGGTCATATTAGAAAAAAACCCAGGGATATGCCTGATAATATCACTTGCATTGCGCCTAGTCTAAGTGTCAGAGAGCTGGCAGAATTTTATTCAATCGCAGATTGGTTTGTCAATCCCAGCCTTGAAGAGACATTTGGAATGACCTCTGTCGAAGCAGCTCTCTGCGGAGCTAGGGTGATAGTCTATAAAAATACCGCATGTGAAGAGATTGCAGCCATATACGGAGGTATTGCAGTTGAACAAAATGCTGAAGCAATTTATAAAATTATTCAAAGTGTCTGATACAAAGTGCGCCGCAGGAGTTCATATGAAAGCAAAACCGCTGAAGTATCCGCCAATTTTCGATGCTATAACCATTGTTTTGTTAACTATAGTATTTGCTTCTACGCTGCACTTTGAACTATACAGCTTCTTCCCATTGCTTTCGTTTGTTTTGAATGGAGGAGAGATCTGCATTTTTCTTATACTTGCAAGACGCAGAGCTTCTGTTTCTATCGAATTGGTATACTGGATCTTTATGTATTTCTTCATGTTTTTTGCGCCTTTAATCCAGTATTCTTATGGTGAATTTCCATGGGTGCATGCCCCATTTCCCGAAAACACCTTAATCATCGCCAACATAATATTATTTATCTGGAATCTAATCGTTGGAATCTCGATAAATGTACCATCGATCAAGCTGCTATCATTTACCCCTTCGCTTAATTTTTCAAGTTCCAGTGCTCCCGCCAAGCATAGCATAAGCACTGAAGAAGGGATTATATCAAAGCAATTTTGTTTACTGCTTACCATTATTTCATTGGCCATCACAGCATCATTTATTGCCAAGTATGGTCTTTCAGCATTCAACTCCAACCGCTCATCCAATATCTCACTTATAGATGCAGATGCTTCTTATATATATGCACTCGGAAATAAGATATTCGCTGCATTGATTGAACTTTCTGCCATTATCGGATTTTTGCATGGAAAGCAAACCAAAAACTATGCTTGCTTCATCGTTTCTATATTTTGTTTAGTGATTTGCCTATTTCCAACTACTATAGCGAGGTATCACGTTGCCGTAATTTACGGCGGCTTAGCACTTATATGTCTAAAATGGCTGCGCACAGGCTCAAATTTTCTCTTGTGCTTTACAATAGGCGTTCTTTTTATTTTTCCCTTGATAGAGATCTTCAGGCGAACTTCGCCTTCCGAAGCTGATTTGATTGATTCATTTCAAAATATAATTGGGAACTTCTATCATGGTTATACGTCAGCACATTACGATGCATATTCGATGTTCTGCAGCGTAATAGAATACATAAGACATCATGGAACCACGCATGGTATGCAATTACTAGGAACATTGCTGTTTTTCATTCCGAGATCGCTCTGGCCCGGTAAACCCGTCGGGTCAGGCTACATGGTATCGACTCAACTTGGATATTCATTTCATAATGTTTCCTGTCCCCTCGTTGCCGAATTCATGGTAAATTTCGGTTATCCCGGGGCAATACTTGGCGCAATCCTGATTGGCCGTATAATAAAAAAAGGTGATGCATCATCAAATGGCAAAGGGCTGTTTGCTAGATGCTTTTACCCAGTAGCCGTAATGTTCACATTCTTCATCCTGCGAGGAGATCTTATGAGCTCACTTGCTTACATCACGGCATATGCGGCAGTATTTTTCTTCATGCTTAAACTAAACTCTTTGATGCTAAGGTATAAGAGAATTCAACGGAGGGAGACAATAAAATGAAAAAGCTGCGAACCAAAAAACTTATGAAAATAAATGAAGAATCGAATGCTTCCTGCATTTCAAAGCTTCGCAGCGTTGAGATGGAGCTGCTTTCCATATTCATCGAAATCTGCAGCACTCTCAAGCTCGAATATTTCATCATTCAAGGTACTCTATTAGGTGCCGTCAGACACCATGGCTTCATACCTTGGGATGATGATATTGATGTTGGAATGTCCAGAAGAGATTATAATATTCTTATGAAATCTGGCCGAAACCTGCTGCCGGATGGAATCTTCCTTCAAGATCATTCAAGCGATCCTGAATACCCACAGTGCTTTGCTAAGCTAAGGAATTCTAATACAACCTTTATCGAGACTTCATACAAAGATTTGAGCATCAATCATGGCATCTATATCGATATTTTCCCTTTCGACTACTATCCTGACGGCATCATCGGTGCATTTAAGTTTGAGATCAAAAAGCTTGTATTGAGATATCGGCTACGTTCAGCATTTTATCTGCCCAACGAAGCTAATTTTAGATTGAAAAATCTTCTGAAGCGGCTGCTAATGACTTTTGCAAGGTATCGCTATCCTTCATTTGAGGAAGCATTCAGACTTATGGATGAGCTATTTATCAATGTGAAACCAGGAAAAAGGCTGGCAAATAATGGAAGCCCCTGGGGAAGAAGAGAAATTATCCCCATTAACTGGCTATCTGACACCGTCTTGCTGGACTTCGAAGGAATTGAAGTTAAGGCTCCGCGGGAATACCGCAGCTATCTTAGAGCTGTCTATGGAAACTTTATGCACCTGCCTCCGAAGTCCAAGCGCTTTCCTCACCATTATGCATTAATGATCGATAGTGAAACGCCCTATTACAAATACCTTGCAATGATCCAACATTCAGAGTGTTAATGCAAAATGAACAATATAAAGAAGAATTTTTCACTTCAAATAACCTATAGAATTATCACCGTGCTTACTCCGCTCATAACCTCGCCTATCGTTACGCGAGCATTAGGAGCGTCAAACTTAGGGATTTATTCTGCCACTTTGACCATTGTAAACTATTTTATGCTGTTTGCAATGCTTGGTGTTGAAAACTATGGTACTCGAAGCATTGCATCTCTGCAAGGCGATCATTCTGCAATTCAAAAACAATTTTGGAATATTTATGCAGTTCAGCTATCTGCATCAATGCTCTCCATTCTCCTTTATTCACTATGTTTCCTGTTTATTGACCACAGCCGCAGAATTATCTCGCTGTTTCAGGGAATATGGCTTATCTCCTGTATGCTCGATATAAACTGGTTTTTCTTTGGTATAGAGCAATTTAAGCTTACAGTGATTCGTAATCTTGTGGTTAAGTTCATCGAAGTGCTTATGATCGTCCTATTTATTCACCGTCCTTCAGATCTCGATCTTTATGCGATCATAATGTCTGCCAGCATGGCTATAAGCCAGATTCTGATATGGATCAACCTTTCACGCTATATAGGCTTTGAACGTCCACGCCTTGAGAATATGCGCATGCATATCCTGCCAATATTGAAACTCTTTGTACCACTGCTTGCAACAAATCTATATCAAATTATTGGAAGAAGCATGTTGGATTGGCTATCGGACGATATTAGCCTGGGATGTTACTATGCAGCGGACAAGGTCATAAACATACCTCGAGGGATCATAACAGCTATAAGCATGGTAATGCTGCCTCGAATGGCAGGTATGTTTGCTGAATTTAATCCGGATGGAGCTAAAAAGCTTATTCGCAGCGCGTCCGAGCTCGTTATGTTTCTGGTCTCCGCTGTAGCATTCGGCATAGGCGGTATTGCAAAAGAATTCGTTCCTGTCTTTTTTGGACCGGGCTATGAGCTTTGCATCACATTGATATACGGTTTTGTTCCACTATTATTCATACGTTGCTTTAATGAATCGATACGGTTACAATATCTTATTCCCGCAAAGCGTGATGCACTATGTATTACCGCAGTGCTTATAGGTGCTGCGGTGAATATCATTGGCAACTTGCCGCTCATAAAGCTGTTGGGTGCAATGGGAGCCGTGCTTTCAATGTTGATTGCAGAGCTGACCGTATTGGCAATCCAGCAAAATGGAGCGCGTGAGATTCCGTTTGCAAAATACTATTTTTCACAAGTTCGATATTTGCTTATCGGTGCAGCCATGTTCCTGCTGCTTCGATTTTTAAGCAGCATATTGAAGCTTGACAATATCTTAAAGCTTTTGCTGATGATAGCATCGGGCAGCTTTTTCTACATATTATGCTGCTTGGTCAGCTGGACAGCAGACGATAAAAGCATTTTTCATCCACTAATCACTAAATTTCGTCACAAATAGGAATTTTATTATCTCTTTCTATGTAAAAAACAGGTATATGTATTGAAAAATTATAATCAATGCTCCATAAAATGCGGTATTATGCTTGACAATCAATGCTGTAATGGGATATGATATTAAATCATGGGAGCGATCTGGCAGAATATGTCTTTTTCTCGCTTGCAAAATTGTAAATTGATGGCCAGCAGCTCCTATTAATAACACAATAGAGGAACAATATGGTAACATACACTCAGATAAAAAATAATCCCACTGTCAATACGTTTATTTCGCGTGCTGATGAATCCCTTCTTGCATTGGGTTACACGGAGCATTCATTTGCTCACGTTGGCATGGTCAGCAAAAATGCGGCATATCTTCTCGAAACTTTGGGATATTCAGAGCACGAGATTGAACTTGTTCGTATCGCCGGCTATCTTCATGATATAGGCAATCTGGTCAATCGCGTGGACCATTCTCAGAGCGGTGCCATAATGGCTTTCCGTATTTTAGAGGAATTGGGTATGGATGCGGAGGATATTGCGCTCATAGTAACCGCAATAGGCAATCATGATGAAGGTACTGGTGTTCCTGTAAATGCAGTCGCAGCAGCATTGATAATTGCAGATAAATCCGATGTACGCCGCAGCAGGGTCAGAAACAGAGATCATGAAACCTTTGATATTCACGACCGGGTGAATTATTCCGTAACTGCAAGCAAGCTTGATATCGATGATACCAGAACGATTCTGAGCCTGAGTCTGGATATTGATACTCAATATTGCTCTATAATGGACTTCTTCGAGATCTTCCTTGTGCGAATGAAACTATGCACAAAAGCTGCACAGCGTCTTGGGCTTCAATTTGAACTTCTTATAAACGGACAACGACTGCTGTAAAGAATCCAATTCTTGTGCAGCAACCCCTGCGAATTTATATCCATTTGTGAAATAATTCACAAAACTTAAAGGAGTTATTATGAAAAGGCTATTGATAACCGGATTCGATCCATTTGGAAGCAATGATATAAATCCTTCATGGGAAGCAGTAAAGGCTCTTCCCGATTTAATCGACGACTATATTCTGCACAAATTATCCATCCCAACAGCATTTGATCGCGCGGCTCGCTTGATAATGGAATGTACGGAAGAATTTTCTCCGGATACCATACTGAGTATAGGGCTGGCGGCAGGGCGTAATGCAGTCACTCCAGAGAGGATCGCAGTCAATATACGCGATGCAGCCATACCGGATAATGATGGAAATCAACCAGTCGGTGAGCGCATAATTGCTGATGGTCCCGCCGCATATTTTTCCACAATTCCCGTAGAAGCTATAGCAGAGGCCATACTTGCCATGGGTATACCTGCAACTGTATCAAATTCTGCCGGTACCTTCGTCTGTAATGATGTTCTGTATACCCTGCTGCATTACTATGCAAAAACGCGGACAAGGATCGGATTTATTCACGTTCCATATCTTCCGGAACAGGGCGAGCCAAGCTTACCGTTAAGATCTACGATCGATGCCCTTATCGCTGCCATAAAATGTCTATAAATGATTTACAACGCTTTTAAACATCAAGATTGCTCATCTCGTATGTTTGAAAGCGTTTTTCTTTCTAAATATAGATTGGAAATCATAAACAACGTTCCTCCACAGCATCATATTCCCTTTCACCAAACGCAAAGGTGCAGTTTCCTATTTCAAATCCCATTTTCAATACTGTTTTATAAACTGCAAGCTTATCAGACCCCATGCATTTTTTGTAGCAATGTTATTATTCGAACTACTTATAATAGATGTTCTGCCAAAACGTTCATCCAAAGAAGCTTCGAATTCATCCCATATTTTCTAAAATTGAATCTGGGATCGTTTTGAGTGTAAATTGAGAAACATCCTTCATATTCGCGATACTTTTTACAATGCTCTTCGCTTCCTCGTGTTCCTGACTATAACTCATAAGGAAGTGCGAGAAACCGTTCAATACCTTCTGCGAACCGAAAACATCAATTATCTAAATTAAGATTGCTTGGTACAGAGAGAAAATCTCTTTCTTTTTACTTCATGATTTATATTTCCATGCCGGACAAATGTGGTCTGCCCGACATGGAAAGAAAAATGCATTAATTCATTTCTACCATTCCCAATGCTTTACGCATAATCAGCAATGCATCCGTAGAATTCAACACCCCATCGTTATTGACATCTGCTACCACAATCTGCTCGGATGTAAGCTGCTGCGATAACGAACCGAGAGCATACCTAATGACAAGAATTGCGTCTGTTGAGGTAACTCGGCCATCGGCATCTATATCGCCGGAGTTAGGGATTGGCCCGTACGTTGCATAAATTATGCAAGCTTCTGTTATATTTCTGAAATCCATGCTCCATCCCGTAAATACAAATCCTTCCCGTACTGGATCATCAGGAGCTTCAGCACTGTTTCCATAGGCAATTTGCTGTTCCGAAATAACCGTGCCATCCCAATCTCGGAACATAACGATATATTTTTTCGGTTCATACTGTGCAGTTACTGTCAAATCACTAGTGACATTCGTAAAATCAACATCCCAGCCAATAAAGACATAGCCTTCGCGTTCGTGGACAGTAGGTGCAATTGCCGCAGTGCCATCGGCAACAACCTGAGTTTCTATTACGGTACCATCCCATTCAATAAATGTTACCATCCTGGCTATTGCATACTGAGCCGTTACAGTTATTGTGTTTGTAATGAAGCTGAAATCAGTATCCCAGCCGATGAATACATAGCCTGTTCTTTCCTGAATGGTAGGTTCGTCCGCCGCTGCTCCATGTACAACATGCTGTTCAGAAAGTACAGTGCCATCCCAATCGACAAACGATACCGTGTGCTTATACAGTGCATCTGCTAGATCTATCTCCGTTATAGAGATAAAGTTTGAGTTATCGGCCATATTGTACTCTTCTTTATCTGCGATTATTTCAAAGTATAGGTTCTCACTGCCCATCATCAATTCCTTGATATAAGCATCCATGAATTCAATCGCTTTCATCTTCCCAGCATTGATATTTCCGATATCATACTCAGCAAGAATTTCGCCAGTATCCGAATCACGTCTTATAATCAGCATCGCTCCTGCATCGATGTACCCTTTATTGGCAATCGTGACTATTATGGCAGCGGCAGAGTCGGATATCAGCTTTTCCGACTCGATGCTAAAATCAGGATAAAGCAACGTCGTCAAAACAGTGTTATCATCCAGCATTATCTCTTCACCGGAAGAAGATGCTATGTTGAAAGTGAACTTCTCGGCAACAACGGTGCTCGGCATTGTGTACTCAATAGTGACGTCCTTGGATTCCCCTGAACTCAATGAAGTATCAATTTCAAAAGTTTGTTCTTGTACCCCTTCTGCACTTACCGTAATGGTGATTCCGCTTTCATCCAGCTCACCAGCGTTCGTTACCGACAAGGTAATCGGCAGAATTTCTCCAGGTCTGACCGATAGTTCATCAAACGATACACCATTAAAAGTCAAATCATGCGAAGGAGACATTACAACAGCGTACAAATCTGTGGATGTGCTGACCGCATCTTCTGAAATGGCCACATCGGTCCTTGTGAACATCGCAACAATCTTCGTCCCCATAATTACTGCCGAAAATGCCTCTGCATATCCGGGAGTGCTTGTCAGCGCGATAGGTTCTTTCCAGTTTGCGTTCACTGCATCATAAATTCGGACATATATCTGTGCATTATCCTCATTATTAGCAGTGTACAACAGGTAGGTCAAATTGTTGCCATTGGAAATTATTGAATAATCACTTCCCAATCCGGTAACGGATTCATATGACCTTACATCATTGCCATCATAGGAACACAGAACTCCATCGCTAAGGAAGAACAACATATTCTCATCAGCATTCACACTAAGGAATCTGACATCACGATCCATCGCTTCATTGGCCGTTATAGCCATAAAGTCGCCTTGCAGTGTTCCGATATAGACTTCGGCATCATTGCTCGTTGCGAGATCTCTATCGCTGTCACTCGAATAGGCAACATGTATGCTATTATTCATTACTCCGATTGCAAGCGAGCTTATCGGAGCTTCAATCGCTATAAGCTCTGTCTCGCTGCCGCTCACGGTACGATACAGTATGCTGTTCGTGCCGCCCTGATTCAGCATATCATTTGCGGTATTGCACATCCAGGCTACATAAATCTCGCCGGAATGTACCGCAATGCTCGGCTGCAAATCCAACGACGAATTCTCCGTCAAGCGAGTCTGCTCCGCTACTACCAGGTTGTCACTTTCATCGAGCGTAAGCTTAGCATAGCTGATCTCGCATGCCGCTGCCATCTGCTCCATGGTGACGGTTTCATCGAACACCGTATTTGCGTCCACCCACGCTACGTATGCACTCGTTCCGTCCGTTGCTATTGCGGGGGTGAAGTCGGCTGTTCCGTCATCCCAAACGGCAGCGGGTGCAGACCAGGTATTATTGCTTTCATCAAACACGGAATAAACCAGCTTCGCATGGTTGCCCATGGTTCTTGAGCCGTCGTCGGCGATCCATACCGCAACCGTCCTTCCGCCTACATTTACCAACTGCGGCGATGCGCCAGGCATTATATTCTCCTGCAGCACGCTCACCTGCTTGGGCGATGCAACATCCTTATGAGGTGTACCTCCTAACCACTTGGATTGGCTGGATAGATAATCACGGGAAATCAATTCAAAATCATCGACGCCCATATTCGACAGGATATCATACGTCGTTATACCCTTGCTTCCGCTATAATAGCCCTCAAAATACCTGTGGCTTCCGGAAACGACAGGCCAAGAGCCTTCCCAAATCAGTACCTTTGCCGAAACACCGGCCTCGCCATCCAACTGACCATAACAATACGAAGTTGCTGTATTAAGACCGAGCTTGTTCTCCACTTCACCATACAGCGAAACATCCGCAGCATATGCAACGCCGATACCTGTCGAAAGCTTAATGCCGGGTAAAGTGAGTTCAAGTTCATCGTTAAACCGCGGTCCACCATCGACAAAGCTGATTCTAAACGTATTATCCAGCCCAACCTTGCCCTCGACCTTTACCACGATCGGGATTACCCATGCAAACGTTTGCCAGTTATGCTCATACTTTGCCTCGGCCTTAACCACGACCTGACCCTCTACGATCGATGGACCATTAGCGTTAATTTTACCCTCGGCAAATCCGAAAACGTACAGCTTTGCTTTCGATTCGCCAAATGATACGCCACCCCAAGAATCCGCAGCAATCAGAGCTTCCAAGCTCTTGTCAAGCTCTTTTGTTATGGTGCTGAGCTTTAACTTTCTCCATAGCTCCTTATCCTCCGGGTCAAACAGATTACTCGTACCAAGCCCAAGCTTAAAGGTGTCACCATCCATGCTGAACTTTATCGGAATATAACCCGTATCAAGTTCAAGCTCCGAACCGCCGATAAACGGCACGTCATCGGGAATCGTCAGCTTAAGCTTATCCATAAGCTCAACCTTGTCTCCATCATAAATTGAGAACGCACCTTTATAGACCGATAATCCAAGCTTGATGGGGCGCATGTACACGCCGTCATGCTTTACGCGCATCCATATTGGGATATCTGCCTTTATATCGGCAACCTTAAGGCGAAATACTCCATCTTCGCTTGAAGCAATAACATCGCCATCCTGAAGCAGCTCATACCTGCCATCGATAAGATCATGATAGCAAGTGCCGACAATGGTGAATTCCAATGCGGAGTTCTCCTTACTCAGCCGCTTGGTGTGTGTAAGCAGGTCTATTTTTGCGGCAGAGGAGGAGTCCGTATACGTTACCGACTTAAGCCCGATCCCAAGCTCGCCAACATCCCACTCAAGGTCATATAGCCCTATGGTGTACGGCACGCCGCTTTCAAGCTGCACATTCTCCGCAGTCTTTGAAATATAGCCGTCACAGGACACAACGAGACTGTATGACGAACTATCCGGCAGGTTGATCGATGCCATGCCAAGGAAGTCCGAGGATACCTCCGCTTCATATCCATCGGCGGTTGTTATGCGAATCCTTGCTCCCTTTATGGGATAAAGCGTGCCCGTTTCAACAATATGGATCTGCTTATCGTTCAGATTCAGCTCCGGGAGTATCGTTGTTCCTGAGGTATTATAAAATAATGATAGGATGAGCGAACCATCCTCCGCAACGACTCCGCTTTGGCAAGTGCCATCAACGGTGCTATCGAAGGTATATCCGATGATCTCTATCGGTTCGGCAGAGACCGTTGTGCCGGGTTCCCCAAAGAAAACCTCCAGCTTTTCAGGCATATATGTGCCGCCCTTAACCCCGGTATGATGAACGACCGTATATGGCACAGCCGTCTGGAAATTATCAATAAGC
Organism: Christensenellaceae bacterium Phil7; assembly: GCA_001940845.1. Lineage (GTDB taxonomy): Bacteria > Bacillota > Clostridia > Christensenellales > CAG-138 > PeH17. Next base: position 112,236 of record MSGV01000029.1, read on the forward strand.
TTAGGATACGGATACCCCGGATTGCCATCCATAGTCCATACCGTATCGAAATCAAATCCAGCATAATTCTCGGCTGAAAGCATCTGTTCATTGGTCAACGGCGTGCCTATAGAATTTGTGGGAATGCAGCTGTTAGCTGCGTAGTAGCAGTCGGTAACGGACAGGTTGCTACTTCTACTGCTCCTCCCAATAATGCCGCCTACATTATCATTCCCAACAATTGTTCCGATGTTATAAGAACCTATCGTAGATATAACATAATAGTTGTTAGCCGCATATCCTATCACGCCGCCTACCCTCACGTTTCCGGTCACTGCGCCTGTGTTATAACATCCTACGATTAACAATCCACCTATATATCCAACCACTCCACCAACGTTATTATTTCCAATGACTCGTCCCGTATTATAGCTGTTTGTTATAGGAGTTGCATAACCCGTGTTTGCGCTATAGGACACCGTTGTCGCTCCTGCCACGCCGCCTACACTGCTGTTTCCCGTGACTACGCCAACGTTATAGCTGTTAATTATATCGGTACCTTCTCCCGTTACGCCGCCCACATAATTGTTGCCTGTAACTGCGCCTGTATTGTGGCAATTTCTAGGTTCTCCATCGCCGGTCACGCCGCCTACATACTCATTTCCTGTAATCGCACCCGTGTTGTAGCAATCGCTGGGCCTTCCGTACCCGCACACGCCACCTACAGTGTCGTCTCCTGTGACTGCACCCGCGTTGTAGCAATTGCTGGGATCTCCGCTCCCGCACACACCGCCTACATTGTCGTTTCCTGTGACTGCACCCGTGTTGTAGCAATCGCTGGGCCTTCCGTACCCGTACCCGCACACGCCACCTACAGCGTTGTCTCCTGTGACTGCGCCCGCGTTGTAGCAGCCTGTGAGTTTCCCATCCGTATACCCGCACACGCCACCTACATAGGTGTTTCCTGTAACTGCACCTGTGTTGTAACAATTATTAATATAAACGGGATAACTGTTGTTAGGTTGATAAGTTCTTCCTGCCACGCCACCACAATAATCACCCTGTGTCAAAACGAAAGAGTCTGTAACGCCAAGATTTGAGATCGTAGCGTTTGAAAACCTGACATATCCAAACAGTCCTTGGTTATCATTTATAGCGTTTATGTACATACCTCTAACTGCAAAGCCACCTCCATTAAAAATGCCGGAAAACGAGTTTGCCTTAGTTCCGATTGGCGTCCACTCATTATCGGGGGCATAGCATACCGATACCTGTGCGGAAGCAACAAAGCCGCCATCGACCGTAGTAACAGTTACTTCGGCAGTACCTAAGGCAAGACCCGTAACGTTACCGGTCTGATCCACAGAGAGTATGCTGCTGTCGCTGACGGACCAGACAACATCTTTGTTTGTTGCATTTGAAGGAGTTATTGTCGCAGCGAAGCGATATGTTCTGCCTTGGCTCAGCGTCTTGTTTTGAAGAGATATCGTAATGCCGGTAACGTTAATGGGCTCTACTCTGACAACGGTACTGTCAATATACTCACCGTCTTCAGTTGTTACCGTAACAGTTGCCATGCCTACCGAAACGGCGGTTGCCTTACCGCTTTGATTTATTGAAAGAACATTTTTATCATCAACAGACCATACAACATTTTTATTTGTTGCATTTTCCGGGTAAACGGTCGCCGTAAACTGTATTGTTGAACCTATTTTAACCGATGCGTCTTTAGGTGAAATAGAGATGCCTTCAACATCAATATAGTCAACATTAACAACGCAGGTCGCGAAATAATTGCCATCCTCAGTCGTTACGGTTATATTCACCGTACCTTCGGAAACACCATAAACACGTCCGGTGTTATCCACCGTTGCGACAGCCGTATTATCCGAACTCCATACGACATCCCGAATCGTTGCGTCACCGGGCGTTATCGTATAATTAAGCTGATAGTAGTCATGTACCTCTATGGCGACTTGAGTCTCAGCCAAGCTTATTCCTGTTACGGCAACAGGTTTGGCGAGATACACTTCATCAAGCCAAGCTGTATCTTCATTGTTGTTAACTGAGCCATCCTTGGAATATGTCCATGTCATCGTATGCGTTCCGGCAGCAAGTACAATGCTCTCATGAATCCATTCGTTTCCCTTATTGCCGGAATCCCTGAATACCTCTGTTCCATCAGCAGCAACTACAAGCTTATCGTAGTTTGCTTCGGAACTTACCTTATAGTTGAAGTGCAAGACCATAGTCTCGGCACAGTAGACGTTTGTTGAAACGACGCTGCTGCTGCTATCCACGCCTTGGTTGGAGGATTTAGCATAGTCATTCTCAACTATCCAAGGGTAGCCGCCAATGGAGGTAAATGAAAGGCTGCCTCCCTCGGCATTCAAGGCTTCATCAATGGGATTCGTTTCAACAGTAACGGTACAGGTTGCTTCCAAGCCATTTGCCGTTATTGCGGTTATGGTTGCCGTTCCTTCGGCTACGCCGTAGATAACGCCGTTGTCCACCGTTGCAACATCCGTATTGTCGGAAGTCCAAGTTACGGTTTTATCGCTGGCATGATCTGGAAGGACGGTTGCTGAAATCGCATACTCTGCGCCCGGAGCTATAGTCAACTTCGTTTCGCTGAGAGTTATGCCTTCAGCCTCTACACAAACAACATTGACAACACAGATTGCTTCCAAACCGTTTACCGTTGCTGCGGTTATGGTTGCCGTTCCTTCGGCTACGCCGTAGATAACGCCGTTGTCCACCGTTGCAACATCCGTATTGTCAGATTCCCAAATAACGGTTGCATTCACGGGGAAGACGATTGCTGAAACCGAATGCTCCAAGCCTTGTATTAAAGTTAGTTCCGCTTCGCTAAGAGCTATGCTTTCGGCATCAACAAGTCCACCTACCTCGCCAAGAACCTCGATCTGATCCAGTAAGAGCAAAAATTCATCATAATCGTTATGTCGAAAGGATATCTCAATCGTTTGACCCGCATATGCTGCAAGGTCACAGATGTGGTTAGTCCATGTGGAGGAACCTACACCGCTATAAATCAGATCATCATTTACATATACCTCGTAGTAGTCTGGATAGGAAGAATCCTGTGCCTTCTCATACCAGCTGAGTCTTGCGCCGCTATCGGGAATAGCAATGGCAGTGGTCATCCAGTTATCTGCTTTGAATGCGCCTACATAGTTCTGGTAAGACATACTATACGCGATACCTTGCCCTTCGTATGCTGATGCTGCTATGGCGGAGACTTCAGCAGCATTTCCCCTGAACCATCCGCAGCCCTCGTCACCAAAGGATTCAAGAGTCCAGTTAGCTGCGAATGCTGCATCATCCTCAAAGTATTCGCCAAAAATAACGCCTTCTGCCACAGGTGTCGTGTCATCAGAAGCTGCACCTCTAAAAGCACTTTCATCATATTGTTCATTTAAAGCGATATTTTCCTGAAGTAAGTTCGACCCTACACGGTCAAACGTTGAAGCAGAGGACTTGGAAGTCAAGGCGGCGGGCTCCGGAGTTGGATCGCTATTTGGAACGTATCCCCACATCTCATAGTCCGAAATATCATTAAGATAAATATCATTGGTCATCTCGAAATAAACCCCGGAATAAGATGTTCCGTTATTTACTTGTTGGGCAAGATACGCAAGCTGAGAACCATCGGATATAAGATATGGATCGTACTGAGTGCCCGAGCCGCCTGCAAAACCTGCTGCAATGCTGCCATCCCATACCTCGCTGCGAGGCGGATTGTCCGTATTATGCGGCACGAGCTCTATGCCCAGCTCTTCCAAAAGGCGCATCGCTTCTTCATATTCGGATTCACCATCAGAATTGACTATGGCTTCAGTTTTGTTATCTAGCCGAATGGGTTCGGGGCTTTTATTCGTTCCCAGGGCTTCGATTCCGGCGTTTACCGGAGCGGTTACTGCGCTCAGAATAAAAAATATGCTGAGAGCAGCGGCGAGAAATCTTTTCATCTTTGCCTCCATTCATCTATTTTCAGCTATGCGCAGCATAGCATCATATCAAGTAATTATTTGCTTATGACTTGATTTCGGCAGGTTTGTCCCGAAAAGGTCATACCTGCCGAACCTTTCAATTCATTAATAGTGCAATGGATTAATTTTCATTCCAAACGCTAACTATAATGATAGGACCACGCGGAGGACAAGCAGAGCATCGCAACTGCTAATAATTCCATCGCAATTGAAATCCATGGCAAGCACATTGCCCGCTGCGATTATTCCCAGTGCATAGCGCATGATGCATGCCACATCTTCAGTGGTAATTTCACCATCTTCATTAACATCACCGAGCAACATATACTCAGCGACTATTGTCAAATCTTCGGTGACATTGCTATAGTCGCCAATCCAACATGAGAAGAGATACCCGTTATGCATCGGCACTTCTGGTGCATCCGCAGCTTCGCCATGCTGTACGATTATATTTGCGATAACCTCGTTTGTAACTCCATCTACAAATGTTACAGTGTAGGTATTGATGGTCAATGCCGCATCCAGCGTGATATTCTCCGCAGGCATAGTTCCAGGCACATCCCAGCCGGAGAAGGTANNGTGATTTCTGCACCATATTCGTAGGTCTGAGTGGTGAACAGCTCACCATTGATAGTGTAGGTTACGGTGTATGTGTTGACCGTCAGCGCTGCATCAATGGTGATATTCTCCGCAGGCATAGTCTCAGGCGCATCCCAGCCGGAGAAGGTATGTC
>MSGV01000029.1:117029-117352 GCA_001940845.1 Christensenellaceae bacterium Phil7
TTCTGCACCATATTCGTATGTCTGCGTGGTGAACAGCTCACCATTGATAGTGTAGGTTACGGTGTATGTGTTGACCGTCAGCGCTGCATCAATGGTGATATTCTCAGCGGGCATAGTCTCGGGCACATCCCAGCTGGAGAAGGTATGTCCTTCGGGCACATCATACTCGGGGGCTGTGATTTCTGTACCATATTCGTAGGTCTGAGTGGTGAACAGCTCACCATTGATGGTATAGGTAACGGTGTATGTGTTGACCGTCAGCGCTGCATCCAGCGTGATGTTCTCCGCAGGCATAGTCTCAGGCACATCCCAGCCGGAGAAGG
>MSGV01000029.1:117411-117766 GCA_001940845.1 Christensenellaceae bacterium Phil7
TTCGGGCACATCATACTCGGGGGCCGTGATTTCTGCACCATATTCGTAGGTCTGCGTGGTGAACAGCTCACCATTGATGATGTAGGTTACGGTGTATGTGTTGATCTCATATTGAGCGGTTACTGTAAGATCGCTCTGCACATTGGTGAAATCAACGTCCCAGCCGATGAAGGTATAGCCCTCGCGTATGGGTGCTTCTGGGGCGGTCGCTGAGGAGCCATAGGAAACAGCATCGATCTTGAGCACCGTGCCATCCCAATCAATGAAGGTTACAGTGTAGCCATTTATGACAAGAGCCGCATCCAGCGTGATGTTCTCAGCGGGCATGGTCTCGGGCACATCCCAGCCGGAGAAG
>MSGV01000029.1:117832-152849 GCA_001940845.1 Christensenellaceae bacterium Phil7
TCCTTCGGGCACATCATACTCGGGAGCTGTGATTTCTGCACCATACTCGTATGTCTGCGTGGTGAACAGCTCACCATTGATGGTATAGGTAACGGTGTATGTGTTGATCTCATATTGAGCGGTTACTGTAAGGTCGCTCTGCACATTGGTGAAATCAACGTCCCAGCCGATGAAGGTATAACCCTCGCGTATGGGTGCTTCTGGGGCGGTCGCTGAGGAGCCCTCTTCAACGGTCTCTGTCTTGAGCACGGTACCGTCCCAATCAATGAAGGTGACGTTATGGTTTATCGGCGCCATTTCTACTTCAATAGAACCATTTTGGGAAGTGAACGGAATTGGGGTTGGCTCGGTCGCGGTTATCGGCATGTAATTGAATTCCGCAACTTCCAACTCCAGCGGAATCACTGTTCCCAGAGTGACATCTTCATTTACATGAAAATTCATTTGGAATATCGTTCCACTTCCGCTAAATGCATTCGTTGGCATAATTGCCATGAAAGGCACCTCACCAGGCTTTGCCGTAGCATCTGCTACTATTATACCGCCTTTGCTTATTATATTCTGCCAAACGTCTCCTTCGGTAAGACCATGGGTAGGACCATCAATACCATCGTCAACAACCGAAAGCTTCTCTGCATCGTACCTTACGAAAACCGTAAGCGCATGTGCTTCGTATTCACCATCGATAGTGAAAGAAACCGATACATCAGAGCCGGGAAGGGCAGTAATATTATCGATCCCAAAAGCAACGCTGCTGTCGCTCTTAAGATCGCTTCCTGCATATGCAGGAGCTGTAAAAGTGCTCAGAATAAGGATTGTGCTGAGCAGCACAGCGAGAAATTTTCTCATTTGTACCTCCTTTTATTTTTATATCAGGCAGCATTAGGCTGCTTAATATAATTCACAAAAAACTATTAATCAGCTTGCAGCAAGCCCAACACTCTGCGCATAACTAGCAATGCGTCCGTGGAATTCAGCCGTCCGTCACCATTAAAATCGGCTGCTTCAAGCTGCGCCGGGGTAAGCTGCTGAGATAGCGTACCTAAAACATGCCGCATAGCCATCAATGCATCAGTCGATGTTAGCGCACCATCTCCGCTGATATCCCCCGATTGCGGGATTGGACCATATACAGCGGTTACACGAGTATTTGCGGTGACGCATTGATAATCTCCCTCCCATCCTATAAATATAAAGTTCTCACGGGCAGGGTCATCAGGCGGTGCTGCAGACTCACCATATTGAACAGTTCTTATTGCAATTGTTCTTCCATCCCAATCAACAAATGTTACCATAAACTTTGCATTAGGATCGGGTTCGGGCGTGGGGGTAGGCTCTCCGCTTGGAGGGGGCGTTGGGATAGTTGGATCGGTTATTTCGCCGCTGCCTCCACCACCGCCTATTCCTCCTGAGCTGCCGCCGGAGCCGCCTTGACCGGAGCCGCCTATACTGCCAGTATTGGAATTGCCCATCACGCTATAGTGCGGAATCTGCTCAGCCGAGCCATCATTCGTATTCCTTGAGAAATTCTTGATGGTCATATCCATGTTTTTCTCACCCGCTTCGGCATTATCAGGTATCTTCAGCTTAAGATTCAGCATTGGACCATTGCCGCTGAATGCCATGCCTCCTGATTCTGCCTTTGCATTTATTGAACCGGAGGATGAATCCGGATTGCCCGAGCCACCATCACCCATACCGGAACCGGGTAATGATTGCTCAAGTTCAAATTCTCCGCCGTTTTCAACTATCTCTTGAATGACTTCACCGGGAGTGATTTCCATTACCTCCATATCGCTTGCGTCATATGATAATTCCAGATCGAAGGTATTTGCTTCATACTCGCCTTCAATGATAACCTCGGTTTCGACCTCCTCACCCGGCTCGCCAACAATATCTCCAAGAACGACACATACCCCCGCATCCTGGTTCTCACCCGGAACAATCGGAGTAATCTCAAGGTCGATGGCATGGTGCTCTCCTTTCCAATAAACCTTGAATTCATACACGAAGCCGGCAAGAAATTCAAAATCATCAAATCTTCCGCCAATGTTTCCAAAAGAATCGGCAAAAGGGCGATCACACTGACCATGATCATAAAGAATGAGCCAGTCGTAAACTCCAGCCGGGATACGTACAGATTTTGTTTCATTTAAAACTGTTTCTGCATTTTTTTCCGAACCACTTGCATATCTTGGAATGCTGTATTCGTACTCGGCATAATATTCGTCTAGCCATTGCCTCCCGTTATCGTTCATCGGAGTGTGCCATCCATAAAAATACTGCGTCCCTTCATTTGACGTATTGGCATCCGCATCCAATATCATTTGATAGCCGTTTTCTGGATTTGGCGTACCAAAGTCAACCCTAAAGCCGCCATCCTCGACCGTCAGTTTAACAACGGAAGTAATATATTCAGGAGATGAGTACATTGCGCGTATCGTCAAATCCGATACAATTATTTGCCTACGATAATCCCAACCGCGAAATACAACGCCGTCATGCTCTGCAACTTCCGGGAATGTCGCTTTATCGAGAATTGTTCCGCCCTCCACAACGCGGGTTTCAATCACGGAATTATCGACATCATCGATGAATGTGACTGTAAAGCTCGGCTTAACGGGCTCGGAGACGGGTATATCGTCCGTAATAAACATGCAAGTAAGGAATCCTGGGTAATAGCTCTGCCTATATATTACTTCGCCCGTCCCCGGAATGATTTGTGCTATTGAACCGCTATAAAAATATAGAATTTGATTATTCTCATAATCAAACGCAGTCGCCAAACCGAGATAGTATCTGTTTGTTTCAGGTATCGGATTATTGGCTTCATGGATTTCTGCCGCTATGGTCACCTCGCCCGTTGCCAAATCAATATTCAGCAGATAGTTTTTTTTGCAGATAGACGATGACTCAACAGAAAACTCGTTTAATCCATAGGCGTTTCCATCGGCATCGATAACAAAATTTAGAACATATAGTTCACATCCGTCATCATCAACACCGTGCAGAGGTGCGACCTCCGTCAACGTTCCTAATGACAAATCAACTTTATAAAGTGACAGTGAATCCCCGTACTCCTCGTTAACTGCGATAGCATACATGGTATCATTCGCATGATTGTATGCCATGTCTCTTACTTCCAAACCCGCATTAACTCCACTCAATACTTGCACAAGATTTTCCGGGTTGCTATCGAAATCTATAACAAAAAAGTCTGCCCGTTTATTGCCATACCATAATGTGTCTTGATATCCATAGACTTTTCCGCCGGCATATGCGGCAGCGCAAACATTATATGGGAAATTCCAGCTTTCATCAGCATAGTCTTGGGACACCTGCTGCTGTGAAAGAATCATAGGTTCATCACCGTTGTATTTATGCCACGCTTGCGGCTGAATTTGACCTATAGCGTGTTGACTAATTTCACCAACATATCCGTAGAAATCAACAACAGGCATCGCTTCCCGTACGGTTACGTTAAGCTGTGCCGAAGCATGTCCATCAACGGATGTTGCGGTAATCGTAGTCGTTCCCGGCAATACGCCATGAACGTATGGATCGGTTGAATTCGTCGTGTATGCAATGGAAGCATCCGATGCTTCATAGATGATTTGCTTATCAAACGCGTCCTCGGGATAAACATTTACATTGAACGCCGCACCGTTATCGCCATATACAATGATATCTCTCGGTACGATCTCTATTCTCTCGACGTAGATGGGTTCTGTATTGCCACGTTCTATCGTCAGGTCGACATGGCTGTTGTGATCGGTGACGTTCGTTGATATATAGTGCTGCACAGTAAACGTATAGGTAAAACCTGCTTCGAAGGTATAGTTATCATAACAAGCAGGGATATTTCCTATATCATTCATAAACAGGAAGTCAACGCCGTCTTTAACTTCCATCGGGTTGATAAAGCACCAATCATAGGTTCCCGCAGGGATGTTTATAAGCTGCTTTTTATGATACATGGAGGAATAGGGCGAAAATTCCGAACTCGCTCCCTCCGGCAGCTTATATTCAAAATTATCATAAAAGGTATCGAGGTCATCGATCTTGGTTTGCCCCCAGACCCTTTCCTCAGGAATAATTGTGCCATAAGTATCTGCATCGGCATCGATAAGCATTTGGCAGCCATGGGTAGTCCAATAACTGTATGAACCGGTACTATCATAGTAATTATCAATAAGTATTGTTACCATAGCTTCCTCTTCGCAGTAATATGCCGTCACGGTGATATCGTAAATTAGATACTCGCCGTCATAATTTTCGTCATATTCCCAGCATTGGAATTGATAACCGCTATGCTCGGGCGGCGTAAGGAAGGTATTCTCATCAAGGGTAGTACCAACCTCATATTGCTTGGTGCCGATCACTGAGCCATCCATACTATCAACAAAGGTTACGGTGTATTTTGTCCTTTCTCTTTGCGGAAGCTCAATGTCGTTGGGTGCATAGAATCCGCGCGGTGAAAAATCAATATAGCCTCTGGGTTCAACGGTTTGATTTTCAATATCGATTCGACAAAGTTGATAGTTAATGCCATACGTTGTGCTTGTCCGTGATTCAAAAATTGCATAGAGTATGCCCGTATTAATGTCAATAAAAGCTCCCGCAATGACCTTCGTATAGCCGTCAGTAGGATTATAAGCGAATAGGCGCGTCATTTCGCCCGTTGTTTTATTGATCTCAAAGAGCGTGCCATAAATAAAACCATATAGCTTTCCATCGAATGATGCAGTAATTGCAGATATATGCTGCGTTAAGTCAGCGATCTTCAGTAGCTCTCCATTGTCAATATCCACGCTATAAAGGGCATATCCGGTTCTCCCAGAATCTGAATATGCTATTGCATACAGCGTGTTGTTAGAATAATCATATGTCATCGAAGTTGGGTTTAGAACATTGCTTCTTCCCCAATATTCGATATGCTGCGTTGCTTCATCGATAACGACATACCTAAACTCATAGTAGCCTTTGGTCATCCATCCATAGATTTTGCCCCCGGCATAGGCTGATGCGGCTATATGATGGTTCTTTGTCTCATCCGGTGATAATTCAATCACCGTTTCCGTCATCTCCGGAAGGCTGCTGCTAAACCTATTAAGGGATATACTCAATGTATCACTCTCCCTTGTGTATGATTCACTGTATGCATAAAGGTCTGTCGATTCAATGCCCGATTCAACAACATTCACCTCGCAAGTATCAGAAACGCCGCCATCAACTGCGGCTACCGTTATAGTTGCAACGCCGGGCTGAATGCCAACGACATAACCATCCGGGAGGACGATAGCAATGCTTTCGTCAGAAGAAGAAAATTTGACATCCTTATTGAATGCAGTTTCTGGAAGCACCTCGTATGACAGCGGAATGCGGCAATTCACTCCAACTTCAGCGGTTTTCTGTACAACAACTTGATCAGGATGAACCGGCTCCCCTACATATACATTGTCAAGTTTTGCATTGGCACTCATGGCACCAGTTGAAACTTGAAATACCCACTTAAGCGTGTGATTGCCTGCAGTAAGAGCATATTCTTTGTGTGTCCAATCATTGCACCCCACATAGCCATAACCCCTGCCCGATTCAAAAGATTTATTATCAATACTGAAAAGTAAACCCCCGCTTACATAGCTGGCATCAAAAACCGTGCAGATGAAATCGAAGGAAACAATATCACCTTCATTTGCCGTGATTTCCGCAGTGATAATCGCTTTTTTCGAACTATAATTTGTTTCTGGAGAAGTAATGTGATCATCCTCTATTCTCCATATATAGTTTCCATGCTCGGCATCAATGTAATCTCCGTAGTTTTGAAACTCAATTGTTCCATTTTCAACATTGAGTGCTTCGTTAAGGGTCAGGGGTTGATCTGCCTCGGCGTTCTCCGCCGGAAGTTTGGGTGCAGTTTCCGCCTGTACCGCACCCACGATCACACTGCTTGAAGAAAACAGCATGAGCGCCGCTAACAGAATTGCCAGCAGCTTTTTGAGTTGTTTCATTGAATTTACCTCCGTTCAATAAATTGTATTGCTTTATCGCATTTGAGTAATCCCTGCGGATTATCAAATACGTTAAGACCTAAAAACAGATACGGCAACTAGATTAAATATCAATCAAGTATTGATATAATACTTAAAGCAAAATAATAAATTTAAATAGCACGAGTGCATCTTAGCATTGAAGGAAACAGCGTTATTGATATAATAGTGCTGTTTTAAATCAACGTGCAATATACACAGTTGTTTTTAAAACTATACCTTTGTGGATTGACATTTTCCATCAATTCCCGTATAATTAGAGCAGATATTTAGTGGGTAAGCATAGCGATCAATACTAGATATAGAATTAAAAATTATCTTTTGACAGGTTTGAGTGCTGTTCACAAAGGTATAGTTTCGCGAACAAAATCATATTAAATTTAAAACCATTATCTATTAAAACGATAATGGTTTTATATGTATCCCTACTATGACAGCGCGCTTTCTGTTGTAGGGTAATTTACATTCAAGCCAGTATGCGTGATCAAATATTCCTTGATTTCCTCATACATGGACAGCTTTGCTTCCCGCAGAGGTCGAGTCAAGCTCGTCCATTTCCAATTCTGCCTCGATATTCTGCTTGGTATTAAGTTGGGATAATAAACAGGCCGTCTAGGCGTGGCACAGGAGGATAAGAAGCACGTCATTTGCCTGTTGGTTCGTCCGACTTAATCCACCAGCCTTTTTATCTTATCGATCGTAATGGTTAATATATTATTTTGTTCCTATATTGCCATATCATATTCTGTTATTGTTCCTACAAACTTTTGCAGTTCCTCAAGAGTTTTAAAGTCTTGAAATGACTTCACGTATGCCCGTGGCTGCTGCTGGAGAATTGCATCAAATAAATATTCTAAACTCACCCTTGGTGCTAACCATAATAATGATTCATAAAACGTCTCATGAAAAGTCATCATATGCCTATCATATATATCCGCCCATTTATTCTTCTGCTCTTTTTCTGCTGCCTTCAAATTAATAATAGAGAATGGTGCAATCGTTTCAATATTACTTATTCTGTAGCTATCTTTAAGCAGGTTATAAGCCTCCTGGTCCGTTTCTGGTGCACTGTATCCGAATATTGTCACTCCTGCTGCTGTACTTAAAACCTTCTTCGCCTCAGTCCATTCATTTTGAATTATTTCACCATCATAATAATTTTTTTGATGCACAGGAAATAAAAGTTTCATATCTGATAATTCCTTAAAACAATTCGGACATAAGCAATCTGCATATCCTTTAACTTTACAGTCGTAGCAGAGACCTACCCCCACATTACCATGTGGAAATATTAGTTGTGGTAAATTTCCTACAGATAAATTTCTCCTGTACGCCTGCATCAAAAATGGATCCCAATTAAAAGTCACTATAGCATCTTTTTCTGTTAAGGATAAAATCAGATAATCATATATGGTTGGTTCATTTGGAAGTTCTAATTTTTTAAAGTAATTTCTAACTTCATTTTCCAAATAATTCTGTAGTCCTATCCACTTTGGCTTGCCATTGATATTAGAAAATAAAAGTTCAAAATTCTCCAATGCCTCTTTTGAAAAACCATAACCACTTAGCATATCCTTCATCCCTAATACTTTATGAATATTTGAAAGTGTTGGAACAGATTTTCCATTTTTATCAATTCGACAAGCCGCTATAGAGGCGCCAGCACCAAGTATCACAACATGAGGATCTTGAAGACGTCTATTCTTTATATTCGGAATTCTATACATTTTATCACTCTCCTTCAATTATAATAACCTATCTTACCTTAACTTTTCTTTTGAAACAATTATAGCAAAGCACTTTCTCCTTTACAATTCTACCATCAAGAAATTAAGAAATCAACAAAAAACACCCTGCATATTCGCAACGTGTCATTTGATGTGCCCCCTTTCAAGTAGGCAGTGAAAAAACAAAAGAATATTCTGTTTTTGGAGATGGTCTCTGCTTTGGCAGGGGCCATCTTTTTATGCAGCCGCATAAAACTCCATGGGTGCCATGCAGCGAAGCCGCTTCTGGCATCGCCTTATGTTGTAGAAATATATGTACTGTTCAATGGCATCTGTCAATTTCTGATCGCTCATAAACTTTTTCAGATAGTACATTTCAGATTTCAGGATACCCCAGAATCCTTCCATCGGGCCGTTGTCAATGCATCTGCCAACTGTGGACATGCTTTGTACTATCTTTGCTTTGCCCAGTTTGGCTCGGGAAATTTTACTTGTGTACTGGAATCCACGGTCGCTGTGAAACAGAGGATGTGCGTTGGGATGCTTGTTAACCGCTTCGTCAAATGTATTGAACACGAGCTTGTTATTATTGCTTGCCCCAATCTTGAATGTCACGATCCATCCGTCATACAAGTCAAAGATCGCACTTAAATACAGTTTGTGAACCACCGGTCCTTCGTACCACTTAAACTCTTTTACATCTGTCAGCCATTTCTCGTTAGGTTTGTTTGCATAGAACTCCCGGTTTAGTATGTTCTCCGCAGTTACTTCCGGCGTAGACGCTGTATAGTTGTATCGTTTCTTTCTGCATACAGATGGTGCAAAGCTCGCATTAGCCTGTGGATCCGCTTCACATTAAAGACAGTATGGTATATTCGATTAATGGTAATGGTCATTTGCCGGTAGCCTAAAATCCCGTTTTCTTCTATGTAAAGTGTCTTGATCCACTCAATAATCTGTTCATTTAGCAACTCATTGCTATTTCCCTCTCTTTTTAAACACTTATAATAGGAGCATCTTGGAATATGCAAAGTGGCACATAATTTGGATACTGGTTACTCCTTTGTTTCGTGTAAATATTGAATCGCAAGATAGGATGTCTCCTGTCTTACTTCGCCCACCAAGCGCCTCCTTCCAGTTCCTTCACTTTTTTTAACATTTCAATCTCCATTTCTTTGTCCCGGAGCTGAACCTCCAGCATACGCACCTGGACCCGGGGTCATCTCACTTTCCGGCTTAGTGCGCCCTCTGCCGTCTGCCGAACCGTCTATACCCTTTTCCTCATACTTGCGAACCTAGGAGTAATGCTCATGGGTAATAAAGAAGCAGACTATAAAATACAGACAAGGACAGCAGCCCCGCCGCTATTCCGTACAGCCAAAGGGGAGATAGCAAAACAGGCGGCAGACAAGGGGCTGTAAAAAACTCAAAACTTTAGAGACAGCACCTAATAAAATCCAGCAAAAGATTTTACAAACGAAGCCTTCTGCTGGATTTTTATCACTTATGTTCCAAGTTGCTTTTGCGGAAAAGGAGCTTTTTTACAGCCCCTTGCTGAGTTAATTAAATATCTCTACCGATTTATACTTGAATTTTTCTTCCACCGTAGCCAATCCTTATCCAAGACCGTTGTGTGCGGCTCTGTCAGAATTTTATCACAGGGGAAGTTTTTGTACCCGCCGCAAAAGCGGATGCCGCTTTTAATAACACAATCACGGGTATAGCAATCGCCCTCTTTATGCTCATCCACACAGCCAAGACAATTTCCTGTGAACAGCACCGGCGATTTCCTCCTCTATCGCAGGTTTTTTCCACTTTTCAAAGACTTGGGCCTCCAGGTGAGGGATGTAGCTCATGTTTTTGTATCCAAGCTTCAGAAGCAGATTCATACTCGGTAGATTCTCCGGTTCTGTAAAGCTGATAAAGTCCCAAGTTTGATAAGTCTTGTGGAGCAGACTTATGAGGGCTGATAAATTTTCGTAAGCATAGCCTTTTCGGTGGTGGCGATAAGAGAAAGTATAACCCAAGGAGATTGTTCCGTCCTCCGGCATAACTACGATTTCTCCAACCATCTCGTCTGTATCTTTTAAGGCTACTGCAATCATGAAGGGAGCATCTACGCCAAGGACATCCTCTTTCCGCCTTTGTAGCAGTTGCACAATACCATCGAGATATTTTACTTGTCCACGCTGATGGTTGGCACAGATTTCGTTGTTACGGTAATCGTGTATAATGGCTGCATCCTCTGTTTTTACATTGCGGAGGATTAGCCTTTCTGTTTCCATAAAGGTCATTTTCTATTCCCCCTTCGTAGTAATCGATATCGCCGGACTGAGGGAAAATCTTATTGATACCCATTCCCCCAAATGCCGATCTTGTCAGAATCGGGATACACGGCAATGTCTACATCGTGAACAGCATCAATATAGACAAGGTTCTCTGCTTTCGATGTGTTCGTGAGCTTATGTGCTCCCGCCTCTCCGGGGGGAAAGAATAGGAGCTCGCCTGCTTCAACTGTTCTCTCACCATTCGGGGGTTTCATCACACCTTTACCGCTGATAATGTAAAAGGTTTCCTCGTTCCTGTGATGGTAGTGATAGGGATATGCCGATTTTAGCAGCGTTATCTCATAAACGCTGACTACAGTGTTATTGGCAGCACCAAACGGCACAAACTTCCGTCTATAATATTCGTAGCCTTCATGCTCACATTTGTGGCTGACGACTATATCTTCAATTTTTGAATGTTTGATTTCGCTCATAATGCAAGCTGAAGTGTTCGGCATTTGAACTTTCTTTTATAATACATAGTTCTACTTTAGAACATAGCTGTTCTATATATGCCCTATCTTGCGTATCCCTTTTTACAATCCCATAGGTTGTGTGATTTTTATGTCCGTCAATCAAAACATCGACATCAACTAAAAACGGACGGGGTATGCAGATGTGATCTCGCAATCCCAAATTACCAAGCTGCCTCCCTTCTTTAGAACTCTTACGATTCCCGAAATGGCTTTTGCCTGCTCCGATGCCGTCATATACATCAGCGTATAAAAGAATGTCGCATTGTCAAAAAGACCGTTATCATATTTTAGGTCGGTGGCATCCATCAAAACCTTTTCAAAACCGCTTGGAGCTTCGTCCAGCTCCTCCTGTGAATTGTCTATGGAAACAACTTGTTCACCGTAAGTGCGACCGATAAAACCGCCACCGCCAATATCCAAAATGCTTCCTTTAAGTTCTTTACTCAGTATAATCATAGTTGATTTTCCCAATCCTCTCTTAAAAGGCCATAGAAATAGAAGTCTGCGGGTTTTCCATCGTTGCCTTTTGTTTGGCTTCTTTGTACGCACTCTAACTTCATGCCGAGCTTCTGCATAAACCCAACCGATTTAACGCCATCAATAGCTTCTGCAAAAACCTTGTGGACATCAAGCTCACGGAACGCATAGTCGATCACGGTTTTTCAGGCTTAGTATGCGTAGCCCTGCCGCCAGTAGCTGCGATTGAAAAACCAGCCCATTTCATAAACACCGGGATCAAACTCATTGAAAATGATATATCCGATCATCTTCTGTGACCGCTTTTCTACCGCTACCACAGCACCGTGCCAACCAATATAGAAAGATTCTAGGAACTCCTTTGTCTTTTCAAAATCATAAGGTGGCTCGCAGTTTAGCATTGTTCCCTCATCGCCCAAAATCTCGTAAAGGTCATTAGCATCGTCCGGTGTGAAATTACGGATGATAAGCCTTGCTGTTTCAATTTGTTCGATTTTCGTAGTTGCTTTTATCTCATTGAGTACCAGCTCGGCATCGGATTTTTCATATCATCATACCATTCCAAAACCTCTTTTGCCTGATTTCTCATAGTTTTGATTTCGCCCTCACCAAATGGAATTGCCCAATAAAGAGAGGACAAGGTATTGCTTGAAATATAGAGAGCAAGCAATTTCCAAAATACAAGCGGAACGGCATTATCAAAGTAGCCATTTACCATACCCGAAGCAAATAATGGTGCGGCTTGGGCACACCAAACGATGCGGTTAAGCTCTCCCCACGGGTCTCCGAAATCATTGCGTTTAAAATCTATGATGTTTAGTTTGTCACCACTGTCTATCATCATATTTCCAATGTGATAATCGCCATGTTGATAGGTTTGCGGTCTGCTATGAAGCAGATGACGATTAGCTTCTATAAAATCAATAGATTCTTGTCCATTGTCATATTTGAGAGGACATTCGGCGTACTTCTTGATTTTATAATCCATTTTGCGGTTAAAACTACTCTCCCAATCCTCTCGTGCATCGGGAGCAGGGATTGAATGAATTTTGCGAAGTATACGCCCTGCTTCAAGACCGTAGCTGTATTGCTCGGCATCTGAATATCTGTTGATTACTTCTTCCGCATCTTCGCCGTCTATCCATCCAGCTTTGAATAGAGTAAACACCATCCTCGCAAGTGCCAAATTCAATAGGCAAGCACATTGGAACACCCAAAGATGCGACTTGCATCATCATATCAAACTCTGATTTTTTGGTGTTATACTCTGCAATATCAGATACACGCAGGAGATACCGATTTCCATTCTCAGCAGTAACACAATATTTTTTGTCTTTCTACCAACCTTTGTCTATCGTCTCTTTTGTTACAATTCATATCTTTGTCATGCTATTTACCTCATATTTGCATAGCTATATCATCCCAAAGAACTTCAATGCCTCTGTAATTGCCGCTTCCTTCTCAGGCGGGCATTTCGGCTGCCTGGAATTTTCAGACTTCGGTTTGTTGTAATTCTCCCGCTCGATAATTCCATATTTCTGCTTAATCTGGGCGATATCGAGGGATGATACTTTCAATCCGGTCTGCTCCAGCACACGCTCTTTTATCTGACCGTATGTGGCATCGGTCTGAAAGCCTGACATATCCATATCTTCCAAAGAGAACTCAACCCGAATCTTTTTCGAGTCGATTTCTCCCTTGGAAAGTAAGACAACCGTCTCAACATGCACCGTTCCAGGAAACATATCTATTGGCTGCACAGAGTCTATTTGATAGCCAGCGCCAGCGAGGCGTTTACAATCGCGGGCAAGCGTAGCGGGATTACAGGAGACATATGCGATGCGAGGAATGCCGCTTCTGATAATTGCATCGATAACTTCAGACTCCGCACCCTTCCTTGGTGGATCCAGAACCAATGCGGTAAAGCAATCGTTGCTGCGATGTTTGCTGCTTTGGGAATTACATTGCAATTCATTATAGCATATAGAATTCACAGCGTTAACAGTTCTATTGTCACTGTATAATTCATCGGTGCTGCTCAACAGCATAATGCTAGCCTCGGCCTTTTCACTCTCCATATGAGCATGTTTGCCGCATCCTATAATCCGGGGCAATATATCCTCCGCATTGCCACAGATGAAATTAGCATTTTTAATACCATTCCTATCGGCATTGTACTTTGCATCCTCTATTGCAGCAGGTACAGACTCAATACCAAGTACTTGACCTGCTTTTCTTGCCATCAGCAATGATATAGTACCTATACCGCAATACAGATCTATTACACTGTCAGCACTGGTAAGCTTCAATCCATCGATCGCAGCCGTATAAAGCTTTAGCGTTTGCACAGGATTTATCTGTAAAAAGCTTTCTGCGCTTACATTGAATTTTAATCCCATCAGCTCTTCTTCAACCGATTTTTGTCCATAGATAACACGATTCTTTTTACCCAGAATCAAACTTGTATCTTGTGAATTAATATTATGGATAATCGTGCGAAGATTGGGAATATCACTTTTTAAATAATCTATGAGTTCAGATTCATGCGGAAGTGGACCAGTTGTGATCACCACCACCATGACTCCATCGGAGGTTAGCCTTATCATACCATGGCGCAGAATCCCGGTAGTATGAGCATTCTTTTGCTTTTTGCACTGATTATATAACTGCAAAACCTTACCCTTTTTAGATTCGTAAGCCTTTAATCCAAACTTATTTGCCCACCGGCAAAGCGTTTTCATCGCCGATATTGTAATGGTGTTTTGCAACAGACAATCGTTGATAGGTATCAATTTATGGCTCTTGCGCTCATAACAGCCAAACACGACCTTTCCGTTTAAATTACCAAACGGAAAGCTTGCCTTATTTCGATAGCGAAATGGCTCGTCCATACCAATGATAGGGTTAATATCGATACTTTTAAACCCTCCAATGCGCTCAAGAGCATCCTGCACCCATATTTGTTTTGCATGCAGCTGGGCAGCATAGCCCATATGCACGAGAGAACATGCGCCGCAGCTTTTAAACGCGGGACACAATGGTTTTACGCGATCCGGAGAGGCGGACAACACCTCCACAAGCTCAGCCTCTGCATAGTTCTTCTGAATCCTTGTTATTCTGACCAGCACTTCCTCTTTCAATAATGTATATGGAACAAATACTGCCATGCCTGAGATTCTGCCGATGCCCTTCCCTTCCGATGAAATCGCCGTTATTCTCAGATTCACTTCCTGCCCGACTTTAATCGGATAACTACCAACTAACATAAATTTCTGTCTCTTAATAAACCTGCTGTCATTCACCTAAAATTTTGCCATCACGGAATTCAGGTCGTAAAGCTTATCATCAAATGTATCGTTAACATTGACAGCTTGTTCAAGTGGAACACTCACTATCTTATTATTTTTTATTCCGACTGCATATCCACCCTTACCATCAGAAAGCAACTCCACAGCTCGCTGACCTAATCTTGCAGCCAATACCCTATCAAATGCAGATGGATTACCACCACGCTGGATATAACCAAGTACAGTTCCCTTTATTTCTACATCGGTATGGGCTCGCACGTATTCGCAAAAAGCTTCCGAAGAGCCCGCACCTTCTGCAATAAGCACTATGCTTGTCAGTTTGCCCCTAAGCTTATTTGCAGCCAGAATATTTGCAGCATCTTCCCAAGGCATGGGACGTTCCGGCACCAGAATAAGATCCGCTGCACCGCTTACTCCCGCCCATAACGCTATATCACCGCAGCGCCTTCCCATAACCTCTATCACACCAACTCTGTCGTGCGCACGCATAGTATCACGAATTTTATATATTTCATTCATCACGTTATTTATTGCAGTATCAAATCCAATCGTAAAGTCCGTATAACCCATATCATTATCGATCGTTCCAGGTATCCCGATAACCTTAATACCCAGCTTAAAAAGTGCCTCAGCACCTCTAAAGCTGCCATCTCCTCCGATTACGATCAAGCCTTCTATGCCATATGCCTTTAAAACATTTAACGCCTTTTTCGTTCCTTCTTCGCTCTTGAATTCCTCGCTGCGTGCAGTTCTTAATACGGTCCCTCCCTTATGCATCTTATTTTCCACCATCTCGTGTGTAATATAGTCGACTCTGCCTTCTATGAGACCTTTGTAACCATGATATATGCCCATTACCTGCATATCCATATCAACTCCGGTTTTGAATACAGAGCGAATACAGGCGTTCATTCCTGGGGTATCTCCTCCGCTCGTTAAAACACCGATTCGTTTCATTTTATATGCATTCCTTTCATGTGTTATTTTTCTCATAAAAATCAACTTTTCTTTTGCACCAGGGCCACATTTTTCTCTCCCAGCAGACCTTTGAGCTCCATCATCAATTTGGGACTGCTATTTACCCAAAGCTCCTTCGATATCAAAAATTTTTTTCCGCTTACGGCGTTTGCGAATATTACCTCTATATTTCCCGGATATCTGCGGAGTATCTCCATTGCTCTGCTCTGAAGGAATAATGTTTCTGCGGTAAAATTGAGCCCCAAGCGATATTTCTGCCCTTTACGCAGCGGAATGACTTCGTCCACCAGGATTGAATTCACTCTATCCTCTCGTATCGAAAGCTTGCCCATAATAACCACTTTCTGATCGTTAAAAAGGAGGGATGCATATTTTTGATATGTGCTTGGAAATACGGCGAGCTCTACAGACCCAGTCATATCTTCAAGATTACCATATGCCATCATTCCGGCCCCTGACTTTATCGGTCTTGTTCGCATTCCACTTATGATTCCACCCAAACGTAAGCTGGTTCCATCATGAATATCTCCATGCATTTCATCAGCATCTGCTGCATCACGGCAGCAACAGCCCAGCGCATTGAGCTCCTGCTCATATTCCATGAGCGGATGACCGCTTATATAAATTCCCATAACATCACGTTCCATATTTAGAAGGGTTTCAATTGGGAACTCCTTCTTCATTTCAGGATTTTCGGATTTGGCTGCAAATTCCTGTACGACATCCCCAAAATCGAAAAAGGAAAGCTGCCCGGTTTCCATTCTTTTTCTCTCCATATTTGCTGATGCAAGCTCCTGTTCGTAGTTCGCCATCAGATACATGCGAGATATACCCATGTTATCAAAGCATCCGGCTTTGATTAAGCCTTCAACCAGCCTTTTATTCAAGCCACTCACACGTCTTGCAAAGTCTGAAAAATCGATGAAATCACCATTTTTTCTGCGCTGAGCCAATAGCTCCGTTATCGCACCTTCTCCAACATTACGAATTGCAGCAAGTCCGAAGCGGATAGCCCCCGCTTCCACGGAAAATTTAGCACGGCTTCGGTTTATATCCGGCGGAAGCAAAGCAATATTGTGTTTTCGCGCATAGTAGATATAGCTTGTGATCTTATCTGTATCGCTAATATAGCTATTCATTAGCGCCGTAATGAATTGAGCAGGATACAGACATTTGAGCAGCCCCGTTCGATATGTAAGCACTGCATACCCTGCTGCATGCGCCTTATTAAAGGCATAAGAAGCAAAATCCATCATTTCATCAAATATTTTTTCTGCCGCTTCATGGCTTACTCCGCGCCGCAATGCTCCATCGACCTTTATCTCGCCATCCTCCACAATACCATTTATGAAATTTTCCCTTTCCTTCTCCATGACATCGTGCTTTTTTTTGCTCATAGCACGTCGAATCAGATCGCTTCTGCCGAGCGAATATCCGGCAAGATCGCGTACAATCTGCATAACCTGTTCCTGATAAACCATACATCCATATGTGGTATCAAGTATCGGGCGAAGAAGCTCCGTCTCATATCTTATAGCATTCCGATTCTGTTTGCCCTCAAGATATCGCGGAATCTGCTCCATTGGGCCCGGTCTGAATAGGGAAATCCCCGCAATAATATCCTCAAGGCTGTCAGGCTTCATCTGTATCATAAACTGAGTCATCCCTGCTGATTCAAGCTGAAAAACACCCGTTGTATCTCCGGAGCGGATCATTTCATACACACGTTCATCATCATAATTGCAGTTGTTAAAATCCGGCGCAAGCAGACCTTCCTCTTTGATAAAATCGCAGCAATCCCGAATAACAGTAAGCGTACGAAGCCCAAGAAAATCGATTTTCAGCATTCCAAGCTCTTCAATTTCTGTCATCGTAAATTGTGTCGTGATCGCTTCATCATTCCTCTGCAAGGGGACTAAATCCATAGTTGGGAGCGATGATATCACCACACCAGCCGCATGTGTCGATGTATTCCTGGGCAGACCCTCCACCTTGAGCGAAAGATCCATAAGTCTCTTTATCTGCTCATCCGTATCACATAGCGTTTTAAGCTCCGGAACCAGCTCCAATGCTGTTTTTAGATTCATATCCTTCATCTGCGGAATTAGCTTTGCCACCCTGTCAACATCCTGATACGGGATTCTCAAAACCCTTCCGACATCGCGAATTGCGCCTCGTGCCGCCATCGTACCAAATGTGACGATTTGAGCCACATGGTCATTTCCATATTTTTGCTTTACATATTCGATTACCTCTGGGCGCCGTTCATAACAGAAATCGACATCGAAATCGGGCATACTGACTCTTTCAGGGTTAAGAAATCTTTCAAAAAGAAGATTGTATTTTATTGGATCAATATCGGTTATTCCCATTGCATATGCGGCAATACTTGCCGCGCCGCTTCCACGACCCGGTCCTACTGCGATCCCTTTTGATTTAGCAAAGTTTATGAAATCCCAAACTATGAGGTAATAGTCTACAAAGCCCATCCTGGTTATTACATCCAGTTCGTAATTAAGCCTGTCCCAATGCTCCTCGGTGGGCTCTCCATAGCGACGATGCAAGCCTTCGTTACAAAGCTTATGCAAATAGCTTGGATTATCCATGCCTTCCGGTGCTGTGAAGCCCGGCAGTCTTCGCTTGCCAAATTCAATCGTCAGGTTACACTTTTCAACGATCTCCTGTGTGTTGTCTATGGAATCCTCATAGCCATACATTCGGGAGCGCATTTCTGCCTCGCTCTTGAGATAGAATTCCTCCGTTTCCATACGCATTCGGTTGGTCTCATCAACAAAACGTCCTGTCTGTATGCATAGAAGTACATCCTGTGCTTCGGCATCCTCTTTTCGCACATAATGAATATCATTAGTTGCAACCGTTTTTATTTCAAGCTCCCTTGCAAGCTCATTAAGCTTCGGAAGCACAACCAATTGCTCCGATATGCCATGATTCTGAAGTTCGATATAGTAATCCTCGCCAAATAGTTCTTTGTACCATAATGCCCTCTTCCGAGCCTCATCATATCTATTGCTTAACAGAAGCTGAGGTATCTCCCCTGCAAGACATGCCGACAGACATACAATTCCATCATGATATTTCTCAAGCAGTTGGTGATCAATTCTGGGGCGATAATAGAAACCATCAATAAATGCTATCGACGAGAGTTTTATCAAATTACGGTAGCCCATTTCATTCTTAGCCAGTAAAATCAGATGCGCATTCTCTCGCATTCCCGTCTTATCTGAAATAGACTGCGGTGCAACATATGCCTCCATGCCGATTATAGGCTTTATGCCTTCCTTCATGCAGGCCTTATAGAACTCTATTATCCCATACATATTGCCATGATCCGTAATTGAAAGGCTCTGCATACCAAGCTCCTTTGCACGAGCAACCAGCTCCTTGATGCGCGCTGCTCCATCCAGCAGGCTGTATTCTGTATGAACATGAAGATGTGTAAATGCCAAATTTCTCCCCTCCTTCTTATATGATTTTATTTAAACACCATTCCTCTATTTCGTAAATACACGGAATGATAAGCAAGCTATCAATACCTGCCGCTTCTAATTTCGTATGCCATCTCCGAAAGCTTTTTAAGTCTATAGTTAACTGCAGACCTGCCCAATTGCAGCTCCTCAGCCATCTCATTTAACGTCATATCCGAGTTATTTAATCTTACCTCAGCAACAGCACGAAGCGGATCCGGAAGCCTTTCAAATCCAACAGCGTCAGCAATCGTTCGTATATCGTCTATTTGTTTCAGGGCGCTCCTTGTGGAACGCTCCAGGTTTGCATTGATACAGTTCACTCCTCGATTAGCCTCATTGCTTGCCTGCTTGACTATTCTAAGATCAGCAACCTCCATCATGGCGGATGAGGCACCAAGCAATGCAAGCAAATTTTCCAAGCTTTCGCCTTCTTTAATGTACAATATTTCGTTGTTTTTTCGTTTTCCAACTCTATATTTGATATCAAACTCCGCAATGATATCACCGGCAAACTCGATCAATTTCATGTTTCTCATCACGAATTCGGCATGGTACGCCTTTTTAGGCTCTGTTGCCGTTCCACAAGCAAGGAACAAGCCTCGGAGAAAAGCCTTTTTCTGCGTATCAGTCTTAACATTATCTGTTGGTATAACCATCTCATAGCACGGAATGCCGCTCCGATCAAGACTCATAAAGCCTATCTTCAGCAGGAAATCCTCAAGTGCATCTCCATAGATCAGCAATTCATGATATACAGCCGACAGCCTCTCATGTTCCACCCTGGTTATCGAAAACTCAACTCCAAAATGCTGATAGGCAAGCTTTGCAGCAAAAAGTATTGCTGCTTCACTTTCGCTTACGAAGTGTACTCCCCATTTTCGTAATTCCGCAGAGTAGCTAAGAGATCCTATTCCAAGCGTAAATGCGGATAAGAGTGCTAGGGCATCACCCTGTCTTCGAATGCGATTTTCCGTTATCTCCTGTTTTATTTGGGATGAAAAACTCATTTATTCACCAATAATCATTGCTTTTTAAATCGCTCTCTTATTTCATCGGCCTCATCAATGAGATCTCGATGCTCCAATATCACTGCATACTCATTTCTCAGTCTTTCATGCAGCGCTTCTGCCATTGCAACCGAACGATGTCTGCCGCCTGTACAGCCAAAAGCGATCATTATCCTCCGCTTTCCCTGTTCCATAAAAGCCGGGATCATAAACTCCATCATATTTACTATCTGATCCAATTGACAAGCAACCCTCTCATCCGAAAATACAAAATCGCGAACCGGCCTGTCCCTTCCGGAAAGTTCTCTCAAATCATCCTCATAGAACGGATTCGGTGTATAACGCATATCGAATACGAAGTCTGCATTCTGTGGGATACCTCTTTTGAAACCAAAGCTGGAGATAATCAGCCGCATCGGAACATTTTCACCACGCAGCAGCAAACCTTCAATGATCTGCGAAAGTTCACGCGGTTTCATATTCGTCGTATCCAATATGTATTTGGCTTTATCTCGCAGCGGCGCAAGTATCTCATGCTCAAGCATGATTCCCTTTAATACATCATCATCCATTGGATGCCTGCGGCGAGTTTCACTATAGCGACGCTGAAGCACTGCATCATCACATTCCAAAAACATTATATCGTGGGAATATTCCAATGACTGCAGCTCCTTAAATGTTTCAAGCGGGTTATATCCAAATAATGACTCCCTGCTATCTATCACCAAGGCTATTCTTTGAAGCTCATTGCTGCTCCCTGCGCAGAGATCAAGATATTGCTTAACCAGCTGACATGGAATATTGTCCGCACAAACAAAACCTATGTCCTCCAATATACTCAATGCAGTAGATTTTCCCGCACCGGATAATCCGGTGACAATCAAGATATACATATTTTCCCTTCCGTGGTTTTTCTCCCCTGTAATAATGCTGAACTTTTCTACAGCTCAATATAAAATTATGTTTATTAAAAATCAAGCACCTATCTTAACGATTTCAAGCTTTGCTCTGTAACCAGTTTAACCTCCGGCTCAAGCTGCACTCCAAAAACCGCAAAAACACGTTCCTGTACTTCATCCATAAGCATTGCTACATCTGCAAAGCTTGCTCCGCCCATATTTACTACAAAGCCCGCATGCTTTTCGCTTATCATAGCATTTCCGATACGAAATCCCTTAAGACCTGCATCCTCTATCAGCTTGGCAGCAAAATGACCCTCCGGGCGTTTAAACGTACTGCCAGCGGACGGCAGATCTATGGGCTGCTTGCTTCTGCGTCGTCGGCTGTATTCCTCCATCAATATGCTTGCACTGCCATCATCAGGCAGGAGTTCGAAACTGCCACCAAGTATAACCGCATTTGGAAAAGAGAATGCAGAATAGCGATAGCCCATTTCATCCGGATCCAACTCGTGCTCAAATATTTCTCCGGATTTAAACAGGCGCACGGTCTTTAATACATCCTTAAGCTCTCCGCCATATGCGCCGGCATTCATAGCTATTCCTCCCCCAATTGAGCCCGGAATGCCCGCTGCCCATTCGAGCCCCTTGAAGCCCGCATTGACACTGGCTCTTGCAACAGTACAGAGAAGCGCACCCGCATCCGCATAAAGCGCTTTACCATTCAAGCTATATTCGGAGTAATTTTCACCAAGCCTTATAAATATCGCATCTATAGGCTCATCCTGCACTAGCAGATTGCTTCCATTGCCAAATACAAAATACGGATAGTCCATAGCTTTGGCCGCTTCAATTAATATATTCAGTTCGTTCTCATTTTTAGGCTCTGCCAATAATGAGACGCATCCTCCTATGCGGAAGCTTGTATAATTCTTTGCCGGGACATCCCGTTTGTATTCAATGCTGCCCAAGAGAGCAATTAATTCATCAAGTTTCTTCAAGTTACGCTTCATACTTAGCCTCATCAAACATTACTCCAAGTATATCTTACAACAAAATAGCACCATTGTAAACATCATGAAGCAAGTTTTTCACTTTCTATTCTCCACGGAAATTGGAGATATGATCTAAGTTTTCGCTTATCCTCAGATATGCCTGCCCAAGGAAATCCTGCTCATACTTTAGCTCCGCATCATTTCCCAGCGGCATAAGACCAAGCTCGCATAATTTTTTCTGGTTTTGTTCCGAAAATATTTTTGAAACGAATTCATAGATATATGGGAGCTTTAATTCATCACAGCTTATCCCTATTCCCAAAAACTGGACTAATGCCGTGCCGTCCTCAAATGTCATTACCTCAAAAGATTTTATCTTTCCTGACAGGGCGGAGCGCATCATATCGCCTACTGCTCGCGCATCGCCTATGCAGCAATCCGCTTTTCCAGCTTTAAAGTCCTCCGGTTTATTTTGCTCTGCGGCATCAATATCCACAAAATTATCAGGATCAAGCCTTGCGGAATCATACATAAGAAGTCTGCATGAAGCCGCATATGGTACTGCATATACATTAGAATTAATCTCTCCTAGTGCAAGATCAGTAAGCCTTCCAAAGCGTTCGACCAAATCGGTATCGAAAGCCATTAGCATTGATTCATCGACAAAACCGGCGGGAAAACTCAGCACATCCGGAAATTCAGCATTTGATAGCCGTGCTTTGGCCTCCTCCAAAGTTATAGACTCGACGTTAAGATACACTCCAAAATGCTGCTTTTCAACAGTCCTTGCCGCATCCTTTAAAAAGCTCCCAACGCTGCCTAAATATGGGCGAAATTCAACGACATGCCATATGGTTATTTTTCCAGAGAATGGTTCCTCCCCATGCATCAACCATTCAGTGAAGCGGTTCCGGTGCAGATCATCCCCGACATATTTCGGAAGATAGAGGACGAACAGCACTATCAAAGGTATCATTACTATTGAAATTATTTTCGTAAAGCGTTTCATGTTGAATTGTATGCATGAAAATTAAAAAGTGAAGTCGATTTTTTTCAGAAAACGAATAAAAACTATTAAGATTGCTTTTTACCCAATAAATGCTTCCCATTTTCGCCTCAGAAAAGCTGATTTGAAAATGGGAAGTTAGCTCGCGATTATTTACCACAGGATGGATCACTCACTTGCAAGATCATTAAAATCATTTGCCTGTTCAACCTTAGAGTTCGGACCGACACGTCCGGCCAGCATATACTTATTTTTCAGAGGATCATAAAAAACCTGCTTAACAAGTCTAAAATTTTCGACCTCACCCGTAGAATTCATATGCGTCCTAGGCCCGGTGCAATAATGAAGGATATCACCTATTTTAATATGGGCTTCATCAACATAGGAAACTCCTATATCCTGCCTTATGGCTTCCAGCACATCAGTCTCAAGCTTATTGATATCAAAATCCGGATACTTTGAAAATTCCAGAACAAACCCGTGCTTTATGTCCCCATGGCGACAATCCATAAGATAATCCTCTGGCATATATATCTCACAAAGATCCTCCGCAGTATGTGCCATCCGACGATAAACTATGGACTTTCCAACTATGCGTTTAATCTCACCGGGAAGCGGACCAAATATGGTCGGACGATTTATTATGATCTCTTCCCCTACACCTATCAATAAATCCGCATTGGTCTTGAGAAATGGATAGATCATATCAAAATGCTCTACTATAACTCGCTTACCATTCTTTACTGCATTAAGAATAGCATCGGCTAGCATATGCATCTGAGTAAATGCAGCCTCAAAGCGAATATCCAAATGATACGTATGCGCCGTAAAAAATCCACAGTCATCCTGATCCAATATCGGAAGCGGACGTGCATTAACTCCGTTATCATCGTTTGTCAGCTCAAGCCCGGGAAACATGCCCTTTATTATCATGCTCTTGCCAGAACCCGCCTCACCAATGATACCTATGAGCTTATCATACGGACTCAAATACATCTGGGCGATTTGCATTCCAAGGTCATATATTCTGTCTCGTCCACGCGGAGCAAAGAATACAGAATAATAATGGCTATTTTGCATCTTGCCTGAAAATGACATAAAACCTCCTCAATCTATAAGCAGAACTTTACAGCGCTGCGCAGATTTATATTCATACCATTATAATATGAATCTTCCATTAAAGCAACAATTTTTGCTCGGTAAATCACGCATGTGGATATATACTCCGTTTCCATCTTCAGTCCATTCTCCGTACGCTGCCAACCTGCTAAATGCTTATAATTAAACATTATATTAACAATCTTTTATTCTAAATGATCCGATCAAATTTAAGCTGCTCTGAATAACTTATCTGTTTCAAAGCCTTAGTCAGTGATTCTTTATCCTCTATCATGTTTATATAAATGCTGAACATCTAACAATTATCTTCAGGCAATTCGCCTTTTTCGCATCGATCCTGATATAAAAACTTTATAAAGAGTACGGAATATGTAATCACTACTGCCGCCATCCCAACAAGTATGTATGATGGCAAACCTATGCGATTGCAGGGGCTGTCATTATAGACTCCATACTCATAAAGATTTACCTGCTTAAAGCCCATTGCATCGGCAATCTTTAACTGCCCTATCTCGCACAGCAAATCAACAATATTCTTGGCCAGATCCGGACTATCAGCTCTTACGCTAACCTCAAGTATTCGCGTGTTTTCCGGGTTTGTGGTAAAAATTTGTTTCCGAAGCGAATCATACTCCATATCCAAGTTCATTTGCTCAATAACAGCGTCAACAACAGCGTGACTTTTAAGAAGATAGGTGCAGTCATTAACAACCTTTAGAGCAAGTGCAAAATCCGCATCTGCCGAATCGTGAATATTGATCTCTTCCCGGCGCAGTATATAAAGTGTTGCCTTTGACTCATACTTTGGAGCAAACATCAAGGTCAAGCAGTTAATTCCAAATACCATCCCAATGCTTATCAATAAAACGAGCAGCATGATCCACCAATGCTTTATCAATATTCTTATCAGATCTCCAAGAGTAACCACCCTTGTTTTGATTGATTCATCCATCCTTTCCACAATCCTTTCAATTTATTTTTATAAAGGTCATGCTATTCTCAACACCGATTATTGGGGCTGAGCCGATATCTCGTTTTCGCAAAAAATACGCACCCATTATGCTAACAGTACGCATAATCACTACCACCGTTTCTTCCAAACATTTCTATTTATTATTTCAGTATAGGACTGAATAATTTTTACAACCTTTGCTGCTACATTCATGTCTGAATAATCTGGTACGGCCACTCCATGATCTCCGCCATTTCCCATGGATACAGCGAGCTCCAAGCTCTGAAATAGACTTTGCTTGCCAATTCCTCCTATCAAAAAGCAGCCCTTATCGATTGCTTCTTGACGTTCGGTCGATGTCCGAATACATATTGCCGGGAATGGTCTGCCTATTGATGTATAAAAGCTACTCTCCTCAGGAAGCGTTCCGCTATCTGAAATGACACAGAAGGCGTTTAGCTGCAGGTTGTTATAATCATGAAACCCAAGGGGCTCATGCGGAATTATTCTGCTATTGAGTTGAAACATACTTTGTTCAAGTCGTTTTCTGCTCCTTGGATGGCACGAATATAACACGGGCATATCATACTTCTCCGAAATACAGTTTATTGCGGAGAAAAGCGATAAAAAATTCTCTTCATTATCAATATTCTCCTCTCGGTGTGCAGATAAAAGTATATATCCATTACTCTTGAGATTAAGACGCAATAGTATATCACTTGTTAAAATCTTTTCCAGGTTGGAATGCAGTACCTCTGCCATAGGGCTCCCTGTCACAAATATTCGCTCGCTTGGCAACCCGCATTCGATCAAATTGCGCCTTGCCTGTTCGCTGTACGCCATATTCACATCCGAGATTATATCAACGATTCGCCTATTGGTTTCTTCCGGTAAACATTCATCCTTACAGCGATTACCCGCTTCCATATGAAAAATCGGTATATGCAATCGTTTTGCACCTATAGCAGCAAGGCATGAGTTCGTATCACCAAGCACAAGAAGGGCATCCGGTCTGAGTAATTCCATAAGCGCATAACTTTTTGCAATGATATTGCCCATCATATCTCCTAAATTATCGCCTGCTGCATCCAAATAGACCTCCGGCTCACCGAGCTCCAGATCGTGAAAAAATATCCCGCTCAAATTATAGTCATAATTCTGCCCTGTATGAGCTAGGATTGTATCAAAATAGCGGCGGCATTTTTTGATAATTACAGACAGCCGAATTATCTCCGGTCTTGTCCCCACCATTATTAAGAGTTTTAGCTTTCCATTATTTTTGAAATTAATCATCTTATGCTTCATACCTCATCGTAGAATGTGTCAGGATTCTCGATATCGAAGCTCTCATTTGCCCACATGAGGGTTACAAGCGCTTCCGTCTTGCTTATATTTTTTATGCTATGAGTGCAGCCAGGAAGTATTTGTACAATTTGCAGTTTCTCTCCCGAAACCTCAAAACGCAGGATCTCATCCGTCCCCATCATACGCTCCTCGATCATGGCGTGTCCGCTGACCACAACAAAGAATTCGCATTTTGAGCTATGCCAATGCTGCCCCTTTGTTATTCCAGGTTTTGTTACATTCACCGAAACTTGACCGCAGTTTTGTGTTTTGAATATTTCAGTGAAACTACCACGTACATCCGTATTCATATTAAGAGGGTAAACTATCTTTTCCCTCGGCAAGTATGATAGATACGTCGAATACAATCTCTTTTCAAGTGAACCATTTGGAATATCCGGAAGCATCAGTTTTTTTTGATTTTCCTTGAAGCTCTGAATAATATCGGCAACTCTGCCAAGCGTTGTACGATATGAGATTGGAACGAAGCAGTACCTTCCTTTTTCATGTGGAACTGGCGTAATCCCATCAAAGTATTCACAGCGGTGCTCGCAAAGCTCCAACGCATTCAGCAGTTCACTAACCAGATCATCTATGTAGACTAGTTCTATTTCAGTACTCCGATCATTTATAGTAATAGGCAGATCATTTGCAAGGTTATAACAAAAAGTTGCTACTACGGAATTATAGTTTGCTCTGCACCATTTGCCAAACAGATTTGGGAATCGATATACTAAAACCCTCGCCCCGCTTATCGATGCATGGCAAAAGAAAAGTTCTTCCGCATTTCGTTTTGATCTTCCATATTCACTATCTGCATATTTGCCGATCAAACTTGCCTGAATGGAGCTTGCGAACATAATAGGGCATGAATTTCCTTGTTTTTCCAGAATATCAAGCAAATTTTTTGTAAACTCATAATTTACCTTCATATGCTCGCTTTGTTCCTTCGGGCGATTTACCCCTGCAAGATGAAAGATAAAATCCGCATTTCGGCACATTTCTTCCAATGCTTCATGGTTTGAATCAACATCATATTCCCATACTTCCTCAATGGCTAATCCTCTTCCTGCTTCATGATAACCATTCATTATATTCTTCAACGCATATACAAGATTTCTTCCAATAAAACCCTTTGCTCCCGTTATCAGGATCTTCATATCATTTCCGCCTTTCCCACAAACATAATGATTTTATTCGACTGTATCACGAAATTGAGGCAGCTGCCTCAACAAGTGCTTCATCCCATCAATATCAAGTCGCTCAGTATTGTGTGAAGTATACTGAGCAGAGGGGTCAAATGTCTTATTGCCATTTATAAAGTAATTATCATAGTTTAAATCACGATTATCCGAACGTATCCTATAGTAATTCGTCGATTCCTCGGCATGCATCATTTCCTCTGCAGTGACAAGCACTTCGTACAGCTTTTCTCCATGCCTAGTTCCAATACAAGTATATCCAACATCAGATTTTTTGAGTTCCAGTATTGCTTTGGCAAGTGTCTCAATAGTCGCCGATGGAGCCTTATGAATGAATAAATCACCTTGAGTTCCATATTCAAATGCGTATAGAACCAGCTCAACAGCCTCTTTCATGGTCATCATAAATCGGGTCATTCTCGGATCCGTGATTGTCAGCTGCTTTCCCGCATTGATCTGCTCACAAAACAATGGAATTACCGAACCACGTGATCCCATAACATTGCCATATCGGGTCAGGCACAATACCGGATCATCCGGCAGCATCTGATGCGAGCGCGCTATAACATTCTTTTCCATAACGGCTTTGGTCATGCCCATCGCGTTTATAGGATATGCCGCCTTATCAGTCGAGAGGAATACGGCTTTTTTAATCTGATTCTCAACACATGCTGAAATTACATTATCTGAACCATGTATGTTCGTTTTAACCGCCTCCATAGGATAAAATTCACACGAAGGAACCTGTTTGAGCGCTGCAGCATGAAACACATAATCGACTCCGCGAAAAGCATTGACAATAGATCGATAATCCCGTACATCCCCAATATAAAATCGTATCTTGCCCACATACCCGGGCATATAAGACTGATATTTGTGCCTCATATCATCCTGTTTTTTCTCATCTCTGGATAAAACCCGAATTTCAGCAATATCCGTTGACAGAAAATAATCGAGCATCGCATGCCCAAAGCTACCCGTACCTCCAGTGATCAATAACGTTTTACCAAAGAATTGTGACATGCTGAATATCCTCCTTATGCAGTTTACCATATCCAAAATAGTACAATTATAGAATACCATGAAAAATCTTTGTTGTAAATACTCTAGCTCTCATAATATAAACTTCTGTTTCAATTCATCGCAAAGATCATGTTTGATGCCATACCGTTTGCCTTAACCCATCTACATGATTGATTAGAGCCATAAACTCAGCTACGATGCATTTGCAATATAACAAAAAGCTCCCTTATGAGGAGCCCTTTCAATGAATTCAATATTTCTGAACAAAATGCCGCAGTTTTTAACGCTTTGATTCCCCGTCATCAATATCAGGAGATGGTGAATGGATGAATCTCTTAAACATTTCATTGAATGCATCAATATTATCCATACGAGCCCTATAGTAAAGCTTTCCTCCCTCAAAGGAGCTTTCAACGAAACCATTCAACAAAAGCTTATTCATATGGTAAGAAACGGTCGGAGCAGATATAGAAAATATCTCCGCCAGTTCCAAGCCATAGCAGGGACGATTGCATATGCAGCGCAGGATATTTAACCTCGTCTCATCGGAGAGCACTTTAAAGCGCGAAGCCAGCTTATTGCTATCACAGCCCGCATACAGCAGCTCCGCGATTTCTTCCATGCAGGCACCTATGATGATATTTTCAGCTCCATCATAGCCCTCATAAACGGTTACCGAACTGGGCTCAAGCATATTGATATAAATATAGCATTTCTCGTTGGAATTTGACAGCAAAATGCCGTATTTCTCCATAGTGTATTGGCGAATATCTGCCACGTCATCAAGCATTGCTGCTGCTTTGTTAATCGGTTCTATATAGATAGACTCATTCTCTATGATTGCACTGACAACAGGCCGCAGCAAATCGATCAATTCATCCAGATGTTCCTCATAGTTAATATAAAGACTGGTAAGCTTGCGCTTTACACATGCCGGAACATCGATCCTCGCAATATATTTAAGCAGCGCCTGCTCATCCTCATTCACGAGGATGGATCGCAGCTCACCGCTCTTATCATGCTGATTAAGAAGAGAGCTGGATGCAAATAGATGCAGTTTCTGCTTCTTGGTCATACGAAGCCGTGATTCACGGATCAAATCCAGATCCCTGCAATCCTTATTTATCAGCCCCACATCGGATAACATCAACGATGCAGCATTGGAGAAAGATGTTTTTGCATTTTTGTCATACAAATCCAGCTTAAAATAGAAATCATACTTTACTGATTCAAGCTTAATAACTCTATTCAATGCCTCTTCAAGCCTGCACGATGGTGCTAGTAAAGTAGTTATTTCATCCGCTATATCCATATGGTTAGCGCACAATTCATTTACGATATCATTTATCGATTGCCCTTCTATAGCATTAGTGATATATATTGCCGCATCGATAACCGGAGAATAATATTTATTCATTGCTCACCCCATAAAAAAATCATTTTGGAAATATGATCTTATCCATGCTGAGAAAGCATTGATAAATTATACGCTATTTTAAACCAATAAAATACGATCAAACCTCCACACTATGGAGTATAGCACTATAAATCCAAATGGTCAATACATATTTTCAATTTTATTCGCTAAAAATTTTTCCAGGTTTTTTCAAGTTCAATATTTTCATTTTTATCTTTCTCTAATATACTGTTAATAAAGGATTTCAATCCTATTTTTGCTGATATATGCGTTTTTTGCTTGTAATAATAATATTTTATGTTGATTTATGCAGTAGAATACGATTAGCAAATTATATATAAATTATAGGTAGCTGCGACGGGTAGTTTTGACCTCTTGAATTTCCGCACAATGATTACCAAATCTCCTCCTTTATCGGTCCTCGCAGACTTCCTTCTTCATTGCCTGCGAAAATTTTCTCTTAACCATATTCAACTATGGCTCTGGTACTGCAATGATGCGCGTTGCTCAATAAATTTACTCAAATTTATGAAAATTTTGTATATGTAAGCATTTACTGCTATTGCCATTTTAGCTAAAACTTGTTAAAATATATGTGAACGGTTATATTTCCGTCCCCTATGACAATTCTTCAATCATTAAGGAGAAATGCTATGCCAAAGAAGAAGATAGTTGCAATGCTTCTTGCCGGAGGACAGGGAAGCCGGCTCGGAGAACTCACCCGATCCATGGCTAAACCCGCTGTT
This sequence comes from Christensenellaceae bacterium Phil7, assembly GCA_001940845.1. Lineage (GTDB taxonomy): Bacteria > Bacillota > Clostridia > Christensenellales > CAG-138 > PeH17. The sequence goes on from MSGV01000029.1 coordinate 148,374, forward strand.
CCCTTTGGCGGTAAGTATAGAATCATTGATTTCCCGCTTTCTAATTGCGTAAACTCATCGATAGATACCGTTGGAGTATTGACGCAATACGAACCTCTTGAGCTGAATGCCTATATTGGCACCGGACAGCCCTGGGATCTGGATAGGAACAACGGAGGAGTATACGTCCTGCCTCCATACGTCAGCAACTCCAGCGAACGTTGGTATTCGGGAACCGCTGATGCCATTTACCAAAACATGGCCTTCATAGAGCGTTTTGATCCCGACTATGTACTAATCCTATCCGGAGATCATATTTATAAAATGGATTATTCAAAAATGCTCTCATATCATGAGCATAAAGCCGCAGATGCGACCATTGCAGTATTGACCGTACCGATGGAGGAAGCCTCGCGCTTCGGAATTATGAATACAGATGCGGATGGTGCGATCATTGAATTCGAAGAAAAACCCAAGCAGCCTAAGAGCAATAAAGCATCAATGGGTATATATATTTTCAATTGGAGCGTCCTGCGTGAATACCTGATCTCCGATACAAACGATCCCAGTTCCTCCAATGATTTCGGTAAGGATATCATTCCCGCCATGATAGCTGGTGGAAAGCGTATGTATGCATGGGGATTCGATGGCTACTGGAAAGATGTTGGAACTATATCAAGTTTGCTTGAAGCCAATATGGATCTGCTCGGTGCTGAACCCAAATTCGATCTTTACGATAAGGAATGGCGCATCTACTCTAAGAGTGCGATAATGCCCCCCCACTATGCGGGCGAATCTGCCGATATTGCAGACAGCATAGTTACGGAGGGCTGTTTCGTCAATGGTGCCATAAGGCACAGCGTTCTCTATTCGGGCGTTACGGTTGAAGAAAATGCCAGGATTGAGGATTCAATAATTCTGCCCAATGCGGTAATAAAGCGAAATGCTAAGATATATAGAGCTATCGTAGGCGAGGGTGCTATTATTGGCGAGAACGCTATATTGGGATGTGAAAAACAAACGGATGATGAACCCTATGATAATAAGCTCACTGGAGATATAACGCTTGTGCCCAATTCAATCATCGTTGGGGATGGCGAACGCGTGCCAAAAGGCAAAGTCATAAGGGTAAACGGAAACGGAGGGATCAAAAATGATTAATAATGTGTTTGGCCTCATTTATACCGGAGAAGCCAATGCTCAGCTTCGTGAACTGACATTTTCACGCTCCGTAGCTGCGGTTCCCTTCGGGGGCAGATACCGTGCGATTGATTTTTTGCTTTCGGATATGGTCAATACAGGAATATCCAATGTCGGCCTGATCGCTCAGAGGAACTACCACTCGCTCATGGATCATTTGGGCAGCGGAAAGGAATGGGATCTGCATAGAAAACGAGATGGTCTATTCATCCTGCCGCCCTTCGTAACAAAGGATAATATTGGCGTTTATCGAGGCACGATCGATGCCATACGCTCCGTTCTAGGCTATGTTCGCCGCTCAACACAAAAATACGTTCTTCTTACAGGCAGCCATACACTCTATAACACAACCTACGACGCCATGCTTCGCCAACATATAGAGACCGGAGCTGAGCTGACTATCATGTATAGCGTAGAGCATGAATTTAATCGTGAGGATCAATATGATGATCTTCGGCTTACCATGGACGAGAACGGCCGCATAACCGATCTCTCTCTCAATCCATATTTCCCGACTACAAATTTCCGTGGTTGTGATGCTTACATCATGGAAAAGGAAAGACTCGAATACCTGGTTGAAGAAGCTGCATCTCATGGAGAATTCGACTTTATGCGCGATGTACTGATCAAAAACGTGAATAAATGCAGGATGTACGGTTGGAGATACGATGGTTATGTCGCTCGTCTCGATTCCGTAAATACATTTTATAATCACAACATGGCCTTGCTTGATCAAAAGGTCCGCGCCGATATGTTCAACCCAATGCACCCAATCTATACCAAGGTCAAGGATGAGGTTCCTGCAAAATATACAGACTCCGGCAAGATAAAAAATTCTATGGCTGCGGATGGCTGCATCATCGAAGGAGAAGTCGAAAATTCCATACTCTTCCGCGGCGTTCATGTATGCAAAGGAGCTATAGTACGAAATTCCATAATCATGCAGGCCTGCTATATTGGTGAAAACAGCCATCTTTCAAATGTAGTGATGGATAAGGGCGTTTCCGTGCTCAGCGGCAGAACAATCTCCGGTTATGCAACATATCCGGTTATACTTAGAAAGGGGAGCACCGTCTGATATTCCGCTGCCTCTTTCTAATCATTCTCCCCCGAGCTATTTGATTTAACAAATATCTCAGTTTTAATGCGCAGCAAAAATAAATTCAAGAAGAGATCTTAGTAACTTTTATAATCAAATGGGAGCAGCCTCGATTCTACGAAGCCCTCCCATTCCCTATGCAAGCAGCATCTACTAAACTCCAAATCTGCCTATGCGTTTCGAAATATATTTTTCCAGCATTGCAACAGCATAATACATAATTGCGGCCAGCACACACAGTATCGCTATGGATGCCATAACCAGATCAAGCTGAAATACCTGACCTCCATAGACTATCAAATAACCCAGTCCAGCTTTGGAAACCAGGTATTCTCCAACTATGACTCCAACCCAGCTCATGCCAACGCTCAACTTTAGCGCCCCCATTACCGTTGGTACGGAAGCAGGCAGAACGACCTTTATAAAGGTCTGCATCCTTGTTGCGCCCAGTGTTCGCATGAGAAGTTGATTTTCGCTCGATATCTCATTAAAGCCGGCGAGTACCGTCATTATCGTAACTATTGTGGATATGAGCAAAGCCATCACTATTATTGCCTTCATGCCCGCACCAACCCATACTATCAATATCGGCCCCAGTGCAATCTTTGGCAAGGCATTCAGCACTACCATATATGGATCAAGGATTTTTGCCAGGGTTGGACTCCACCACATCAGCACAGCTATGATAGTTCCAAGCAATGTCCCTATTATGAATCCGGCAACGGTTTCGAGTGTCGTTACTCCTATATGCATAAAGAGTTCACCATTGCCATATAGTCTGCCTATGGTTGCCACAACCCGACTTGGGCTTGAAAAAATGAAGGTATTAATTATTCCCAGCTCTCCAAGCAGCTCCCAAACCCCTATGAAGATGACCAATATCGCAATTTGCATAGAGATTACAAAGCTTTTATTTCTTTTAAGCTTCTTGAGGTATTCAGCATGTTCCTGAGAATAGTTCTCATCAATTGAATTCCTCATTTTTCATCATCTCCTTCCAAACAGTATTGAAATAGTCCTTGAAGTGAGGATCATTTCTTCGATCCAATGGAGTATCTCCTGTTAACTCGATATCAATCTCGCTTCTCATCACTGCGGGGCGTGCAGTGAGTACCATCACCCTATCGCACATACTGATCGCCTCCGAAATATCATGGGTCACCAGAATTGCAGTACAGCCTTCGCTACGTATTATGGAACTGACCTCATCCGCAAGCAGCAGCCTCGTTTGAAAATCCAAAGCCGAAAATGGCTCATCAAGGAGCAGGAGTGATGGGCGGAATACGAGAGTCCGTATCAATGCCACCTTCTGCCTCATGCCTCCGGAAAGCTGGCGCGGATAAAGCTTCATGAATTCACCCAAGCCATACCGAAGCAGCAGCTCACGAGCATACTGCCTTGTATCACTGTTGAGCATATGTTTGATCTCCAAGCCCAACAAAACATTATCCTCAATTGTACGCCAATCCAGCAAATTATCTCTTTGCAGCATATAGCCCGTACCACTGCCATTATTCACCATCATGCCGCGCGAGGGCTTATCACTATAGAGCCTTTTACCTAATACCTCAACCTCCCCACTGCTTGGGGCGAGAATACCTGCAAGCATCGATAGCAGGGTTGTCTTGCCGCAGCCGGATGGACCCACAATCGCAGCAAACTCCCCCTTCCCGATAGTAAGGCTAATATCATCTATAGCAAGCGTCTCCGCATGGGGCTCGTGGTATATCAGGCGCACATTTTTAAGTTGTGCGATCGAATTTTCCATATTACCTCCAAACAAAGCTTGTATAGTACAGCTTATTCAATAAATAAGGACAAGGTGCGAATCTAAACGAAATTAAGCTTTAATCATACTGGAAACTACAAATAAATGCACAAAGTTTTTCAGATTTAATCCTCAATAAATATTTGAAATGGCTATCCTGCGAGTTGAAATCTTCTAAATTTCTTCTATTCTCACATTTCATATAGTGCAATCGCAATCATGGATGCGATTAGTGAGTTACAGTAGAACAAGAAGAGATATAATTAAGCTAATACCAATAAGCAGTTTCATTCTGATTGTTTCCATACTTTTCAGTGCTCTTTTTTATTCGTCATAAGAATTACTCATGTTTCTATCCTTTTATTTTACTAAGCGTTAATCTCAGCTTCGTAAGATTGTTATTTTCGTCATACCTATACCTGTACCCCGA
>MSGV01000030.1 GCA_001940845.1 Christensenellaceae bacterium Phil7
CGAAGCATTGCGGCGGCCCGAACCTCGTTCATTCTTATCCAGAAATAACTTAATAGGAAGAAGCTATTGCCCGGATTGGTTCGAGCGGATTCAATATGCTCGTGTCGATTCAGGCAATTTTTATTTGTTGCAAATTTTTTATTTAAGATGTTTACATCGATGTTTCAATTGAATTAAGCGTAAAAGTGCGGCTTTAGAATGCAAAATATGCAAGACTCAAAAATAAAATATGAAACTGTTCACGAAACTATAGTTTCGTGAACAACCGAAAAATTGATGCATTGGAAATTTCTGGCACAATATCTTGTGATAAAGGAAATGCCTCACCACTAAATATTCGATCGTATTATAACTCGAATATCTAAAACTGTCAATACACGAAACTATACTTTCGTAAACAATTCGAAGACAAAATGCATTGGAAAAAAGCTCTGTTTGCTTTATCATATTTGCATCTTCGAATCTTTAAATTTTGTGTTATAACAGGTTTAAAAGCAGAGGATACAGATGATGCATAAAGGAATAATTTCCCAAGGAGGAATAAACCAATGAAAAAACGTACCCTTGCTGCATTGCTTGCTCTCATGCTTACACTTGCAGTGCTCCCAACCTCTTCCTTTGCGCTCACCGTACCGAGGGCAAGCAAGCCCTTGGTGGTCAAGGATGGACCCGTTGAGATCAACGCAGCGAACTTTCCCGATGAAATATTCAGGGGCTTTGTGAGCGAAGAATTCGATATCGACAGCGATGGAATATTGAGCGAAGCAGAAATTGCTGAAGTTGATACGATTGATGTTACTTCCATGGGCATTGCCGATCTGAGCGGTGTCGAGTATTTCACTGCACTCCAGTATTTGTTTTGCGATGATAATGCGATCACCGAGCTGGATATCAGCAATAACTCTGAGCTTGTAGGTTTTAGGTGCATAGACAACCAGCTTACCGAACTGGATATCAGCAATAACCTGGCGCTTGAGTGGGTACTCGGCAGTGGCAATGCGATCACCGAGCTGGATATCAGCAATAACCCTGCGCTCAAGCAGGTAGAATTCGATGACAATCAGCTCACCGAGCTGGATACCAGCAACAATCCTGTGATTGAGCAGGTGACCTGCAGTGGCAATGCGATCATTGAGCTGGATATCAGCAATAATCCTGCGCTTTGGCGTTTGGAATGCGATGGCAATCAACTCACCGAGCTGGATACCAGCAACAACCCTGTGCTTGAGAAGCTATGGTGTAGGGACAACCAGCTTACCGAGCTGGATATCCGCAATAATCCTGCGCTTTATCGTTTTGAATGCGACGGCAATCAAATTACTAATCTGGATATAGGCAATAATCCTGAGCTTACTTACTTCTCATGCGTCGGGAATCTGCTTACCGAGCTGAATATCAGCAATGCCCCTGCGATTAAATGGTTATATTGCAATGATAATCAGCTTACTGAGCTGGATATCAGCAACAACCCTGCGATTAAATGGCTATATTGCAATGACAATCTGCTTACCGAGCTGGATGTCAGCAACAACCCTGCGCTCAGGGAGTTGAATTGCTCCGGAAACAAACTGACAAGTATTGATGTCCATCACTGCGATTACATTGAAAGTTTGATCTGTGAAAACAATGTATATGCTGCTGCTTTCGGTGAAGATGGCACATTCGATCTATCAACCCTCCCCGGCAGCTTCGATATCAGCAAGGCTTCCAATTGGGTTGGCGGCAGCGTACAGGGCAATATCCTGACCATCGATGAAGGCGTAGCTGAGGTTACCTATATCTATGCCTGTGGCATGAATAAGCTTGCAACCTTCACCATCCGTGCCGAAGAAAGCATTCCCGGTGTGCCCGGAGATGCAAATGACGACGGCACGGTCGATACATCCGATGCATTGCTCGTCATGCGCCATGCATTGAGCCTCATCACCCTCTCCAATGAAGCAGCAGCCCTCTGCGATATGAATGGCGATGGCGAGATCACCATCCTCGATGCAACGCTCATCATGCGTGCTGCGCTCGGCTTTTAAAAGCTTTTCATCCCTTAAGGCTTGAAAACCTTCCGTTGATTTCGGGCTGCTGAGATTAGCCGGCGGTCCGAACTATTCTCTGCATCCTCGGATGGGGGAGTGTTAGACTTAAAAACTTTTAAAGGAGATTTACGCATGAAGAAATTTCTTGCAATGCTGATGGCGCTTGCAATGGTTCTCTCCATAGTGACCATTCCCGTCATTGCGGAAACGGAAGAGCCCAAGACTTCCAGCGCGAAGTTTGATTCTTCCCAGAATTCTGCACCTCAGACTGCTTCAACACTTAACGAAGCGCTCAATGTGCCCGGCGGCAGTCTGAACTTCGTAACCGAGGGTGATTATCCCTGGTTTGTCTATGGCGATGCAGCAAAGAGCAGCAATATTAATATTGGTGACTCCACTTCCACCGTTTCCACAACCGTTACCGCTTCAGCGGGCGACGTCCTTCGGTTTGACTATATGTCATTTGGCGAAGGTTTTGGTTATGATCCCGGCAGTTATGTAATGGATGGTCTTCAGCTCTTCATCGATGGAAGCCTGGTCTACGATAGGAATAGAGCCGAGGTGTGGGAGTCCTATTCCACATCTCTCGAAGAAGGCGAGCACACCATTGAGTGGACCTACAAGAAGGACAGCAGCTATGATGAGCCCGGCGATTATGCGATCCTGGATAACGTATACGTTGGCGAGCCCATACCTCCCACTTCGGTTGAGGTTCAGGATATAACCGTTCCCGTAGATCGTGTTGTTGGCGTTCAGTACATCTTATTGCCCGTTGACACACACGACAAGAGCGCTGCCTTTGAAATCGCAGATGAAACGATCGCAACCGTTGATGAAAATGGCCTTATACGAGGGGTTGCAGAAGGCACAACAACCATAACCGTTACCGTCACAACCAGTTATGGCAGCGCTACAGGCACTGCTAATGTAACCGTTACCGAAGCGCTTCCATCCGCTGAGCTCATCGGTTACATCTTTGATGAACAGGCTGGTTATTCTTACTGGGGTTCGTTCTCTGAGGGCGATCCGAGCACGATCGAAAATCTCGGTTCGGCACCTATAACTTATGGCGCCGCTTCCGCAGGCCGCATGATCTATGGCTTCAATGGCGATAATGAATGGGGAGTGATTACCGACGGCAGGTTCTATATCATAGATACCACCGTCGGCATGACGCCCGTATTCACCGGCTACTCCGCTGATCGTATAATTGTTGACATGGCATTCGATTATACTTCAAACACTCTTTACGCCATCGCATATGGTTCCGGCAGCGGTCGCTCTCTGTTCACAGTCAACCGCGCTCTGGGTACTCTCACCGAGGTTGCAGCATTCGATATACCAGAGACCATCCATACCTTTGCGATCGATGAAAATGGCGTTGGTTATGGCATCTCCAATGATACCAGCACTCTTTATAGGATTGATCTCGAGACAGCACATTGTGATATCGTTGGTCCGACCGGAGTTGAAATGAAGTATGTTCAATCCATGACCTATGATATGAACACTCATCAGCTCTTTTGGGCACAGTATAGCGATGCAAGTTCAGGTCTTTACTATGTTGATCGCCAGACCGGCAATGTAACCCCTGCAGGCGTCATTGGCGGCGGCGCAGAGGTCACCTGTCTCCTGACCCTCAACGATATCGAGGTTCCCGATCCCGAGCTGCCCGAATTCACCGTAACCTTTGTTGATAATTTTGATAACAGCACCATAAGCAGCATGGCCGTTGAAGTGGGCACTGTCCTCAATGAGAGCGATTTCCCAAATCCCCCCACTCATGCGGGCTATGAATTCACAGGTTGGGATTATAATGGAACTGCCGTTGATAGCGACATCATCATCAGGGCAAAGTATCGCAATCCCTCCGCAGCTAATGCAACCATCATCTTCGAAGTCGATGAAGTATGGAGCGATGGTTCCGGTTATCAGATGCTCCTCGATGCAGATGCGCTCTCATATGGATATCTATTCCCCGCAGCGGGGCCTTTGACAGGCAGCGGCAGTGCTCCCGAAGGTCTATATGATGAATTCGAGTATAAGCTCCCCGAAAATGCTGATGGTAATCTCAATACCAGCAACGTCATCTGCGGCGGCAGCGCAACCATTGAAATTCCCGCAGGCATATATGATTGGGTAATCACCAACCCAACTCCAAACAGCGGTATATGGATCGCTTCCGAGCAGGGCTCCATCGGTGGTCGTGCGGATGACTTCGAATTCGAGGCTGGCATGACCTATAAATTCCATGTGTATCACAGCGGTATGTACGATGCTACTGATCTTATCATAACTCACACTCCAACGACTGGCATTCCCGGCGATGCGAATGGCGATGGTGTGGTCGATACATTGGATGCGGTTATGGTAATGCGTCATGCGTTGAGCCTCATCACCCTCTCCAATGAAGCAATCGCCCTCTGCGATA
>MSGV01000031.1:0-7893 GCA_001940845.1 Christensenellaceae bacterium Phil7
CAGAAGCGTATCCTTGAAACCTATGCACGAGAAAACGGCTTTATGAACTACCGATTTTTCGTTGATGACGGTTGGAGTGGTGCGAACTTCCAAAGACCGGGCTTTACGGAAATGATGGACTGCGTTGAAAACGGCGAAGTCAAATGTGTCATTACGAAAGACCTTTCCAGAATGGGACGAAACTACTTGCAGGTCGGAATGTTTACCGAAATCACTTTTCCAAAGAAAGGCGTCCGCTTTATTGCTATCAATGACGGAGTGGACAGCGCACAGGGCGATAACGACCTAACGCCGCTAAAAAATCTTTTCAACGAATGGATGGTGAGGGACACGAGCAAAAAAATCAAGGCAGTTTTTCGCAGCAAGGGCATGAGCGGCAAGCCTATCACGAGCCAACCCGTCTATGGCTATCTCAAAGGCGAGGACGGTCATTTTGTCATTGACGAGGAAGCCGCCCCGGTAGTCAAGCAGATTTTCAGCTTGTGCCTTGCCGGGAACGGACCGACCAAAATAGCCCGTATGCTAACCGAACAGGAGATACCCACGCCGGGGACATTGGAGTACCGCAGGACGGGCAGCACCCGCCGCTACTACCCCGATTACCCCTACAAATGGTCTACCAACACCGTTGTGCATATCCTTGAACGCAAGGAGTATTTGGGGCATACGGTAAACTTCAAGACCGAGAAAATCTCCTACAAGGTAAAATCGAGCGTAGAAAACCCCGAAGAAAAGCAAGTGGTATTTGAGAACACCCACGAGCCGATTATCGACCTTGCCACATGGGAACGGGTGCAGGAGCTACGCAAGCAGCGCAAACGCCCCAACCGCTATGATGAAGTGGGCTTGTTCTCTGGCATACTCTTTTGTGCCGACTGCGGCAGCGTGATGTATCAGCAGCGTTATCAGACCGACAAGCGGAAACAGGACTGCTACATCTGCGGCAACTACAAGAAGCGCACCGCCGACTGTACGGCGCACTTTATCCGCACCGACCTATTGACAGCGGGCGTTATCTCCAATCTGCGGAAAGTGACGAGCTACGCCGAGAAGCACGAAAGCCGCTTTATGAAGCTGCTGATCGAGCAGAACGAGGACGGCGGCAAGCGCAGGAACGCCGCCAAGAAGAAAGAGCTTGACAGCGCAGAAAAGCGTATTGCCGAACTATCCGCTATCTTCAAGCGGCTGTATGAGGACAGCGTAAGCGGACGGATTTCTGATGACCGATTTATGGAGCTATCGGCAGACTACGAAGCCGAGCAGCGGCAGCTTAAAGAGCGTATTGCCGAACTGCAAGCCGAGCTTTCCAAAGCACAGGAAGCCACCGTAAACGCCGAAAAGTTTATGAACATCGTCCGCAAGCATACGAGCTTTGAAGAACTTACCCCCACTCTCTTGCGTGAGTTTGTCGAGAAAATCATTGTGCATGAGTGCAGCTATGACGAGAACGGCACACGCAGACAGGACATTGAGATTTATTATAGCTTTGTCGGCAAGGTAGACTTGCCCGAAGCCTAAAAGCCCGACCTATCCGACACGCAAGCGCCAAGTGCCGGATAGGAACGGCAAAATTTTTTACACTTCTATTACTTCTTTATAGCACATAAGCAAAAAGCCAGGGCATGAAGCAGCTCATGGCGGGCGGCGGCATCATCGTTCTCGGCACTACGCTGATCCCTCTGCTGTCCAGCCTGTTTTAAGGGCGGCATAGCTTATGGGATTTCTCACCGACTGGCTGACAGACTGGATAAAAGAGCTTTTGATCGAGGGTATCATGGGAAACCTCACGGGGCTTTTTGATACGGTCAATACCCGAGTCGGAGAGATTGCGGTACAGGTAGGGACGACCCCGGCGGCGTGGAACGCCGGGGTCTTTTCCCTCATACGGCAGCTTTCCGAAACGGTGATACTGCCGATAGCCGGTCTGATCTTGACCTTTGTTGCCACCTATGAGCTGATCCAGCTCATTATCGAAAAGAACAATCTGCACGATCTGGACTACTGGATTTTCTTCAAGTGGATTTTCAAAACCGCTTGCGCCATCCTCATTCTCTCCAATACATTCAATATCGTGATGGCGGTCTTTGATGTGTCCCAAAGCGTGATTGCCAACGCCGCCGGGATCGTGCAAGGCTCCACGGATATATCCACTTCCATGATCGACACGCTGGAGGCCACCTTGGAAACAATGGGCCTTGGGGAGCTGCTGGGGCTGTGGCTCCAGTCGTTTTTGATCCATGTGACCATGTGGGCGCTGAATATTGTGATATTCGTAATCGTCTACGGGCGCATGATTGAGATTTATCTGCTCACCAGCCTTGCCCCGCTGCCTGTGGCTACCCTCTCCAACCGGGAGCTGGGCAGTACCGGGCAGAACTACCTAAAATCCCTGTTCGCCGTGGCTTTCCAAGGAATGTTGATCCTCGTCTGCGTGGCCATCTATGCGGTGCTGATACAGGGTATCGCCACGGGCGGAGATCCCATCGGGGCCATTTGGGGCTGTATGGGCTACACGGTGCTGCTCTGCTTCTGCCTGTTCAAAACCGGCTCCATCGCCCGGAGCATATTCAGCGCTCATTGAGAAAGGAGGCCGGACTTGACCCAAACGACCTTGGGACAAAATGTCCCAAAGCCCCCCGGCCTGTACCTCATGGACGGGATCGAGGGGCTGCTGGCCCAGCCCCGTCATTCGGTGGATATGATCTTGACCGATCCGCCCTACGGCACGACCCGGAACTATTGGGATGTCCCCCTGCCGCTGGAGGCGCTGTGGGATGCGGTGCGCTGGGCGGTAAAGCCCAACGGCGCTGTGCTGCTGTTCGCTCAATGCCCCTTTGACAAGGTGCTGGGCGCATCCAACCTCGCCATGCTCCGCTATGAGTGGGTGTGGTACAAGGAACGGGGAACAGGCTTTCTCAACGCTAACCGAGCACCGCTGAAAAAGTCGGAGAATATCTTGGTGTTCTACCAAAAGCCCCCACGGTATAATCCGCAATTCACCTACGGGGAGCCATACCGCCGTGTTTACTCCCGCAACGGCCACAGTCCCAACTACGGGAAGTTTGAGCGCACAGGCTCCGAGTGCAACGATGGGCGGCGCTATCCGGGAAATGTGCTGTTCGTGCCGACTGTGGCCCATACTATCCACCCCACGCAAAAGCCCGTGGAGCTGTGCGAGTATTTTATCAAGACCTACACCAGCGAGGGCGAGGTGGTGGCCGACATCTGCGCTGGCTCCGGCACAACCGCTGTGGCCGCTCTCAATACGGGTCGCCGTTACCTCTGCTTTGAAAACGCCCCGGCCTTTTACGGCCCTGCCGCCCAGCGCATAGACGAGGCTCGGCGGGCTGTGGCCGGGGGCGGGAAAGGAGTGTGACCTATCGGGAATTATTCAATCATTTACGCCGATCCCCCTTGGCGCTATACAGCCAAAAAGGTACAGGGGGCGGCTGAAAATCACTACCCCACCATGAGCATTGACGAGCTGTGTGCGCTGCCTGTGGCCGATATAGCGGCCCCGGACAGCGCTCTTTTCATGTGGGCCACCTTTCCGCAGCTTCCCGAGGCCCTGCGGCTCATTGAGGCGTGGGGCTTTACCTACAAAAGCGTGGCCTTTGTCTGGCTGAAGAAAAACCGAAAGGCGGATAGCTGGTTTTACGGGCTGGGCTTTTGGACGAGGGGCAATGCTGAAGTTTGTCTGCTGGCTACACGGGGCCACCCCAAGCGGCAGGCGGCCAACATCCACCAGTTTATCATTTCCCCCATCGAGGCCCATAGCAAAAAGCCGGACGAGGCCCGTGACAAGATCGTGGCCCTTGTGGGCGATCTGCCCCGTGTGGAGTTGTTCTCCCGCCAGACCCCTCCCGGCTGGGATGTGTGGGGTAACGAGGTGGAGCCGACGATCCGGGACTTCGGGACAATTTGTCCCAAGGAAGGAGGCTGACAATGCCCTATGTAAATGTCCCCAACGACCTTTCCAAGATCAAGACCAAAATCGCCTTTAACCTCACCAAGCGGCAGCTTGTCTGCTTCGGCATCGGGGCGGCGGTGGGTATTCCCACCTATCTGCTGACCCGGAGCGCTATCGGCAACACCGGGGCGCTGTTCGTCATGCTGGGGATCATGCTCCCGGCATTTATGATGGCGATGTACGAAAAGGACGGGCTGCCTTTTGAAAAGGTGCTACGGAATATCATCAACACCCGCTTTCTGCGCCCCGGCATCCGGCCCTATAAGACGCAGAATATCTACGCCCCATTCACGGGAAAGGAGGAGCCTATTGCAGAAAACAAAACCCAAAAAGCCGACAAGGGCAAGTAAACGCCGGGCGGCTCTGTCGGCCCAGCAGACCATCCCCTATATCGCTATGCACCCGGACGGGCTGTGCCAGCTCCCCGGCGGCATCTACACCAAGACCGTGGAATACGAGGACATCAACTATTCCGTGGCATCCACCGAGGATCAGTCGGCTATCTTTTCCGGCTGGAGTTCGTGCCTTAACTACTTTGACAGCTCCTTGCCGTTCCAGCTCTCCTTTGTCAACCGCCGTTCCCGTTCCGGCAGCCGCTACAAGGTGAATATCCCCCCGCAGGAGGATGACTACAACAGCATCCGGGAGGAGTATGTGGAAATGCTCAAAGGCCAGATTGCCAAAAGCAACAACGGCATTGAGCGCTCCAAGTACATCACCTTTGGGCTGCCCGCTTCAAGCGCTGCCGAGGCCCGCCCCCGGCTGGGCCGGGTGGAGTCCGATGTGATGGGCAACCTCAAACGGCTGGGGGTACAGTCCCAGCCCCTCGATGGCCGGGAGCGGCTGGCGGTACTTCACGGCCAAATGCACCCCGGCACCCGTGAGCCGTTCCGCTTTGCGTGGAAGGACATCCCCAAGACCGGGATGGGGACAAAGGACTATATCGCCCCGGACAGCTTCGACTTCCGGGACAGCCGCACTTTCCGGGTGGGCCGCTACTTCGGGGCGGCGTCCTATTTGCAGATTATGGCGTCCGAGCTGTCGGATCGTCTGCTGGCTGAAATCTTGGAGCTGGATGCCGAGCTGACCGTGACCCTGCATATTCAGACCGTGGATCAGCTCAAAGCCATTAAGACCATCAAGGGTAAAATCTCCGACATTGGCCGCATGAAGGTCGAGGAGCAGAAAAAGGCTGTCCGGGCCGGGTACGATATGGAGATTTTGCCCCCCGACCTCATTACCTTTTCCAAGGACGCAGCCGAGCTGCTGGCCGATCTGCAGTCCCGCAACGAGCGAATGTTTCTGCTGACCTTTACCGTTGTCAATCTGGCTCCCACCCGCCAGCGGCTGGAAAACGATGTGTTCACCGTGGGCGGCATCGCACAGAAATACAACTGCGCTTTGAAGCGGCTGGACTGGCAGCAGGAGCAGGGCTTCGTGTCCTCGCTGGCCCTCGGTTACAACGGCATTGAGATACAGCGGGGTATGACTACCAGCTCCACGGCAATTTTCATCCCCTTTATGACAAGGGAGCTACGGATGGGTGGACAGGCGCTGTACTACGGCATGAACGCCCTTTCACACAATGTCATCATGGCTGACCGTAAAAAACTGAAATCGGCCAACGGGATGTACCTCGGCTCCACAGGCTCCGGCAAGAGCTTCGCCGCCAAGAGAGAATTGATCAATGTGTTTCTCACCACCCAAGACCGCATCATCGTGGTAGACCCGATGGGCGAATATGCCCCGCTGGTGCGGAGGCTGGGCGGGCAGGTCATTGAAATCTCCCCGGACAGCCCCAACCACATCAACCCTATGGACATCCAAATGGGAATGAATGACGAGGAAAGCCCGCTGTCTATGAAAGCGGATTTTCTGCTGTCCCTGTGTGAGCTGATCGTGGGCGGCAAGGAGGGCTTGCAGCCCATTGAAAAGACCGTCATTGACCGCTGTGTACGGCTGGTCTATCGGGAGTTGGCGCTGGGGATCGGCAGCGGGGATATGCCCCTGCTCCAAGACTTGTACGAGGAGCTGCTGAAACAGCCCGAGCCGGAGGCAAAGCGTGTGGCAACGGCGCTGGAGCTGTACTGCACAGGTTCCCTCAACCTCTTTAACCACCCCACCAATGTCAAGACCCGCAGCCGGGTGGTGTGCATCGTCTTAAAGGGCATGGGCGAAAACCTCCGCAAGATCGCCATGCACATCACCAATGAGTTTGTCACTTCGGCGGTGAACACCAACCACGCCGAGGCGCTGGCGACTTGGTGCTACTTTGACGAGTTCCATGTGCTGCTCCGTGACCCGCTGACTGCCAGCTACTTTGTGGCCGTGTGGAAAATGCTCCGTAAAAAAGGATGCGTCCCGTCAGCTCTGACGCAGAATGTGAAAGACCTGCTGGCCAGCGCTGAAATCTCAAACATCCTTGACAACACGGATTTTATGATCCTGTTGTCACAGGCCCAAAGTGACCGGGCGATCCTCGCCAAGCAGCTCGGCATTTCCGAGCATCAGCTCTCCTACATCACCCATAGCAATTCCGGCGAGGGCCTGTTGTTCTACGGCAGCGTCACCATCCCCTTTGTAGACCGTTTCCCCAAGGGTGAAATCTACAATCTGCTGACTACCCGCCCGGAGGACTTGGCCCATGAGCAGACAGACCAGTAAGGCCGGGACTTCGGGACAAAATGTCCCAAAGCGCCCCAAATCCAAGTTCCGGCAAAAGAGCCAGCAGGAGCAGACCGCCGCATCCAAGCTGCGGATGGAAAAGCGGGGCGAACAGCTGGACGCTGCCCGTGACAAGCTGGCAAAGCAAAAGCCACCCAAGAAGCCCGGCCCCGTGAAAAAGGCGGGGCGGGCTGTGGGCGGCGGCGTTCACGGCTTTGTGCATGGCAAGCTGTACGAGGTGGAGCACGAGAATGTCGGCACCGAGGGCGCTCACCGCTCCGAGCTGGTGGCCGAGTCCGCTGTTCGTCACGGCTCCCGCTATGTGAAGCGGCAGATCCGCCAGCACCCGGCCAAGGCTGTGGAACGGGCCGAGTCCAGGCACATCAAGGCCACGGCAGATTACCACTACCGCAAGACCGTGGAGGAACACCCGGAAATGCGGGGCAGCGCCCTTTCCCGCTATATGCAGAAGCAGAAAATCAAGCGGCAATATGCCAAGCAAGCGAAGGAGGCCGCCAAGACCGGGGCCAAGGCCGCCGAAAAAACGGCGGTGACAACGGAAAAGCTGGCCGCCCGGACGGTGGCCTTTGTCAAGCGGCATCCCGTGGGGGTGCTGCTTTTCCTTGCCCTCTTTCTGCTGCTGGTGCTGATGCAGTCCTGTATGTCCTCAATGGTGACGGTGGGTAACGGCGTTGTGGGCGCTGTCGGGGCATCCACCTACGCCGCCGAGGACGCTGACCTGCGGGGGGCCGAGGCCGCCTACTGCGCCTTGGAGGACGAGCTGCGCCGCTACCTCGACACCTACGAGGCCACCCACGATTATGACGAGTACCATTTCGACCTCGATGACATCGAACACGATCCCTATGTGCTGCTCTCCCTTGTGAGCGCATGGCACGAGGGGGAATGGACGCTGACCGAGGTACAGGACACCCTGCAAATGCTCTTTGACCGCCAGTATATTCTCACCGAGGATGTGGTGGTGGAGCGGCGCTACTACATCGAAACCGACACATGGACGGACGAGGACGGCAACACTCACACGGACAGCTACCGGGTGTACTATGACTACTACATTTGCACCGTCACCCTCGAAAACTTCAATCTGTCCCATCTGCCCATCTACATGATGGGCGAGGATCAGCTCTCCCGTTATGCCCTCTATATGGCGACCCTCGGCAACAGGCCCGACCTGTTTCCCTCGTCCCCCTATGTGGCAAAGTACACGGGCGATCCCGTGGAGCATGAGATACCCGAGG
>MSGV01000031.1:7925-103745 GCA_001940845.1 Christensenellaceae bacterium Phil7
CCCTATGTGTGGGGCGGCTACAAGCCCAGCACATCCTTTGACTGCTCCGGCTTCGTGTCCTATGTCTACAATCAATGCGGCTGGGACTTCGGACGGCTGGGGGCGCAGGGGCTTTACAACATCAGCACCCGCACAAGCAGCCCCCGTCCCGGCGATCTTGTGTTCTTCACCGGGACTTACGACACCCCCGGCGTTTCCCATTGTGGCATCTATGTGGGCGATGGCTGGATGCTCCATTGTGGCGATCCCATCGGGTACACCTATCTCAATTCAAGCTACTGGCAGTCACATTTCTACGCCTACGGGCGGCTTTCGTAAAGGAGGATTTTTCGATATGGCAGTAACCAAAAGCGCAAAAATTGAGGCCGAAATTGAAAAGGTCAAGGCCAAAATCACCGAACAGCAGACCCGGCTGAAGGAGCTGGAACAGAAAAAGCTGGAGGCCGAAAACAGCGAGATCGTGGACATTGTGCGTGGCATGAGCATACCTCTTGCCGAACTGCCCTTGGTACTCCAGCGGCTCCGGGCCGGGGAAACCTTGGGACAAAATGTCCCGAAGTCCGAAATGGAGGTGGCCGAATGAGAAAGCACCTTTCTATGCTGGCGGCGGTCATGTGTGCTGTGATGATGGTGGGCGGCCTGTCTGTCACGGCCTACGCCGGGGGCGGTGACTACATCGAGGAAACGCCGCCCCCTGTGACCGAGTGGGAGGGGCTTGACCCTGTGGAGGAAACGCCCGCCCCCACCATCCAGCCGGGTGAGGGCTTCACCGAGGACGGCGGCCTTGTGACCCGTGATCTGCTCTATGACAAGCACACCAATAAGCAGTTTATCACCGTCCAGACCAGCGGCGGCAATACCTTTTACATCGTCATCGACTACGACAAGCCGGTGAACGAGGAGGAGGAACAGTACCAGACCTACTTCTTCAGCGTTGCGGACGAGGCCGACCTGCTGGCCGCTATGGAGGCCGCTGGGATGGAAGCTCCCACCTGTGCCTGTACGGTGAAATGTGCGGCGGGGGCCATCAACACCGATTGCCCGGTATGCGCCACCAATATGACCGAGTGCGCCGGGGCAGCTCCCGAGCCGGAGCCTACTCCCGATCCCGAGCCTGTCCCCGAGCCGGAGAGCGGCTCCAATATGGGGACGCTGCTTCTGATCGCTGCCGTGGCGCTTGTCGGCGGCGGGGCCGGGTGGTATTTCAAGGTCTACCGCCCCAAGCACCAGCGGGCCGAACAGCCCGAGGAGGACTACGGGGACGAGCTGGAGGACTATGACGACACCCCGTCTTGGGACGAGGACGAGGCCACGGAGGATGGCGAATGAGATTTACCAACAGCCCCTATGAAAGAATGATGCAGGAGATCCCCCGGAATGAACGGCCCGAGCTGCCCAAGGCCCCGGCTGGCTCTCCCTGTCACGGCTGCCCCTACTGGCGGGGCATAGGCTGCGTGACCTGTTACCGGGAACTGCTGGGCGGCGCAAAGGACAGGAGGTGACGCTTTGGCCCGTGAGCTGACCCGTGAGGAAAAGCGGGCGATCCACAAGCTGGTAAAATCCCTGTGCGCCAATTATGATAAGGACTACGGCTGCTTGCCGCTGGACGGCGAGTGCTATATGCTGGGGAAATGCTGGACGGGTGCCTATTGCCGCTACTTCCGGGAGGCCGTTCTGCCTACCGATCCGGCTCTGGAGGCCGCTCTGCTCGACCAAGGCCCCGCCCCGGAAACCCGGCCTTGTCCGGTATGCGGCAGGACATTTCTCCCGGATGGCCGCACACGGTACTGCTCCGAGGCTTGCGCCGCCGCTGCGCTGCGGAAACAAAAGCGGGATTTCATGCGAAAAAAGCGGGGCTGATGTGTGGAAAATTAGCCCCGGAAAACCCGCTGTTACCAAGGCTTTTCGCCGGGTGTTTTGGGGTAGGTGGTATGTTTTCCCGTCCACCCCCTGTTTCCGCAAAACACTTTCCACATTTTGCGCCGGGACATTGGGACAAATTGTCCCGAAGTGCGGACAACCAAAGGAGGTTTTATGGACATCAATCAAGGCTACGCCATCCATAAGGCGGTCATGCTGGAAAACGGCAGGGGCTTTGCCTTGGGTGAGCATCCCACGGCCCCGGCCCCGTTTGTGACTTGGGCCTGTTACGATGACGAAAAGGGCCAGCGCCAGTATGAGTGGGGCCATTATGGGACGGACTTGGCCGCTATGGAAAACGACCTCAAAGACCGGGTACAGGACTACCAGCGGCTTTTACATGTCAAGATCGTACAGGTGGAGGCCCCCGGCCTTTACAAGTATTATTCCACCCAGCGGCCTGTGGACATCGGGACTTTCCCCAAGCCGCCCCATAACGCCCCGGATGAGATCGTCAACTACGACCAGCGCATCCCCGTGGAGGGCGGCGCTTTTCTGGCGTGGGGCCATCTGACCTACACCAAGCCGCTGACCGAAAAGGCGGCGTCTGACTATGAGCTGCTCCCCGCCCCCGACAATCCCGAGGTATGGCAAAAGGGCGGCGGCAGACCCCTCACCATATCCCAGCAGATGAAAGAGGCCGCAAAGCTGGCAAAGGCTGACCGGGGAGATCACGCCCACAAGAAAAACAGCCCCGACCGGGGCGAGAGGTAAGGAGGTATCACTATGCCCGAAAACTACAATCCGCTGAAAAGCGCCGAGCTGTCCGGGGAGCAGAACTACAACATGATTGATGGTATTCTCAATAACGCCGTGGCCCCGCTGCCCCAGCTCCCGGAGAAGCCCGTGGATAAGGTACGGGAGATCCCGCCCAAGCGCCGGAGCCGGGAGCGTGAGGAGCGATGACAAAAAAGCGCCGCCGCTCCGTCCATCTGAATGTGATGGTAACGCCGGAGGAGCAGGGGCTGATTGCCGAGCGCATGGCCGAGGCCGGGATCACCAACATGGGGGCCTATATGCGGAAAATGGCCCTCAACGGCTATGTGCTTCATGTTGACCTCTCGGACATCCGGGAGCTGGTGGCTCTCCAGCGGCGGTGCGCCAACAACCTAAACCAAGTGGCGATCCATGCTCATACCTACGGCGTGTACCCCTCGGAGATCGCTGCACTCCAAAAGGACTATGCCGATCTGTGGGGGCCGCTGGCCGAGCTGCTGAAAAAGCTGTCGGCGGTGGTGGAGCTATGACCTGTCGGGGAGCGGCTTTTTGGCTGCTCCCCGGCTTTTCTTGTTTGGGGGATGGGGTTCCTCGCAAAGTCGCAAGACTTTGTGGGGAGAGGAGGCGCAGCGAAATGATCGAGCTTTGGGACAAGATGTCCCAAAGCGAGGGATATGGAGCTTGTGCCGACGAGTCCCAAGGTGGCACCCGGCCATCGACATCCTTGTGTGCATACCCCTGCGGAGTTACAATATAGGTAGGAGGACAAACCATCAATTTTTATAGGAGGTAGCCGCTATGATCGTTCTCAAAATCCTTGCCGCCCCTGTGGTGGTGGCGCTCACCCTCTTGGCCGCCGTGGTGTCGTTCCTGTTCTGCGTGGCGGGTGCGGTATGCGTGGTGGGCTGCGTGGTGCTGACCTTGTTGGCCGTGGTGCTGTTCATGGTTGGCCAGACGCTGGGCGGGGCCGTGTTCCTTGTACTGGCGTTCCTCGTTTCCCCCTATGGCATCCCGGCAATCGCTGACTGGCTGGTGGCGAGGCTCCATTCCCTCAACTACTCCTTGCGGGACTTCATCACCGGCTGATACCTCGGGACAATTTGTCCCAAAGTACCCTGCGGCGGCTGGAAACAGCCGCCCTTTTTCGTATGGAAAGGAGGGCCGCCTACGGCAACAACCTATTTCAAAAAGCACAAAATCAGCAAGGGGGAAACCATCGCCCAATCTCTGAAAGACCGTTTTGACTACGGCAAAAACCCGGACAAAACCGAGGGCGGCGAATTGATTTCTTCCTACGCCTGCGACCAGCAGACCTGCGATGCGGAGTTCTTACTCGCCAAGGCCAAGTACAAGGCCACCACGGGCCGGGAGCAGCGCCGGGATGCCGATGTGCTGTGCTATCAGATCCGGCAGTCGTTCAAGCCCGGAGAGATCACCCCCGAGGAGGCAAACCGGGTGGGCTATGAAACGGCCATGCGCTGGACAAAGGGCAAGTACGCCTTTTTCGTTGCCACCCACACAGACCGCCAGCACATTCATAATCACATCTACTACAATTCAACCTCGCTGGACTACACCCACAAGTTCCGGGATTTCATCAGCTCGGCCCGAGCGGTGCGGCGGCTCTCTGACCGGGTATGTCTTGAAAATGACCTGTCCGTGATTACCAATCCCAAGTTGCACAGCAAGGGCCGTTTTCTCCACTATGGGGCATGGGTGGGGACGGATCGCCAGCCCTCCTACAAGGAGCGGCTGCGCCACGCCATCCGGGATGCACTCGCCAAAGGCCCCGCAGACTGGAGTGCCTTTTTGCGGCTCATGGAGGCGTCCGGCTATGCTGTGAAGCGGGGACGGGGCGGGGCGATCTCGTTCCTCGTTCCGGGGCAGCAGCGGGCTACCCGGCTCCGCTCGGCCACCCTTGGGGACGGCTACGATCCCGAGGACATCCGGGCCGTGATTGCCGGAAAGCGCCCCTTGCCCGAGGTGGGCGGCCCGGCCCCGGCAGCGCCCGTCCGGGTCAATCTCATTGTGGATATACAGGAGCGGCTGCGTGGCCGCAAAGGCCCCGCCTATGAGCGTTGGGCCAAGGTCTACAATCTTAAACAGATGGCCGCCGCTCTCCAATTCATACAGGAGCATGGGCTGACCGAGTATGACCAGCTCGCCGCCCAAACGAAGGAGGCCGTTCAGCGTTTCCATGTGCTGACCGGGCAGCTCCGGCAGACCGAGGCCGACCTCGCCCATACCTCCGAGCTGATGGGGGCCGTGGTGCAGTACGCCAAGACCCGGCCTGTGTTCGATGGCTACAAGGCGGCCAAGTACAGCAAGAAATATCTGGCCGCACACGAGGCGGAGCTGGCCGACTACCGGGCGGCCAAGGCCACATTAAACGATCTGCTGGGCGGGGCAAAGCTGCCAAGGATGTCCGATCTAAAAGAAAAGCGCCGCACTTTGGCGGCGCAGAAAAAAGCGCAGTATGCGGACTACCGGGAGGCGCAGCAGCGTATGCGGGAGGCCGTGGCGGTCAAGACCAATATCGACCATCTGCTGGGGCTGACCGACCAGCGCACAAATAAGGAACAGGAGCGATAGCTACGGTGACGCAGACAATCTACCTTGGGACAAAATGTCCCAAGGTGCCGGGTTTGGGGAGGCTCCCCAACAAGCGTTTTTGCGGCCCCCTCGGGGCGCAAAAATAGCAAGTGTGGCTACACTTGCCCTGCTTGCCGTTAGTGCGCTACCCCAAAAGCCTACGGAAAAACGGAGGCTGTGTTTCTTACACTTCCCCCGTTTCCTTGGCTTTTTTGAGCGCTTCGATTGTGGCTTCAACGACCCGCAAATCCTTTTCGTCCAGATCGTTCAGCATGACATCAATGTGCTTGCGGCAACTGCTGTCTGCGTTCTTGTTCGGATAAAAGAACTGATCCACCGATATATCAAACATCGTGACCATCTGATAAAAGGCGTTCAGACTTGGGTGCTGGCCGTTGTTCTCGTTATACATAATGGTGCGTGGAGTACGGTCAATGACAAAGGCCAGATCCTCCTGTGTCATCCCCTTGGCTTCACGCCCACGCTTGATAGCGAGGCCAATTTTGGTAAAGTCCAGTCGGCGCTCGTCCCGTTCAAACTTCATAACATCACCCAATGTAATTTTACATTTCGGGTTTTATTATTTGAACGAGTTATATTTTCATACAACCGACTATTTAATTTCACTCATTCGCCATTGAGATTTCGCATGGGGTTGAGTAGAATATGGGTAGCACTTCGGGACATTTTGTTTCAAAGATAAAAAAGTGTTGCGACTTGATCGACAGTTGATTTTAGAGCTATTCGACTAAACTATGGTTCGATTATATTATAGGGGGGTGTGACATATACATCAAATGCTCTCTGAGAATATCAGGAAATCGGAGATATGTAGCCTAACTGCATTGCTTTCGTTACGGCTTCTACGGTAGACCCCACCTGCAATTTCTCAAAGATATGCTGTAAGTGGTTTGATACCGTCCGTTCACTGATATAAAGTTGCTCCGCAATCTCTTTTCTCTTGGCTCCTGTTGCGACCAGCCCAAGGACATCCTTTTCAACAGACGTCAAATCTTCGGTAAATACTTTTTCCCGAGGGAAGTATGTAGCTCCATCCATGATACCCTGCAAAATGCGTAGCAATTCCTCTGGCTCTACATCCTTACTAACAAATCCTCTTGCGCCGATCCGCTTGGCTTCTTTGTGATAGACTGGAAGATCATAGCCGGAAAGAATAACGATTTTTTGCTCTGGGAAACGCTCTAATAAATGCTTTGTGAGCAGTAACCCATCCTCGTCAGTCAAGCCTCCCAAGTTAATATCGACCAGCAGAATGTCCGGCAATCCTGTGGCAATTTGGTTTTCAAGATTTTGAATGTCCTTTGTGCTTGAAAACTGTTTGATCTCCGGGAAGTCACGCAAAGCAATCGAAAGGCTTTTTGCAAATAACGCATGGTCATCGACCAACAAAACTTTCATACGAAGCACCTCCATTCATGGGCATGGAAATGGTAACCGTTGTCCCACCGCCAGTAGCGGGCAGAATATTTATGATGCCGTCTAATAAACTGACCTGTTCACTAATAGAAGCAAGTCCTTGATGCAAGCCAGTCTGATAGGCGAACGGCTTGAACCCTATACCATTATCCGTGACTTTCAAGGTAATGCGTCCATCTTCCTGTATCAGCAAAACGAAAATTGTAGTTGCTGATGAATGTTTCAGCGCATTTGTTACCAATTCTTTTATCATGCGGTAAATAAGCACATTGTATGGCTCGACAAGAAAAGTATCTTTGTCGCAATCAAGTTGAATTTTGGCAGAATGATTTTCCCCCAACATATCAAGCAAGTTCTGAATATTTTCCTTTAAGGTCAGGCTCTTTATAAGACTTGGATGATAAGCCTGCATCTGAAAGCGGATAGAGGAATTTAATTCAGCCAGCGTATCAAGAAGTAACTGCTGCACTTCCGGCTGATCGGCCTTGCCTATCATATTTTTAATGGAAAGCAGGTCTTGCAAAATATCATCGTGCAGATAGTTTGAAAATTCTTTTTTCAAGTTTTCTTCTCGTTTGATCTGCTCCAATGAATAGGCATAGAAATGCTTGCGATCCGTAGGGTTATCATAGTCTGTCGGCTGTCTGGAAACCCGTATATATAAAAGCACATTGTAAATTAACACCAGCAGCCATACCACATGGACACTCAACAAAATTGCCATGAGGGGGATTTTGAAAAGCCATGCTGTTCCAACTACTCCGACCAATCCCGCAAAAGCCAAAATTGCAATATAGGTCAGTGGCAACGTTAAAAACTGTGCCTGCTGTGGGCGGTACTGGAACACAATACTATGAACACAGACAAAGGCCAGCATAACAGGTATGTAGCTCCCCATAC
Source organism: Christensenellaceae bacterium Phil7 (assembly GCA_001940845.1). Taxonomy (GTDB): domain Bacteria; phylum Bacillota; class Clostridia; order Christensenellales; family CAG-138; genus PeH17. Next base: position 15,492 of record MSGV01000031.1, read on the forward strand.
TTACCATATATTTCATTTCTCGGTGAAAAATAAAAATATAAATGACGAACGGGAACACCACAAGCGCCAATGGAAATAGCAAGCGTTTCCATTGACTTTTCAAGACGAATATGATCCTCTTTCGTTGCATGATACCTACAATCAGAATAAGCAGTATCGAAAAAACAAATTGCAGTTGATAGGCTGTAAAAAAAGCTCTGTCTGAAAAAAAGAAGCAGACCACCGCAGCTATACAGGATGCTTTCAAGAAGCCGAGTAGGATTTTTTGTCCCCGGTAAGAAGAAGCCTGAAACAAAAACATCTGCAAAAAATATGCTGACTGATAGAAACAGACCGGCAGTAACGGAGTGGCTACTTCCTTACATATAGGCTGAAAGTCAAACATAAACAGCAGAAATTGCCAGCCCAATAATAGCAGTAATAATGCGAAATGGCTTAGTACCTTATTGTTTTTTACATTCTTATAAGAGATATATGCCACATCGAAAAACAGAAGTGACAGGGATAAAAAATGAATGAGGTTATTACTTTCTATATAATGGCCGCTATACGCCATGAAGCCAAGACAGATAATGATAGCAAGCTGGTTTAGCATACAAAAGATCTGTTTTGAAAAGTATGTGCTTTTCAAGTCCACCACCTCCATTTCCTTTCTAATATTGTACTGTGCTTTTTCTGCAAGTTCAATGCTGCCATTCTGAAATCTTTATGAACAAAGGTTAGCGGCTGATACCTATTCAGGCATCAGCCGCTGTTTCACTTTAAGGCAATCTTATAACAGGCGTGTTTAGTTAACTGATAGTAGACGATATAAATAACAGAGAATATGGCTATCGCCAAAAGGATCGGGGCAACAACGGCACTGCTCCGTCCCAGCAGATCGTCCATCAGCGCAGACTTATAACAAATCATTGCAAAAATACTGTGCAGAAGTCCCATGATATAGGGGATGGCGAAATATATCTGTATCTGATGCCGCACACATTTTTTTATCATTGCATGGCTATATCCCATTCTCTGCATGATCTCATAATCCGGCTTGTCATAGGTTACGGATGAAATATTTTGGAAGTAAAGAATACTGCCCATAGCAACCAAGAAAATAATCGTAGCAAAACAAATCAGCAGAAAAGTGGAACTTGCATCTCTAACAAAGGTGCTTTCTCTTTGCCATGCGCTTGTCAGGTAAATGTTATCCGGCATAACAGATTTCAAAGCTGAATAAGCGGCTTCATTGGAGCGCATTGTTTCCCCGTTGATACTGATAACGCAAATACGCTCTGCCCCGCTGTCACACATTCTTTGATAAAGGTTATCCGAAACGACCAAAGTTCCAACGCTATTAGCAAAGCCAATCGGATTTTCAAGGCTCGTTTGTATTACAGTTACAGGGGCAGTTTCCGTTTCCATACTCAAATGATATGTAGCCCCTATGTCGGAATGTTCATGATCCGGGCGGTATTTGATTAAAATACAATCGCCGTCTGTCAAGTCGGGAATATCGACTTTCTTTTTCTGGCAGGAGAGCAAGGATGCATAATCTGTCCTGCTGATACACTCAAAGCCGGGAACACGCCCTTTATCTTCACTGAGGTTGTATTCAGTAGGCAGTCGATCAGAGGTTGCTTGCGCTTTTATAATTGTTGTTTCGTAAGCCTCATACGGCTGCTGTCCCAAAGCGTCCTGCAATACCCGCAAGGAATTTTCTTTTTCCTGTTCGCTTGCCACCCGATATTCAATGGCAGAGGGGATAATGCGCTGGAAGGACTGATACGGATACCACATAGAAAGGACTGTCGAGCCAAAGACTGCAAGTGAGCCCGCTGCCAGTAAGATCAGCAAAATCAATGACTTTGCATTGGAGCGGATGCGGTGCATAAATTTAGGCACAACAATAATGGTACTCTCGTGATATAAACTATTTTTATGTTTCCGTATTTTTTTGCAAGCATAAGGCAGGAACGAATAAATAAAAAGTATGGTTCCGGCCACAACGCAGAGAAGTGTAAGCATAGCGATTGGAGAAAAACCGATGGTATTCCACACAGATTGTTTTCCACGCATAATGTCCAACGCAAGACCATACCCAGCGGCTAAAAAGCTGACCCCCAACACCGCCGTTATGAAATGTGGTCTGATAGCCTTTTCTGTTTTCTTCTCCAACCGCACTAAATCAAGTAAGGTGGATTTTCTCAACAGCCTTGCATTGGAAAAGGTCAGCGTAATCAATACGACGATCACAAAAGAAAAAATCGACTTGACTGCTGCCGGATAGATAAAAGGAATTGAACTTTGATCTATTGTTATTCCCAAAAGAGCCACAATACCTGCTACTGTCAGTTTGTGCAGAATACCTCCTGTGAGAATACCGAGAACTGTACCGCCCAAACAAATAAAGATATTTTCAAAGGTCAACAGCTTTAACATTGTTGTTTTGCGATACCCCAATAGGGAATATATTCCTAATTCTTTCATGCGTCTCCGCATAAAAAAATTGTTGGAATAGAACATATAGAAAACAACAAATGCCATGATAAATACAGCAACCGTCCGGCACATGGTTTCGACCCGGCCATCTGAAGATATTTTTTCCATGATGATCTCGTTCATCGAAAACGATGTAAAACAAAAATAGATCATCAGGACAAATGAAACGGAAAAGAGATACAGGGAATAAAACGAAAAATTCCGTTTCAAGTTTTTTAATGCGATTACGGATAATTTCATGCTGCCGCCTCCTACCGATTTTCGTCTTGTTTAGCAGCTTCCCGCATGATTTCCTCGTAGAAGCTCCGGCGTTCCCTGTTGCCCCGTTTCAATTCAGAAATGATATGTCCATCCTTAAAATATAAAATGCGGTCAGTATAACTTGCCGCATACGGATCATGCGTTACCATTAAGATGGTTGTGCCCAAAGCATGATTGGCCTTTGAGAGCGCAGAAAGCAATTCTGTTGCCGAGCTACTGTCTAATGCGCCCGTAGGCTCATCTGCAAAAATCAAGGGTGGATGTTTTATCATGGCACGAGCAGCGGCGACACGCTGGCGTTGACCGCCAGACAACTCACTAGGATATTTTCTGAGCTGTGAAGCGATCCCGAACTGTTCCGCAAGCTCCTCTACATTTTTATCTATCTCCCTTGCGTCTTTGCGAAGCAAGGTCAAAGGAACCGCAATATTCTCCTGTACGGTAAGGCTATCCAACAGAAAATACTCTTGGAAAATAAAGCCGAGATTATTCTTGCGGAAATCGGCTGCCTGTGTTTGGTTCAGCTCCTGAATTTTAATATTTCCCATGCGGATATTACCGCTTGTAGGCATATCAATGGTAGAAAGCACATTCAAGAGTGTTGTCTTGCCGGAACCAGAAGCCCCCATGATGCCAAGAAATTCTCCCTGCATAACATCAAAAGAAACATGGTTCAAACCCGGTTTTGGCTGATTAGGATAGACCTTGGTTATGTCGTGAACCTGTAATAGTGTACTCATTTTTATTTGCTCCTTTCGCAGTATAAGCATAAGTATAACAATGAACTAATAAGAGCACATGAGTAAATCACGCATATTTTTTGCGTGATTTACTCATGTGCTGTCATACTTTAAGATATACAATGAGGGTAACAGTATTATTCCTATCCGTTTCAACAATCGCCCGGAAATTGCTATAGTCGAACTTTCTAACGCAAATCTCCAAAATTGATCTATGAGGAAAACTGAATGATAGAACAATCTGCCGCACGACGGCAAAAGAAAAAAAGCCGTCGTACAGCAGACAAATTTCCACGCACCCATGAAACGGCGGCTTAATTTCAAAAGCCGCCGTTTCTCTGCGTTTGCACAAACCAATGACGACTTGAAAGGACACGGCGGTTTCCGGGAGGGATCGCCGTGTTCATTTTACTTTTTCAGAACGCCCATAATCTACACTCGCTAAAAAAAGCGTAGCGCCCCCTCCGGGATCGTCTGGCTTTCAAGGTGAAATTAAACAGTACAATAATGAATATACTATTTCGTGCACCTGCGTAGCTTCATGCTGTGCGGGCGCACTTCTTTTATACCCATGTAGCTTTGGGACAACTTGTCCCAAGGTGCGGCCACGCTGCCGATCCCCGCCAGCCCCCGTTCAGATTGCCCACTCACAAAAATCTGAACGGAGGTTACATACAATGACTACCATCAATCTGAAAGACTTTTACTCTTGGTACACCACCGATGAATATATCGAAGTTTCCGATGAAGTGGCCGCAGAGCTGCGGGCGGACAGGCTGTACGAGGCCGCCCACCAGCGCCGGATCGTCCGCAACAAGGCGCAGTATTCCCTCGACTATGACGATGGGATCGAATACTCGGCCTGTCTGCATGAGCCGACCCCGCAGGAGCTGCTGGAGCGAATGGATCGGTTTTGCGCCCTCTGGAACGCCCTTAACACACTGCCGGAGATCCAAGGCCGCCGGGTGGATGCCTGTGTTATCCTCGGTAAAAGCTATTGCGAGGTTGCCAAGGCCGAGGGTGTGAATGAAAGCGCTGTGCGGCGCTCCGTGGAGCGTGGCTTGAAGCAGATGAAAAAATATCTGAAAAGTTCTGTGTAAGCCAGTCCGAATTGATGCGTTTTCTGTCCTTGGTATATGAGAGGGGTTGATCCTCTCGACAACTGAATAGCGGCGGCCCCCAGCTCTGCCGGGGAGCCGAGCGGCGGGTACGCTGTGACTTCTCCCACGGGAGGACGAGCGATCCATACCAGCGCCGCAAGTGGGGCATCGCCACCCCACGGCCACGATCCGGCGTGGACAGGCTGGCTGCCTGTCCCTCCGGGCTGCCGCACCCCAGCGGGAGCGCCATGCCGAGTATCGCTGTCTTATGACGGGCCAAGGAAATGTGCGTGGCGCTCCCGACTACTTCATAGCGGGAACCCAACAAAGTCATTTGACTTTGTTGGGAGAGGAGGAGCAACGAAGCGGGCGGATTTCGGGACATTTGTCCCGAAGTAGCCAAGCGGAGTTTGTGACGACGAGTCCTGAGGAGGTGGAGAAAGGCAAAAGGCCAGTGCTCTTTATAGGCGCTGGCTTTTCCTGTTTCCCCCGGTAGGAGGGGCAAAGGTTGTCGTTCACGATCCGTATCTCGACAAGGAGGTTATCGTATGCAGACAAACTTTGCTACATTCAAAGTAGACGGTTACGAGGTTTCCGCTACTTTTGCCTAAAGCAGAAATACCGCCGTGTGCGGCCAACTGAAACAGATATTGCTGGCCTCCTTTGCCAGCAACGCCCATAAAAACCGCTCCGGCGACATCCTTGTGATGCCCTCCGAGCAGAGGTATAATATAGATGGTGGTGGACACCATGTACCTTGAAAATTACATACTTTCTTTGCGTATTGATCCGCACTTCCATATTGCCCCTCTGACAATATGAAAGGACGGGTCAATTATGGAAAACAGAGTTTATTGCTTATACCGGGTATCCACCGACAAGCAGGTGGACTACAACGAAAAGAGCCAAGCCGACATCCCCATGCAGCGGAAAGAGTGTCACCGCTTCGCTGAAAAAATGGGCTGGACGATCATCCACGAGGAACAGGAGGACGGTGTTTCCGGCCACAAGGTACGAGCCGAAAACCGGGACAAGGTGCAAATCATCAAGGAACACGCCAAGCAGGGCAAGTTTGATATTCTGCTGGTGTTCATGTTTGACCGCATCGGGCGCATCGCTGACGAAACGCCTTTTGTGGTGGAATGGTTTGTACGAAACGGCATCCGGGTCTGGAGTACCCAAGAGGGCGAACAGCGCTTTGACAGCCACACCGACAAGCTGACGAATTATATCCGCTTCTGGCAGGCTGACGGGGAAAGCGAAAAGACCTCTATCCGCACGAGGACGGCCTTGGGCCAGCTTGTGGAGGATGGCTACTTCAAAGGCGGCCTTGCTCCATACGGCTATGACCTCATAAAGAGCGGGCGCTTCAACAAGCGCAAGCATGAGCTGTACGAGCTTGTGGTGAACGAGGCCGAGGCCGCTGTCGTGCGTATCATTTTTGACAAGTATGTGCATGAGGGCTTCGGCGCTCAACGGATCGCCACCTACCTAAACAACCTTGGCTACCGGGCAAGGTCGGGTAAGCCTTGGCACCACGCCAGCATCCGGGGTATTATCTGTAACCTCACCTATACCGGCGTACTCCGCAGCGGTGACAGCCGCTCTGGGGTACTGCCCCACTTGCAGATTATCCCGCCCGAGCTGTTTGAAGCTGCGCAGGCTATCCGCACTACTCGGGCTAACAGCGCAGAACAGAAGCGGCGCATCCCCCTCAACACACGGGGCAACTCCCTGTTGGCCGGGAATGTGTTTTGCGGACATTGTGGCTCCCGGCTCTCCCTCACTACCAACGGCAAGGCTTATCCCTGCAAGGATGACCCCAATCGGATCGTCAAGCGAGTGCGGTATATCTGCTATGGCAAAACCCGCAAGCAGACGGAATGTGACGGGCAGACGGGCTACACGACCCACACGCTGGACGGTATCATTGATAAGGTGGTACGGCAGATATTTGACCGCATGAAAGCGATCCCCAAGAGTGAGGTCGTAAATATCCGCTACAAAGAAAAAATGGAGGAGCGAAAATCACTTCTCCAAAGTGTCCGGGTCGAATACGCCAAGGCAGCGGGTGAGCTTGAAATGTTCCGGGCGGAGGTCATCAAATCCCTGCGTGGGGAAAGTTCTTTTTCGCAGTCTTTGCTTAATTCTCTGATTGCTGACGCTGAGACAAAATGTCTCGAAGTTCAGCGCAACATGGAGGCGGCACAGGCCGCCTATGACGAGGGCAAGGCTGTGTTGGCTACCCTAAATGCTCAATACGATGATATTATCACTTGGTCGGAAATGTACGACACCGCAAGCATCGAGGCTAAGAAAATGATCGTGAGCTGCCTAATCAGCCGGGTGGAAGTCTACCGGGACTACAAACTGCACATTGATTTCAAGATCGACTTTGAGCAGTTCAGCGGCGGTCTGGACATCGTAGCAATCGCCGCATAAAACAAAAGCCCACTCCCGGCAGGGAATGGGTAAAGAAAAAACTTGCCTTGAAACAAGACAAGCTATCTAAAAAATACCCAGCGCACCTTTTGGTGGAGATAAGCGGGATCGAACCGCTGACCTCTTGACTGCCAGTCAAGCGCTCTCCCAGCTGAGCTATACCCCCAAATAGATGGGGTGCGCTGGGTATTTCTTATTCAATTTTTTAGAGGGGTGTGTAACCGCTTCAATCAGGCTACCAGCTGAGCTAATGCCCCAAAGAACATAGTGTATTATAGCACAGTCGGCAGGATTTGTAAAGCGGTCTTGCACAAATACTTCATATATTATTCGTTTCTTTTTCACCCGGATTCAAACCATTGAATTTCGGCTTCATAATACCTGGATATCAACTTAAAAGAGCGGCCAGGCTCTCGGTGTTATCGCCAAATATTGCCAGGTTTATTCCCCCTGAAATAATACTTGCCATATCTTTGACGATCGTATCAATATCTTTGGGAGTAACAATCATATCGCCGGATTGTTTTTTAACCAGAGATTCCGTCAGATTCCGAAGTTTAGCTTCATCGCAATCTATTCCCGGTTCTCCCGCAATCATGCCTATTGCATCCCCTATTATGGTGCTTGCATATACCACAAGCGGAACGCCTATTGCGATAACCGGGACTCCCAAACTCTCTTTACTAAGCTCAGAACGCGTATTTCCAACACCTGAACCGGGGCTGATGCCCGCATCGGATAGCTGAACAGTACTGCTTATTCGGGCAGCTCTACGCGATGCAAGTGCATCGATAACTATCACCGCTGTCGGTTTAACACTTTCCACCACTCCATTCACAACATCCATGGTCTCTACACCTGTTATCCCAAGTACCCCAGGCGCAATTGCGCATACGCTTGCAACAGGTGTTTCAAGAACTTCCGGCATGAATTTCTTTATATGCCTTGTTATATGGATTTCAGATACCGTCTGCGGCCCCAGAGAATCCGGCGTTACACCTCTGTTCCCAAGGCCAACAATCAAAACGGTGCTGTTTTCATCAAAACTCAGCATTCTTCCAAGCTCCTTTGCAAGCAGGTCCGTTACCTCTGAAAAAACTTCAGGTGAACGCGATTCCAGCTCAGGCGCGTCAATAGTGATATAACATCCCTTCTTCTTCCCCAAGCGTCTTGCGGCAATATCATTCAATATCCTGATCCTTTTTATTTCGATATTTCCTTTTTTTTCAGTCTGCTCTTCTATCCCCTTCTCGTCCGGGTTAAGTTCTCTTAGTTCTGCTGCGAGATCCGTATATATATGCATATGATCCTCCATTAGAAACTTCAGCATAAAAATGCATCGCTTGCAATTATAAATATAGCCCAATGCTTTTTTATGTTAAAGCACAATTATTTTGCATTTATTAGTATATACGCTTAAAGTTTAAATATTCAGTCATTTCTTTCACAATATATCAAAAAAGTTCGTATCCTAACAAAAAAAGGCTTGATTAAATGCCTTAACTATGCTATAATTAGCTTTGTTCGAGAATTATAAGGGAGGTGAACCGATTTGGCAAACATTAAGTCAGCAATGAAGCGCGTTAAGGTATCCCAGATGCAGAACATGCGTAACCGCATGATCACTTCTGACCTCAAAACCGCTCTCAAAAAGTTTGACAGGGCTTTGGAGTCTCGCGATGATGCTGTTATTTCCGAGACCTATACTGTAGCAGTCAGCAAGGTAGATAAGGCTGTCACCAAGGGCGTTATCCATAAGAACGCGGCCAATCGTAAGAAGGCTCAGCTTGCTAAAAAGCTGGCGGCCAAATAAGGTTTATCACATAGATTGAACCCGATTGAAAAACCAACTACTACTAGCTATTATGCAAAAGATAAGACCGATTAAAGTCGGTCTTTTTCTTTACTAATTCTACCATTTGAACCCAACCATTATGCTCTCAATCATAGTTGAAGCTCGCACTCCACCGCGCATCATTAAATAGCCAATATCGGCAAGTGAAGAAACCAGCGAGCCCAGCTGATCAGCAGAGTACCGAATCGCAGCCTTGCATGATTTTTCATTCGCATATCTGCTACCCTCCATCTTTGCCGCAGCAGCAGATGCAGAAAGCCCCCCATCCATCAACCTTCTGCCTTCCAGCATAAGTTTAAACCTGGATTCAAGGAAAGCCGCTATGCCAAGAGCCTCATTTTCATCCTCAAGAATAATATGCAGTAAGCTCATACCATCACGAATCTTACCGCTGGTGAAGCAATCCAGCATTTCAAAAATGCGCACTTCAATATTGCCTACGGTGCATTTCGAAATAATATCTGGCGTTATCACTCCACCCTCTCCAACCATATCAACTGCCTTTTGCATTTCGTTGCTTATAGAGGTCATATCTGTACCCACAAGCCCAACAAAACTTCGTGCAGTATTTTTATCGATAGCAACTCCATTTCTAACAGCAAAACTCATGCACCATTTAATAACGTCGCCTTCGCTGAGCTCTGAAAACTGAACATCATGATCTATCGACTTAAAAAATTTAAGAATTTTGGAACGCTCTTGAATACTTCCGCGAATCTCTATTAACAGCACTGTAAATTCCGGAATTCTCTTCAGATAGTCTATTAGCTTATCCGGATCCATTGATACGCTGATTCCATGGCAAATAACAAGCTTCTTTTCTGAAAATAGCGGCAAGGTTTCGCAGGCCTCCAGTATCTCGCTTTCATCCGCTTCCGTTAGCATGGTGATATTAAACGCACGCATATCAATCGGTATAAGCTCAACTACATCGCGCAGTGCAGCATTCTTTACGAACTCCTCCTCCCCGTACAGCAGATAAGCACCTGCAATAGAGCCATTCTTTATATTTTTAAAGAAATCATTATAATTCATCTCAGTTACCTTTCAATAAAGGAGCAAATCCAACATCATCATATTATACTCACAAATGCACATGTTGTAAACAGCAATGCCAGTATGAAAAGATATTCAAGCTTTTTCTGTGCGGGTCTAAGCACATAATCCGAGATGACAAAGAGTCCAATCAAGAATATTATACAAGAGAGTGCAGACGGTGCATAGAAATCAAGTGCGGCACCCGGAAGCTTTGATACTGCATTTAAGAATCTGTCGTTTAAAAAGAGCAGGGAACGAGGCAAATAGGCAAGAATTGATGCAAGTTCAGGAAAGGGGTACCCAATCATTGTAATTACAAGCATAAATGGGATTGCCAAAGAGAATATCGGTACTGCAAACATATTAGACAGCAGAGTATATGTGGAGAGCGTTCCAAAATAATGCATTTGAAGCACCATGGTAGCAATCGATGCAGAAATTGATGTACTGAGTCCAAGTTTAACCGGCATGCTGTACCTTCTTAGCAAACGATTCAAACATGGCCCAATCATCAGGATTCCAAAACATGCTGCAAATGAAAGTTGAAAGCTTATAGAATAAAGCTGATATGGATTGGAGATCAGGATAGCTATCGCAGCAAGCGAAATAGCCGAAAGACCATCTTCTCTGCGTTCAAACCCAGATGAAACCAGCAGTGCAAAGGTCATGATCGCCGACCTTATTATCCCCGGCGACCGTACACATATCATACAATAAATGATCATAACAAATCCGATTATGCCTATCCGCAGCCAGCGTCTGCGCCTTGGCAAAAGCCTGCCTACTATTGATACAATCACCGCCATATGAAACCCCGATATTGAAAGGATATGTGAAATCCCTGTATCCCGGTATAGCTCTCTCCGCTCACTTTGCATGGCCTCGCTGCTGCCCATAAGCAGCTTTATAACCGTTTCACCATCACTACCGAACAGTTCATAGGCTTTATATTCAAAGCTTGTCCGAATCGCGTTTAAGCTCCGCCGCAATGGCAAGCCACCATTCGATATTAAGGTAAAACTTTTCGCATCGCCATAGAGACCTATCCCCTTAGACAGATAATATTTGCGCTCATCAAATTTATTTCCTAAATAACCATTAGAATCCGAAAGCTCCTTAATATTTACACTGGCTTCTATAGAATCTCCAACTGAAACAGAAATCTCAGCTGATACATGTATATAAGCCTTTCTTGAATAAGCCCTGCCAGCAATAATTACACGATCAACCGTCAGATATCTTTTTCCATGTGCATCCTCTCTTCCAACACTCTCCACTATGCCCGAAACCCTATAGGTACCGGTTTTTACTCTATTCGGAGTATAAATTTGAATAAGACAGCATCCTAATAATATCGCAAGCATGAATAACAATGCACGCCTCGAATGAAGGATAAAAATCTCCGCACCGATTCCAAGCATAATAATCAGAATAAAACCAAGCTTGCCGTATGCAGACAGCTCTCCGCATACGGCAATGCCCAACATAAACCCTATTGCAATCTCGAACAGGGGCCTATAATTGATAATTCTATTATTTTCTACCGTACTTCTCAGTACCATCATCAGCCATTGGTAACGGCCATTGCCTCAATTTCCACCAATGCCCCTGCCGGCAAGGCTGCAACCTCAACACAGCTTCTTGCCGGAAATGGGGCTGGTATCATCATGCCATACAGCTTATTCACCTTTGCGAAATCAGCCATATCCTTCACAAAAACTGTAGTTTTCACTATATTATCCATGCTGGAATTGGCCGCTTCCAGCACTGCTTTAAGATTGTTTAAAGCTTGTACTGCCTGGGCTTCCACTCCCTCAGCCATTACTCCGGTCTCAGGATTGAGCCCAATTTGCCCTGAAGTGAATACCATCCTGCCAACCTTAACACAATGGCTGTATGGTCCGATTGCCGCCGGGGCATTTTGTGCATTAACGGTCTGTTTCATTTTAATATCCTCCATTTTAATTGGTCTAAATTATCAAACAAAAGCGCGGATCATGAATCTAAGATCGAATCATCGATTCAAAGCTTCTGCCTTTGATAGCGTATTTAAAATATTTTCATTCCAAAGGATAAGAGCATTTTCGCCTGTATCGCTATAATACCTCTTTCTCATGCCCGCATATCTAAATCCAAGCGCATAGTAAACACGCTGAGCCCTATGATTATTTTCGCGCACCTCAAGGGTCATTCCAATCGCATTCATCTGCGTAGCCTTTTGCATCAGATATAGGATCATACCGGTTGCGGTACCCTGACAACGCCATGGCTCATCAACTGCAATATTTGTCATATGAGCTTCATCGCATACTACCCACATGCCGGCATATCCGACTATATGGCCAGCGCATTCAGCAACAACATAATGGGCGGCATCATTTCGCGACAACTCACCAATAAGTGCTTCAACGCTCCATGGCTGCGTAAAGCATCGGCATTCGATTCCATATACCTCTTCCACATCCAACATGGACATATCACGAAGAATTATTTTCTCATTATCGTCCATTTCCTCTCCTTTTCTCACAAGAAGTGTGTTCACCAAATATTGTTTATTCTGACAATACAGGACTTCTAAACGAAGCGCAGCAAGCTGTTAAAGCATATACACGCACAGCACCATTTTTCTTTAGTGCTAAGGCGCATTCAGACAAAGTCCCTCCCGTTGTACGCATATCATCGATCAGCATAAATGCTTTTCCGCAGCAATCTTCTGATGCGGAAAAAGCACCTTTAACATTTTTTCTTCTTTCCTCGCCGCTGAGCCTTGCCTGTTTGGGAGTGTTGCGATTTCTTTTCAGGAAATCGACTCCTAAAACCAGCCCATATTGCTTGCAAATTTCTGCCGCAAGCACTTCACTCTGGTTAAACCCCCTTTTGCGTTCCCTATCTGGATGGAGCGGCACCGCTAACACATAATCAAATTCCCAGTCGGCAGGTATCCTCATATAATGCACAAAAAATTCCTTTTTGCACAGCATTCCATTATATTTAAAGCTGCGCAGTGCTGAAGCCGCCGGCTCCTCATATAGAAGTCCTGCGGCAAATCCATCGATATTTGGTATAAGACCAGCGTTTACCGCAAACTTCAATTTTTCCTCACAACTTCTGCATATACCGTATTCATTAACAACGGCTTCCCTATCGCAGCAATGACATATCAGGTGTTGAGGAAAGATAAAGTCCATTAACCTATCAAAAAATCTCCGCATCACCGGTCTAGGTTTACAGGCAACAATAGAACGGTATCGGGTTATATCACACCCATTTTCGCTTCCCTTTTCCTCTTGAATGTGAATTTCAATGCCGTCCGATTCGCTCATATCACCTAATTTCCTTATTCAGCTCTTTTAAGAAAAATGCAAGAGCCGAATATCTTCGCCTTTCACGGGTATTTCCTATCATGTTCTCTACACAACGGCTTGAGCCAAGTATAAATACATTTGATCTCGCACGAGTGACAGCGGTGTAAAGAATATTCCTTGTCATCAGCATTATCGGTCCATTCATAAGAGGAAGCACAACGCAGGGAAACTCACTGCCCTGGCTTTTATGTATCGATATGCAGTATGCAAGCTCTATTTCCTCCAGTTGATTGAAATTATAATCAACAACACGCTCATCATCAAAAATTATCGTAATGCATTTGAGCGTATTATTAATGCTTAGAATGGTTCCGATATCTCCATTGAAGACGCCTTCCCCCTCCTCTTCCTTTTTCCCATATGTATTTCGCTTCCACGCAATATCGTAATTATTCTTTATCTGCATTACCCTATCGCCCTCGCGAAATACAATATCGCCAAACCTAAGTTCTTCTTTATCCTGATCAGCCGGATTCAAAACATTCTGCAAGTTATAATTAAGGTTATGCACTCCGAGTTTATCATTTTTCATCGGCGAGAGCACTTGCACATCACTACCCCGTCCCATAAGCATCTGATCATAGCAGAGATTCAACACGGATTGCAGCGCAATATCCGAATTACCACATTCATAAAACATAAAGTCAGATTCCAAGGAATTAAGTATCGGCATTTCGCCATGATTTATTCGGTGGGCATTTGTCACAATCATGCTGCGTCCTGCTTGACGATAGATCTGATCAAGCCTTATAACCGGAACATAATTTGCCGATACGATATCATGCAGCACATTCCCCGGGCCGACCGAAGGAAGCTGATCCACATCACCAACCATTATAAGCCTTGTACCTTCAGCCATCGCTCGAAGCAACGCATTAAACAGTGGGATATCTATCATCGACATTTCATCGATAATTATTACATCTGTCTCCAGCGGATATTCATCATTTCTATTGAATTCATTATTCTGGAAGCTATATTCCAGCAAACGATGAAGCGTTCTTGCCTCACGACCTGTTGCATCACTCATTCGCTTTGCAGCCCTTCCGGTCGGTGCAGCCAGCTCAATCTCCAGCCCAAGCTGATCCATTATCTCGATTATGAAGCTCAAAATAGTGGTCTTTCCCGTACCCGGTCCACCGGTTATAACCAGTACTCCATCGCTACAGCTTCTCTTTATCGCTTCGGTTTGTAATGGCGCCAGCCTTATTCCCTTACGTTTTTCCAGTCGATTTATAGCCTCATCCAAATCAAATAAGGGCAGCACATCCACGGTTCTGGCTATTGAACTCAGCAATACGGCGCATTCCGATTCTTGATAATGCATATATGGGAGAAAAATACAGATTGTATCATCAACGATCAATTCTCTAAGCTTGGATGATACTATCATAGCCTCCAGAACGGATTCTATTCTATCGCTGGAAATATTCAAAACATTTCTTGACGTAACATCGAGTAATACTTCCTTTGGCAGATATGTATTTCCCTCCTGCCTGGCAAGCGATAAAGTGTATTTTATTCCAGCGCTGATTCTAAATTCCGATTCATATTCATATCCCGCTTCTCGCGCAATACTATCCGCAGTTCTGAAGCCAACATTTTCCACATCATCTATAAGCTGATATGGATTTTCACGCACTTTCTGCACGCACTCCTGCCCATACAGCTTATATAGCTTCATGGCCATAGAAATAGAGAGTCCCAGATCCTGCATCCCTATCACAATATCCTGCATAAAGTATTTTTCAAGATATGAATCATGGATCAACTTTGCTTTTTTAGCTCCAATGCCATTGATCTGAGTGAGCTTTTCCGGAGAATTTCTTATTATATCGAAAGTATCCTCTCCAAACGTATCAACAATCTGCTTTGCGGTCGTTTCACGCACACCCTTAATAAAACCACTCGAAAGATATGAAAGTACCGCCTGCCTTCCCTTTGGCAGAATATTATGGTAGCTATCCACCTTAAACTGCTCTCCATAAACAGGATGCTCGACCCATGTTCCGTCCAAAGCTGCCTGCTCTCCTGCATTTATGGATGGCATCACTCCAACGGCGGTAAATGATTTATTTTCAGAATCCGTACACGAAATAACCGTCCAGCCATTGCTGTCGTTGCGAAAACGTATTTCTTTAACTGCTGCAGTTATTTTCATTGCTACCTCGTCATAATTATTATACCACACATTCCTTCGCTTGGCAAATTTGTGTTATAGACATGCTTAATCAACATTTGAAATAGCGTAGGACTCCGAAATGGTATTGGTCACGCATCTATATTCACAATCATTAAAGCATTCATATGCTTTTTCTGCATGCTCGGCGGATTCAAAAATGCCATATACAACCGAACCGCTTCCCGTCATCATAGATGCAGATGCTCCGCATTCAAGCATTCGAGCTCGATACACTTCTATCTCCGGTGCAAAACTGATTGCCGCCTTCATTAAATCGTTATACAGTGGCAAAGCCCTCTGATTATCCTTCGCCATTGCTTTAATCAACATTTCAGAGTAATTTGGCATATATTTCTGTTCAACATACGAATCTGCATTTAACGCATTAAATAATGCTCCTGTAGAAATTCCTTTTTTTCCTTTTACGAGCAGAAGATTCAACCTTTTAGAAGGCAGTGCAGTGAGCCTTTCTCCAATTCCTTCCGCGATAGCACAGCCGCCAAGCAAACAGAATGGCACATCTGCACCAACGCTTCTCCCTATGGAGTAGAGGGTTTCATCGTCAATTTCACCAAACAAGCTCTCCATTGCTCGCAGCACGCCCGCCGCATCAGCACTTGCACCGCCTAAACCGGCTTCTGACGGGATGCGCTTATCAATATGTATATCAACCCCGCCGCAGCCCGTATGCTGCTTGAAGCGCTCTGCTGCTAAATATGCCGTATTCAGCTCAGGCAGGCGTTCACTGCATGTGATCCTGATCTCATCAGCATCATTCATTTTTATAATAAGTCTATCATGAAGAGCTATGCTGTGCATAATTGAGCGTAACTCATGATAACCATCCTTGCGCTTACCCAACACCTCCAATGTTAGATTGATCTTTGCAGGAGCGAGTATAGCAATGCTTTTTTCATCTTTCTTTCCAAACATATCCATATTATGAATACCAACCATGTATTTTGTCAAGAATATTTTTACCGTGAGCTTGTTAATACTCAAAACGATTTATAACGGAGGTATTTTATGAAACCCACAGCAAAAAATCATGCAAAGGCAATCATAGCAATTCTTATTATGGTCGCAATTGTAATGACGGTCATAGGAGTGCATGTTTCAGCTTCAAGCCAAACAGCCCATGCAGTCGACACCTCGAATGTACTCAGGCTGCATATCATCGCAAACAGTGATTCGGAAACAGATCAGAAATTAAAGCTGCTGGTTCGTGATGCTGTACTTAATTTTGAGAGGACAAACACTTGTGCCGCTTATGCTGAGGATGCCAATTCAGCGGAAAGAATGCTTATGGATAATGGCGAAGGGCTGCTCAATGCCATTCGCAGCGTACTAACGCAGAACAATGCTCCATATGATGCCCAGTTAATGCTTGGCGATTTTGAGTTTCCTGACAGGACATACGGTGACCAACTTTATCCTGCCGGAACATATCATGCGGTGCGCATCCTTCTCGGTGAAGCGAAAGGTAAAAATTGGTGGTGCGTAATGTTCCCACCATTATGTATAGTAGAAGCACAGGAGGGGGAAATTGATTATGATGAACCGATTCGATTCGAAAGCTTATTTGCTAAGGCTTTCAATTACATAAAAATACATTTATTCGGTTCCCGGGAGAATTGATATGAAAAAAATCCGAAACCTATTTTCAATACTCATGGTGCTCGCGTTTCTATTATCAGCACTGCTTCCAGGGCTTGCGCTCGCCGAAAGCCTGCGGTATGGAAGCAGGGGTGCAAAGGTCAAAGAAATTCAAAATAAGCTGAAAAGCTGGGGATATTACAAAGGAAGCGTAGATGGTATATTCGGTTCCGGTACGCAGAGTGCGGTCAAAGCATTTCAGAAAAGAAACGGATTGACTGCCGATGGGATCGTCGGGTCAAAGACGGCTGCAGCAATGGGCATAAAGCTCACATCCTCCGGCGGCAGCAGCACAGGCTCATCAAGCGGAGATCTGTATCTTCTCGCACGCCTGGTTCATGGTGAAGCACGCGGCGAGCCCTATAAGGGAAAGGTCGCTGTTGCAGCAGTGGTTTTGAATAGAGTCAAAAGTTCATCATTTCCAAGTACCATTGCAGGCGTTATTTACCAAAGCGGTGCATTTGATGCTGTCAGCGATGGGCAGATAAATCTTGCACCCGATCAGGAATCCATCAATGCAGCAAGGGATGCAATGAATGGCTGGGATCCGAGCAACGGCTGCTTATATTACTATAATCCAAGAACTGCAACCAGCCGCTGGATGCTCTCCCGGCCCGTACTTTTGAAGATCGGAGAACATGCTTTTTGCTGAGAGGTGAATAAAAGTGACGAAAGAAAAAGATTATCATTCAAATAATGGTTTCAGCTCAAATCTAACTAAAATTCTTTTCTGCTATGTCATTCCTCCAATACTGGTGATTGCGATCGTCGTAATTGGAATATGGGGCGGCGGGCAGCAATCACGCGCAGAGGAATATCGTTATGCTGCGGAAAGCATGTATGTGCAGGCATATACAGAACTTGTTGATGCCATCTATGAGATCAATATCTCGCTATCAAAGCTTACAGTTCTTCAATCATGTTCTTCCATAGCCTATACTCTGGATGATATATGGCGAGCAAGTGCCATCTGCACCGGACTGATGTCACAGCTTCCGCAAAGCCATGTGGACACCTTCGAAATGAACCAATTTATCATTCGTATTGGTGACTATGCCCGAACCCTATCTCTAAATTGTATGAAAGGCGATGAGCTCAGCGATGATGACAGGCGTCAGCTGAAGGAATTGCTTGCCGCAGGAGAAAAGCTGCATGAAGAATTGCAATATAAGCTTTCCGAGGGCATCATACCCGATAAGGGTCTGACCGGAGAGGCCTTCTATTCTTCTGCTGCAGCTGTCGATTCCGATGGAAATGAGATAAATGAATTTACCGACGAGGCTGACAGCAAGTACCCAACTCTCATATATGATGGTCCGTTCTCAGAAAGTACGGAAAAGCTTGAACCAAAGGGCTTGAGCGGTGAGGATATAGATGAATCAACGGCGCTGGCGAAGGCCTATGAATATATCGGAGGTGATGTTGTTGAGCTTGCAATGGATAGCAAATCCGATGGAAGAATTCCAAGCTATGATTTTCATGGTCGAATGGCGGATGGTCGAAAGCTCGATATCTCAATCAGCGTCCAAGGCGGTGCGCTCGTCTGGCTGAGAATAGACCTGACAAGCGATGCCGAAGGGCTTCCCGGCGCAGATGAAGAGGATGCTCTTATCTCGAAATGCCGCGAATGGCTATCTGCGCATGGCTATGGAGAGATGGAACCCACCTATGCGCAATACTATTCCGGAGCGGCTCTCATAAACTTTGCTGCCAAAATTGGCGATGTGATAATCTATAACGATCTTATTAAGGTGGATGTAGATCGAAAAACGCAAACCGTATGTGGAATTGATGCGAGAAACTACCTGTTCAGCCATACGGAGCGCGATATTCCGACAAATCTGCTTTCTGTAGATGAAGTGCAGGCTAAGCTTTCCAAAGAGTTTGAAATAAATGAAATCAATCTTGCGCTTATTCCCGCCACCTCGCAAACCGAAGTTCTTTGCTACGAATTCAAAGGCATTATGGGCGATTCTGAATTCGCATTATATCTCGATGCTCAGTCCGGCGAAGAGGTAAAAATATTCAGAATTATAGGTGATGAGAATGGAAAGCTTGCAATTTAATGCATCCGAATCGATAACCGCCTTCCCAATACAAAAAAGCTGAGCTTCATCTACGATTACATTTTTCCTTTTTATTATTTGTTTTAATCATTTCAAACTATCGTTGTGAGCTGAGGGTAATTATTCAGCCCTCGCTCACCAATCCCATGATCTCACTGGGATCGACACCCAAAAAGTAAGCAAAACGAGCCGCAACCTTCTCAGAAAGCCTTCTATGATTTGACATATATTTATAAACGGTGCTATAGCTGACCCCTGCGAGATCAGCAAGCTGCCTGCCGGTAATATTCTTGCTCATCAAGACCAATTTTAATTTTGTCATGAACTGTCTCCTTTGTTTAATTAACCAAAATCGAATGAACACCATTCGAAGCATAATTTCAAATTCAATCCTCCGGCACTGTATGCATTTATAATATGATCGCCGCTGTAGCTTACTGAGTTTAATAAACGAACATCGGCACAGCTCGGTGGGCTTACGCCAATGTGCCAACAGCAAATAGCGTTTTGATTCATATAGGGGGATCAAAAGCAGTACGATTTAGTAAGATCGTTCCTATTATAGCATACTGTTCGTTATATGGATACCGTTTATTGTAGAAATTACTCGATTTTCTTAATATATTTTTATTTATGGCTTTTATGCGTTCAATTTTGTGAAAGATTTATCACATTTGTTCAAGCAATTATTTCGTTTAGCTTATATTAAAGACGTCCTTCGTTCTTTTATTAAATGGTTTTAATTCGCTTATTATAATACTTTAGAATTGATCTTTGGTGAGCATCAAGGGCATTATATGTGCTTTTGCGCCCCGACTTCACCGCCGATCAAAGCGCAGTCTTCGTTCTGGCGCATCGCACAGCAACACGGCTCTTACCACCATACGTGCATGTGAACATGGTCAGATCATAATTTCCATTCAGCATGTTCTCAATCGAAGTTGGATCGACTATCTCCATCTCGATAACTTCATATTTCGTCACAACTCCATCCATATCGGTGAAATATACCTTATCTCCCGGTTTGAGCTCCTTCAATCTATTAAAATGCCGCCTGTAATTATGTCCTGCGATGACCAGATCATCGTTTTGCACCGTACCCGTATATCTGCATGGAGATATGCGAAGCTGCGGATAGCTCCAATTCGTCATTACAGGCAATCTCAAATCAAGGCTTGGAATGGATAAATAACCAATATAGAGGTGGCCATCTATATCCACCTCCTTCATTTCCTTTTGATATGGATCCGGTATGAGCGGAGCATCCAGCCCCCCTTCATTCAGCCGATTAAGCTCTATCTTCTCCTCAATGCGCTGCAAAGCATCCTCCGCTGCTTCACCTGCCCTCTTATCCTCATAGGTATTCCACAGGGAAAGGGCTATAGCCGCAGCGACCAGCAGGGCACCCAGCACCATAAATAAAATGCCAAGCCTATTATGCTTCTTCATTATTCTCCTTTTTATTCTCCTTTTTGCCGAAGCAGATCAGCCAGCCTGCGGAAAATATAGAAATGCCCACTATCGTTAATATGGGTATCGGCCAATTCAGCTGACCCGTCTGCGGTATCGGAGGTTCCGTTGCCGGAGGCTCCGTAGGCTCTGCTCCATGCTCCAATTCAACCTTTGGGCTTGCATCAATATCATATATATAAATGCCATCCACCAGTCTTGGCAGACTGACCAGGAATGGAGCCGCATTATTATATCCCGGAGCGGGCGTATCCTGAATCAATAGATACAATCCCGGGAGCAGCCCATCGAATATGATGCTGCCAGATTCATCGATAGCCTTGCTCTGGCCTGCAAATTCATGCATCAGCGCATACTCTGCCAACGCAGCCGCAGTATCCGGCGAACCTATATCATCCAGAGAGATATTGCTCTGCTGATAATCCGCCGTCAGCTCAAATCGATAGTTCCCATCATCCTCTGCAATATCTGCAACGCGGTATATGGTCAGCGAACCTCCGGCCACCGGCTGCCCATCGCAGCGCATGGTGATCGAGATCGATCCCGGTCTCGTAATATCTGGGACATCCTGAGCCAGCGCGATGCTGCCGAATCCGAATATCAGTAAAGCGGCAGCCGACAGAATGGCAATGAGCTTCTTCATACGCATTGATAGTAACCTCCTATCTCTTTTTGCGGGTCTTTACCAGCAAAACTATCAATAAAATAACTAGCAGCGGTGCTGCAACGAGCGGAGCGATGATCTCCGGCGCGATCTGCATCGCATCAGCGGTGATCCTGATATCCTCCGCCTCCTCCTGATTTTCGACCCTATGGCCGCGAACCAGCAGGCGGTGAGTATTTATGCCATATGGGGTGCAGGTCACAAGGGTGCATAGATCCTTGCCATCCTCCATTGCAAGCGAATCCAGCTCCTGCGGCTCAACGATCAATATCTGATCGACCTCATAGCTGATCGTCTCATCCAGAACGCGAATTATGAATAGATCCCCTTCGCTTAGCTTATCGATATCCGTAAAGAGCTTCGAGCTCGGCAAGCCCCTATGCCCGGACAGCACGCAATGGGTTCCAGCCCCGCCAACGGGCAGGGAGCTTCCCTCAATATGCCCTATGCCGACCTGCAAAACGGATTCCCCCGTTCCATGATAGATTGGCAGAGAGCATGCGATCGAAGGTATCTCGATATAGCCCATGATTCTGGATCCGGATACATTCAGAATCGATTCATATTCCTGCCGCTCCTCCTCGGTCATATAAAAACGATTATTCTTATGCCGCAATGCTTCATTATATTGCCTTGCCGCATCTATGAGCTCATCATAAAGCTCATTATCGAGATTAGCGACCTGCTCGGCATATTCCGCAATAGCACGGGATTGGTGGAGCGAATTCCAGTAATCGCTTACCGTCGGATACAGCAGCAAGGACAGCCCTGCCAGGAAGATAAGCACAAGTATTATTGTTGATAACGTACCCTTTTTCATGCAAGGCTCTCCTTGCTGCTGAGGCAGCGAGCCGCAGCAGCCGATTTCGATCCAACGATATCCATTCCGAACCATGCGGAGAGGGAATACCCCCCTCCCATGGTCTGCGGAAATTTATGGTTACTTCTGAACGCTGAGGCGCTTCTTGGTGATGAGCAGAACGGCTGCGACGAGCACGAGTGCAAGACCAAGGCCATAGAAGAGCTTGGTGCCGATGCCGCCGGTTTCGGGAAGCTGTGAACCTGTTTTGTTCTCAACTCTAATGGTCTCAGTTTCAATTGCATCACCATTGTCCATATGAACCTGACCATCATTGTCAATTGTGACCTTGATGGGCGCAGGAAGCTGATTGTAGCCGGCAGGAGCTTCTGTCTCAGTGAGCCAGTAAGTGCCGGAATCAAGACCTTCGAGATAGAATTTACCGGTTTCATTGGTTACGATCTCGGTGGTTCCTTCCTCGTTCTCCTTTGCTACACGATAGACCGGGAAACCGGCCTCATTGTTGCCCTTGGAAATAAATTTGATCGGATTAGAGCCATCCTGGTTGTGGCTCAGAGTGAACTTTGCACCTGCAAGGGGCTGGTCATTACCGGTATACTTGAAGACGTTGAAATCCCAAGTATAGGTTGTGGTTGTGTCATGCACGGTGTGGTTGTTATCGCCATAATCCAGCCAGGTTTCGTTCGGGTTGCCCGGATTGTTTACTACTGCACGCTCATTAAGGACTGCCGAATATGTTACAACTATCTTTGTTCCCTCAGCAAGGGTAGCAATGTAGTCATTATTGAATTCGATATCGAAGGTGCAAGTTGTTGCTTCTTCACCTTCCACATGCGTGACATTTTGTCTCAAAGTCCAGTTGTTCCCTTCGACAAGAGTACCATTTACCGTCACCGCTACAGATTCCGGATTAAAGGTCAAACCAGCGCTCATTTTATCGTGAAGGACGATATTCTCCGCGCCCTTACCGACCGTTATGGTGCTGCGGAAATTGACGGTATCGCCGATATCCGCATCGTTAGTGTCACCCCAGTTCTCACCTTCCTGAACCTCCTTATCAACGGTGGGTTCTGTGTTCTTTTCCTGGATTGTTACGTTAGGATTAGTGGTATTCAGACCACACAGAGCGCCCAAGGTAGAGTCTACCAAGTAGTAGCCAAATTCCAAACCGGAGAAAGTAACCGTGGCGGTACTAGCTTTCTGCGATGCAACGGACTCAATCTCATATCCTTTAGCATATGCAAGTGCCGCTTTTGCAAAGTCGGCAACATTTGCATCAGTTTTCCAGGTCACATAGCCCTGATCGTCGATAGTGACGTAGTCCAGTCCCTCTGCTCCATCTGCAAAGAAACCAGACCAGTTGGTATTGACCTTGTATAGGTATGCGTTATTGTCAAAGTTATAGCTTACCAGGTCAAAGATTTTGTAGATGGTGTAAGTTTGATTGATAACTGCATTATCGATCGTAATGGTGCCCGTGGTCGGCTCCTCGGTTGCGGCCAGGGAGATCGTGGTCAGGCCAAGCACCATGACCATTGCCAGCAGGATGCTGACGAGTTTCTTGATAGTTTTCATTTGTTTATCCTTTCTTTTTTAGGGCATTGCCCTTTTTCTTTGGTATTGAAGGGGTGGTGACGATTTTTAGCAGCTACATCCCTCCTTTTCCCGTCTTTTCTTTCCTATATAAATTAGGCAAAGTCCACACATGCCAATGAGTGACATGCCCAAATTCATATACTTTCTTGTGCCGCTCCCCCCTGTTTCCGGGAGCGCATAACCGCTTTCATTCGGGATCGGGAATGCATTATCCACTGAATTGATAAGCTTACCTTCGCTATTCTTCAGTGTCACCTTTCCCTCGGCATCGAAGCTGACCCGATAGACTTCATCGGAGCATTTATATCCATCAGGAGCCTTTATCTCCTTAAGGTAGTACGTAGTGCCTTGTGCGAGACCTTCCAGGGATAGCTCATAATTGCCCTTCGCTTTTTCAGTGAGCGTCCCAGCAGGCTTTTCGCATTTTTCATCCTCATAGAGATGGAATTCCGCACCCGATAGGAGAATACTTTGATCCTTCGCATCCACCTTCCTGAGCTTTAGCGTCGCTTTATAGTTCGGAATCTGGTGGGTACCGCCGTCCAAGGGAATGGTGGTGAAAGCCCCTACACCCTCCGGCTTATTGCCGCTCACCTGACCCAGATGGAAATAGGTAGTGCTGGCGATGTAGCCCGTGGGTGGCGTAGTCTCCACCAGTTTATACCAGGTATCCTTGCTGAGAATGGTTTTGTCATCCGTGTTTTTCAGGGTGATGGTGCCATCCTCTGCGCTTGTCTTGATACTGGAATCTTTTAGCACCCACCCGCCATTTACATAGGCATAGAGATCGAACGTAGCCTCCAGCCGCGTGGCGGTATTGGTCGCATCGAATTTCAGCAAGGTTACTTGGTAATTCGTCTCCACCACGCTGGCATCCTGTTCCTGAACAAACACATCCTTCTCCACCGTCTCGCTCTTAATCTCGGTGCCATGGATAAAGGCGGTGTTGGAAATTGGTACGTTGGTATTGACCTTATCGTAGGACATCTTGGCATCATAGACGATCTTATACCGCTGATAGCTCTGGTCACTTATTGTAATCAGCAGGGTGTTCTTGTCCGCGGCCTGATCGTCGTATGATACGGTGAAGCCCTCCGTCAGTTCCACATCCTTGCCGTTTTCGCAGCCATAGACATGGATGGAGGTGATATCCGCCGTCAGGGATTTGCTCATATCGTCCTGAACGGTGAAGGTGGTGAGATCTTCCGGCCACTCTTTCACGGTCTTATCCACGTCGATGGTGAAGGTCGCCGTGTAACCGTTTGCTCCATCCGGGGTTGCGGTGAGCTTTTTATGTAGAGCGGAACTGTAATCAAATTCCGCTTTCGCTCCATCCAGCAGTTCGGGCTCTTTTCCCTCCTCCTGACGGTACAAGGATACGTTGTTGATGAGGGTGCCTGTGCCTGTGCCAATTTCCTCTGCATTATCCGGCAGCTTCACCTGATAGGTCAGGGACATGGGAGCCAGCATACCGGCTTTATCTTCCGGCGCACTCAGGCCCAGCACGTTATACGGATTCGGAATGGATAAGGTATATTCGCTGCTGGCGTTGGCATCATCATTGTGTGCAAACTCAATTTTAACCGCCCCGTCTTTTCCCAACTCACTGTGAAAGAATGTGGCCTGGTCAACCGTAAGCCCTGGATAGTCCTCCGGTTGCTTTGACCCATTTGACCGCCAGAGAATAGCGTTTTTGCTGCTGTCCCAGGTCAAGGCATTGCTCTCGGGGTCAACGCTTCCGTGGAACGACAGAATAAATGAATCCTCCACATAGGTCGCACCGAGCAGATTCAGCACATCCTTTAGCTGATAAGTGGCTCCCGGCGTCGCTACCAGGTTCGCCAATGGGTCGATTTCCACCCGGTAGGTCAGGATTTTCGTATCCGGGTCAAAGGCTACCACATTTTTGTCCAGAGTATCCTGGGCCTTGGTGTGGGTGATCCAATATTCTGAGTAGGCTTCCGCCAGGGTGACCTCCATATTGTCATTCACTTTTTGCTTCAGCTGTACTCCGTTCACCCCTCGGCCGAGACCATCCAGCTGGTCAGCCCAGACGGGATCAACCTTGGTGGTATAGTTGACGGTGATGGTGTAGCCAGTATCGCCAGTAGCGGGGAGGTTTCCCAGGTAAATGCCGAATGCCGCAGGTGACATGCGCTTGCCCGCAAACCACGTTCCGTCAACGCCGGTAATCTCCAGCTGGCCTGCCTCGCCGCCATCGTAGACGTCAAAGTTCCGTCCTGCACCCGGCCAGTCGTACACCAGTCCGACAATGGGATGACCCAGGGTGGTGTAGGAATGTTCGTTCAGATACTGCTGCACGGCTGCACTGTCGGATGTAACCCTGAAAGCGTTTTTCGTCAATCCACTCAGGTATTCCATATCTTTTATCTGGGCAACCCGGTCGCCGGTGATTTCACCCTTAGAGAAATCAATTTGGTTGCTGCTTAACCCAACAAGGCGGTCGTAGCCATAAGATTCCGAATGATAGGGCATGGTATCGTAGAAATAGACATCCTCGATTGCACCCCGGTGAGGAGGAACATACAGGGTAATTGTCCAGTCCACGAAATAGTCGTTCCCATCCTGGCGAACGCCGCTATTTTCTTTCTTTATTTCGACCTCCTGTATGAGGCCGCCCACGATGTCCCCCACGGTCCACTGCTTCCAGCCCGCGCTGGCGCTGTTGGTGATGGCGTTTCCTGCGCCGCTAATGTCGGTGTAGTAGGAAATCTCATAGGAGGTAGGGGTTCCGTTCTCCGGGGTAAACCAAACAAATTGGTTGTTGCTTTCACCTACAAAAACATAATTGGAGATATTCTCCTTCGTTAAGGTCACTCCGGCGACCTTTTCAAGCTCTTGCTTTGCCGCCTGGCCTTCGGCATCATTGGGATCAAACAATCTGTCAAAAGCATTGGAGGTTCCAGCGATATTCGCAACCGTTATATCACTGATTGTCACCCAAGTCGGAGAATAGGAAGTTGTGTTCCCGTCTTTTGTCGTTCCTTTGATGGAAACAGGATTATCCGTCTTATAGGTGACGCCCTCCGTATGAATATGGTCGCCAATGACCGCGCCGCCCATATCGTAGGCTTTGGCGCTGTTGACCTTGATGGTCCAGGGGGCTTCGTTGTCGGCCACGGCGTCGCCCTGCTCCTTGACCAGCCATTTTTCGGTTGCCCGGTAGGTATCCTCTACCGTGACGGTAGAAGAAATCGTATCATCACCGGACTGGTAAGAAGCCGTCGCCGTATTGCGCAATCCGGTCGGGGTTTGATATTGGTCTAATACGAACCTGTCATTCGCATCCAGCTTGACCCCGTATTCCACGGTGTATGTCCCGTTCTCCGGAAGGTTAAAGGCTGGGAATGTTACCGTAGTAGAGCCGTCGGCATTGGTGGTTTTCTCAAAATTACCATAAGTATAGCTGCCGTCCGCCTGCTTGATTCGATAGTCGTAATTCTGCCCGTCTACTTCGTAATACCCTTCGGCAAAATGGAATTTATCAGCGGTGAGGGTATCCGTGAGGTTAATGCCGTTCACGGCGCTCTTTGCCGTGACAGTGACCGCATATTCACCCACAAGACTGCCGTCGGGCATATCCACCTGTTTCAGCAATTCCTTGGCGGCGGCAATCTGGGAGTTATCAAACTTCACCGTGGTTTCCAGTTTATCGTTCCATTTGACGGTTGTTTCATTGCCGATTTTCTCCTGATTCCAGGTGGCGTTGAGCTTGAAGGTGGTGGTATTCACATCGGCTACATTGTCATAGGTTACTGTGAGCACACCATCATTAATGGAGTAGACACCCTTGCGGTTATTGTTCTCATCGTACAGGACGGCTTGTTCCACATCCTTAACGATAATCTGCTCCGGGATCTGATAGGTATAGGTCAGCGTTTCCGACAGCTGCTCCCGCTCCAACTCCCACTTGAGCTCCACTTGAAATTGTTCACCCGGATTTAGCGCCGCTCCTTCATCATAGGGCTGACCATTAATCAAGATTTCTGCTGATTGCAGATAATCTTTGATATCACCGGTAGATTCAGCAAGATGCGTTATGCCGCCATAGCAGCTTTCATCGTGTGTATGTTCTGCTTTGTCGCACACATATGAATAGCACTCATCTGCATGTTGATGTTCCTCGGATTCCTCGATACCGCATACAAGCTGCCTCTTCATGCATTCCTCAGTATGGATATGCTCCTCCATTCCACACTGAACTCGTCTAGTCTCTGTGACGCCCGTCAAACGAAGCTGCCAGACAACGGCGCCCACGACAGCAAGCGAAAGCGCAAAAAGGGTGGCTATAGCAATATAGCGTTTTGATTTATTTATATTCAATTCAGTAATATAGCTCTTAATAGCATCCTTCATTGCCAGGACCTCCTGTATTAAATTAAGCTAATTTTTTTGATCGGCCACATTCGAAGAACAACATGGCCCACTATCTGCTCATGCCTGACGCAGCCTATCAGCGAGCTGCGGCTATCAATTGATACCGAGCGATGATCGCCCATGACGAAGAATGCCTCATCGGGAATCTGATATGGAAAGGTCAGATCGCATTCTCCCAAGCTTTGATCGAGGATATATGGCTCATCCAGCTTTTCATCATTGACATAGACAACGCCATCCTCATCGATATTTATCCAATCTCCCGGTCCGCATATGACGCGCTTCACCAGAATCTTGTTATTATAATAGAAAGCAATGATATCGCCCGTCTCAAAATTGGAGCTCTTCACCAATGCAACGATATCCCCATCCTCGAACAGCGGAGTCATCGAGCTGCCATATACCTGCAAAACCGGCAGCCAGAGCGTGGATATCAATATCGATACGGCAGCAACAACTATCAGCACCGCGATCGTGCTGACCAGCGTCCGCCTGAATCGACTGCGCTGACGAAGCCGCTCACGCTCAGCAGATACCTGCTCCGCAGAGGGTATCTCCGGTACACTCCTCTTTTTTTCCTTCGCCATAATCCATTCGCCTCGCCATAATATCGATACGCAGCCCATGCTTTGCCAGGCCCTTCGGTTCATTTCGCCGATTTTTCCGATGCCTGCGCCAAAATTGAATCTGCCCGCGCGCTTGCTTCTCTGATAAGCCTGTCCGCATCCAAACGCGCATTATCACGAATGCTCATCAGCTCCGATAGATGCTTATCAGCTTCGAATCGGGCATTCCTCAGCAGCTCATTCAATGCTGAAACAGCCTCTGAAATCGCGCGCTCATTATTTAATTTGATTTCTTGATCCCTTAATCGGCTCTCCATATCGGCAAGCTTTTCCAGATAGTCCTTCTCCCTATTTTGCAGTTCAAAGATGATCTCTATGAGATCAGTGCGCGACAAATGCCGAAATTCCTTATCCGTCATTTTGCTTGCTCCTCATCCTTCGGAAACCGTTTTATATATTTGCTGTGCGTATCCTGATCCATCCATCGGATGCGATCAACCCTGCATTGCCCATAAGCAAAATGCCCAAAAAGAAAGCTTAAAATATACGCACAATGTTGAAAAAAAGCAGTTCAACAGTTATCTTCATTTCAAGTATTTTTAAATATATGTATTGTATGTATGGCATTATAGATGCTCCAAAGTCAGATGTCAACACCCCCCCATTATATATAGTGTATTTTCGTTTTTGCGCTTGCTAACGTGTTTTTATATATAAAAAGCGTGGTTTTGCCGTGTTCTTTGCTCAGCATTTGCTATATAGATATTTAAAAAGCGCCGCAAGCGCTCAACCGAAAGAATTAATAGTTAAGCGAAGAAGAAAAAAACGAGCGTAGAGGAACAGTGGAGTGGGAAATGGTTCTTTATGAAATAAAAAAACGGAACGAGCGTAACTCGTTCCTACATGGCACACCCGGCGCGATTCGAACGCGCGACCTTCCGCTTAGGAGGCGGACGCTCTATCCTGCTGAGCTACGGGTGCATCGCTTTACAAATGCCATTATAGCATTATCCGCGCCGCCTGTCAACCTCAATGAAGATCATATCCAAAATATACTGATCGTTCGTGCTGCCGATATCAATTTTTATGTTCTGAATTTGCCGCCCTGCGATGAACCGATGCCGGGATCATTGCAGCAGCTCCTGAACCTCCTCTCCGCTCAGGAATCGCCATTGTCCGGGTTTGAGCCCAGAAATTGAAAGCTTACCGATACTGACGCGCACAAGCCGTATCGTCTCATGACCGATCGCGGAAAGCATCCTTCGCACCTGGCGGTTTCTTCCCTCATGGATCGTTATAAGCAGCTCCGAACCTCCCTTTTCCGTCTCTCTCAGGAGCTTTACCCTTGCCGGAGATGTCATTCCATCCTCCAGCATGATGCCGCCAGCAAGCATATGGAGCTCTTCCTGCGTAACCCTTCCCTCGCAAAGCACCCTATAGGTTTTGCTCGTTCCATAGCGAGGGTGCATCAGCCGATTTGCTGCTTCTCCATCATTTGTGACCAATATAAGCCCTTCCGAATCATAATCCAGCCTCCCAACCGTATAGAGCCGATATGGGAGCTCGCTGAAATAATCCAAGACCTTTTTTCTATCCTCCGCTTCCGAATTTGAACATATAACGTTTTTAGGCTTATAAAACGCTATCATGACCCGCTCATCGCTTGGGCGAACCCTTTTCCCATCAAAGGTAACTACATCGCCCTCCTCGACGCTCATGCCAATTTCTGCAATGCCGTCATTGATTTTGACCCTGCCGGCTGCTATCAGCTCCTCACATTTTCTCCTGGATGCAATTCCGGCATCCGCAAGATATTTCTGTAATCGCATGGCCTGTCCTCCTGCCCAATAAAACTTTAAATCCATTCAGCTCAAAAGCAGCAAGGAAAGCTCAAACCAGGTTCGCTGCAATATCAGCTCTGCATCGAGCGAAACAGCAGCCTCAAATAGAACATAAAATCCCTGGATGCTATATCGGATGCCGCAACCAGCGGCGTACTGCCCAGGAATTCGCCAGCATAGTAGACCTCAGCATCACCAAGCACCTCGCCGGATACGATCGGCGCACGCACGCTTTCGGATAAGCTTACTTTAATTTCGAGCTCAAGTTCCTCGCCC
Organism: Christensenellaceae bacterium Phil7; assembly: GCA_001940845.1. Classification (GTDB taxonomy): domain Bacteria; phylum Bacillota; class Clostridia; order Christensenellales; family CAG-138; genus PeH17. Next base: position 46,315 of record MSGV01000031.1, read on the forward strand.
TTTTTAACCGGTATTATTATATCGCGTTCGGCCTTCAATGCCAATAGGCTTTTTTGAGCATTCGGCACATAGCAGCTTGCAAGCCTGCTTCCCTTTTCAACCGCTTTGCATAGCCCATAATTTTCAAAACCATAATCAAGAAGCTCCGCTGCCGCCTCAAACATGGGTCTGCAATTCAAAACCGTGCCAACCAGCAGCATTCCATCGCGCTCTGCCGCAAAAAGCAAACAGCGCCCGGCCGCCATGGTATAGCCGGTCTTAACCCCCAATGCTCCCTCGTAATCCCAAAGCAGCGCATTTTTATTTTTCATGGTTCTATTGATGCTTCCGGTAGTTGAAGTATGGTATTGCGTCGAAACTATTTTGCGAAAATCAGCATTTGAAAGTGCTGCTGCACCTATTTTTGCAAGCTCAAGCGCAGTCGTATAATGCATATCATCATGAAGCCCATTCGGCGTCACAAAATGGGTATCGGTAAGCCCAAGCGCTTCCGCCTTTTCATTCATCAGCTTCACAAAATCCTCAACGCTTCCGCCAACATGCACGGCCAACGCAACCGCCGCATCATTGCCCGAAAGCAGCATTAATCCATAAAGCAGATCCTCCACGGAGATAATTTCATCATATTTGAGATACATGCTCGATCCTTCTGTCCCGACCGCTTCATTTGGTACGTTAACCATTTCATCGAGCTGACAATTCTCAAGAACTACCAATGCCGTCATGGTTTTTGTCGTACTCGCCATCGGTAAGCGGCTATTCTCATTGCTGGATTTCAGAATCTTTCCCCCTGATTGCTCTATCAAAGCATATGCCGCTGCTGATGAAAGGCTCGTTTGAGAATCGATCACATGCGGCATATCGGTAATTTCATATTTTTCGCAAACCTCTGCAAATGCAGCAGTTATCGGATAGATCGCAGCAAGCAGCATGAGCATTATAAGCAGAACTATGAATATTCTGCGCAAAAGTGTTTCGTTCATAGGATTTCACCTTCACTTTCAATGGTATCGGGGCAATGCCGCTCGAAAGAACTTTTCATCGCCCCGCATCAGTTCATCAGGCATTATCCTGACAACCGCATTCCTCAGAAGTGCCATCCTGGCATTCACAGGGAGCGCAGCCGCAATCATTCTCCTTATCCCCAGGACAACCGCAGGAATCATCGGCATTGCAGCTACACTTCTGTTTTATGCAATCGACCCCCACATTCATGAGCTTTTCCAAAGATTTTAATACGCGCGGCAGCATATCCATCAATCTGTCACCCGCACAATCCTGCTTTGCAGGCAGCACACGCACATTTCCCTCTTCGACCGTTACAAAGGATAATGGAGTGAGGCACATCCCCACCGTTGCCGTTCCGGCAAATGGGAACCGCCGATCATTATCCTGCTCGTTCTTCGATTCATTCGCCATGCTTGCGGCCTTCTTGGCATTTGCCATCCTGCCATATTCGCCACCGCCTACAACAAAGCCTATACATACCTTTGATACAGGCAGTATCATGGTTTGATTAGCAGTCATTACCGGCTCGCCAACAACGGTATTAACATCAACCATGCGCTTTATCTGTTCCATAGAGCTTCCTATGATATTTTCAATCGGATGCATACTTTTTTCCTCCTAATTTTCATGAGCAATCGCTTCTATAAGAAGTTTTACCGGAATTGCATAAAAAATACCTTCCAAATTAAGACTGAATGCATTTTGTGTAAGATTTGGATATATTCCTACCAATATTTTGCATTTTTTTCTAAATATCAGGGATGTCAAAAATTCCAAGGCGTTATTCAATATTATTTCAACGCTTCCCGCTGTGATAACTCCGGCCGCCGGGTTATCTTTTATTCCGATCTCACCGCAAATCTCTATTTCATTGCCATGTACGGACTTGCTTACAGCATAGAGAATTGCTTTTTCCAATTTTTCATTTTTCTTTTTCCCCGGGTCTCCCAACGTTTGAACTATCCTAAAACCCTTTCTATCCCGCACTCTGACAACAAACCCCCTCTTCGGCTCAAACGCCAGCCGCCATTCAAGGCTTATTGGCAATATGCTCATTACCCGGAGATTCACATTTATCTTAATATAATTGCAGCGTATACCCAACCGAACATCGATTCGGACTGGCAAGATCAAAAGCAGAAGTAATAGAAAAATAACCAATAAAATCCATATCATGGCAAAACCTCATTTCAAATTAAGTTTGCCCATAGGTATTGAGATTTATGCTGAATAGTGGTATACTTGTTTTGAATTTCCTGTTGAAAACAAGAGTTGTGAATGATTATTTTAGGAATTGACCCGGGCTATGCTATCCTTGGCTATGGTGTGATCGGCACAGAAGGCAGCAAGCTCACAGCTATAGACTGCGGCGTTATTGAAACAGCCGCAAAAACCCCGTTCCCCGATAGGCTTGAGCGTTTATACGAGGGCATGCGTGCGCTGATCACAAAATTCAAGCCGGATCATGCAGCATTCGAAGAGCTGTTCTTTTATCGCAATACGACCACTGCCATGCAGGTTGCTGCTGCAAGAGGCGTTGCTATACTTGCCGCCAGACAGGCAGGACTGGCCCTGTATGAGTATACGCCTATGGAAATAAAGCTCTCTGTCACCGGCGATGGCCATGCGGATAAGCTTCAGATGCAGCAGATGGTCAAGCTCTTGCTCAAGTTATCAAGAGTGCCGAAGCCTGATGATGCAGCAGATGCCCTTGGCATTGCTGTTTGCCATGCCAATATGATTGGCCCCGCTTGCGAAAACTATCTGATCAAGTAATACACCGGAGGCATAATGTACGCACACATTAGAGGAATTGTTGATACTATAGGCATTGATCGTGCTGTTATAGAAGCAAACGGAGTCGGATATGAGCTTATTTGCAGCAAAAAAACCTTAGCCATGCTTCAACAGGGCAGCCAGGCAAAGCTTTTGACCCATTTTCATATGGCGCAAGATGCTATCGCACTCTATGGCTTCATCTCTGAAGATGAACGAATGATGTTTCGGAAGCTTATAAACGTTTCAAGAATAGGTCCCAAGGTTGCGCTCAGTGTGCTTTCGGTAATGACCGCTGAAGATGTTGCACTTGCCGTGCTTACAGATAATCCCGCCGCTTTTGATCATGTTGCAGGAATGGGAAGAAAGACGGCTGCAAGGGTCATTTTGGAGCTAAAAGGAAAGGTTGATACAGGAATAAGTCCCCAATTGACCGCTACGGTTGAATCAGCGCGAATTGCTCCTGAAATGCGCGCTGAGGTTATCGCCGCATTGGTATCCTTGGGATATGACGGTGCAGCCGCCGGTCGAATCGTTGCTGTGCTTCCCGAATGTGAGCGCACCGAGGATATGCTGAAGCTTGCGCTCAAGGAGCTTGCAAGGAAAATCTAATTGTTATTTAAGGAATACAATGTGAACGATGAAAGGCTTATAACCTCATCCCTTTTGGACGAGGATGAAAATACTGAATACAGTCTCCGCCCGCGTTTCCTTTCCGAGTACATTGGTCAGGGGAACGTTAAGGAGCATATGCGCGTGTATATCCAAGCTGCAAAGCTGCGCGGGGAAGCGCTTGACCATGCATTGCTATATGGCCCTCCCGGGCTTGGTAAGACCACACTTGCTGCTATAATTGCAAATGAAATGGGCGGGAATCTGCGTATAACCAGCGGCCCGGCAATAACACATGCCGGCGATTTGGCCGCATTGCTATCAAATCTAAATGAAGGTGATGTTTTATTCATCGACGAGATCCATAGGCTTAATGCGAATGTTGAAGAGATCCTCTATCCCGCAATGGAGGATTTTGCTTACGATATCATCATAGGAAAAGGACCTTCTGCGCGATCTTTAAGGCTTGAACTGCCTAAATTTACCTTAGTTGGCGCAACCACAAGGATGGGACTTTTGACCAGCCCATTACGCGATCGTTTTGGCATCAAGGAGCAATTGGAGCTATATGCGCCGGCAGATCTGAAAGAGATCGTCATCCGCAGTGCCGGAATACTCGGAATAGAAATAACCCCTGAGGGTGCATATGAGATCGCTTCGCGCTCACGCGGTACCCCAAGGATCGCCAATAGACTCCTTCGTCGAGTCCGTGATTATGCACAGGTCAAGGCAGATGGCATTATCGATGTTCAAACCGCAAGCAATGGATTGGAGATGCTTCAAATCGATGGTTTAGGACTTGATGCAGTTGATAGAAGAATGCTTACGGCCATGATCGAAAAATTTGGTGGAAGACCGGTCGGTCTGGATACCATAGCTGCTGCAACCGGGGAAGATGCTTCCACTATTGAAGATGTTTATGAACCCTATCTTTTGCAGCTTGGGTTTTTGGCGCGTACTCCTCGGGGCAGAATCCTGCTCCCCGATGCATATCGGCATATGGGATTTGCCCCGCCTGAGAGCAATGGGCAGCAAACCAGCTTTCTTTAAATTAAATCGACCTATAATCACCTGCAAAGATGTTTATAGTTTAATACTTACACTACTTAACGGAGGTTTTCGCTATGATGGGCAAAAAGAAAAAACTATTGGAGGATCAATTGGCACAATGTGCTCAATCCAACGATGCACTGCGTGCACAGCTTACCAATGCCGAACAAAGAGCGCTGTCGCTTGAAGAGGATCTAAAAGCGATAACCTCAAAGCTTTCCGATCGTGAAGCTGTCATTGCCGCGATGAAATCAAATCTGGCCGAGACCCAAACGCGGCTTGATGCCGCAGCAAGCGAATTAAACGCGAGAAAGGGTGATCTTGCCGGAGTGAATCGTAAGCTTGATGAACTCAGGCTACGCCATGAAACCGTTTCCGGAACATTGACCGAAACCCAAACGCGGCTTGATTCCGTATCCAATGAATTAAAGGCAAAAAAGAATGAGCTAAATGCATCCAACCGCAAGCTTGATGAGCTCAGGCTTCGTCACGAGTCCGTATCCTCAATGCTGACCGAAACGCAGACCAGGCTTGATTCCGTGACCGGTGAGCTTAATAGTCGGAACAATGAGCTTTCAAATGCAAATCAACAGCTCAATGAATTCAGGCTTCGTCAGGAAGCCATAGTCAGTGCATTGACTGATGCTCACGATGTTCGTGAACGCATAATTGCTGAAGCAAATGCCGATGCTGCCGCCATCATCTCCTCCGCTAAAAACGAGCGGGAAACTTTGCTATCAGAAGCAAACGATGAGAGCCGCCGCATTCAGGAAGCAGCCGAAGCCTTGCTTCGAAATGCAGAAGCCGAAGCCGCTAGAATCGATTCCGATGCGCGGGATAAAGCAGCATCGATTATTGAAACAGCTGAAAAGGATGCATCCGCACGAATTGAAGAGGCGGATGCCGCCATTGCCGAACGGCGTGAACAGCTTACATCGCTTAACTCAGATCTTGCATCGCGTGCAAGAATGGCGCTCGAACAAACCGAGCTATATGCAAATATGCTTCAGCTTGTTGCGGAATCACAGCCGTTGGAAGCAGTTCCTTCCGATTGCGATTATGACTGCGAGCATTGCGACAGCAAATGTGATAGCTATGTGCCTGAGACCATCATATCGGAGGATGTGAATTCAAAGGATGAAGCTGCTGAGCATTCCATCCCCGATCCTGACGATATCGGAATATCCATCGATACAGCTAATGAATCGGCAGATAGCGATGGTACTGACAATGCAGTTGATTCACATGTTGATTGCGAAACCATTCCCGATAATATCGACAACGAAATAGAATATGAACCTGCTTTTGAGCCCGATACCAATCCAAACACAAATAATGAGCTTCCGGAAGCGAACAGTGCCGGAAATGGAGTTGGAGCTCTGATGCGGAGCATATACTCAATAGAGGGCAGATATGCTCCAAATGACAGCGATGAAGTGCGCGATGTTGGCGAAGGCACTCCACTTATTATCGATGATGATACCGATGATGATCTTTCCCCCATCCCTTTCGATTCTGATCTCGCATCAATTTTGAGCGATATTCTATAATGGTATTAACGAAATAAGCATCCAAAATGAAATGCCGGGAGCCAACAAACCCCGGCATTAAACTTTCATCCGTTTTAGAATAACTTTCATGCACCTGATAACTATAGAACCGTGCAGCCTCCTGCATTTATGAGCCCATCAAGCTTTCTCCCTCTCTTGCACAGAGGGCATTCATTGCTCTTATAGCTATTATATTCATTCAGATCCTTCCTATGAAATATCGTATGAATGGGTAAAGATCCGGACTTTTCTATCGCTGAGAAAATTGATGCAATACCTACAAGATTACCGCCATAATATTCTATGCATTCACCTGCGCGCGCAAGACTTCTGCCTGTTGATACGGTCGACATAAGCAATGCAACGTTTTTACCAGTTACATACTTCTGCATTTCGCTATTAAATGAGAGTTGATTATTCGAATTGATCTCCGGCGTAACGACATGGATCGCTGCTCCTGAATTCACGCTGCGCGTCCCCATCATTAACTCCCTTGAAAGGAATGCGCCAATTATTTGAGTACATTCCAGACATACAATCGTATCAATCTTCGTATAACGAAGCCTATTTGCAAGCTCATCCGCTGCTTCCTTTGCCATTGCAGCATCGGTACGAATCTCCGTCATGCTTATATATGTATCAACATGAGCATGACTGGTTGCATAATGTCCCTGATAGATTGTCAGCTTGATTCTGCGGTTGATTGGTGAGTTTACATTAGTACCATTCAGCATATCGGCCTCCTATAGTCTTTATAAATCACTGATCGATCACGGCACATGTATTCGATATCAATCAGCAGATCCATTGTTATCGTGCATTTATTTTATCACGGTAAAAACCATGTTGCAATATGCAAAATAATAAATTTAAGATTTTTTCTTTTTATTATCAATTGCCTCCTGATACATGTGGAGCAATGGATGAGGCTAATGTGGAAACCGGCATTGTTTGCAGTACGACCTTTCCTGGTCCGGTCACTATTGTGTTAAACAACCCTTCTCCACCGAATATAATATTCTTTGCACCGCGCACCGGAACCACATCCATAGTGCAGGATGCGCTCATAACCGCAAGATTGCCCGTATCTACAATTATAGACTGCCCTTCACGCAGATTATATTCGACCGCATGGCCATCTATCTCCACAAACACCTTACCACTGCCTGAGATTTTCTGCATTATGAAGCCTTCTCCTCCAAAAAATCCTGCGGAAAACCTCTTGCGAAAATGAACCGATAGTTCAACCCCCATTTCGCTCGCAAGGAATCCGGATTTTTGAACTATAAGCGGTTCCTGAGGAGTGACATCATAGCATCTTATTGAACCAGGAAAGCTTGAAGCAAAGGCAATCATACCAGGCCCTCCTTGGGCAGTATAAAGATTCTGAAACATGGCTTCTCCTGCAAACATTCTGCCGAAAGCCTTCCCCAAGCCGCCACCCGATGTAGTTCTCATCTCCATATTCGGACTCATCCAGCACATGCTTCCCCGCTCGGTTATCATGCCCTCTTCTTCCTCAAGCTGACATATAACGGCCGGAAGCGTATCCCCTACAATTTCATATCGCATAATTATTCCCTCCAAACTCCCTGCTATTTAATCTAAATTTTTATTTTTAAAGTTATCGTACGTCAGCACGAAAATATCTTCGCACGTTGTAATATCTCCATTTTCGTAGAAATGCGCTACCCAAATCTCGTCATCAAACATATATAATCTGTAGCCGGTATCCGAACCATCCCCCTTGGTTATCACAAAGCAGCGCTTGACATCACGCGCAGATTCATTGGCATCCACATTGCCCGCTTCGCTCGCTTCAATTGGACGATAACGATCCTCCTTATTCATGAATGCACGAATAATTCCATTAAACTGAATTTCGCGATAATATGGGGATTTGATAACATTATCGCCGAAACAGAATTCTTCGTCGGTCAGTTTAAATTCTGATCCCGAAATCCGTTGAAAATATAATGCCTTATCAACGCTTTGATCCGCTGCATGATACTTTATTGCCGAAACATCCTTCAGCTTATAAAATCCCTGCTTTATCTGTGCAGGAAGCCCAACATTTGTATCATCCACCCAATATTTACTTGGCACCTTGCTGCTGCCGCATCCTAATGTCCCAAGCAGCATGGTGATCGCCATGATTAAAACAAAAAACCTAACATGTTTTTTCATTTTCTTGCCTTCCTCTCAGTTATTTTTGCATCAGATACCCGCTTCGCCCGCAAGCTGCTTGGTTCGCTCCGCCAGGATCAAACCTTCAATTATTTCGTCCATATCCCCATCTATAAACTGCGGAAGTTTATAGATGGTCATTCCAATACGATGATCCGTCACACGGCCTTGTGGAAAATTATAGGTTCTTATTCTTTCGCTCCTATCCCCCGAGCCCACCTGACTGCGGCGTGCAGAAGCTTCCTTCGCATCCGCCTCAGCGCGATATAGCTCGTACAGACGTGTCTTAAGTACTTTCATGGCCTGTTCCTTGTTGCGGCCCTGACTGCGCTCATCCTGACTCTGGACAACTAATCCCGTTGGAATATGTGTTATTCGTATTGCGCTCTCCGTCTTGTTTACATGCTGACCGCCCGCACCGCTTGAACGATAGGTATCAATGCGCAGATCATTCATATTTATTTCGACATCAACATCTTCGGCTTCCGGGAGCACAGCAACCGTAGCCGCACTGGTCTGTATCCTTCCCTGGGCTTCGGTTTCCGGAACGCGCTGAACTCTATGTACGCCGCTTTCATACTTCATTCGTGCATAAACACCCCGGCCATTCAAGCTAAATACGGCTTCCTTCACTCCGCCCCGCTCGGTTTCATTAATATCTATGAGCTCATATCGAAAATTATGGCGTTCTGCATATCTCTGGTACATTCGAAGCAATACCGCTCCAAATAGTGCCGCTTCATCTCCGCCAGTACCTGCTCGAATCTCCATTATAACGCTTCGCTCATCATTCTTATCCTTTGGAAGCAGCATAATTTTCAATTCTTCCACATGCTGTTCCGCCAGCTTGGTCAGCTCACGCAATTCCAATTCAGCAAGTTCCTTCAATTCCCGATCTCCATCCGATTCCGACAGCATCGATTTACAATCCTCAATCTGTTCTTCTGCCTTTATGTACTCATCATATTTGGAAATAATAGGCTCAAGCTGAGAGTGCTCTTTTATGAGTTCGCGCCACCTGGTCTGATCAGCTATAATCTCCGGGTCGGAAATCTGTTCACCAATGGTATTAAATCGCTGCTTCATCTGTTTGAGTCGTGTAAGCAATTCCTAATATCCTTTCAAATCAAAGTTAAATTTAACTCATTATCAAATTATTGATTATGCCTGCAATAAGTATCCACAGAAACAACTCGGTTATTTCCGCATAAATCACGGTAAATCGAAACTTCTCCGCAGTTTTCAAATATTTTGCAGACACTATAGCCCTGATCATAACCGATCTCCATCAACAATACCCCTCCTGGATTCAGATATTCTTTAAAATCCTCACGCATTCTATGATAGAAATCCAATCCATCCGCTCCTCCATCAAGTGCAAGCCGAGGTTCGTATTGCACCTCAGGCTGTAGGGCATTGCACAATTGACTTTCTATATAAGGCGGATTTACAGTTATAACATCGAATCTGCCGGAAATAGCTTTGAACAGGTCGCTTTGAGCAACCATGCATTTTACCCCATTCCGCTTTGCATTTCGATTAGCAATATCCAACACTGCAATGCTGATATCCGAAAGCACCGTATCTATTCCAGTACGCTTTGCCAAGGAAATGCCTATGCAGCCGGTACCTGTACAGATATCAAGCAACGTCTTATATCTGCGTTTTCTTATAAGTCCCTCCGCTATTTCAACAATGGTCTCTGTATCCTGTCTTGGTATCAGTACATTATCATTGACATAAAACGGTATACCCATGAAGTCCCATTCGCCTAAAATGTATTGAATGGGTTCGTATCTCAGTCTCCGTTCCAGCATTGTATCTAACTGTATCGATTGATCTTCGTTAAGCCGAGATTCAAGCTCAAAGAAACCAATCCTCGGAACGCGAATCACCGTTGCAAGCATCTGCCGTAGCTCAAACTCGGCCTCACGCTCATCGCCTATAATATTTATAAGATTCGGCAGATGCTTTTTTATAAAATCTCCAACGGTCTCGCTCATGCTTCCTCAGCATTCTCTTGCTCAATAGGTTCAGACGATCTTGGAGCAGTCATGTTATTGTAATATTCGCAGTCACGCTCACCCGTTGCGATATAAAATGCTGCCATTGCGACCTCTATCATATCCTCAGTGGGCTCCTTTGTTGTTATCAGCTGCAAGCCCATTCCTGGAGCTCTTATGATCTTAGTCAGCCAATTATCCTTCTTTGCAGCCGCCTGCAAAACCTCATAGCTTATACCTGCTATGAGAGGCAGGCAGATCAGCCTGATACCAAATCGAAAAATAAAAGCAAGTACAGCATTATCAATATTGATCTTCAAAACATACTGAAACAACGCATCAATTATCGTCAGCACAAGTATGGAGATCGCCATCACGAGGAACAGATAATTCGTTCCGCAGCGAGGATGAAGCCGCTTATATTTCATTGCATTTTGCGGAGTCAGTTCGGCTTCTGCCTCATAGCAAGCAATGGTTTTATGCTCTGCTCCGTGATACATGAACAAACGCTTCATTTCCTTTAATCCAGAGCATGCAAACAGGTAGCCAATATAGATTGCAACCCTTAATACGCCCTCTACCAGCGAACGCCAAATGCTCTTGCCCTCTCCAAACACAAGTGATGATATGAGCTGGGGCAGAAATACAAATAGACCGATCGAGAGAAGGATTCCAAAAACAAGCGCAACCCCCATTACAACCTCTTCAATATCCTTACCAAACGTCTTAGAAAGCCACTTTTCGAATTTTGATGGCTCCTCATCCGCAAACACATCCTCTCCATACATATTTGCAGAATCCATCGTAGTCCTGATACCCGTTGTCAGCGATTCAACAAACGCAACACAACCGCGAACTATCGGCAGACCTAAAAACGTCCCCTTTTTCGCCTTGCTCGTCTGCTCTTTGAACTGAGTAACTATTTTCCCATCAGCACGGCGCACTGCCATAGCAATGCCTGTTGGAGACCTCATCATGACGCCTTCCATGACAGCTTGACCACCTACATTACATCTTTTCAATATTTTCCATCCTTTCCGGCATCAGACCTTTTGCCAGGTTGTGCCTTCCTTTGTATCCTTAAGCACTATCCCCTGAGCCGCAAGCTCATTGCGAATTTCATCTGCGCGGGCATAGTCCTTATTTTTCTTTGCATCAATACGTTCAGCGATCAGCTTTTCAACATATTCACGCAGCTCATCGCTATGCTGAACTTCTTTTTGTTGAATCAAGCCCAAGCCCAGAACCTCATCGAAGCTTTGAATTATCGCCAGCTTTGTAGCTCCGTTTATATCATCCTTCAGCGCATCATAAAGCACTGTCAATCCAAGAGAAGTATTCAGATCATTACCCATATTTTCAATAAAACGACTGCAATAATTGCTAAGGATAGACTCGTCAACTTCACCTTCATTCTGTATTGCGGAAACACGACCAATGAGCCTTTCATATGCAGCTTTTGCATTATTCAATGAATCAAAGCTGAATTCAAGCGGCTTTCTATAATGACTTTGCAAGCAGAACATTCTATACACAAGCGGATTATAGCCCTTCTCCTCCAGCACCGAGACGGTCAGAATATTGCCCTTGGACTTGCTCATTTTACCCTCTCGATCATTTAGATGCTGTACATGAAACCAATGGGTGCACCATGGGTGACCAAGCGCAGCTTCGCTTTGCGCAATTTCGTTTGTATGATGCGGAAAAATATTATCCACGCCTCCGCAATGCAAATCACAATATTCACCAAGATGCTTTATGCTGATAGCAGAGCATTCGATATGCCAGCCCGGATAACCAATACCCCAAGGACTATCCCATTTTAACTCCTGGGAATCAAATTTCGATTTGGTGAACCAGAGCACAAAATCAGATTTGTTGCGCTTATTACCATCCTCCTGAACATCCGAACGAACACCAACAAGCAAATCCTCCGATGAATGGCCCGTCAAAGCATAGTAATCATTAAGCTTAGATGTATCAAAATAAACATTGCCGCCAGCTTCATATGCATAACCATTTTCAAAAAGCTTTTCGATAAGTTTAACGTATTCAGCAATACAATTCGTTGCCGGCTCCACAACATCAGGCGCCTTAATATTTAGCTTTCTGCAATCATTGAAGAACGCATCCTCATAAAATTTTGCTATCTCCATAACGCTCTTGCCTTCCCGCTTTGCTCCGGCTACCATCTTGTCCTCACCTGTGTCTCCATCACTTGCAAGATGCCCGACATCGGTTATATTCATCACGCGCTTAACGTCATAGCCAATATAGCGCAGAAATTTTTCAAGCACATCCTCCATGATATACGAACGCAAATTTCCTATATGAGCAAAGTGATAAACCGTTGGGCCGCAAGTATACATGCTTACTTTACCTGGCTCATGCGTTTTAAATTCATCCACTGACTTAGTCAACGTATTATAAAGATAGATCTTTTTCATTTTTACATTGCCTTTCAAAAATACTTTAAATCTCTCAAAACGTGCCAGCAATTCTTTTACTGGCACGCCAAATAATCAATCCAGGAGCATATCCCCATCCTTGATCCAGCCGATTTTTCGCAATATCAAGGTTGTTATCCATGCAATAAGAGCAGGGGCTAAAATATGCAGGAGCAATACTCTAAGCAAAATACTCCACCAGCTTTCTCCAAGCTCCAGCATGGTCGTAAACGTTCCGATTTGTCCAACAAATCCGCAGGTACCCATACCTCCCGCGACACCCATATTTTTCATTTGAAAAATAGTCGTTCCAAACGGGCCAAGGATTGCACTGGCAAGGGTTGGCGGTATCAATATCGCAGGATGCCTGAGAATATTGGGAACCTGAAGCATTGAGGTTCCAATGCCCTGTGATATTATGCCGCCCCAACGGTTTTCGCGGAAGCTTGATATCGCGAAGCCAACCATCTGACAGGAGCATCCTATGGTCGCAGCTCCAGCCGCAAGCTGCACTCCGGCAAGAACTTCCGGGGACAGTGCATTACCGGCAGCATCGACCGCAACAAAGATCATAGCAGCTATAGCCGCACTCGAAATTGGTGCGGTAAGAATTATACCCATTACAACAGATATTATTATTCCCATTGGAATGGGACTCATATATGTTGCTTTGCCTATAGCTTCTCCAAGCCAGTGCATAAACTTGCCTAATGGCGCACCAAGAAGTATTCCCACAATACCTCCCGCGATGATTGCCGCTATAGGCACCGCAAGAATATCAACCTTTGTCTTCCCCTCTATAAGTCTGCCAATTTCGATTCCGACTATTGAAGCGACATATGCTCCTACGGGACCAGCGCCACCAGCACCACTCGTATATCCTATTGCACCAACAACCGCTGCGGAGCATATGGTCAGGATATCGGCCTTGAATCCTATCGCTATGGCAACTCCTATTGCAGCACCAACAACCGCGCCGCTCTGCGCAGTTGAAACTATCGGAGTCAGTATATCGGTCAGGAACGGGATTCTGGCAAATTGTTGGATGATCGTTCCCACAAGCAATGATGCAAACAATCCTTTCGCCATTGAGCCGAGTGCGATTATAAAATACCTGTTTGCAAAATATTTAATCGTTTTTCCAAATGTGCGTTCAGTACTTATATTTGCTTCCATCTTAGTTCTCTAACCTCTTTTGTTTCTTAATTATATAATTTCATTTCAATAATGATCGCTTAAACCCCTTATTCGGGAGGAAAAGCTCCTCCCGAATCCGCAGATTTACTTTTTGATATCGTCCACAGTGGGCTCATCGTCATCAAACTCAAATGCTGCACTAGGCGCCTTGAGATCGCGTCCGTTTGCTCGTTTGACCTCTGCTTCCTTCTTTGCCTGTTTGTCGGTCATATTGCCTGTTGCAATAATTCCAGCAATGAATATCGCAATAGCTGCAATGAAAAGAATGGTCTTTACCATTTTATAGCTGCCGTAAGTATCTACCGCTGCAATGATTCCCGATGCGACCATGCAGATCGATACGATTATACAGCATACACGTATAATCATCTTGTAGTGGAGTTCCTTGCCCTCCTTTATGAACTCCGATTCGTAGATCTGGCCTCTACCAACTATGCCAAGGTAGAGCACATAAAGACCGATTCCAAGAATTATAATATCCCATACGTTAAGGGATTGCCTGACCACGTTTACTGAAGCATTTGCTTCATAATCTGTGATGGTACTCTCAACATGTACATCAATCCTTCCAAGCTCTTTAACAGTTACATTAAGCACTCCGCTGTCGCCCATTTCATATTTGAGCATATCCTTGGCAAGCTCTTTACCATTTCCATCATAAGCAGTTACCGTATATACAAGAGTTTCATATGCCTCGTCTTCAGGTTTAACAAACTCTGTCTCGCCCGCAAAATAAAAGCCTACGGCAGCGGACTCGGTGTTTACAGGTATTGATACGATCGTCCGTATACCTATTCTCCTGAGCTCCGGAGCGGTATCCTTCTCTTCTTGAGTTGCTTCAAGCAGATCCTGGGTTCCACCATTGGCAACGCATCCGGTCAAGCTTACAGCCATCATAGCCACCATGAGCAGTACGATCAATGTTCCAAATTTTTTTCTGATAGAGTTTTTCTTCATTTTATTCTCCATTCTCTTAATTTGATAAATTACAATGCTCATACAAACAGCTTGTTATTATCCAAGCAGCTTATGGCATGAACATGGTATTTCCTGATTATATCTCAATAAGTTTCATAAACTCATCATCAATGCCAAGCGCCATACAGATTGTTATAGCATCCCGAGGAGGATTTACGGCTTTAGGCACCTCAAAAATACCATAGTTCATGAAACTCTCTAACACTCCTGTACGCTCTGCTCCGTTTGCAGCAAGTGCATGCCGAAGCATTTCGGTATCAGCAGTCTTTAAGCCCATGACCTGATAATGTTTATTCGCATATTTTGCAACATCATCAAAATGCGTTGTTATCAATGCAAAATTATTATCATGATCATTAAAGTATTTAACCGCAGCACGTACAAGTGCTGCCCCCTCATGCGGATTTGTTCCGCGTGCGAATTCATCCAGTAGTACCAGATAATTATAAGAACGAGACTTGGTAATCATCTCGTTAAAGCTTACCATCTCCCCTCCGAAGCTTGATAGTCCGGACATGGCATCCTCCCTATCCTCGCTAAGCAATTCTACATCGCCAAGACATACAAGGCTTGCATCACTTGCAAATACAGGAAAACCCGATAATCCAAGCATCACATTAAGCGCAAGCGTTTTAGCCGTTACGGATTTGCCCCCCATATTTGCGCCGGTTATGACGGTCGAACCCGGGCGTAAATCTATAGTTATCGGAGTAAAGGCTTTCCCCTTCTCCCTCAGCGCAGCCTCAATGAACGGATTGCGCATTTCAGAGAAACCAATGGAATCGCCATATGGCAATACATTCGGAATTATACCATTTTGCCTGACACAGAGCCGAGACTTTGCCATTGCAAAATCCAGCTTTCCTATAATCGCGACCGACATGAGGATTTCATCGGCATATTTTGAAAGCCCCTTTGTCATTTGGGTTCGAACTATAGCTTCCTCGTTTTCTTCCCTTGCTGCTAAAGTGGTGATTTCAATGGATATACGCTCCTTATCCTCTGCGGAAGCCGTCCGCAATGCAATATCAAGCCTGCGATGCTCGCTTCGAATACTTGCGAGCTCATCCGAGAACCTATCACTCACTCTGAACGTCATGCTTCGCATTCCATCGGGATCGATAATGTCCAATGCTGCCGTAAAGCTTTTAATACTTATGCCTGCAAGCTTTTCTCCATTCATCAGATCGGCATATGCCGGAGCAAGTCTTTCCATCAGCAGCAAGAAACGCTTAAACTCAAAAAGCTCAACATCCGAAAGTGTAAAAAGCTTTGTTCTCTCTATGCTTCGACGCACATCCTTGAATTGCATCAAAATTCGTTCTACTCTTTCGAATTTATCGGTTCTTTCGCCGAGCATTCTGATCAACGCAGTTATTCTTGAAAACTCTGCCTGCAATTCATCATAATCAGAAGGCAAATAAAACCTTGGTCGTCTTGCAAGCTCAGCACCATATGGAGAGCATGGCTCAGCCATGCCTATTATATATGTAAAGCCGATTGAATTCAATTGTTTTGTATTCAGCATTCACTATCCTCCAGGATATCTATCACCTCTACAGCATCCGGAATTTGCCGTCTCACAGCATCATAAAAGCAGTTCTTATCATAATGTTTGCCATACGCAGAAAACGGATTGATCGTAACCGCAATCAACCTCGTTTGCGTTATGACGCTAAAGTGTGCTCCGGCAAGCATAAGCTTATCAAAATTCTGCTTTGAAATGAGAAGCCTGCTGCTATCCTCAACCACCAGCTCTACAGCTCCATGAAACTTGCCGGCTGATAGAAGCATTCTTACCATTGCATCCGTAACGCCACCGCGCATGAACAGCGCATCCGCTTTTCTTCGCCTGAGCTCATCCACTGCATTGCAAAATTCCGCAGTCTCAACCGTTTGCCCAGCTTCCATAACAAGGAACTTTGACTCTGCATTAGTAAAATCCAGCTTTGTTTTTTCCAGACTCATCAATCTGGCACAGTAGGCGGTATCCGCTGCCGTCCGTTCAACGTCCGGCGAATAACTTGCACCGCTGCATAGTATTGCAGCAGAGCTTACAGATGGCATTGCCAACGACTTTCGACTCAAGGCGCCATCCAAGAATACGCGCTCTGCCCCGAATTCCAAAAGCTCATTGCGTATTTCACGCAGCTGTACAGTCATCGATGGACCTGCAAGCTGAATAAAGCCATCACTCATAGCTCTAAGCAAAACTATATTGCCCATCGGCGTACTCATATCGGTTACATCAAGTATCTCCCTTGATACACTGCCAAGCGAAATCACCTGCTCTGCCGTAGCAAACAGCGTACCCTCACGGACATGGATCTCAGGCTTTTTGGTATTGGTCACGAGATCGCTGCGCTCTCCATCCCGACCTATAGAGGTTAGTCCTATCAACTCATTTCGACCATTTGATGCGCCTATCAATCCATTCAAAACCGTGGTCTTGCCAGCATTCTTGCACATGCCGATTATTGAAATCGAGTTATATGGTTCGATAAGGTCGTACAACAAATATCTTTCTCCTTTTCAAGCCGAAAAAGCCAGTATCGACACGGATGTCCGGTATACCTTTAAACCGGATGAGAAAAGCTATTCAGCACTGATTTCAGCTCAATTTTGCATATCGCAGCGTCAATTCATGAATTTTCCAGCTGCCGCACCCGATTGATCCATCCGCATTTAAATTATAACATACATAGAAAGATTTCACAATCATTTTTCCGAGCATAACAATTCCTCTTTTATTATAAAGACCAAAGCCTCCTTTCAGCGCTATTTCTACCAAAAGCGCTTTTTTTATCGTGCTGCATTTTCATTGGCCTGAACTTTTGCAAATTTACAACCTCATAGTTTTTATTCTATCAATATCGGATATAGCCTGATCGCGGCGGTCAATGCAAAATGTTTTTTAACACAAACGGACGAGCATACGGGAGTTTTATTTCTCCCGAAGTTCGTCCGTTTTATTTTACATCTTACTCTCTACTAGAAAGCAATCCTTTTCCCTGCCATTAATACATGCCTGCTCCGCCCATGGGGGCTTCGGGTGCGGGGGGTTTGGGAATATCGCAGACAATACTTTCTGTAGTAAGTACCATTGCTGCGACGGATGCAGCATTTTGCAGTGCAGATCTGGTGACCTTGGTAGGATCAATGATGCCCTTTTCGACCATCATTCCATATTCGTTCTTAGCTGCATCATAGCCATATCCGGGCTTCGCCTCTGCACGAACATTGGCAACTATGACACTGCCCTCCATGCCTGCATTGACCGCTATCTGGCGAAGAGGCTCTTCAAGAGCACGAACTATGATAGAAATACCGGTTCTGTAATCGCCCTCAGCATTCTTCTCGAGCAGCTCGACTCGATTGATAACATTGACAAGAGCAATGCCGCCGCCAGGAACGATGCCTTCTTCAACAGCCGCACGAGTTGCATTGAGTGCATCCTCAATACGCAGCTTGATCTCCTTCATCTCCGTTTCGGTTGCTGCGCCAACTGAAATGACTGCTACGCCGCCTGCGAGCTTTGCAAGCCTCTCCTGAAGCTTTTCCTTATCATAATCGGATGTTGTCTCAGCAATTAGCGCACGGATATTCTTTACCCTCGAAGCGATCTCATCCTGCGAACCTGCTCCCTCAACTATGGTCGTGCTGTCCTTATCCACGCGAACCTGTCTTGCTTTACCAAGCTGTTCAAGCGTTGTTTCCTTCAGATCCATGCCAAGATCGCTGGATATAACCTCGCCGCCGGTCAAAATGGCGATATCCTGCAGCATTTCCTTGCGCCTGTCGCCAAAACCGGGAGCCTTTACGGCAACACAAGTGAAAAGTCCGCGAAGCTTATTTACAACGAGGGTCGCAAGCGCATCACCTTCAACATCCTCGGCAATTATCAGCAGCTTTCTGCCCTGCTGAGCGATGGGTTCAAGAATCGGAAGGATCTCTTGAATATTGCTGATCTTCTTATCGGTGATCAGAATATAGGGATTATCAAGCAATGCCTCCATCTTATCTGAATCGGTGACCATGTAAGAAGATGCATAGCCCCTATCGAACTGCATGCCCTCAACGACACTGAGTTCGGTCTTCATAGACTTGCCTTCTTCGATTGTGATGACGCCATCGTTGCCGACTTTCTCCATAGCATCCGCAATGAGGGTTCCAACATTTTCATCGGATGCAGAAATAGAAGCTATCTGTGCGATCTCCTGCTTGCCTGAAACAGGCTTACTCATTGCTTTCAGACCTTCTACCGCTTCATTTACGGCAGCCTCTATGCCCTTACGAAGCACCATCGGATTTGCACCCGCCGCAACATTCTTCATGCCCTCACGAACCATTGCCTGTGCAAGCAGCGTTGCGGTGGTGGTTCCATCGCCTGCGACATCATTCGTCTTAGAAGCGACCTCTCGAACGAGCTGTGCACCCATATTTTCAAACGGATCTTCCAACTCGATCTCTTTTGCAATGGTAACACCATCATTTGTGATCAGAGGGGCACCATACTGCTTTTCAAGAACGACATTGCAGCCCTTGGGACCAAGGGTGATCTTAACTGTATTTGCAAGGGTATCGAGACCTGCCTCGAGTGCCCTGCGGGCTTCTTCGCCATGCTTAAGCTGTTTTGCCATTGTTCTTCCTCCTATTTATTCAACCACAGCGAGAATATCGCTCTGGCGTACAATAATGTATTCTATGCCGTCAATTTTGACTTCGTTGCCTGCATATTTAGAATAGATGACCTTGTCGCCGACTGCAACGTTCATGATGATATCCTTGCCGTCTACAATGCCGCCGGGACCCACTGCAACGATTTCTGCCATCTGAGGCTTCTCTTTTGAACCGCCGGTCAGGATCAAACCGCTTTTCGTGGTTTCTTCAACCTCAATGCTCTTGATAACGACTCTATCTGCCAAGGGTCTGAGTTTCATAGTATTAACCTCCTATGTAAATCGAATCGAGACGAAATTCCAATTTCATCCGGAATCTCGTTTGATAGTAATAATATTACTCACAATCAGTATTATATTCAACCATCGGTTCGTGTCAAGTGTGGTACGAACTGCCAATTTAATATATTTATTTTTTCCTATTGCTTTATTTTTTTCCATAGGTTACAATAATATGGAAAAATAAAGAAAGGAGGCCGCAGCGATGCGCAATATCATCAACCCTAAATTTAATATCCTTTATTGTGCAGCAGCGACCTTAACCTGTCTGTAAATTCTACTTTTGTATAAATTTATGGAGCTGCACAAGGAGGTGCGGCTCTTTTTTTACAGTTTTCTGAGCCGCAGAATTTCCATTTGACTATGGCGAAGGATACGTCGCTTTCCCGCCGCTGAAAGGAGTATAAAGTGAAAAAAAGACAAAAAAAGAAAGAAAACACAGAGCATAGAAGGATCAATTGGAAGCTCATCGGCGAATTCATGGTGGGAGCCAAAAAGCATTTCCTTTTTGGTATAATTGCAATTTTTATTGCAGTCTTTTCTGCTTATGCAATTCCTCTTGTCACAAGCTTTACGATTGACTATGTGCTCATCGAATATGCCGAGATCGGTTACGAGGGCGGCATGACAGTTGCGCCCTGGCTGGAGAGTATTATCGATGGTATCGGCGGAAGAGGCTTCCTTGAAAGTCACCTGTACATCATGGCCATATTGCTTGTATTTGTGACCGGAATAAATGCATTGGCCGTATACTATCGCCGCAGCCAGATCGCTTATGGCTCCGAGATCATGAATTATAATATGAGGACGAAGCTCTATTCTCATCTCATAGATATGCCATATGATTATTTTAAGCATGTCTCAAGCGGCGATATAATCCAAAGGTGCACTTCCGATGTAGGTACTATAGGGCGATTTGTCCAGACACAGCTTCTCGAAATGATTCGCCTCTTGGCCATGGTAATCACGGCCTCCGTACTCATGTTCATGATGAATGCTAAGCTTGCGCTTTATTCTATCGTACTAATGCCTCTGCTTATCATCATTGCATATGTGTATTTTAAATTCGTCCGAAAATATTTCACGGCGGTTGATGAATCCGAAGGCGTTCTTAGTGCCGTTATTCAGGAAAATGTATCCGGTATGCGAGTCGTCCGCGCATTTGGCCAGCAGAGCAGCGAGCTGAAAAACTTTACCGAAAAAAATGCAGATTTCAGCAATAAGAATATTCGGCTTTCAAACTTGCTCGCTTTATTCTGGGGCGGTACAGACAGCATCGGTTATGCTCAGATAGCGATCAGCCTATGCGTCGGTATAGCATTTGTTGTCAATAAAGAGATAACTGTAGGTGAGCTTCTCATGTTCACCAGCTATACCTCCATGCTGGTCTGGCCTGTACGCCAGCTTGGCAGAATCCTTGCGGATTTTGGTAAAGCAAGTGTATCGCTTGGTCGTTTGGATGAGATTCTTTCCTCTCCCACTGAAAAAGAGCCCGGGCTTGCTCTCAAGCCGCCAATTGAGGGAAATATTGAGTTTCGTCATGTTGGTTTCGGCTATGAAGATGGTCAGGACGTGCTTAAGGACATCTCATTCACTGCTAAAAAGGGCGAAACCATAGCCATCCTCGGGGCTACAGGATCTGGTAAGTCAAGCTTGGTGCAGCTTATGCAGCGCCTATATACCTGTCGTGATGGTGAGATTCTTATTGACGGAATAAATATAAATGACATCGAGCGACATTATCTCAGAAAAAATGTCGGTATCGTCCTTCAGGAGCCGTTTCTTTACTCCCGCACTATAATGGAGAATATAAAGATCACGAATCCCAATGCGAGCGATGAAGCTGCATACAGCGCAGCAAAGGTGGCTGCCGTACATGGCTCCATCAGCGAATTTGAAAACGGCTATGAAACGGTAGTCGGTGAACGTGGGGTCACGCTTTCCGGAGGACAAAAACAACGTGTTGCGATTGCACGAATGCTCATGCAGAAAGCGCCTATTATCGTCCTTGATGATTCCATGAGCGCAGTCGATACTCAAACCGATGCTGCAATACGTGATGCATTGCAGGATGGCAAGCATGACTGCACGACCTTCATCATATCGCACAGGATCACCACACTTTGCCGCGCAGATAAAATACTTGTGCTTGAAAATGGCCAGCTGGTACAGGAAGGTACCCATGATGAGCTTTTGCACCGCGACGGGCTGTATAAGCGAATTGCGGACATACAGAACCTGCTGGAAGCAGAACTAAAAACAACCTCAAAAGGAGGCGATAACTGATGGCAGAAGAACTCAAAACCACTGCACTGAAAGAAGAAGAGTTTACCAAGCATATCGACATGAATGTTTGGAAAAAGCTGTTGACCTATGCTTGGAGGCATAAAAACATCCTTATACCGAGCTGTATAATAATGGTGATTGTTGCCGCCATAGATTTGGTCTACCCCCAACTAACTCGTTATGCAATCGATAATATCATTGCCGACGGCAGAAATAGGCTTGACAGCATACCATTATTCGCAGCATTCTATGCACTCATGATAATAATCCAGGGATTCGGAGTATGGTTCTTTGTCTCCCATAACGGAAAGCTTGAAATGCGAATTTCCTATGATATCCGCCAGGATGCTTTTAAAAAGCTTCAGGAACTATCCTTTTCTTATTATGACAAGACTGCTGTTGGCAATATAATGAGCCGCATGGTCAGCGATATTCCCAGGCTTAGTGAAATGATAGCATGGAGCATTACGGATCTGTTATGGTCAAGTGCGTTTGTTATAGGCTGTCTCATCATGCTGCTCATCATGAATTGGAAGCTTGCCCTGCTGGTTCTTCTCGTCGTCCCACCGATCGCAATGATATGTGTTTACTTTCAGAGGAGAATACTTAAGCAGCATCGCGTGGTCAGAAAGCAAAATTCTATAGTAACCGGAGCCTTTAACGAGGGCATTACCGGAGCGGTCACGACAAAAACCCTCGTTCGTGAAGATAGAAACTTCCTCGAATTTGAAGCAGAAGCCGGAAGGATGAAAAAAGCAAGCATTCGCGCTGCGGTGCTTTCGGCAATGTTCACGCCAATAGTTATGACACTTGGCAGCATAGGTACGGCCATCGCACTCTATGCCGGAGGAAGAACCGTCATTGCACCAACAATCTTTGGTACAAGCATGACAATCGGTGTGCTTTCAACATTTATATCCTATACCACCAATCTGTTTGACCCGATACAGCAGCTCGCCGGCATTCTTGCGGAAATGCAAAGTGCGCAAGCGAGTGCGGAGCGTGTCATATCCTTGATCGAGACCGAGAGCGATATAGTTGACAGCCCTGAAATTATAGAAAAATACGGAGATTGTTTCAATCCAAGGCGCGAAAACTGGGAGGACATCATCGGTGCTGTCGATTTTAATCATGTATCCTTTGCCTATAAAGAGGGTGAAAGAGTATTATCCGACTTTAATTTGCATGTACGTCCCGGAGAAACCATTGCGCTCGTAGGCGAAACCGGAGCCGGCAAATCAACCATAGTGAACCTGGTTTGCAGATTCTACGAGCCAACGGAAGGCGATATCCTTATCGATGGCACGAATTACCGCGAGCGCAGTCAGCTATGGCTTCAATCAAGACTTGGCTACGTCCTCCAGAGCCCGCATTTATTCTCAGGCAGCATTAAGGATAATATTCGATACGGACGCAGAGATGCAAGCGACGACGAAGTTCGTGAAGCCGCAAGAATGGTTCATGCTGATCTCTTTATTGAGGCTTTGGACAAGGGCTATGATACCGAAGTTGGGGAAGGCGGTGTTCGGCTTTCAACCGGCCAGAAACAGCTCATTTCCTTTGCAAGAGTTATACTTGCCGATCCAAAGATATTTGTGCTTGACGAAGCGACGAGCTCCATCGATACTGAGGCCGAAATGCTTATTCAGGATGCGATAAAAACGGTTCTGAAAAATCGTACCAGCTTTATCGTTGCCCACCGATTATCCACAATCAGGAGTGCGGACAGAATTCTGGTCATTCGCGGAGGCAGGATCACCGAATCCGGCACCCATAGCGAGCTGCTGAAGCTCAATGGGTACTATTATAACCTCTATACCACTCAGTTTACCGAAAACAGCACCAATGCACTGCTTAATAATGGTTAAAGCGGCAAAAAACAAAGGATGGTGAGTAAGATGAATCTTCCGGAAGCATTCAAAGCCCGCATGAAAACCCAATTGGGGGAAGAATACGATACATTCATTGAAGAGTATGCGCTGCCCCCGGTGCGGGGGCTTAGGATAAATACATTAAAGATCTCTAAAGAAGATTTCTTCAAGCTGTGCCCATGGAGTATTGAGCAAGCATCCACATTGAATGAAGGATTTATACTCACTGAGGATGTGCCGCACATCGGTTCCGACCCATATCATATCGCTGGGCTCTTCTATATTCAAGAGCCCTCTGCGATGAGTATTATCGAGCATTCGGAGATACTTCCCGGCATGAAGATCCTCGATCTTTGTGCTGCTCCTGGGGGGAAGAGCTGCGGCATCGCAAGCCGGCTCGAAGGATGCGGGCTTCTCGTTTCAAATGAAATTATTCCATCAAGGGCAAAACTTCTTGCTCAAAACCTTGAACGCTCAGGCGTTGTCAACGCGGTCGTTACAA
Source organism: Christensenellaceae bacterium Phil7 (assembly GCA_001940845.1). Taxonomy (GTDB): domain Bacteria; phylum Bacillota; class Clostridia; order Christensenellales; family CAG-138; genus PeH17. The sequence goes on from MSGV01000031.1 coordinate 70,740, forward strand.
ATGCCCATCCGGATACAGTAGCGGAGGCTCTTCCCGGATATTTTGATCGAGTCCTAGTCGATGCACCATGCTCCGGAGAAGGTATGTTTCGAAAGGATGAACAGGCCATAAAAGAATGGTCTGCAGATCATGTCGCTGCCTGCGCTGTCAGGCAAAAAGCAATCCTTAACAGCGCAGCAGCATGTGTTTCCCCAGGCGGAAACCTTATATATTCCACCTGCACCTTTTCATATGAAGAAAATGAAGCCGTAATCGAGGCTTTCCTCGCCGAGCATAGTGATTTTGGGCTGGAATTTACAAAACGATACTACCCGCACACCTGCTGTGGTGAAGGCCATTTCGCAGCAAGGCTTTTTAAGCTTTCCAATTCTAACCCAAAATCAATCCCGCGATTTAAGCTGGATGTTGATAAAAAAAGCTCCAATATTTTGCAGGAATTTATTGCTTCAACTCTTGATTCAAAGCTCGACCCAGGAGCCTTTCATATGAACCCACGCAGCAAAAGGATTTTTTATGCTCCAATGAGCTTACCGGAATCGCTCAACAAGTTGAATGCAATGAGCATCGGTGTTGAGGTTGGGACCATGATAAATGGAAGGCTCAAGCCATCCCATGCTTTGTTCATGGCAATGAATACAAGAAATGATTCCATCCTTAAAGCTAAGAATCAGATCGATCTTGCATATGCTTCGCAGGAAATTCGCCGCTTTCTATCCGGCAATACTCTTGATATCAGCTCTGAACTCCGTGGTTATACCCTTGTAACCGTTGATGGTTTTCCTATAGGATTCGGGAAAGCGGTTGATGGTGTTCTCAAAAATCATCTGCCCAAAGGTCTTAATATCGCTTTTTATCGATAAAGTTCACAAATAATTCACAATGTTCCCTTGCTTTTTGCTCAGGGTTATTATATAATGTTAATAGGAAAGAATGATGTGCTTTATCGCAGCATCAAATAACGACACACGGAGGATAACACTGATGAATAACGGAAAGTCCAGACTGATCCCTATGGTCGGCGCAAATAGTCTGTCGGCAAGCTTTTTCTTTCTGAGCCTAGTGGCCGGATTGCTGAACAGCAGGAGCATCTGGCCATGGTTTGCACCAATAACGATGCTTTTGACAATCATCTTGTTTGTGCTCGATTCAAATACCTTTATCAGGAAATGCATGATACAGATACTTATATTCAGCCTTATTTCAACGATTTCTTCAATAGTATTCGGAAGCTGGTTCGCTTCAATCAAGGCTGTTTCCGGACTCTTTATTGCCATAGACTGGGTAATCCGATCCTTGATAGGCATATTTACCCTTATAAGCGGTCTTCAGGCATTAAATGGCAAGCGTTTTAGTGTGCCTATTATAGGCAAGCTTATCGATGCAATTTGTGATGCGCTTCGCGTATATTAAGCGGTTTTTCCGAATAAAATAATTTACGGAGGTAATTGTTATGGCATTTTTTGATAGGGTCAGCAGCGTTGCGAAAGGCATTGCCGATGGTGCAAAGGGCGTCGCAGACAGCGCAAAGCTTACTATAAAGATAAGCGGAATCGAGCACGAGATTTCCGAACTGAAGTTGAAGCTTGGCGAAGCCGTATGGGCAATACGTTCCTGCGGCAGCGAAAAATGTGATATTTCAGATGATGCTGTAAATAGCATCTGCGCTGAGATACAGAGTGCATACGATAGGATAGATGCCTTGAATGCAGAGCAGCGAGAAAAACAAGAAAATAGGAGTGAGCCCATCTTCACAGATGCAGAGCAGGAGCAACCCTCTAAGAATTCGGAGTGCTGCTGCATCGAATGCGGCTCCATACTCGCAGAGGATTGGAATTTCTGCCCTGTTTGCGGCAAAAAGCTTCCGGAAGAACCGGAGGTTTCCATGGAGGAAACCGAAACTTTTGAGGAAGCTGAGGCATCTTTGACCAATAAATGCGTAAATTGCGGAGCAGAGCTTTCCGATGACCAGAATTTCTGTCCAATTTGCGGAACAAAACGGTAGGGTAAAAGGTATTAAGTTTATGATCACAGCGGAGCGAACATGAAGGGTTCACTCCGCTGCTTTTTAGAATTATTCTCATATTTTTCACACATTTTCCTCCTCGAGAATACCTTGTTATCAAGCGATCAAAAGGAGGTTTTTATGAAACGGATCATCATTTTTATCATGCTGATAGCACTCATGGCAGTGCCGCTTTCCGGGTGCAAAGATCAGGATGGTGAGCTTCGGCATGTGGTGCTAAACGAGGTAACTCGATCGGTATTCTATGCACCGCTCTATGCCGCAGCAGGGCTCGGCTTCTTTGAAGAAGAAGGAATCGAATTAGAGATAGTTACCGGTGGAGGCAGTGATAAGAGCATGACCGCCCTGATAGCTGGAGATGCTGAATTCGCCCTTATGGGACCGGAGACGGGTATCTACGTCATTAACGAAGGTTCCGATAATCATCCCATGATAATCGGACAGTTGACCAAGCGTGATGGTTCCTTCCTGGTCTCACGTGAAGACACCGATAATTTCTCATGGGATCAGCTCCGCGGTAAATCAGTAATTGGCGGCAGGGTCGGAGGAATGCCATATATGACCCTTATGTACGTGCTTAAGCAGAATGGGCTTACGCCCGGAGTCGATGTTGAAGTTATCGATAACATACAATTCAACCTCATGGGCGGTGCCTTTGAAGGCGGAACCGGAGACTATGTGACACTATTTGAACCCACAGCAACACTATTCGAGCGCAACGGCAGCGGATATATCGTTGCCAACATAGGGCTTGAATCCGGCGAAGTACCCTATACGACCTTTATGACCATGCCCCAGACCATAAAAAATGATCCTGAGCTTGTAAAAGCCTTCGTTCGTGCTATAGTAAAAGCTCAAAAATGGATTCAAACCGCTGCAGACGGCGAGGTTGCTGAGGCCATGGCTGAATTCTTTCCCGATGCTGATAAATCAACGCTGGAGATCGTTGCAAAAAGCTACCGCCAAACGGACTCATGGATGAAAACCCCCATTATGACTGAGGATGCTTTTACACGGCTTCAGGACATTATGGATTCAAATGGCGAACTCAAGGCGAGAGTCAAGCTATCGGATCTTGTTGACAACTCATTTGCAGAGGCTATACTGAAGGAGCTTGATAAATAGAATGAAGCTTTTAAAGTTAAAATGTTCGGTTGACGCAACGATATAATTTGATTAAATACTGAACTCCATCTTATCACATCCAAAAGTGATAAGATGGAGTTCTTTTTCAACTATTTATAATGACGGATGCCTAGGTTCAATCCTTGAGTCCGCAAATGAGCAATTTCCATGTATATGGACCAACCTTACCATCCGGATTTATTCCGGCTAGTTTTTGGAATTCTTTGACCGAAGCCGTTGTTTCGGAACCATAGCCCCCATCCACCGTGGTCTTGATTCCAAATCTGTTATTCAATAGTTTCTGAAGCTGCCTCGTAATTCCCCAATTAAAGCTGCCAGATGTCTGCACAGACTTTGATATCAAGCTCTGCCAGGTCTCCGGCCCAACTTGACCATCAACCAATAGACCATTCCATGTCTGGTATCTAATTACAGCAATGGCCGTATCAGTATCAAACTCGCCATCAACTTCAATCCCCGCTCCAATTGCAGCATTCAACATCGCCTGCATTATAGAAACATTGGCTCCAGTACTTCCCTTCCTCAGAATTGGCCATTCACCGGCGGAAATGTTTGGAGTGGCCGCTTCAGGGTAATTTATACTTACAAATCCTGTAATATTTGTGTACAATTCAAATCTGGAAGCAACCGAATCCTTCCAATTGCCATCAACCATACAGAATCCTGCCTGATTTACCGATGATCCATTATTTGTCGGATAGACCGCATCCCTGGTAACTATTCCTATATGGCTTATGCTATTGCTTGTCCCATTAGCTATGCCAAGACGACATGAAAAGGAATTCGCTGTAGCATAGGTATTGATTTCTCCCGTCGATCTATCATAATAAGTCTGCACGTTGCGATATATAACCAGATCGCCTGCCTTTGGAATATAAGGCGCTTCATAATCGTTTACCGGATGAAACTCAATTCCTTCAACCGCATTCTCCCAGTAATCCGATACCCTGCCAAATCGGCTTTCCGGTATCATTTCCAAAGGAATACCAGCCCTGCGCGCGCACCATTGAATAAAATACGCACACCACGCCCCCTCAGCATTCCCAAAAGAATTTCCAAATACATTCCAATTATTTGAACCCTCTCGATATCCAACCTGTGAAAGTGCATGCTGAACGATGTCATATCGCATATCACCCGTATTAGCAAATGACGAAGGAATCGGCGAAGGATAATTATCTGCAAAGATACTTACTGCTCCAAACGCAATGGCTATAATCAAAATGGAAACAGATATAATGATGATTATGCGTTTCTTCATTCGTATCATCTCCTTAAATATAGGGTTCTTTCATGTTACCATATTTTTATTTGCAATGCAATAGCCCGATACGTAAAAGTTCAAGTTTCGCCAAATAAAGCTTGATTTCGCCAGATAACGTATCTATAATATTGCTCTGATAATAAAACCTGATTTGAGGATTACAATATGCGCATACTTGATATCGATTTAGACTTTTTTCTTATGGACTGCTGCCCGCTTGCAGATTTTGGTAAAAGACCACCTGCCATCGGGCATGAGCCCTGGGAATATGGCAGGGTTATCTGTTTTCTCGAAAAAAACTGTGGTTTAAGTCTGAGCTCTCCTATCCCGGGGCGAATATTTAAAACTCATGATGAAGCACTGAGATTTTGGGTGGAGCTTGAAAAGAAACAGGAGTTAAATATTCCATTTCACGTTACACATATCGATGCTCATAGCGATCTTGGTATAGGCAAGCCCGGTCCCGGCTATGTACTGAATACCGTTCTAGCTCTCCACCCCTCTATTCGGTGCGATTTGGATAGGTATTATTCCATGCATCAGCTTGATGAAGCAAATTATTTGCTTTTTGCGCTTGCTTTCCGTATGATTTCATCGCTTGATAATGTTCGAAATCCACGATCACGTCCAGATATCCCTGAATTTGCATATTCAGACGCTTCAGGAAAGTATGAATTCATTCAACTCTCCTCCTTCACATCAAAGCTCTTTGAGGGCAATAATGGGCCTGAACCCATCATTCCTTTCAATGTATATAATGATTATAAAAGCTTTCATGCTGAAGAAGCATATGACTTTGCTTCCCTTGCGATATCGCCTCGCTACTCGCCCGCCATCGCAGACTCGCTGATTCCTATAATAGCTAAGTATTTTAAGCTTATTTGATTCTTAGCAATATATCATTCTTTATAAAGATGAAGCTGCTTCGACAAATTTAGTCATAAGCAGCTTTTCTTTATTTCTAGCCAAATATTACTATTAAAAATTGCGAAACGAGCACTACCGCAAGCAAAGCTATAGGATACGTTGCCGCATAAGCTGAGGCAACATCCTCCGTACCTGTAACACTGATAAGAGTACCCAATGCCGGGGTGCTTGTTCTGCCTCCGGTTATTGCCCCGAGATTGTTAAGCAAACTCAGCTTCAAAACATACTTTGCAATCACATAACCTACGATCATGGATATTACTGTCATAATAACACCGTATAGGAAGTATATCGGCTTAAAATATTTCACGAAATTCGCACCACCGGCTATACCTGCACCAATCAAAAACAGCATAAGGCCAAGTTCACGCAAACTATTCAAAGTCTCCTTTTTGGGCATAAGGCTTAATCTGCCCATCCTGCCAAAATGCCCGATCAGAAGAGCAGCAATCAATGCGCCGCCCGCAGTTGTAAGCGAAAAGCAGGTTCCCGATAATCCCTGCGCAGTTAACGGAATTCGAATATTCCCCGCAATCAAACCGATCACCGCTGCAATGCAAAATGCTCCAAACCCCATTGAATCCAGCTTCAAAAGCTTGCCTGGATAATCAGGCTTATCTCCAACATCCGCATTTGCCAATTTTCTGCGCTCCTCGTCCATGTTTGCATGTGAAAGCTTTGGAACAAGCTGCACAAACAGCACTATTCCAATAACACCAAACAAATATGCTATACCGTGACCCACCGTCACCGCCGCTTCGTATGAATCAGCAAGCGATGGATTAGCAGCATAGAAATTTCGCACGGTCTCCTTTGCTGCCGCAAACCCAGGGGTAGTGGTCAGCGCACCTGAAAGAAGCCCATCCAATAAAGCAAGGAATTCATGCTGATCCGCTGCCGAACCCCTGCCCATCAGATAGCATGCGACGCAAACCAACCCGGCAGAAAGAGGTATCGCAATGCCTATGACTATATATGATTTGAAATTTTTCTTCAAATTTGCAAAAAATTTCGGTCCCGCAATAAAGCCAACGGAGGTCACGAAAAATACGAGCCCGATATTCTCCACAATCTTTAAGCCGTTTAATGTCATTTCAGGCGTGCCGAGCGCAGCAATGAGCTTATCATAAAAGAATGCCCCATAGAGCAAAGCAACAATGAACACACCGGCTGCTCCAAGCGAAACACCCTTTATGCTGATCCTGCCAAGCAAATACCCAAGAGCAGCTATAAGCATAATGGAGAAAAGCAGGAATGAAATACCGGTAACCGAAATCACACCGCCGAATATACTCATTATTTATTCCTCTGTTTCTCAAGTTCTCTCATGTCTATTCGTATAATCCGGAAGCAGTCTGGGCGAAACAGCCGATGTTTTCACTCCGGCCTTCTCACGCTCTGCATCGAATGCAGCGATATGATCGAGCGTAAGCATTCCCATTTCGATGTTTCGCGATTTAGCAGCCGCATTTTTACCTGCATTACGTCCAAATACGATGATATCCAGCAACGAATTGCCCATCAAACGATTACGTCCATGAATGCCGCCAACGGCCTCTCCTGCAACAAACAGGTTCTCAACATTCGGAGTCATACCATCGGCATTTATATCAAGACCGCCATTTTGGTAATGGAGAGTCGGATAAACCAGAATTGGCTCCTTCCTAATATCTATGCCGTAATTCGCAAACATCCTCATCATTGCGGGAATGCGCCTTTCAATAGTGCCCTCTCCGCCTATGCGCTCAATCATGGGGGTATCCAGCCACACAGCCTTCCCGTTTCCGGTATCAATACCCTTATCCCTATCCGAGCATTCGCGAATTATCGATGCTGCCGCAACATCTCGTGTTTCAAGAGGATGCATAAATACTCTGCCTTCGCTATTTACAAGCTTTGCACCAAGCGAACGCACCTTCTCTGTAACAAGTGCACCAAATATCTGAGAAGGATATGCAGCTCCTGTAGGGTGATATTGAAGAGTATCTGCATAGAGCAGCTTTGCGCCCACGCGGTAGCCGAGAACCAATCCATCTGCGGTCGCACCATAGTGATTGGAAGTCGGAAAGCCCTGATAATGCATCCTGCCTGCTCCGCCGGTCGCGATTATGACCGTCTTTGCCCTTGCAACCATCAGCTCCTTTGTTTCCATATTCATCAGCACCGCACCGGCAGCATTGCCCTTATCATCCAAAATGAGCTCAATTGCAGCAGTGAAATCAACAACATTTATTCCTCTGTTTAGCACCTCATCCCTCAGAGTACGCATTATTTCCGCTCCTGAATAATCCTTTGCAGCATGCATGCGCTTTCTTGAGGTTCCTCCCCCATGAGTGGTTATCATGGTGCCATCCGAAGTCTTATCAAATTCAACTCCAAGCTCGTTCAGCCATTGTATAGCCTCCGGCGCATCACAAACCAGCTTCGCAAGCAATTCGCGCTTCGCCGCAAAATGCCCTCCGCCAAAGGCATCAAGGAAATGTATTGCAGGAGAATCATTAGGCTTATCTGCTGCCTGAATTCCTCCCTCGGCCATCATCGTATTGGCATCACCTATACGAAGCTTTGTGACTATCATGGTGCTTGCCCCTGCTCTATCCGCCTCTATTGCAGCAGAAGCGCCTGCGCCGCCACCACCTATTATGAGCACGTCAACATCATAACGGACATCGTTCAGATCGATCTGGTCTGCAGTTATCCTGCTATGAGCCTGCAATATTTCGCAAAGCTCACGCGGCACCACATCGCCCTTATTCGGGCCAAATTGCAGTTTTTCAAATTCGGTCTTTTTATAATCGGGATGATAGGCTTCAAGAAGCCGTTCCTTATCTTCCGCACTCATGCGTGCAGGTTCATAAGCGATATTTGCCTCGCGTGCAGCCTCCACTTCGTGCAATGATTTTTGAAATTCAGCTGAATACATAGCTCTTCTCCCTTACTTCTCTATATCGCGATGGTTATAAAGCTCTTTCATTTCCTCGATAGTTTTACCCATCAATGCTTCAATAAGCTCATCGTACGTTCCATCTTTGATCTCAGCAACCCTGCTTTCAAGGTGTTCACTCTTGGGCGCGAGATACTTGCCATTTAACCTTCTTGCCAGCATCGCAACCTGCGGATGTGAAATACCGGCGGGACAGCGAGAAGAACAAACGCCGCACATAACGCAATCAAAGGACTCCTCTGCACAGCTCTTAAAATCACCGCGCTGCGCGTATGCGATATATTGCATGACATTCAGCTTCTGTGTGCAGCTCTTGGTGCATGCATTGCATCCAATGCATGCATATATCTCAGGATAAAGCTGCATCATTATCTGCTGCTCAGGTTTAATGTTTTCTATATCATACACCTGCTTTATCAAGGGAAAAAACGGCAGAGTTGCAATATACATATCGTTCTCGACCTTTGTCTGGCATGCAAGGCATACCTTAAGCTCCCTATCGCCCTTTATCCTATATATTGTTGCACATGCTCCGCAGAATCCGTTACGGCAGCCGCATCCGCGTACCAGCTGATAGCCGGCATACTCCATGGCGCACATGATAGTGAGATTGTCCGGAACCTCATATTTCTTGCCAAAGAGGAAGATATTTACCATTTTATCCATATTTTTTCCTTTCCGCTTAATATTCGCTTGGAAGTTCGTCCAGCTGGTCAAACCTGAATACAGGGCCATCCTTGCATACGTATTTTGATCCAATATTACAACGCCCACATTTACCAATGCCGCATTTCATACGAAGCTCCATTGTGGTGTATACCTGAGTCTTATCAAAACCAAGCTCAAACAGACCTGAAAGCGTAAACTTTATCATTATAGGAGGTCCGCACAGCACGGCTACCCGATTCGGTGCAAAGCCCAATTCCTTAACATAATTTGGAACAAACCCAACATGGCCATCCCACTCCGGTTGTTCACGATCTATAGTCAGATGGACGCTTATCCCAGCATCTTTTGCCCACTCATCGATTATTTCATTATAATCGACCAGATCCTGCATACTGCGGGAACCATAAACAATATCGACCTTTCCGTAGCGACCACGATAATGGCGAACATAATTTATAACGGATCTCAGCGGTGCAAGCCCAATGCCGCCTGCTATGAATAAAAGATCCTTACCAACGAATTCCGTATCAACAGGAAAACCATTGCCATACGGTCCGCGTATTGTTAACTGCTGCTTTACATCCATGGCATGAAGCCAATCGGTAAGGCAGCCGCATTTTTTTATGGAAAATTCCATAAATTCCTCATTTGTTGGCGATGAAGTTATCGAGAACATTGCCTCGCCAACTCCAGGGATTGAAAGCATAGCGCATTGACCCGGTATATGCTCGAATGCTTTTTTACCATCCAATGTCACGACCCTAAATGTTTTAACATCCGGCGTATCAATACGAATATCGGTTACGGTTCCAATTGTTGGAATCAGCGGTTCTCTACGATCATACATTTGAATTACCTCCCAAATTCTTGATAACCTTAACGATGTTCATCGAAATCGGACATCTTGAAAGGCAGCGTCCGCAGCCAACGCATCCAAAAATGCCATCGTTATTCTCCGGGAAATAGACAAGTTTATGCATAAACCGCTGTCTGAAGCGTTCGAGCTGGGTAGGTCTTGGTTGACCCGCCGACATCATCGTAAAATCGGAATACATGCATGAATCCCAGCAGCGGAAGCGTCGGATGCTGCTGCCGGTATCAAAATCCTTTATATCATAGCACTGGCAAGTGGGGCATACAAATGTACAGGTTCCGCAGCCCAAGCAGCTCTCCGATAGCTTTGCCCACGCAGGATCATTAAAATAGGTTTCGGTCTTACCTGCGCCAAAGCAATCCATTGGCAGATTATTTATCGGAAGCTTTCCTATGCGTTCGCATATGACCTTTTTATCTTCAGCAATCTCATTTTCATCACATTGCTCCATTGCAAGATCAAGCCCGTTCAAAAATACCTTTCCCTTCTCGGTATTCGCTTCTATATAAATCCAATCTCCGCTCTGCCAACATGAGATATCGCCTCCCGGACATGCAGGATCTATGCCGAAAGTGGTACAAAAACAGGTTTCTGCAGGACGATCGCAGGCAAGAGTCATAACTATGCCGTGCTCCCTACGAGAAGCATAATAGCTGTCCACTGGCTCACTCAAAAATACCCTATCAAGTATATCGAAGCTTGCTGCATCACAGGCGCGCACACCAAAGATAACGAAATCCTCTGGTTCCTTGCGGATATCATTGACCTTTATCTCCTTGCCGTTTCTCTCGAATTCTATAAGATTCTCACTCTGAGGAAAGAAGAAATCCTTTGCCGAACGTACAGTATTCAGCTTATCACTTAATACGATCCCATCCTGCCAACGCGTATAATGTGCCCTTCCATCGGTACCATCGGACGGAATATAGAGCAATCTATTTTCTGCAATAGAAGAAAAAAGCTCGTTTAGTTTATTGATGCGGTATTTGAGCATATTCATTCCTCCCTTTTACCTATGGCTTCACTGGGATCAAGATCCGCCCTTGAATAATCCACCATCGGAGAACGACTGCCAACCGTCTCACCAGCCTGATATTCCCCATACAATCCGTTTATATCAGAAATAAATTTCCTGTTGAGCAAATGGAGGGGTATATGCTGAGGACATACGCGCGAGCATTCACCGCAATCGGTGCATCGTCCTGCAACATGAAAAGCTCGGATGATATGGAACAGTTTTTCTTCAAACGAATCGGATGCTGCTTTATTCTCCACTCCGGATTTTGGATTATCAAATACGCATTTTTCACATGTACATGCTGGACATACATCGCGACAGGCATTGCAGCGAATGCAGCGCGAAAGTTCATTCTGCCAGAAAAAATATCTCTGCTCAGAAGTCATCGCTTCCAGTTCTGCAACCCCTTCAAATCTTCCAGAAGCATTTTCATCATTTTCTTCGCATTCCTCGCCAATAAGCTCATCAAATGCGACATGCTTTTTTCCCTTGCAATGGCGGCAGCGATCCGGCAATGCATCCTCACGCTTCATACGCTTATCCCCATCATAAAGCGTCTTAACTATCAGTTCATCGCCCTCTGCTTCAATTCCGATAACACCTTCGCCAACTCGCTCTTTTATACGGCCAATATCCAGCATTCCATCGCATGGAACGCCAATAACATAGGTTTTTTCAGCATCAAATCTATGCTCGGTCAAAAGCTGATTGTAGCTATAGGTATCACACGGTTTTAGGAATACCAGTATTCTTCCATCCGATCTTGCAGATTCCTTGACCAGATACTTTGAAAAATTGCATCCGCAGAAATCATCGAATACAAAGCCATCTCGCATATCCGCTTCGCTGCGAAAGACTGCCGGAACAACGTCATAGAAAAACTCACCGGATCTCCAGCCGAGCACTCGATTCACCATTCCGCTGGCAAGAAGCTCCGCAGCCCTATCGATGAGAATATCCCTGGTCACTTTTTGCATCTTAAATCCTCCAATCTCCGGTTCTCTCCCAATGCAGCGACCTGCTCTGCAAATTCATTCATTGTTGCTGCAAATTTTGCGCCCTCTGCTGCGGATACCCACTCCACACGAGTGCGTTCACGCTCAATACCAAGGTAATCCAGCATAGAAAACAGCAAGGTCATGCGGCGGCGTGTATAATAGTTTCCTGAGGTATAATGACAATCCCCCGGATGGCAGCCACAAATTATCACGCCATCCGCTCCACGCTGAAATGCTCTGAGTACAAACGTTGGATTTACGCGGCATGAGCAAGGCACACGAATTATCTTGACATCAGCAGGATAATTCAGCCTGTTGCTGCCCGCCAGATCTGCTCCGGCATAGGAACACCAATTGCAGCAAAACGCAACTATAAGGGGTTTACGAACTTTTATTTGCATATTGCATCAACCTCCGCCATGATTTGTTGCACCGAAAATCCTTTTAGATCCATAGCGCCCGAAGGACATGCAACGGTGCATGCTCCGCACCCTTGGCATACTGCTTCATTTACAGAAGCGACTCTTCGAATGCGTAGGCTTCTATCGGGCATCTTAAATTCCTTATCAGAATAGGTTATTGCGCCATACGGACATACCCGCTCGCAAAGCGAACAGCCTGTACACATATTTTCATTCGAATTCGCCACACATGGATTTCCAACAAGGCGCTCCTTACAGAGAAGTCCAATCACCTTTGATGCAGCAGCGCTCGCCTGCGCAACGGTCTCAGGAATATCCTTTGGGCCCTGGCAGGTTCCCGATAGGAATATGCCCGCTGTTGGGCTCTCCACCGGACGAAGCTTGGGATGAGCCTCTGTAAAGAAATCATTTGTATCCATGCTGGCCGTCAACATGGTCGCAAGAGAACGCGCCGATTTATCCGGCTCCATCGCCGCAGCCAATACCACCATATCCGCAGCAATGCGCAGCTGCCGATCATCAAGCAGATCCGATGCCTGAACAATCAGCTTATCTCCCTGCGGCATGACCTTTCCGACCATGCCCTTTATATAGTGAACACCATATTCCTCGACCGCGCGGCGATAGAATTCATCAAAATTCTTGCCGGGTGTACGCACATCGATGTAAAATACATATACCTCAGTATCCGGATACTTTTCACGTGTCAGCATCGCATGCTTTGCCGTATACATACAGCAGATCTTTGAACAATATTCCTTGCCCTTTTCTGCATCGGCAGAGCAGCGCGAACCCACGCATTGAACAAACACAATGGTATGAGGATGCTTTCCATCCGATGGACGCAGCAGTGTCCCGCCAGTAGGGCCGGCAGCATTCATAAGGCGCTCAAACTCCAACGAGGTCACAACATCCTTGCTCGTACTATAAGCGAACTCATCAAATTTATCCATAGAAATGGGATTAAATCCGGTTGCAGCCACAATCGCTCCATAGCTTTCTTCTATGACCTCATCCCTCTGTGTATAGTCGATTGCACCGGCAGCGCAGACCTTTGAACACACCCCGCATTTGCCGCTTTTCAGCATATTGCAGTGCTCCGGATCTATCGTGGCTATCTTCGGGATCGCCTGCGCAAACGGGATATATATTGCTCTTCTATTATCCATATTGAGGTTAAACTCATTCGGAATTCCCTTTTGCGGACATTTTTCAGTACACAGACCACATCCTGTGCATTTGGTCTCATCCACAAATCTGGCATGCTTTGTTATTTTGACATTGAAATTCCCGACGAAGCCCTTAACCTCTGTTACCTCGCTATAGGAAAATATCCTTATTTTATCATTTTGCGCTGCATCAACCATCTTAGGAGTTAAAATACAGGCAGCACAATCCAAAGTCGGGAAGGTTTTATCAAGCTGCGCCATTTTTCCTCCGATGGTCGGCTTCTTCTCGACAATATCGACCTCGAAACCCGCATCGGCAATATCCAATGCGGTCTGTATGCCCGCAATACCACCGCCAATGACGAGAGCACGCTTTGTGACAGGAGTTTCGCCCGGGATCAATGGTGCATTCAGATTCACTTTCGCTATCGCGGCCCTTCCAAGTGTTATGGCTTTTTCTGTGCCGACCATCTTATCCTTATGCACCCATGAGCATTGTTCTCTGATATTGGCAATTTCCACCATATAGGAATTGATTCCTGCAGCGGCGGCAGTCTTTCTGAAGGTCGCTTCATGCATGCGTGGAGAGCAGGAACAAATTACAATTCCTGTCAGCGCATGATCCCTGACCGCATCCTTTATAAGATCTTGCCCCGCCTGCGAGCACATATATTGATAGTTTGCTGAAAAAACTACACCAGGCTCATGCGCCAAGGTATCCGATACCCTCTGCACATCGATCGTGGCAGCAATATTCGAGCCGCACCAGCATACAAATACACCTATTCTTTGCATCTAGCATCCTCCTTATCTCGTATATTTTCTGAGCGCGCTGACGATCGCCTGCTGTGGCAATTCATCATCTATGAGTGCCGGAATATCATCTGGAGTCAAACGATTTCTGCCCTGCTGCCTGATAACCATCAGTCTCACCGCTTCAACAAGCTTTGCCGGCTCAACATTGCGTGGACATCGGTCGACACAGGCAAAACAGGTCAAACATTTATATAAAGATTCTGAATTCATCAGTGGATCAATATTGCCGCTCTCCACCATCGAAACAAATTGATGCGGGTGATACTCCATCTCATCATACGATGGGCAGGATGCGCTGCATTTGCCGCACTTCATGCATTTTCTTGGATTAACGCCGGAAATGCGAATAAGCTGCTCTTTAAGCCTTTCGTTTTTAACTTCCATGGTTCTCCTCCTTTACACATAGTGCCTCCGCCAATAATTCCGTAAAATATCGAACAGGAATCGTTGAATTACCATTTTTCATAAGATTATATTTGCAGAGAGGGCACGCGGTCACGATCATATCCGCACCGCATAATTCCGCGCTGCACATTATTTCTACACTCCGTTTTTTTGCCTGTGCAGCATCTTCCATAACAACATAGCCTCCGCAGCATTCATTTCGGCATGGATAGATAACCGGCTCTGCGCCGATAGCTCGTATAAAGTCCTCCATTACTTTCGGATTTTCAGGATCATCCATCTTCATAACGGAATTGGGTCTTAACAGCAAGCAGCCGTAATATGCTGCAATACGTTTTCCGGCAAAGGGCTTCTTCACCTTTTCACGTATGGCATCAAATCCAATCTCATCGCGCAGCAGCTCCAAATAATGTATTACCTTAGCCTCGCCGCCATAAGGCGTATCAAGTGCCAAATAATTATTCACATGCAGCGCAAATTCTTCATCATTTTGAATTGCATGATTGGTCTGCTTAATCACATTATGGCATGCAGAACACACGGTCACGAGCGGCATACCATGCTCCTTTGCATATTCAAGAACGCGCACTGACGATAGCTTTGTTGCTACCTCATCCTTCGCCGTCGTGAATACGCCGCCGCAGCATTGCCAATCTGGAATTTCAATCAGCTCTACGCCCAGTTCCCTTGCAGAAAGCCTGGCTGCTGCATCCAGCTGCTTTGCCTTATTCTTCAAAGTACATCCAGGAAAATAACTAACCTGCATATCCAAATTCACCTTTCTTCAAGTATATTGATAGGAGGCTATTAAGCCCTTCCATTTGCTCCAACTAAATATCCAGCCCCTTTATTACCTCCTTGAGGCAATCTGCACTACGGCGTAGCTGATCCAACTCAACATCCGTCAACGGAACGAGCACCTTCCCGGTCACTCCGTTACAGTTTACGGTATTCAACACGCTCAAGCAGACATCCTCAATGCCATATTCCCCATGCATCATCGTTGAAACCGTGATCGAGCTGCCAAGATTCGAAAGCAGGCAGCGGCAAATATGGCATACCGACATAGAAACAGCATAATATGTTGCTCCCTTTCTTGCGATGACGCGGCCGCCGGATTTTCGAACATAATCCTCAACCTCAGCATAATCCAGCTTTGGAGTTATGCCGCTGAGATTCGTCAAAGATCCTGCATATTGATCAATAGCAATCCCGGAAATATTTGCTCCGGACCAATTTATAAATGAAGAATCACCGTGCTCTCCCATAACATAGGCATGAACATTCTGCTGATTGATTTTATAATACTCCGCTATACGGGAACGAAGCCTTGCCGTATCGAGTACAGTGCCGGAACCTATTATCCTATTATCAGGTATTCCGGAGCGGCGGCAGAAGGTATAGGTCATTATATCGACAGGATTGCTGACGATTACATAGTAGGCATCGGGAGCATATCTGGCAATCTCAGGGATCACACTTTTGGCAATATTCACATTTGTTTGAGCAAGCTCAAGACGGGACTGCCCCGCTTTACGCGCAATACCACATGTAACAATCACTATATCAGAATTTACAGCATCACGGTAGCTTCCTGCATATATATCGCATGGATGGCTGAATGGAGTGCCCTGGCGAATATCGAGCGCTTCTCCCAATGCTTTATCATTATTGACATCCAGCATCACAATTTCCGAAGCAAGCCCGGTGATCGTCATTGAATAGGCAATCGTGGAGCCAACAGCACCCATGCCGATGATTGTAACTTTTGTCATGTTATGACCTCCTAAACCAAATCAGATAGTTCTTTCGCCGTTTGATTATAGCATGGTAAATGTCGAAAATCAATATTTTACGCCGCATATGGGGCTGTTCAAAAATGCAATGCTGCCCTGCACAATTTGCAAGGGATTGGATGACTCGTCCTATTCTAATCCATTTCACTCATATCAGTAAAGCAATATTGAGCTCTACTATGTACATAAAGCTCTCATTCATATCTAACGCAAAATTATATATTGAATTTGTAAAAAAAAGGCTTGCTTTTTTCCCTTTATTGTTGTATTATAAACAAGCACGATTCCGGGAGCTTCCCAGAGTGTACAGAGCGTGGAGAGATGGCTGAGTTTGGTCGAAGGCGCACGACTGGAAATCGTGTATACGGGGAACCGTATCAAGGGTTCGAATCCCTTTCTCTCCGCCAGAGAAAACCTTGCATTTGCAAGGTTTTTTGTTATTCAGACATTTTCAGCATCTGAACACGCGCCGAAGATCTTCCAGAAGTTGATTGATATAATTCTTGTTTATGGTATAGTAGTTCCTGTTTCTGTCTATGCGTATTGCTGCGAACTTGGCTTGCACAAGTTTGCCCATATGATGATAGACATTAGGCGTTGTCATGCCGAATTCTTCAGCAAGCTGCTGACCATAGGCGGGCTCGCTTGCTATGCGCTGCAATAATTTAAATCGCGTTTTATCGCAGATGACGGATAGCTGTGGCAGGATGCTGGTTTCCAGTACTGGAGTGTTGCGAGTGAAATAGCTTTTTGCGAGTATCCCGATATAAATCACAGTCTCACCCACTGCAAGCTGCTCATTATAATTATCGAATACATAATAACCCACAGGCACAAACAGCATCGGTAAGAGTACCAGTCTTGAGCTTTCGAGCACTTTTGTATTACCACCAAGCTTCGTCAGCATCTTTTCAACGAGCGAAATGTTTCCTTCATACTCTGCTTTGAATGAATCAATCAACTCCTCATAAAGCTTACGGTGATTAATGATAGCTTCAGCAACGCTGTTAAGTATTGACCGAAGCTGCTCAAGGTATTTCTTTCTTAACATCATAGTTTGACATATATACCACTTTACCTCATCATTGCGTGTTGAAAGGTTTATTTGCTCAAAGCATTGCTCAAGCGTTTCCGGATTGCTTGCAAACGTGATTTCGCCCGGGCCCACTATACTATACATTACCCTTTTTGCAAATTCCAAATCGGAAAGCGTCAGCATTTTATTTATAATATCATCAATACTTCCATCATGAGTTATAAAGGGTTTGAACAAAAACATTGCACGGCTATCTCCCAGCACTGTGCTTCTCGAATCAGCAAAATAAGTAAAGAAAAAATCAAGCTGTTCACTCGAAATACTGCACTCATTCCCTATGGCATTCTCAAGTTCAATAAGCGGTGAAAGCTCCATTGCATGAGCCATCCTATCTTCATCCCCGGTCTTGTTCATCTCGCTTCTTACATTGCTGAGTGTAAGCGAGTTAGCCCTCCTCTCGCAGTATAAAAGTGCATCCAGAATGTAATTGGATTCCTCTTTAAAAACCATAAATGCTTCTCCCGTATTAATAAAACTATTATTACTCTATACAAGATTGCTGTTTATGTCAAGAACATTTTTGCATTTAAGAAAATAAGTATTGACAATTGCATAAATGCTGATTTATAATTAGCTCATATACTGAACCCAGGTTCGAAAATCAGGAGGCAAAATGAAAAGAATTCTAAGCTTATTCTTAGCAATAATGCTGCTTACAAGCGGCATTTGCTCCGCAGGGATGGCAAGTGCTATGGTGGTCAATGAACTCGATGCTTTCGATACTGCGCTCAACGCGGACGGAAGCAGCATTGACTTTACAACCGATACTCAGTACCCATGGGTGCTTTGTGCGGACTCACAAGGCAATGGTGATGCAGCCGTGCGCAGCAATACCATGGGTATCGATAGCAGTGAAAGCACTATAAGTTTCAATGCATCCGTCCAGACTGGTGAAAGGCTCAGTTTTGACGTAAAATGCAGTACCGAAGGCGGTTACGATATTTTTTATCTTTATGATAACGGCGAGATCGTGCTTCGCAGATCCGGTGAAATTGATTGGAGGAACGAATTCTATACCGTGACTGAGAGCGGTGAGCATAGCTTCACCTTTGCTTTCTGTAAGGATAGCGGGGGTGCGGAAGGTGATGATTGCGTTTATCTCGATAATGTTGCCTTCATCGGCATTGACCCCAATGATCCTACGCTTAGCTCAGTGATGAATGCATCAGGTTGTAATAACGTTTACTATACGGAGGACAATTCCTGGGTTCATTATATTTACGAAGGCCGTTATTGTGCAAAGAGCAACATTGAATCCATCGATGATGGCATAGCAACCCTTTATACCGAAAGCTTCATCGAAGCAGGAGCGAGCATTTTCTTCGATTATGCGACCTCTACTGAAGAGGATTTCGACAATCTTTATTTTTCCGCGATAAACCTCGATACAGGTGATGAATACATGCAGGTATTTGAGGCAACCGGCGAAACCGCTTGGTCAACAGGTGCATGGACCGCTCCCGATTCAGCAAATTACAGACTGATCTTTACTTATGAAAAGGATGGTTCCGGCTGTTTCATGTATGATGCAGTATATGTTTCAAACTGTTACATTCCCTCTTCAATAGTTGGCGAAGTGGTATGGAGCACAAGCTTTGAGCATAACAACCCATTTTACTGTGGCTGGACGACAATCGATGCCGATGGTGACGGATATACCTTCGAATGGACTCGCGACATTGAATGTTTTCTATATGGGCGTTCCATTTCAGCAGACGGAAGGGCAAATATGGCCAGCGCGTCCTACAGTGCCAATTTCGATCGTCCCCTCTCTCCCGATAACTATCTTGTTTCCCCCGCCATCACAATTTATGAAGACAATTCAAGCGTAACTCTGAAAATCATGGCGCGCTCTCAGGATGAGGAAGCGCATATCGAACATTTTCAAGTACTTGCCAGCAATAATCCAACTGACTTTTCAAACGCCGATATTCTTTTTGAAGGCGATACCGTGCATGAATGGACTTCATACAGATGCGACTTTACACGATACATAGGCGAAACCATCTACGTTGCAATACGTCATTTCAACACAACTGATATGTATTATCTCAACATTGATATGTTCGAAATAGTTGCCGATGGAACTGTGGAGGTCTCCCAATCCGATCCCATATATCCCATTGATGAAATGCTCTCCAATGCGATCAATATCGATGGTGGGCAGCTCGAATTTTATAGCGGTTCAAAGGCACCATGGTATGTCAGCAAAGTTGGCGACAGGACGGTTGCACAAAGCAGTAATCATGCGCCGCTCACAAATGGGTACATAATAACCAATATCACTCTCAACGCTCCTGCAAGACTGAGCTTTGATTGGATGAACAGTGCCGAACAGAATTTTGATTATCTCAAGCTGTTCATAAATGGCGAAGCAGCACTTGATCTCAGAGATGTGCTTTCAGACTTCACCAACGCCATTGTGGAAATACCTGAAGCAGGCGAATACCAGTTCGCATGGGTATTTTCAAAGGATGATGAAATCAATGAACTGAACGATGCATGCTTTATAGACAATGTAGAAATACTGGATGCTATTCATCCCGAATCATTCGATGCGGTATCATTCATGGGCATTCGGGCAGACGAGAGCAGATCGATAGAATACACGCTGCTGCCCGAAGACGCTACTTCAAAGCATATAGACTGGAGCAGTTCTGATGAGACAATCGCCGTGGTCGATGAGAATGGCGTCGTTACGGGCTGTAACCCCGGTCGTGCAATCATCACCGGCTGCACCGCTGACGGAAACCTCATCGACAAGGTTACCATCACCGTAACAGAGCCTTATGCCGAACAAACGCTTTATGGCTTCCGCTATATTGGCAGCAATCCCAATGCGCGCTTCGATCTGGTATCATTTACCGATCGCAACCCTGAAAACATTGCTTCTATAACCAGCTTTCCGGGTTCAACTCATATATTCAGTGCAATGGAGTATGTGAACGGTAAGCTCTACGCTGCCTCTGGCTGCATGATTTACTCAATGGATTTCGGTATCTTCGAACCAACTCTTATACATGATGAGATTCAAGACGATTTTGAGATCGTCGATATGACCTACGATCATTCCAGCGATAAGATGTATCTTCTTCTCGCATCAAACAGCCAGAGTGCTGTCTATGAAATGAATCTTGGGACCGGTTCTATCACGCTGTGCTCGCTCGTAGCCGGGCTAAGTCTTCCCGCAAATACGCTTGCGATCAGTGCGGACGGAAGAGCGTACTGCACAGAAGCATATACTGGAAAGTTCTTCTCTATAGATATAACAACTGGAGAAACAGAACTCATAGGCAATTTTGGATTTGGCGGCGCAAAGAATCAATCCATGAGCTTCGACCTCAATACTGGCAGGCTCATTCTCGCAAGCTATGTACCCAATGTAGGAAACGCGGAATGCGATCAGCTCTATATTGTGGATACGAATACTGCCATCTGCACTCGCCTTGGCAATATGGGCGGCGAAAACGAAACTCAACTCGTTGGTCTGTTCTCGATTCCGGAGAATTCGATGCAATCTTTCCGCATTGATTTTGTTGACGGCATTTCCGGTGAGATCGTTATCAGCGAAACCATTGAACGCGGCAGCATAATAGATGAGTTTCCGTCCTTAAATGAGCACTCGGGCTACGTGCTTCTTGGCTGGAACTATGACAACTCCCCCGTGCTTCAAAACACAACCGTGTATTCCCGCTTTGCACTCGTGGGCGATATTGATTTTGATCATCAGGTAACGGTTGAAGAAGCCACCACTATTTCAAGGTGCGCTTTGGGGCTTCATTCCCTTGAAAGCGAAGCTCTGATGATCGCCGATGCAAGCGGTGATGGCGCTATAAGGATGGACGATGCTCTTATCGTTCTGAGACTGGCATTGTCATTAGGCATGTAGAGAGCAGATAATTCGATTTAACGACAATAGGGTGTGCAAAGCGCTTGCACGCTCTATTTCATTCATTAAATACTTGATTTCTCCTCCCGCCGAAGCATTCAAAGCCCTCTCTGTAATTATTCGTTTTACTTTTTTCGATCTTGAAATTCGGCATATTGTGCATTAAATCATTTTTATAGTGAAATCAAGCCCACATATTGCTGGAATGCTCTATTTGATAATCGCAATATGCGTAATAAAAAATATATATGCAATGGGCTTCAAAATACGGTTGAATGTCTCTTCATTTCGCGTTATAATCGCATTGTCGGTAGGTCTACGTATTTCTGCCGACGCAAAAACTATTTATACAGCAAGGAGTTTTGCAATGAAATACGATCGTGTTTATAATTTCTCCGCAGGTCCCTCCATCCTTCCGGTCGAGGTTCTTGAAAGTGTTCGCGATAACCTTCTCAACTACGAAGGTTCCGGAATGTGTGTTATGGAGATGAGCCACAGGTCCAAGGTCTTCCAGCAGATCATTGATGATGCAGAAGCCAATCTGCGTGATCTCATGGGCATTCCAGAAAATTATAAGGTAATGTTCATTCAGGGCGGCGCAACCCTACAGTTCGCCATGCTCCCCATGAACCTTATGAAGAATGGCGTTGCTGACTATATCGTAACCGGTAACTGGTCCAAGAAGGCCTATAATGAAGCCAAAAAATATGGTAAGATCAATCTCGTTGCTACCAGCGATGATCGCAACTATTCATATATTCCCGATTGTTCCGATCTCCCAATCAGTGAAGATGCGGATTATGTCTATATTTGCGAAAATGAGACCATTCATGGTACCACCTATCAGCAGCTTCCCAACACCAAGGGCAAGATTCTTGTTTCTGACCAGAGCTCCATGTTCCTTTCAAAGCCCTGCAATGTATCCGATTATGGCGTCATTTATGGTGGCGTTCAGAAGAATATCGGCCCTGCCGGCATGGTAATCGTTATCATGCGCGAGGATCTCATTCGCGAGGATCTTCCCACTTATGTCCCCACCTACATGAGCTATGCAACCCATGCAAATAACGGCTCCATGTATAATACCCCCAACTGCTGGAGCATCTATGTCTGCGGCGAAGTATTCAAGTATCTCAAGCGCATCGGCGGACTTGAGGCAATGGCTCGCTTGAATGAAGAGAAGGCGAAGATTCTTTATGATTTCCTCGATCAGTCCAAAATGTTCCATGGCACAGTAGATAAGGAATTCCGCTCCCTTATGAACGTCCCCTTCGTAACCGCATCAAAAGAAACCGATGCCGAAGTCGTTGCCGCTACCAAGGCTGCCGGATTTGATAATCTAAAGGGTCATAAGAGCGTTGGCGGTCTCCGTGCCTCCATCTATAACGCCATGCCCAAAGAAGGCGTTGCAGCACTTGTTGACTTCCTCAAAAAATATGAGGAAGAGCATTATCAAGGCTAATTTTTCTGACTTAAAAATAATTTGATTGATTAAGGAGTAATAACTATGCGTATTCTCGCTTCAGACGGTATGGAAAAGAATGCTGTTGCAGCTCTTCGTGAACAGGGTCATGAGGTTGTTGAACAGTTCTATGAGCCGGCAGAGCTCGCCGAACAGGTCAAGGATTTTGATGTTCTCGTTGTCCGCAGCGCAACTAAAGTCCGCACCCCCATCATTGATGCAGCTCTTGAGACAGGAAGGCTCAAGCTCATCATTCGCGGCGGTGTAGGTATCGATAATATCGATCACGAATATGCCGAATCCAAGGGCATAAAGGTCATGAACACGCCCCGCGCTTCCAGCAATGCTGTTGCGGAGCTCGCAATGGCACATATGCTCTCCTGCTCTCGCTTCGTCAGCATTGCAGGTCATACCATGCGCGAAGGTTTGTGGGAAAAGAAAGCCTATAAGGGAATCGAGGTTAATGGCAAAACCTTGGGCATCGTAGGATACGGTCGAATTGGCCAGAGCCTCGGCAGGATGGCGATTGCAATGGGTATGGAAGTTGTTGCATAT
Organism: Christensenellaceae bacterium Phil7; assembly: GCA_001940845.1. Classification (GTDB taxonomy): domain Bacteria; phylum Bacillota; class Clostridia; order Christensenellales; family CAG-138; genus PeH17. The sequence goes on from MSGV01000031.1 coordinate 94,213, forward strand.
GATGTTTTCCATGTACCCGGAATCGAGAATGAACATATGCATTATGTTGAGCTCGACGAGCTCTTTGCAGTTTCCGATTTCATCTCCCTCCATGTTCCCAGCCTTGAAGGCAAGCCCATGGTTAATGCTGAAACAATTGCAAAGATGAAGGACGGCGTCGTCATTATAAACACCAGCCGCGGCACCAATATTGATGAAAGCGCACTCCTTGAAGCACTCAACAGCGGCAAGGTTCGCGCAGCCGGTCTTGATGTCTGGGCAACAGAACCCTGCAAGAATACCGAGCTTTTGAATCATTCCAACGTGAGCTGCACCCCCCATATCGGTGCTTCTACCACTGAGGCCCAAAAGCGCATCGGTGCAGAAATCGTTGATATTATCAATAAGTTCTTTGCCTAATTGAGCATTTGATTTTATATAAAAAGCGCCCCGGAGTTTCTCCGAGGGGCGCTTTTTGCATATATTTTTCATTTTTCAGTCTTTTTACAGTAAAATTTGTTAAATTTCCGTTGACTAAGAACTAAGTATATGGCATAATGCATATTAGTGGCAGGTTCAGTATGAATTTGCCATCAGTATTTTTGCGGAGAAATAAGATGAGTAAGATAGTTATCGCACTTGGAGGAAACGCACTGCAGGAGGCAGGCAAACCTGCGACCGCAGATTCTCAGCTCCAAATTGTTGAAAAGACATCCGAATACATTGCAGACATAATCGGCGCAGGATATGATGTTATCCTCGCGCACGGCAATGGTCCACAGGTTGGCAGAATAGTATTGCAGAATGAATACGCCTCTGCCGTTACGCCTGCAATGCCATTTGATGTATGCGGCGCAATGAGCCAAGGCTATATCGGCTATCACATGCAGCAGGGACTTGAAAAGGTTCTGCGGCATAGAGGTATCAATAAGAAAGCTGCAACCATCATCACTCAGGTTGTAGTCGATAAAGATGATCCGAAATTTAAAAACCCCAGTAAGCCAATAGGTCCATTCTATTCCGAAGAAGAAGCATTAAAGCTCGAAGCAGAAAAGAACTATACCATGAAAGAGGATGCAGGACGTGGTTGGCGCAGGGTCGTTGCTTCTCCCAGTCCCATCGAGATCGTGGAGCTCGATGCTGTCAAATGTCTCATCAATGGCGGTTTTATCGCAATCACCGTTGGCGGTGGCGGCATTCCCGTCATAAAAGATGAAAATGGTGACTATATCGGCACAGCAGCAGTCATTGATAAGGATCTTGCCTCCGAGCGCCTTGCAGAAGATATTGATGCCGATGCTCTCGTCATACTTACGGCAGTCGAAAAGGTTTGTATTAATTTTGGAAAACCCGATCAAAAGGAGCTTTCCGCCATGAGTATTGAAGAGGCTCGCCAGTACATTTCGGAAGGTCATTTCGCTCCCGGTTCCATGCTGCCCAAGGTCGAAGCTGCGATAAAGTTTGTTGAAAGCAAACCGGGCAGGAAAGCCATTATAACTTCGTTGGACAAAGCTGTTGAAGCACTTGACGGCAAAGCCGGCACAACGATAGTATAAAAAATGAGCTGCCCTAGAAGCCAAAAACTTCTGCGGCAGCTCATTCTGCTTAATTTTATAATGTTCATATCATTTATTCTCGTATGGCGGCATAGTCAAAAACCGCTTAAAGATCGGTCTAAGACTTTCAGCATCGCCGCTGGTAAAGAACTCAACCTGTGCAGTTCCCGAATCATTTTCCAGACCGCTGCGCTTTAATACCCGGTTAAGCTGGCTGACCGTTCCCATGCTCCCATCATATAGGCGATGCTCCCCACTAAAATGTTTTTCAAAATAGCAGTCAATTGCCGAGGCAATGAACGGATAATGTGTGCAGCCCAGTACAACTGCATCAGCTTTTATTCCGTGATATTTTGACAAGTGCTCATCAAGAATATCATCGAACGCATTATCCTCGACGATACCTCTTTCAATACGATCCACCAAACCGCTGCAGCCTATGCTGATCACTCGACTTGGATCCGGCATACGCTCCAAAAGCGCTCTATAACGCCGAATATGTGTGGTTGCCTCTGTTGCAAGCATAAAAACCTTGCCATCTCCATCGCACATGCATGCTGGCTTTATTGCCGGCTCCATGCTTATCACGGGAACGTCCAATTTATCGCGCAGCACATTTATTGAAGCACTTGTAGCTGTATTGCACGCGATCACAAGTGCTTTAACCCCATGCTCCAACAGAAAATCTGCCGCAGATGAGGTCAAAGCCAGTATCTCGGCTTCACTGCGATCGCCATATGGGGCATTGCCATTATCGCCATAGTAAATAAAGTTTTCATTTTGGAGCATTCGAATCGCAACACGGAGCACACTTGCTCCACCCATGCCAGAATCAAAGAATCCAATTGGTCGTTTATCCATAGTTTTCAGATACCGCTTTTCACATTCTACAGCTCGCAGGATCATATGCCAGATACATTTTGAGCTTATTAAGAAGCATTGCAGCAGCAAGCGTATCCGCCGCCCCTCCGCAGCTTATGTTCAACTCTATAAGTTCCTCATCAAACCTCATAAGCTCATCATCGGTAAGCCCACATCCAAGTCTTCGCAATTCGCCAGCTCTTCGCTTCACAAATTCAGCTCCGATCGCACCGCCTCGTCTTAAAGCATTATTATCATCCAAAGTTTCCATTGCAGCAAGCAGCGCAGCAGCCCATGGGTTCGGATAATCAAGCTTTAAATACTCCTCATAGCAGCTGATTACAGTTTTAACGATTGGAAATCCCGCTGCTGCCTGCTCTCTTGCACCGTACACACCATAAGCTTTACGCACAATCGCTCCGTTACTTTCCAAAGCATCATCAATGATTTGATATTTCGAAAGTTTGGCTGCAATATAGGTCACATTCTCTACCACATCCCTTTCCGAATATTCGTCATTGCTCGCTATCATGATTGCATACGCTGAAATCAGCAATCCCAACGTATATATTGCTCCTCTATGAGTATTCACGCCCCCTGTTATATCCAGCATAGCGTACTCCGCTTCAACGCCTATCATTTGCAGCCTTTTCATAAGCTCTTTCAGATCATTTCCATGGTGCGCAGCAAATCTCGCCATCTCGCTGTAATAGGGACGAATAGCATTGATGCTCTTTTCAAATGTGGTTATATCCATATCTGCATTGGCCCCCGAATTTCGCTCATCCACCAAACCGGGCTTTGGCGTCAGATGAACCTCATCATACAGTGCGGAACATGCAAGCTCCGCAAGCATATCAGCCATCGCATCAGCAAATGCATTCCAGGTACATTCCTGAAGCTCCTGAACGCTATGCGCTCTGCTTCTTGCGCATATGGAAGCCAATTCACCACATATCATGCATCTTCTGGGATATGGCCTCGATAGTTTACAGCCATTGGTCGTCAGCACATCTATATCATACCATCGCCCCAATGCTGTACCCTCCTCTATCTCTACCATGCTCTGTTTCAACAAATCAGCATCGAAATCAACAGCGATCAAAGCCTCACATCCAGTTTTTGAATTTTCAATTTCCAGATGTGCAAAACCACCAAGTCTATTAATAATATCATTCAGACCGATATAAAAACCAAATTCTATCAAACCAGAATTCTTTACCGGTCCTGCAATATTAAGCGTGAACGATACGAGCGGCAGCCCAAAAGCAGCTATCAGCTCATCCTGCCTGCGTACACGAGCCTCACGGCGATTGGCCATATCTGCAACGCTAACTTCGCCATATATTTTTTTATTCATTTGCCGCAATATCTCCAATCACGGTAAATTCACCATTATTAAACATGATTATGGTGAAGCCCTCGCCGGCAGCAACGGCTATGACCCCTGTGAATTCCAAAACATCACACTGCCCATAAGAATTATCTCCGACTGCTACAAGCGTACCGTCAGCGCGAAGCCCTACCGTATGCCCGTCACCAGCAGCAACTCCAACTATATCATGCCAGTTTTCAACATTGCACTGTCCCTTGTTGTTGCTCCCAACTGCAGCAACCGTTCCATCCTCATTAATCCCAACGATATGGTTATTTCCCGCAGCAATAGCTTTTATGCCGTTCCAAGCACTTACATTCAGCTGACCTGAAGAATTATCTCCTGCTGCAAGAACCCGGCCGCTCTCCGTCAATCCATATGTAGTATTGCTCCCGCACGCAATAGCTTTTATATTTCGCCATGAATCGGTCATTCCCTGCCCATAATAATTCCAGCCACATGAAACAACCCTGCCATTTCGTGTCAAGCCAACAGAGTGATACTGACCGCAGGCAACGGAAATTATATTCTTCCAATCAGCAACCTCTGTTCTATTATAGCTTGATAGTCCTTTTGCAACAACTGTACCATTGGAACGAACGCCAAGAATGAATGCTTCCTTTCCAACAGCAATGCTCTCAATATTTACCCAGTTGGGCTCTGAAATAGTCCATTTATTTCCGATCAAATGAATGTTTCCATTCAAATCGAGCACCGCTCCAAGCCCCGTTCCTCCGGCAGAAGCAGAATGAAGCAAGCGCTCATTAATATACTCAAGCATCTCAGCTGAGTTCCCATAGCCTTTTGATATATTTCGAAGCAAGGCAAGTGCGCGCGCAAAATCTCCGCTATCATATGCACTGGCGGCTTCCTCGTAGCGCAATTTATCACGCTCACCGATAACGCTGGATTCTTCAAACATGCTGCTGTATTTATTAAATTCGGAGATCAAATTCTCACCGCCGGAAGTAAGCACATCTAGCATAACGCTGCTCCATTCATTATTTATGCGCTCCAGCATATCGTTTAGACCATCATCATCGACGGAATTTTTTGCGCAATTAAAACAATAGTATGCATCCTTGAACGAGCTGCGCTTAACGCATTCCGATCCAAAATTAAACCAAAGCTCTCCTCTGGTATCGCCTGAGGCCTCCGAACAGAAGGATAGAATGCGCTCCGCAGCCTCGTATTCTCCACTAGTTATCAGGTTACGCGCTGCATTTATCCTCACTTCGTCCATTTGCGCTGTCAGCTCATCGGATTTAATGCTATCAAAATATACTTCGGCTGAATCATCCTCATTCTCATATGCTGCTTTACCCAGTTCAAAATAGCTTTCATCTATTCTTTTCAAATGCTCCTTATCGGCTCCCGCATTCATATAGCATGCATACGCAGCATTGGGATTTCCGTTTTCCAGATTCGCGTCGCCGGCAGCCAACCATGACTCCTTAGCCCTAGCCATACTATCTTTATATCCGGAAATGGAATCAAAACTCATTGCTGCGCGAAGATGATCCCCGCTTTCTTCAAAAAACTGAGCTCGGCTATATGCATTTTCGGGTTCAATCACCCTTGGATAAAGTATCATAACAAAAGCCGCCAACCCAAGCACAAGCAATGCCGCCATAATAATAGCAGTAATCGAAAGAAGTTTTTTCATTTTAATTCAGTCCTCTTTTCCACCAGATATTTATAAGTCGTTTCCGGCACAAGCGATCTGATAAGCTCCGCATTTCCATCCTTAATCGCGGCCCTGACCTTGCTTGCGCTTATCCCATCCTTGCGTTCAATTTCAACAACCTCTATCCCGTACTGCGGAAGTATCCTCTTCATGCACTCATTATAAGCTTTTGTAACAGCACAGTATGGTTCCGTACCGACAAATCGCTTCGATATTCCAAGCGGAGGTGCAATTCTTGATCCAAACACAACCAAATCAAGCTCCGCATTGATTTTATTCGCATCAGCGGTGTTCTTCAAGAAATATGTCGGAAAGGTTGAATAAGAAATGATATAATCTCCACTTTCATGCAATATCAGATTGCTTATATGCTCCGTTCCGTGCTTGACAAGCTCAAACCTATCATGAAAAGAGAATTCTGATTTATCCTCGCTAACTATAAATACATGGAGATAATCTACCTGTTTTGCCGCCGTTTCTAACAGATATTTATGACCTAACGTAAACGGATTGCAGTTCATCACGACGGCCCCCTGTAAACCCGTGCCCTTCTCCAATGAATCCAGATAATTGCTTAGCCCATTACGGCTATTCTCCATATAAATGACACTATTCGTCTCCGCTATCAGAGAGAAACCAAGGCTTCTAAAAAGATATTTATTATTTGGTTTTGTGAATAAAAACAGCTTTTTCCTTCCCAAAAGATACGCTCTTCGAACTAACCCGCTGGCAATGGTTGCTGCAGCGCCCCCTCCCTGAAGTTCATCCGACACAGCAATATATTTCAGGACGTTCCCACATAGCGATCCGGTTCCAACGATCCTATCGCTTTCATCATAAAGATTCACGGTAAATTCAGCTCCGCCATCATATCGGAGCCCCATCCTATTTAAAAATTCACAAAGCTCATCAAGCTTTCTCCCGTGAATACCAGTTATCTCCATCCCAGTATAGCTCAAATCATTTCCCCTCAATCAAAAATATATGTTTATTATTCTTCCTGCTTCCAATCATAAGCGCAGCTTTCAGCTGCACGATATGCAGCAGCCAAGGTACGCGCAGCAACTGTACAGTCCAGTGCGCCTTTATCCACAGCATTAACAATCGCTGAAGTCACATTAAGCTCCGCAAGCGTTTCAAGTATCGTATTACGAATTTGTTCTCCGTATTGCTGCATTACATCGCTCTCCAGGTTCAATTCTATGCTATCATTTTTACTTGGCTCGATAGTAATAATGATATCGCTTGATTCCATAGTTCCCGCAACACCGGTCTTTATAATTTTCATATTCAAAATCCTCCAGGTAAAATAACCATATTGTAACGTCCAGTATCAATGCAAATACTCCACATCACTATAATTTCAGTTCATTATTATCATATACCAAAATGCTTGATTTTTCAATAGCATATCGATTGGATTTGCAAAAAACCTTGAATATAATTATTGTAATTACATGCTCCAATTCCTGACACGAAGCACACCCTTCATATCACCCATCGCAGCAGAAAACACATCCCTTATTTCATTCATATGCTTCATTTAGTATTAAGTTCACGGCTCAACAGCAGAACAAGAGCACCTGTGAAATGCTCTTGCCCCAAGAATTGAATCAATTGATAACCATATGAATTACCCCTCCAGCATTTATGAATGCTTTATTGAACGTCGAATTGAGAAATAATTTGATCTATGCCTGTTCATATTCCCATAAACATGTGCATGATCCGGAATAAAGTACCAAGCATAAAATGATGCCTGTATCTGTCAATATAGTAATGATAGCAGATATTTCTGCTTATGTCAATTATCGTAGACATAAAATTGTCTACTTTCGCATACAATTACTCTTAACGATAGGGAGGTATGCGCTATGAGGTTTGATCACAGGGCAGTTGGCCAGGCCATCAGAATTCATCGAAAAGAGCTGGGAATATCTCAGGAGATTCTAAGCGGGCTTGCCGGAATAGGCCGAACGCATCTTACAATGATTGAGAATGGCAATAAACAGCCCAACCTCGAAACAATTTGGAAAATAGCTTCAGCGCTCAATATTCTCCCAAGCGAGTTGATAAAAACGATTGAAGAGATATTGGTCAACAGCACCATAGATACTGCTGTAAATGCAGAATCTCAAAATAAATCTGATTAGTTTTATTGCACTCCCTATCGCAGGTTTCACCTCCGTACCTTTTTTTATCATTTTTATTTAATTTCAGAAATAATTTAACTGGTTAATCATAAAGCAAGTCTACCATTTTTATTGTCTTTATTTAAATATCATATAATTTTTTGTTTGTGATTTTTTATCTTGACAAGATCAAATTCGTCATGCTATAATTCAATCAATGTTTGATGATTAACAAACGCTTTTGGAAGTATTTGTTATTCGCCAAACTAAACAATAAAGGAGAAAACTTATGAAAAAGTCACTCGCAGTGTTGCTGTCCCTTCTGATGGTTCTGGCATTTGCAGCCCTTCCATCATTGGCAAAAACACAATCCGGTCAAATCGATGACACGCCTCGCGCAACAACCGATGAAGTAACTATTGTCCTTCAGACTGACGATGTATGGGGCGATGGTTCCGGTTACCAAATGCTTCTCGATTCAGACGCAACTGCATATGGAAGCATATTTCCCGCAATAGGTCCTCTAACCAATACCGTGGGAGAAGACGCGCCCGCAGGCCTCTATGATGAATTCGAGTATAAGATTCCTGTAAATGCTGACGGCAGCCTCAACACCACAAATATCGTTTGTGGAGACAGCATTGCTATAACCATCCCCTCTGGCACATATGACTGGTGTCTTGCCAACCCCACTCCCGGCGACCGTATCTGGATTGCCTCCGATCAGGGTAATATCGGTGGTCGTGCAGATGACTTCACCTTCGAAGCAGGTAAAACCTATATTTTTAATGTGCATCTTGATTCCGCTGGACAATATGATCAAACTGACCTAACAATAAATGGAGTTTCCTTTGAACCCACTCCCAGTCCTACCCCCACCCCCAAGCCTAATGGATGGTACTTCGAAAGTGGTGAAGAACTAGAGGACTGGGGCTTTCTCGATCAGGATGGCGATGGTTACGAATGGCAGATGAGAACCTATTACTCCGATGAACACGTTGGTCCTTATGAGGGCGCCTGCTCTATGGTATCCTTTTCATGCATAGATCGTATTGAACCACTCACCCCCGACAACTGGCTCATCACTCCTGATATCGCTGGTGGCGGTACATTGACATTTTGGATGGCGGGACAGGATCCAGCTTATGCAGCAGAGCCCATCGGTATTTACATATCCACTGATGGTGGAGTAACCTGGGGAGATGAACTCTACCACTTTATAGGTACCGGAGAATATGTTAAGCAGACTGTTGATCTCAGCGGTTATGCAGGGATGTATGTCAAAGTTGCATTTCGCCATTATGACGTTACTGATATGTATGCCGTAAGCATTGACGCTGTCGAGGTACATGACAGTGCACCGGTTGACCCTACTCCAACCCCCATACCTACTCAAGTTCCTCCAACACCTGACTTTGGTTGGTATTTCGAGAGTGAAGAAGAATTAAGCGATTGGGTAAGACTTGATCAGGATGGTGATGGTGAAAACTGGAAATGGTATACATACTCCGGTAGCGAAATGTATCCTTATGAAGGAGATGGTGTTATGTTATCATTCTCCTATAAGAATTTTGTGGGACCACTCACGCCCGATAACTGGCTCATCACTCCGGAGATAACAGGTGGTGGCATGCTCACGTTTTGGATGACAGCTCAAGATATAGCGTATACGGCAGAGCCCATTGGCGTTTATGTTTCAATGGATGGAGGAATAACTTGGGGCGATGAACTTTATTATTTTGTCGCTACTGATGAATATGTACAGCAAACCGTTGATCTCAGTGATTACGCAGATATGGACATCAAGGTTGCGTTCCGGCACTATGATGTTACCGACATGTATGCTGTCAACATCGATGCTGTTGAAGTTATAAATAGCAATCCTCCCATTACAACTGACACTCCCGAACCAATCACCGATGTGCCTATTGCTACTGATTCTC
>MSGV01000031.1:103797-142881 GCA_001940845.1 Christensenellaceae bacterium Phil7
TTGCTACTGATTCTCCCGAACCAATCACCAATATACCTATTGTGACTGATTCTCCCGGGCCAATCACTGATGTGCCCACTCCTCCTGCAACTGGTGCTGCTACACTCGTCAGTGTTGGTATAGTGTCCATCGTTGGTGGATCGCTAATCACCTTATTCAGAAGGAAGAAAGATTAAAAGCTAGCAACAGTTGAAGACTAACAACAAATATAATGATCCCCTATGTTTGTCATAGGGGATCGTTATATATAATCATGTTTTGAATTCAAGCTTCCCGAAAATGCAAATATTACTAACGCCTTGATCGAAGGGACACTAAGCATGATTATTCCAGAGGGATTCTTCGATCTGGCAATCACAAATCCCGGCAATAATGGAATTTATTTTCCATATGATGGTGAGACAGGATTTGCCCGCGCTGATGATTTTGAATTTGAAGGAGGCTTCACCTATACCTTTACCGTAAGCAGTTATGGGGTTGAATTGGTGGTCGAGCCGACACCGCCTGAAGCAGTTCATCTGCCCGGGGATATCAACTGTGATAGCGTGGTAAACATGCAGGATGCTGTTATCACAATGCGCATAGCAATGGATTTGATTGATGAAACCGATCTCGATATTACTGCCGCCGATATCGATGAAGATGGATTCATAAGCTTTGATGATGCAGTTCGCATCATGAGAATTGCATTGAGCTTAAATTAACCAACATTTTCTATTGACAGCGACTTCATTCCAAACTAATTGCCTTTAAAATTAAGCCGCTGCTCCTTGTATATAGCGATGCCACTTCAACAGATTATTGAAATAGGAAGAAGCAATACTGTTGATGCGGCATCGCTATTAAAAATACTGATCTATATTAATGCTTGAACTGCTCATTATCCGACATTGCCATCAATCACTCCCCAAAAAGACCTGGTTCTGCATCTGAATTAACTTCTGCACCTGCTCACGATTTATCGAGTAATAAAGCTTAGCACCATCCAGAGTAACATCAATCAAGCCCAGTCCGGCAAGTATGCTTAAATGCTGCGATACCGTGCCAGGAGAGAGGTTCAGATATGCTGCCAGCTCTCGCCCATACGCAGGCCCTTGAGACAGACGGCACATTATCATGTATCTGCTTTGATTGCCAATAGACTTCAATAGCTGTAACAGCCTGTCGCTTGCATTAAGCGCACTTTTTTCTTTCGGATTATCCTCATCTAAATCCATCAAAGTACCAAGAAATATCAAAAGTTCTTCACTGCTTCCGTTCACAAACGAAACCATATAATGCTGAACAGCCATTATCGATGGATAAACATCTATTTTCTTAGGTTTTTCTCTGAGATTGCTTAAAGTCCCACTGAAAACATCCATCTCGCTCTGGTTCTTATAACACGCATAGTACATGTCGATCAATGGAGCATATAGTTCAGCGCTGTTCTGAAATACGGATGCAACCGATCGCATTGCCTGCTCGAAAATAGTTATATATCTATCAGGGTCAATCAGAATCTGAAAAGCTTTCATCTTCTCTTCGTCTATCATCCCACTATCATTGATACGTCTGATCGCTTCAAACGTAGTCAGAGGATTTCTGCATCGAAATGGTTCATCAAGCAAACGCTCGACAATAGAAGAAGGAATCCAATTTTTCTCATCACAAATTACGTTGAAAAATTCATCAAAATCATCAATTGTATAATTTTTCAAGCGCCTAATAAGCATATCACAAGGATAAATAAGCGATGGAATCCCGTCGATCATGGAATATTTTCGAATTGGGGTAAATAATAAATCAATTTGGGCATCGTCAATTGAAATACTGCTTTCCAATCTTCGTTTCAACTCAGATAGCATATCAAAGCATTTATTAGCATCCTCAAAGCTCGGCATATGTTTCACAACATAATTCAACAAGTTATTCATTCCCACGCCTGAGGCATAATTTATAAGGAAAATACGTGCTTCATATAAAGGAAGCAGCCTAGTATAAATCATTAATTTCTCCCTTCATGTTTTTAGCATTATAGCATAAAGCAGGATTAAAAGCTATAAATAAAATCCTATTTATTTCCGCTGAATAGATCAGAAAAAGGGTGATAAAAAGGAATTGGAAAAAGAGTAGATCGGATAGGAGGAAGATAATTATTTTATCTACCGAATAAAAAGCTATTAGAAACCGAACGCTGCATCGAGTACGGAGAGCTCGCCATCGCCATTCGCATCGCCGTGGATGCCGGGAATATTGCCGCCAACAACTTCGAAGAGAGCAAATTCTAACATATACATATCGCAGGCGTTGTAATGATCGAGTACGATCTTAATCTGCGACCTCTGCGTGTCAGTCCCATCCCAAGTTCATTCTGCATAACATTACTAAGTAATAAACTCAGCGGTTCTCCCTTGCGCACATGCTGAGTGCATATAGTAATGACCAGCAAGCGCATTTCGCAGCTTGCCGGTCATTCTACAATTTTATACTATTTTCGAAAGTTTTACTCATTCAGAACGAAGTGCTGCCACCGGATCCTTCTTTGCTGCCATCTTTGCCGGTATCAACCCGGCTATAAAGGTCAAAATCATGCTTATTCCAATCAGCACCAATGCTGCAGCCGGCGTCAGCGTTGCCGTTATATCGTTTATTCCCGAAAGCGAGCGTATGATTGAACTTATCGGGATACAAAGCAGCATTGAGATGATGACTCCAATCAACCCGGAGAAGCATCCGATTATCAAGGTTTCCGCAGTGAATACGGAGGAGACATCGCGCTTCGATGCGCCGATAGCACGCAGCACACCTATCTCCTTGACACGCTCCAGCACGGAGATATACGTGATTATTCCAATCATTATTGAAGAAACCACAAGCGATATGGACACGAAAGCGATCAGTCCATATGATACTGCATCTATCATCGTATTGACGCCAGACATGAGTATCGCCACATAATCCGTGTATTTTATCACATTTTCATCATCCGCGGAATCATTATACCTCTCGATTTTGTTTGCGATCGCATCCTTATCCTCAAATGAATCTGCATAGATATTTATCGCAGAGGGATCTTCCATATCGACTGCACTGAGCTTTAATAGATTATCTGCAAGCGTTGATCCGGAAGTTCCTGCCGGCATATATCTATCATAGAGCGCAGCATAACCCTCATCATTCTGTATTCCATTGATGTAGCTATCGAATTCCGCCGCAACCGCTGCATAGCCGCTCGCTCCTAGAAAATCTCCCGGCTGTGCCGCATCATTCATAATGGTTTGAACTCTATATTCAGCCTGCTCAGCATATTTCTGCTCTGCCATTTGGCTTAATCCCTTGATGAGCAGCTCTCTGATCTCCTCGTCGCTATTCTCTTTAAGATATTCAGTCGCCTTATCATGATTAAGATTATAAGCGGAGGCAACGAATTCTATCATATCCTCTCTGGTCTTGAGTCCATCCATTATGGGTGCAATCGCCTGCTCCACATAGCCATCCTCCGGTACGGACAATATCTTTGTATAGATATCCGTCTTCTCCGCAGCATTCAAGGAGCCGAAATATTCCTTTATGGCAGCCGCCTTTTCGCCATTGCTTAGATTTTTATCACCATCCGCCGTGAAGGGCAAACCCGCCAAGACATCGTAGTTTTCATTCTCCGGTGCACGCTGCGCAAGCACAACCTCGGACTTTTCATTTTCAGCTATAACTTGATCAACCAGCTTGTATGTATATCCAAAGATCCCGCTTATAGAATTTGCGCTTGCATCCGGATTTGGGCGAACAACACCGGTTATCTTCAGATCATATCCATGCTCAACGATCAGCTTCATCGCTTCGCTATCATTGCCTACATATTCAAATCTATCGGCATCCAGCTTATTATAGCAGTCGCCCTCTACAACAAGCTTGAATTCGGTATTTAATATGTCTTCATATGATATTTTGCGTTCCTGCTCTTCTATGCTCTCCCCCTTCATAACGGAATTGAAGATATCTAGCACCTCATCATCACTTATCAGGCCCAATGCATAGAAGCCTGTATCCGGTATCTCGTCATTATCATCCACGATCATGATAATCTCATCAGCAGCATCCGGCCATTCTCCGCATATAAGCTCATATTGCTCAAGCAGTATTGGTGAGATTGTCTCGCCATTCGTACCTGAAAGCAATTGCGTCCATACATCCATGCCGGACATCCTTCCCGACATCATGCTGTATGGATTATTATCGGTGGAAGTATCATCCATGGAGAATAGCGAAGTCATGTCCGTATTGCGGTATTCTCCATCCTCGCCGCGCACAAATGTGTTCAGCTTGATATCATATTGATACTGCAACGCAGAAACAAGTTCTCCAAGAGGCACCTCCGATTCGGTATCTGCCAGCTCTGCATCCAGAAAAGCTTTGAATTCCTTCAGATTATTTTCTTCCTCATCATTACCTATCGCTGCATTGAACAGATCATACATCTTGGGATTCAAATAGACATTGCCGTCATCTCGTTTCTCCCCTTCACTCATTGCGATATCGCGTGATTTCATCATCAGGCTGAAAAGATCCGAACGTGAGCGCGTTATACTGATCGGATAAGCAGTCAATGTGTCGCGCTGGATCGCATTTACGTAGTTCTGAATGCCCGTAGATAGAGCCAGTATAAGTGCGATCCCGATTATCCCTATCGAACCTGCAAATGAAGTGAGCAATGTTCTTCCCTTCTTGGTCGAAAGGTTATTCAAGCTCAACCCCAAAGCCGTAAAGAATGACATGGAGGTCTTTGCTTTCCTGCCTTTTCTGATGGAAGCACTCGGTATCGCCGCAGCGATCTCTTCGTCCGTAGGCTCATAAGGATCTGAATCGCTCACGACCATGCCATCCCTCAAGCGCACTATGCGCGTTGCGTATTCATCCGCCAGATCCGAATTATGCGTTACCATTATAACGAGGCGGTCCTTTGCGATATCACGGAGGAGCTCCATAACCTGAATCCCCGTATCCGAATCCAATGCACCGGTCGGTTCATCCGCCAATAATATAGCCGGATCATTGACAAGAGCACGAGCTATTGCAACGCGCTGCATCTGTCCGCCCGAAAGCTGGCTCGGCTTTTTATGAAGCTGATCTGCAAGACCTACCTTCGTAAGTGCTTCAGATGCACGACGCTTACGTTCCGTCTTGGATACTCCCGATATCGTCAAGGCGAGCTCAACATTTGAAAGAAGGGTTTGGTGCGGAATCAGGTTATAGCTTTGGAAAATAAAGCCTATGGTATGATTTCTATATGTATCCCAATCCCTATCCTTATACCTTTGGGTAGAAACTCCATTTATTATAAGCTCGCCGCTATCACAGGTATCGAGTCCGCCAACGATATTCAGAAGCGTAGTCTTGCCCGAACCGCTTGGACCGAGCACGGCAACAAATTCACTCTTACGGAAATTCAAGCTGACACCGCCAAGCGCACGCTGAACCAGCTCGCCAGTGGTGTATTCTTTTTTTACGTTTTTAATTTGCAGCAATTTTTTACCCCCCTATGTTTATTTTGCTTATTATACCACTTAATGTTAACGAAAAATCAATTACCACCAGGTCGTAGTCTCCAGCATGATATATTTACTTGTTTTTTACACATTACTCCTGTTTTGCTCGCCCCAGGTGCATAGCTGATCCAAAACCACCATCAGAGATCTGCCCCTATCGCTCAAAGAATACTCCACCTTTGGGGGGATCTGCCGGTATTCCTTCCTCTTTATCAATCCATCAGCCTCCAGTTCCTTTAAATTCAGGCTAAGCGTTCTATCCGTCACATTTTTCAAATAACGACGCATTTCGTTGAAGCGAACCGGTTCAAATTCCATGAGGCAATAGAGAATTACCATCTTATGCTTTCCACTAATCAACGAAAGCGTATAACTGAATCCAGTATCCTCAAAATTAGCATTTTCAATATAGTTTTTTATCATTTCAAACCCTTCATACTATCAAAAAAGATAGTACTTGCATTTTTTAATGCAGCAGCTATAATTATAGCAGAAGCTGACAATAAGGTCAACTAATATGACGGAGGAATTATTATGTCCAAGAAAATTGTTATTCTGAACGGCAGTCCGCGTGCGAAAGGCAACACGACCGAACTGATAGACGCATTCACCGAAGGGGCAAAAGCAGCCGGTCACAGTGTGACACGCTTTGATCTGCAAAAGATGAATATTCACCCATGCCTCGGCTGCTGCGGCGGCGGCAAGGATATCTCCAGCCCATGCGTACAGAAGGATGATATGAACCTGATCTACCCCGCTTACCGCGAAGCGGATGTGATCGTGCTCGCTTCACCCCTTTACTATTGGACGATCAGCGGTCAGTTAAAATGTACCTTCGATCGTCTGTTCGCAGTCGCCGAGTGCAGCAGCGATTATGCAAATCCCGTAAAAGAATGTGCGCTGCTCATGGCGGCTGAGGGCAATGGATTTGAAGAGTCCATATACTGGTATGATCGGCTGATGCAGCATCTAGGATGGACAGATCGAGGCAAGGTGCTTTGTGGCGGAGTTCTAAATATTGGTGATATAAAAGGAAATATGCGGCTTGATGATGCCCGCAGGCTTGGCAGCAGCATTTAATGCCTGCACCGTGGTGATTAGGATTCATCTTTATTGTTAAAATGAACACTCCGCTAATTGGGAATGTTTATAAAAATGTGAATCGAGCGGGAAGTATTCATTAGCTGAGTGCTTCCTGCCCAATTTACCTCAAAATTCAAAAATACACGCTTATTTTTTCAAATAATAGCCTTCGATGCCATCAAGCGATCCCTTTTTGCACCTCAGCACCACTTCTTCGTTTATTGGGAAGCTGCTATCATCTCCATGGCAAAGAAAGATAAAATACTTGCAATACATAAGGTCATCAATCTTGAAGGTATTCATCGGGTCGTAGCCGCATATCGAAGCTTCACAATCCAAATAATCAGCCTCCTTGATGAAATCGGCGATAATCGATGCCTTATTTTGCTGATCTTGCACAATAAGTTCCTTCAACTCTTTATGATCCATCATAGGAGCAACTACAGAAGAGACTTCATGAGCATCAAACATTCCATCTTCGAGCATGTTGATGCCGTAATTTTGTTGCTCTAATACGAAAAATAAAACCGTACCGATAAAATAGGACACCCTTCGTATGTCCAGATATAGAGCCGAAACCATTTCGAGTCTTTTTATGTATTCGCCTATAATCGAAGCATATTTTTTCAAGTTAAGACTTTTCAGTGCTTTCAGACCCACATACTCCGCCAAGCCCTCAAGCTTTTCGGTACGAATCTCCTGAACGGTAAACTGTGGTGCATTAGACAAACGCAAGGCTCTGGTTTTTCTGAAAGCATCAAATGACTCAGCATCATTTTCATTGAAAGCTTTTATAAGAAGCTGGGTTTCATTGAATTTTGCATTTATTATTTCGTACGTTCTAGGATAATTAAACAATATGAAATCATTAGGATATCCCTGAAACTGCTGTTCTTTTTGGAAGCAATGAAACATCTCATGAATAATGGAATGCGCTCCAAACTCTATATCCTCAATAGGATCAATCTCATCATTCCATATTGCTATGAATTCACCATCAAACTCTATTGATGTGTTTCCCCTAAATGCATCGTTATATGGCATCAGTTTTCCATCCAAACAAATTTCATCCGAATTATATAACGCAAATTTAAATGGATGAAATCCCGGATAGAGTGCATTAAAATCAAGGCTTTCTATTGCCGCCCTAACAGCATTAAATTTATTTACAAGCATTATTAGGCGATGCTCCTTTCAACGTACACATAATCGGCTTCTGAAAATCAGTAAATGCATTTGCAGAAGCCCTTTTGAATCAGTTTATTTTTGCAAGTGTAATTCCAAGACGCACATCAAACCCAAGCGCCCGATACATTTCCTCATCGCATGGTGCGCAGCATACCGTCAAACTGGCAATGCCCTGTTCGCTGCTCCAGGCTTGTGCAGCCTGAGCCAGCAGTCTGGCAACCCCTTTCTTGCGGAACGCGGGCTCCACAAAAAAATCATCAAATATCCCCGTATCTGTACAGGAAAAGGTGGAGTAGCACTTGGCTACGCTGCACATCCCCACAGCCCGGCAGCCGCGCTTTGCCAGAAAGAAGGTAATTCTTTCATCCCGGATCGCTTGCTGTAAGCTGCATCGTTTTTCTTCCGACATGGCTTCCTCACCGATCTCTGCCAAGAATCCATTTTCCAATTTCAAGAGCTGCCAATCTTCCGGCTCAGTCAGCAATTGTATGGAATAAGGCATTTCAAGTTCCGGTGGAAGCAGCATCAAGGGCTCACCCCATTCATCCATGCCGTTGCGGATAAACCCTGCATTCTGCCAGAATCGAAGTCGTCGTTCATCGCCGCCGAAGTTCAGCTCAGCATAGGCGGCACCATGTTGCCTTGCCCAATCCCAAAGTACATTGGCACATTGCTTTCCTGTGCCGCATCCCCTGTATTCGGGATAGACGCAGAACTCCAGGATAAAGCATTTACCATCCTCCGTGTTATAAATTACTGACAAGGCAAAGCCTATATCCCTTCCATCACGGCAGAAGAACAGGTAGTGACACCGATTTTCCTCCCTATCATGGATCGTCTGGATATGGCTACGATATTCTTCTCCCAAAAAATATTCGAGGCTCTCGTCCTCTGGATTTTGGAAAATATCTCGTTTGTGATAGATATGAAGCTGCTCCCAAAAGATTTCGATATCCTGTTTATTTGCAGCTTCTCTGATAAAGATTTGCGGATTTTGATTTTCCATTTGTTTTCCTCCAGATTTTATTCGGAGGGTTAGGAAGCGTGAACCCTCCATACATGATTCATCTTCATAATCAATCACCCTTTCTATATGGTATTTGTATGCATACATCAATACTGATGCTGATACCGCTATTAAAATATTACTGCAATACCTGATTTTATTGTCCGAGGCTTTTGGCGCATCGACCCCCGCTTTCCTTCAATTCATTTTCCAACACATCTGCAAAGCTTTGTATTGGCACCAAAAGGGTTTCTGCGTAATCCAATGTCTGTTTATCCAATTTGTATTTCATCGGTTCTCTGCGAACCCGCAGTGCAAAATCGAGAACCTCCGGGTTTGGACAGATTCCATTATCCAAAGCCCAAGCCCCAGCATCGGTTTTTGCTATGATTTTGCCGCTGCGCAATGTATATATGCATCTTGCAATATCAAGCATCCATCCGAAGGTATACAGGCTTCGTTCAGCCTGCTGCACATGTTTCCTTATGGATTCGTAATGTGATACAATATCGGCATGTAGTTCAGCATACGTTGGAGGCTTCAACCGACTGCGTACATCATCTCCATAAAGAAGTATACCGTTTTCGAGCAGTTCCGCCATGCCGAAGCTGTCGAAACGATATTTATTGGTTATTCTTTCTCCACTCGTTCCCCAGTAGACAACCCGATCTGTTTGTTTGGACAGGAAGGCTTCCAAGGTGAGCATTCCACCCTCAAAAGAACGATAATACAGATTCCCGGGTTCCTTTTCAAGCATTGTTTGATGAAGCCTAACAAGCTTTCGAGCTTGCATTTCTGAAATCAGGCTTGCATTCAACACCAAGATGTCAATATCACTCCATCCCAACCGAAAATCATTCAGAACAGAAGAGCCGTACAAATAGATTGATGGTTTACAATCATTAAGAATGCCGCTGATTTCGTTCACCATATTTTTTATGGCTCTTTTCATAACGACTCCTCCATCGTGCTTAAAACTTATCACTTCAATGAATGAGTTGAGATCAGCAATGTATGCCGTGCTGCCTGGAATGTTTTCATCATCCAATCGTTATATAATTATTGCGGTTTGGGATGCCACGCACCCAGACATAGCAAAAGCCTCTTAAAATATCGCCGGGTCGGGTTTGGCAGCACCCCATCATTGCCTATATTTCGACTAATTTACTCAATCCATGGTACGGTTTCTGATCTCATCGAGCACCCTCGCCATGAAAGCATCAAGGGTCATGGTGCCAAGATCTCCGCCCTTTCTTGAGCGAACCGCCACCACTCCATTCTCCACTTCCTTATCTCCGATTATCAGCATATAGGGAACCTTATGAAGCTGTGCCTCACGGATCTTAAATCCGATTTTTTCATTTCTAAGATCGGTTTCAGTGCGAATCCCGGCAGCCTCCAGCTTTGCCGCGATTGCTTCGGTCGCCTCACGGGTACGATCTGTCATATCCATAAGCTTGACCTGTACCGGCGCCAGCCATGTCGGGAATGCACCTGCAAAATGCTCGGTGATAACGCCTATGAAGCGTTCTATTGAACCAAATACAACGCGATGAATCATGACAGGGCGATGCTTTGCTCCGTCAGCACCGGTATATTCGAGATCAAATCTTTCGGGAAGCTGCATATCAAGCTGAATAGTGCCGCATTGCCAGGTCCTTCCCAGGCAATCGGAAAGATGGAAATCGAGCTTTGGCCCATAGAAAGCGCCATCGCCTTCATTGATTACGAATTCCTTACCAAGTTCTGTTATAGCTTCCTTTAGAGCATTGGTCGCACGTTCCCAGGTTTCAACATCGCCGATATGATCCTCCGGCATTGTAGAGAGCTCTATGGTATATTTGAGTCCAAAGGTTGAATATACCTCGTCAAAAAGCCGTGCAACGCCCATTATCTCATCCTTGATCTGTTCCCAGGTCATGAAGATATGGGCATCATCCTGAGTAAAGCATCTTACTCGGAACAGCCCATGCAGTGCTCCTGACAGCTCATGGCGATGCACGAGGCCAAGCTCGCCCATCCTGAGCGGCAAATCGCGATAGGAGCGCATCTCGGTCTGATATACCAATATTCCTCCCGGACAATTCATCGGTTTAACAGCAAAATCGGTCTCATCTATGACCGTAGTATACATGTTATCCTTATAATGATCCCAGTGACCTGAACGCTCCCAGAGTGCCCTATTCAGCATTATTGGTGTAGAGATCTCTACATAACCAAAACGCCTGTGAACCTCTCTCCAATAATCGATAAGGTTATTTCTCAGCACCATTCCCTTTGGCAGGAAAAATGGGAAACCCGGACCCTCATCCATGATTGTGAAAAGACCCAGCTCTTTTCCCAACTTTCTATGATCGCGTTTCTTTGCTTCCTCAAGCATATGTAGGTAATCATCGAGCTCAGATTTCTTTTCAAACGCCGTTGCATAAATACGCTTCAGCATCTTATTCTTCTCGCTGCCGCGCCAATATGCCCCTGCAACGCTCATGAGCTTTATATTCTTGCACTTACCCGTACTCTCAAGGTGCGGACCCGCACAAAGATCCACGAACTCACCCTGCCTATAGAAACTGATGACCTCGCCATCCGGCAAATCACGGATCAACTCAACTTTATATGGCTCGCCCTTTTCCTCCATAAAACTGATAGCCTCTTCACGGGGCAGTTCAAATCTCTCCAATGGGAGATTTTCTGCAACTATCTTTGCCATTTCAGCTTCTATCTTTGGAAAATCCTCCGGACTAAAGGGTATTTCCGTATCAAAATCATAGTAAAAACCATTATCGATAGCGGGACCAATTGCAAGCTTTACCTCCGGCCAAAGCCTCTTGACCGCTTGTGCAAGAATATGCGAACCGGTATGCCTATACGTCCATCTGCCGCCTTCATCGGCAAATGTAAGAAGCTTTATGCTATGATCTCCATGTATCGGAAGCTCCGCATCATAAAGCTCTCCATCCAATTCCGCAGCAAGGGTCGCCTTGCGAAGCCGGGCACTGATGCTTTCAGCAATCGCATGAGCATTTACTCCATCATCATACTGACGGACAGAGCCATCAGGAAGGGTAATGTTTATCATATTTTTCTCCTTTACGAACATTAGTTTATCATAGCAACCGGATAACAGCAGCTAACGGCCGCCACAATGAACTTAAAAAATAAAACGCCCTTGAACAAAAGTCCAAGGACGGTATTACCGCGGTTCCACCTCGGTTGCCAAAAAATTTGGCCACTCAAGAGTTATAAGGCACTCCTGCCATAGGATAACGAGGCGGTTTTCACAACAGGCTATCCGTACAGCCGCTTTCAGCCAAGGCAGCCATTCTCTATCCTGGAAACTCCCATTGCTACTCTTCTCTATCATTCCTAAAAATGTATCAATCCAATCATTATCAAGTAGATCAAATGCATTCCGGAAACACCAATAATTATAATTCAGCTTGAAGATATTGTCAAGCACCTTTTTTTGTCTAATGCACATAATACAATGTGCATTGTTCTGCGCATGCCGCAGTAATTTGAGATTTTGGGAGTTATTATGACAGGTATTCTTGTTTGCACATATGAATATGATCTCGATCTTGAGAATTTATTTTCAAACCGCCTGCAAAGGAAGGAATGCCATATTTCCTTTCGTTCGGCAGCAGATAAACGCAGTTTAAAAATCGAATGTCCGGATGATGAGCTTGTGATACTCTGCGGAATCCTTTCCGAAATACTTATGCTTGATCTAAGGTACATAGAGATCACAAGAATGGTCGAAGCTTTCGGCGCCGCCCCGGAATCCAAACGCGAAATCATTCGTACCGCCTGCGCAAATGCGGTTCGGCTCATGGATTTTGAATCCACGAGCACTCGCCTTGAAAACTATTTAAGTCACGAATCGACGCTTGTACTCGAGGGCTATCTGCATTTTATGATGCAGGATCACATGCAGACATGGTATGCCTGCGTCGATGCAGCAATAGACGAGGTGCTGCTCCGCGATGAATATATGGAGCTCGTGCGTCTGCTCAAAGCATTTGTAAGCATCCCTTCGGATGATATTGGCAGCGTAAACCTAATCCTCCAGCCCGACGGGAGCTGCACACTGACCGATGCCTGCGAGCTGCGAGTGGATTGTTCTCCTGGAAGCGAAGATGAAATGCTGGAGCTCATGATCGATATCGCTCCCGAGCGAATAACCGTATATGATCTCAGCATGGGTGTTTTCAGTGAATTTAAGAAAAAATTGAAACGTATTTTTGGGGAGCGTGTTGAAGTTTTTAGTTGATCGGCCGTTTTATCGGCACAGCTTATATTGAGAAAACACGGAGGGCTTCTCCATCATCCAATGAACGCTTTAATCAGTTCACTATGATTAAGAGCCCCCATGATTTTCGCGCGAGGCCGATTTCTATTTTGCGCGTTTACTCTTGCCCAGCTCGATCCCCCTTGCATAGTAAAATATGTATTGCTGGACAATGCCTGAGAAGCTTCCAATGCTCTCAATGGCTTTGTTGAGCTCATCCCTGGTCGGTGGCTCGCTATCAAAGAACAGTTCCTTCATTGCCCGGCCGATCCATACATCCACCGGGAAGGCATCTGCATGTCCGAGCGAAAACAGCAGCACACAATCTGCAACCTTTGGCCCTACTCCTGGAAAAGTCAGCAATTCACGGCGTGCATCCTGAAGGCTCATATGTCTTAACCGTTCAAGATCGTAGCCATCGCTTATTCTCTGCGCAGAAGCCTTAATATATGGTGCTCTATAGCCGGCACCGATCGCCTTAAGCTCATCAACCGTGAGCGCGGCAATCCTTTCCGGGGTTGGGAATGCATACAGAATGCTGCCATCAAATTCCAACCTCTCCCCGCACCGAGTGCAAAGCCTATCGATTATGCCGGATATGCGCTTTATGTTGTTATTTGCCGAAATAATGAATGATATCAGGGCTTCGAAGGGTTCCTGATTAAAGACTCTTATTCCGGCAGCGCCATCAATGCAGACTGCCAACCGCTCATCCTTGGCGATCATCGACTCAATTTCAGAATAATCCCGTTCGAGATCAAAATAGTCTATTAACATTGACTCCTCTCCCGCTCTGCATGGTGATATTGTAAGGCTGTCTCCGACCTGCAATGCACACACGGGATTTGATCGGATAACGCAGATCCAGCTATTATCAGCACTTTTTTTTATCCACCGAAATGCCTGCCCACAATCGCAGGATTTTGCAAGATCAAATCGACCAAGCTCGGTAATTATCAGTTTTTCATTTTCCAATCTATACTTCATAGGCGTAATTTTGTTTTAAAAAGCTATGTCTAATTAGAATATTTAAATAAATCTGCCTTTGTTTGCAGCATACCAATTTCAGCATGAGCTAATCAGCCTTTGCTTCAATACCGCAGACCATATATTGCAAACATAAAATTGAGGAATCCGACAATTCGAACTCCTCAATTTCAAAACATAAATCAATATTTAGCCCGCAATTTCCTCGGGGTAAACGCTGACACACTTACGGCCGCCATGCTTCGTCTCGAAACGAAGGATGCCATCAACCTTTGCGAACAGGGTATCATCCTTTCCAATGCCAACATTATTGCCGGGATGGAAATGGGTGCCGCGCTGCCTGACGAGGATGTTGCCCGCAAGCACGAACTGACCGTCCGCACGCTTCGGCCCCAGACGCTTGGATTCGCTGTCACGACCGTTACGGGAGCTACCTACGCCCTTCTTATGTGCGAAAAGCTGCAGATTAATCCTGAACATATTAAACCTCCCTCTCTATCAGTTTGAGATAATCACTATATTCTTCTTCTATAGAACGAAGCCCTAATTGCATCGTTCCAATTATAAGCTCTGCCTGCTTCAATCGATCCCCCTTTATGGAGCTATCGATCATCAGATAGAGCTCTCCGTCCTCCATTTCAAAGGCTGCCGGACAATTAACCAATTGGGTAATACCCAATACTGCGGTCTGCAATAGTGCAGAAACAGCTGCGCATACTATATCCTCACCTGAATTGGCATAGCCACAATGCCCTTCAGCATTGAACCCCACCAATCTTCCAGCCTTTTTAAAGACGGTTATCTCGGTCATAAAATTACCTCTCAGCCGATTGAAAGGATCTTGACCTTGGTATAGGGCTGACGATGACCCTGCTTTTTACGATAATCCTTTTTAGGCTTATACTTAAAAACGATTACCTTCTTGCCCTTGCCATGCTCAAGCACTTCTGCCTTTGCGCTGACACCTGCAAGAACGGGCTTGCCGATCTGCACATTGTCGCCATCTGCCATCATCAGCACGTCAAAATTGACATTGGTGCCGATCTCATTATCGAGCTTCTCGACCATGATCTCGCTGCCAACCTCAACCTTATACTGCTTACCGCCGGTTACGATGATTGCGTACATTCTAAAGATTTCCTCCTCTTACCAGTCTCGCCCTTATGGTGTATGCTGTATAATCCGAGCATCACTTCAAACCGTTTCGGTGCGGCTCAGTTATTAATGATAACACCCTACGAGTATTTTGTCAATACAAATAAAGAAATTCGAACATTATATTTGCGAGTTGAGGTTGTTTTCATCATCAATTCGCAAATCGGAGGATATGAAAATTCTTCTCGACATTTACCAGGGGACATGCTATAATATTCTCTGTAAAGATTCATAAAATACCATTCTGGAGGTTATCATGCAGAAGGAAAAGGCACTTGATTCCGCTCTGACTCAAATTGAGAAGCAATATGGCAAAGGTGCTATCATGCTCATGAACGATGCTGCATCAAGGATTCAGGTTGATACCATTTCAACCGGCTGCATCGAACTTGATGCAGCGCTTGGTGTAGGCGGCGTGCCGAAGGGCAGAATAGTTGAGATCTACGGTCCAGAATCCTCCGGTAAAACCACGCTCGCTCTTCATATTATTGCCCAGGCTCAGAAGGAACAGGGCATGTGTGTATTTATAGATGCCGAACACGCGCTCGATCCCATTTATGCCGAGCATCTTGGCATTCAGATGGATAAGCTATATATATCGCAGCCTGACAGCGGCGAACAGGCACTGGATATTGCTGACGCGCTGGTTCGCAGCGGTGCAATCGATGTCATTGTAATCGACTCGGTTGCGGCACTTGTACCCAAAGCTGAGCTCGAAGGCGATATGGGCGATTCGCATGTTGGTTTGCAGGCAAGGCTTATGAGCCAAGCACTCAGAAAACTAGCCGGAGTTGTTGGAAAAACGAATACATGTGTTATATTCATAAACCAGCTTCGTGATAAAGTCGGCGTCATGTTTGGAAGCCCCGAAACCACGACCGGAGGCAAAGCCCTCAAGTTTTTTGCCTCTGTCCGACTTGATGTACGCAAGATAGATACGCTAAAGCAGGGCAACGATCCCGTTGGCAGCCGAACTCGTGTAAAGGTCGTTAAAAACAAAGTCGCTCCACCATTCCGAACTGCTGAATTTGATATCATTTATGGTGAAGGTATTTCCAAAGAGGGCTCGATCCTTGATATGGGCGTGAACAATAAGATCATCAGCAAAACCGGTGCATGGTTCTCCTATGGAGAAATTCGTATCGGACAGGGACGCGAAAATGCAAGGAATTTCCTAAAGGATAATCCTGAGCTTTGTGCTGAAATCGAGGCCAAGCTGCGCTCACTCATAGATGCAGGCACGGAAGAGGAACAGCCAATGATCTCGGATTTGGTTTCCGATGGCGAAAAATAATTGAAGAACCCTATCAAAATCAAATGTATAGATAAAGACCGATAAGCAAGCATTTTGCTGTCGGTCTTTATTGTTCTAAATATTTCAGATATGCAAGAGCAGAATATAATCGATACCAAATACACAGCTGGATAAGCCTTGATAGCAATACTAACAACCTAAATTACCCTTAATATTATCTTCTGTCTGAACCATATTTATCGTAATTATACCTACCCGCTTTGCAGATCTGCATTCGCCTTCACATTCAGAATTGAATACACCACACACACTTCCATAAACTGCAATATATCAAATTCCTCTTGCAAACATAAGCTTTATCGTGTATAATAGCTCTATCGTGCCAGGCGGGGAATTAGCGGTGCCCTGAACCTACAATCCGCTACAGTAGGGCTTCATTCCCATCCTGAGGCATTGGCTTGCTTAGCAGGCTCAAGTGAGAAGCGTTGAGAACCGGGTCCTGTGCAATTATCTGCCGTGAACCATGTCAGGTCCTGACGGAAGCAGCATTAAGCGGATTTGATGATGTGCCGCAGGCGTGCCTGGTTTGAGCTCCAAACTTGAATACCGTATGTGAGTCCAGTGTCAAGGGATGGGTGCACGATTTTTTGTTTGCATATTTAGATTTTAAGCACAATCATTATTCAATATTTTTTGCCATTCACGATTATTTGCCCTGATTAATTAGGGCAATATCGCAGGCATATCATTTATCACTCATGCGAAGCTTCGTTCTTGGTTATAATCATATGAACGAATTCTCTAACCGCACCCCTGCCGCCATTGTTATGGCAGATGAAATCGGCCTGCTGCAAAATCTCCGTAATGGAGTCTGCTGGTGCTGCACTTAAGCCGCACCACTGGATGCACTCCATATCATTTAAGTCATCGCCTATGTAGGCAATTTCCTCCCGAGAAATTCCCATAGAGCTTGCCAGTTCCTTCAACTTGGCCAGTTTATCTTCTATTCCCTGATATAGTTGTGTGATCTTTAATTCCTGCGCTCGCTGCTCAACGATCTTTGATTTCCTCCCGGTTATGATTACAGGAACAATTCCAAACTCAGGCAAAAAATTAGAGATCGCATAGCCATCTTTCACATCAAAGGCTTTCATCACTTCGCCATCGGCTCCAATATAAATCCGACCATCCGTCAGTGTGCCATCCACATCCATTACAAGCAGCTTGATTTTCACCGTACAATACCTGCCTTAAAAATATCCTGCATTAGTACAGAGCCGATGACCTCTTGTTTCTCATCCAGCACCGGCATCCCGGTGATTTTTCTATCACTCATATACTGTAGAGCGTTGACAGCCATCTCACGGAAATCGATCCATTTCGGAGATCGAGTCATCACAGCATCCACGGTCTCATCATATACATTGACATTCCGTTCCAGCATACGCCGCAAATCGCCGTCCGTTATTATACCGGCCAGACGGTTTTCTGAGTTCACCACTGTGACCATGCTCAACCCCTTGGTACTCATTTCTACAATGGCACCACGCAGAGTGCTTCCGCAGGGTACTACTGCATTAGCTTCTCCTGTATGCATGATATCCCGCACTTTCACAAGAAGTTTCTTGCCTAGGGCACCAGCAGGATGGTGCAGACCGAAGTCTTCCTCGGTATAATTCTTTGCCCTGGATACCGAAAGAGCCAGAGCATCGCCCAAGACCAGCAGAGCCGTAGTACTGGAGGTAGGAGCCAGATGCATATAGCAGGCTTCCTCAAACTCCGGGAAAAAAATATGATGCTGACATTCTCGAGCCAATGTAGATCTGGGTTTGCCGGTGATGGCTACGGTGGTACAGCCGATATCCTGGAGCACCGGCATCAGGCGGGTCACCTCCTCACTCTCTCCGCTATAGCTCATGAGAATCACTACATCTTTACGCTCTACCATGCCTAAATCACCATGCAGTGCTTCACCCGGATGCATAAAAAAGGAGGGGGTACCCAAGCTGGCCAAGGTAGCAGCAATCTTGGTGGCGATGTGACCTGGCTTTCCCATGCCTGTCAATACTATCTTGCCTTGACAGTTTAATACCAGATTCACTAAGTTTTCAAAATCTTCTCCCAGGGAATCCCGAGTCTTCACCAAAGCTTCGATCTCCTTATCGAAGACGAACCTAGCTTCCTGGATAATATCAAATTCTGATTTCATTTTTACTCCTGTACTGCGTTATAAACCTTCTGAAGTTTTGACAGCAAAGTCTTCATATCCCTCAAAGGAACCATGTTTGGGCCATCGGATTTGGCATTATCCGGATCAGGATGGGTCTCCATAAAGAGACCATCCACGCCAACAGCAATGGCGGCCTTAGCCAAGTATTCCACATACTCCCTATTTCCGCCTGTTGAGCTGCCATTGCCGCCTGGCTTCTGAACGCTATGGGTGGCATCAAAAATCACTGGAACACCCATGGCCTTCATCACTCTCAAGCCAGTCATGTCCACAACCAGGTTGTTATAGCCGAAGCTAGTGCCACGCTCACAGAGCATAACATTATCATTACCTGACTGGCGTACCTTCTCCAGGCAGTTTCTCATGTCCCAAGCCGCAAGAAACTGAGCCTTTTTGATGTTGACGCATTTTCCCGTCTTGGCCGCTGCTGCCAACAAGTCGGTTTGACGGCACAGAAATGCGGGGATCTGCAATATGTCCGCAACTTCGGCAGCGGGCTTTGCCTGCCAGGCCTCGTGAATATCAGTGCAGATAGGAATACCGTAGATATCCTTAACTTTCTGTAGAATCCGCAGACCCTCTTCTATGCCTGGACCCCGGAAGCTATAGATGGAAGTGCGGTTGGCCTTGTCGAATGAGGCCTTGAAGGTATAGTGTATGCCCAATTCATCGGTGATTTCTTTCATTTCGGCTGCAATGGTCATAACCATCTCCTCCGATTCGATGACACATGGGCCTGCGATAAGCTGAAACATAAAGATTTTCTCCTTCTTATTCTGCCAGACCGTTTTCTATCATATAGCGCTCCACCTGAACTCGATCCTTTGGTGTATCCACGGAAAGGGTCTTGCAGTGAGCATTGATATAATAGCAATCCTTGCGGTTCTCAATAAACCTGAATGAGTCGTTTTCTTCAATCTTCTCAATAGGACCTCGGGGGGTTGCATGATAGTATTCCAAAGCCCCCGGCGTAAAAGCACCGACGCCCACAAACTTCTGATAGGCGTAATTCATCTCTCCTTTTGGGAACGGAATGGGAGAACGAGATATAAACAGACAAATTCCATCCTTGTTAGTGACTATCTTCAGATTGGTAGAATCCACCACTTCCACAGGGTTGGAAAAATCTGTCATCAGGTTGGATACATAGAAACCGTCAGTGGGAATGGTATCAGGGATGCACTTGACGATGTCCTTGGCCATTACCAGCGGCTCATCGCCATTGATCATAACGTACAAATCAGCGTACACCTTTCTGGACACTTCCCATAGCCGCTCGGTAGCAGTCTCACAGTCGGGAGAGGTCATGATGACCTGAGCGCCAAATTCCTCTGCTGCAGCCTTGATCTCCTTGTTATCCGTAGCCACGACAACTTCTTCAAACTCAGCTACCTCTTTGCTGTGCTTCCAGACCCAGTACAGCATTGGCTTGCCGCATATTTGAGCCAAAGGCTTCATATTGAACCGGGAAGAACCACCCCGGGCAGGGATCATACCGATGATTTTCATATTGAAAACTCCTTTATATCAAAATTTGTCCTTCAGATTCATGGCTCCCGCAAAGATAGCCAACAGCGGTTGCTCTTTCCTGAGCTTCCCTGCCATGACGCCGAAGCTTTCTTGATTGACTGTATTTTCAAATTCCCGCTTTGCATTTTCTTGCCTCAGGAATCGATTATCCTCATTTACTGCTGTGACAATCCCATGCTGCTGCAGGAAACGCTCATACCGATCGAACTTTTCAGCGAAGGTTTTGTTAAATTCCGTGTAGTCAGCCTCATAGTAAAGATGTTCTAGCTCCTTAATAGTAATACGCTGGTTCTCATCCACCTTAATAAATGGAATATCGTAAAATTCTGCCATCTCTTGGGTTCTCGTATCTATGGCAGCTACCGTTGCAGGGATACCACTAAGAACGGACATGATATTCCCATGTATTCGACTGCCAAATGAGTAATCAAACCGCTCTTCCCTTAAATACCAATACCAGTCATTGACATCCGCAATCATTTTTATCCGGTTTTCTGCAAGCAACTTGGCAGAGATCGGTCTGTAATTTCGCATGAATACCGCTCGACTCTTGAGTCCGCCAACCCATTTCAAAAAGAAATCTTGATCAAACAACGCATCGCCGAAAATATCTTGATCAATGTAAATGCTGTTGCTAAACCGCTCCAGAATACCCTCTATCAGCTGAATTCGACCATTTAGAACGGGACGGACTTTGGAAAAGTCAATTTTTGTATTGTCAATCCGCAAATCCCGTCCACACTGGTATAGAGACGGGCAACCCGTGACCACTGCAGAGTAAAATCCCAACTTGTCAAAATATCTTTTTGTAAAATTCCCTCGCAATGCAAATTCACCACCTGTCTCATAAATAGAAGAAATAAACCGTTTGGCAGGTTCTCTGGTCTTTTCCACCAGATCATCTAGCAAGTCGTAGCTGCTCGCTTGACAACCGCATGCCAAGATGTAGACAGGAATTTTAATAGTCCGGAATACCTTACTTAATTCCATCATTGCATCATTATAGCTTTCATGGAAAAAATTCGCCATGGGATAAATTATCAAATCAAAACTTTCGTTGATCTCATTTACAGTTTCCTTTGTCCGAAAGCAAAGCATATTATCGTTACAGTCGACAGTAGAAACCAATCCCTGGTACCAAACCTTGTTGCCCCAGTTAGGATAGCCTGCGGGCCAGTCCTGGGCAATGGTCCGGTAATTCGTTTGGGCATAAATATTAACTGCGGAATCCAGTCCTCTCCATATCAATATCCTTTTCACGCTAATCACCTCCGTTAAATTCCGTGACCGGATTTGTACGCATCCCAACCCAGGATGCGGTAAAAATATACACGAAAAAGCCTAGCATATGCATTGATCCCATATAGGAATCTACTTTTTGCATACAACTTCATTCTTGCCGCTGTTATGCCGGAAAAAGCCTCAGTGGCTGTAATTTGCATTTTTCATAAAATTACTTCTTCCTCAATTTATTCTTAATCATATTCAAAGGACCCAAAACCAGCCGCTTTTCATAATCATTCATCTTGAAGCGCCAATTAAGAGCACAGTAAATCAGAACATACAAAAATACACCAATGCACCAAATGATAGGATCGTAAAAATCTATTATCTGTGCCAGTAACAGGGTAATGACACACATAATTGCAGGAATTATATAAATCTTTCCTACTTGTTTCCAAAATTGAGGTATATCCATCCCGATGCGCTTCCAGTAGTACCAGTTCATCACCAAACCCTGACCTAGGAACAGAGCAATGCCCGTCATCAGAGCAGCACCCACAATCCCCATCACTTGCATCAAAAACCAAGTACCGATCACATTCATGATGGCAATGCCAAAATAGACTAAAGAGCGAAAACGATGACGATTCTCCGCCATGATTATGCTTAAGAAGATACTCTGAACCAATGGGATCATATTGGGCACCATTAACAGAATCGCTACCCAATAGGCTTCCTCATAGCCATAACCCGCATAGAACCGAATGAATGGCCGACCAAAAGCGATAAATCCCGTCACCAGAAGAGCGAAGATATATGCCTGAACTCGACCAATACGAATGGCAAAATCCAACAGTTCCTGCTGACTGGCTCCCGAGAATACCATTCTGTTGGTTTTTGGTGACAGAATATTTGACACACCGGTGGTTACAGAAAGAACCATGCCATTAAGGGTCTGACCCACGCTGTAAATAGCAGTGCCCGTTGTAGCTAGTGCGGGTACTGCACCAATCATAACGGTATCTGTAGCCCCAGATAACAGATTCACAAGTGTCGCAACGAATACCCAGAAGGAAAAACAGAAAATCTCCTTGATCAAGTGCACCGGTAGATTCTTATACCGTGCTCGGATCTTCAGGCTCCGGCGGATATAGATCAGATAACACAGCTGGGCGAACACATTCACTCCCAACGAGGCCGCAGCCATCCCGATAGACGCAAACCCCAGCCACAGCATCACCAGATTCATCAGCGGGCCTATACAGGTCGTGACGATATTCATACATTGTAGAAAAATAAACTTCTCGTGGGCATTGACCACCGAGACATATGGCGAAACTGAGAAGCTGATGGCCATATTGCAGACCATCAAGAACACCAAGATTCGCATCCGCTCCAGCTGATCTGGAGTCAAGGATTTGCTATACCAAAGGTGTAAACTCATGGTAAGAGCGATACCAATAAGAAAGGATACCACAGCGATGACCTGAAAAATGACCATGAACAGACCCAAAACCCGCTCCTCACCCTCCTTGTCGTTCGCCACCCGGTACTTTATCAGATACCTAGTCACGGCTGAACCGATGCCAAGCGATATCAGGGATAGATAGCTGGTTACACTGCTGGAAAGCTTGTACAGGCCATACTCGCTCTGTCCGAGCAGCTCCAGCATAATGGGCGTATAGAAAATGGGGATCAGGTTGCCCAGAATCATATTTACATAATTTAGTATGACCCCCGCTTTTAATTGACTTTGCTGATTTTCCATATATATTCAGTTTCCTTGACTGATGATCGCTACTTCGAAATCCACCCTTGGAAATACTTCCAGCCTGCCGCCTCGGGTAGCATTGAGTACCTGAATGTTACGCGCATCGCAGTGACGCTTCATGGCGTAATAGGTATCGGTGCTTATATCGGTGCTTGGAATCACCAAGGAGTCCCTATCCTGGTTATACTTATCGGAAAAATAATCCTTCACCGAGTCATCCACTATGATATTCCCATCCCTATCCCGGCTGATGTGGAAGTGATGATCCACGCCGATGAGATAGATTTTCTTGAAGCCCATATAGGCGGCGAACTGCGCCGCCGTGTACATGACGGTACTTGCCCAACAGACGCTTTGAGCAATATCATCGCTAAACCAAAAGGCCTCATCCTTGGTTCCACTCAAGAAAAATTCTTCAGCATCTCTGATATGGATATTAAAATACCACCTCAGATTCGCAGGGATGAACTTATGGAGCAGTTTCAGTGCGCTGACCTCTTCCGCACAACCCGCCAGCATCTTCTCATCCTGAGAGATATAATAAGTCGGCCGCCATGGGGTTTGATCGAAGATGTAGAAAATCCGATTAAAAGCAAAGGTGGGAATTCCTGCTTCATGAATAGCAGTCAGATCCTCTGCCCGAAGGCTTGGACCGTTGCCAACAAAGAAGCAGGTCTCACCGTCGTGAATATTCCAATAACTTCGCAGCTGCCTACCATAACGGCTGCTCTCAAAATGTTTAGACAGGTAATTTTGATGTCGTGCCTGGATGGATTTAATTGGATTCATACTCGTTATCTCCCCTTCAGGAAACATAGACTGCGATGAACAGCAGCAAAAGCTCTAACCTGTATCACGCTGACATTCAAAAAATTTGCAATCTGTTGGTCAGAATACTTTTCCCTCAAATCGCAATAGAGGCTGTATCGGCATCGGACCATGGACAATGAGAGGAACTTCGCCTTCTCCATCTGAAATAACACATATCCTCTGGGATTGTCCATGAAAAGCCTAAACCCTGCTTTGGTCAGTCCATCAGGCTTGTATTCATATATCCAGATGATATCATCAAAAAAGCGTATCTTATACCCTGCCTGAGCCATCCTATTCCAGGTGACAGCCTCGGTCATGAACTTCTCCCCCTCGAATTCAGGATACTTGAATTGTCTATGGACTTCTGTGTACCACACATCTGCTCTCTCTCCATCAATGAACTCAGTGCAATTTTCTCGATAACGATCAAAGGCCGTTCCATCCTTGAAAAAATTTGCTAGTCGTCGATTAGTTGTTACTGTTGAGCTTGTGCCCCGCTGCCCTACCAGACCGCAGTATCCTGTCTTGTCTGCAACTGTGCTATCCCAGCTTATCACCTTTTCCAAAGCATCATCTGTCAAGTAATCATCGGAGTCCACGGTAAAAAACAGCTCCCCCGCCGCCAAATCCAAGGCGTAGTTGATGGCCCTATGCTTTCCACCGTTTTCTTTGTAATAATAGCGGATCGGAAACGGATTACCCTCCTTGATCCAGGCTGCAAACAATTCCTCCGTACCGTCGGACGAGCCATCGTCCACGACCAACCATTCAAAATCCATGCAAGTCTGTCGCTGAAGGGAGCGATACAAATTTTCAATGATATAGGCCCGATTATAGGTCGGGGTAAATACGGTGATCTTCATTGGTAATAACTTATCGCCTTTCTAAACGTGTTATCATTCGTTTTACGTAATATAAAGGACCATTGTCTAACAGGTCATACGCACAAAATGTATATATTTTTTCAAGTATGCTTCCTTTTCTCCGATCCATATAAGCTATAATTCCCGGATTTCTGACAGCACATTTCAACTTCCAGATTGATTTCCGCCAGAAATTCAACTTCCTGTTTTGTTCAATATTCTTTAGTGCACGTTCCTGTTCCTCTTCGCTCCCCCAGGAATATGTATACAAATGTCTTGCATACTTCCCATAGTCCTTCATACCCACGATCCTCAGATTTCCATACTTACTGGTGCGATCCGATTTCTCCCATTCTGGCAAAACGCTTTCCAAAACTTTTGTGTCTCTAGTTACATTTGTGCCGGACGGAAACACATAATTCTCATATGCTTCCATCATTGCACGTATCACAAAATGCCCTTTAATTGCACCAAAGCCAAGTCCTGTAGCAATCGTCCTCACATCGTCCGACGCAAGCCAGCAATCGCAGTCCAATAATTCATCAATACTGCAGTGCAGCAAAACATCAGTATCCAAGTATACCCCCCCCGTGATGATATATAATCCAAAGACGAGCATAATCGGATACAAAGGCCCATTTTTTTGCAGCGTAAGCGTATTTTACATATGGAATGCAGGCAATATCAAAATTACTTTCGTTCCATTCAATAATTTCGTAGTCCGGGCAATACCTTTTCCAACTCTCTATGCATTCGTTAATCAGATCTGATTTCGGGTTTCCGCCAAACCAGCAATAATGGATCTTCTTGGTTATCATTGCTTTTTTCCTCTCTTTTAACGTATTGACCGGTAGTTCACAGGTCAAGGTTTAAAAAATACCTGTAGATGCTATCCTTGCCATCTGCTGTGGTGAGGGCATACTGTTCACGCCAGGACAGCTTATATAGAATCGTATCTTCTCGAATCACAGTATCAAAGCAATCTGCCGGAAGGGCTTCATTCATAGCGGCTTGCAAGTCGTCCCTGTGTGTATTATTGATTGGGACATCAAAATAGCTCTTTGCACCCGGAACCTGTTCCAAACCAAGCTTTATCAGATAATCGAAGAAAAGATAGTCAATCGCTGAGGGCTCTGAAGCCCAGTACTGCTCCATTGCAGTCTTCAGGAACGCAAACATGGCACTTCCCCGCCAAGCTCCAAGACAGAAGCACGCCCACTGGAACTCTGTTACGTATTTTGACTCCTGCCGCTTCCCCTTAAAAGAAAATACTGGATAATCAAAATATACCTCAGGAATCGTAGCAATGCAAAAAATAGTTGTGTCTAGCCATAAACCGCCATATTGATACAGGAGCGCTATCCGTATGTAATCCGCTAAATGAGCCAAACACATATACCCCTCTTCTACCTTTTTAAGAATATACTCAGGAATCGTCAGGAATTCTGTGTAATTATCTTTAGTAATCATATGGACAGGATGATCTCCCGCATTTTTCCTGATGCTCTTGATGCATTGCTGCACCAACGGAGGTGCCGTTTCCTCTCCATCCCACCAGCACACCCAAATGGGTGCATTCATGCAATACTCACCCAACTGATCATCCTTCCTATAGCTCTCCAAAATGGGGTTCAGTTCTTTTTCCAGGTAGCGCAAAATCCATTGATGTTTTTTCTGATTGCAGCGCCAGGAAAGACTATCAAATCCAAGTCGGCCTCCTAGCTCATCGCCAAGCCGATAGCAAGCCAACGCCGGTGAATAATGGCAATCCGCCCGAAAAGATCGAATTGTATAATGCAAACGCTTTGCTGCGCGAGCAGTCAGATTACTCATCAACTTTCCTCCATAAATTCAGCAGACGAGCAAAGCCACCGATGCTGACCCTCGATGCTGCGACATAAATCTTTTGTTTTAAACATAATGAACACCATTCCTCTAACGAAATATGTACCTGTTTTCGATAAGAAGCGACCTGACAAAGATGCTCGCGGCCTGCATTAACAATTAGCAATTTTCGATAATAATTAACGCAAGAACCGCAAAAAATGACCCGATCCGTCAAATAAAGTTCCGGATATTTTTCTTCCAACAAATGAATTCTATCCAGATAAGCCTCCAACGCATCAAGATGCTTGACAGACCATGTGGCCATAATGCTCCCAGCTCGCTGTCGGTAATAGTAGATGGCATTCTGGCAAAGCACCAATACATGTGCACGGTCAATCAAGCGATGCATCACAAACTCATCTTCATGGAGTTTTCCAACAGGAAAACAAATTCCATTCAGCAGTTCACAGCGGTAAAGCTTGTTCCAAGCTACCGCATGAAATCCATCGCCATTCATAATTGTTCGGATCGCCCGAGAGGGAGTAAAAGTTATTTCATGGTAGTGATTTCCAAAAAAACACGCCTCTTGTTCGCAGGCTTTAATAATCCCGCTGGCTGCAATCTCTGCTGCATTTTCAATAGCTGCATTCAAAAGAATATCATAAAAATTTTCAGCAAGCCAGTCATCACTGTCTACAAAAGATATCCATTCCCCCGTTGCCACTGCCATTCCAGCATTCCTTGCATCGGAAAGGCCTCCATTTTCCTTGTGAATCACCTTAATGCGGCTATCCTTTGCCGCCCAAGCATCGCACATAGCCGGACAATTGTCCGTGGAACCATCGTCCACCAGAATGATCTCCAAATTTCTGTAGGTCTGACTCACAATGGATGAGATGCACTGGTCCAAGTATTTTTCAACATTATAAACGGGTACAATGACGCTGATCAGATCCATCATTTCACTTCCTTACTCCAAATCATAGGCCTTCTCCAATCCGGTTATCCGAGCATAGGTACTGTGTATCCAGCTATAGCCAGTGGGCCATAGGGCGGTCCATAGAACCATGATTTTCA
Organism: Christensenellaceae bacterium Phil7; assembly: GCA_001940845.1. Taxonomy (GTDB): domain Bacteria; phylum Bacillota; class Clostridia; order Christensenellales; family CAG-138; genus PeH17. The sequence continues at coordinate 131,623 of MSGV01000031.1, forward strand.
GCTTTAATCCAATATCCTCCCGAAGAATTTCGGAAAGACGAGACCGCAATTCCTTCCTAGCAGCCTGGCGATGAGGAAGTATCAGCTCTCGCTGCTGTTTGTCGGACATAGTGGCTAAAGCAATCAGCTGTCGAGCTAGCCTGGCGATGAGAACATCATGCAGGGCAGGAACCGCATCGGCTAAGATGGCCTTGGTAATACCTATGGGATCCGCTAATTTATGCTCATTCAGCTGTCCGGTGGCAACTGAACCCCTTCGCAGGACATAATTATACAGGCACTTATCCTCGAAAACCGATCTGTCTGCAGCCTTGAATAGATGGTAATTCATCAACAAATCTTCATTGATTTTAAAACTACCATCCATCATGGCATCCAGCCCAAGGAATAGCTCTCGACGAAATAATTTGTTCCAGAGACCTGGTTCCACTAAGCCGCCAGCCAGCAAATCTCGGAGCCCCTGCAAGTGATCTTGTTCAACTATACATCCGGTACCATGATAATGAACCACACGACCATTGGGGAAGACCATCTGATAGCCGCAGTGAGAGATATCTGCCCCATACTCCAATGCGTTTTTTAAAAGTTGTTCGTACATTTCAGGCTCCGGAATGTCATCACCATCGCAGAAAATGATCCACTCGCCGGTGGCTTCCTGTACACCCCGAAGTCTGGCAGACGTAACACCACCGTTTTCTTGATGAATGACCCGAACTCTGGGATTTGCAATGGCATAACTGTCGCAGAGAGTGGGGCAACTATCAGTGGAGCCATCATCCACTAGGATCACCTCCAGATCCCTATAAGTTTGGAACAGGACGCTGTCTATACAACGAGGCAACTGCGCCTCGATATTGTAAACAGGAACAATGATCGATATTCTATTCATGCCGCTTCCCTCCTTTCCACAGTACGCCTACTTTAGCATCCCATTTTACAAGCAACCTCTCCAACGAGATATATGAAAAAAGCTTCTGTCGAACAAGCTCTATCACAGCACATACTGCAAAAATTGCAGCCACCAGCACAAGCTGGTAAAACGGGAACCAAAGGTGGCTACTCAAAGAAAGAATTCCCATTGCCTTCCAATAAGGCGCAATGCAGACATTAGCATGAGCGTGAAGTAAATAAACACCAAAAGTAGCACCCGATATGGAAACAATCCAGTGCGTACAAGATTTCAATCCTCGGCGAATATTCCAAGCCCCAAAAGCACAGAACAGGCAAATTGAACCGAGGCATGCGAAAATGCAGTCGTACCGATACCAGTTCCGGACGATGCTCTGAAAAGCAGGAATTCCCAAGAAGTCCGTTGCCAAGGTGGCGATCCAAGGAATTATGCTGCATGCCAAGTATCCCATAGCATACCAACCAGCGAATTTTCCTCCGCCTGGGATACCGTAGCGCCTTAGCCAAGCGGCTATCAAATATAGTGTTACGAACCACGCCAATCCCCAACCACCACCAGAATTCATACCTGCCAATGCAGGATGGAACGAGATCATCAAACTCATAAGTATGATTAATAGTATGTTCAGCACACTATGCTGGCGGCGATTCATTGCTTTAACTAGGATGTTTAAGAATGGAAATAGCAAGTATAGCCCAAAATAGATAGTAACGAACCAGTATCGTCCAGTTAGAACAGGGAAAAGGCAACTGACCAGAGATATAGCGGAGAATGGGATCACTCCCAGCACCATTAGTATCGACTTAATCCCAAGGCTATAAAAAACAACTTGGATCCAAATATTGACCAGCTTACTGATCCTAAACTTGCTATTCACCAAGAAATACCCCGAGATCATTACAAAACAGTTTACACACACCTGACACAGAGAGTAGAACAACTTCTCCCAAGCATACAGCACAGTCCCTGGTATTAGATTTTCCAGTAGACTACTATGATCAATGGAATGCAGGAGAATAATCAGGAACATGGATAAAATCCGCAGACATTCTAGTCCCATATTTCGAGGTTTGGTTTGATTCATCATACTCTCCTTATCTACCGAATAATTTGCGAATCTTATAATAATAAGGTGCTAAGAATTCCTTGATTCGCACCTGAGCCATCTTCATTTTACTAGTCTCATGTATATTCAAACCCGTCTGGCGGTTAACTAGGGCTACGATCTCCTCAGCTAGAGCATAGTAGACAGGCTTGATATAGTGGTTAAAATGATCGTAGAAACTGCTCTGATCCACCAAATATCGATTTACATCAATCAGTTCTAGTCCGATCTCTCCAGCGCAAGCCCGAACGGCACTGTTTATGGACTTGTGAATGAGATGGCGAGTCTCATATGCGGGGAAGATGTTCTTTTCATAGTACAGCTCGCCGCCTAGCATAACTGCTAGAGTGCAATCCTTGGGTAGATGAGACTTAATGAAGCGCAAGTTTTGAACAATTTGTTCTGGAGTATTAATTCCTACAAACTCATACTTCTCGGCAAACTGCTCCAACATCTCTTCGGTAAATTTAACACCCGAGCTATTGTATTCACCTTTAATATATTTTTCCCAATTCGTCATGTCCGTGATAGGTCTAAATCCCTCCGCAAAGGCAAATCGTTCACCAGTTTCCTTACGGCGATAGACACCAAGGTTGGCATCCTGCAATATACTTATGATAACTATCTTGTAGTTGCCACGATAGATGCTATCCCTGTATATTCCCATATCCAAAAATGGAATCTCTCTAATAACAAGATTCTTTTGCTTTGTTGTGAGCCGCATAGCCTCTACCAAATGAGTTGTATGGCCCGTTGATTCGATAACCGTCCCATTTGATGCAGTGTATGTAAATTCCGTATCAATGTCCCGCTTGTTAGCAATGTATGGTAAGATCTGGAACAAATCACAAGGACCCTTCATTAGCACAATATGGGCATCTTCTGCAACAGTATACCCAAAACTAACATCCGATTCCTGTTCAGCAATTTGGTTGATCCATTTAGGGCATTCCATTGCAGTTAAATCGCTGATAACTTCTCCAACTATTTCCAACTTCGGACGCTGTAGATAGTTGTATACATACTGCTCAATACCCATTCCAAGTATGCGGCAACTAAAGCAAAAGTGGATCAATTTGTCACCTTTCAGTGCATAGAAACCAGTAATTCCATAATCACCAAATTTGTCATTGACCGAAACATATCCACACTGAATGGCATTATCAGCAAATAGTGCAGATAATTCTTCTTGTGTGGAACGCACTTTGGTGAAATTCAGCTGATTGCTTCGCCATACTAGGTCGTGAATTCGCTCCAAGTGATTCTGGCAGTCATTTTCAAAATCAACTTTGATGCCACTACTGAACAAGAATTTCTCATTTGATGGACACAGAGCTTGCGCAGCGTGCTTTTTTTCCAGAATTTTATACTGAGCCAACCGCCTGTGATCTTTGTCTTCTTTTGTCGATTTATAGGCAGCCTCCAGTAGATCCGTTATTACTTCAGGTCCTGCAGTCATCAGTTCTGGACAATAGAATAATGCCTCGTTCAGATTGGAAGAGTTATCATCCAAAAACAATACATTGGCTGGACGCAACTGTAGATCTGTTATCAGTTGCTTGATTCTAGTCCCTTTAGAATGCCAATTAACAGATGGAAATACAAAAAAGTCTCTTACTCCGCATTCTTTAAGCTTATCATCAACGGACTGCAGATTGTTCTTACTGCAAATAGAGTTGATTATACCGATATCGGTCAGTCGTCGGACTAGTTCAATATGATTGTCGGGTATGAATACTGTTCCTTCCGAGATTGTTCCCTTCCAGAAAGTCTCATCTAAATCCCAAATTATTAATTTAATTTTATCAAACTTATACATAATACTTTATCCTCACGCTAACAACGTTAGATAGCATAATGCATTTTTTATATAAAAGTTAGCATTCTCTGTTCTATTAACCCACTTCACAAAACAAATCATTTTCAGTCCTCTTGAATTTTTCAAGTATTGGTATTCCAGAACGTTATCGTTCTATGCCTTGCTAACCCCACTTCTGCACCTCCGCACTGATTTATGTTGTGTAGCAATGAATAAACAGACTGTTATAGCTCTCTGTCTCACATATGTAAAGATGTATTCAGAACTACCGTTTTCCCCAAGATAACCTTCCAAATGGCAAGCCAGTTTCACAAAGTCGGTTTAGATCATTATAAAATTAACCATAAGCGGGTAAACTTAAGTCTCAAGTCAAGGAAGAGATTCACCAAGCAGTTTGATTCCAGCAGCAACGGATCCTTATTGATCCACTTATTGCGCATATGACACCAACGTTTAATCGCCTGCTGATTATAATTTCGGAATCATATTTTTGATTTTTGTTCTCCAGCCCATACCGACACCTTTACAGCTTCAGCAGCATATCTTCAACGGCTCGCACCGTCTCCTCCGTACTGAAACATTTGCCTCGAATCTCGGCTTGCCGCTTATAATGTGCAAGCAAATCCGGATCATCCAGCAAACGCTTTATTCCATTATATAATGCATCGTCATCATTGTCAACAACAATACCATATTCATTGTTCTCTCCAAGCATTTCCTTCATGCCCGATACCTCCACCGTACATACGGGGACACCAAGTATTAATGCCTCAGTTGCAGCCGTAGAGAATCCTTCGGCATAACTCGCACAAACAAACAGATCACATTTTGCAATATATTTGTATGGATTAGTATGATAGCCTAATAACGTTACCGTATTAGACACATCCAGATCTTGTGTCTGCTTTATCAAATTGTCACGCTCGGGACCTTTGCCAAGAATATAGGTATGCACAGGCAAGCCAGCTTCACACAAACGCTTATGAATCCGTATCAGCCGGTCAAACCCTTTCGTCTCCTTTAAGGAACCTATTCCAATAAGTTTTATTTCCCCACTGTTAAAATACACCTCAGTGATTGCTTCTCGTGATTTTTCAATAATGACGCGACTCTCGACGGTGTTATATAGAACTTCGGACAGGTGAGTCACCTTAAAGATTGCATTGAAATCATCTAAAACATACTTGGATACACAGATTGTTCTGTCAAACCGATTGTAGCACCCCTCGGCTTCAGCAAAACTTCTGAAAGAGCCGACAGCCCATTCCTTTGTGTGCTGCTCAACATGAATCCAAGAAACCAGCTTTGTTTCGTGGTAAGGGCATCCACTGACAACACGAGCAGACGGCCCCTCCAGATAAGACACAACAATGTCGTATCGCTTCCTGACACACAGCTTATACAATTGCTTTGGCGTTAGGAGCTTCATAAGCTTGCTGTTTCCAGAGATTTCATGTGAGAATACAGCACGGAAATGGATATCCGGTTCGAGAAATTGCTCATTGACGCCACCACCGAACAAAGCACAGACAGAAACATCAAATTTTGTACGATCCATATTGTTGACAAGACTTACAAGAACTTTTTCAGCCCCGCCTTGTCCCAAATCATGGATAACAAATAATACTTTCTTTTTCATAAAACAATTTTTAATCCCACAAATCTGCTGGGAAGGCATTAAGCACTTGCTTTTGCATTTCTTCTAAGTGCGGAAGCGGCGCGGGCTCAAGCCGCAAAGCTTCTTCTACAGAGGTTGCTATTGGGAAATCAGACCTGCCAGTGGAATCGTAGTAGTCCCCGGTACTTGAACAGATTAAGCCCATCTTCACTAAGCAATATTGCCGGAATGCCATAAGATTCTGCCAGGATAATTCCATGGAGAGAGCTACTAATGATAATCCTAGCAGTCATCAACTTATCAATAAAGTCTTTCCAATCATTTGTTATAGGACTCAACCCATCTTGATTTTCTCCGCCCCACGTAAAATGACGTATTACTAAATAATCAATCAAAGGATTGGGACGTGCCGGATAAACCAATGGCATGAGAATTGCTGGATCGCTATACAATTCAGGACAGTCATAACCGTTAAATAAAAGAGCTTCCCGGCTTTCGGGTCCACGAACCGAGCGAATATCCAATTTTCTCAAGTGCTTCCACCACCATTTTCGGCGACCAAATAAAACGCCACTACCCCAAATAGTAGCGTTCTGATACCCTCCGTCAATAATGGAGCCAATCGCATATAGATGTTTTCTCCCTTTTCCACACCTTTGTAAGTTATGTTGCTTCATACACCAATCAGTAATTACTGGGGAAAGCATGTCTCCAATATTTTGCTTAGAATCAGAATACGCAAACCAATGCAGATTGATCTCGTTTGGCGTTGTTCTTCTGTGAATATCATTGAGGATAATCCTGTTACGCAGCAAGTAGTTGCGAATCAATTTCCAAGCATCAAAAATATATTCTAATTTACCAGTCATCATTTTGTTGCTCGCATTTTCCTCTCTTTAAAGATTTCTGGTTCTTTTCCCAAACTAGTAAAGTGGGATCATCAATAATTCGATATAGTCTATATAGCCAAGGCTGCAAATAGAAAAGGTTGAGAAGGAACCACTCTGCCTTCCCAATAAGTTTATACTTTTTTTGAAAATTTCGGCTTTGTTTAAAAAGATTTTTGCATTCTTCGGTAAATTGCTTATTTGCAGAAAACTTTCCTTCATGCCGAGTAGACAAGATTTGTTTGCAAGCCTGAGAAAGATACGATTTTCTTGTATCAAACGCGTTTTCCTCTATGTTGACATACGATAACAGTTGATATATTATATCAACTTTTTTCATCGTATCCAAAGCATGCGTGATTGAACTGCTCCGTTGATAGTAGTAATACATTTCCTGCGGTATAAATACGATGGCACAATGTCCTGTGCCATTTTTCTCACCTAACAACCGGCTAAAGACTTTGTAACAGAAATCAGTATCTTCACCCCAAGTTAATCCTGCAGTAAAGCGAATGTCGTATACAGACTTGGAAGAAAACAACTTGCTATGAACTACCCGTTTAACCACTCCATCAACGTTTCGTGAAAATGGATCATCGATAACATCATATTTACATTCTCGACTAGCACGCGGTACAGAATCATCATCTTTAACCCTCATATATTTACAAGCGACCACCTCTGCGCCTGTATTTTGCGCAACTTTCATTAAGATTTCAAAATACTCCAACGGTAACCAGTCGTCAGAATCGACAAAGCCTATATATTCACCAGTTGCAATATCTAAACCGGAATTTCTGGCAGCAGATATACCTCCATTCGGTTTATGAATTACCTTGATTCGTGCATCTTTCTCTGCGTACTCGTCACAAATTAACCCACTCTGGTCAGGAGATCCATCGTCGACAAGAATAACTTCCAAGTTTGAATAGCTTTGACCAATAATACTATCAACGCAACGTCTCAAATACGGTTCGACATTATAGATAGGCACGACAACAGAAATTAAACTGTCCCCCATAATCATCCTCCTTTACCATTTTCGGATTGCTTTTTTATGAAATTTCAAATACAGCCACTCTGGCATCAATCCTTTAACAACGTGCTTCAGAAAGTCCATGACCACATATCCATACATATACCAAGGGAACTGAAACAGCTTGAAACCTACAGCAGTAACATACACACCATTCATTCTTGAGCGCAAGCTTCGACGCCTGGTGGCAGCTTGATCATCACGCATTTTATATAATGGTTCTTCTAGGTTATACCCTAAATACCCTTTTGCATAGAGCTTATACCAAAGATTAACGTCTTCAAAGCGTAACATCCGGGCATCCTCAGTATAACCGTTAACGGACAAATACGCCTCTCTACGAATCATGCATGGGGCATGACAATGAACAGGACTATGCTTAATAAAATCTTTCTTTTGAGGCCTTTCGATAGAGTAGCTTCTTCCCCAGTCACCATTTTCGTCAAAGAAGATCATAGGTGTGCTAACAATAGCAAATTCAGGATGACTATCTAAGAAGTCCGCTTCAATCTGTAGCCTCTGCGGAAGAGAGATATCGTCGCCATCCATTCGTGCGACATATCCACCTGTAGCTACAGCAAGACAACAATTAAGCGTATGATTCAACCCCATATTTTGGGGATTCTGAAGCAGAACAATCTTTTCAGGATAGAGACGTTGATATTTTTCGGCAATAGCATATGTTGTGTCTTTCGATCCATCGTCACAAAGAACCAACTGCCAATCGACCAATGTCTGGCTTAATACTGAATCAATTGCCTCTTCCAAAGTGGAAGCACAATTATAGATACCCATTATGATTGAAACTTTTGGCATATAAAACTCCTATTATCCTCTTGCCCTTAATCTTTGCATCAATGTCAATAAAACTGTGAGCAGAAAGCCGGTTTTCCACTTGCACAGCCAAAAGAACGCCTTCCAATACATAGGGCAATGTCTCGTATCAAACTGCAAGAATGCCTGCCTGTACAAAGATTTGCGAAGGATTTCGTTCATCCGTTTTGCCTTGCTGAATATACTGGTAGAACTGCCAATCTCATTAAGACCTAGCCCGATGGTACAACAAGCGACTCGGTTAAGAAAAGGCCGCAAATAGGTCTCGGAATGTTCAGCCCCAGAAATGTATTCTTGAATGACTTGATATAACACATCCCATTTCTCAGCCAGATCCGGCTTATGCTGAGTTGTAATTGATTGGGCATTCATTTTTCTATAGTGATAAAAACAATCTGGCAAACATCCAATTCGACAATTTTCAAGGGCGTATAAGTTAAATACAGTATCCTCAGATGTTCCTATCTCGCGCTCACTCACAATCCGTCCTCGACGCGCGACCTCAACTTTATACAGTTTCATGCATACAGAAACGTAATTATCTACACGTTCAGGATGGAGGAGTTCCTCTGCCAAGGGACCAACAATACGACGGTGAATGCGTCTTTCCGCTTCTTCAACAGATAGTTTTTCTCGTTGCTGAAATAAAGGATTTGGTATACTCTTGTCTGGGTACTCTCGAACATAGCCAAACATAACGCAGTCAGTATTGGTTTCTTGAGCATAATGAAGTGATACATCAACCGTTTCCGGATCAATCCAGTCATCGCTGTCGATAATCATCAAGAACTGACCATGAGCAGCTAGAATTCCAGCTTGTCTTGCTGAGGACAGTCCACCATTTGCTTTGTGGATGACATTAACTCTTGAATCGAGCTCGGCATATTGATCACACATCTCGGGAGAAGAATCGGTACTGCCGTCATCCACAACAATAATCTCAAGTTTGGAATACGTCTGTGAACAAATCGAACTTATGCATTTAGGAAGATATTCTGCGGTATTATAAACCGGTACAATAACACTCACCAGATCGCATTCCATAACATTTTTACTCCATTTCGCTTTTCGAATAGTAAGTCATTATTTAAATTAATCCCCAAGCCGAATGCATCTGATAATAAAAGAACCCTACATAGCCAATAACCATAAAAATCCTTATAAGTTTAGCCGATTCTTTCGAAAACAGATGCTCTATTTCCCATGGCAAAAGCAAATAAGAAGAGTAAATTGCAGGATAAATTATCAGCCTTCCGATAAAAATTCCAGAAGTTACCATTGATACCATTGCTATTGCACTAGTTAATATCGATAAATTAGTTAATATATTTACAAAATTATCATCCAACTTTCTAATCTGCTTATATCCAATCAATGATAAAATCATAGGAATTGAATATACGAGTACTCTAATTGGATTTGTACCCTCATCTTGCCACTCCTTCCAATCAGTTACCATACTGGAATAATTTGTGTTTGAAAGCAATTCTTCCAATATTCCAGTAAAACTTTCCACATAAATAAGTATAAAGATTGTGACAATAATGCACAATAAGGTTTTTACATTCCAAGCCTTTCCTTGAACAATAAACACAATTGGTATCATCAATAAAGCCGATGCATGTATGGTTGCCGCAGTCAAGATCACTATAAGCAGTGGAATATATTTGCTTTTCAAAAGCAAATCGGTTGCTGCAAATATTAATGCGACTGCTAAAAACTGACGTATACCATTATGGCACCATGACATATATTCAGTTGACGCAATAAACAAAAAAATACTGTTCCAATAGTTGCAAGAATACTTTCGGCAAATTATTACTATGCACATTAATTGTATCGCAGCAATAATCAAAAAATAGATCACATCGGAATTTCCTATGATCCATTTAACAATCACCTCAAATGCAGCATAGCCCTTATCCTTTGAAGCAGCCGCAATGCTGCCTGCTAATTCACTAAGTTGAGATGGTGCCTGCAAAAATGTCTGCCTATAAGCTGCTGTATCGCCAAAACCGTTCGTACGAAATCCTGCCCAGATGGCATATGGGACGGCCAACAATATCGCTGGCAGAGGCTCCCACCGTTTTTCCACTTTTCCAAGGACAATTTCTTTTCGCCTTGGAAAGATGACGGACAAAAGCCCCCCTCCGACAAACAGCCATATAAGAAGCCACCAATAGTTCGTCAATGTCATAATTAACTATATCCCCACTGCTGCGCATCAAAGAACTCGCTGATCTATCATGTTCGGAGCGAGCCCCGCATCAAACAGCGCTTCAAATCCAAATTGAAATATATCCAGCTTAAAATTGCGCAGCTATATCAAAACGACTTCGTTCGTAACATTTAATCTGAGAATACTTAAATCTTGTTATGTTTTTTCTCAGCATGTCCAAAACGAATCTTTTATCAGCTTACCTTTTACATACCACATATCCATGAATTAATCATACCGGAGCAGACGCTTATCAATCCAAACATCGATTTTATCCCGGCACTCTATACACGGCTTCAATTTAGCAATGCATTATTTTTCACACTGTTCAAATTGCACTGCTTCCAGACCTATTATAACATAATTCATAGAATTTTCAATCACTTTTGATGCGATGGTAATAGTAAAAGGCTGAAAGATTTATTGGACCTTGTTATATATTAATCGTTATTCCGGATTAATCAGGTATGAGGCAGATAATTATTTTATCTGTTAATCTGCCACACCACCGTACATGCGGGTCAGCATACGGCATTTCTTTAGTTTCCACATGCTTTTATATAAAGCTCTGTGAGCCTTGGGGAGCTTCTTGTTTTTGATACAGTCTGCAATACTAAATATCCAACACAATACCAGCTAAAGCTGCACCTTTTCGCTTGATTCAATTGAAAAATCGATATAAACCATCTAAAGAAAAGAATTTGCAGCAAATAAAGATTGCCCGAATCGACACGAACAGATTATATCCTCTCGAACCAACTCGGGCAATTGCTTCTTCCTATAAGTTATTTCTGGATAATAATTGAATGGTTCGGGCCGCCGCAATGCTTCG
>MSGV01000032.1 GCA_001940845.1 Christensenellaceae bacterium Phil7
TTGATTATCAACGATATCATACTGATCCTGGTATTTGACTCCGCAGCCGGTACCCATAAGCATACAATAAACCAATTTATAATCGGAAAAATCAGGGGTCACGCCTTCTCCAACATTATATCCATCGAAAGCATAGGTATAATAACCGATCGCGCCAACGCAAGTATCGTTCTCATCGTAGATCCACAGGGTTGAGTAGACGCTGGAAATGCCGTCATCCCCGGCGCCCCAGCCGCCGAGATAAATCTCATTCTTATCGGGGCGGTTTTTATACGTCCAGCCCTTGGGGAGGATGAATCTGGCGGCAAAAGGCTCGATGTTATAAATGTGCTCGTTATAATCCTGTATGCCCCGCTTGTTTTCGGGGAAGAAGATGGTGTTCACCGTGAACTTTTTTTCATCGTACTGAAAGTCATATTCGGGAAGATCGAACGGCTCCGCTCCAGGAGGGATCGTGCGCACGGGCGTTTCGGTCGGCGCCTGCGTGGGCTCCGGCGTTGGAGTGCTGGTTGGTGCTTCCGTGGGCACCAGCGTTATGATAGGCGCTGGTGTTAGGGTCGGTCTTGGAGTGGGCGTGCCGTTGTTCAGGGAGCTTACCGTTCTATTGCAGCCAATGCAGAATGCACTTGCGAATGCAAGCAGCGCTGCCAATGCGATGATAAATGGATGATTTCTTTTCATAATTATTCTCCTTTCAAATGCTTAATCTATTTGAGATAGTTCATGATCGAGCTTGCAGCAACTTCCTTCAGCCTGCCGCATACAGAGCATTTTGCGTAGCCCGTGTATTGCACCCAGGTGTGGTTCACGACCGTGATCTTAGCTCCGCAGATTTTGCAGGCAAGCCAGTGCTGTGTAGAATTTGAAGAGTAACTGCTGGCCTTTGCAAACTTGCATTCATGTCCGATTTTGACAATTCCTACATTGGGATTATTGAAAGCAGAATTATCGTAGAAATAATGAAGAATTTCCTGCCATGTTTTTCCGTTCAGAGCCATCTTTTGAGATTCTGGTTGGGAAAGCGTTCCACTGCCCTTGCCCTTTGAAGCATACCCATCGTAGTCGGAATCAAATAGCTTGCTGCCGGTTTGGGAGCTGCTCACCATATAATATGGCTTCATTACGTCCACCGCGCTGCGGATAGTCTTGGTCTGGCTTGCATTAGTATTAAAATGATCCAAATAGGTGACATTCGGATACCCTATATCGTAACCGTCTCCTTCTTGAAACTTGGCGACCTTTGCCCACCAGCAAAGCATTTTGATTGCCATGATATTTGCATAGACGGCGTCGGTTTTATAACCCATGGCTCCGATCTCATTGCAGGTTATATTTACGATCGCTTCCGTAAATGATATGTTTTTATGAATCACCCCCTTCTTATCCTTTATTGTGATCGTTGTCGGTTGAGTAATGAAATCGACAAAGTCGTTGGTAACGCCGCGCAGAGCATTTTCGTACTCGGTCGAATAGGCGTAGATGGTGCCCATGTGCCAGCCGGCATCATCCTTTACAATGATACAAATATGCTTGCTCTTTCCCGTTGAGAAGTAATCATTCTCCGGTTTGACAAAGGTGTTGATCTCAACGAGATAGCAGGCGTAGCTGCCGGAACTGTAATAGGTATGAAGGTCTTTATAGAACATGAGTGCATACATATCGTCAACCCGCTCCATGCTGATGACCTGAGCCGATTTGATCGCCAGAACGCCCATACCCTCCTCCTGATTAGTTGGGTTAAAAGCGAAGCTTTCATACTCGGCTCTCAATGGGGGCGCATAGCAGCGAACCCAGCGCGCCCAGTCGTTTTCATCTATGGCATTCCAATATGAGAGAACGGCCGCTTTTTGCTTGGGAACATCATCGGGTGTCGTGATGGATGGAGCTCTTCCGGGGTTCGCCCTGCTGGGCTGTGGAGTGGCTGCGTAAGCGGGGCTTATGGCTGCGCATAGTAAGGTTGCTGCAATCATTGCTGCGGAAACGATGAGCTTTTGTTGTTCTCATGTACTTCATAACTACTCCTTATGTTTTATTTACAGATATTATACGTAATCCTACATTGAGCGTCAATGCCATAAAAACATCAAAACGAAAAATGAAACACAAAATTGACTTATTTCGGGCTAAAGCCAACATAAAATAAGATAAATAATAAAAAGAAACAAACTGGTATTACAATTAAACACTGCATTTGTTAAAAAAATATGAACTTTTTAAAATGCCATTATTGGCGCAAAAAATGAAGTGAATTGAAATAAAATTCGCCCATATGCTTTAAATGGGCGAATGATTTATTGGCTCTGAGAAAATATTTATTGCAAAATACAAACTTTAGTATGAATGCCATCCAGTATTTTCCTGCTTTCACAGCCGACCGGGAAACGATGTTCGATGGATTGGCAGGGATAGTTGCTGCATTCTCCGCAGGAAGCGATATTCCTTGCATTGGCACAGTGGCGAAATTCACATTCAGCACAGAATTTATGGCCGCTTGGAATTTCACTCTTGCAGCCATGGCAGCTTATCTCATCTTCCGTCAGTCTATGGTTCTCCGTTGAATATTTTGCGATCAGTGCGGCTATCGCAGCTTTATCGCCGCTCATAGTGGCAATATATATAGGACAGGCAGCGCAATCAAAGCCGCAATATGCAGGGTGGGATGGAATACTCTTTGTCATGATGTACCTCCAAGCTGATAATTCTAATTTTATAATTACTCATCGGAACGATTTCAATCAGACAGTTTGACTTTTATAGAAGCGAATGGTGAAGCGAGCGCCTCCGGATCGAATATTTTCAGCTTTGATGCTCGCATTCTGCTTTAAAAGTATCTGCCGTGAGAGCGCAAGCCCTATTCCGACACTGTTTGAATGTGCATTTTTTCCGCGATAGAAGCGTTCGAATAGATGAGGAAGATCCTTTTCGTCTATACCGCTTCCTTCATCGGTTATAACTATCTCGCTGAACAGAGGATTCTCGCTTGCTCGAATGTATACTGTGCCGCTCTGCATATGCTCCATGCAATTTTTGAGTACATTGCCGATTGCCTCTGAGGTCCATGAGGGATCGCATAGAACACGACCACTGGTCTTGATATCCATTGCCTGCTCACGGAGTTCCATTGGAATTTTCAAAGGCTCAGCGGCCCGCTGGATGAGCTCCTCCAACGTTATGCATGTGGGCTTGATAATGACAGCATCTGCATCGAGCTTTGCAAGCTTGAGCAGGGCAGAAATCAACCAATCAATACGATTGAGCTGCTGACTCATTTCGAAAATCAATTCTATCCTCCGCGTTTCGGATAGCTCTGGAGCACGGAGAGCGGTCGCTATGAGGTTCAGCGATGTTAGGGGGGTGCGAAGCTGATGCGAAATATCGGCAATGGAATCCATGAGCGCAAGCTTATCTTTCTTGAGAAGCTCTGCCTGTTCATTAAGTTTAACGATTAGCTTTGTGAGCTCACTTTCAAGTATACAAAGTTCGCCTTCAGCATACCGGTGCAGATTTATATCATTTGTCCCAGCCAATATTCTGCTGATGTCATTTGCTAGGGATGCTAAGCGATCATAGCTGTGCTTCATCCTAAGGAGCAAGATAAGTATCGATGCTGCTCCCAGGAGTGCTGCTGGTATTGCACATATTGGCTCGACCGCAAGGCATATGACGACAGCGGTCAATGTTAGAGTGAGTTCGAGTACGATGGAATTTTTGATCTCAGGATTGCGAAATAACATAAAAATCACCTTGATGATGGAAATGGATGGCTCCTGCCGAGGTAAAATCCGGTAATGCTTTAATCAACCCTGTATCCGCTGCCGCGAACAGTCTTTATAATAGCGGGCTCCTGCGGGTTATCCTCTATCTTATCACGAAGCCGCTTTATATAGACGGTCAGAGTGTTATCATTGACAAAGTCGCCCGAGACGTCCCAGATATATTCAAGCAGTTGGCTGCGGGAAAGAACCCTGCCCCTATTTGAAAGAAAGACGAGCAGCAGCCGGTATTCAAGTGCGGATAGATACAATTCCTGATTATTCCTGCTTATTGTACCATGGTCTATATCAACTGTAATATTACCGACATTGATTATTGATTGCGTGCGGCTTTTGCGGCGCAGTACTGTTCGAATCCTCGAAACGAGCTCCCTAGGGCGAAAGGGCTTTGCAACATAGTCATCAGCTCCCAGCTCCAATCCCGTAATAACGCTATGTTCATCACCGGAGGCTGTTAAGAATATGATTGGCACATCCCTTTGCCCTTTCATGGCAGAGCAGGCAACAAAACCGTTGCCATCCGGAAGGGACACATCTAAAAGTACGATATCATAATTATTCTTTCCAAAAAGCTTCAATGCCTCAGCCTGAGTATCTGCGCATTCGCATGTAAAATCTTCGTGGCAGAGGAATTCCTTGAGCATCTCGGTTATGGTTGGATCATCTTCAACCAATAGTATCTTATTCATAACGGCCTCCGAACTTATTATGGTTAGATTATAGCATTTTGGCGTATTGATTTCAAGAACAGCGCATTATATGACTAAATCGTTATACAAAAGTCACTTACCTGTCATATTGACACGCTATACTATCCTCATAAGCGAGCAAAAGCGGCGGAAGATTGCTTGGATTGGTGGATCGAGGGCTGATGGGACGGAGGTGTAAAACGATCGAACAAAGCATTTTGTGCTGAATTTTTAGCTTATTTGAGTAAATTGGAGGAAATTCAATGTGGAGATTTTAAGGGTAGAAAATTTAACCAAGGTATATGGCAGCGGTACAAATAGCGTTAAAGCCATTGATGACATCAGCTTTTCGATTGAAAAGGGAGATTTCGTGGCAATAACCGGCGCATCGGGAAGCGGTAAATCCACGCTTCTGCATACTCTTGGCGGAGTCGATAAACCGACAAAGGGAAAGGTATATGTGGGAGGTCAGGATATCTATGCGGGCAGCGATGACCAACTTGCTATATTTCGCAGACGTGAGGTTGGGCTGATCTATCAGTTCTATAATCTGATACCGGTGCTAAATGTGCGTGAAAACATGACCCTTCCAGTACTTTTGGATGGCCGAAAGGTTAATGAACAGAAACTGGATGAGCTAATTAACATGCTGGGGCTAAAGGGATGCGAGAGGCAGCTGCCAAATCAGCTTTCAGGGGGGCAACAGCAGCGTGTTTCAATTGGCAGGGCATTGATGAATAATCCAAGCATTGTGCTTGCGGATGAGCCCACGGGAAATCTTGATTCGAAAAATAGTCATGATATCTTGGAATTGCTGAAATTCTTTAACAGGGAATATAAGCAGACCCTTATCATGATAACGCATGATGAAAGCATTGCGCTGCAGGCAAAGCGGATCATGAGCATAGGGGATGGGCGTATAATAAGGGATGAGAGGCTTTAAACCGATATGAATATTATCTCACATATTACATGGCGGACGATGAGGGAAAATAAGCTTCGCACTATCGTCACTATAATAGGAATAATTCTTTCTGCGACAATGTTTACTGCAGTAACGACTTTTTGCTCGAGTTTAATGGGCTTCGCTAAGGAGAGCTATATCTATATCGGGGGCGAGTACCATGTAGGGATGTACCAGATAGATGGGGAGGAACTTGCCAAAGTACAAGCTGATAAACGATTCGGCAAATCCTGCTATGCACAGGTGCTCGGGTATGCAGAGGTGCCTGTTGAAAATGAGGATAAGCCTTACCTGTATGTGGAGGGTGTGGATGGTAAGTTCATAGACCAGATGTCGCTTCATCTGACTCAGGGAAGGTTTGCCCAAAATGATTCGGAGATAGTACTCCCAGCGCATGTGGTGACGAATGGAAAGCTTGATATTCGTTTGGGCGATAGCCTTACATTGGCCATTGGCGAGCGAATGGCAGGCGATATAAAACTTGATCAGAGCAAGGCCTTTGATTATTGCAGCGATTTAGGAGATGAATATATAAAGATTAGGCTTCAACGTACGTATACAGTCGTTGGTTTTGTAGAACGTCCTGACAGCGAGGAGAGAACTGCTCCGGGATATACGGCATTTACAGCAGAATCAAAAGACTCAGCATCGATCGACAGTTATAATTTTTATTCGCTTATCAAAGATACGAATAAGAATTTTGAGGCCATATCGAATGAATATCCTATCAATAAGGTGTATAATGCTATGCTGATGTTTTCGGGCTATGCTGCATTCAGCAATTGGAATACGTTTCTTTATGGCTTAGCGGGCATATTCGTTGTTATGATACTTATCGGATCAATATTGCTGATCTATAGCGCATTCTCCATATCTGTGAGTGAAAGAACGAAACAATTTGGTCTGCTTTCATCCATAGGTGCAACGAGGAAACAAGTGCAAAAGAGCGTGCTTTATGAAGCTTTGATCTATTCGGCAGTAGGAATTCCAATCGGGCTTTTAATCGGCATGGCAGGAATTGGGATAACGCTATTCTGCTGCCGCGATCTGTTCGATAGTTTGTTTAGCTCCGGAAATGCTGTAACCATGCGTATCCACGTATCCATTGCGGCAATCATAATTGCGGTAATAATTGCATTGACAACCGTATTGATTTCTGCGTGGATACCATCTCGAAGGGCTATGAAGATATCTCCTCTCGAAGCTATACGCCAAAGCAGGGATGTTAAACTTTCAAAACGTGATGTGCGGTACACAAAGGCCTTTGTAAAGCTGTTTGGTGCTTCAGGCGTGCTTGCGAAGAAGTATTATTCAAGGAGCCGAAAGAAGTATCGTGCAACGGTCATTGCACTTGCGTTAAGCCTTATGCTTTTCATCAGCGCAAGCTCATTCTGCATGTATCTCACAAAATCGGTCGATATGGGCATAAGAACAATGGAGTATGATTTGGAGCTGAGTATAGATTATGAGGATTATAAAAAGATCGGCGAACGGATTGGAACTCTTCCGGGAGTCACGAGGGCTGCGGCATTGGTCAAAGATCGCGATGGGGTCACGATATTTCCATATAGTGATTCGCTCACGGATGAGTTTAAAACGCATTTTTCTTCTATAATAGCTGCGGATGATGTTTTGAATGAAGGTGTTGTATCACAACAGCAGATACACCCTCTTGATATTGCCGATTATTATATAGAAGATTCCGTTTTCAAGCAGCTCATTGCCCAAAATGGATTGGATATAAAGAACTTCCTTGGCGATGACGGAGCGGTGCTCATATTTAATCATGCAGAAAGCACTAAATATGAAGATAAAAATGGTTCCACGCAGCGTTTCACGTATTCATACGATTGCTTTAAACAGAATACGGAGGAATTTTTACAGTTGAATGCTCCGAATGTACCGGAGGGATATGAGCTTTATGGTACTGCATTTGATGATTCGGGAAAACTTGTTCATTATTTTACTCCATATAATGAAGAAGTTGATTATGACGAGCTTGGCAGGCCGATCGGGTGTCCCACCGAGGAAGCAGGTTACAGAGCGGTCAAGATAGGGGGACTTATAAGCGAACAGCCGGTGGGAGTTCCCGTTTCAAACGCTATGGCGATAATACGTCCTTTTTCATCATTGCCCATTTCCGATAAAACGGATATATCGATAATTTTAAATAGCGATAATCCGGATAAAACTGTGAATGATATCAAGCTGTTGATGGAGGAGGAGAGCATTTTCTTTGCGGATTCGATGATGTATAACTATGCGGAAAGCGAACGCTCGATGCGCAGCATCAATACTCTTGTAAAGGTATTCTCTTACGGCTTCATTGTGCTGATATCCCTGATATCGGTTGCAAATGTATTTAATACGATTTCTACCAATGTTTCTTTAAGGCGTAGGGACTATGCAATGCTGCGTTCAATGGGAATGAGCGCTAACGACATGAAGCGGATGACGAATTATGAGTGCCTTGCATATGGTTCCAGAGCGATACTGATCGGGCTGCCGCTCGCGACGATATTCAGCTATCTCACATATAAGGTCAGCGCTGAAACATCGGAAATAAGCTTTACACTGCCATGGACATCGGTCGGCATCGCGATATTGAGCGTTTTTGTGGTTGTATTTGCATCCATGCTTTATGCAACGAACAAGCTTGATAACGATAATCCGGTAGAAGTGCTTAAGAATGAAAACATATGATTAAAGTGCTAGAGAGATAAGAAAGCTTTATATATAAATCAACGCCCGATTGCCTATCCAAAGCAATCGGGCTTGTGCTCTGTGCCGGATCAGTCAAGCTGAATGTCAAAATCCTCAACAAGCTCCAAAATTATTATCATGTTGTATTCCTTAGCCAATGGTTCCACAACTCTGCGGATGAGCTTATAATCCTTTTGATCAGCGATAATTCTTATCGCACCAAGACTCCCACTGGTCGAAATGGAATAATCCGAAGAAATATCCTCTTCAGCAAGTGCAGTGGAGAGTACTTTATCGCGGAATTCGCGGATTTCATTATAGGAATGATCGGTATACTTGTAGACGATAAAATCCTTGTATTCACCGAGCTGATCGATCAGCTCCTGAGCTTCGCTTTCCCTGCCCTTTACAATCATGATGCAAAGCTTTAGCTGCTCATCGGTTCCGTCGTCGAGATATGGTGCATCTATTCCGGATTCGTCATTGCAAATGATGTACATTCCCGTATAATAATTCGGGAAATTGGGGGATGAGAGATCGGAGTTTTCAATTCCTAAGAAATCATTAACGATCTCTTTTGCCGCATTAGCTTTTAACGCCCTTGCAGCATCTTTCCCGGCCGGATCATCGATGCCGTTCAGCCGAGCTTCAATAGAAGGCTCATCATTGTTAGCAAAGACCACAAATTTGGGTATTTCATTGTTTTTGAGCTTTGCCGCATGAATGGCTGCTGCCGCTCCGGCGATGATACCGAGGGCGAGAACGATCGTTATCACTATGATTAACCTTTTTTTCATAACAAGACCTCCTAAATCAGTTGATGGTTCTATTGCACAATATAGAGCGATGCTATGTAATTGCGATAGTAAGTCCATAAACAAAATGGTAATACAATGCTCGCATCATGCATGAAATCCCTTCAGATTTTGTCTGTAAAAGCAAACAATCTGAGGATGTGTATAGTATAACATAACAAAAGATGGAACACAATAGTCTCAATCTAAACTTCTAAAATATATTAACATTGAGTGCCATTGAATTAAGAAAAAGCTGTTGAAAAGAAAAGTTATTCGGCATTTAATCTTATTGAGATTTTGACTATCTCAGGAGGATTAAAAACTCTTGGAACGCCCTGACTTCCTGCGAGCCCACCGGAGATTATCATATGTATTTTATCAATCTCAAAGCTGCCTCGGGCGTATTGGGGAAGAAATCCCTGATCCGGAGCGTAGATCGCTTGACCCCATGGAAGAGCGACCACTCCATTATGTGTATGACCTGACAGCACCAGGTCTATATCCCAAATCTTTGCCGCGTCACCAAAGATAAAGCTGTCCGGGCGATGGCAGAGAAGAAGTTTATATCGGTCGGTATTGCAAAAATCGGAAAGGAATGTAAATGCGGAGCTCGTTGCCCATCCTTCAGGATTGCTATCAAGAGGGAAGCCGTATTCGATAGTTCCGCCTATGCGTAGGCTTTGTCCGCTAAGCTCGGTATCAACATACTCGTTATCAAGAATAATGACACCGGTACTTTCGAGTCTTTCACGGATGGTTCGTTCATCACTGCCAAGGTAGAATTCGCAGCCACTTCCAAAAAGGCTCTCATCATGGTTGCCGCAGCTCAAATATGTAGGTGCAATCTCAACAAAGCGTGAGAGCAAGGAGCAAAATGATTCAAGCTCATCATCGGTACAGTCCCGTTCAAGCATATCGCCAACCAGACATATGATATCAGGATCTTGTTCATTTGTACGTTCAATGAGGCATCGATTCCCCTCACCGAATTCCGCTCGGTGAAGGTCGCTTATCAGTACAATGCTTAGTTCGTCTGAATTGAAAGCTTCGTCTGCTCCTCTACCGGACAGCTCATATTCTGCAACACGAATTTTGCTGTTTGCCAGAATGGAGATCAATGCTGAAATTCCAAGGCACAGAATGCACCCTGCTATGATCAGAGTGATTGTTTTCAATGTATCACGTCTTTTTCTAATAGATTTTTTCATCATTAGTTTGCATTCGCCGCAGGATTATATTCGTGCACGATGGATTTGACCTTATCTCGTATTTCAGGAGAATTCGTTTCACAGAGACGGCGAAGCTCTTCGATATTGCGTTCAAATTCAGTTTCATCAAATTCGACGCGGTGTCCAATATAGATAAGCTCATTGGCAGTTTTCTTCATACCTTCTTCGCTTAGCAAGAGCTCCTCATATAGCTTTTCTCCGGGACGAAGGCCGGTATAGACGATTTTTATATCGACATCTGGTTCAAATCCGGAAAGTTTTATCATATTTCTGGCTAAATCATCAATTCGAACGGGGTTTCCCATATCGAGCACAAAGATCTCTCCACCACTTGCATATGCGCCCGCTTGGAGAATGAGTTCGACCGCTTCAGGAATCGTCATAAAATATCGAATTATGTCCTTATGAGTAACGGTGACTGGACCGCCATTTGCTATTTGCTTTCTGAAAAGAGGAATCACTGAGCCGTTGGAGCCGAGTACGTTGCCAAATCTGACGGCAACATATTCGGTTTTGGAACGATTATCCATGGTTTGAATTATCATTTCACAAAGGCGCTTACTGGCTCCCATGATGCTGGTCGGATTGACAGCCTTGTCCGTGCTTATGAGAAGCATACGTTTTGTCCCATATTTATCGGCGGCCAATGCAACATTCAGGGTGCCGAACACATTATTTTTTATCGCCTCATTTGGACTCATTTCCATGAGAGGCACGTGCTTGTGGGCAGCCGCGTGAAATACAAGTTCCGGATTGTAGGTTTCGAAGAGCGCATCTATTCGTTCGGGATCGCGGACTGAGCCGATCAGCACTTGCAGGTCAAGCTCGGGATAATGTTCCATGAGTTCCAACTGGATGCTGTAGGCATTATTCTCGTAAATGTCGAAAATGATAAGGGTTTTGGGCTCATACTGCGCTATCTGTCTGCAAAGTTCGCTGCCAATCGATCCACCGCCGCCCGTGACGAGCACAACACGATCCCTGACATAATTCTTTATATCTGAAAGATCGACCTTTACAGCGTCCCTGCCGAGAAGATCTTCTATTTGGATATCTCGAATTTTGCTTATGCTGATTTCACCATTTGCAAGCTGAAAGATACCTGGAAGGGTTTTGACCTTGCAGGTGGTTTTCTGACAGATCTCAAGTATCTCTCTGCGCGTTGAATTCGATACGGAGGGCATAGCAAGGATGATATCCTCAATATCATATTTTATTGAAGCTTCGATGATTTTATCCCTGCCTCCAATGATGCGAACACCTCGCATATAATCTCCGCGTTTTTTAGGATCATCATCAATGATGCATACGATGCGATTTTCGGAGCTTTCACTGCCCTGGAAATCTTTCAATGCGATAGCAGCGGCGCGCCCCGCACCGATGAGCATGGTGCGCCGTTTTCGGTTTTTATTCTTTCTTCGAGTGCTTCTAATGAATCGATAGGAAAACCGGGAGGCGGATACAAAAGTTGCGAGAAGAAGTCCGTTGATTGCTGGGAAGCTTCTTGGAATACCTATATTGAGCAGATGCATAAACAAGAAGCCGCCAATATCAACGATAAAACAGGCAATAATTATTCGAACAAGCTCGTCCACTGATGCAAATTCCCAAAGGCTTGTGTATAACTTGAATGCAGCAAATAAGCAAATTCCAAGAATGGTGTAAATCGGAGAAAATTTCAGAATGTTAATTACATATTCAGTGCCATATATGAGGGTAGTAAAGTTGAATTCAAAACGTATCAACAGTGCTGCAAATGCGGAGAGATTGAGTAGAATAGCATCGGAGAAGATGAGCAGGACTATTCGAATCGCTTTCGCAGAATTAAAAACCCTATCCATATCATGATGAGGGCTTAAAGAAGTCTTCTTAAATTTCATTCTTAAATCAGCCTCGCAAATTATGCCGGCGTATATAACTACATCATAATAAATCGTGAACGAAGTTGCTCAGGGGCTTGACAAAAAGTCCTTGATTTGCTTTCATCGCGTTTCAATCTCAAATCGATGAATCATACACCGCATATAATACTAGCATACTCAAAATAAATTGTCAAGCGCATTGAAGTACTGTATGGAGTTTGCATAGCATAATAATATATGCAACATTTTGTATTTGTTAATGATTATACAGATACGATTAAGTATGAATGGAATTTGGAACTTGAATTAGATACTGGTTGAGATTATTTGTTTTAAGATAGATTTAGAAGTAATAGTGTGAGGCATGAACTGATTGCAATGATAATTGAATGATATAATAAAAACGGCCATCAAAATATATTTAAAAACAATTACCCGTTATTACGGTGGGGATTGTTGTATTTATTGAAAAGGGAATTTGCCGGAAATTGAGAAAACATGCAAGGAGGACCCGGATGAGAATATGGATCTGTTTGAAGACTGGGGGCATGA
>MSGV01000033.1:0-416 GCA_001940845.1 Christensenellaceae bacterium Phil7
TTGTGAAATGCTCAGTCACGCTGGCAGACACAGACTCCAGCACAGCATTTTCGCTGACAGCAGGAAGCACCTTCTCAGGCTCTTCCTTGTC
Organism: Christensenellaceae bacterium Phil7; assembly: GCA_001940845.1. Taxonomy (GTDB): domain Bacteria; phylum Bacillota; class Clostridia; order Christensenellales; family CAG-138; genus PeH17. The sequence continues at coordinate 92 of MSGV01000033.1, forward strand.
TTTGCTCCACAGAGAGGCTTTGAAACGCTGCTCAATGCCTTTCCAGCCGTCCTGAACAACGGTCTTGCCTTTTGTCTTGAACTCATAGCCCTCGCAGATGACCGTAATCTGAGTTTCATCAAAGATGTGCTTCTCACCGGTGGCAGCCAATAGGCGCATACCGACCAGAGAGATGATTTTCTGCTCAGACTGAGGCAGCTCACCGATGTCCTGTTTGTCGAGCTGGACAGTAGGGATAATGGCGTGATGGTCAGTGACCTTTGCATTGTTGGTCACACGCCCGATGTCGGGATCATGCCCCAGACCGTCAAAAATCGACAGTTTC
>MSGV01000033.1:513-1521 GCA_001940845.1 Christensenellaceae bacterium Phil7
AAGAGTCTGCTGCGCAGTGAAGCCAAAATAGCGGTTGGCTTCTCGCTGCAAGGTGGTCAGATCGTAGAGCTTCGGAGGATTTGCCGACTTTGTTTCCTTGCGGACAGAAGAAACGACGGCTTGTTTTTTATCACAAGCCGCCGCAATGGTCTTTGCCTCATCTTCGGTTTTGATCTTCTCCATGTCAGCCGTCAAGCCGTCCTTCTCCACATGGATGTTGAAATACTTCTCTTTGCGGAAGGTAGTGATTTTGCCTTCACGCTCGACCAGCATTGCCAGAGTAGGTGTCTGAACACGCCCGACTACCAGCCTCTTGTTATAGAGTGTGGTGAACAGCCGGGTGCCGTTGATACCGACAATCCAATCTGCCTTTGACCGGCTCAGAGCTGCTTCATAGAGCTTATCATAGTCTCTGCTGTCACGCAGATGATTGAAGCCGTCACGGATGGCAGCATCCTCAAGAGAACTGATCCAGAGACGCTTAAAGGGCTTTGTGCATCCGGCTTTGTTGTAGACCAGACGGAAAATAAGCTCACCTTCGCGTCCTGCATCGGTGGCGCAGACAAGCTCAGTGATGCGCTTGTCCTTCATGAGATCGCGGAGAACTTTGAACTGCTGTGCCTTGTCTTTGGGGACTTCGTAAAGCCATTCCTCCGGCACAATGGGCAGATCGGTATATCTCCACTTGGCATAGCGTTCATCGTAGGAGCTTGCATCAGCAAGCCCCACGAGATGACCGACACACCATGAAACGATGTAGTTGTTGCCCTCCATATAGCCGTCACAGCGTTTGGTTGCGCCAATAACCTTCGCAATGGACTGAGCTACACTGGGCTTCTCAGCGATGACCAGGATCAATCTTCATCCTCCGTTTCTGCCTCATCGTCTTCTGCGATGTCAGGCTCGGCGTCTTCGTTTACATACGGCTCTTCCTCATAACCTTCGTCATCGTAGAAGTCAAGGTCTTCATCCTTATTCTTCTTACCACGGATAAACTTGAAGTAGTAA
>MSGV01000034.1 GCA_001940845.1 Christensenellaceae bacterium Phil7
AAAAAAGACCGCAGGCGTTGTTACCTGCGGTCGGGTTCACGGTATTCTTTTTACATTTTGAGCGTCGGGCTGTCATCCTCCGGCGCCTGTTCCTCTGCGATGGAAACATATTCTTCAAGCCGCTGCTGTTCCAGTCCGGCGATCATCCCGGCAAAGGGCGTCAGATCACCGTTTACGGCGTAGGCTTCCAGCGCGTCGAAATATTCCAGCCGGTTTTCCTTTGCAATAGATACGGGAAGGAAACCGCCCATCAAAAGCTGATAGTTCATAAGCATTCGGGAGGTTCTTCCGTTGCCGTCCGCGAAGGGATGGATGCGGACAAACTCCGCGTGCGTCCATGCCGCCAACTCGATAGAGTTTAACTCGGTTTTGTACGGCAGCTCCGCAAAAAAGTTTTTGACCTGACGGTACATCTCGCTCGGTGCGGGGGGCTTGTGACCGGCGCCGGTAATCCGAACCTCTACATTTCGGTACACGCCGCCGAGCAATATATTCTCCATGAGCAGAGCATGGATATCCTTGACGGTATTTTCGTCAAGCGTTTTGCCCTCGGCAACACATTTTTGCACATAGGCGAAGGCTTTTGCGTGATTGGCAACCTCATAGATTTCACGAAGGGTCTTGCCGCCCACCGAGAGGCCATCCTCAATGATCGCCTTGGTCTGGATCAACGTCAGCGTGTTTCCCTCGATTGCTGTGGAGTTGTGCGCATACTCAATATTAAAGCTGTTGTCAAAGCCCTGCAGAACTTCTTCGGGAAGCTCTGCGCGTTTTTTGGCGGCGGCTTCTTTCAGCTGCAAAAGCAATTTGTAATCCATTCCTGTTCACCTCGTTTCCTGTGCGTACACCTAATCCATTTTATTATATCATCTCCGGGCGAAAAATTCAAGGCGTTTGAGCGTTTGTTACAAATTATTTGCATTGTGCTTTTCATTCTCGCCGGGTACATATGCGCTGATCCCACAGGCGTTCACATCTGCATGGCGGGAGCTTCGTCCTCACCGCCGTCTGCGAGAAACTTCCGCAGTCCGTCCTTCAGCCACGAGTACGGATCGCCGGGATCGGAGACCTGACTCTCATTTGCTTGCAGAACTTCAGCCACATCCCGCAGTTCCATTTCCTCGGTGGTGCAGCATACGAACTTCCAACGGTTGTCCTGGGTGAAAAAATACAGGTAGTCAACCTCCACATCGCCCTCCAGCATATCTTCGATACACATCTCGGCCGCCGGATCGCTATGCACTCTGTGGCGAGGATGGCTTTTGTCAATGGTCGCATCTACCGAGTAGATATCTCCGCGCGACAATAGGGCGTCCACCTGTTCGGGGGTGTTGTAGTGTTTTGACAGCAGATAGCCGGTAGAGCCGAGGTGTCCTTCGATGCCGCAATAGATGGCGAGGAAGGAATCGTCACCGAGCTGCTTGGCAATATAACAGGGTGTTCCCATACTCAGTCACCTCACATTCTCATAGCGGGAGCTTCGTTCTCGGTGAGTTCTTCACCGTCTGCGATATCTTCCATGTGAGCAAGCCAGCCGCTGATGCCATCGATGGATTGATCGAGGCGTTCCATGGCAAACGCATAATCCGGCTGTATTAGTTCCACAGCCTCCGGCAATTTCTTACAGAGCCGGGCAAAGGTTGATTCCATTTTCTCCTGCAAATCACAGGCGGCGTCTAAAATGTCATGGAGATCATCGCCCTCACCGACAGCTTTGCTTTGCATGACAGATTCGGGAGTTCGCTTTTGGTAGACGCCGTGGCGTACTCGCTCATACTCCGAGTCGGGACTGCCGATGAGCGAATCAAACGCAAAGAGTATATTGTTGGGTTCAATCGTACCCTCGAATTCTGTGCCGTGCGCTTGCTGTCGGGTATATTCTAAAATCTCACGGTAGCGGTGCGGCTGACCGTCATTCAGTACAGCGCAAAAGCAGTCACGGACGAAGTCGGCTTTTCTTTTTGCTTCACTCATTTCGTTTCACCTCACATTCTCATGGTGGGAGCTTCGTCCTCGCCGTCATCGACCAGGGCTTCATCGTTGGTTTCATCAAATTCGATTTCCTTACCG
>MSGV01000035.1 GCA_001940845.1 Christensenellaceae bacterium Phil7
CTGGCTCATAGCCTGAGGGAAAGCCGATAAACCAAGGAGGAATTTTATGAAGCTTTTAAAACAAGTTGGTAAGGATCTGCTGCATGAATTTGCATGGGTGCTGTTTTTTGGGATCACCGCATCGTTTGTTTTCACCAGCCTTTTCGGTGCATATAAAGCGATTCCTCAGGTGATGATTCAAAAGAAGGCAGCAGATAAATATCTTATGAACGATACCTATTTTGTCGATTTTACCAGCACCTCATATGGCGATCGTGTACGCTTGCCGCATTCGGCGGCTCAATATGATGCAATGGGCAAGGAACTTGAAGCTTTTTTGGAGAAAAACTGTTCCGATGATAATCTCCAAATTGGCACGCTGATAACCAAAACTCCCGATGTCTATGCCGATGACCCGATGAAAGTTCATTATTTGATCGGCGCGTTGGCTTATTTGACCCCATTCAGAGACATAAGTAAGGATAAAGTCGTTGCTGCGGTATCAAACGACCTGAAAGACATGGTTGGAACCAAGTATTCCGGCGTTGAGATCACAGATATCGTTCCTGATGACATGGTTATGCATTCCCCCGGTTCCGCATCCTATGCCGGTTCGGATATCAGAAATGCGATCTTCTTATTCATCCCTTCCTACAAGCTGTTGAAGAGCGTTGCTGACGTGAGCCTGCGGGATTTCGCTCGAAATATGTTCTTCTACCGCCCCGATCACGAAGTGATAACCGAATTCTGCAATATTGTTTCCGAAATGGGACAGGGCTATGTTTCAGTCAAACCATTCAGCGAAAGGGCTGAGGAGGATAAAAACTACCGCGGATTGATGACAAGACTTATTATTTATGTAACGTCGACTGCCGCTCTGCTCGCAGCAATGGTATTCAATACCATCAGATCCCTGCGGCGCAAAGCTTCCGAATATTCCATTCAGCATCTGTTCGGTGCGAGCTATGGAATGACCTATGCGCGAATGCTGCTATTCACGCTGGGCTATTATGCTCTCCCGCTATTTGCTGCGATCCCGCTATCCAAACGATTCATATCAATACGGTTGACAACATCCAGCTTTCTGACAATGCTGGCATTCATGATCGTCCTCGCAACCATAGTCTCCCTGGCGGAGCTCATGAACTTTAAAAAACAATTTTCCAAAGGATTAAGGAGGGAAAATACATGAGTAAGATTCATCTTGATGGGCTTAGCAAGAGCTATGTTACCGCAGATTATACCGTACATGCATTGCGCGATGCCTTTCTCGATATCGAAGAGGGGCAGTCTATAGCAATAATCGGACCATCCGGCTCCGGGAAATCTACCCTCATAAATATCCTCGGCCTCGTTTTCAAACCGGATAGCGGCTCCGTATTAATCGACGGTAAGAGGGTCGATGGCATGAAGGATTCTCCCTGCTGCAAATTCCGCAATGCGAACTTTGGCTATATTGTTCAGGATTTTGCGCTGCTCGATAGCGACAGCGTCTATAGCAATATTCGAATACCGCTCATCTATAATAAGAGCATTCCCCGCAAAGAGCACCGTACTCGAATAAAAGCGGCGGCGGAAAGCCTCGGTATTTCCGATAAACTTCGCAGAAAAGCCTCCTCGCTATCCGGCGGCGAACGGCAGCGCGTTGCAATCGCAAGGGCAATAGTCTGTGATCAGCCCATCATACTTGCAGATGAGCCAACAGGCTCGTTGGACGCGGAGAATCGCGATAAAGTCATGGATATTCTCATCGGGCTTTGCAAAGAAGGCGGACGAACGCTTGTGCTTGTTACCCATGATATGACCGTTGCAAAGCGGTGTGACCGCATCATCAGGATGAATGATGGATATATCCTTTCCGATGATGCCGCTTAATGTATCTATGCTTCACTAAAACATAGAAAGGTGCTGCAATCGTATTATGGTTTCAGCACCTCCATATTTATCTTATAAAATACCAATTCTGAATCCCTCGCAGCAAGTTTGGATCGCGCAGCGTACCCACCCCATTGATACGCGTTGTATAGATCACGCTATCCAGTCTAAAGTAGAGCACAATAAAAGGCAGCTCCTGCGCAAAATATGCCTGCACCTCATAAGCACGATTGCGCAATTCCTGTTCATTTCGCATATTCTTCATCTGCCCTATAAGATTTTCCATATTAACATCGCGGTAGTTCCCATAATTATTATTTCCATCCGAAAAAAGATATCGCGAAAGATCATTGCCCTGCGAAAGGTTGAATCCAACTGCTGCAAGATCCCATTCTCCCTCGCTGAGTTTGAGCATGAATGGATCATCCTCATTGCCGATATCATGCTCGATATTAATCAGCTCCACCTCTATTCCAACTGCATTCAGGTTATCCGCAATCAGAGCCGCAGCATCGGCACGAATGGTATTTTCAGTAATACTGCCGCAAAGCAATCGAAGTTTAACCTGATTATGACCCCAAACCAGCTTTTCATCTCCATCCCAACTGAACCCCATGCCCATCAATATCTTTTTAGCTGATTCCACATCATAGTCATACGCGACCTGAGTGCCATCATACAGCCATGAATCCGGCGGAAAGGGCACATCGCTGGAGCGTGCCTTGTTCATATATATATTAGTAATTATCGAACTGCGATCTATCAATTGCGCAATAGCCTTGCGAAACCGCACATCAGCAAGATATTTATTGGCATGGTTGATAAGAAGGGTCTCCATTTGCTGAGTCATGCAGTCTGCAACGATCGTCTCCCCTGCGGAAGCATATTGACCGACTGTAAGTTGTGAACTAGGCACCAGATCCAACATTCCGGCACCATATGATGCGATCGCAAGATCATTCGAACCCCTTGCCAGGAATTCTACGGTCTCAAAGTATGGAGTCTTGTCCCACCACTCTGCATTAACATTCAGCACAATGCGATCATCGGTTACAACATCCGCTCTATATGCTCCTGTACCAAACATCAATTTGTCCGAATTTGCTTTAATGATGGGAATATTTAAGCTATATAATGAAATTAGGCCCGGATCTCTGGTCTGAACCTGAACCGTCAGCTCATCCACCTTTGTGATCGAATTCACATTTACCAGCGCATCGGAGAAATAGCTATCGCCTCCAATCGCTTTCAATGCATTGAATGTTTCTACCACATCATCCGCAGTAAAACCACTTCCATCATGCCACTTGACATCGCTGCGCAAATTCAAAAGCCAGCCTCCATCAAAAGAAGTCCAGCTTCTGGCAAGCGATGGCACGAGTCCATTGCTTTCATCAACAGCTATCAACGGATCAAACACCAGTGAATATACCTGGTACATCTCTTTCGTCTTTACAAGCAATGGATTCAGTTTGCTATTCCCAGCCGTGATGTTCTCCGGCATCGGCAATCGCAGCGTTCCGCCCTGCACAGGATTCGGATCCTGCGACGGTACAGGGCTGGGCGTTATCGGAATCCCGGTATTTACCTCGCTGCCCGGATGAGCACATCCTGCAATGCTTAAAAACAAAAAAGAAAGCAAAAGCAGCATTGCCGCAATTTTTGAACTAATCATAAAGATTTTTATATTTCTCATATGCATACCTAACCTTCGCAACATAATTTGAGGTCTCCGGATATGGGATTTCAAGCGTAACGCCATCAAAATACTCAGAATCCGCCAGCCAACCATCAACCCGTCCGCTGCCTGCATTATAGGCCGCTATCGCGTAATCCAGCTCTCCATTATAATAATCCAATAAATATGAGAGCAGATAGCAGCCCATATCTACATTATATTTGGGTTCGGTAAGCCTGGCTTCATCGTAGCTTTCGCCCTTGCGCCAAGCTATCCATTCTCCGGTTTTCGGCATGATCTGCATCAGCCCAACAGCACCCGCTCTGCTTTCCACATCGGGCACAAAATCGCTTTCAACCTTGATAACAGCATACACCAGCCATCGATCAAGCTCATATTTTCTTGCCGCCTCCGATACTTCCACGCCGTATTTCAATGGAAAAAATCTTCGAAATATCAAATCAGAGCATAGAATCGCTCCAAGTATTGCAGCAAGAAGCAGTACTCCTGCCATAATAAGCCAAAGCTGTTTTCTCCTTGAACCATTTTTCGTGCAGCTACTGCTGCACACTGATCGCCTTTTGAACTTCACTCCCGTATTATTTGCGCGCGCCTTTCTTCTCCGCTTCACTGCTGTTTTTCTCATTACGACCGCCACACTCTTCCCTTCCCGCTATGCTTTCTGCAATAGCCATAGCTTCCAAAAGCTGCTCTTCCATGCCAGCCTCATCACCATCATTAGAAATAATACGATCTGCAAAGCGTTTTTTCTTCCACTGCGGCATCTGATTGCGCAATCTTGCCTGTGCCTGCTTGCGTGATAGCCCGTCACGCTGCATTATTCGCCTATATCTTGTTTCTATATTCGCAGTAATCAACAATACAAAATCACAATCTCGATTCAGCCCGGATTCGATCAATAATGGCACATCAAGCACTGCGCTTCCGGTCTCTTCCTCAGCTTTATACGCTTGCTCAAGCAGCACCTCCCTTATTATAGGATGAGTTATAGCATTTAGCTGCGCAGTATGCCCAGATTCAAAAGCCGCATAAGAAAGGGCTCGGTGGTCAACCTGACCTGCTTCGTTGAATATGGCCTTTCCAAAGTAAGCAGCCAACTTCTCCTTTATAGAATCAAGCTCTAATACCTTATGTGCTATCTCATCAGCATCTATAACCGAATATCCATGCTTCCTCAGCAATTTAGCGGCGGTAGATTTACCTGCCGCCATGCTCCCCGTCAAGCCACAAATCATATATCAACCTCATTGACACATCCCGCACCAACAACAAGCTTGCATCATTTTGTTTCATACCAGCTATGCCCGCTGCTGACATCCGCTACCAGTGGAACGCGAAGCTCCGCCACTCCGCACATGCATTCGTGCAAAAGTTCCTTAACCCTTGTAACCTCATCCATCGGAGTATCTATCAAAAGCTCATCATGAATTTGAAGCACAAGCTTGGCATGCAGCCCTTCCTCTAGCAGCCGATGGTGTACACGAACCATAGCAACCTTGATCAAATCCGCTGCACTTCCCTGTATCGGCATATTCATAGCAACGCGCTCGCCAAATGAACGGGTGTTGTAATTAGATGAGCTAAGCTCCGGCAATGCCCTCCGCCTCCCCATTATCGTTTCGGCATAGCCAAGCTGTCTGCCTTGCTCCACAGAATCATGCATAAACTGCTTAACGCCTGTGCAGCGATCCAGATATTTTGCGATGTACTCCGATGCCTTCCGCTGCGAGATTCCAAGCTGCTCCGAAAGTCCAAAGGCACTGATGCCATAAACGATACCAAAGTTCACGGCCTTTGCTGCAGAACGCAGCCCCGCTGTTACCTCTTCCTTTGGGATACCAAAAACCTCCGAAGCTGTGCGCGTATGAATATCGTCTCCGTCGCTGAATGCCGCTATCAAAGCCTCATCTTGGCTCATATGAGCCAGGATACGAAGCTCAATTTGCGAGTAGTCCGCTCCAACCAACATATTCTCCGAGCTTGCAATGAATGCACGGCGAATCTCGCGTCCCAATTGTGTTCTCACAGGTATATTCTGTAGATTCGGATCTTGGGATGATATCCTGCCCGTTGCCGTAACATTCTGATTTAACGTCGTATGTATTCTTCCATCTTTTCCACATTTTTTCAACATTGCATCAATGAAGGTAGAACGAAGCTTGGTCAAAAATCTGTATTCGGTTATCAACGGCACTATTGGATGAAGCTCCTTTATAGATTCCAGCACATCACTATCCGTCGAATATCCCGTCTTGGTTTTCTTCTTTGGCGGAAGCCCTAGCTTTTCAAAAAGAACAATTCCAAGCTGTTTCGGTGATAATATATTGAACTTTTCTCCTGCAAGTCCGTAAATCTCATACTCCAATGCACTTGAACGCTGCTGCATCTGTTCTCCAAGCGAAGTTAGCACTGCGCGATCGACCATAAATCCTTCACGCTCCATATCAAAGAGTACACTTACCAAAGGCAGTTCAACTTCACTATATAGCCTCTTCATCCCGTTATCGATGAGCTTTTTTTCCAAAGTGCTGCGGAGGATAAGCAATGCACCTGCGCTTCCCGATCCGATCCCGCTCTCCTCTGCCAGCGTATTTAGATCTTTGGCAGGGTGAAGGGAATTCAAAAGATAATCCGCTATCATAACATCGAAATCCAGGTTTCTAAGCTCGATATCATAGCCATGGAGCAGAGTCATAATATGCTTTCCATCGAATAAAATCTTACCAATACTTTCGTTCTCCAATAAAGGCCGAAGCTTTTTCAGCACCTCCTCGGGCACGAATCCGGGTTCCAGCAAGCTTCCTCCAAGCCGGAGAAGATATTCCACATCAAACCCATAATGCTCATCAGCTCCTGCAAAGCTAATTCCTCCCTCCGTGATATGGAGAGCAAGATATGGCTTTTTGATAAGCTCTGTTATCGCAGCATCCAGCGAAGTTTCATCCAACAGATTAATTTTTGCAAAGTCATGCTTGGCTTCTTCCAGATCGCCCTGCACCGCCATAGCTCCACCCATATCACGCACTCGCTTTGTGACGGCACGAAGTTCCAACCGATTCAACGTCTTTAATGCGTTTTTCAGCTTCTCAACATAAAATCTTGTATTCTCAAGTTTCTCACTTATCGGGGCATCTGTATCTATCGTACCAAGGGTATAACTCAATCTTGCACTATCGCTGCCAGTTAACAGCTTCTCACGCAATGCTCCCTTTTCGTTTTCAGCATTCAGCAGCACATTATCCAGACTGCCGTATTTTCCCAGAAGCTTTAATGCAGTTTTCTCTCCTACGCCCTTTATGCCGGGCAGATTATCCGAGCTATCCCCCATTAATCCCTTCAGATCCACCATATGCGTTGGATCCAGTCCATATTCAGCCATGAGCGCAGATTCATCATATTCTATTGTCTCGGTTATGCCCTTTTTTGTCATCAATACATGCGTCATAGGGTTTATAAGCTGCAGCGCATCGCGATCTCCCGTCACGATCAGAGCCTCAACTCCGGCGGCATTGGCTCTGCGCGAAAATGTTCCCAGAATATCATCTGCTTCATACCTTTCGCACTCTATAACGGCTATCCCCATTTCTGCAAGTATTTCCTTCAGTATCGGAAACTGCACCAACAGCTCCGCAGGGGTCTCCTTCCTTCCCGCCTTATACTCAGGATAACGCTCATGTCGAAACGTCTTTATAGGCATATCAAACCCCACGAGCATATAGTCAGGGTTCATATCTATCAGCTTCATAAGCATGGATAAGAATCCATGCAGTGCGCCCGTTGGTGTACCATCTCGGCTGGTCATACCCGGAAGCGCATAAAATGCACGAAACATAAGAGAGTTGCCATCAATGGCTATCAGCTTCATAAATTATTCCTTTCCTTCAAACCCCAAATAATTTTAACAATCCAACGATCGCTATGCTCGTCACTACACTGAGCAGGGTTCCATAAAGATAGTATTCTGCGAAATCTCGGTTTTCAAAATCTTTGAACCGAACTATTGATTTTGCCGTAAAAACGAGTGCAATGGCTGCATACTGTTCAAGATAGAGCATTGCAATAATGATAATCCGTTCCAGGCTTCCTATACGCCCGCCATAACGAAGCCTTGTAGTGGTATCATTCGAAGGCTTTTCTGTAATAAGTACCTTTTGAATAAACACATTCGTTGGTTTCATTACCGCAAGCAGGGCGGCAGCTATGCTAAGAATAGAATATCCGTTCATCCCGATGTAATCCGGAATGAACATGGTCATAACCGGCAGACTTGCATCCATTAACGCCTGATCTTCCGCCCAAAATGCGCAGCCAATGATTATCGACATGTGCAATGCCTGATCCACAAGATATGCAAGCCTATCCTGCTTAATTGTCAAAGTGCTTTGCTTCGCTGCATTATTCAAAATAAGCTGCTTGATAATATCGATGGCGGCATGGGATCCCACTGCAAACAATACCGAGTTTAAATATGCCTCCGACGGATATAATGTGACACTCAGAAGCATCACCGCCGCATATATCGCTGCGTGAATCAAAACATACCAGGTACTCTTGCTCTTCAGCTTTGCAAGAGCTCGTGGCTGGAAATAGTAATCTCCTAATGAATGTGATAAAAACATTAATGTGTATGGGATCATTAAAGCCTCCGCTTATTATTTTATTTCAACATAAAAAACGCCTATTTTGAGAATCTTTTTTCAATAAGCTCTTTCGCCATACGCACACCTTGAACATAGGCAAGTGTATCCGAGGAGCTCAAGCTCTTGCTTATCGTTCCCTGCGTGATTCCAAATTGTTGGGCTGCATCGATCTGACTCAATTCTGAATGCTTGATAAGCGAATCCACGCAGTGCCTGGCAATCTCGCCCTGCCGTTCGGTCCAATTCTTCCTGATCGTACCCGTCAATATCATAATAACATTGATTATTTCATCAAAGTCTTTATATTCCGAAGTAATGCGAATTGCTCCATCGTCCTCACGAGCCATACCATGCGAACGCTCCTCTATGCGAATCCGCTCCATTCCCGCTCTCGCGCGATGGAATGCCTCGCCATCCGCCCCAATCGCCATTTGAGGATCAATATCCGTGCTCATACATCCAATTCCTATGCTAATCCTGAACTTCACCGGATACATAGCATTTTTAATCTCCAATGCGGTGTAGATCGGGCTCAGGTTCCCATTGGATTTAATAAGTCCCTGAAATTCATCACCCAACGTTATCAGGAATCCGGCAGCAACGTTGTTTTGCTCACGTATATTGATCATAGAAAGCGTCTCATGCAGCTTTTGCTGTACCTCCGCTCGGTTTTCAAGCTTTCGCGATCCAATGATATCTCCTATCAATGCATAATAGAGCTCGCCCAAAATATCCTCCAAAACTTTGAAGTATTCATCAATAATATTATACCATGGAAGCGGCTCATGGGCAAGTAAAATCAGCGGCACCAAACATACCTACCTGTTTTTTCTCTGCAATTGATTAAACAAAGCATGATTCTTTATTTAATATTGCGTTCTATCCATAATATTATTTCGTGCAATTTTTAAAAATATAAATCATTTGCCTCTTGCATTTAGCATTCTCTTGTATTATAATCTCTATATTCACAGATGGCTTTCTCAATTTAATATGATTTTGGGGCATTAGCACAGTTGGTAGCGCGCAACGTTCGCAATGTTGAGGTCAGGGGTTCGACTCCCCTATGCTCCACCATAGCAAACAGGTACGAACTCTTGTGGTTCAAACACGTGTTCGTACTCACAATAGAAATACCGTGGAAGCGTTAATGCCTCCACGGTATTTCTGCATTTCAGTGTAGCTCTTACCTATCCAAAAACGGCTGTATGGATTTCATGGTTTTTCCACATCTGGCACACTTATAAGAATATAGGTCAACGCCGTCGCCCTTTCCGGTTTCACCAACTATGCTAAACCCCGTTCGTTTCCAATCGTGACTTTCACATGGGCAAAGCCGTTCTTCTAATTCGGCAACACGGTATGTAAGACGCATAATTAAATCACGCTTTTTTGAAAAGATACTCATACCGCACCGCCTTCATCCACGTCCGCAAACGGGTATATGTCTATCATATCGTCAGGACCGACAACGACGGTATCATGCTCAGCGGGAATACCGAACAAGCCGTAGGCCGCCCAATTACAACCGCTGCTATCGCCTTTCTCCGGAGAACCTTTACCTGTGTACCGCCCCAAACATTCTTGATAAGCACAGTTGGGGGATTTCGCCCCCACATCTTTGAAGTCCTGCACAGAGGCGATATGCCCGCACATGGGACAACGGAATTTCCATTTGAGCATATCCCCTCCAAACCGGCGTTTTGCCTCTGCCTTCCATTCTTCTACACTGCTGTATTTCATTTTTGTTCCTCCTTCTCTGTTTCCCAGCGTGTTTTCCATTCGCCGGGCTTGTATAACTCACAGCGCTCCATTTCTGGACGCCGTACTTTCTCAGATTGCGTTTTGCTACGAACAACCATGCAACAATAACCGTTTCCATCCATCTTGTAGCGGTCAAGCCATTTACAACCGTGGCAATTCACTTCACACCACCTCCTTAGTCAACAAAGGTTTTTCGGCGGCTATCCCATACGCCAACGTAGCCACGCCCAAAGTGGATTGCATATCGGTCAACCCCGCAGGTTTCGACACGGAGATTTTGCTTATCGGTGTCATACCCCATTGTCCGGACGGCCTGCGATACCTCCGATTCAACGGCAATCAGTCTGCGTAGCTTCGGCAGATTGATTCCGTTTTTCAAAACTAATGTGCTTGTCGTCATTTTGTACTCCCTTCTCAAAAGTCGTTAGTGTTTGCCGATACGAAGTATTCGTTCAAGCATAAAAATGTAGTCCGTAATTTTCGTCATGCAGTCATGGCAGCCGGAGGTTTTGCCAATAGCCTGAAGCACCCATTCTTGATGCACCTCCCAGCCTAATTCACGGCTCACCTTTGCTTTGTCCCGTGCCTCAGCTTTGGTCTTAACCTCATCTGAAAACAGATAAAACAGCTCCGAACACTGTTCTTTCAAAAATCGCAAGCCGGGAAGCGCCGCTTTTGCAATCTGCTGGCAGCGTTTAAGGGTTTCAGGGTTGTCAGCCTCAATGCTTGTGTTTACGTCATAGCCATGCGCAGAGCAGTATTCTTCTGCATCGTAGATTGATCCAAAAATAATGCCGTTTACAAGAGCATATCCGCAATTGGAGTTCTTGAATTTACCGTGCTTTACATGCTGGTGCATATTACCTCCTTGTCCGTGTGTCTTTTTCCTCTGATGTAAGAATGACCTCATCCTTCACGATGGGGCCGCCGTTCCACGCCACACAAAATGGCTTGTCCTTGCACTGCTTTTCTGTCAGCTCAGCCATGCAGGCTTCGACAGCGTAAGCCTTGCGGGTACGACTGCCGGGAAGATTGCTGTACAGTGCGCCGCCGCGTTCACGCTGGAAGGCGCTGGCTTCTTCCTTTGTTCTGAAAAACTCATGTGCATACAACATACTCATTTCCTCCCTTCGTATCAGACATAAGGCGTAATATTGATTGCTTTTCCCAGCAAAAACGGGACATACAAATCTAAATCAGCGCCAAGTTCTTCAAGCCATTCCCGGACACCATCTTCGCCGTCGATTTCGTCATTATAGAAATCGTATTTGTCGGTGGAACCTTCTTCTGGCATATCGCCCAACGGCTCACTGTGTAGCTTCGCCCACGATTTTCCGTTGTCATAAAACCGGGTTTCAATATACATACTCCATTACCTCCCTCATACAATCTGATTGCCTTTTGAATCGAACAACTTGAAATGACACCATTCTGCAAGTATTTTACAGGCATCCTCCGGCTCCATTAGTTCCATGTTGTTATCTGCACACGCAGGAAATTCTTCAGGTACTCTAAAAATCTGCGCATACATATTTCCGTTCATCCCTTGATCGAAAAGCTCCTGAATTGCGTCAGCATATCCAACTTTTCCGCTTTTCCTTTTGGGGAAAAATCGCCAGCTTACAGGGTTTTCCGGGCAGACGTCGCAATCCACATATCGTCCAGAGTATTTTTCGCTTGACATACTCGTTACTTCCTTTCGTGTAGCCTTTTCAATCGTAGTACCCGCAATATACTTCATCGGCATCCCGCTCTTTGGCGGCTTGATACTGATCTGCAAGGTCCATAAGATAGTCCTCCTTCCAATCCTCCAGCTTCTCCAGAATGTCACGACGACAGGTGATTTCATCATCGGAACAAAGCCAGATGATGGTTGCGATCTCTTCAATGGGGCATCCAGTTTCGTTTGCATAAAACAGCTTCTCATACTGTCTGCCAGTGCCGCAGGTAAACCAGTTGTTTCTGACGCACAAAGCACGAAGTTTATCAGGGGTGGTTACAGTGTACTTAGGTTTGAAATGTGTCATAATGTTTTCCTCCTTGCCCTGCCATCATCAGCACCGGTGGGGCGGTTCCGGTGGACGCCCGAAGGCGTTTCGGCTTATCCTATAATCTCATCGCGCTTTTTCAAGAGCTTCTTTCTGCCTCGCGTGTATACCCCCTATTCCTCTTCAGTTGTAAACCGGATAAAAGAACCGGCGTAATCGCATATCGCTGTGGGATGTATGCCATCCTCGATGCGAGCCCGTTCAAGGTTTCCCGGCGTGATGATATTCTGTGGCAAGAGGGACAATACCTCGCGCGCCCAACGCCAACCCCAGTAGCCAAGCCGGTCTTTACGGGCATCCAGTGTGACAGCCACACAGATAGCCACAACGGCTCTGCCATGTTCACGCAAGCAATAAGTGAAGGTGTCGCGTACCTTCGTAGCGGACAGATCCGTCTTTGCGGCGTCCATCCGTTTCAGCGCGGCAAACTTCGCTTCACGGCTGCCGTTGCCGATCAGGGTCTTAATTTCCCTGACAAGAGTACGATCCAATTTCATACTACGCTCCTCCTTAAATGTTGAATAATATACAGTGGCGTGCCCGAAGGCGTTTCGGCTTATCCCTCTGTGATTGTGATTACTTTTTTGCCGTTATCGTCGTAAGTTATTGCCACCCACGCATTTACCATAACGGTGTTACCCTTGTTCTCGCCGCGCATGACTTCAAAATCTTCTGCCCATTCCGGCATATCGTTTACGTTCCCCTTGAATAGCTGGTGTCCGTTTCTGCTCCAAATGTTGATTTCTTTCAGTTCCTTGATTTTCATAATTTATACCTCCGTATCAGTTCAAATATTTGTCCTTTGTGTCTATCATTATAGTTCAAACATTTGCACTTGTCAATAGCTTTGGAGCAAATATTTGAATTTATTTTTCGGGGTAAAAAAATAAACCCGCAGACGTGTAACAACATCTGCGGGCTAGTTCTCTATAATACACGTACATATAGGCGCTATGACGGAAATCGCTCTTGTGGTCTATATTTTTAATACTCTATAGGAAAAAAGTGTTACTTTGTTACTAGTAGCAAAAAATAAAGGTCAATCAATAGATTTTGACGAAACTCCCAATGTCTACACCTAATGCAACAGTTTCAATATATAGAAACAGATTTGAATCTGCAACAGGCTGTTGTTTGGAATGTTGCATGGCTTTTGAAGCAAGCTTCACAATGCTTTTAATAAACTATCTCATAATTGCCTATTTAGATAAAATGTGATATGCTTTCCGCGTTACGATTTAAACTGCGGAGAAAAAGCATGAGGTATGATAAAAACACGCCTGATGCACAAAACAAAGCGGCAAGTGAAATAGAATACATGATAGTAATGTTGAGGGCACTTTTAAAAGATCATCCGTTTGAGTGCCTTTGCGTTGTTTGTCTTAATGATTTATTTAGTCCTTTTTTCTGCGAAATAATAGAAGGTGATAGCTTTTATTCCATCACCGTTCCGGCTCGAAAAATATTAGAAATTGCGACCGAGCATAATTCAAGTATGATAATACTTGTACATAACCACCCATCCGGAAGCTGCATACCATCTATGTCTGATGTTGTGTTAACGCGCTATTTGCTCTGCTATCTCGCCACATATGGCATAACGCTGATAGAACACATCATAGTATCAAAGCTGTGCTGTTATGCAATGATGCGCGTGCGCCAGATCGCTTGAGTGAAAATCACTTAAAATTCTCAACGCAAACAGTTAATATCATACCAATAGCAATTAGAAACGGTAAAAGCATATTTGTTTACACCTCCTTTATTTTTTATAATAAGTGTACATCTTAATTGCTTTGTTTTCAATGGTATTTCTCAAATATATTTAAATTTTTTGTCATTTGCTATTGACATGGTGCGGACACTATGCTATAATAAGTACATAAAGATGAGGCGGACATCACAAACGCGGAAAGGTCAAGACAAATGAAAGAACTCACCAAAAGGAATCTTTATTGGCTCAACTGCGGCAGAGAATACGCCGCAAAAGGTTACAGCGACAATTCCGAGCTCTACCATTCAATGGATTGGGATGAACTGGAAGCCTATGTCAATTCATCTTTCGAATCTCAAGAATGCTTTCACGCCGGACTTATCGGCCGCGAGCCAGAATACGTAGAAGCAATCCGGTTCGGCGAGATCCCAGAATGTGGGCAGTCTACAAATTGGGCTGAGGGCACGCTCGAAAATGGCGTAAGCTGCGTCAAGATCATCCGCAGCTTGGAAGATCTCGAAACCAAAAGCATTTATGATGCGACATGCGGCTGGCTCGGAGCCAAGAAATACTTGGTCGGCGGCTGGTACATCGGCAGAACCGGAAGTGATGGCGAGCCCCTGCTATTCCATGCAGAAATCATCCGCGAAATCTAACGCTAGATCCCGCCCCGGAGGTCACGAGGGCAGAAAGGAACAATATATCATGAGCAACAAAGAAATGTTAGAAACCATCTACGCCCTGGCAACCTTGCTGGATGAAAGAAACAAGAAAAATTTCGACCATTTGGAAGAAATTAGATTCGGAGATTTCTTTTTCCCAAAAACGACAATCGCGGATTCGATCGAGTTCGACCGGAGGAGATGTAATTCGCCCGTTGCCTTGTCTGTAGCTCTGCACAAAATAGCGGCACAGTTGCGGCGAGATATAAAAAAAGAAGAGGCCACAAAAGCAAAGACGCAAGGATAAAACAGGTATTTATTGGGACTTGCAGAGTAAGGACTGCCGCCAACGGAGCCGCTATTTTGCAAGTCCGTTATTTCTGTCAATAAAAAGCTTCAGGCAAATATATTTAAATTTCTTGTCATTTGCTATTGACATGGTGCGGACACTATGCTATAATAAATGCATAAAGATGAGGCGGACATCACAAACGCGGAAAGGTCAAGACGATGAAATACGATGTAACTTATAGCTGTGGACATGAGGGAGTTGTACAGCTCTATGGGAAGGGATCGGAGCGCGAACGCAAAATCGAATGGTATGAGAGCTGTGGGCTCTGTCCAGAATGTTACAAGGCGCATATGCGCGAAGAAGAAGCAAAGCTCGTGAAGGACATAGAATCAAAATTTGATTTGCCGCAGCTCGTCGGAACCCCGAAGCAGATCGAGTGGGCAGTCAAAATCAGAGCAAAGGGCATCGCCAGATTCCCCAAACAATTGACAGATGATTACAAGCTTTTTTTTGAGGTATTGTCCGACCCACAAAAGCTGGCTGAAAGAGCTGCCGAACAGGAAATAACGTCTGATGACCTAAAAGCGCGAATGACAGCGTTCTTAGACCAAATGGACAAATTGCCAACCTATGACTATGAGCACATCGTTTATCTTTTTATGACAACCAACAGTGCAAAAACAATCATTGACAACAGGAGTTGGGCAGAATGAACTTACAAATAAAACGATGCAAATAACGGAGGTAATATGGGACTTGCAAGAACTGAACGTAAAACAAAATGGAATCAAAAAACCTACGATGATATCAGAATCAGAGTGCCGAAAGGTATGTTGGAGCAGCTGAAAAGATATGCAGAGCAACGCGGCGAATCATTAAACGGATTAATCATCCGCTTGCTGGAAGCCGAAACCAAGCTTATGCTCCGCCGTACCGCGGCGACCGATGCAGCAGCAGCAGAGACCGAAGAAAGCAGACTCGCAGGGTGTGCCGATTGTGATTTTACCGTAGAGTAAGGACAATTAATCAAATATATTTAAATTTATTGTCATTTGCTATTGACATGGTGCGGACACTATGCTATAATAAATGCATAAAGATGAGGCGGACATCACAAACGCGGAAAGGTCAAGACAAATGACGGAAGTTGAAAAGATCATCAAGGAATGCAAAATCAAACCCGAGAAGAAATCAGAGAACGGCAAAACCGTGCTCACCGGAAGGATTAGGTTTGTTGAAACCAAGAACTATGACAGGATGGATATAGCGGAAATGAAGCCGCAGATCCTGGCTTACTTCCAGGCGGAGATCGATGCGCAAGAAGAGCGAGAAGCAAAGATAGCTGCCATTGAGGGGCTGCAAGAAATAAGAAAAGCCCGCGCAGAGATAGAAAATTATCACTGCAAATTTCAGGCATCGTTCGAGGGTGAGAACGCCGTAGGAGGTCTTTTTGTAGGGAAAAAGCCGCAATACGATCTTGACGCAATGGCACAGAAGTATCCAAGAGCAATGGCCTACCTCAAGGCAGAAGACAGATCACATTCAGCAAACTACAAATATTCAATAATAGGGGAAAAGGCAAAGGAACGCATAATAAATGAGCCTGATAATTATGAAACGATTATCGCTGAGATGGAAGCAGAAATCAAAAAGGCAACCAATTATTGGGATTAAAGCGAAGGAGCCCTGAATGGGCTCCAATTTTTTTATCCGTAAAAAACTTAAAGGCAGCCTTGCGACTGCCTTTAAGTTGCTTTAGTAAGACTGCATAGCATTTTACTTTAGCATTTTCTTTTTCGTTTCAATCCACGCACCTTTCGGTGCGATGTCCTCGATATTTTCTTGGACATCTATAGTATAACATGGATTCTTGATTTGTCAACAGTGTTTTAAATATATTTTAAAAGGAAAGACCCGGAGAATTGCGAACTCCGGGTGTCTTAAGCCTCCATCAGCAAGGCTAACAAAGGCTTAACGTCAAGACAATGGTATTATAATCGCATCATCCAGTTTTGTCAAGCTTTTATCCGTCAACTTCTGGGAGCCCCGCTATGCTTGTAAGCAGCGACAGCAATCCCGCAAGCAGGGATGCACTACCAACCACCAGCCAGTCAACATCACTTATCACAGCTGTAGTGCCGATGGTTGCAATTGCGGTCTGCGCCACGGTCTTTATTGCGCGGATAGCAGCCGCCTTAAACCAGTTCTTTGTAAAAATCCTCATAATATTAACCTCCATGCGTTTTGTGTTCCAGTTCATCAATTCGATGTGAGTTTGACTTTGCCCGATCCTCGACTTGATACATACGCTCTATCAGATTGTTATGCTTATTAACCCTGTCCTCTAGGCTTTTAAGCCTAAAGTCCACGAGCTTATTGCTGGCTATAATTCCAAGCAGCGATCCGATCAGCGTCCCGGCAAGGGACAAGATAGCAACAATTACGTTATCAGGCATCGGCATCAACCTTTTCCACGACCACCCTTACCCCGTGTGCTGTCAGGACGATAGGCAGGGAGTATTCGGGCTCCGGCGCGGGCTCTGTGCTTGCCGGTGCATGAGCTGCTATCAGCTTGTCAAACGCTGCCTGTGAGTTTTTGCCCCACTTGCCATCCTCTTCCAGCAGGTTGCCGTTTGCATCGGTATATCCCGCTGCATTTAGCGCGATCTGCATCGCCTTATAATCATCGCCCTTGCTCATCGGGCTTGTCAGTGCAAATTTAGTCATATCCTTTGTATCCTCCCTGTAATCAAACTTTTTGGTCATTAATCCTCTATGTGTCCATGGCCTGTCCTCAAACCGTGTTATCATCACACCATATCTCAGACTGCGAGCCTCAACCACCAGCGGCTCACCGTCCCTGTCAAAGCCGCAAATCCAACCAACATGTGTCATCTTGCCTGTGCTCTTGCTCCGCATAAACAGTGCCTCGCCGATCTCATACGGCAGCAGCCCCATGTCATCTATACTGCCCTTGTCCGTACACCATGTAACGTAGTTGTAATTTGCGTTGATATCGGTCTTATCTCCGCACTCGTAGGTCAGCCAGGCATCCAGCAAGCCTTGACAATCGGTGGCATACTCATTTGCTCGCCAGTCTGCGGTGCAGTAATCGTAGGTCTCCCGCGTCCAGCTGGCTGTATGGCTGTAGTGGTTGTCCCAATAGCTGTTAATCACGGCTCTGGTGGTCGGCACTCTGACGCTGCCAAACAGATAGTGCCACGGCTCGCTCCCGCAGAGCTCCGCTGCCAGCGGCAGATCAGCTCCCTCGGGCACAGCCTTGACGTGCGTCAAAGCCCATCTGATAAAATCAATTACTTTATACATCGGTTGCCTCCTCGAAATAGCTCCCGGTCAGCTCGTGCGGCAGGTATTGCAGCACACCCGCCCTTATGCACTTATAGATTTTGCCGTCCTCGGTGTCCAGATAGTAGTTGTCCAACATATACTCCATGCCTCTTACAGCGGTTATAGGATGATCGATTGTACCGACGTCCAGAGATATAGCAATCCAGATAGAGGGGATAAGGTTAGGCGGGTAGATGGCTTGAGATGTGTGTGCCTGTGCGCACTTGTATACCACACCGCTGTATTCCACTCGCTTGTCCACAGCATAATCAACCTCCGGCTTCCACTTTTCCACAAAATCGGAAAATTGGATGATGTCATCATCCGTCATTGCGTCAGTCTGTTTTTCCAGCAGCTTCCTTAGCTGCATTGCCTGTTCTCGCTTCATTTACTCGCCCTCCATAATTATTCTAAGCGCTTCTTCTGCCGACAGCTCGGGTTGCGGCACGTTCGCAAACTCTGCTTCCCACTCCGCGATTTCCTCCGGTGTCATGTCGCGGTACACACCATCGATATAGATTCTCGGTGCTCCCGTGCCTCCGGGAGGGATGACTATATCTTCGGGCGGTGTAACTTCCTCGGGTGGCGTTATCTCTTCGTTTGGATTCAGTTCTGTTTCTTCTAATTTTAAGTTTTTCATACTATCATCTCCTAAAAGTTAATAAATTCCGTATAATCTAAACCATGAACCAACAGGTATTGGATTACTACTAAGACAATTTACAGTCAAACCAGGAGTAATATTATTTTCTGTAACAATATTCTGCATAAGAAAGCTCCGACTGAATTCATCATAAAAAGAGAACCTGAAAAACTTGGTCATTCGGGCATCTTCCGGAGCGAGTATGTGGAAAGAAGCTTTCAAGGAATCGTGTTCGCTAGATATAATTGTATCAGTTAGCAAAACAAACTCATCAGCAGCGTTGCTTATACTGTTGCTAACGGACAATCTTGCTGACACATGAGCTCCGGAAGATGTTTCCGAGGCTGGGATAAAAGAAGCGAAGACAAGGAATCTATATCGTAACAGGAGCTGTCTTGTTTTAAGATTTTGATTTAATGGTCTTAGCCGTATCTCTTGCACGGGGTCCTTAAGCGTTATCTCATATAGTAGTATAGGGCTCTCGTATAAGTTGACACTTTTCTTTGAATCAACATAATAGACTCCGCCCACCGGATAATTGTCTAATCGATTATTGTCAAACTCCAAAGGACGAAGTCTTTCAAACACATCTGCGATAACCCTATCAGTGTTTACCACTGGAACATTCAAATACTTCTGTGGGATTTTAACCGTCTGTTTCTTTGTCGTTGTGATTTTGAGCGTATGGGACGGGCTGCTGTCAATGATTGCGATTATCCAATCGGCACAGTTGTTATCCATGTCACCCATCAATAAAAATGGCTCCCCCGTGTCTGTTCCCTCGCCAATGATACCCGTATTCCCCAACATAAAAAAACCGTCACTGCCGTTAATTCGCATGTTGGTATACTCTATCCCATCGAAAACAACATTAAACTTTGCCGTTATGAATTCACTTTCGTTGTCAAAAGGCCTACCCATAGCAGACAAATCTATTTGTGTAAAGTAAGCGGTTAATTCGCCGTTGGTCTTTAATTCAAACTCATCCAGCGTGCCATCGAAGATCGTGTATTCCTTTGTCTCTTCGTACCCGCCTATACGGTTCTTAACGTAGTGGGGGCTGTTCGGATCGTTTTCTTTCCAGTCAGGCGTTTCGGCTTTTAGGCTAAGCAGCTTCTTCAGACTGCGCAATTGCAGCCTGATATCATCTAGTGTTATGCGTTTCATTCATCCACTCCTGCATCGACCGGAATAGTGACATCGTTGTAATTACTATAAACATAAACATAACTCGAATGAAAATCTGCTTCTCCTACGTTATAAAAAGTTGCATAGTTTTCCGTCAACAAAACCACACCACCAAAATAAAGCTCTGCAAATTGCTCAACTGTCAAATCCTCGATGTTGTATATCTGGCTTTCATCGATTGGCAAGCCGGCAACGGAGGAGCTTGCCAGAGGCTGTACACCTTTTGTTTTCTCAGATGCCGTGTTGAGAGCACTAAATTCCGGTTGGTCAGGCATCTTAATTATAGACACCCTCGCGCCGCCGCCCTTAAAGTTGGACGCTGGAAGCCTGACCATTTTACCCGCAGATTCCATGATTATATGGTCTGTTTCCTCTGCGGCTTCTTTTACTGCAACATTTGTTATGTCCCTAAAATTGATATCGTCCATACATATGTCCTCCTACCATAAAATTATGTTTTTATTTTCATCGGTCAGTATAGCCCCATCCGATGTAACCGCCAGAAGCATGTCCTCATCAATCAACAGTTGCAGCATATCCTCCAGGGTGGATTCATCTCCCGACATATCGCCCGATGAGATATATTTATCGACTGCATCACGCACATACTGATCGAGAGCAGGATAGCTTGGGTCTGGCATAGCTCCATTATCCAGGAACTGCCGTATTATGTTTATACGGAGGGTCACTGCGGTTAGCAATCCTCCATCCCCGGAGTACACGCGCACTTGTCCCGCCGTCACGCCTGATTTGTGTTTATAACAAGCAGGATTAAGCATCACGCTCGCAGTTAACTTGTCCTCGGATATTGCAAGCTCCTGCGTCGAGCCGTTAGTGTAAACCAACAGTATTAGACCAGCCTCCGTTAAAAGCTGCGGTACTCCATCGTTATATAGCTGCACTATAAGCCGATTTGCCGTATCGCCGTCTACCACGGTGATCTGCTGCCACGTCGGCTTGTGCAGGTCGAGTGTTATTTTGTGGGTTGCTGTAATCATCGATTATGCCTCCGTATGTCTAACAGATGTGATCGTAACATTATCCACCTATCTCCTTATCGATTGATACGATCAGATTCTCGCCTGTGCCCGTCAGCGAGAGGCGGCAATGGGTGAAGTTGCGGTACTCGGGCGTGTACAGTGCTGATGTGTCAGTCGGTGTAAACCTATAATAGCCATCGCCCAGCTTGGTAACGATCCAATCCTCGGAGGACATTGCTCCTCCTGCGATCTTACCACCCGTTAACAATACCTTCCTGCCATCACCATTGACCGCAAAAGTCCATAGGCGTACGTGGCTGTTCTCGTCCCATTCTGCGCCTTTGACATAGATAGTGGGCACTCTTTCAGATCCACTTTCCTGCTGCATGGAAATCGGGATGAATCCGGTCAGCACCCTTGCGGCATCGACAGCTTCATAGTCCGTGCCGTTATCGGATAAATAATAACCGTCCTTGTAGCCCTTGCCGTCGCCGTATATCTCCGTGCTGTTATAACACTCCGCTTGTGTCAATACTCCGGGATTTGCTGCCAAGGCATCAAGCACCGCGCTTATAATTTCATCCTTGTATTGTGCAAGTAGCTCTCTCACAAAGTCTTCGGTTGCAAGCTTTTTACTTCCTTCATCTCGGTTTTTGCCGCTTTCGCTGCCGACATATATATCGCCCTGATACCAAGCTGTACCATCCCACTCCAAAGTGTGAGCGTTGGAGCGGGTAATTTTACCGTTCGTATTATCCTGCCATCCATTGCCGACTATATGCGCATATCTCCCGCGCTCATCTTTGCTGCCCTCGGTGTCTTGTATGTTGTATTCGCCCTGAGAGTGCTGGCATCTGCTGTTACTATACGTCTCATAGCCCTCGGAATGGGAAAATTTTCCGTCAGCTCTGGAATAGTTTTCTGCGTGGCTGGCAACTCCTAAAGCACACGAGTCCTGTCCCTCTGCGTGGCTGTAATTGCCTGCCGCAAACGTATTTGCTCCCTCTGCGTGACCGTCATTACCATACGCCAATGACGAAGCACCTTCTGCATGACTGCAACTGCCGTATGCCATAGTGCTTGAGCCCTCTGCGTGGCTGGCATAGCCCGGAGCACTATTCTTTTTAACATCGTTAAACACCTCTCCATATGGTGCGGATACTTTGGTTATCGTGTTATTTCCAGCCCCGAGAACGCGATCCAAACGGACATCCCTCCGAGTAGCAATCTCTCCGGCTGTTCGTCTGCCAGCGAGCACAGGCAGATACTTTTCATCTATTTTTGTAATAGCAGGTACAACATGGGTAATTTTTATGCTATGGGTAGGATCGTCTGTGATAGGTATCGATATTCTCAGATTGCCCGAGGGGGATTCAATGCTAAATGGCTCTTCGCCGTCTGCAAAAAAATCTCCAAGTACTATGCCCAGATTGCCGATATGTTCTATGCCCGTCTCTCTCACGGGTAAATTCTCGTATACTTTGCCATCCCATATGACCGTATAACATTCTGTTTTATCAAACGTGAATGAGATTTCCAAATTAGCTTGGAGATATCGGTTAGACGGACTAGGAGTAAATGCGAGATCGGCTTCATCGACCAGAACTTCCTCTTTCACTCCATCCTCATAACAAATCCTGTTTTCGATGTAGTTCTTGGCATTTTTATTATTTTGATCCCAATCCGGGATATTTGCCAGCTCGTCCACCTTATCTGCAATAAATGCCTCAAGCGATGGATATGCAAGATCGGGCATCACGCCTTTGCCATCAAAACTGCGCTCAACATTTATACGCAGCCTTATTGCAGTCAGCAGCCCCCCATCACCGGAGTACACACCTATCTGCGCTTCTGTGGCTCCGGTTTCGCCCTTGTAGCAATCCGGGTTAAGCATAACGCTTGCAGATAGCCCGTCGTCAGACACCGCCAATTCTTGCATTGCGCCGTTGTTGTACGTCATAAGCACCATATTCGCATCGGTCAGCAATTGCGGGATACCGTTGTTATACATCCACACCACCAACTTGTTTGCCGTATCGCCGTCTACGACGCTTATTTGCTGCCACGTCGGTCTGTGTAAATCCAGCGCTATTTCATGAGTTGCTATAATCATTGCTTTAACCCCAATTTTAAGTTTTAGAAGATGAAGACGAAGAAGGAACAGGGTTGAGCAGTACCCATTGTGTGCCGTTAAAAACAAATAGCGCTGTCATATTGGCAATTATATCACCTGATACGATAGCAGCGTTGGTATAGCAGCTTACTATAGATGCTGCTCCGGTACCATTGACATTAAGGGTAGGACTAGATGCGGTGTTGGCATAAGTAAAACGTACTGCGACCATAGCGCCCGATTGGCGTGTAAAATTTGCCATCGTTACGGTCTTTGCCACCGTTGCTGCCGCAGTGCTGCATGTGCCGTATCTGCCGCTCGTTGCCTGCCATTCGGGGCTTCCGTATTTGTTAACTGTCAGCACCTTTCCAGCATCGGTTGTGGCAGGAATGTCAATTGGATTTTCAACTGATATCTCGCCGTCACTAATAACTATTCCCTTACCAGCAGTAAAATTTGTACCCGAGCCGCTATTTTTTACATATGTATAAACGGCCTTTGCAGTCGGATACTGATTGTCTGTGGATGTACTGCCTATAGATGTGGTCTTTGTCGGCAGCGTACTATTGACAGTCGTAACAATTTCTTCCTTGTCCTCGGTAGTCCAATAATCCGTACCTCTTATAGGCGTGTGCCCATCCGCTCCCTGCGCTCCGTCCGCGCCCTTCGGGATGCCAAACTGCAAATTCACAGTTCCGGTTCCAAGGTCTAGCACATGCACGGTAGGGGAGCTCCCTGCCGATAAAGCTTGAGCAGTCGCGGCAAATGTAGGGGTTGTACCGTCCTGCCCGGCTTCGCCTCTTGAGGGCTTCCCTGTGTCGGTATCGCCGATAAACCAATTACCGTTGTCACCAATATGTGGGGTGACAACGCCTGTGCCGCCTGTCCCACCAGTACCTACAGCGGCTAGCCTTGCCGCGAGCTTAGATATGGCAGATGATACCGTATCATTCGCTGTTATTTCTTTCCCCGTTCCTATGTTTGCATTAAATTCTGCCAACGTTGCAACGTTGGGACGCGCAAAAGCTCTTAGCTTGGCTATTGCGGTTCTCACGGAATCGCTCGGCATAATTTCATCGGGAGTTCCAACAATATTAGCATAACCCGTTAGAGGTACATCTTTTGCGCCAACCGATACATACAGCTTGTTATCCGCTCCTATCTTGCAGGGGATATTGTCAGCTGTGGTTTTTTCGCTTGCCTGAATGCCCCCGATAGTGCTTTCCGTTGCCGGTTTGATTGCATCCAGTATTGCATTCTTTAATGTGATAACTTTTATTGTGTATGTGCCATCATTGGTAGCTATCAGTATTAAATCATCGTCATTTACTTGCATTAAAGTCCCAAAATCTATTATCCTTTTATCCGCCATTTTTACGCTCCTGTGTGTTTGTACCGACTATTAGCTTAGTGGACTTTTTCTAGGGTATCCAACCTTTTCTTTAACACCGCTAAATCTTGAGATACCGCATAATTAAGTCTATTGATTTCATTTTGCAATTTTATTAGCGCGGATTGAAAAGGGTACTCCTCGCTTAGTTCTTCGCTGTTAGGCGCGCTCAAGTCTGACCGGAAATTCAGCCCAAAATTTAGCCGAGTTGAGCAGATAACGCTATGCACCATGCTTCCAATCTTAACTTGGTCGCCCAGCTCCGCTGCCGGATCATACAGAGTTTTTGTAGCCGTGTAAGGCAGATACACCAAGCCTCTGAATGCCGTAAACAGATCATCGCATATGTTTTGGGAAGCATAAGGATTGCCTTCGATAGTTAAGATAGCACCGGTTGCATCTCCCGCAGAGTAGGTGCTACCGTCATCGTTTTTTATTAAAACACCCGTTATAACAGTACGTGTTCCGACTTCTATTTGGCCGCACACTACTGGAACATTTATCAACCCGAGTGTAGCTTTAGCCCCTTCATCGGTTGCCCATATCAACCTATCATCGTCAGTAGCAGTGATGTTATTATCGTATTCATCGATTATATAGCGAGATATTGGTATGGTAGACACCGGATGGACGCCAGATATCGGTGGTAACTCCGCATTGAGCTCACTTTGCTCATCGTAAACTATGGTATCTCCGTCGCTTGTGACTATAGATTCATAATCGTCACTAACTACATGATACGTTTCATCAGGTGCGGTTATCAGCGGGACAAGTCTTAATAAATTTTCTTCTGTTACTATCCAATTACCACCGTGACATGCACCTATTGAGCCAAGTATATCGGCCATTGTTTTTTCTTCGGGATATGGTATCATGTAATCTGCACCGGTGTTAATCTTTGTCCTAGGATCTATTCCTACTCCAAGTTTAAAGGCTATATCTTCAACTACAGCTTTCATGGATTTAGGCCACCCTGAATTACTTGTTGCGTATTTTTGATTAGTTTTCAGCATAGCGTCGTAGCAGCTGATTGTTATCAATCCTTCGAAGCTAGTATCTCGTTGATCTATAAAAAACGTTCCAAATTGTAACCATTCGCTATAAGCTGTATCATTAGTTATACGTCCAAGTACCTTAACTGCACTTGCTTTAGGTATTACATCGTCAGTAAGAATTGACACCGAAAGCGTAGCAGCCGTACAGTTTCCTACGGATAGAGGCGAACGCATGAGGGATCGATCTATTTGGGGTGCTGAAATCGCCAAGTAATCTTTCGATCCAATTCTTACTTTTGTTTCCATGTGAAATCGACCTCTCGCAGCAAGTTTAATCCAAGTATCGGATCTGTGTTGCATTTAATCACCTCTCGGTCAAATTGAAAGTACAGCCATCATAAACCGTACACCCAAGACCGCGATCATAATGTTGTACTCCATATGTTAATGTGGATGTGTAATAACTTTTCGTTACGTATCTGTTAACCTTCGGACTCAGAAATGTGATTGACACATATTCTGGGTCAATGTCTTCTGCGATGGATCTCATTATAAGCTCCGGCAAACGATTGAATTTTACAGTCCATTTGTCCTTCTGCGCGATCCTTGCACGGTACATAAGCCCGTCAAGTAGGTTACGCCCGCTGCCATTCGCATCTATGTCGTTTCTCACGGGAGATAGACCATCTTCAGCGAGGAATACAGTATAATCATGGTTTCCTATTTTGAATATCGGTTTCATACGGTACACCCCCCCCCTTCCAGTTAACCGATAAGCGGCGATCTATTCGTCATTCGTGTTTTACGATTTATTTCGCTTATGACTGTATCAGCCATAAAGTTTTTGTCGATAGACACGGTCGTTCCGCTGTATGTTTGAATGGCGTCTACTATTCGAACAGTCGCACTAGATATGGCCTGCGTAACGATTGAGACCAGCGCATCGTTAGATGCCTCTATCGATTCTCCAATGTTGTTTGATCTGTCTAAATAGCTCTCAATCTTGTATGGAATTGTGTAACCGCCAGCTACTGCCGGGGTGCTAAAGGTAACCCGATCTGCAATTGATTGCATGCGATTAAGCAAGTCGCTAAAGCTGTTACTGATCTTGTCTGTGAAATTCATCAGTGCTGAATCCACCTCAGCTGTAGAAACAATGCCATCGGCACGATATTCTCTATCGTTAAGCTCAGCTTCTATGGCATCCGCAATGTTGGATACGCTCTTTAATATAGTCGGTGCGGAATTTTCAAATCCTACGCCAATACCGAATCCCATGTTTAAGCCCACTTCGTCCCGAAAAACAGTTGACGGGGAATGGATACCCAAAAGTCCCTTGATCCATTTTAGCAAGTTACTTGCTAGCTTTCCTACGCTGTCTTTAAGCTTTCCCCATGCATCTTCGATACCCTTTTTGATCCCATTAACCACATTGGTACCGATATTAAGCCAACCTTTATCAGCGATTGTGCTTTTAATTTTATCCCACTTCGCAGATGCATTTGATTTTATATCGCTCCATGCAGCAGACAGTTCGGATTTGATACCACTCCATGTAGTAGAAGTGAAGGACTTGATATTGTTCCAACCGGTAGAAACAGTGGTTTTCAGGTTGTTCCATGTGGTAGAAGCAGTCGTCTTGATCCCATTCCATGCGGTAGATAATCCAGATTTAATGCTGCTCCACGTGGACGACGTAAAGGACTTGATCCCGTTCCATGCGGACGAAACGGTAGAGCTCATTCCGTTCCAAACATTAGAAGCCAGCGATTTGACGCCACTCCATACCGTAGACAACCCGGACTTAATGCCGTTCCAAATCGTTGTAGTAAAGCTCTTGATACCCTCCCACGCGGACTTGATAACGCTGATAATACCGTCAAGCGCATTGGAGAAAAATTCAACGATAGATTCCCATGCTGCTTTAATGCCATTCCACAGGCCTTCAATGATGTACCCGCCCATTTCGGCCATTTTTGTTGACGGAGAAGCAATACCAAAGGCGCTTTTGAAGCCACTGATAAACGGATTCCAGATATTTTCAACAATCCAGTTGCCCACATTTGCAAGAGCGTTCTTGATGCCGTTCCACAGGCCTTCAATGACGTTACCGCCCGCTTCTTCAATGTAAGTGACGAAATAGGACTTTGTGCTTTCCCAGCCCTGCTTCAGGAGGTTCCAAAAATCAGTAGCGAGTGCCACGACAAGGGACGTTGCGCCGCCGATAACTGCGCCGATCAGTTCAAATGCGAGGGAAACAATCTGCCCCCAATCAATGTTTGTTACAACATTCTTAACGGAGTTGAAAATATCGTGACCGAGCTTTGCCCAATCAATATTTTCTGCGAGGCCCGTGAGGGCGCTGAGAGCGCCGACAACCGTGTTGCTGATAAGTGTTGCAAGGTCGCCTATGATACCAGCCCAATCAATTCCGTTGATAAAACTGGCTACCTGCTTGCCCAAACCGCGCCAATCGAAGTTGACAATACCGGCGTTTAGGCTTTGCAGTACGGTTCTCATGCCCGTAGACAGGGCGGTTCCTATCTTGCCGAAATCAATAGCATTTATGAATTTGCTGATTGCTGCGGAGAGTTCACCGGTGCAACCAACCCAATCAGCCGCATTGATAGCGCCCATGATAAAGTCATAAATAGCTTTCCCAAATTCTGCGCCGTCAAGTGTTTCAAAGAAGCCGGTCAAGCCCTTGAGTAAAATTGCCAGCTTTGCGGTCAGGATCACGCCCAAATTTCCCCAATCAACGCTTGTAATGACGTTATTGAGTAAGGTTGCAAGGTCAGAGCCGAGCGCTTTCCAATCAAACTTCTGGATGAAGGTTGCAAGGAATGTGAGCGCACCGTTCAGGTAATACCCGATTTTCTGGCCGATGCCCGCCCAATCAACGGATGCGATCATGCCGCTAAGCTGATCCGCAAGGGCGGCCGCCGCTGCGGCCCAATCTCCGGCTTTTAGCTGCTCCACCATGAGCTTTGCCCAATCAGGGAGGGTAACGTCGGGCAATTCAGCACCTACGTCACTGCTGCCACCTCCATCGCCGCCACCAGAGCTGTTATCACTCAGGATATTCAGCTCATCGAAAGATGCAAGCTGACGCTTCAGCTCTTTTGCCGCACCGCCAGCGGCCCCACCAGCCTTATTGATGGCCTTTGTTGCGCTGCCGCCAAACACCCCGAACAGCTTCAGGAACGATGTGACATAGGCCACAGCTTGCGCGACGAGGTTAATCAGGCGCGTTATAATCGGCCCCAGCAGGTTTCCAATTCCAGACCAGCAGGCAGACAAGGTATTTGAAAGAGCCTGATTTTCGGCCATGTATGCGCTCACAGCTTTGCGCAAAAGCGCATACACGCCCCTTGCGCCAAGCAGACTGATCGCGAATTTCTTTGCACCGGAAATAAGCCCGCCAAACTGCTTGTTCATGGACTTCCCGTGAAAGACCATTTTCGCCATGTGGGTTGCTGCGGATTTAATACCGGACACCAGCGCACCCGCTGCCGATTTTGCAGCGGCACCAATACCGGATGCCACGCGCCTTGCAGCAGAAGCAAGACGGCGCATAAGTCCCTCAGATTGACTCGTGCCGTCGCGCATTTCGGCAAGTCTTGCGCTTGCCGCCGACAATGTAGCCTCCATCTGTGCATACTGCGACGTGTCAAAGCCCATCGTGAAGGCGCTGCCGGAGGATTCCATTTCACGGGCTTCAGCGGAATACTCAGCCAGCTTTTGACGGGCAAGCTGAATATCATACTGAAGGTTTTTCCACGCACTGGAATTCTGCTTTACGCCAGTGCCTTCCATTTTCGCCTGCCGATCATAGAGCTTGATCAGTTCATTGTTGGCTTTGGCAATTTCAGTAGTCAGCCATTGGTAATCTTCAGTTGGGATTTTTGTTTGCCCTGCCGCTTCAAGTCGTTGCTGAAGTTCAGCAATCTTGTTTTCGAGGGCGGTAGCCTTTCCGTCGAAGGTAGCCATAGAACTTTCGCCGCCAGACATTGCCTTTTGGAAGGTAGGCTCAAGGCGTTCAACGCTGGTATTCACGGCGTCAATCTGCCTCTGAAGGTCAGACGCCTTTTGCGTTGTGCCACCTAAGTTTGTATGCGGTGTAACCGGTTCAGCCGTGGTGCCGTTCCTCCGAAGCTCTTCCATAGCAGCTTCAAGCTCTTGCACCTGAGCTTCAAGGGCGGCAACCTTTGTTTCCGCGCTGCTGGTATCAACCTCTGGCGTAAGCGGCTTTGTGAACAGCTCTTTCAAGGTAGTTCCGAGGTTTTTTACTTCCTCAGACAGTGACTTGATAGCCGCCAGCAATTCAGAGCTGCCAGCTTTGAAACCGTCAGAGTTCAGTTCAGTATCAATAATGATAGAGCCGTCAGCCTGTCCTGCCATTTAATCACCTTCCTTCTTATCCGAGTAGCGCGTTAAGCCTATCCTTTTCTGCTTGCTCTTCTTCGGAGAGCTTTTCTTTCAGGGCGCAGATACCCTTGTTGGAATTCCAGAATTCCAGTTCCCATTTCTCAAGTTTTTTGCCCTTTGCCTTTTTCAGGCGAATACTCAGCACGTTAGAAAACACGCCCTCTGAGATTTCCATGTAGTAACCCATAAAGGTCCACCAGTGGATATACTCAGCAGAGCGTGTTTCACAGCCCGCAACTTTATTGATAGCGGGAAACATGATTGCTTCGTCTTGCTCCCAATCCATCACACGGGGGGATTTTTTTGCCCCTTCCTCATCAGTGTCAGGGTCAACGCCGTTGTCAATGAAGCGCAAGGCAGCTTTGAAGGCTGCCTCATAGTCGCTTTTCGGGATAGCGTCAAAATCCTCATAGAACACGAAAAGACACACATATACCTTTTCATTGTCCTCAAGCTCAGGATCATTGAAAGCCACAACGATTTTGAGAATATCCCGAAAGTCAGTGCGAACAACATATTCAGTACCGTTCACATTGACGCTCCGGGGCAGCTCACCAATCATTATTTCTTACCATCCTTATGCTTGCCGGTACGTGCTGCATAACCGTGGGTATAGCGCTCAACACGGTTGCTGACCCTCTTAACCTCACGGGCAAACTGCTGGGAGATATACGCACCAACAGCGGTCAGAGCATTTTCACAGTAGAAATGGCCGTTCACGGGAGAGAAGGGGTGCGTCTTGCCAAAGAACGCTTCAGCCATGTTGCCGCCAAAGAGCTTGTCACAGGCTGCATAAAGAAGCTGTTCAGCCTCCTTCAGAGCCGCATACTCAGCTTCGTTCTTTTCATCTACGGTACCATCAGCCTTGATATTAACACTCTCAAGCGGTGCAGTAATCTTGTCAAAATCGTTTGCAAGCGCATTGAAACGGTCAATAATGCCGATGTCGGTAGGCCGGAAGTAGAATACTCCGATTTCCTCACCTTGTTTGTTTCGGATAGGCACCTTAACGCTGCCGTCGTCAACGATAATATCCATACCGTTGCAATTCTGCTGAATAACTCTGTTTTCTTCCATGTGTTTAGCCTCCTGCTATAAAAATTGAGAGCGGCCCTATACTGAGTACAAGACCGTCCTTTGTCGATTTACTGCTTGTCTGCGGCAGCAGATGGCGTGAATTTCTTGGTGGCGGTGTCCCAATCACCCTTTACTCGGTTGCCCGCATTGTAAACGGAGAAGGGAATCTGAACGCCAGAGGTGTCACCACCAACAGAGTTCGGGATCAGCCACACATCTTCGCGGTAGGCCCACGCAACCGTACCGTCAGCATTGAGCAGCACGTCAACTTTCGTGGTAACGCAGTCGTCGCCGGTTTTGCGCTCATTCGCAATTTCAGCCAGGGCCTCAAACAGAGGATCGCCGGTGTATGCGTAGTATGGATCAACCTCAGACTGGACTTCGTAGCCGTTGTGCTGAACGTTCTGCTCACCGAGGATATTTTTGTTAATTTCGACGTCGGGGTTAAGCTCCTCGACGTACTCTTCCAGGTCCTTACCAAGGCGCACGTAATTGGGAGAATTAGCACCTCCGAAAGCGGCGTCAATGTAGTGCGCAAGATACTTACGCTCGATTTTAGGCATAATTTCAGCTCCTTATCTGTCAAATTCGTTGTCGTAAATCAGCCGCACCGCAATAATCCAGTCCTCAATGCCGTCCTGATAGGCGGCGTTGATATAAGCCGGACTTGTGCGGCTGACAGATTTAATGATTCGGTTGCCCGAGGACAGTGCCGGATATTCCACAAGGCGGTGTTCTTTACCGCCCAGCGTTACGGGCTGACGCTCAAGCCATTTGCCCAGCACATCAAGAAATTCTTTGATACGCAGGCGTTGCGCTTCGCTTTTGGGCGCAGCGCGGTATACCACGCTGAATGGGTACTGACACACTTGACGGACATGACCTGTCACGTCCTCCGTGTCGCTCTGAAGGGCTGCGCCAGTGGTCGGGAAAAAACCAATACCGGACGATTCAGACAGCGTGGCAAATAGGATATTCTGTTTTTCTGACAGGCCGGGAAAGCGATTGAGCAGCGCCAGAAGCACCGTACTAACCGCTTCAGAGCCGTCCACGTCAATGACCGTCTTTGCTGGCATGATTACTTACCTCCTAAAATTTCCTTTACGCCGTCAATCCAGAATTGCTTGTGCTTTTCCTTTGCGTGTTTAAACCACTTTGGAACAGCCTGCGGATTTGAAAACGTAAGCGGCCTGCCGGTGGGTACCAGCTTTGCACCCTTCTTGAATCGAAGAACATATTCACCGGGTCCCGTTGGGATTTTGCGCGGCCCTTTACCGGTTACGGAATCAACCATAACTTTGCCGCCGTACAGATACCGCGCATAGGGGCCGGGGAAAACAACCTTTTTGCCGTTATCCTCCGTGTGGGAACGCTGCTGAAGGCTGCCGGTCAAATGGGGCATACATGCCTTGCAATCCTCAAGAACACGATCCCCTAACCATTGCTGCGCCTTTTTGGTTCTTTCTTCATAGACGCGAAGGTAAACCGTAACGTGTACGCTGCCGTTGTCGTAAGAGATATTCGGGAGGTCAGACATTTATCTACCCCCGATCTCAAAATGCGGCAAGAGGCCATAGAAGACCGCTGAGCTTATCATATAAATGCCGTCATGCTCATCATTCAAAGCGTGGTATAGGCCTTCCTCATACCAATCATCGTTGACGGGAGTCAAATCAGGCCAAGCGCCGCTGTAAATGAAGTCGCTCTCAGGCGTGAACGTGATACGCTGGCCGGGATCTGGGCACTTGGCGTACTCCTTCGGCTCGGTGTAGCTCTTGTCCCCGTCGCTGGTTGCAATCACCCTTGCTGCCGTACAGTGTACGATAATATCAACGCCGTCTACGTTGTTCATTCCGTCCGGTGTATGGCTACTGGATTTTGCGGCCAGAAGGTCAGCGCCGGTGATGATTGAAGGGTACCAAAAGCCACTTGTCCTGTGAAAATTAAAGACCGTGATTGTGTCTTGGTACACGCTTCACACCTCCCGCATAGAGCAAATTCACACCGTATGCGTCCGGGATGTTCGCAATGTACTTCACGGCAATGTTGTTCAGTAAATTTGTCTGCGCCTCTGCGCTTGCGGCAGCAGCGGCGTACACGGAAGAGCCGGTGGCGTTTCCTCCCGATGCAAAAGAAATGGATTCTCTGCCGGAGGAAATAGACGCCACGGCTCCCCGATATGTGCCGTCCTCTGCTTTTTGCGCTGACGCGGCCTTCTGCTGCATTTCGATGTAATATAGGGCTTCGGCAATGGCGCAGACAGCCTTTTTGACCTTTGTGGAATGTGCTTCTTGGGCAGGAAACGCAAAGGTGAGCCGTCCAAATGTCAGTGCATCAATGTAATCGCTTGCGCATTCAAGCCATTTTGCCGCACTCTCTGAATCTAGGGTATCGCCGTAAAACGTATCAACATAAAATGCGTAGTCCGTATATGCCATATAAACGTGTCCTTACTCAGCCTTGTCCCCGGCATTGCCCTTGTCAGCGGAGTTATTCGGGACTTTGGACTTACCTTTCTGGGCAGGTGCGGGAGCGGTTTCTACGACTTCGTAGATAGGCGAACGCTGCATCAGCTCTATGCTGGTCTTGTCGTCCGCCCCTACGATGTTACCGGATTTCGTGTTTCTGAATAGCATAGTGAGTTCCTCCTTACGCGCCCTTCGGCTTGAAGATCAGGTCAGGGGTGACAACCTTAGTGCCGTAGTGGTAGAACAGTTCCACACCATAGGCGTTGGAGAGAGGAATCTTCTCAGCAACATACTGGTCGGCCATAACAGGCTGAGCCACGGAGCCTTCCACCAAAAGCAGGTAGTTACAACCGGCAGGCAGATGAACGCAGCTATAAGCGCGGACGCCGTGCCACACGTTGAATTCCTCAGCAGCGGTATTGACGTTGGCGTTGTTGGTCGTCTTGTCGAGGTCATTACGGATTTTGCCGTAATACTTCGGGGACAGGACGAGGTGCATCATGGAGCGAGGAACGCCGTCTACGTAATCATTCTGAGTGGTTTCGCACTCCTGAATGACAGCTTCCAGCTCTGCGGCAACGTCGGTGGCGTATGCGGAAACGTCAACCTCAGTCGCCTCAGCGGCAGCAGTGGTAAAGAAGGCGTTATCCAGTTCTGCGGCCATGCGCAGGATGTGGTTTGCGGAACGACGGTCCAGAACGCCGTCAACGCCGTACAGGCGAACGTCCTTCTGTTCCAGCTCTTCCACAATTTCCTTGTCCTTGTCGATAGCGACAGTGACAGGCTTTGCCTTCACGGCGTCGCCCTTGCCAGCGGTGCGGGCGGTGCCGTAGTCCTTCGAGGTGGCGTTGACGAAACGCTTCGCCTCAACAGTGCCAGACACGGGATCGCCGGAGAGGTCCATATTCTTCATGCCAGCAGACACAAGGGCCTTCTGAACGCCCTCAATAGTGCGGCCATACAGCTCAGCCAGATAGGCCTTACCGTCGTCGGATTCGAGCAGATTAAGTGCAGTAATGCGGGGCATATTTATTCTTCCTTTCTGTGATTAAAAGATAGTGGGAGGCGTGTACTTCTTACCGTCGCCTGGACCGGGATCGCCCCCGGTAGGGCCAGTGAAAGAAGGGGCCTTTTTTACAAGTTCGGCTGCCTTTTCAGCGGCGGCCTTTTCCTCTGCGGTCTGATACAGCGTGGCATCCTCAGCTTTGGCGGCCTTCATGTAGTCGTCAAAACCGTAGAAGGCGGCGGGTTTGCCGTCTGCTCCGGGCTGCCATTTCAGGCCGTCCGTTTCGGACATGACTTCTGCGGTGATCTGCTTGCGGGCCAGAGGGGACTTGACGCCGTATTCGTCGAGCTTCGCCTTGAGCCAGTCGCGCTGATCGCGCTGGGTGATTTCACGGGTAAAGCGCTTTTCCGTGTCCTCAGCCTGCTTCTTGTATGTCTGAAGCTCCGTCTGAATCTGTTCGGGGTCGATACCCTCAAACTTTTTCAAGGTTGCGGTGGCGGTATCGAGCTGAGTTTTGTAACCGTCGCGCTCCGTGGTGATTGTGGCAATCTCCTTGTCCTTGGCGACGGTTACAGAGGCTTTGGCGTTCTCAATATCCTTGCCATTCATGGCGAGGATTTGAGTTGCAGCTTCTTCTGTGATACCCAATGCGGTGAGTTCTGCGGTTTTCATGGTGAATACCCCCTTTAACGATTAGGCTTTTTAGGACGTAGCCGTGTCCATCGTTTCAGCATTATTAGGACTGCTGATCGTCCGATTTGTACCCCTGCCGGAGTTGCACCGGCGCATACTGTTTGGGGCATGAAAAAGAGGACCGGCACTTTACCGATCCTCTCAAGCGCGCATCCGTAAACGCGCAACTCAATTTATTTCTTTGTAGCCTTACGGACAGCGGCAATGGGTTTTGCCGCGTCTGCCCGCGTCCACTTTGCAACCCGTATGCGGTCAGATAACCGCTTCAGATTATTGCCTTTGCAGAAGTTGTTGTATATAGCGTTCTGCTTTTCAAGCAGCTTCGCCGCCTTTGTGTATTCGCCCTCAAGTGTAGCTTTTGCCGCCTCATCCTCAGTTGCGTCAATCGCTTCTCGGAGGCCTATCAACTTTGCTTTCGTGCGCCTGATACGGGATTCTTGCGCCCGCTGTTTCTGGCTCAGGTCATACACGCGCTTGTTTTCTTCGGCGTCAAAGTTTTCATAGGGATTATGCCGAAGGTCGCCGGGGCCGAAACTGTGGCGGCAGTTCCACCCACACAGCCCTTCGCCTGTGCCATATCCGGTGCTTTGCTCAAACAGCGGAAGGTCTGGCGTCTTTCCGGTACGGCTGTAAAATTTCCCTTGCCACCAAAAATGATTGCCGGGATTTTCGCCGCCGTCCCCGTACCGCGCCCCAATGTGAGCGGACACAAGCACAACGTCCCAATCCCGTTCAACCATGCCCTGAACGGCCATGTTGCCGGAGGCCTGCGCAACACCAGTGCGGACAGCCCGTAAAACGGCTGTTTCTATGGTGTCCGTGTGGCCGGTCGGGTAGGTCACTTTCGTTTGCTCCCCTACAATATCAGCCACGGCCTCCTGAACGGCCTGCGTGTACGATGCTGCGCCGCTCGACACTTTCATGTGTGCAGTGTCGAGTACCCTGATAAGGCGCTGCTGGCTTGCCTGGGCGGTTGTGCGCGTGAAGTTGTGGACGGTTCCAGCGGTTCGCTGGTAGGTGTCCTCAAGCAGTCGGAGCATGCCTTCAGACTGTCCGAGGTCGAAGGCGTCAAGCCCGCGCGCAACGTAGAAGTCACTGTCATAGGCTATTGCTTTAATTCCGGCGTCCTCAAAAATGCGGGCAATCTCTGCGTCTGATTTTTTCGTCCACCGGACGATCTCGCGCTGTACGGTTTCCAAATGACCACCCGCCGCCTGATAGACCTGAAGCTGCCAATCATCTGTAGCTGTCATAAAAACGTCAGGGCCGCGCCCTATGCGGGCCATGACGCGCTTCATCAGGTCGGCGGTGATCCACACATTAAGTTCGTCAATGGTCGGATAGAGGGTTTCGACAATATCAAGGATTTGCTGGGGTGTCAGCATAGCCGTGTCTCCTTTTCAGCATAAGAAAACCGCCACAGCTCATGCCGTAGCGGTTTTGCCTGTTATACTTTAGCTTGTTCTTCCAACTGCGCTTCTGCGTCTGCAAGGCGCTGAATGATCATTTCCGCTCGCGCTGGCAGTAGCTTCCGCTTCTCGTTGATGTACATATACACATGCTGGCGGGTTAGCCCAAGAATTTTCCCAATCTTTTCATATGTCATTCCATACTTCGCTTTGAAGTTTACCAAACATTCCCGCGCCATAACAGGTGCGTTTGGGTCAGGAACACCGAGTGTTTCACACTTAGCCGTAAGTTCAAACGCCTTTGGAACGGACATACCGCCCTGTTCCAGATAGTACAGTACATAGGACAGCCGATCATTGCGGCAGCCCGCCACAAGAGAGGCGGCTTTGAAATAGTCGTCTATGGTAAGGCAGCGCTGTGTAAGCACCGGTTCATCAGAAACCGTAACAACGCCGTAGTGGCCTTTCTTGCGGATGGAGGGGATTATTTCATCTGCGATTTTTGCTTAGAATTTCTCCGCAACTTCATTTTTAGCTTTCATAGCAAGTCTATAAAACACATTCTCTGGGATAAAATCCGTTTTCGACCACGAGTGGTCGAAGCAAATCTCGCTTAAGAACCCAAAAACTCTGTTCCATCGGATTGTCTGATACTCAGTTCCAGACTTGACTTCCGTCTTAACGAAGCCTAGTCCACGAGCAACCGCTTCCGATTTCAAGAATACGGTTCCGTCCTTTTCAAAGCACGAAATTCCATCGATAGTAATGATATTACTCATTTCTACCTCCAAGAATAAAATTTTTCATGCCCGCTAAGAAAGCCTGTGACCTTGCTTCGATTTCTTTTGTCTCATCCTTAAAGTCGATTTCCATTTCCTCAAAATCTCTGACAAAATCATCGAACTTCACCTGGAATAATTCCGTACCTTCTTTTCTGTACTGTGAGAATACTCCATGTAAAAACGATTCCACTTCTTTATGGTTTGTGTGGGATTGGCTGATGCACACACGGCCAATTTGCAAATTCCCATATTTTTCAGCATTTCTTTTTAATGCCATAATTCTGGAATAGGGCTTAGAAGAATGTCCAATTTTTAACATATCTCCATATTCAATTGCATACACAATTCCGAGATATGTATCCTTCAAACTCTTCTCCAAGTTTATTACTTCCCCAAATTCGGAATTGGTGAAAACCATCAGTTCGTTCACTGTTTATCCTCCATTCCATCACGATAGCCGTCCTGATAGGCTTCGTTGATAAGCCCCTCATAATCATGGATAATCGCCCTGGCGTTGTCGCCAATCCGCATTCCAGTCTTCCGCTTACGGCGTTACCGTGAATGTAGCTTCCTGCTTCGTTCCCGTGCCGTCATACTTCGTCACATGGATTGTGAATGCCCCGGTATTATCAACGCCAATACAGGACTGCGCTTCGCAGTAAGCACCTTCTGGAACTTCCTGCGCGTACATTGTCACATCGCCGGGGTAAGAGTAGCCCATTTTGCCGGTGCTATCTACAATGCCGTCGTCCATGTCAAAGAACAGGCCGTCCATAATACCGCTCTGATCTTTGTAACCCAGGTTTTCATACTTGTAGGTTACGATGTAAACGGCAGCAGGTGATTTTTCGCTATACTCATTTCGATCCTCAGTTTCCTCAACTCCCGTAATAGTAAGCGACCATTGACCATCTACTGTCCAAGTGTCGCCGATTCCAAAATCTACGGATTGGGGTTCGGCAGTAGTGGTATCTTCGGCAGACCCGGTTGACTCTGCGGGTTCTGTGCTGTGCATTTTATAGCTGATGATGTATGAACCCATCATACTGGTAACTTCTGTAACTTCAACCGTAATGGTGTCTCCGGCAGAAACCTTGGGGTTGCTGCTGGAACAGAAATTGAGGTGCTCACCGGCCTGTATGTTGTAACCAAATGCAGAGTCGGGTACAACTTCATTAACTGTAAAGCGTACAATCTTTCCGGTCATATCTGCACCGGTGTCCAATGCTTCTTCAAAAGAAGCTGCATCCGGGTAGTCCGGTTGTACTTCTTTGACTCCACAACCTACCAATGGAATGAGCAACAATAGCGTCAATAGGATAGATGTTACTTTTCTCATATGCATGTCTCCTTTTCATTTGATACTGGCAGTATAGCACTCTGAAAAAGGAAATGCAAGACACTATTTATTTAATGCTCTCTAAAAAAGCCACAGGACGCATCTCTGCATCCTATGGCATAGCAAGCGCCCGGATTCTAACCGGGGTAACTGCAACCGCAGCGTAATCACCCTATACGACTACTTGCTATGTCTATTATACCAAATTTCCTTTACTCGCGCAACAAGTTTCTTTTCCTCAGCAGTTAAATTTCTTGTTCCGCCCTCTTTGTGGAAATATCCGATATGCGTATGCTCCCCGATTATTTCCTCATGGCTATGCAAAAGATTTATGGATTTTACTCGTTTTCCATCATCTCCATAAATGTTTATCGCATTTATTTCCCCATCGCCATTCACAGTAGCGTAAATTCTGCCTTTTGTTATGGTTTCAAGAGGGTCTTTTGCATTATTTGCATTGTTTGGGCTAACAAATTTAATATTTCCAGATTCATACAGCGTTCTAAACTCAGCCCCATACGGCTTTCCCTTGTCGCTCATGCCGCTGCTTGCGCCTCTACCGCCCAAGTGGATGCCTCCTATTCAGCGCCAAATAGCGACGCCTTTTCAATCTGTGCGGCTTCTGCCTCTGCGGTCATTGCTTTGGCTTCTTCCTCACTCATGCCCTCAAATTTGACGAAGTACAGCCACTTAGGTACCCACCCTTGCATAGCGTAAGAGCGCCACACCGCTTTGTCCTCTTCGTAGGAATACGTAATATCTCCGAAGTTGAAGTTGATTTCATACTCACCCAAAGGAGCGAGGCCATATAGCGTAGCAAAAGCATCCGCACCATAAAAGGCGCGTTCAAGCGCGTCCCGGAGAGCGTCACGGTCTGTCTTAATGGTCTGAATGGTGTCCCTGTCATCGCTTTCAACTTGCGTGGCCGTAATCATGCCGGTCTGGCCGTCCATGACGAAAACACCCTCAGAAAAGCCGCATTTTACACCTGCAAGGGAGAGGTTAAAGTTAATGTCCTTGATACGCTGATCCGTCAGCATGGTAGGCACATGTTCATGCACTGCCGATGTTTCAGTATCATTCAGGCCCATGCCGAGGCCCTTCACAAAGCGCGGTAGCTCAACATTTCTGTTTTGTGCATTCTGAATAAGGGACTGGCCGACAAAGGTAATGTGCTTGCTATCTTCAACCTCAGAATTTTTGCGGCTGATTGCAACGTCAATGGCCTTCAGCTCAGTCAGGGCGTTGGCGAATACCGATA
Source organism: Christensenellaceae bacterium Phil7 (assembly GCA_001940845.1). Taxonomy (GTDB): domain Bacteria; phylum Bacillota; class Clostridia; order Christensenellales; family CAG-138; genus PeH17. Next base: position 39,794 of record MSGV01000035.1, read on the forward strand.
AGCCCAGCGGAGAAGCGGGGTCAATGGTATTTGCACCCGGTACGCGGTAATAGGCGAACAGCGGAGCTTCAAGGTTCTGTATTTCAACCTCCGGTTCCATGTGCGCCCAAGCGTCCACTTTGGACAGCTCAACTTCGGTGCCGAGGATCACTTCTCCTTTTGCGCTGATCTGATTCTTGAAAACCTTATTGCTAATCCGGTAGAGCTTGCCGCCGTCTGCGTTGATACCCTCAAAGCGATGGTACTCAAGGCGCGTATAATGGCTGCTGCCCTGTGTGGTGCGCGCCGCGAAAATAGCACCTATAATTTCGCCGTTGTCGTCCTTCGCCGTAATACCGAAGTTTCCGGGCAGAATGTAATCCCACGTTTCGCCGTTCCATTTAATGATAAGGCCGCCCAGCCGGTCAGCCTCAGCCACACGGTCAGGGAGCCGCTTTAGAAGGTCGTCGGCCAATTCTTGCAGAAAATCAGCACGGGGAGAGCCGGAAATAGCAATGCCAATGTCAAGGGTTGTCAGCTTTGCGCGGGTATCGCTGATGTGCTTTGCCATGTTGACTGTTTCTATTTCGTCGTCGACGTTTCTCCACGGTGGTTTCCCGGTGGAAATGTTATCCCACTTTCTAATGGCGTTGTTCATTTCGGTAGATGAAATGAGTTCAACTCCGAACACTTTTTCAATATCAGTGCCGCTATTGATAAAGAGCATTTTAATCCTCCTTAGCAGGCGCGTAAAAAAATTCATTTCATCACCGCCTTAGACTATCCACTTCAATTCATTTCTCAGAGCGGTACGACAAAAATACCTGAGCTGATCCATTGAATGGTCGTTTTCTTTGATAACGGCATCCTCCACAGAATCTTCGTCCCATGAATAGGTTTCAAATTCCTCCACGGTGCTTTTGCACCCTCTGTGGAAGTACAGCACACCAGCGTTAAGGAATTTGGTGACGTCCTGAATACCGTTGATAACGTCGTTGTCGGCCCTAACCACCATGTACTTGCCGTACTTCTGGATGGTTTCGATCATTGACGAGGCCGAAGGGTCAATGATTATGTACTCAATCGGATAATCCCCGATAAGGTCCGTGAGCATCTTATAATAAGCCTCATTGTCAACGCGGTTGTTGCTGCCGCCCTTGTAATAAAGCTCTTTCGTCATGACCGCCTTTTGCTCCGAAGGGCTATAGTCATATAGCCCAGCAGCAAAGGGGTTGACAGTGCCGTAGTCCACAGACACATAATAGCGGTGCCGTGGGCTTCGTTCTGGGATATTGCGTACCACATGGGCTTCCCGGCTGAACATGGGATAGACAAGGCCTTCGGCCTTAACCCATAACCCCAGAATATAACGCCGGTAGAATACACCGGTGTACATACCCTCATAACGGGCCTTGATCTCAGGGGCAAGGCTCAAGTTGTCGTCCATCGTGAAGTGCAAATACAGAATGTTTCTCTCTTTTGCCTTCTTGATCCACTCAGTATAAAACCAGTGGCCGGGGTTCTCAGGGTTGCAGTTAAACCAAAACTTTGAGCCGGTCACGCTGCAACGGGCCATTGCCTGCTCTACGAAAGAACGAGGCATAAGTGCAACTTCGTCAAACAGCACACCGGCAAGCGTAATGCCCTGTACCAGCGTGTAGCTTGATTCGTCCTTGCCGCCGAAAAGATAGTAGCTGTTTGTCACGTTGCCTGCCGTGATAATCAGCTTGTTTTCGCTTCGGCGTTCCACGATAGTAAAAATCCCTTCCAGCCATTGCGGCAAAAGGGTGATAACATTGCGTCGCAAGCTCTCAATCGTCTTGCCGCAAATAGCAAAATTTTGGCCGTTAAAACGGCTCATGCTCCACAGAATAAAGCCGTCAGACATAGAAACAGTTTTGCCAGAGCGGATAGAGCCGTCACAAATAATGCCGTCGTAGTCCTTAAACTTCGGTCTGTTCCACCACGTCAGCGTTATCTGTTGCCTCTTGCTGAAGCTCTGGTAAATCATCCGTGTCTATATCCTCCTTCGTCGATGCTTGCAGCGCCTCAAGCAGATTGTTTTCCTTTGCGGGGCCGCCGAGGCCGCTTTCACCCATAAGGTCAAGGTATAGCTGAATGGCGTAAGTGTTGCCACTCTGCGCCGCCCTCATAATGGCGTCCGCAATCAAGGTTTTCTGCGTGAGGTCGCCTTCCTCAATGCCCAGCCGCTTTAGACGGCCTTTGCGCTTTTTGTCTGTGATGGGAAGGTCGGAATAAATCTGAAGCAGCTCAGTCATTAACTTTTGCTGCCGTCTTTTTTCCTGTGACGCTTTACCACCTGCGGAGCGGATAGCGTGAGCCTCTTCTTCACTGCGTTCAGTCAGAGGGATTAAATGCTTGTCCTGCGGTCTGCTCACGTTTCACACCTCCTATTCGGTAGTTTTCAGCCCTCCTTATTTCGCCTTCTGATATGTGTACGAATATCCGTACTTTTTCTGATTGGCCTTCAGCCACTTTGAAACGGCGTCGTTGTAGTCCTTGCCGCTCAAATTCGCCTTGTTGACGGCCTTGACAAAGCCAGAGGCGTTGAAGTGCGTACCCTTCACGAAAGAGTAGGTACCGGCGTATTTCGCCGTTTCCTCAGAACGTCCCTTTGTGCCACTTACTGCGACAATGCCGCGTTCTCTGGACATGGCGGCATGAATAACATCCTCCTTGCTGAACGTGGGCCAGCCGTCAAACGGGTGGTTGTGAATAACGATTTCGCCCTTGCCGCCAGCAATGGCAACAGCGCCGGAAGTACCGTGAATGTACTGCGTTGTAAAGCCGTAGCCGTCAATGGTTATGCCGTGTTCTGTGTCAGAATTGGCGTGGGTCTGAATAAAGGCCTTCAGCATATCGTCATAGGTACGGTTTACGCTGGTCTTGACATTCATACGCGCGGGGTGATCCGCAGAGCTAAAGCCGCTGCCGCCGCCGTTAGAGGACGGCCACTTGCCGCCAAAGCCCATACCGGAGCCGCTGCCTCTGCCGCCGCCAATGGCCGGAAATACGATCTCTGTCCATTCGGCAACGCGCTTTTCAAGGGTGACGCCCTCAATCTCAAAATGAAGGGCTTCGTCAAGGTCCTTGAATTGGGCAATCACTTTCCCGGTTGTAAGGCTGTACAGCTCAAGCGGGTCACGGAACAAAACAAGTTTATCCGTGGCGTATATGCCATTCAGGCGCTTAAAATCATGTTTGAATCTTTCAATCCGCATACTGTTTCACCCCACTTTGAGCATAAAAATACCGCCACCGAAAAGCCGGTGACGGTTCAATGGATATTACTTGCTCTTTTTCTTCGCCGGTGTGGTTATTCCGATGTATCATCGGAGCAGTAGCTTTTTTGCGGTCAACGTTTCCGGCAATCTAACTCTATATACCGCGTGAAGCTTACGGAAATCATTGGCCACGGACTCTGGATCACTCTTACCAGATATCCGTGTATCACCAAAAAGATTGATGATGTCCCATGACTCCGCATGTGAATTGAGGGCGGCTTGTCTTTGCCGTATCACTTTAGCCCCGTCGTAATTGCCAGCAGCCTCAAAAAGCGAAATGGCTTTGTCATATACAGCATTCATTTGCTCCCTAATATCTTCAGCCCATTTGATTTGCTTTTCCGACCCTTTCATTTGTACTTTTATAATATCCGCTGACTTTTCATTCGATTTAGAAGAAAATCTGCTAGAACCTCCACGTCCACCCAAAATATACGTCCTCCTTCGTCATATTTTTTGTGTCTTCATATTTTTCCCGATAGCGCGTTTTTTCAGGTCATCCTGAAAGGTGGATAACGGCACAATCTCAGCACCTTCACAACCATCAGGCACAAAGCCGTAGAAAAGCACGTTAGAGGGTTTCAGGCGGTCAAGCATTTCACGGTAGCCCAGCATAAAAAGGCGCTTCGCTGTACTGTTCACCTGCGTACCCACAGAGGACACCACGACAACGCCGCCCATGGGCTCACCATCAAAACACCATTCGAAGCTTGCTTCATCGCTCCATGAAATGGTCGGTATAACCTTGATCCCGTGCATTTGCCAGTACGCGCCAAGCCAGTGCTTGCGGTAGTGGTTGTAAATCTGAATCGCTCTTGGGAAATCGGTGTATGTGGAGAAGTCCGGCGTACAAACACATTTAAATTTACCGAGCAAGCTGATATAGTCATTGGGACGATTCCATAGTCTTACGAATTGATAATCGTCCAAAAAGAAATGTATGCCCCTATCTGTCGGATCCTTGCAGCTCTTAGCATAATTAAAACCAATAATGTCAGCCGGAAGAGACGACAGCTGCGTTGGCTGCAAAACGGGAACATCATATGTGCCCGTGCCGTCAAATATTATACGGTTTGTATTCTCATACCCACCTTTACTACATCTATAATTCATAAGCGCCCCCGCTAAATAATATATTGAATCCAGGACACACGGCAGGGCTGGAGGCAAGCACCGCGCCGCCTCTGTATGTGTCCTGAATTCCAGTTTATATTATAACACGAATAAAGCGGACATTTTGGGACTACTTTTATTCCTTTGTGCTTTTTAAATACCTGTACACGCGCTTTCTAACGCTTTCCTCTGTGTTTCCACCACCTACGTGCATAGCCGTCTGACGCCAAGTAAGTCCATTGACAAAATAGAGCGTGAAAATCTGCCTTGTCAGGCTGTCCGGGATGCCCGCTATGTATCGTTCCAGTCGATTGCGCTCGTAAATGCATTGCTGCTGCTTAGCGGCAATTATGGCGCGCAAATCAATAATCTCTGCCACGCATCTGGCTAACGAGTCTCCGTGTCCTCCGTCATGCGGCATTCCGTCCAGTTTCTGCGGCTTAGGTGATGACAATGCTGCTTCGAGCACATCCAACCGGCGCTTGTCCTCTTCAATCTCACGATTAAGCCAATAAAGCTGAGATAATTCTTTTACGGTCATGCCGCTTCCTCCTTTGCTTTGCGTATGCGTACTTTCAGGGCTTCCAGCAGATTGTCTTGTGCGTCTGCCTTGCCGCCCAGCGAATAAATGACGTCCTCATCGGTGCCGCCCTGCACAAGCAAATGATGGACTATGACGGGGTAGGGCTGCCCCTGCCGGTGAAGGCGCTTGTTGGTCTGCTGGTACAGCTCCAAGCTGTCAGTCAGACCAAACCAAATGACGTGATGCCCGCCGTCCTGAAGGTTCAGGCCATAGCCACAGCTTGCGGGCTGCACAAGCAATAGGTCAATCTCACCGGCGTTCCATGCCTCTTCCTGCTCTTTGCCTTCGTACACACTCACCCGTAGCTGTGTAGCTTTCAACGCCTCCACCAGCCGCGCCCGGTCATGCTTGAAGTTGTAACAGATCATAGCGTGTTGGCCGCCCAACTGTTCCACGGTTTCAAGCAAGGCCTCAATCTTGCAATCGTGAATGGTAATGACGTTGCCTTCTTCATCGTAGACAGCGCCGTTGCAGAGCTGCAAGAGCTTTCCACGGAGAACGGCGGCGGTTCCGGCAGTAATCACCGTTTCATCGTCTACCTGAAGCAGCGTGTCACGCTCAAGACGCTTATATGCCTTCTGCGCTGCGGCGTCCAGCACAACGGGAATATCGTCATAAATCAGCTCAGGCAAGTCAAGATAGTCCTCAGACTTCATGCTGATGCAAATATCGGAAATACGGTTGTAGATTTCCTCAGAGGCCCCCGGCTTCGGCGCATAGCTGAAGATCGTTGTGCGGCTGCGTTTGTCCGGCACAAAGTAGGCGTCCCGGTAGGCCGTAATGGTTCGGCCCAGCCGCTTACCGCCGTCCAGCAAATACACCTGCGCCCACAGGTCCATAAGGCTGCGGGGGTTCGGTGTACCGGTCAGCTCCACAATGCGCTTGATCCGTGAGCGTTCCAGCTTCAGGGCCTTGAAGCGTTTCGCCTGATGATTTTTGAAGCTGCTGCTTTCGTCCAGCACCACCATATCAAAGGGCCAGTCATGGCCGTAGTAGTCAACAAGCCATTGCGTATTTTCGCGGTTCGTCACGTAAATATCGGCGGTGGCTTCCAGTGCGTGGCGGCGCTGATCGGCAGAGCCGAGGACGAACGAAAAGCGGAGGTCTTTGAGGTGTTCCCACTTTGCCGCCTCTTTGTGCCATGTGCTTTCAGCTACCTTCTTCGGTGCAATAATCAGCACCTTACCGACGCACCAATATTCATACTTCAGGCGCTTAATGGCAGTCAGCGTGATAGCCGTCTTGCCAAGTCCCATATCAAGGAAAAGACCCAAAGCTGGATCGCTGATAATCCGGTCAATGCAATACTGCTGATAATTATGGGGTGTGAATACCTTCACTCTCAAGCACCTCCTTACACCTTTGCGTTACCGCCTCAACCTTTTCTAAGCTGTTGACAGTGGAGAACACTTCAAAGCCCAGCTTCCTAAGCAGACCATGAACGTATTCCTGCCTTTTACGTTCTTTTTTACCCGGCTGTTTCAGCTCTACAAAGATCACCTTTGCGCCGGGGAGCAATATAATTCTATCGGGTACGCCGGCGAATCCGGGGCTTTCAAACTTCAAGCACCGGACGCCGTTACCCAGCTTTTTTATACTAAGCCTCAGCTTGTTTTCATAATAGCTTTCAAGCACCCGTATACCTCCTTTGTAACCGTTTTTCAGAAATTTTCTTATAATACACGTATACATAGGCGTTATGGCGTATTTTCTACCATGGGTCTATATATTAGGTACTCAATAGGGAAATAAAGTTACAATGTTACAAACTAATAAAAAGCCTTGCAGCACAGGAATTTTCGGCGTAACTATTAACAGTTACATAGCCTGTAACGTGTTACAGGCATTTGTAAACATCCGGCCTTGCTTTTTTTATGTTACATTCCTATGGTTACGCCGATATTTACCTTCTTACAAAACCCCGCTGGGCGCCATAGGGGCCAAACCGCGCCACTTTATCAGCCCGTTTCCACCCGCTCATGCGTTCCAGAATGGCGTTGATTTCACGAGTGTCCGCCTGCTTCATGTCCTTTGCGCTGCCGTTGAATAACTCGCACCAAATCTCCAAAGCGTGAATACGGTCACGTTCCACCAGCTCAAGCGTCGTTCCCTCCGGCGTCCGTGTAGCTCCGCACCAATAGTCCCTCCGTCTGTCAATCGTCCATTTAGACCAGTCCACGGGTACCTGCTTTTCCACGAAAGCTTCAATTAGGCCTTCACGAACAGAAACTTCTCTGTGTTCCTCCTGCCTGATTTTTGCCTCTTTCTCTTCTTCGCCGGTGAGATATAGAGGCTCACCTGTTTGCCAGCGGGCCTTCGCCTCTGCCCAAAGCTGTGAAATAATGTCGCCGGTCAAATCCCCCCATACCGTTTTCGAGTGCGGCACTTCTCCCACGTCCACAGGCCAGAAGCGACGGTTGCCGGTGGTGTCCTGCAAGAATTCCGTGGTGTTAGTCGTCCCGAAGAACACACAGCAGCGCGGCAGCTCTTTCACGTGGCGTCCATACGCGGCACGGTACCGGTCAGCACGGAGGGAAAGAAACTGCTTGATGCGGGAAATGTCGGACTTTCTGAAGGCGTCAAGCTCTGCCACCTCCACCAGCCACACCCCTTGCAAAAGCTCTGAGGCGTCTTTCCCCTCAAAGGTGCGGATGCTGTCATTAAACCAACCCTTACTCATGTAATCCAGCAGTGTTGACTTGCCGATGCCCTGCGGCCCGGAGAGGATCAGCATATTATCAAATTTGCACCCCGGCGTCATGGCGCGGGCCACGGCTCCCGTAAACGCCTTGCGGGTCACGGCGCGTGTGTATTCGGTGTCTGCCGCACCGAGATAGTCAATGAAAAGCGTGTCCAGACGCGGCACACCGTCCCACACAAGACCGCTGATAAAGTCCTGCACTTCATTGAAGGCGTGTTCTGCGGCGTGAATGTCAAGGGCGCTGTCGATGTTGCCACGGCTCGTGATGCCCCAAAAACGTTCCATATACCAGTAAAGGCCGTTGCTGTCGGTGTCGGACCACAAGCGGCGTTTAGTGCTCTTTTCCCACGGGAGAGCGCCCAGCACTTCACCGCGTCCGGCAAATTTATTGAGAGCGAATTTGCCTTTCAACAGCGGATCACCGTCAAGGATAATCAGCACATTGTCAATGGTGCTTTTGATTTTGCCGTCCTGAGTGCGCTGAAGCTGTTCAGCCCAAGCGCCTTCATCGTCGCTGTCAGGCGTTTTGCCCATGCCCTCAAATTCCTTCATGGCCTGTTCGTGCTGTTCACGGTTCAGCGTGGCAATGGTCAGTTTGTCCGAAACGGCCAGCTCACACATGGCCCGGTAAGAGGGCAGCTTCACAACCGGCGTGTCCGGTGCTGCGTCGTCGTCCTTCTCTCCAAACTTGTGTAGCCGCACCAAATCAAATGCGTTCACCAGCCGTCCGCTGCATGGGTCGGTGGCGTGGTGAGAATAGAGGAATTTACCCCCGTCATAGATCGCCGCACCGCCCGTAGTAGAGCCGCCCAAATAGGTATAGCGGTCTGCGTCGCCGTCCACGGGATCGTAGATTTTCGGCAAGAAGGCGTCCATAGCGGTCAGCACATCATAAGTCCGGCAGAAGGCACCGACGACGCCGTTCTTTTCTGTCGGGTCGCCCTGCTTCATAGCCAGCTTTTGATAGCTCACGGCGTTTGGCACCTGCGGCCAGCTCATAAAATCATGCCAGTCAACGTATGTACTCAGCAAGAAGTCAGCCGAGAGCAGCGGCGCGTCCTTCGTCTTGTACATATACTCGCTGTCAGAGCAGCAGGAAGGCCAGTACATGAGGCGGCACGTTTCAAATGTGGTCGGATCGGCCATGCCGATGCCGATATGCGCCGCCACACGACGGGCGCAGGGTTCGTATTCATCGGGCGTTACCGTCCGATCCAGCGGGATAATAATGCGCAGGCGCGGCGCGGCGGGCGTGTGCTTGCGGGTAGAGTAGATGCAGTAGCTACAACCAAGCTCTTCCACCTTGCTTACCACAAGATCAGACTGCCAGCCGGGAACGTTATCAAAGTCAAGTGTAATAATGTCCCTGCCGGTCATGTTGTTGGCTTTTCGGCGCTGCCCGTTCAGGGAGCCGCCCACAAAGCCGCCCACGTCCTTCAGGTCGTCTTGCTGCGCCTTCTTCATGTGCGTGTATGCTTGCAGCGTTTCCGTACCCCTGACGGGCGTAAAGAGCCGCGTATACAACTCCGACACGGTGAGCGTTGTTTGCTTCCATATCAGATCACGGCGGCTGTTGCCGGTTGAAATAATAATTTTTCTATCGTGGTTCATAGCGGTCACTCCTGTTCATGGGTTTGCCTCCGTCTGTGTAGCTCCTTACTCAGCCATCTTTGACAGCCGGTGCAGCCACCTTTGGTATTTCACGGCCACGGTTCCTTCCGTGTCAATGTTGCCGTATTCAGTTTCCAATACGCTGACGCACAGCTTCACGTCTGCCAGTTCTTCCACAAAAGCGTCAAAGGCGCTTTTGCGCGTAACCGGCGTGGGGTTTTCACCTCTTGCAATGCGGGCCAGCTTCAAGGCGGCCTGCGCAAGCTCAGCGGCCTCTTCGGCCAACTGTTCCAGCGCGGCGGCCTCTCCGATTTTCTCAATCACATACCGATTCATCCGGGGCTACCTCCATATTCAAAAGTTTTTCGGCCAGATCAAAGCCAGCCTCAAATCCAAGCCTGAACATTTCTACACCCCACGAATAGATGAGGTTTGCAGGCGTCTTTTTATCGGGGGGGTAACACGGGAACGTGGTCCTCACTGCCGATCTTGTCAAAAGCCGCCTCCTGCGCCGACATAATCAGCGCGAAATACTCATTGTCAACGGCGGCAAGCGTTTTCTTTTCCATGAATAGGCCTCCTATCATCTGAATGTTTTTCCGGTTTTTCTATCCCGGATTTCAATGCGGCTCACAAGGTCAAAGCCGCTCTTGTCAATAATGTACTTCAGCACCTTAATCAGGGCATTGACCTCGCCCTGCAAGGCGTTTTCTGCTTCAATGATGGGCCGCATACCGGCGTATGCCGTAGGATCGTAGTAGCCCTCACTGTTTCTGCGTGGATTGTCTGCCATGCTTGCACCTCCTAATGGCCCACTTCAAGGACGGCGGTAGGAAAACTCTTGCAGTTTTCCGCTACCCTTCGCAGGAAGTCACGGGTCTGCTCCACGGTTCCCCAGCCGTTGCGGGCTTGCATGGGGCGGTATTTCTCCGGGTCATTCGTGAGCAGGGACGCGCCCTGCATAAGCACCGGGTACATATCGGCGCAACGCTTGCCGTCCCACTGAGAGGGGTAGGAGCCGCACACCTCTTTAATCATGTCGGCGGTGTTGCAGGTGAAGTTGATCCAGTCCTCACCAACGTATGCCCATTGATCCGCGCCTTCCAGCTTTGCTTTGAATGAAACATCATAGCTCATCGTGTAACTACCCTCTTTTTCTCTCGTTATTCCAAGCCTCCACGTCAACGCCAATTTCCTTCAGCTTGCGGTCAGCGATCCATGCGCCGTCGCTTTCTGGCAGCTCATAATAATCAAGCAGCCGTTGGTGATCCTCATTGAAGGCCTCATAGAAACGCCGCAAGCGCTTTTTCCCGAAGCCCAAATGGACATGAAGGGCATATAAAATCATGGCGTCAACGTTGTTTCGATACTGCCGGTCTGCCTCCGCAATCTGCCGGTTGATTTCCATATTCATTGCCTTGCGTTCTTTAGCGGTCAGGTCCATACCATAGACCTTGCCGCCGCACTGTTTAACCCTCACGGCGTTTCTCCTTTCTCAGCTTTTCCGCTGTCTTTCTATACTTTTGCGGCAATGGAAAAATCGTTATTAACGTTTCATCGTGGAAGATATAAACGTTGCCGCAGTAAATCCGCACATTATTTGCGGTCTGCTGCTTCCAATACAAAGCGGATATGTACCGGTGCAGACCGCCGCTTGTTTCACTGTGCCTGATACCTTCCTGAAGCGCCTTTTCGGCGTTTCGCTCTGCGGTGCGCTTAGGTATTCCAAGCCGTTCTTTCGTTCTCCGTGCCGCATGATTTGTCACGCGGGCTGTCATGTAAAGCACCTCCTTTGTGCGAATTAAGCCTCTTTCAGTTCGCCGTAAAGTTTCGCATAAACATCATAGTTGCTTCTCAAAAGCAGCTCTTTAGCTTCATTTTCAGTGATTGCTTGTCCTACAAGTTGGTCGCAATCATTTGTATGGACGAGTAAATAATTGCCTTTTGGGGATCGGTACAGATCGCGCATATACCGTCTTCCCATTTCCTCACCAAACATTTGCTTTAAAAAGTATCCTTCAAATTTGTACCATTTTTCCACTACACTTATAAATTCCATTTTATCAGTGTCATATACTTTGTTTTGGATAATAAATCTCGCCATGATTTCCTCCTAATTGATCCACTTAATCACCGTGTCACTCATCCTTCTGCTCCGGCAACTCTGGTAGTGGCATCCAGTGAGTTACAACGTCATTGATATAGAGACAACTATAATCGTCACAATTTTTAATAGTCTCGTACCAGCCCTCTAATAGGTAATAGTCGTCTGTTTCTTCAAAGTATTCTATTCCGAAATCCGTATAAGGGGGAGGGTAAACGCTGTACCTTTTGGCGTAAAAGCCGATGCAAATATACCTGTAATTCCCGTATGCTTTTCCTGCGTCACACGCAAGTAAAACATATTGCTCACTTTTTGGTAGCTTGTCTGTAATATTTATCCAGTCTTTTTTCTCCAAGAGCATCAGCCTCCTAATCTTTTTGCATTATTACCTCCACCAATCCTTGATTTCTCCGTTTAATATTGCTTCTGCCAAACTAGCCAGTGTGGCTAATACGGTGCTGATTGCTACTGCAAAAATAAGTGCTATTAATCCTAGTTCCATACTTATACCTCCTCAAAACCACTTTGAAATTATTGCCGACATTAAATGGCCGGTTAATACAAGTAGCACCGATGATAATGTTGCTATTGCGAGAAAAATAAAAACTTTCATGTGTGTTCCTCCTTCATTCTTTAGAATCATTTTTTAGAATAGCTTTCATGCTGTTAACCCTCCGGTTCAATGTCGTCAAAGCAAACAGGTATCAACCTCTGAAGCTCCGTCAAAAGCTGTGTAGCCACCTCCCGCATCTGCGGGTGTGCTGCCTTAGAGGTGCGCAGCTTCAGAAAGTGCCGCCACTCCCGAATGTTGGCCGTCATAACCACTTCGGTTTTCAGGCTGTTGGGCAGTACGGCGCGGGCCTCCTGCGGGGACAGTCCCCAATTCAAAAGGTTGAAGTATGCCTCTTCAGCGCGTTTGCAGGCCGCTTCCCATTCACCGTAGGCGTATGTACCTTCATTTAGGTATAAAGGCTTAATTACGGTGATCTGGCTGTCAAAGCCACCCCGGCTGTAATTGCAGTACCGGGTGCTTTCCTGACAGTAGGAAGCCATACGATGCCGGACGATCTCATGGGAAACGCCACGGTCACAGGTAAATTTCACAGTGAAGGAACAGTGTTCCAATACCGCTTCATGCCCGCGCTTGATGATACCGGCGACAAAGCCGGGAGCGCTGTTTTCGGTAATTTTATCCTCAGATTTGTAGCAGACACGTCCGCACTCTTCAAGGCGCTTCAGGATCACGCTGCCGTTAATCGGAGTGATAAAATCAATGCGGGGTTTGATAATATCCATCGTTGTTATCTCTTACTCGGCGTATTTTCCTTGCACTTGACGATGTAATCCAAAACATATGCAATTATCGATGCATAGCCAACATACAGGAAGAGCCAGTACCGCGAATGGAATACAGCGAGAACCACTGGTATCGCAAGTGTGCCAACGGTGACGACAGCGATAAACAAAACAGCTGCTATAGCGACTGCAAGTGTCAATAATTTTTCAAGATTCATAAATGGTTGCCTCCTTAATCTTTCTTAAAATATTGTCCTACCCAGCCGTCAGCGTCCAGCGGCAGGCCGGATGCCCACGGGATAGGGATTGTCATAAGACTTACTACTTTGTTCAGCATTTCATCTGCTGTGCCAAACGGCGCAACGTCAATTACTACCTCGTCGTGTACATGGAACACAACCGGCAAACCAGCCGCTTCAAGGTTCTCAATCGCATAAGCCAAGCAGTCACGGGCGATAGCCTGAACGCAATTCTCAACCAGCTTGCCGCCGTAGGTTTCCACACGCTGCCACTTCTTTGTCGTCTGATCCATGCCCATATAGGACAGGGACGTGCCGCCCCAGCGGTTTTCACCGGTTGCCGGGTCAATGTAATAGAGCTTGCGGCCAGACGGAAGGGTGATTGTCAGACAGGTTGTACCGCGTATGCAATCGCACTCACGGGCAAATACGCAGTTTCGGACGCGGACAGCACCGCCGTTTGTGATAACCTGAGCCGCCGCGCCGTCGAAGGCGTACCACAGCTCACGGATTTTCGGGTTGGTGTCACGCCAGCGGTTGACGATCTCTTGTACCTCTTCGTCAGGAAGGTCTGCAAGCAAACCGCCAACGTCCATTGTCCGCATGGCTCCAACGCCGCCCTGATAGCCAAGAGCCAGCTCAGCAACTTTGCCGCGCTGCCGAAGCTCATACTCCGGGTTGCCCTTTTTAATGCGTTCCAGCGGGACGCCGAACATCTGAGAGGCAGAGGCCTCATAGATTTTTCCGTGGGTGCGGAAAACCTCAAGCCGCCATTCCTGATCTGCCAGCCACGATATAACGCGGGCTTCGATTGCGGAAAAGTCGGCGTCAATAAGTACGTTGCCGGGAGCAGCGATAAATGCGGTACGGATGAGCTGAGATAGGGTGTCATTGGGTGAGCCGTATATAACCTTCAGAGCATCCAGCTTGCGGCCTTTTACCAATTCACGAGCCAGCTCCAACGGCTCCGTGTAGGTTCTCGGCAAATTCTGTACCTGCACCAGTCGGCCAGCCCAGCGCCCAGTTCGGTTTGCACCGTAAAACTGAAGCAGGCCACGGACGCGCCCATCTTCACAAACCGCCTCTTCAATGGCGTCATACTTTTTCGTGCTGGTCTTGCCCAGCTCTTGACGAATTTCAAGCATCCTCTGAACGGCGTCGCTGTTGTCCTCACGGCTCAGCATCTCATTTACTGTTTCCTTGCGCAGGTTCGATACGTCAGAGCCGGTTTCATCAGCAAGCCACCCGGCAAGCTGCTTGACGCTGTTCGGGTTATACAAACCGGAGATTTGAACGGCCTCGTTGGTAAGCTCCGTGCGTACCGTTTCGCCAACCTCCAAAGCTCCCATGACAAAATCCATGTCAACGGCAACGCCCCGGTCATTGATAAGCAGATCGGTTTCCCACTGACGTTGTACTTCATCCGGCACCGGGAAGGTGGATAGGTAGCGTTCAATCTCCATTTCGGCTTCAACGTCCTGAACGTTGTACTCTTTGAAGAGCGCCCATTTGTCAGGATCATGGTGCGGGTAGTTTCGGTTTCGGCCACCGTTGGCCTTTGTGGGCTTGCAGGGTACGCAGAAATAGCGGATAAGCGCCTTGCCGGTGTTCAGCTTTTGCTTGTCCTCCGGTATGCCCAGCACCCGCCCTGTGGCCTCCAAGCCAGCCGTATAGCCGCAATACAGACCGTGCAGCATTGTGTCCCTCCATTGGGACGGCGGCAGCTTTTGCCCCATGTAACGGCTCAGGCAGCCCCATTCAAATGCCGCGTTGTATGCGTGTTTCAGGTATGCCGAATCCGTCAGCGCAGACAGGATTTCAGGGGGAATTTCTTCACCCTGCGCCATGTCGATGCACACGGACGGCGCGCCGTCAAGGCTGTACCCGAAAAGCAAAATCTCAAAATCGGGGCTTCTGATATAAGCCTGCGCACCTGCTTTTTTGATATCGACGCTTGAAAAGGTTTCCAGATCCACGCTCAAGTTGTGCATTGTTAAATTAGTTGACATGATTTGTAACCTCCGAGCTTGATCTTAGAAACGGTGGAGGGACTAACTTTGAATTGACGGGCCACCTCAGAGCCAACAGCGCCTTGGTCCATAAGCTCCCGTATTTCTCTGATTTCCTCCAAGCTCAACTTGCGCCAGCGCCCACCGACACGGTAAACGTCAAGAATATTAGCGGTGCGGTTGTCGTAGCGTAGGTTTTCAATGCAGTTGTTTTGAGGGTTTCCGTCATTGTGACATACATCTTTCCCTGCAGGACGTGGGCCAAGGAAAGTCAGTGCAACGGCGGCATGAACAGGCATAGAGCCGTATTCACGACCAAGCACAACGGTTAAGTGCCCTGTGCCCTGTTTTCCAGGGCGAAGAATGCGACCTTTAACCATGCGTACAGCTTCTACACCATGCGAGGTTACTCTAACAGGCCGATCTACGCTTCTTATTCTCCCGTATGTACTGGCCTGATATCGTCCTTCAAATCCGGGAATATCTTTCCAAATTTCGTTCATAGATTGCCTCCTTTGCTTCTATGAGGGAGGGCGGTCACTGTGTAGCCGCCCTCCCGTAACACCGCAGGGCTTACATGGGCAGGCCGGTCAGCGGATTGATCTTAGGGGCAGCAACGGAATTGCCAACACCGGCGAATTCAGATGCGGTAACAACGGCACCGCTCAGGGGTTCGCCGTCGCGGGTTTTCATCACACCGCGCAGGCCACAGCCGACGCCGCGCTTACCGGCGCTATTGTAGGGGTAGAAATTGATACTCACGCGGGCATACATACCGCTGTAAATGTCAGTGGGTGCCAGCTTACAATTTACATTGTCGATGCCGCACACGTAGGGCGGGTTCTTGCTGGAAGCAGTCACCACCCAACAGCCCTTGCACTCAGGGCCAAAGGCTTCGCCGTTGGGGCGAACGCCGTCACCGTCATGCACAACGGATTCCAGACGGGCGGGCCTTGCGCCGTTCCACTTGCTGTTCACGCCCTCATCGGCGGCGGCGGCCATTGCGGCGTCCAGCTCCGTCTTTGCGCCGGTGGACTTCGGAATGAGAAGGGTTACGCTGTACTTCGGCTCAGCGTTGGGGTTGTTCGCCGGTGCCTTCGGGGTGACAAGGTTCGCATAGGACAGGCGACATTCGGGGGTGAGAACTCTCTTAGCGTCATTCTGATACATAATTCATTAACTCCTTTTATTCATTGATTTCATAGGTTCTTATACAAGTCGTCGTAACCGGACTGCGCTGCTTCCTTCAGTGCTTTGCGGTTAAGGCGTGGAGCGTCCAGCAAACGGAGGATTTCAGCAAACGCGTCCATTGCTTCATGGCACATAGCAGAATACCCGTCTGCGCTTCGCTCTTGTTCATCGGTGCAAGTGGCCTGCAAGTCAAGGTCGTCTTTCAGGTCCTCCACATACTCCGTGAAGCACCGTGCGGCATCGTCACCGAGCCGCTCACGAAGTAGGCGCTCAAGGAAAATCTCTTTGTCGGTGAGTATGACTTCCATGCTGCCGTCAAGCAGATATACGGTTTCAGCCATTGCCAACACCTTCAAACTCTGCTGCTCCGGGGTTAAACGCTTCGCGCTTGTCGGATGCCGGTGCAAGTGTAGGTTTTCCCTTCGGTTTCGTAACGAAGGTGGAAAGCAACTCAGCAAATGTCTTTTTGCCCAGCATCTTTTCCATCTCCGTCAGGGTTTTAGGCTTGCGGTCATAAATCATGGCTTCTGCATAGCCCGCATCAAGCAGCGTTTTTACTGCGCCGTCAAGATCGGAGAACGCGCGATTGCTGCGGCCCTCAACCAGCTTAAAGCCGGGAATTTCGTCACCGGAAAGCAATGCGCCGGTAGCATATTCCTGAAGGTCTTTGTACCATGCAGCAAGGCCTTCTGCCTTAATCAGCAGGTCGGCAACCTCAGCGTTTGACAGGATCGGCGGCAAGTCGGCTCCAAGTCCGTCTGCCTCCGTCATACGGCCCTCAATGTCAGCTCCCATAAATTCAGAGAATCCGGCGTAATAGGCAGCTCTGGCACGGCACAGGTCTTTGCCTTTACAGAATCGGCAGTGATCGCCGGGGCAGAAGGTGCCGGGACCGTCGTAGGCCTCTTTTGCTGTCGGCTTGATACTCTCGCCCCATGCAAGCAATTCTTCAACGCTCATTGCGTCCTCGCTTGCCGTATCGGATAGGCGCGGCTGGCAGATACCCATTGATACTCGCTTGATCGTATCGCCGTAAATAGGCTTGTAGAGCCTCAGAGCGCCCAGCGCATACAAGCGCATTTGGGGATTGCTCTCAGCAGATACGGGAACGCCTTTCCCGTGCTTGTAGTCCGTGATGTGCAGCGTGTCACCGCCAACCATGATGCAGTCGCAGGTACCAAAGCCGTCAGGTATGTAATCCGTGAGGTCAACTCTGACTTCCATAGCCACGTGCGGCGCTTTGGTGTAGCTCATTGCCTTTTCCGTCAGGTATTCGACATAGGCGGTTGCCGTTGCAATCATTTCTTCCTGATACAAGGGCTGTTCCTTGAGCTTCTTCAGCTCTGCGTTGTACTTACGGGCAGACATGGCCGTGAATTTCTTTCGGGCGAACAACTCACAAATGCTGTGAGCCAAAGTACCTTCCTCAGCGTAGGTGCTGGTGCCGTCAGGAAAATTCTCTTCAAAGTGTGGTGCGGCGGTACAAGCAAGCCACCTGTGAGCGCTGGACGCGCTCAGGAGAGCGTGTGCGTTAGGGGTAGGCATATTGTGTACCTCCTTATCCGAGCTGCGCACCGAGAGCCTTCAGGTCATTCACAAAAGCCGGGTATGCGCTGGTGTCGAGCTGTGTCACGGCCTGTACGCCGTATCTGCCGAGCAATTCAAGAAGCTGCGGCATCTTGCCCTGATCGATGAGTGTTGCACCGGCACGGCTCAAATCGTCAAGGCTGTATGCCTTTTCAGAAGGGACAGGTGCAGAAGGGGCAGCCGCCGTTTCCTGTGCAGGTGCAGTGGTAGGGGCCGTGGTTGCAGTAGGAGCAGCGTTATTCTGTGCGGCGGTATCAGTAACCGGCGCGGCGCTGGTCTTGTCCACGGGTGCGTTGTGCTGAGCCTTGATAGCTTCAGCAAGATTGTTGATTGCCTCAGACAATCCGGGTATTTCTACCGTGATTTTGAATTCGTTCATGGTATGCCTCCTATTACCATTCGTGTTGATAATCTGTTGCCGATTTTCAAATGCGGGAAACTGTTTGCCTTGAGTATTGGCGTGAATCGCAGCTCTGTCCATAAAGGCACCAGCAACGACATGACCTTCAGGCTCAGTGAATTCAGCCCATGCAAACGTCCGTAGCTTATGGCGTCTAAATCAAAGGTGCTTTCTCCCGTTCTGATTCCCTTGCTGAATTACGATTGACATAGGCTTCGCCCTCTTCGCTGTGTAACCACGCTTCATACCGTTTTTGGTTCTCAGGGTCAGCGTAGTAGCGTTCTATCGCGGCAAGCAGTGTTCGGCTCAGAATATCAAGTTGTATTTTGGGTATCTGTTGACACTCAATGATTGTCGCCATGTGCTTACCTTCCTTACTGAGTAACTACGGGTTCGTTTGCCTTCCGCTGCTCAAGGCGTTCAAGTGCGCAGATGATGCGCTGGCGGGTCTGTTCATTGCCCTTTTTCTTGTGGAGTACAGCAGACAGATAAGAACTGGAAATATCCGCCTCCTTTGCGAGCTCAAGACCGGCAATATTTGCCCCGTGCATACGTCCTACGACTTCAGAGGTCCAGTCCAGAATCAAAATTCCACCTCCTTTGTTCAAATATTTTGTCTAAAGTAGTTGAAATATTTGTACTCGTGTGCTATGATATAGATGTTGCTCAAATCACGCACCTAGACACTCTGGATTTTTCAGAGGGTGATCCTTTTTGCACCATGTTCAAATATTCGCTCTACACTGGCCATTATAGAGCAAATATTTGAACATGTCAAGAGAGTTAGAGCAAATATTTGAATTATATTTTTGGAGGCACTGTATGTTCTTTGACATTTTCAAACGACTCTGCGAGGAAAAGGGGATTACACCCACAAAGGCAAGTGCGGAAATTGGTTTTAGCAAAGGCTCCGTGTCTTATTGGAAACAGCAATGGAGCCTTGGAAAAGAGGCTTTGCCGGATTCCATAAACGCTCAAAAAATTGCAGATTTCTTCAATGTTTCCGTTGATTATCTTTTAGGTCGCACCGATGATCCGGTGGACTACGATAAAGATGGTGACGCTCTTGCCGCAATTCCGCTTACCTATGTGGAGGCCGCAGGCGGCGACGTGAGAAAGGCCCGCGCTATCATGCTGGCTGCCGAACGCGACGCCCAGCGTGAGGTCTATCTCAAAAACGGCGGCTCCCGTTTCTCAAAGCAGGATGCCGATCTAATATTTGCTCTGTGGGGCGACACAGACGAAATTGACGAACACGATTTAGAGGACGTAAAAAGGTTTGCTGCATTTATTAAAGAGAGGAAGAGTGATAGATGACACTAAACGAGCTTTATGATCTTGCTATGGACGAGTGCGTCACTGTTGCGGACTTCTACCTCAGCAAGCGGGAGGCTCTTTCAACTATGGATTCTGACGGACATTGCTATGTAGCTATCGACCCATCGAAGGTTGCCTCCACGGCAGACGAAAAGACTAAATTAGCCCATGAATTAGGCCACTGCGCGACAGGTGCCTTTTACAACGTCTTTTCTCCATTCGATTCAAGGCAGCGGAATGAAAACCGCGCCGATAAATGGGCAATAAAGAAGCTCATCCCGGAAGATGAGCTGGAAGATGCTGTGTCACAAGGGTACACAGAGATTTGGGAACTTGCCGACTTTTTTACCGTTACCGAGGATTTAATGCGCAAAGCTGTGAGCCTGTATCGGTACGGCAATCTTTATGCAGTTTAGGTGGTATGTATGGACGGTCACGATTACGAATACCTTGTTGCCCGATACCTGAAGGGACACGGTTACACCGGGACAAAGGTGACAAAGGGATCAGGAGATTTCGGCGTTGACATAATTGCTCACAAAGGCGGTCACAAATACGCGGTTCAATGCAAATATTATTCAAACCCTGTCAGCGTTGGTGCCGTACAGGAAGCCGTTGCGGGTAAAGCGTACTATGGCTGCGACGCCGCTATGGTTGTCACGAACAGCACCTTTACAAAGGCTGCGCGGGAGCTTGCCCGCGCAAACGGCGTCATTTTACTTGAGGGAATCACAAAGGCAGGCGTAAACCGCCGCCTGCCGAAACTACTAAGGGTATCGTTGATCCTCGCCTACCTGTTTGTTGCTGCTGCCGGTATATCGGCAGCACTGGACGCCACAAAGGCGCAACCTCTCTGGAAAGCAGTAGGCAATATGGCAATCGTCATTCTTATGGTGGCTGCGCCCGTGCTGGCGTACTTCGGGTACAAAGGCTTTAGGCGATACCTTAAACGCCGGAAAGAAAAACCGAGGGCGCAAGCTACACCGGCAGAGCAAATAGCATCGATACAGCAGCCGGTAAATACTCAGGCGGCAAACACAGACACGCTTGCCGCCTATCTGAAGCTGGACTATGGAGAAGAAGCGCTGGCAATCGCGCAAGCATTGTCCGGCGCTGACCGTGTCAGCGTGAGCGTAATACAGCGCCGGTGTAAATTTGGGTATACCCGCGCTTCTAAGCTCAAAGACACTTTAATTCGCTGCGGGCTTATTGTCCCGTGTGGATCAACGCAATACGGATGGTCCGAAAACGCAAAAAAGTCCTTCCTACAAGGCGTAGAAGGAAGCAAGGAGAGTACATATGTCTGTTGAGATAAATTGGCGTACGCCTACGACATCACCCAGGGAGAATGAACAGGCCGCTATCTATGCCCGCTATTCCAGTCATGGTCAGGGAGAACAATCTATCGAGGGGCAGCTATCAGAGGCGCACAAGTACGCTGCTTCAATGGGGTACAATGTCATACACGAATACATAGACCGGGCGAAATCAGGCCGTACAGACAACCGTGAGCAATTTCAGCAAATGCTGAAGGACACGGCAAAGCACCAATTCAGTGTGATTATTCTCTGGAAGGTTGACCGTTTCGGGCGTAACCGTGAAGAGATTGCCATAAACAAAATGAAGTGTCGAAAGAACGGTGTCCGGGTGGAATACGTTGCAGAGCGCATACCTGATTCCCCGGAGGGCGTTATTTTGGAAAGCGTTCTTGAAGGTTTCGCTGAATATTATAGTTTGCAGCTCTCTCAGAACATCCGGCGTGGCATCGCTGAAAGTGCCGACAAGTGCCAAGTCACCGGAGGCAACCGGCCTCTGGGTTACAAAACCGGCCCTGATAAGAAGTTTGTCATTGATGAAGATACTGCCCCCACCGTCAGGATGATCTTCACCATGTACGCTGGCGGAGCCACTGTAACAGAGATCGTGAGCAAGCTCAATGAGCTGGGCCTTCGTACACTCCGGGGCAAGCCGTTCACGTGCAACAGCTTGCACACCATCCTGAAGAATGAAAAGTATATCGGGATCTACAATAACCACGGCAGATGCATAGAAGGTGGGGTCCCGCGAATTATTGACGACGACCTTTTCTACAAGGTGCAGGAAATGTTGAAGATCAACAAACGTGCTCCTGCAAAGACGTGGGCCAGAGCCGACTACATTCTTGCTGACAAGCTATTTTGTGGGAAATGCGGTACGGCCATGTTTGGGGAGAGCGGTACCAGCAAGACCGGTACCCGGTATAATTATTACATTTGCTCAAATAAGAAACGCTTTAAGAGTTGCGACAAGAAGGCCGTCCGGCAGGCAGATATAGAAAACTTAGTTGTCAAAGCCGTGTGTGATTTGCTGGAAGATACAGCGCTGCTTGACTTCATCATAGACAACACGTGGGCGTACTACATAGCGCAAGACGATAACCAAGAAGAACTGCGCAACCTTCAGAAAAATCTTGAGCAGACGGAAACGGCAATCCGCAATCTGATCCGGGCAATGGAGGCCGGTATATTCACAGAGGAAACAAAGCAGCGCATGGAAGAGCTTACCGCACAGAAGGCAGAGCTAAAGGCGGCCATTGCAGACCGTGAGCTTGCGGGCAGCTTCCATCTCAAAAAGGAACACATCGCTTTCTACCTGTATGGCCTGAGAAAAGCAGACCACAGTGACAGAGAGATACAAAAGCGACTGATTCAGACCTTCGTGAATTCTGTCTATGTTTTCGACGACAGCATTAAGGTCACATTCAATTACAGCGATGAAAACAGCACGGTTACTCTTCAAATGCTGAAGGATGCAGAGGCGGGTGAAGTGTTCGGACGCTACGCCTCATGCTCCACCAAAGCAGTATTACACGAACACTCACTACTATTTAGGCGGCTTTGCTGTAACAGTGTGAATGTAATACAGTTAGAACCTCGACAGTCGTAGGATTGTCGAGGTTCTATTTTTTCTATCTTTTTTAGAGAAAATATCTCCGAATAAGCAAATATTTAACCACACCACTTCTGCGAAGTAGTTGTATTCTACCATCGAAAAAAATGTATCCTTGGCTTTAATGCAGGCAGAATTCGCATACAGAAGCATAAACTCGATAGATTTGGAAATAATAATCATCAGAAAGCGAGGTAATGCTATGTTTAAACATGAAAAAGAATTATTTCACCCGGTTAGTGTTGAAAGACCCAATCCCCAATATGCCGCACTTCTTCAGGAGCAGCTTGGAGGAGCCAATGGAGAACTCAAAGCTGCAATGCAATATATGTCCCAAAGCTTCAGAATCAAGGATCAAGCGATAAAGGATCTGTTTCTGGATATTGCAGCCGAAGAGCTTGGGCATATGGAGATGGTTGCCCAAACCATTAATCTTTTGAATGGACACGAAGTGGAGGCATTTGCCGTACCCGCAGGCGAAATCCAGACCCACGTTCTTTTAGGGCTAAATCCTGGATTGATCAATGCCTCCGGGTATTCCTGGACTTCCGATTATGTAACGGTCACCGGTGATCTTTGCGCAGATCTCCTATCGAATATTGCCTCTGAACAGCGTGCAAAGGTTGTCTATGAATATTTGTATAGGCAGATCGGCGATAAACGTGTAAAAGAAACCATAGATTTTCTTCTAAACCGCGAAGAGGCACATAACGCCATGTTCCAAGAGGCATTCAACAAGGTTCAGGATTCCGGATCTAACCGTGATTTTGGCACCACAAAGGCAGCAAAGATGTATTTCAGCATGTCTGAGCCTTCTCCCGCCAACACACCATTTCCTGATGCTGACGTGAATCCGCCTGCATTCAGATAACACCATTTTTAAGAACTGTGGTATCCATCCTTTATGGATAAATGACTCCAATGCAGACCTCATTTTTTGAGCTGCATTGGAGCCTATTTTATTAAAAATGCTGCGCCCCGCCAATCATCTAAATCAAATGGGCTCTCTTGGAATTATTATCACACAAGCAATATATGCAACTATTCCGGTACCACAAAAAAGGCAGAATAATGCGCATATCAGCCGAACCAGAGTCGGGTCAATATCAAAATATTGAGCGATGCCGCCACAGACGCCATCTATCTTTTTTTCCGTTCTGGACTTATATAGCCTCTTCTCCATATTCAACTCTCCTTTATTCATTGTATGTCCATATGAACTCAGGCATGTATATTTATAAACTCATATTGGTTTCATGGCTGGTTCATATTGGATTTACTTTGCATACAATATCATTTTACCACCTTTTTTGTGACAAATCCAGCAGTATTTTCAATTGACGAATGAATACTACATATGAATAATTTTTATAAGCATTGATTCACACGGAAATAAGACCTCTTCAAAAGAAACCCGATATTTGTACATTAGTCTCTCCAGTATAATAGGGAACTGCTCGTAAAAAAATAAGCGGCCCTTTTTTTGATTTCGATGATCTTTCCTATAGTGCTTCGAATATTCTTGTTCCCCTTTTCTTCAGCCATAGCAATGCTAAAGCTGAGAGCAGCGCAAGCAGTACGCTCACAATGAGCATAAACAGCTCCACCGTAAGTCGGCTTCCGACCGCAGCATACAGCACACCAAGGAAAATGACCATTATCCAGCCACCGAACAGTGAGATTCCCACACTCATGCTCTGCTTGACAACGGCGGTTTCATTTGTCCAAGCCAAATTCGGAGACTTCAGATTGAGTATGAGACCCAGCGAAGCATTTAATATGACGAAGAGCTGGGGCAGTACCACCATCAGAACGGACGCCATAAGCCCCGGTCGAATGACGACCGCCATGCAGATAGAACAAAGCAGTGTCGGGAGCTCCGTCAGCAGCAGATGGAGCTCCAGCTTCGCCTTCAGTACCTGCCAGGCGGATATCGGAAGAGCCTGCATGAGCCAGAGATTCTTCCCCTCCAAGGATATTGAAGGTGCCGTCAACTCATTCATGGTGGTCATCATGCAGAGAATCGCAATAGCGATCAATGGAATAAGCTGATCATATTCCGCAAAACTTGCGGCAACGGTATTCCGGATCCACTCCCCTTTGATGAGCACGACCACGGCGATTGCCGCAATAAACAAAGTACCCATTCCGCAATTGAGCATATAGGCTGCGCTTGATGTAAACCGCCTGCCCTCCTTATGGAGAAGGGCGGAATATACGCTCCTTGCTTTTATTGATATTTCACGATACTTCTTCTTCGCAGCACCGCTTCTCGTAGTCGCAAGCTTCAAAAAACTGTGGGATAGTATCCACCATACCAGACCGAACAAGGCAAGCACCATCGCCAAAAACAAAAGGAAGGCTAGCCCATCGCCCTCTGCTCCTCGTCCCATCAAATAGATAGGATAGATCGCGGATCTAATTTTTAAGCCCACCGTCTCAATATTTGCAATGAGCTTTTGAAGCATTGAATATGCACTTGAATAAATATAAAAATACACTCCCAAAAACACAACGGATATCAGAACCGTAACTAGGCTTTTGGATCTCAGTCTGCTGCTAATCTTTGCAACCAACCAACCGAGTGCACATGAGATCACCAACACCAATATGGAAATGGCAATGATTATGAAAATATCCATTGCGATGGTTAACAACCCGGGAGATGCCGCCATCCAATATACTATCATGGCCGGAATCAGCACCAACAGTTCATACACCATTCCCCAGAACCAAACCCCAAACAGCCTGACCAAAATAATTCTTGATGGAGGGATCGGCATGGAGAGCAGCAGATCATTATCCTTTGCGCTATATAGTGTAGAATACGTATTGAATACGCTTCCAAACACACCAAAGGTCAATGCGATCAGGCACATGATAGCATGATACAGCCATCCCATACTTGCGCTGACCAGCGGTACGCATATCATGCTGCTCATAGAAAAAAATAATCCGGACATCACTATGCACAAGAATGCATAGAGGATCGAATAGCCTATTATGCCGGCCTTAGAGCGATTCTTACCGGTTCGTTTATCCTGATAGAACCATGCCCCAAGTTCTCTAAATTGCTTCCTGAATAATGCCTTCAGCATGATTCCCCCTCCAATTCCAGGAATACCGATTCAAGCGAAGTATCTCCCTTGACCTCATCCATCGTTCCAGAACGAATCAGCTTTCCTTCTTTTATGATTGCCACTTTATCGCAAAGCCTTTCCGCAACCTCCAGCACATGTGTAGAAAAGAATATCGCACCGCCGCGATCACACACCTCGCGCATCATGCCCTTGAGCAGATGGGATGCTTTAGGATCCAGCCCAACAAAAGGTTCATCCATGATTATAAGCTCCGGCTTATGAATCCACGCTGAAATTATAGCAAGCTTCTGTTTCATTCCATGCGAATAGGCAGATATTGGCTGCGCCAGATCTCCGGTAAGCTCAAATGCGCCCGCATATTTTGCAATGCTCTCCTTGCGCTCTGCCTCATCTACGCCAAAGATATCAGCTATAAAATTTAAAAACTGGATCCCCGTCATGAACTCATACATATCGGGATTATCCGGAATGTAAGCAATGCGCTGTTTGCATGCGATTGGATCCTTGCTCACCGATACCCCGTTCACCAAGATATCTCCACTTTCAAATTGCAGAATTCCGGCGCAAGCCTTTATGGTCGTCGTTTTCCCAGCACCATTATGACCGATGAAGCCATATATTTCACCAGGCAGTATATGCATTGAAAGATCGTCCACCGCTCTTTTATCACCATAAAGCTTTGTTAAATGTTCGATTTTAAGCATAAATCTTCTCCTCTCGTTTTTCATTCCTCTTAAATCAGGAGCTTCATTGTGCCGTTTAAAATTCAAACGAATTTTTATAAATCCGAGACAAAAAGCACAAGCCCCTTATTGTGCATTTCCTCCTTCATATTTTATCATATTAAAGGCCTGCTGTATTTATATATTTATCCGTTTGGTTCGAACGCTCTCCCGATAAAGACTATAATCATACCCCGCACGCTTATCTGTACTCATATGCCTATAAATTATCATCAAAAAATGTATTTCGCAAATTTCAGAGTATCAAACGGTACTCCCTGATTATCCTCAATATGATAATATGTTGAAATTTTATCCTACAAATATTTGCTCTATATTTCCGCTGCATAAAGCATTATATAAATTCGAGGGCTCTGACCGCACATTTGACAGAGTCCTCGAATCACCATCGATATATAATGGCTTTTTATGGACGCTGCTGCCCTCAGCGTCAAGACGGCCTTACGCCTTCAAATACCTGCATTGCTCTTTCCAGAATCCCATTCATTTTGGCAATTGCCGTTCCAAAATTCGTAACGGGAATCCCTGCTGCTTCGCATTTTGCCAGCCGCGAAGCCATTTCACGCTCATTCAGCATACAGCCCCCGCAATGCACGACCAATGAATATTTATCGAGTTCCTCCGTAAATTCTCCTCCGGAAGTGAATTCGAACTCAAGCTGCTTGTTTGTATATTTTTTTATCCAATTTGGAAGCTTCTCGGTGCCAATATCGCCGCATTGACGATGGTGAGTACAGCCCTCAGAGATAAGTATTCTATCGCCATCACTAAGCTTATCCAATGCGTCTGCACCATTCACAAGCTTCCAAAGATCTCCCTTATACCTAGCAAACAGTATCGAGAATGACGTCAGCAGCATATCATCCGGCACGATCTTGCTCACCAAGCCAAATGCCTGCGAATCGGTGATGACAAGTCGTGGCGCTCTTCCAAGCATTTGCAGGGTTTCAGCAAGCTCCGTCTCCTTTGTCACTACAGCAACCGCCGAGCTATCAAGAATATCTCGTATCGTCTGCTGCTGCGGAAGAATAAGCCTTCCCTTTGGGGCAGCAGCATCGATCGGAGTTACCAGCACAACTATATCTCCCGCCTTTATCAAGTCTGAAACAAGTTTGCGCTCATGCACGGCAGCATTTCCAAGCCTTCCTATGGCTTCTCGCAGGTTGACAACGCCCTCGCCGCTGATACTGCTCACATAAATCTCGTTTTCGCGCAGATTCTCGCGCACTTTCAGCAGATCGGCTTTATTCCTTGCGATTACATATGGAATCTTTTTGGTAGTAAAACGATTCACAAGTTCGAAATCCGTCTCGGTCATACCTCTTACTGCATCTACCACTAGCACAGCAATATCGGCCGAATCGAGCATATCGAAAGCTCTTTTGACTCGCATCATCCCAAGCCTTCCTTCATCATCGATACCTGGCGTATCAATGATGACAACGGGACCAAGCGGAAGCAGCTCCATGGATTTTTTAACCGGATCAGTCGTCGTTCCTGGAGTGTCTGAAACAAGCGAAAGCTTTTGGTTTGTGACTGCGTTCACAAGGCTTGACTTTCCTGCATTTCGCAGTCCAAAGAATGCAATATGTACACGTTCCGAAGATGGTGAAGTATTCAGTGTCATCCGTTTTCCTTTCACAAAACAGTTTTATCGAGTATGGCTTACTGCCCGATAATATCCTCAGTTTTTAGAATCTGAAATCCCTCTTGTTTGATTGCTTGATCGCCTCAATATTCTCCGCTGCGATCCTTCGGATCTTTTCTGCCGGAATCTTAGCCAATTCGCTTTCTATGAGGGCAAATCCATTGCGCTTGGTCTCTTCGCTTGCGTAATCCACTAGATATTCCGCAAGGGTCATTAACGCATTTGGATGGCAGCAATTCAAGATTTGACCATTTTTACAAAGGCTCATAAACCTATCTCCCGTCCTTCCCTCACGATAGCAGGCCGTACAGAATGAAGGCAGCATGCCCTGCTGCATCAGCCAATTTACGACCTCATCGAGCGTTCTCTGGTCGGAGACATCAAACTGCTCTGAGTCATGAGGGCGTTCCTCTTCAGTATAACCGCCAACGGAAGTCCTGGATGCACCGCTTATCTGAGAGATACCAATCTGCAGCGCTCTTTCACGAACCGACTGATTCTCTCTGGTAGATATTATCATGCCTGTGTACGGCACGGCAATTCGAATGCACGCAATGATTTTCAGGAATAGATCGTCTGATATGCTGTTATCAAATACATTGGGATCTATATCATCAGCGTGTTTGATCCTCGGAACGCTGATCGTATGCGGACCAACGCCATGCACAGCCTCCAAATGCTCAGCATGCATCAGCAGCCCCGCAAATTCATATTTATATAGCTCCAGCCCGAACAGAACGCCAAGACCGACATCATCTATACCGCCCTCCATAGCCCTATCCATAGCCTCTGTATGATAATCATAATCATGTTTGGGTCCTGTAGGATGTAATTCCAAATAGCTCTTCTTATGATAGGTTTCCTGAAACAGGATATAGGTTCCAATGCCCGCATCCTTGAGCTTTCTATAATTTTCGACGGTAGTTGCAGCAATATTCACATTGACACGACGAATCGCTCCGTTTTTGTGATGAATTGAATATATGATATCTATGCATTCCAAAATGTATTCTATCGGATTGCGCACCGGATCTTCGCCCGCTTCAATCGCAAGCCTCTTATGCCCCATATCCTGCAATGCGATAACCTCGCTGCGCACCTCTTCCTGGGTCAGTTTCTTCCTGGCAATATGCTTGTTCTTGAGATGATATGGACAATATACACAGCCATTCACACAATAATTAGAAAGATACAGCGGTGCAAACATAACGATACGATTCCCGTAAAAGGCTTGCTTTATCTCTTCAGCAAGGGCATACATCTCCTGTACCTTCTCCGGTATATCGCATGCGAGCAGTACACTGGCCTCACGATGGCTCAGTCCTGCGCAATGGCATCCCGTTTCAGTCTTCTGTGGTCTGGCTTTCGCAAGTATGCTGTCAATAAGCTCTATATTATGCTTGTTTTCCTCGGCATAGCGAAGCGTATCGAGGATCTCCTGATCGCTGATGAATTCCTCAGCATGCATGGATTTCGGATTGTAATTACTCATATATTTCTCCTTCTTGCAAATTGGAACGGTGTAAACCGAACCTACCTGTCAGATTATTTTTCAACCTGCCTCAATCTTCAAAACACACAGGATCTCCGTACGACCCCCGTGCATTGACGATTTTGAAGCCGATTTTATTCATTCTTAGTTTAAGCGCATTCAAATTTTCTGCCGCTTCCGCACCGCTGGAAAGCTTATTATCATAAAGCGCATACTTATCGCGGCTTTCCTTTGGAGACAGATTTGGCATTATCACATTTGCTCCTGCAAGAATCCCACGTTCCCTTCCATCCGGCAATATACTGCCGAGTGCTGTGGTTGCCGGAAGCAGAATATCCGGTTTAATCAGACGAATGATGGATAATAAATAGATCGTGAGCTCTGCACTGCCCTTGGGCTGATCGCCAAAAGGAGTATCCTTTTGCGGGATAAATGGACCGATTCCGCACATCTCAGGATTAAATTCTTCAATGAATTTTAAATCCTTTGCTATCATACCCATGGTTTGATGCGGCGATCCTACCATGAATCCGCATCCAACTTGAAACCCAAGTCGCTTTAGCTCCTTAAGACAGGCCATACGATGCTCTAGGCTCTGCTCCATCGGATGCAGCATCGAATAATGAGCTGCATCCGCAGTCTCATGGCGCAGCAGATACCTATCCGCACCTGCCTCACGCATGAGCTTATAATCCTTAAAATCATATTCCCCCAATGACAGCGTGACTGCGCAATCCTGATACCTCTGTTTTATTTCCCGGACGATTTCGCATATTTTTTTAACAGGATACACGCCCTCTCCGCCTTGAAGCACAAAGGTTCTGAAGCCCAGCGAATAGCCCTCGAAGCAACATGCTAATATTTGTTCAATCGTGAGGGTATAGCGTTCAATTTTTTTATTCGATCTTCTGATTCCGCAATAATAGCAATCATTTTTGCAATAATTACCAACCTCAATCAGCCCGCGTATATACACAGAGTTTCCATAGATGGGTTTACGCACTTCATTCGCAAGCCTAGCCGCATATTCGACTGACTCCTCTGAAAAGCCTTTTATAAGGCATTCATATTGTGCCAAGCTCAGTTTTTCACCAAGCCTGAGCCGATCAAGAAGGCTTAATACATTCATAAATTCACCCTGGAGATTACATTCGAATATGCCGTTTTAACGCTTACGCCATGAAGATTTCCTATCTTGCCCGTCAAAGCCGAAATAATATCCTGCGGTGCATCGATCGCTATGGATAAAATGCTGATATTGCGCTCACGATAGGGTATTCCCATACGACCTACGATATAACGCCCATATTCATGCAGCAGCTCGTTCAAGCGCTCCACGGAATTCATATCATCTACTATGATTCCCATAACGGCTACCCTTGTTTCATTGCACGGTTCCATACTCTCGTATCCATCCCTCCTTGTCTTGCCAATCAAACTTCAAGCCTGCTCTCTAAATAAAAAACATTCTCCTTTCGGAGAACGCAAATACAAAGGAAATGACCTTGTCTAAAATATAAATGCATTCTCCTCTGATCCGGATTCATCGAGCCGGAGGATATCTTCTCCTGCCCGCTCACCCTCACCATCGGACGGCAGATCTCATTCCCTTCCTTCGTCAGGTCGGGATTCAAAATAATTTTACATTAGAATTCGGACTATGTCAAGCAATGGAATGCAAAAAGAAAATTCTCCCAAGCATCTGTCAGCTTTGCCCCAGCCCGGTTTTACATCCTCCAGCAAAATGAATTCGGCAAATATTTTATTTCGAAGTCTTTCCTTTCATAGCTTCGTGCTTTGCAAGCCTCTCATTTTTCCACGATATATAAGCTGCCTTCATATCCATACAGCGCAGTCTCAAAATATCGTTCACCTTTACGCACCTTCTTGGATCTGATCCGATCTTGTCTCCCGTAATGCGTAGAAAATATACATTTCAGATGTATCGGTCTTGAGAAAATTTCACCAAGACCTATCCTATACTCTTTAAATTTCTTCGGGGTAAAATTGAATACCGCAACCAACCTGCTCCCAGCATTTTTCCGCATAAACGCAATAACGGAATTCTCGCTATCATCCACCTTTAGCCAGGTGAAACCCTTCCAGCCCTCGTTCTCGCGATGTAAGGCCGCTGTGTTCAGATACACATGGTTAAGTGCTTTGGTGAAATCCTGCATCGCTTTATGAGCCGGATAATCCAACAAAAACCAATCGAGCGGCCTATGAAAATCCCATTCTATGAACTGACCAAATTCATTCCCCATGAAATTCAGTTTTTTCCCAGGGCAGGCCATTTGATAGCATAGTAGCAATCGCAGCTGCTCAAATTGCTGCTCATAGCTGCCATGCATCCTTCCGATCAAAGAGCGTTTACCGCAGACAACCTCATCATGAGAAAATGGAAGGATGTATTTTTCAGAAAAAGCATAGACCATCGGAAAAGTTAATTTATCGTGATGATAACCCCTAAAATAAGAATCCTCTTCGAAGTATGAAAGGGTGTCATTCATAAATCCCATATTCCACTTAAAATCAAATCCAAGCCCTCCAAGACAAACCGGTTCAGTCACCTTCGGATATGATGAACTCTCCTCGGCAATTATCAAGCTGCCCGGACAATCACGATGTACTATAGTATTGAGTTCCTTTATAAACTCTATTGCTTCAAGATTCTCCCTTCCTCCAAAACGATTAGGTCTCCATCTTGATTTGCAAAAATCATGATAAAGCATACAGCTCACAGCATCCACCCTGAGCCCATCGACATGAAATTCCTTCAGATAATAAAGTGCATTTTGGATAAGGAATTCGCGAACCTCACGCCTTTCATAATCAAAAAGCAAGGTTCCCCACTGCGGCATTTCAGCGCGCAGAGGATCAACGCTCTCAAAAAGCGGCTCTCCATCGAACTGCCTCAGTCCATGTGCGTCCTTAGTGAAATGCGCCGGAACCCAGTCCAGAAGCACACCCAATCCGCTCCTATGCGCAAAATCGATTAAATACATGAGGTTTTCGGGATCGCCCAGCCTTGCACTCACCGAAAAATAACCCGTCACCTGATATCCCCAGCTATCATCGAGTGGATATTCCATTATGGGGAGCAGTTCAATATGTGTATAGCCCATTTCCTTAGCATAATTAACAAGTTCTCTGCACTCTTCTCGTATATCAGTATGTTGCCTCCACGATAGCAGATGTACTTCATAAATATTCATTGCCTTTGCATACGGCGCTGACTCATGCTTTTGTGCCATATAGGCTTGATCCATCCAATCATATTTCGGAATATCATGCAGCACAGATGCAGTACCGGGGCGAAGTTCTGACCTAAAAGCATATGGATCAGCCTTCAACAATACTTCGCCATTGGAGGCCATTATTGCAAATTTATAGAGT
This sequence comes from Christensenellaceae bacterium Phil7, assembly GCA_001940845.1. Lineage (GTDB taxonomy): Bacteria > Bacillota > Clostridia > Christensenellales > CAG-138 > PeH17. The sequence goes on from MSGV01000035.1 coordinate 72,537, forward strand.
TCACCTTTGCGTATCCCATCAATATTGCCCCTCCATATCCCGCCTTCATCGCGATTAAGTGCATTCCTTCCCTCCATCCAGCCGTTGAAATCGCCAACGACCGACACTGCTTTTGCATGCGGGGCAAAAACGGCAAAGCTCCAAACCTCAGGCCGCGCTGCATTACGGCAATGCGCGCCAAGATTTCTATAGCTCATCTTTTCGGTTTCCATATATAGCCTCCAAAAGGTGATAACCCGATAAGGACTTCTCATTTCCATTGGTTATTATAGCATATCGACAAATGCCAGACAAGGATATAAATCCCGCTTTACGTACAACTATCGAATTAGTGTCTTTGAGGCGTATCCGCTTGACCGCCATGCCACATGTACATTAAAAAGTCCAATGAGTATTTGACATATCCTTAAATTAGCTATATAATACTATTCTGTGGGCACATATGCGTTTTTGATATAAAAACGCTCTAATAAACCCCGGTTGGAGGACAAAAAATGGGATTTATTGATCGTCTGCTCGGAAATACAAGCGAGCAGCAGATAAAGAAAATCAAGCCTTTAGTAAAGAAGATAAACGCTCTTGAGGACGGTATCAAACAACTGACGGACGAACAGCTCCGAGGCAAGACGGATGAATTCCGTGCAAGACTCGCCAATGGCGAGACTCTTGATGATATTCTTCCCGAAGCATTTGCCGTCGTACGCGAGGCTGCTGTGCGAACCATTGGGCAGCGCCATTACGATGTACAGCTCATTGGCGGCATTGTGCTGCATCAGGGGCGTATCGCAGAGATGAAGACCGGTGAAGGTAAGACCCTCGTTGCGACCCTCCCGTCCTACCTTAATGCCCTGGAAGGTAAAGGCGTGCATATAGTTACCGTAAACGATTATCTGGCTTCCCGTGATGCCTCATGGATGGGCAAGATCCACAGATTTCTTGGGCTTACCGTTGGCTGCATAGTGCACGACCTAACTGCTGAAGAGCGCAGGGAAGCCTATAATTCCGATATAACATACGGAACCAATAATGAATTTGGTTTCGACTATCTGCGGGATAATATGGCCGTCTATCGTGATCGCATGGTTCAACGCGAATTAAACTATGCTATTGTTGACGAGGTAGACAGCATCCTGATCGATGAAGCCCGAACCCCTCTCATTATCTCCGGTCAGGGAGATAAATCGACCGATATGTATGTTCGCGCCAATCGCTTCGTCAAGGGGCTGACTCGCGGTGAGGATATAAAACAGATATCCAAGGCTGATATCATGCGCGGCGAGGAACAGCAGGAAAGCGGCGACTATATGTGCGATATCAAGGCGCGCACCGTCGCACTTACCGAGCAGGGAATGCGAAGAGCGGAACAGTATTTCAACATTGACGATATATCTTCCGCTGAATCTACCGAGATCAATCATTATATCAAACAGGCACTGCGCGCAAACGCATTGTTCACGAGAGATAAGGATTATGTCGTACAGGATGGTCAGGTACTTATAGTTGATGAATTCACCGGACGCCTCATGGTCGGCAGAAGATATTCCGAAGGGCTTCATCAGGCACTTGAGGCCAAGGAGGGTGTAAAGGTTGAAAATGAGAACCAAACCCTTGCGACCATTACCTTCCAAAATTATTTTAGAATGTATAATAAGCTTGCCGGTATGACTGGTACCGCCAAGACGGAGGAGGATGAATTCATCGGCATTTATAATCTCGATGTTGTCGAAATCCCCACCAATCGTCCACTCGCTCGCATAGACTTGAATGACTGCGTCTATACCACTGAGGCAGGCAAGTTTAATGCCGTTGTTGAAGATGTAATAAAGATTCATGCCACCGGTCAGCCCATACTTGTCGGTACGGTCAGTGTTGAAAAATCCGAGATTCTCAGCACTATGCTCAAGCGCAGAGGCGTTCCGCATGAGGTGCTCAATGCGAAATACCATGCAAAAGAAGCTGAAATCGTTGCACAGGCAGGTAAATTCGGAAATGTCACAATAGCCACAAATATGGCAGGCCGTGGTACCGATATTCTTTTGGGCGGCAACCCTGAATTTCTTGCTAAACGAGAAATGCGTCAGAACGGCTATACTGATGATCAGATAGAAGCTGCAACAAGCCATATGGAAACGGATGATGATTCAATTATCGATGCAAGAAAGCAATACGCCGAGATCTATGCCAAGCATAAGTCCATTACCGATGCCGAGCATGATAAGGTCATAGCCGTTGGCGGTCTCTATATCCTTGGTACCGAGCGGCATGAATCCCGCCGAATCGATAATCAGCTTCGCGGTCGTGCCGGACGCCAGGGCGACCCGGGTATGACTCGCTTCTATGTGTCTCTGGAGGATGACCTCATGCGCCGTTTTGGTATGGAGCGAATGCAGGGCATAATGGGTAAGCTATCGCCGGAGGACAATGTTCCCATTGAGATGGGTCTGTTGACCAAGCAGATCGAAAGCGCACAAAAGCGGGTTGAGGGGCATAACTTTGAAATCCGTAAGAACGTGCTGAAATATGATGATGTCATGAACCAGATGCGTGAAATCATTTATGCTCAGCGCCGCAAGGTGCTCATGGGGGAGGACGTGCATCCTGCTATAGTAGCAATGAGGGATGAGCTTATGGACTCAATATTGGATTTCTATTGTCCCCCCAAATCCAAATCCGATTCATGGGATATCAATGGACTCTGCCATGAATTTACGCAGAATTTCTTCATTGCTAATGTGAATAAGGAATTCGCAAATGAGACCACGCGCGAGGGAATTAAGGAGAAGATGCTGAATATCACCGATTCCTTTTATCGGGAAAAGGAGGAACGCTTCGCTTCTGCTGGCACTGATATGCGCGAGATTGAGCGTATTATGCTGCTCCGCGCAGTTGATGAGCACTGGATGGATCATATCGATGCCATGGATCAGCTCCGTGAAGGTATTGGTCTTCGCTCGATGGGGCATCAGGATCCCGTTGTTCAATACCGCAATGAAGGCGTCGATATGTTTGATACCATGAATGCCGAGATACGGAATGATACCATCAAATACCTGTATCGTGTCGAACTAAGGCAAGCGCCTCAGCAGCGCGAGCAGGTTGCTAAAGCAAATGAACCGATGGGCGATGGTAAACCGCAGCCCAAGCGTGTCGGCAAAAAGATAGGACCGAATGATCCCTGCCCCTGCGGAAGCGGCAAAAAATATAAAAAATGCTGCGGTGGGAATGCTAAGTAAGCTTTAAATGAGCGCGGTCGCTGAATATGATTGCCAAAGCTATAAACTTATCGGAAGTTATTAGGAGGAAAAAACAATGCTTGATATAAAACGTATACGCAAAGATCCAAATGCGCTTATTGTCGCTATGAGATCTCGCCGCAATAAGGGAGCCGATGTTACCGGCCTTTTGGAGCTCGATGAACGGCGCCGTAAGCTTATCGTTGAGGTTGAAGCGCTTAAAGCCAAGCGCAATGAGGATTCCGCCAAGGTTCCCCAGCTCAAAAAGCAGGGGCAGGATGTGAGCGGAATACTCGCAGAGATGAAACAGGTTGCGGACAGCATAAAGGAGCTTGATGCCGAGCTTTCCAATATTGATTCTCAGCTCGATGATATGCTGATGAAGATCCCCAATATTCCTCATGAGAGCGTTCCCGATGGCGCGGATGATAAGGATAATGCAGAGATACGCCGTTATGGTGTTCCTACGGAATTTGATTTTGAGCCCCAAGCGCATTGGGATATTGGCGAGAAGCTCAACATTCTCGATTTTGCCGCCGCCGGCAAGATAACCGGCGCAAGATTTACCGTCTATCGCGGACTTGGTGCAAGGCTTGAGCGTGCCGTCATCAGCTATTTCCTCGATTGCCATACTCAAAATGGTTATACGGAGATACTTCCGCCGTACATGGTGAATCGCGCCTCCATGACGGGTACAGGTCAGCTTCCCAAATTTGAGGATGACGCTTTTAAGGTAATGGGAACGGATTATTTCCTGATCCCTACAGCAGAGGTTCCGGTCACCAACATACATCGCGGAGATATTCTTAATGGCGCTGATCTGCCGATCAAATACTGCGCATACAGTGCTTGTTTTAGGAGCGAGGCCGGCAGCGCAGGCAGGGACACCCGCGGGCTTATACGCCAGCATCAGTTCAATAAGGTAGAGCTCGTCAAATTCTGCAAGCCTGAGGATAGCTATGCAGAGCTCGAGAAGCTCACCAATGATGCCGAACTCGTATTGCAGGGGCTCGGTCTGCCCTATCGCGTTGTTTGCCTCAGTACCGGCGATCTTGGTTTCAGCTCTGCGAAAACCTACGATATAGAGGTATGGATGCCCAGCTACGGCAGGTATGTTGAGATAAGTTCCTGTTCTAATTTTGAAGATTTCCAAGCTCGCCGTGCACAGATACGGTTCCGCAGGGATAAAACCAGCAAGCCCGAACTCGTACATACCCTTAACGGCAGCGGCGTTGCGATCGGCAGAACCGTTGCGGCAATCTTGGAGAATTACCAGCAGCCGGACGGCAGCGTTAAGATTCCGGATGTTCTCATCCCGTATATGCACTGCGATGTCATAAAGTGATTCATTAATAAACCTAAAATTGGTCGATGAGCAAAGCAGCTTTCCCCCATGTCGCGATGTGCGGTATGGGGGATAAGTTTTTATCCGCATGCCATACCGAAATAGACGGAAGCATCTTAAAGCACAGAATTTGCAGCAAATAAAAACTGCCTTAGTCGACATAAGTATACTAAATATACTTACATCGACTCGGACAATAGCTTCTTCCTATTAAGTTATTTCTGGATAAGAGTGAATGGGTTTGGGCTGCCATATCGCTGCGGCAGCCCGAAATCAACATAGGGTTTGTTTTTCAGTCAGTCCTTAGAAACCGAGCGCAGCACGCATGATGAGCGTTGCATCGAGAATGGTGATCTCGCCATCGCCATTCATATCACAGAGGGGGATTGCTACATCCGGAAGGGCGATGAGGCTCAACGCATGGCGCATGACGAGCAATGCATCCTGCATATCGACCGCACCATCGTCATTTGCATCGCCGGGGATGCCGATAGTGCTTTCACCAACGATAATGGTGAAAGTAACATTACCCCAACCGCAATCATAGTAATAGGTAACCTCTGATGCACCTTCATCAAGGGTTAGGATATTGCCCTGCACGCTGCCGCCAACCCAATTGGAAGCCCTTGTAACATCGAAGCTGCCGGGGAGGGTTGTGAGGTCGAGAGTGCCCTCTGCAGTGAAGTTAGCCGTATAGCTATTACCATTGCAGAAAACCTGCCAAAGACTCGGACAATTCCCAACATCTAAGCTTGTCAGTGCATTGTTATCACACACCAATGATACAAGCGCAGAATTACGGCTGACATCCAACTCGATTAGCTGATTGTTTGAGCAATCCAAATACCAAAGATCAGGGTTATTGCTGACATCCAGCTCGGTTAGCTGATTGTCGTGACAATCCAAATGACTAAGCGCAGGGTTATTGCTGACATCCAATTCGAGAAGCTGATTGCTATAGCAATTTAATATGTAAAGCGCAGTATCGTTGCCAATATTCAGCTCGGTTAGCTGGTTGTCGTGGCACTCCAAACGACTAAGCGCAGGATTATTGCTGACATTCAGCTCGATTAGCTGGTTTTCATTGCAATATAACGCATTAAGCGCAGGGCTATTGCTGACATCCAGCTCGGTTAGCTGATTGTTGTAGCACTCCAAACGACTGAGCGCAGGACTATTGCTGATATTCAGTTCTGTTAGCTGGTTGTTGTAGCAATATACCTCATCAAGCGCAGGGCTAGAGCCGGCATCCAGCTCGATTAGCTGGTTGTTGTAGCAATGTAAATACTTGAGAGCAGGATCGTTGCTGATATTCAGCTCGGTTAGCTGATTGTTGTAGCACTCCAAACGACTGAGCACAGGTCTATTGCTGACATCCAGCTCGGTTAGCTGATTGTTATAGCAATCCAAACGACTAAGCACAGGGTTGTTGCTAATATTCAGCTCGGTTAGCTGGTTGTCATTGCAATATAGCACGCCAAGCGTAGAGTTATGACTGACATCCAGCTCGGTTAGCTGATTGCCATTGCACCATAACTGCTCAAGCGCAGAATTATGGCTGACATCCAGCGAGGTGAGCTGATTGCCATCGCATACCAACCGCCAAAGTTCAGGGTTATTGCTGACATCAAGCTCGGTTAGCTGATTGTCAGCGCAGGCTAACATTTCAAGCACGGGGTTATGGCTGACATCCAGTTCGGTTAGCTGGTTGTTGTAGCACTCCAAATCCGCAAGCGCAGGATTATGGCTGACATCCAGCGAGGTGAGCTGATTGCCCTCGCAATACAAATACGCAAGTTCAGAGTTATTGCTGAGATTCAGCTCGGTTAGCTGATTGTCAGCACAATACAAAAAAAGGAGTGCAGTGAAATACTCGATACCGCTCAGATCGGCAATGCCCATGTTACTGACATCAATCAGAATATCCGCTACGCTCTCCGCTTCGCTAAGCACACCATCGGCATCGGCATCAAAATTTGCGCTTACATAATTTCTGAATACTGCATCCGGGAAGTTCGCTTCATTGATCTCAACCGGTCCATCCTTGACAGCCAATGGCTTGCTCGCCTTCGGTATGGTGAGGGCAAAGGAGCCGGTCGGTAGCACTGCAAGTGCGAGCACGAGAGCAAGCAGTGCAGCAAGGGTACGTTTTTTCATTGGTTTATTCCTCCTTGGGAAATTTTCCCTTATTCAATATCTGCATCCACCGCTTTTAAAACTGTTATAACACAAAATTTAAAGATTCGAAGATGCAAATATGATAAAGCAAACAGAGCTTTTTTTCAACACATTTTGCCTTCGAATTGTTCACGAAAGTATAGTTTCGTGTATTGACAGTT
>MSGV01000036.1 GCA_001940845.1 Christensenellaceae bacterium Phil7
TGCATACGAATATGAGCTGCTGCCCTTGCTGCAGCCGGTTAATTGTTTTCCTTCCCATGAGAGGGCTGCTCCGGCATAATTGGTCGGGTTTGCCCATTGCATCATAGATAAAGTCTGCTTATTGGTCAGTTTTCGGGTTCCGTTGGCATTTATGCTGTATGGGTAGGCAAAATAGTCATCATTCTTACATGGAGCTAGTATTGCAGTAGCTAATCCATTTAATGAATTTAAAAATTATTCCTACATCAGTCAAAAAAGCAATCATGCTCTTTTGACTGATGTATGGTTTCTGATATTTTCGCTCAAAAGCGAATTAGCGTTTAATGTTATGCATTATCGTTCTTTTCATATAGAACTTCCAAGTCTCCATCAACAAATCCGATGGTTACGACTTGAACACCTTATAAACACAGCAGGAGGAGAATGCGGATAGCATCGATGAGTTCATTCACAGGTCGAAGCAATATATCAACCTGCAAAAGCTCACACCCACTATACTTAATGATCTGGTGAACAGAAGTTATTTGCATGCGCCGGATAAGAACAGCGATCATCGAGTACATGAAGCTCATATTAGTTTAATACTGCTTGTATTTCCGCCTGAGAGCTTTATCGCTGAGATGCTTAACCGCGAAAAAGAGAAAACAGCGTGACCTGAATCACGCTGTTTTCAAAGAATCACACAAAACCCGTCTTACGAGGCACGCGCCTCGTGAGGAGCTTTTTATCTATCAATCAATGCATCACTGCGTTTTTTATAACAAGCTTATAACTTATAACTCTCTTCGATTCTCTATCGCTTTGAACAGAGTCATCTCATCCACAAATTCGAGGTTGCCTCCGATCGGTATTCCATGGGCTATCCTCGTCACCCGAACAGGCAGATCATGAAGAAGCTTCGCAATATAGCTTGCTGTGGCTTCGCCCTCCACATCCGGATTGGTAGCCAAAATGACTTCCTTGACACCTTCATCCTTAACGCGCTTCAATAGTTCCGCTATGCGAAGCTTATCAGGACCTACACCATCCATCGGTGAAAGTACGCCTCCCAGCACATGATACCTGCCGCCGTATTCACGCATACGCTCCATGAAGCTTACATCGCGTGCATCCTTGACGACACAGATGGTTTCTGAACTGCGTTTGGGATTTGCGCAGATCTCGCATACCTCATCCTCGGTATAATTGCCGCATATGGGACAAAAATGAATACGCTGCTTGACATCGCGCAATGCTTCTGCAAGTGCATTCACATCCGCTGTTGACATTGATATCACATGATAAGCGAGCCTCTGCGCACTCTTGATGCCGATCCCAGGCAGTTTATTGAAGTTCGCAATCAGCTTATCGATGCTTTCCATATCAGAAACCAAATCCGCCCAGGCCGCCCATACCGCCTGTGACCTTATTCATTTCCGTCTCCATAGCCTCTTCCGCCATGCGCAGCGCCTCATTCACTGCGCTGAGGATGAGATCCTGAAGCATCTCGATATCATCCGGATCTACGGCATCGGGGCTTATATTTATAGACTTAAATTCCTTTGCTCCAGTTATGGTGACTTTGACAGCACCTCCGCCAACGCTGGATTCGAATTCAGCGTTTCCGACCTCTTCCTGCACGCGCGCAACCTCCTGCTGCATACGTTGTGCCTGCTTCATGAGCTGCTGCATATTGCCGCCTCCGGCATTAAAACCATTGAACTTGCCCATTATATTGCTCCTTTCGGTTAATTTCTAATATTTCGCTCGATCGCAACCTACACCATATCGGGCGATTTTTAATCATACATCAGGACTTCATAAGGAAAGCAGTGATGAAATTATCTATCTCTCCATCCATTACAGCCTGAATATTTCCGGTTTCCTCACCTGTTCTATGATCCTTGACCATAGTGTACGGCTGAAATACATAACTCCGTATTTGACTGCCCCACTCGATCTTCTTCATCTCGCCCTTGATATCCGCCATATGCTCCATGCGCTCACGCTCCTTGATCTCCAATAGCTTGCCTCGAAGCATTCGCATTGCAGTCTCACGGTTTTGAATCTGGCTCCTCTCATTCTGGCATTGAACGACGACACCTGTCGGGAAATGAGTTATGCGTATCGCCGATGATGTCTTATTGACATGCTGACCGCCCGCGCCGCTCGAACGATATGTATCGACTCGTATATCGTCCGGATTTATCTCGATAGCATTGCTGTCATCATCCAATATGGGTGTAACATCGAGCGAAGCGAACGAGGTATGCCTCCTGCCTGAAGAATCAAATGGAGATATCCTCACAAGCCTGTGTACGCCCTTTTCGGCCTTCAGATAGCCATAGGCATTCTCGCCGGCGCATTCAAATGTAACGCTCTTGATACCCGCTTCATCACCTTCCAGCAGATCAAGCTCCTTGACCGTAAAGCCTGAACGTTCACAATATCTGGTATACATACGATAGAGCAGACTTACCCAATCCTGCGCTTCAGTTCCGCCTGCACCTGCATGCAGTGACAGCACAGCATTCGCATTATCATAGGGCCCATTGAGCATGGTGGCGATACGGAATTCCTCAACGAGCTTCTGGAACTCTGCAAGCTCCTGCTTCGCTTCCGCTGCCAATTCCTCATCGTCCTCCTCCTCGGCCATATCGAAGAGCACCTCCACATCCTCTCCTCGGCTTTCAAGCTTCTTAAATTTATCGAGCTTGCCGTGTATTGCTTTTAGGCGTTGATTCACCTTATTTGCATTATCAATATCATTCCAAAAGCCTTCTTCAGCCATCTTGCCTTCAAGCTCCTCTTTTTCCTTTGCAAGCCCTGTCAGGTCAAAGGGATTCACCCGCCTGTTTAAGGGCTGCAATGGTTGCCGTCAATTGCTGACGGTATTCATCCAAAAGAACCATTGTTATTACCTTTCCTTATATTTGTTGTTATCTATCCATTATTTTATTGCTTTCGGCCGATATTTCATGCCTGTATGCTACATACGCTCCGGAGCTTCCAATCCAACAAGAAATAGACCCGTTCTGATCGCAGTTCTTGCTGCATCGGTGATCATAAGCCTTGCATTCCTGACTGCGATATCATCATCCATTATGCGATTATCATAATAGAATTTATTAAAGCATGAGCAGATATCGATGACCGCGCGCGATATGAGATAGGGCTCATATTTTTCGGCGGCCTGCTTTATGATTTCGGGGAGTGAATCAATGGCGCGCAGCAGGGCACGTGAGGAATCATCACTGAGCACGGAATAATCTATATTATCCCTGCTGAATTCCCCGGCTTTCCGCATTACGGAGCAGCTGCGCGCATAGGTATATTGCGCATAAGGGCCTGTTTCTCCATCGAAATTCAACGACTTTTCCCATGAGAAGGTGTAATCCTTTATCCTTCCATTATAAAGTACGCTGAATACAAGTGCGCCGACGCCCACTTGACGGGCAACCTCTTCTTTATTCTCAAGAGCAGGGCTTTTGATCTTTATTATCTCCAGCGCTTTGTCTATCAGTGCATGAAGCACATCCTCCAGATATATGGCATTGCCCTTTCTGGTTGAGAATGTCATATCTTCCATGCTGACCATGCCGAAATTGACGTGTACGCAATCCTTTGCCCAATCATATCCCATCAGCTCCAGCACCTTGAATACCTGCCGGAAGTGAAGATTCTGCTGATAGGCAACGACATAGAGGGATTTATAAAAATCATAAGTCTCCTTGCGATATTTTGCCGCTGCAATATCGCGGGTCGCATAGATAGTGCTGCCATCGCTCTTCTTAATAATGCAGGGAGGCATATCGTATTCCGAAAGATCCACGATGGTCATGCCGTTATCAATCTTCGTGATACCCTTATCCTCAAGCTCTTTGATAACAGCGGGCATCTTATCCTCGTAAAAAGCTTCACCATTGTAGCTATCAAAGGTTATTCCAAGCAGATCATATACCTTTGCAACATCCTTCAGAGTCACCTTCTTGAACCATTCGAACAGCTCCCAGTTTTCGGGATCATGCAGTTCAATGCTGTGGAATGCTGCACGAGCTTCATCATTAAGGGAGGGGTCTTTCTCGGCTTCCTCATGAAATCTGACGTAAAGGTTGACGAGCTCACGAGTGGAATTGCCGCTCTCGATAACCTGCCTGTCGCCCCAACGCTTATATGCAACTATCATCTTGCCGAATTGAGTGCCCCAGTCGCCAAGGTGATTTATGCTGATCGTACGGTATCCCAGATGATCGTAAATGCGCCGCAGAGAATTGCCGAGCACCGTTGTGGTTATATGATGAATAGCAAATGGCTTCGCAATATTTATTGAGGAATAATCGAGGCAGATATTCCTGCCGTTTCCCTCGGAAGATGACCCATATTTATCGCCTTCATTCAATACACGCTCAATGACGGTGCGTGCAAATGCCGATTTATCCGTAAAACAATTCAAATATCCACCGACATTTTCTATTCTATCAAATCCATCGACTCTGCCTATATTATTCTTTAGTTCCTCCGCTATCACAGCGGGAGCCTTCCTAAGCAGCTTTGCAAGCTTAAAGCAGGGCAGCGCAAAATCACCCATTTCGGGGTTTGGCGGAGTTTCAAGCAGATCAGCGGCAGCAGTGGGCTCAAGTCCGCTCACCCTTGCAATAGCATCCGCAAGCTTCAGTTTAAAATCCATAGGAACGCTTTCCTTTCATAAATTATTTATTATTCAAGTGGGTATTTATGCCGCATTTTAAGATTTAAATCATACTTTCCCACATTAAACAGCATTATAACATGGTTTTGTTGATAAAACCATAGCATTTTATGTTGCCAAGGCGAAAATTTTCTGATATAATTCATTGTATGGACATTAAGCAGAAAAAAACCTACTCGAAAGAGGAGAGGCGCAGGAGGAACAAACGTTTCAACACCGTGCTTTATATCATTGCCGGATTGCTCGTGCTTACGGGAATAATTATTATAATCAGCGATACAACCCTGCTTTTCGATAAGCTCTTTCACCCCGGAGATTTTATTGTAGATGTTCCGGTTCCGACCGGAGAATTCGTCTTTGTATCGCCTGATCCGAATGAAAGTCATATTCCGGGGGTGGATCCGGATCCGGGGCTCGATATCCCGGATAGAACGCTTGCTCCAGGAGAGACACCGACACCCTCTCCGAGCACAAGCACGGGCACGCAATCATCAAGTGTGCCTCTCAGTCCCAACCGACCGGTCTATGTGTACTTCCCGGATTATGATATCACATGTCCGATAGATCCGGTTGGATACAGTTGGACGGGCAATATGGCAACAGTTCGTGCGCATAACCGTGCGGCTTGGCTCAATACCAGCGGTGACCCCGTCCGCGGAGGCAATACAATCCTTGCAGGGCATAATAAGTATAGCGGAAAACTTGGCTATTTTGATGTGGTCAAAAGCAAATTAAAAATAAACGATATTGTCGTCGTTAAAACCGCTGCCGATGAGCTTTATTATTATGCCGTTGTTTCCATAGATACCTATCCATATAACAGCGTACCCTATTCGGTCATGGATACCGAAGGAGAGCCAAGGTTAACCCTAATCACCTGCCTTGGTGATTTCGATCATAGCATCGGGTCTTCAAAGCATAGGGTCGTAGCCGTATGCAAGCCGGTCAGCTTTGCGGAAAATGGCGAATAAAGCCATCGAATCAAATTGGCTTTCACCGCTGAATTGGTTCAGCCATGATGTATGGCAAAAAGAATAAATGATGGTCCGAAAATCAGAACCGATGAATAGACCGTATGCGGCTTCTCGATTTTCGGCTGTTAATTAAATAATTATTTGATAGTACAGGAGGTACTTATGTCCGGACATTCCAAATGGGCAAATATCAAAAACAAGAAGGAGAAAACAGACTCCGCACGCGGCAAGATATTCACAAAAATAGGCCGTGAGATAGCGATCGCCGTCAAGGAGGGCGGCAGTGATCCTGCCAATAACTCTAGGCTTCGCGATGTTATTGCCAAGGCAAAAGCTAATAATATGCCCAATGATAACATCACCCGTTCCATCAAAAAAGCCGCAGGTGAGCTTGGTTCCATCAACTATGAAACCGGCACATACGAAGGCTACGGCCCCGGAAAGATCGCCGTCATAGTTGAGGTTTTGACCGATAATAAAAACAGAACCGCTGCCGAGATCCGCCATATCTTTGATAAATACGGCGCAGGAATGGGAAATTCCGGCTGCGTGAGCTGGATGTTCAATAAAAAGGGCCATATAGTCATAGAACGCAGCGTAAATATAGATGAAGAAGAGCTTATGATGCAGGCTGTTGATGCCGGTGCGGATGATTTTATTGCACAGGATGATTGCTTCGAGATCTATACCGCTCCCGCCGACTTTTCCGCTGTACGTGAAGCCTTGGAAGCTTTGGGGTATGCTTTCCTTGTCGCCGAGCAGGATATGATACCTACCAACACTGTTGATGTCAATGATGCAGAGCTGGCCGAGAAATTCGAGAGGCTTCTGGATATGTTTGATGATAATGATGATGTTCAAGAGGTTTTCCATAACGCCATCCTTCCGGATGTCGAGGAGGACGATTGACAGGAGCCATCAAACGGAGCATTGCAGTAAAAGCAATTGTTTTTTGATTAGCCATCCGTCCGAATCGGATGGCTATTTTTTCCTATGTATTATCCTGTCCGTGAAATCTTGCTTATTCATATCATCTATACTCGCAGTTCTTGTGCATTAATAGAGCTATGGATCATATCGCACATTAACGGTTGACAAAACCAAATCAAAGGTGTTAAAATCAGCATAGTTGAATAGCAGGAGCGTGTTCTGGAGCTATGAGCCCTTCTGGCAGTTGCTAAAAGCACTCATTTTTCATACGAATCCGCTCTAGGCGTATCTGCATACATATAACGTATGCCGAAGTATGCAAGCTAATTGCATGACTTCGAGGGAACACGGATGAGATTTCCGGACTATCCCGGTAACCGTGATGCTGACGAAAGGGTATTATGTCACTGTCGCATATTATGTGGTGGGAAGACACCCCATTAGGATGAAGCTAAGTCGGGAGACCTGTTTGCGCTGATGATCTACCCGGGGTTGAGGCAATGCTTTCAAGGGAATATTTTTGAATGCGGATTCGGTTTTTCCGTTGCGCCTTTTTTGTGCGTCTGCATATTTAAAAAATTAAATATAAAATCGCGGATCGGTTTCCGTAGTTTTTATTCTCCCTCCTCAATCGGATGATGTCGATATATCGACGCTGTTCAGCAATTCGTTTGAGAAAGGAGTTTTTATCATATACATCAAATAATAAGTCACTTATCTATAGCACGGTAATAGACGGCATTGCTTCAGAGCATATGCTCGATCTTTGCCAAGAACGACCAATTTCAGAAAGGAATAAAATGAAAAACACAGTAAAAAAGCTCATTGCATTCATCGCAGCCGTAATGATGTTTGCAATGGTACTCCCCACCTTCGCCGCCGAAAATACCGAGGATACGCCCGCCGTGGGTGCTGTTGGCGAAGGTTATGTCGTCATCGACTGTGAAGGGCTCACCCTTGGTCAGGGCTACTACTGCGAGCCCATGCTGCTTTCATATGAGCAGATAGTCAATATATATAATGCTAGCCATGATGATCAGGTAACAGTCGAAACTTTGACCGCAGGTCATGCTACCCTAGTCATGTACGAGCTTATGGGATGGGAATATCACTGCACAGGAAATATTCCCAGTGGCACCATCTATATCTCCGAGATCAAGGATATTGATACAGGCGTCATTGATATCCCCGAAGTTATCACGAATAACGGCAGCAATATAAGCAATGATAATAATGACGGAAATGATGATGAATGGCTAGGTGAATTCGATTACAGCTGGATGTCCGGCTGGATGATCACGGTTGATAATTTTATGATCGATGTTGGCTGCGCAGGCTGGCTGCTTGATGGAAACCATAGTTCACACCCAATTTCCGATTATGACGGAACTCACATCATACGCTGGCAGTTTTCACTTGATTGCTATGGTGCTGATCTGGGTATCGACACAGGCTGGGGCAATGAAGCATTCTTCCCCGGCGCTGATAAGGGTGAGCTCACAAAGCTCTATGCCGAAATAAAGGATCTTACGAACTGGTTCGCTGAGAACCCTTCCGCTAGGCAGGCTGCGCTGGATGTTTTAACTCATCTTGATGCAACGCAGGAAGAGGTTGATGCCGCATATCAAATGCTCTATAATGCCTATTTCCTTGGGGTTGAGCCCACACCCGGCATTGTAGATAGCTTTGTCGTTACCGACGCACAGGCTGCTTTGGGAGAAACCTTTCCGGTAACTTTCAGCATAGAAAAATATTCAAACCTCTGCAATCTACTGTACATGAATGTCGAATATGATACTGATCTGCTTGAATTCGTTTCGTATGAAGGCGGACAGCTTTACCAGGCCGTTGCTCCAGACAATGCTTATGCTGAGAACATGCCTGAAGAAGGCATTGTTGAGTGCGTAGTTTACAGCCAGGATGCTGAAACCGGTGAGGACATACCAATTATCATTGAGAGCGATACTGCATCAATCCTGACTATAAACTTCCGAATCAAGGATGGCGCAGCCGCAGGAACTACCACTCGGATCGGGCTTTCCATAGAGGGCTATGATACGGTAGAAGGCGAGACGATTGAGCATGAAGTGTCACCCGGAACCGTAAACATCACTGCAGTCGAATTACAGCCTTGGCAGATTGCCCTTGATACAACCCTTGAATACATCTTCAATACCGTTGCCGAGCCCATGGTCGGTTCCGTTGGTGGTGAATGGAGCGTACTAACGCTCGCAAGAGGCAATTATTTTGATACTCTCTCCAATGAATACTTTGATACATATCGGCAGACCGTTATTGACTATATTACAGAAAGCGGTATGCAGGATCATGGCGGAACCATTCTCCATGCGAGAAAATCCACGGATAATTCCCGTGTCATAATATCCCTTGCATCCATAGGCATTGATGCAAGAGATGTTGGCGGCTATGATCTGGTGACTCCGCTATTCGATTATGAGTATACCGTTTGGCAGGGCATTAATGGCCCAGTATTTGCGCTCATAGCACTGGATACCTTCGCTTATGATGCTCCGGAGGGCGTCAGGGAAAGTTATATCGAGAATATTCTGAATAACCAAAGTCCCGGAGGCGGCTGGGCATTAGGAGGCGTAAGTGCCGATCCCGATATGACGGGTATGACGATTCAAGCTTTGGCTCCATATTGCGAATCCAATGAGGCTGTACGTGCTGCCGTTGACACCGCGCTTGAGGTGCTTTCCGAATTGCAGCGCGATGACGGCAGCTATGCTTCCTGGGGTGTTGTTACATCAGAAAGCTGTGCACAGGTTCTGACTGCATTGACTGCTCTTGGTATCAATCCCACCGCAGATTCACGTTTCATTAAGAATGGCAATACCGTTATCGATGCCATACTTAGATTCTATGTGGATGGAGGCGGATTCCGCCATATTTTGAGCGGGGAGATCAATGGAATGGCGACCGATCAGGCGACATATGCACTTGTTGCTTACAGTCGATTCCTGAATGACCAAAACAGACTTTATGATATGACGGATACCATGCCGGAGCCTCCGGTTTATCAGACAGGGGATATCGATATGAATGGCTCCATAGAAGTCAGCGATGCACTGCTTCTCATGCGCTATGCAATTGGAATTTATACGCTCACGGATGCGCAGTTTGCACTTGCCGATATCAATGGTGATGGTTATGTGAATACCATTGATGCGGCATTGCTTCTGCGTGAAGCGGCAGCATTGAATTGAAAACATAAACCCATAGGATAATCTCCATTATTGAAGCCGGCTGAGTTCAAAGCTCATCCGGCTTTTTTCTGCGGATAGCCGCTTTTAAGGCTACAGAAAATTTATATTCTTGCTTTTAATTGACAAATCAAGCAATAAAGCCTATAATCAGCGCATAAATGACTATTAGTATAGAAGGTAACGGTTTTGACTGAAGGCAAGATTTACAAGAAAATTATTCTTTTCGCTTTGCCCATATTTTTGGGGCAATTGTTCCAACAACTATATAACGTTATTGACTCCCTGGTCGTTGGCAACGAACTGGGGAAAGAGGCACTTGCCGCTGTAAGCTCATCGGGCAATCTCATATTCCTGCTCGTTGGCTTTATAAACGGAGTGTTTGTAGGCGCAGGTGTAGTTATCGGTAAATATATTGGCGCCGGTGACAAGGATCGAGTTCATACCGCAGTGCATACGACGGTTGCTTTTGGCCTGCTCTCGGGCATCATGCTGACCGTTTTGGGCATGATTATCACTCCCGTGCTTTTGAGACTCATGCGTACTCCGGAAAATGTTCTGCCTGAATCCATCAAGTATTTTCGCTGGTATTTTGCAGGTTCTGTCGGCAATGTAATGTATAATACTTTCATGGGCATATTTCAGGCAAGAGGAGATGGCAAGCATCCTCTTTATTATCTCATAATATCTTCGATCATCAATGTTGTGCTTGATATTCTTTTTGTCAGATATCTGCGAATGGGGGTTGAAGGCGCAGCAATAGCCACCGCTATTTCACATATATTCAGCGCGATACTCTCCCTTATGAAGCTGATGAATACTGATGATGTTCATCGTGTTGTGCTGAAAGATATCAAGCTCGATGCCCCTATGCTTCGTGAAGTGCTGGCAACCGGCCTGCCGACAGGCGTACAGAATTCGGTCATAGCGCTCGCAAACGTACTCGTTCAATCCAATATAAATGTATTTGGTGATAATGCCATGGCAGGCTGCGGCGCATATTCCAAGCTTGAAGGCTTTGCTTTTTTGCCGGTGACGAGCTTCTCAGTCTCGCTGACGACCTTTACAAGCCAAAATCTGGGCGCAAAGCAATATGATAGAGTCAGAAAGGGTTCAGTATTCGGCGTAATATCTGGCGTTGCGCTGGCAGAGCTCATAGGTTTTGCCTTTGTTGCCCTTGCTCCACAGCTCGTTGCTCTGTTCAATAAAACTCCGGAGGTCGTTGCTTTCGGTGCAGAGCAGGCAAGGATAGAGGCGTGGTTCTATTGCTTGCTCTCCCTATCTCACTGCATGGCCGGTATTCTTAGAGGTGCGGGAAAGACCAAGGTACCGATGTTCATCATGCTAATATGCTGGTGCGCAATCCGAATTACCTATATTACGATTACCGTCAGTCTGGTCCCGGATATTCGTGTTATTTTCTGGGCATATCCTCTGACCTGGTTCCTAAGCTCCATCTGTTTCGTTGTATATTATCTTAAGGCGGATTGGATTCATAATTTCGATCGTCAGGATGAGAAGCGCAGGCTTAAACAGCAGCAGGTATGATAGTGAGGGTAATATGGAAAATAGATTAAAGCAAAAAGTGCATGATATGAAGCATAGCAAAAAGACCGATGTCGATATGACAAACGGAAGCATAATTTCACATATAATAAGATTCAGCATTCCTCTGCTGCTTGGGTACGTCTTTCAGCAGCTCTATAATACGGTCGATAGCTGGGTAGTTGGCAATTATGTCAGCGATGCCGCCTTTGCCGCAGTCGGAACGGTTGGCCCCATAATCAATCTGCTCATCGGTCTGTTTTTAGGGCTAAGCACAGGAGCGGGGGTAGTTATATCGCAGTATTACGGCGCAAAGGATGAGGAGCGGGTACAGGCAACGGTACATACCGCCATGGTCATGACCTTTATACTTGGCATCCTCTTCACCATCATTGGCATTTTGTTTACTCCGTTGATGCTCAGACTCATGAAGACTCCGGATAATGTTATTTCAGAGTCCAGCACATACTTGATTATATATTTTGCCGGAATCAGCGGGCTCCTATTCTACAACATGGGATCAGGTATCATGCGTGCGATCGGCGATTCGCGCAGACCATTCTATTTTCTCGTATTATCGGCAATAATAAATTCCATTTTGGATCTTGTTTTCGTTTTGGTCTTTAAAATGGGTGTTGAAGGCGTTGCGCTTGCGACGATAATTGCGCAGTTCATA
The DNA here is from genome assembly GCA_001940845.1 of Christensenellaceae bacterium Phil7. GTDB lineage: Bacteria > Bacillota > Clostridia > Christensenellales > CAG-138 > PeH17. The sequence goes on from MSGV01000036.1 coordinate 12,037, forward strand.
TCTGCGATACTGATAATTGTCGTTCTCGCAAGAAGTGATGGTTATTGCAAGCTCAGATTCAATAAGCTGAGGATCGATTGGAGCTGTATGAAGCTGATATTTAAGGTGGGCATCCCGGCATCTCTACAGATGGCTGTTACGGCGTTCTCCAATGTATTTGTGCAATCCTATATCAATCATTTTGGCGATACGTGTATGGGTGGATGGACTGCCTATTCAAAGATAGACCAATTTCTTTTGTTGCCAATGCAAAGTGTTGCGCTTGCATCCAGCACATTTGTCGGGCAAAACCTTGGCGTGAATCAGGTCGAACGCGCAAAGAAGGGCGTAACCGCTTCCATGCTGGTATCGGTCGTCAGCACCATAATTCTAATGATTCCCCTTCTCATATTTGCGGATCCACTTGTGGGCTTCTTCAATTCCAATCCGGAAATAATAAAATATGGAGCCAAATTCCTCCGCATGATCTCCCCATTTTATGTATTCTGCTGCATAAATCAGATCCTTGCGGGCTCGCTGCGAGGAGCGGGAGATAGCAAAACCCCTATGTTTATCATGCTGGGAAGCTTCGTTGTATTCCGTCAGCTATACCTGTATCTGATGACCAATTTCGTCGCCAATACGGAGACGGTCGTTGCCATGGGTTATCCTGCGGGATGGCTGCTCTGCTCAATCCTCTGCTATTTGTACTTTAAGAAATCCAAATGGGAGGACTGCAGGCTTATAAAATGATGAAGCGCTGCAACTGCCAAAACCTCAAATCATCTATGGACTTTTACCCGATAACGAACAATATGGATAAACCGCCTCCTATCGTAACTCTCTTTTACGGCAGGAGGCGGTTTGCATGGCAATAGCGTATATGAAGGTAGAACAAACAGCAAAAGAAATACGGAAGCCACAGGCAAGAGGCGAAACGTACCGTGAAATCGGTGCGAGTCATGTGCTGACGAAGAATCAGATAAAAGAATTAAAGAAGCACATCCGCAGAGACGAAATGGAGCCGGTGGTGGAAAGAACTTTTCCCCAGGTATCGTAGGTATATTCTGCTACGGTTCGACCCTTTTTGACTCTGCAGGTTGGTTTCGTCTTACATGCCAATAAGCAGGCTGTCGTTATAGCAAAAGGCATTAAACTACATATTCACTAGTACTCCAGCCAGTTCTTTCTTGTGCAGTTCTCAGCGGTTATCATCAATATCTCAGTATTGAATTCTCTTGAAATCTTCTCAGCAATCCTCGCCAATCGATTATTATTTTTACAGTATAGCTCGACCTCACGAACATCAATGATAAAAAGCGCAAGCTCACAATCTCCATTCAGAAATTGTTCCAGCGTATCTACTCGCTCCACAGCAGTTCTGTAAGCTTTAGCCATGCAAAAGATAACATATGCTTCTTCCTTTGGAAGCTGCTCCAGAAGCTCGTTCCAGTGATACACGCCCTGCAAAGTAAAACCGTCGTAGCCAACATTAATCTCATCCTCCGTAATTTCCCACAGATAATTATTATCGTCTATGCAACTAAAAATTCGTTTAAGTATGCCACCCCTACCGGTTGCAATTTGAAATGAGATCCCAACATCCATTAACTAACCTCCTATTAATGCCATACCATGCATGAATCACCCAGTAAAAACCGAAATTAGTCCATCATCAATTGCACCTATGCCCATCGCATCATAAACAACTAAAAATGCAACTACTATAGCGCATGATATTACTGTTACATATCCCCCAATTTTATCGTCCAAAGAATAGTCATCTTTTTTAGTCATTTTTCTGGTGGATCAGCTTTTATATGGGCCTTATTTATTAGGAAAACTCACAAACCGTTGTCCTGCTGTGGGGGTTAGCCCACAGCCAGTTGGGAATTAAGTTCGATATACTCGGCCATGCGGCGAAATTCATCAGCATATTTGAATTTCACGCTGATGTTGCCGCCCTCGTAAACCTTGATATGGTCGATTAGCTCAATGAGTATATCTCGTGTCAACTTTTCAATGTTCTGATATTTGAGAAACGCCGTCAAAAAGGGGCTTTCCGCATCCATTCCATTTTCAAGCTGATCCCGTTCTTCCCGCAGAGTGCGGAGAACGGTATTGATGGACTCGGCCTGCTGTTCATAGTCCTCGCTCATGTGCCGGTAGTCGTTATGCGTGATCTCGCCGTCTTTCCAGTCTTGATAGAGAGCTTGCTTGTAGCGCATGATTTTGGAAAGCTCTTTTTCCTTAACCGCTATCATATCCTCCAGACGGTGGGACTTGCTCTTTTTCAGAGGGGCGGCGTTGATACGGGAAACAAGCTCCGAATAGGTAACGGCCAAATGTACCTGCTGTTGGATGGCGAACAACACGCCAACCTCCAGACGGGTATTTTTAATGGAGTGCATTGTGCAAGCGTTTTTAGAAAGGCTCTTGTAAATCCCGCATTGATAATAGACATAAATCATAAATCCCCTTGGATGCGATCCGGGACATGGCCCTGCCGCAGTCGGCGTATTTCAGAAAACCGCTGAACAGATAAAGCTGTTTCTGTTTGGGGGCTGTACGGGTGTCCCGCTTTAACATGCCCTGCACCTTGTCAAAGGTTTCCCGGTCTATGATGGCCTCGTGGGTATTTTCCACGATAAACCATTCTTCCTCCGGCACACGCTCTTGAATGTGTATCTTGTAGCTTTTTACACGCTGGCGGCCTTGCACCATATCCCCCACATAAACACGGTTTTTCAGAATGTTGTCGATGGTAATAGTGCTCCACATTGGATTGCCCTGTGAATTGGGGGCGTTGTATTTCAAGCCTTGGCTCTGCTTGTAGGCGGTGGGACAGGGTACGCCGTGATCGTTGAGGTGGAGAGTGATCCCCCGCTTGTTCTTTCCCGAAAGGAACATGGAAAAGATACTTTTCACAACCTCGGCGGCCTCCGGGTCAACCAGTAAAGCGTGTTTGTCCTGCGGGTCTTTTATGTAACCGTAGGGGGCATAGGAGCCGATAAACTCACCGTTGCGCCGCTTGTAGTCAAAGACTTGCCGGATTTTCTTTGAGGTCTGATAACAGTATTGATCGTTCATAACATTCGTGATCGGAACGATAATACTGGAAACGCTGTCCGGGTCACGGTAGCTGTCCACATTTTCAGCAAGACTGATAAAGCGGACACCCATTTGCACAAACAGGTTATCTATCAGACTTCCCGCATCACTATAATTTCTTGCGAAACGGGAAAGGTCTTTCACGATCACGCAGTTAATTCTGCCGCTCATAACATCGGCCAGCAGCCGTTGGAAGTCCTCACGGTCTGCGTCCGTCTCGGTGTGGCCGTCATCCACATAGCAAAGGGCGTAGGCAGAGCTGTCGATCATGTACTTGTTTCTTGCTGGAATGGCTGCTTTGAAGTGGTACTTCTCAAATCCCTCCGGGTAGATGATGCTGTCGAAATACTTCGGCTCCGGCACCGTAAAGCTGAGATACGGAATGACGAGATAATTCCGCAGCTGTGGATAGATCTTTTTCGGATCGTAGACGATATGGGCACACATCCAGTCGAATTGCCCCATACCTCCGCTCAGGAAATCGGTCACGCCTTACTCGATCAGCTTGACGATCTCAGACCGGACGGCCTCTGTGCTGACACTGTAGCACTCGCTATGGCCGATAAAGGTTGCTGTCTGTTCTTTTACGGCGACACTCCCTTCGCCCAATCATAGCACAAAAAGTTCAGACAATCCATACCATCGGTTATTATTGTTGACTTCTGGTTTCTGTATGACCTACGGTGCTCCACTATACTATCAGTGATACTACTACACCGATGGGAGGTATCACTATGAAAGCAAATTCTATTGGCAAAAACATCCGCAAGTTTAGATTGGAAAAGAAGCTCCGGCAAGAGGACTTGGCCGAAATGACCGGCTTGAGTACAAACTACATTGGAATGGTCGAGAGGGGCGAAAAGATACCTGCCCTTGAAACATTCATCGGAATCGTGAACGCTCTTGGCGTGTCGGTTGACATGATTCTATGCGACGTCGTTAATTCGGGATATGAAGTAAGAAGCTCACTCCTTACAGAGAAGATGGAAAAGCTTTCCGCAGAGGATCGAGCTAAGATTTACGATGTTATTGACGCGATGCTCAAGCACGTAAAGCAGGTAAAGCCCTAACCAATCAAACGAAATGCTCGCCATACCACTTATGGGTCTGGCGAGCGTTTTTTTCTGTAACGGGCGAGCTGTGTTCTTCTGCACCCGCTTAAACGATAAATTGATTGTCCTTCGTTCTACATCGTTACGCTCTATACTTGATAGTCGCAAATGCACGATAAACCTATACAGCCCATTCGTTCTAACGCTGCTGCGCACTTTCTGTATAAAATTATAGCGTAGCGAGGTGGTGAACGAAATGGATTTGATAGCCCGTATATCCGCTCTGCGCGATGAGCGCGGGTGGTCAAAATACCAGTTCGCAAAGCAGGCAGACCTTCCATAATCCACGATTTCAAGCATGATGAAGCGTGGCAACAATCCAACGGTAAGTACCATAGAGCGGTGTTGTGCCGCCTTCGGCATTACTGTTGCTGAGTTTTTTGATGATGATCTGCGCACCAAAGAGCTTACTCTTGAGGAAAGGAAGTTGATCTCCGATTGGAGAGAGCTTAGTCCCGAAAAAAAGGGATGCCGTGATGAAAATGCATGAAGCATTGAAATCCGACTCATAACAGTATCTCTACTACCCTCCACACAGAATCATTGCATAGAACAAGCAAAGCCGATAAGCGGCACATACCCATGTATTTAGCGCATTAAACATGTACATATATTAATATTATAGTTTTAATCCTGGTTGTATTGTCGCATGACAACTAAAAGAACTAAGCAATGGGTAATATATAGAATGCCGAATTATAAATACTTTACCCAAATATACCCTATGGTTTGTGATTTAGCTATTGCATCTGACAAAGAAATGTGTATAACAGAGTTATCTGGAACGAATGTTCTGGATAGGAGGAAATGCCACGCGAAGCAAAAGCCCCGAGCTTATGCAGCGAATCAAAGACTATATTGAGGGATATTTTGACCGCTATTCTGAGCTGCCCACAGTGCGAGATATCGCGGGAGCTGTGAGCATCGCCGCATCGTCGGTCCACAGGCATCTTGTGGCTATGGATGCACACGGAATGCTCTCATATGAAAATGGAAAGCTGTCCACGGATAGAATCGACAAACTGACCTGCCCGGTCAACTATGCGGCTGTTGTCGGCTCTATACCATGCGGTACGCCGGAGGAATGTGAAGCGCAGGTAGAAGCATATCTGCCGCTTCCAGTTGACTGTTTTGGAAATGGTAAGTTTTATGCGCTGCGCGCGTCCGGTTCATCGATGATAGATGCACAGATCAACGACGGAGACCTGGTCATTATCCGCGAACAGCAAACCGCTGATGTGGGAGATATCGTCGTTGCGCTTACGAACGAGGATAAGAACACATTGAAGCGGCTCTGCTTCGATGAAACAAAGCAAAGCTACTACCTGCATCCTGAAAACAGGGAGATGGAAGATATCTATGTTTCTGACCTGAGAATACAGGGAGTAGCGACTCATATTATCAAAGCGATTTAGAGAACATCAATATGAAATCAAACAGTACAGTCGAAGCTGTTGTGTTCCAAATACAGCGGCGCATCGATCCGAAAAGGGAGGTGACAGAGCAGCCTTTTGCTTTCCTTGCCTCTCACAATGAAATCCGTTGACTCGCCGCCTGATAATAGTCGGCAGTATTATAATCAAGCATGCTAATGTGGTTCATTGGTATCGTGCAAAGGAGGTGTTGTAAGCAATGAGTTTTTTCACATATGACGAGATCGACGAATTGGGCGAAGGTTTGATTCGCCAATATCTCGGACCTAACGCAGAGCGGGCCCGCCGCGTGGACATTGAGGGGCTCGTCAGAAACTATCTCAAACTGCCGCTGCTGTATTGTTCGTTTGCCGAACATTACATGGCCAAAATCGGATTCATTGCCGATGGGTTCACTCCGCTGCACATTGTTGAAAACGGGAAGCCCACTGAACGTGTTTTCGCAAAAGAGACGATAGTGATCGAGAACTGCCTGCGCCAGAAACACGAGAGCGGCAGGCGGCGCTTCACCATCAGCCATGAAAGTGCGCATTATGTTATGGATAGAACCGTCCAGTATGCAAGCTTCCATAGGGAGTTTGATCGTGAACGCGTCTATTCCCTCGAAGATTTTTCGGGTTTATTCAGCTTTGAAGAAACGCTGATAGACCAAATGGGCGCAGCGCTGCTCATAAGAAGCAATTTGACAGCCGATATGAAGCACTGTCGAGGATATGCAAAAATCAGCTCGGCCGCCGTAATCTTACGCCACAGCAGAAGAAGTATCTAATCGGGCAGCGATATGCAGCAGAAAAATGTGCCAACGGTGCATCCGACGGGTTCAGGGGTAACCAGCATACGGAGTTGGTACCTGACCAAATTGATCATGTACCAAGGACAATACGCGAAAAGATCGCCGAAGATACAAATACCAGCGAAGGATATGTTCATCGCGCCGAATATTACGCCAAGGGAATAGATGCTGCCGAGGAGGTTCTTCCGAGCATTAAGAAAGACCTGCTGCTCGGCAGATATAAACCCCGTGAAACCGAAGTTGCAGCAATTGCCCGCGCTGCTCCGGAGGAACGTCGCGAAAGAGCTGAAAAGCTCCGCGAACCCAAACCAACAACAGCGCAGCTTCTTAAACGCAGAAACAAGGAGTACGTGGAGATCGACCAAATCTACGAGGACATGAAAGCACCAAAGAATCCCGTTGGCGAGGAATCCATACTCGCATCCATGCAGGCGGCGGTCAAGACGATGATCCGCGTCTGCAATATGTTTTTTGGAGATTATCCCAATCTGCTTAAAGAGAAGGCTTACAAGGACAGGGGCATCGAGATCATGCAGGAACCCAAACAATTTATTTCAGAAATAGAAGGAGGACAACCATGAAAGCCAATGTTTTGAACGCCAGGCCAACATCTATGTATGAGATGGTGGAAATCAACAGCCGGGATATCGTCATACCCGATGCGTACAAACGCAGGCTGAACACGGACCGTGTGGCTAAGATTGCGGCAGGGTTTGATGAGTGCATTGCCAACGAACCAAAGGCGAGTCAACGCGATGGCCGCTACTATGTTTTTGACGGTCAGCATACCATTGCGGCACGAAAGAAGCTAAACCGCAATGCCGACCTTCCGATTCTCTGCAAAGTGTATCGGGGAATTACGGAACACGATGAGTCGCTGCTCTTTGCAGCCCAAACCGGCGAATCTGCCGCTCTTACGCCAAGCGCAAAGCTCAGAGCCAGACTTCACGGGATATCAGCGAAACGTCGGATCAGCAATAAGATCAAGGGCAATGCCTGTGAACCCATGGGGCAGCCTCCATATGGGTATATCAAAGACCCGGAGGATCCGAAGCATTGGGTCGTGGATGAGGAAGCAACTCGAGTGATCCGCAGGATTTACGGCATGACATTAGAAGGGGTTGGAACGGAGCAAATCGCCACGCAGCTTAAAATGACGGCAACGTTCTGTCGCTGCCAATTCCCGATGTTACGGTAAACACAAGGCGCGGTGTTTACGTCAGCTATGCCGCAAGTGACGAAGGTGCGGTATAAAAAAGCGAGTGTCCTTAATAGCCTCTCAAATGCTATAAGAACACTCGCACTGGTCGGAGTGTAATTATAGGATCTGGAAAAACCCAGTCATATCAATGGTTTTAGCGCAGCAAGCAAGAGGTTTTTATCCAAAAAATTTTTATTTTGAGAATTACGCCGCCCAACAGGAC
>MSGV01000037.1 GCA_001940845.1 Christensenellaceae bacterium Phil7
CCGTTATAGTAGTAATTTGTGGTTACTCCATTGACCGTCTTTTGAGTGCGCAGTCCGTTCTCATCATACAACTCCACCTTCAAACGGCTGCAGGCATTAAACCTCTTGTTTAGCCCGAAAGCAAACGATTATTTGCTTTTCGCAGCATTTTTCTTGTTTGAAACAATGCAATAACCGATTGAAACCATAGACAGCAAAGCAACTATTGTCGCTGCAATTTGAGTCGGAATCGATTCATGTTTAAAGATTTTGTTGTATTCATCCAAAGTGAATATGTCTTCATTCTCCGTTTTTAACGAAACAATATTGATAAGCTCTGTACTGTTTATTGCATCGACTTTGAAATTTTCAATTCTAAAAAATATCTTTTGACCAATTTGCAGATTCCACGCTTCATCAATAATTTCCTCGCTAATGAACCTCGGGATTGTCAGGTAGTAGTCATATTCATTCACCCATATTTTAACATTCATCATTTCATTGTTAATTTCTACTTTAGATATCGTTGCCGAATAAAGTGTTGTGTTATTCTCTGTCTGATGATACGCTTGAATCATGTTCAACATATTTCCAACTGTTCCTATTAAGAAAAAAACAGAAATCACCAGAATAATAGTTGTAAACTTTATTTTTCTCATATTTTTACTTCCATTATGTAGGATCTAAGCCCAAATCTCCAGCTAGATTTTCAATTGGAAAGAGTAAATATGCGGCAACTAGTGCAATACTTCCCCATCCAATTTTGATTTCAATGTCATACTCCATTTCGTTAATATCCAGTCCAATTACTACACCTATCCCATCCAATCCAAAAGATGTCTCAGCATGAAGCAACGGCGTAAATTGTAAGCTAGAAAAAACATTCAATTCATCGCTTACGCCAATCTCTCTTCCGAACCATCCAAAAAGATTTGTTCCTACTGAATATCTCGTAGTGTCATTGCCAACATCAACGGTGCTATGCACTAGCCCAGCCGCTCTGTCTTGCTCACTAAACGTAGCCGAAAATCCTACTTTGCCAAGCAGATATCCTAAGCACTTGTCCGGAGTGCTCCTGAAACCCTTAAGACAGCAAGAGCCTTTTCGCCGTGCAGTGTTTAAAATGTCAAACACAATATTTGCAGTGTATACCAGGCTTAGCCACTTATCGTTTTCTCGAGGACATTCAATGCGATTACAAGCTGTTCCCTTGTAAATTTTGTTTTACATTCAAAAAGCTGCCATGGCGAACAAATTATCCACATATCTTCTTCGCATATAAAACTGATTAAAGGATTATCTTCAGTCTCAATACTAACATATTCAAAAGAGCCAACACCCTGTTTTTTCCATTCGTTTACGGCATGCAAAAACTCAAATATTGGAAAATTGGGCTCGTAAAAAAATATTTCTCCATTGACTATGATCTCAAATTCCGCCTCATATTCAATCAGCCTAGGATATTCTTTAGGAATCCTCTTTAATTTTCTTTGAGTAGCAATAGTCTTAAACTCGATCATACAAAATCCTCCTATTTTACTGGATATGCAGACCATATTTTCCCAGCGGTATCAAAAATGACTTTAATAAATCGTTCCCCTTTAGTCCCAATTGCTTTGCCCATATCTGCAATAATGTAATATGAATTAGAACCATTTGGATGAAAAACAGCATTTTTAGATTTAAGCGCTTGTGAAACCCAAGATTGTACTTGAGACTGCTTTGTCGTTGCAAACTTTGCATAACGCCCTCCTGCATCAGACAAGTGTTTTAATGAAACTGTAAATTTTTTCACCTTACTTGCAGCCTTAAAAGCAGCACCAGATGCCTTTCTTATACCAGAATTTATTACGTTTATAATACGTTTTGATGCTTTTGCAATGTATGGGCCGAGAATAGCTCCTAATGCTGCTCCGGCGATCGTCACTGCTCCGATCAGTGCCCAGCGTTTCCAACCCTTTAAGCCAAGTGCATCTGCAACTATATATCCAAGCAATGCGCCTAGTACCCCACCAATTATGCCACCAACAATATTTGCTGCTGCATATCCTTCTGAATCCTCCATATTCACCGGGTTATTCAGGCAATATGCGAACGAGTTATGTCCAAGAACACCCTGCCCGGTAGAGAGCATGACATCCGCCGAGACAAAGCGGCAGGTATTGGGATCGTAGTATCTGCTTTGCAGGTAG
>MSGV01000038.1 GCA_001940845.1 Christensenellaceae bacterium Phil7
CTGGACAACCGCTTCCCGCAGATTGCATTCCTGAATATTGACCTCAAGTTTCGGGCAATCATATGCGATAAAAGAGCGGAACTCATCCTGATAGAAAAATCTGAACTTTTCCAGATTATGGCATGCAGACACGTTTGCCGAGGTTATCTGTGATGTGTGCTTTGCAGTAGAATCTACAAGACGAGTTTTAGTCTCCGAGATATCGAAATCTCCTGCCACTGGGGGATGAAAATACCTCATTATGGGGGATTTTAATCCTCCATTTGGCCATATCATTGCCTTAAAGGAAAAATCGACAGAGTCCATTCCATACAGACCATCCTCATAGCGTTTCAAGCCCCAAATTGGTGCATCTATGCCTCCGAAATAACTCGGACAATCTATCCAGAGATAATCTACGCCTGGATTTTCAAGAAAATCCGTCAACGTCTTTTTTATCGCCTGTTCATTCGTATAGCCGGGAATTGCACTCTCCTGCTCCAGGAACGCCATGAACTTTTGATAGTCGATCGGGTTGCAGTTCCATTCGCCTAGCTCAACTCTGCCTGCTGCGTATGCCGGACTGCTACCAATGAAAACGAGGCTCAGAATGAGGGCGATCGTACATCTAAATATCTTTTTCATAATCAGATCCTCCTCACTCCGGCTCTACCGTATATGAAACCAGATTCTCAACCTCATCCTCCGTCAAGCTGAGCGGATAATAGGTATACTTCACAACACCATATTGGGTATTGTATTTTCCATTGACCGCCGGCAAAAATGCAATTTCCTGGCTTCCTATCTTTATCCTTTGCATAGCATTGATATCCGTATTCAGCACATCTGCATATACCCAGCCACTATAGACATCGCTATTTTCTGTCGTTGTTAGCGATGTAGCCCCTAGATTTGCTGCAAGGTTTCTGGCATATTCCCTATGGTCTGATACAAAATCCGGGAACGAATAGATTTTGACGATAATGCTATTCGCCATCTCGATAATGACGTCATCATCGGTGCTGAAATTTATGGTAGGAAACTCCCTGGCCAGACTATAGGTAAAGATCGTTCCTTCCCCATCAACCCTTATGCTCGATAGCGTTGCATCGCTTGGCAAGTCAACCGGAGCAAGATAGTTCAGCTCATTCGTATGAGCAGAACCAATCTCATCCAATGCGTACTGACCGGCTTCCGCCGCACCCTGTTCCCTGAGATATTCGAAATAACTCTCCATATCATAGAATATCAGGGTCTCCTGCTCCTCCATCAAAGCAAGCTCTTCACCGGCTTTGTCTTTCTCCTGCTCAGTTTGAGCATTGATGCGCCCAACATTGCTGACATCATGCACATACTTGAAGACGACCGCACCAAAAAATGCGATAATGAATGCGAATGCGACCACCGTCGCAGCTATTTTAAAGAACTTCTTCATCAATTATCACCTCCCACAAGGCTTCCAATAGCCTGATACTGGAACCTTGCTTCGCAGTTCGGGCACCATATCGATTTTGCATAGACAACGCCCCCATAGCCGCCGGACATCGTGCAGGGGAAATTCTCCGTACAGTTGTTAGGATCGGTAAAATCCTCATTTCCATCCGGAAGACCAAAATTATGCGAAAACTCATGCCATAACAATCCGCGGTTGGATAAGAGGTTGGAGAATCTTTGGGATTCAGATTTCACAATATCGTAGATTCCAACAGCGACATAAGCAGGGACATAGGAAACTCCGGTTGACATTCCCGCACAATAACTATGTTCCTGTTCTCTATAATTATAGTAGCATAATGAATGCCCTACATAGCAGGCAACAGCATCATAGGTATCCTGATATTGTACGAAGTTGCGGAGCGCATTAAGATATCTTGTTGCGCAATTATGATGACCGGGTGATGTCAGGTTGAAGCATTCCTCATCGGAAACACAGCTGCACTGCCCATCTTCTATCCATTCCCTCTTTGTTGGGTCTTCCTGGCTCCATTTCCACAGTCCGTCGCATCCATAATAGGTATATGGCACACCCATAATCTCCTCATAATTTTTGACGGTGACATCGAATGTGATATTCCAGCGTTCCTTAAACGGGATCTCCGCCAGCTTCACCATCTGCCTCATGCGCTCGGGGAAATCTCCAATACCTGCATCCCCCGCAAAATACCGATAGCTATCCTCATAAACGATGAGCAGCTTGATCACCCGCTCGGGATAAGTTGTTGTTGCCCCCACCATCGTTGGCACCAATGCCAATGTAAACATCAGCGCTGCCATGACAATGGCCAAAAGCTTTTTAGAATTCATAAAATTAAACCTGCCTTTCTTATTGATATGGTTTTCACGACATCCGGATTCCTTCTGCAAGCAGAAAGCCCGAATGATAGAGTTATCCCATCATTCCCATACAGGGATGAGCTCCGATGGAATTTGCCGCATGGATGCGGCGGGTTAAAACATGTGAATTTCAAACCACCTCCGCTTTGACGGACATATAAGCATATGTCAACTGACCACAAGTACATAAATTCAGGCTGCCTATCGAGCCCGAGCAACGATTTGACGAAGAGCATTCTCTAATATTATTTAAGATACTCCACTACCATAATTGTATCAATGCGTCCAAATTTTGTCAACGCTTTGAACGCTTGCCCAAAAGTATATTTTAATTATGTTGGTAGAAGCCCGAATTTTTGATCTTCATATATGTCTTTGCAGCTTTGCAATTATGTGAACTATTTTAAAGCCAATATCCACATATTTTCACCAGCTCAACAAGCCTCCGCCGGCTTGCAAAGCGACATTCATGCTCATATATGGCGTACAAATATTTGTACTAATGCAGTCCTACTCCGTCTCCATGAATCGATTCGCACGGCATACCACATTATTTATGCCAAAATTGCAGGGGTGCTGATCATTTTAAATATATTTGCATCATTGTTTCCCGATTTAACATTTGTGACAAATTCGATGTACAATTTTCCACGAATCTGTGTTATGATATAGGAGCGAATTTGTTGCTCGATAAACTTTTACATTTTCGCTATTCCGTTTATCATTGGAGGTGTTTGAATGCCTTTTGACGATATAATCAATGCCATACTAAGCGGGTTCAAGGAAATCCGCTTTCAGGATTTGCTCGATATCATCATTATAACGATGCTCGTATATAAAATTATCGAATGGTCTGTAAATACTCGGGCATACCAGCTTTTGAAGGGGCTTGGAGTGCTGCTGCTCGTCATGCTGCTGAGCACCATTTTCAATCTTTATACGATAAACTATCTGCTGAATACGCTTCTCGTCTCCGGTATCGTGGTGGTAGCAGTCGTATTCCAACCGGAGCTGAGGCGAGGGCTTGCGCATATCGGCAGATTCAAATTCAATTTCTCCATCAGGGATAAGGAGGATAATAGCGGGGTCGTTAAGGAAATAGTCAATGCGCTCATCGAATTATCCAAGCGCAGGGTCGGCGCATTGATCGTGATCGAGCGTGAAACCAAGCTGGATGAATATCTCCCAACCGGTACTCTTGTTGATGCGCAGATCACAAGCGCACTCATTCAGAATATTTTCGAGCCCAATACCCCCCTGCATGATGGCGCAGTCATCGTGCGCGACAGCAGGATCTATTATGCCGCATGTGTGCTCCCGCTCTTCGATGATGCCAATATCTCAAGGGAACTCGGAACAAGGCATCGGGCTGCGCTCGGCGTTTCGCAGGCCTCGGACAGCCTGACCCTTGTAGTATCGGAAGAGACCGGAGTCATATCCTATGCAGAAAATGGCAAGCTCGTTCGCTATGTTGATAGAATTGCGCTGACAGAGCTGCTCGAAAGCATTTTCGCCATTCCTGCGGATGATAAGCCCTTTTCATTTTTGACAAAGAGGATGAGTAAAGACGATGAAAATAAATGAACTCTGGGGCAAGTCCCGTAAGAAAATGCCCACTAATGGGCAGGATGCCTCTCAAAAATCCGAATCTGCCAGTACGAGCGAAAAGAGTAATAAGCTTCCGTGGCATCGCCGCCCGTGGGTGCATAAGCTCGGCTATCTGATACTTTCGCTGCTCATTTCAACCACCCTTTGGGGCTATGTGCTGATGAGCGAAAACCCGGAACGCAGCATTCGTATTGAAAATATTCCCGTAACATTTGAAGCAGGAAGCGAATCGGATCTCTATTCACGCAATCTGACGATCCTCGGCAATATCGATGATATCATGCCGACGATTTCAGTGACCGTCAAAACCTCGCTGAATGATCTTCCGCGATTCAAAGGGCGTGAGGCGGATATCGTCAAGGCAACAATAAGCCTGAATAGCGTCCATAGTATCGGAGAGCATTCCCTGCCCGTCAATGTCACGACAAGTATAGGTGAAATCGATCGTATCTCCATTGAAAATGTGATCATTACAGTGGATAACCTCGTTGAGCGCACAATCCCAGTCTCCGCTTCAGTTATCGGAGAACTGCCGGATGGCTATTGGCGAGGAGAATTGCAGCTTTTGACCAATAGCATTTCTCTGCGTGGTGCAGAAAGCGAAATCGCAAATATCGGCAAAGCAGCCTGCATAGTCGATCTTTCCGACAGAACAGAATCCATAAACGATTCTTTCACTCTCGATCTCTATGATAGGGATGACCATATAGTCTCCGCCTCCAGCGTTGTCGGCAGTATCCCATCCGTCACAGTCCGAATGGATGTGCTCCCAAAGGTAGATATTCCTCTTGATGTCAAAATCACAGGCAGCAACGAGATGAAAGATATTTATGAAATAAGTCAGACGACCATCTTCCCCTCCTCCGTTTCCATTGCCGCCAATGCAGCGCTGCTCGATCAGCTCGATGGTCTTATCGCTCTTGAAAGCATCGATATCAGCGGTATAGCAGCCGAGGGAACCATAGAAAGAGAGGTCAAGCTTATCGGGCTTCCCGAAGATGCTGTGCTCGTCAATGGCATCGATACCTTTACCGTCACCATCGAAATACGTGAACGCACAGAGACGATTACATTCGAGAATAGGCCGGTTAATTTCATCAATGAAGATCTGAAAAGCTATAATTATAGCTACGAGCCTATGACCGCCACGATCACCATACACGGTAAGGCCAGCCTCATCCGCAGCCTCTACACATGGAATATCTCACTTACGGTCAATATGCAGGGGCTTGGTGCGGGCGTTCACACATTGATTCCTGAATTGGAGCTCATCGATAAACCAGGCTATCTCGATGATATAGAATGCGAGATCTCCAACGTTGCCTGCACCGTCACGGTCAAATGACAGACAGCCGAATAAACCCATTCCTGAAAGGAAATCATTAATAATAATGCGACTTCTTGCAACCAATCTCAGTCTCCCTTTCAATGCGCCGGAATCTGCGCTAAAGCTTCTCATATCAAGCGATACTGGACTGCGTGCCGATGATATCGGCGATATGCGTATCGTCCGGCGTTCGCTCGATGCCCGGGACAAAGGGGACATCCGCTTCATCTATAACGTTACCTTTGATGTTTCAGATCGCGATGCCAGGCGCATTGCCGAACTCGGACTCCGCAATATCGGCAAGCCCCCGATATCCAAACCCCGTGAACTAAAGCTGGGCAATATACCCCAATCCGCACCTGTGATCGTCGTCGGTCTTGGTCCGGGTGGTCTATTTGCAGCATACGAGCTTGCAAAATACGGCTATAGCGTCACCGTTATCGAACGCGGAAAGCCCATTGATGAAAGAACACGCGATGTAAATACATTCTTTGATACCGGCGCACTCAACGTCAACAGCAATATCATGTTCGGCGAGGGCGGCGCAGGTACCTTCTCCGATGGAAAGCTGACCACACGCATCAAGGATCCGCGTGCAGAGGATGTCATCAATACCCTCATAGAATTTGGGGCGGACAAGAGCATTGCCATCGAGGCAAAACCCCATATCGGGACGGATGTACTCACACGAGTCATTCATAATATGCGCAAAAAGCTACAAGAGCTGAAAGTCGATGTTAGATTTGGTGCCTGCATGACCGATTTTACATCAGAAGATGGAAGGATAAGCTCTGTCACGATAAACGGAACGGAAAAGCTTCCCTGCTGTGCCGTTATTCTCGCCATAGGACAGGGAGCGAGAGATACCTACGCAATGCTTAATGACAAAGGCATGGAACTCGTCCAGAAGCCCTTTGCAGTTGGCGTGCGCATCGAGCATCCGCAGGAATTCATAAACCGTTCGCAATATGGCAGCTATGCAGGCCATCCGCGCCTGGGAGCAGCCGAATACCGCTTGACCGGCAAGAGCGGCAATCGCGGAGTCTATACATTCTGCATGTGTCCCGGCGGTGTTGTTGTTGCCTCATCCTCCGGAGAAAACCAGGTTGTGACCAACGGTATGAGTTATCATGCGCGCAACGGACGAAATGCAAATTCTGCAATAATAGTTCAGGTAAATCCGAGCGATTTCGGGTCAGATCCCATGGCAGGCCTTCGTTTTCAAGAGAAGATAGAAAATGCGGCATTCAAGATCGGGGGCGGTGATTATTCCGCACCTGCCATGAGGGTCGGTGATTTTATGACGCATACACGGCCTACGGGTTTTGGCGGAGTCACGCCCAGCTATCGGCCTAATGTTGTTCCTGCGGATGTGCGCCGCTGCTTCCCAAGTGTAATAGGCAAGGGAATTGAAGATGGTATTCGTGCATTTTCCCGCATGATACGGGGCTTTGATATGTATGATGCCGTTCTGACTGCGGTCGAGAGCCGTTCCAGCTCTCCGGTCCGGATTCAACGCACGGAAACCGGAGAGGCATCCAGGCTGTCCGGACTCTATCCTGTGGGAGAAGGTGCCGGCTATGCCGGCGGAATAGTCAGTGCCGCAGTGGACGGAATGCGAGCCGCAGAGATGATTATTTCTGCGTATAAACCTTTGTGATAAAGGCCGCTATATATCTATTATTTTAGTCTAAGGTGAAATCATGAAGCAATATCACGTTATCATCGGGCATTTCGGTTCGGGTAAGACCGAAATTGCACTTAATATAGCTTTCAATGAAGCGAAAACCGGGAAAAAGGTCACAATGGTCGATCTTGATATAGTCAATCCTTACTTCCGCACTGCTGAAAGGCATAAAGAGCTCCACGAGGCGGGCATCCGTCTGCTCAATCCATCATTCGTTACCTCAGGAGTAGAGATCCCGGCACTGCCTGCCGAGATCTATTCTGCTTTCAATGATGACAGCGACCTTGTCATCTTCGATGTTGGGGGAGATGCTGCCGGGGCTATAGCACTCGGGCAATATTATCGTTTCTTCAGCAAGATACCAAAGGAAAAGCTTGAAGTTACCTTCGTTATAAATGCACGAAGACCATTCTCCATGGATCTGGAGGGCAATCTTGAAATGATCTCCGATGTTCGGTTGGCAGCTCGCATGGAGATCGATAACCTTGTGAATAATACCAATCTTTCTCAGGAAACGAGCGTAAATGAGCTTGCCGATGGATATGAGCTCGTAAAGAAAGTATCCGAAGCGACTGGGCTTCCCGTTCGGAATACGGTCAGCACTGAACCAACACTGGATGAATTCAGGCGCTACGCTGAAACTAATAAGCTTGATAAAGCCTTTATCGGCGATTATATGCCTATTACGCGCTATATGCATCGTGATTGGGATCGTTTTACGACACAGGGATTGTGATAAATGCTTATCAAAGCAAACGAACTTGATATCCCGCGTGAGCTATCCGTTGCATTCACCGGTCGCAGAGCATCAAAGCTGCCATGGCGGACAGATCGCGATCCTCGCTGCATAGATTTTCTTAAGCGTCTGCGCAGCGAAATATTGTTGCGCTATTCCGAGGGTAAACGTTATTTTCTGAGCGGAATGGCGAATGGGGTGGATAGCTACGCCGCACAGCTCGTAATAAAGCTGCGTAAAGAGTGCCCGGATATCAGGCTCGTTTGCATCTTTCCGGATGGGATCAATACTTCCCATCGTCTCTATTTTCATAAAAACGCTGATTATTCCATAGTCATCGGCGATCACTATGTCGATGGCTGCATGAGGATTCGCAATCATATATTGGTTGATAATGCTGCGGAGCTCATTGCGTGCTATGACGGAATCCCTTCGGGCGGCACAGCGCAAACCCTTGGCTTCGCATTAAATCAGGGGATAAAGATAACGGTGCTCTCATTATAATTAAAAATATGAAGCCCTCCGTGATGCCGGGCAGGCATAAGCCCTGTTATCGATAGTTAAGAGGAATACTATGGCTATACTGGCAGTCAGAAATCTGACTAAATCTTATATAACTCGTATATTGTTTTCAAACATAAGCTTTGAAGTCGATACGGATGATCATATTGGCTTTGTAGGAGTAAATGGATGTGGTAAGTCTACGCTTTTTCGTATACTGCTTGGCGAAGAGGTCTATGACAGCGGAGATATACATTTTGGCTCGGATACGCGTATAGGCAGCATGTCACAAAATGTCACCAATGCTGAATGTACCCTTTACGACTATGTGCTTGAGGTATTCAATGAGCTTATTAATATTGAAGCAGAGCTAGATGCCATAAATCATGAGCTTTCAGGCAAGCCTGATGAAGCTCGCCGCAGCAGGCTTATCGAGCGCCAACATCGCCTGAATACACGTTATGATGATCTCAATGGAGCTACATACCGTGCGAGAACCCGCTCAACACTTATTGGGCTCGGCTTCAACGAAGACGAGCTGACAAGGAGCGTCAATACATTCAGCGGAGGGCAGCGCAACAAGGCACAACTTGCTAAGCTCCTGCTTTCAAATGCAAATCTGCTCCTCCTCGACGAGCCAACCAATCATCTTGATATTAAAGCTATTGAATGGCTCGAGAACTTTCTCTCCAGCTATAGGGGAGCTTTCATCGTTATCTCACACGATCGTTATTTTCTCGATCGCGTGACAAATAAAACGATAGAACTTAAAGATAAAAAACTATTCGCCTCTAAGGGCAATTACTCCCGCCATATTGAGCTTAGGAGTACTGCCCGCGAACTTGAACTTCGCCATCACCAGCGCACTCAGCGTGAGATCAAACGTATTGAAGGCATAATTGAACAGCAGAAGCGTTGGGGACAGGAAAGAAATTTTATCACCGCTGCATCAAAACAGAAGCAAGTGGACAGGTTAAAAGCAACGCTCGTAGAGCCCGAACGCGATTCATCTTCTATTCGCTTTACCTTTCATGCCAAGGAAGCTGGCGGAAACGATGTGCTCGTAGCAAGGAAGCTTGGCAAAGCATTTCCAGGCAAATCCGTCTTTCATGATGTGAATATGCTGATAAAAAAAGGTGAGAAGGTCTTTCTTTTGGGCGATAACGGGTGCGGAAAAACCACCCTGCTCAATATACTGGCCGGTAAAATGCGCCCTAGCGAAGGCAGCTATTATCTCGGTTCGCACGTTGAAGCCTCTTACTATGAGCAAACAATGGCTTCCCTTGATCCCGCAAACACAGTACTTAATGAGGTTTGGGATCGATACTACACGACAATCTCACGCAAGGATATGTGCAATGCACTTGCCGCTTTTCTCTTTCGCGGGGATGATGTCGATAAACCTATCTCCCAGCTTTCCGGAGGGGAGCTGGCTAGGGTGCAGCTTCTGAAGCTTATGCTGACCGGCAGTAATCTGCTGCTCATGGATGAGCCGACAAACCATCTCGATATTGCTTCCCGCGAAGCGCTCGAATCCGCTTTGGAGGAATATGATGGCACGATGCTCATCGTTACCCATGACCGTTTTCTCGTAAACAGATTGGCGGACAGGATTCTTCATATGACCGAGGATGGCCTTACCGAATACATCGGCGGCTATGATGATTACCTAGCTGCGCTTGCAGATCAGCGCAGCGAAGATGGGAATCATAAACGCCCCGAATCGCGCAATGCGGCAGAATACCGCGAAAAAAAGGCTCAGCAAAGTGCCATCAATCGCGCTAAAGGTGAAGTCTCCCGCTGCGAGGCTGCAATTTCCAAATCCGAAGAAGAACTTTCGAAGGTTGAAAGCGAATTGGTATTGCCACACATCGCTTCTGATTATAAAAAAGCGGCTGAATTATCTGAAAAGGCGAATGCTATTCGCAAAGCAATGGATGACCTTTATCGCAAATGGGAGGAAGCAGTTGAGAAGCTCGAAGAACTCAGCGACTAAATCCTGTCCATTAGAATAGAGCATTCAGTGCTTCCCCTCTTCTTTATTTGAAACAAGTCCGAGGAATCGGCAGAATAATCATATAAATTTAAAAGGAGAAATCATTTTGACAAAAGGAAACGCTCCGAAGCTGAGGATAATTCCCCTTGGCGGACTCGGAGAAATAGGAAAAAATATGACCGTAATCGAATACGGTGATGATATGATAGTAATCGACTGCGGGCTGGCTTTCCCGGATGAGGAGATGCTTGGCATAGATATGGTCATACCGGATATGTCGTATCTTGAGCTCAACGAATCCAAGCTTCGTGCCTTTATAATAACCCACGGACATGAGGATCATATAGGCGCAATGCCCTTTGCGCTTGATAAATTTAAAGTTCCTGTATATGGCACAAAATTTACACTGGCTCTAATCGATCATAAGCTGCATGAGCATCATATCGATAACGCTAATCTGCAGTGTATAGCCGCAGGAGCTACGGTTGCTATAAATTGCTTTAAGATTGAATTTATAAAAGTCAGCCATTCAATCGCGGGCGCAGTCGCGCTGGCAATAACTACGCCTGTAGGAGTAATCATCCATACCGGAGATTTTAAGGTAGATTATACCCCGATCGATAATGAACCCATAGATATCAACAGCTTTGCTCGCTATGGAAGCAAGGGGGTACTTGCTCTGCTCATGGACAGCACAAACGCAGAATCCTCTGGAGTCACTCCATCGGAAGCAGAGCTTGGAAAGACTTTTGAAAAGGTGTTCCATGAAGCTAATGGCCGAATCATAGTTGCTTCCTTTGCCTCAAACGTCTATAGAATACAACAAGTAGTGGATATTGCACTTGCCCATGGCAGAATCGTATGCTTTCAGGGACGTTCCATGGTCATGATAGCAAAAATAGCTCAAGAACTGGGCTATCTGCATATCCCGGATGGTTCGGTGGTTGCTCTCGAAAAGCTTAAAAATTATGAGAATAATAAGATCTGTGTGCTTACAACGGGCAGCCAGGGCGAATCGATGAGCGGTCTGTTCCGCATGGCAAATGCTAATCACAAGCTTATAATAGGCAAGGGTGATACCGTCGTTATCTCCGCCTCCGCTATCCCCGGCAACGAGAAAAGCGTTGGCAGAGTTATAAATCAACTCTTTCAGCGCGGTGCCAATGTTGTATATGATAGGCTTGCCGATGTTCATGTTTCCGGCCACGCGAGACGTGAGGAACTAAAGCTGATGTTCCGGCTTCTCAAACCAAAGTATTTCATTCCGGTGCATGGGGAAGCGAGACATTTGCATCACCATGCCGAGCTTGCTCAGCAGGTTGGCATTCCGGCAAACAATACCTTCATAATGGATAATGGCAATGTGCTAGAACTTACCAAGCGTTCCGCAAAGCTGAATGGCAGCGTAGCATCCGGTGCGATACTCATCGATGGATTGGGGGTGGGTGATATAGGTGCCACCGTACTGAGGGAACGCCGTCTGCTCTCACAGGATGGTCTGGTTTCCATTATCATCCCCGTTCAACGCTCCACCGGGGAGCTTCTTGGCACCCCTGAGCTCATTACCAAGGGCTTCATCTATATCAAGGATTCCGATCCGCTTTTTACCGAAGCGAAGCAGTTCGCTTACGATCTTGCCATCAATCTCAGTAAAAAGAATAAAAACGATTGGAATAATTTTAAAAACGGCATGAAAAACGGCATGAAGAATTTTCTGCTTACTAAAACGCGGCGCACACCCATAATCCTCCCCGTCATAGTTGAGGTGGATTGCTGATGAATCGTGTGTTTGAAAAAACTGATGAGCTTGCCAAGCTTCTTCAAAGCAGCGATGAATATTTTGAATTCATAGCTGCAAGGAATCGTGCCCATTCCGATGCAGGTACAAAGGCATTGCTCGATGAATACGCAAAACTGCAATATAAGCTGCAAGCCGCTTCCATAAGCGGCGGAGCTGATGAAGCGGAACTCATTAAGCTGCAAAAGCTTGGAGAGCTTTTGCAGCTCAATCCCGATGCAAGCGCATACCTCTTCGCGCAGTATCGGCTCAATAGATTATTGACCGAGGTATATTCGAGACTTGGAAAGGCGGTTGGAATAGACCTTGGAATGCTCGAAGCATGAATGCTGAAAGGAGACTCCCATGGCAGATAATTACAATAAACGATCTCAACAGCCGGTTCGTCTTGATGACGAGCCCAACGGTCATAAGCCCGATGCTTATGACCGTTGGCAGAGAAAGGAGCAGCGCCGGAAGAAGAATGCCGGAAAATACGATAAGTTTTTCAGCATATATAAGTACATACGTCCATTCCTGATCGCTGCTGCATGCATACTTATAGTCTATATTTCCCTGCATATCGCAGTCAATAAAATTCAAAATGACTATTTTATGCCCGTCGATCCTAATGATGCCACGCCGGTCGTTGTCGAAATTCCATCTGGCAGCGGTGCTTCAACGATCGCTAAGATACTCTATGAAGCATGCGGTGAAGGTGAGGAGGGTCTCATATCCCATAAAGCGGTGTTTAAGATATATGTAGACTTCATCGGAAAGGCTAACCGTCTGCAAAACGGAACCTATGTGCTTTCTAAAAACATGAGCATACCTGAAATCGTTGATATAATCTGCAAGGGCAATCCGCCCAAGGAAACCATTACGATTAAGCTTGCAGAAGGGCTCACCCTTGAAGCGATGGCAGATAAGCTGGTGGAGCAAGGAATCATAGCCAATCAAGATGCATTCCTATCGCTGTTGGTGACCGGAGAGACTTTCGCTAAGGATCATCCCTTCATCAACGAAATACCGGAAGATCCTACCGGAGAGCGCAAATACGCACTTGAGGGATTCCTGTTCCCGGCAACCTACGAGGTATATGCGGATGCTTCAATAGAAACTATCATTGATAAAATGCTGACTAAGTTTGAGCAGGTTTTCGGGCCTATATATACAGCGCGTGCGGACGAGCTCGGTCTGAGCTTCTATGAAGTCGTAACCTTTGCATCCATACTTGAAAAGGAAGCCAAACCCTTTGATTTCGCAAAAGTCTCCGCCGTCTTCCATAATCGCATGGAAAGGGATTTGACTCTTGAATCCGATGCAACTCTTGAATACGTTCTCAAGACTGGGACTGTACATCTAACACAGCAACAGTTGGACACGCCATCCGGATACAACAGTCATCTCAATAAGGGATTGCCAATCGGCCCCATCAGCAACCCCGGAGACAATGCGATTAACGCTGCACTCTATCCCGATGATACATTCATTGATGGACAATATTTATTCTTCTGTTTAATGGATCCGGATACCGGTGCGCTCATCTTCGCAAAAACGCTTTCTGAGCATAATAAGAATGTTGCTCAGTACAGCCCGCTCTGGTAATCTTCAACATGGCAGGCTATGTCCCTGTCACTCCCAACCATATGAATACTATAGTTTTTCAAGGATTTACTCCTGAAACCTTTCGATTTTTATTCGAAATAGGCTTCAATAATAACATCGAATGGTTTGAATCAAATCGAGAACGCTATAAGAAATACGTGCAGCAGCCTATGAAGCTGCTTGCGGTTGAGCTCATGCCAACCGCACTCTCCATTGATCCAAATTTCAACACGAGCCTGAATGCAACCGTATCAAGAATACGCCGCGATACGCGATTCACCAGGGATAAATCACCCTACCGCAATCATATGTGGATAGGCTTCCGCCATCCCAACACTCGTATCAGCGAAGGCTGCACGCTTTGGTTTGAGATCACGCCCAGCGGCTATGATTACGGAGCCGGCTTTTATAGTGCAAGTGCTGAGTTCATGATAAGCTACCGTCAAAAGCTGCTGGCCGATCCTGCCGGCTTCCTTGCTATTGCCCGCGATCTCGAAAGCAGAGGTTATTCCTATGCTGCCGAATCATACAAAAAGCAGCATTTTCCTGATGCCCCAAAGGAGATTCAGCCGTATGTGAATATCAAAAACTTTGCTTGGGAAAAACAGCATCCCGGGGTAGCTGATTTGCTTGCTCCATCCGATATTTCTGAAAGGCTCAAGCTGGAATTTTTATCATTAAAGCCTATGTACCATTATGTTCAGAGTATTTCACAGGCTGTTAAGGAGGAATAATCCATGGAAAATATAAATAAAATAGAACTGCTCGCTCCCGCCGGAAATATGGAAAGACTGATGACTGCAATTCACTTTGGTGCCGATGCTGTCTATTTGGGTACGACCGAATTTTCACTTCGCAATCTGGCTGATAATTTTACCCTTGATGAGATTGCATATGCTGTCAAATATGCACATGAGCGCAATGTAAAGGTCTATGTCACAGTCAATGCTTTTATGCGTGATGAAGAGCTCGAGGGCCTGCCCTCTGTCATTGCAGCTCTGGATGCCGCAGGAGTCGATGCACTTATAATTAATGATCCATCCGTCATTCGAATTTCTAAGCGGGTCGCGCCAAAGCTTGCGCTGCATCTCAGCACACAGGCAAATACGCTTAACACCGAAGCGGCGCTCTTTTGGCATGAGCAGGGTATAGAGCGGATAGTGCTTGCACGAGAACTGACGCTTGCACAGATAAAGAATATGCGCTCGAAACTTCCGAACACGCTTGAACTCGAAGCCTTCGTTCACGGAGCGATGTGCGTCAGTTATTCCGGGCGGTGTCTGCTCAGCAATTATATTGCAGGGCGCGATTGCAATCGCGGAGAATGCGCACAGCCCTGCCGCTGGTCATACGAAGTCCGGGAGCGCGGCTCGAATGGAGAATATTTTACTCTGATCAGCGAACGTGAAGGCAGCTTTATATTAAATTCCCGGGATATGTGCATGGTCGAGCATCTCGATGAAATCATAGACTCCGGCATTATCAGCCTGAAGATCGAAGGCCGGATGAAATCAATACTATATGTTGCAACAGTTGTAAATGCCTATCGCATGGCTTTGGACGGCTGCGATATGGCTGCGGTGCGAAACGAGCTTGCCCAGGTCAGTCACCGTCCCTATACGACCGGATTCATGCTTGGAAACTACGAAGACAGTTTTGGTTCGGAGCTTATGGCAACAAATTCCGGCGGCTATATTCAGGATTACCAGATATCCGCAGTCGTTCTTGATTACGATCCTAAGCAAGGTATTGCACACATCGAGCAACGAAATCGCTTTTTCGTAGGCGATGAGCTCATAATACTTTCGCCTAAGGATGTTGGGCGCAGCTTTACCGTTGGCTTTATAAAAAATGATGCTGGTTATGAAATGGATTCCGCTCCACATGCATGCGAATCTCTCTATATTGGCTGCTCCGAATCGGTAAAGCCCGGCGATATTCTGAGGAAACGGACAAAATAATGCTCTTTGGAGGGGGGTTTTATCCCCTTCTCTTTTTTGCTTTATAAATCGTTTGCAGTTGTTCACTCCACTATTGCAAATTCCGCATGACCGTGATATAATCTAACGTAATTGATGAAACAAAATCATGTATAGACAAAGGAGTTGGTAATTTTAATGGACGATGGCAGTATATGGCGATGCTTAGCTTTCATCCAAAAGGAAGTCGCTGCCCAAAATAACGGCGGTGTTTCCGCAAGCAATATTGCTATATATATCATCCTTATCGTGCTGCTGATCATGGGCGGTGCCTATTTTGCCGGTGCAGAGATTGCGCTCGCTTCGGTCAACCGGACACGTATGAAGTCATACGCCGAGGATGGAAATAAAAACGCTCAGTATGTTATGTACATACTGAATAATTTTGAAAAAGCACTTACAACAATTCTTATCGGCAACAACATCATGCATATTGCATGCGCATCCATTGTGACGTTGCTTACCAGACAACTTTTTGTTTCAAGCAGCTATCTTGACAGTGCGCTCGTTATTTCGACGATCATAACCACGATCGTAGTATTTCTTATTGCCGAGATGCTTCCCAAATGCCATGCCAAGGCTTGCAATGAAAAGCAGGCACTCCGAATCGGCCGTTCACTCTATGTTCTCATGAAGATACTGACCCCTCTATCCGCTTTCTTTACGTGGATCGGGAGAGGATTTGGAAGGATGTTCATGGGAAAAAAAGGCGAACAGCCCTCCGTTACCGAAGATGATCTGAAAGATATGATCGAATCATTCAAGGATGAACGTGAAGAGGATGAAGAGACGGAGGATTCCACTGCCGAACTCATGGTTCATGCCCTTCGCTTCGGTGCAACCACGGCCGGAGAGGCTTTGACCCCTTGGGACAGAATCGAGACCATATCCACAACTCTTGAAATTGATGAGATCTATTCGCTTGTTAAGGCAAGCAACCATTCTCGCTTCCCAATGCTCAATGCAAATGGAAGGATCGTTGGCGTGCTCAATATCCGCCAGTTTCTCCGTGCGTATATGCGCGATGGCGAGGATATGGAGCTTATCGACCTCATAGATACTCCGCTTTTCATACGCCCTGAGACCCATGTGGATGAACTTTTGAACGAGATGAGCCATAACAAGATGCATATGGCTTTCGTATCAGAGCAGGGCCAGATCATGGGAATCATAACCATAGAGGATATACTTGAAGAGCTTGTCGGCGAAATATTCGATGAGAGCGATCCGGAATACGTTGCGGAGGTAGGCGCATGACTTCGCTCATATACATTATCAGTCTTATATTGCTTGTCATACTATCCGCATTTTTTTCTGGCTCCGAGATATCATTTGCCTCTGCAAACCGTATGCGATTGCAACGTAAATTGAATGAAACCGGCAGCAAAAGGGCAAAAAACGCGCTTTATATCTATGACCATTACGATATGGTGCTTGGCAGCATCCTCATTGGAAACAATCTCGTCAATCTGACCTCATCAACCATTGGCACACAGCTTTTCATACTTCTGCTCGCAGATAAGGGTCTGGTCAGTGAGAATATGGCTGCGTTTATATCTACAATTTCTATTACAATTTTTGTACTCATCTTTGGTGAGACGGCTCCCAAGATCGTGGCTAAGAAAGATCCTGAGCGATTTGGGATGACCGTTGCTGCACCGCTTAGAGTAATAAATACGCTATTTGCGCCAGTTGTATGGCTCGTCATGAAGATAGTAAGCATTTTCTCTAAGCATTGGGATAAGCCCGAAGATGATTCCGTCACTGAGGATGATCTCTCTGAAATAATAGATACGGTCGAAGATGAAGGCGTCATCGATGAGGATACCAGCGATCTGCTTCAATCCGCACTCGATTTTCCCGATATCTGTGCCTACGAAATCATAACCCCAAGGGTGGATATGGTAGCGATTGATATAGATGATGACGAAAGCGAAATACGTGATATAATTGAAAGTTCCCCGTATTCCCGCATCCCCGTCTATGAAGACAGCATTGATAATATAATTGGCGTAATACATCTGAATCGGTTCCTAAAGGCTATGAGCGAAGGCGGTGCATTTGATATTCGTGATAATCTCATGCCAGTATGCTATATTCATAAGACTATGATCCTTCCTCAGGCGCTTAGGGAACTGCGCGAAAAGAAGATCCATCTTGCCATAGTTACCGATGAATACGGAGGAACTATGGGGCTGATCACAATGGAAGATATCCTGGAACAGTTGGTTGGCGAAATCTGGGACGAGAGCGATGAGATTGAAAGCGAACTCACCGAGCTTGAGGATGGTTTATATGAGGTTGATGGTGATATGCGCGTCTATGATTTTCTCGAGGAATTCGATATCGATGATCGTGATTTTGATGATGACAATGCCACCGTTGGCGGTTGGGCTATCGAGCAGCTTGGCGGCTACCCTGCAAAAGGCGACACATTCGATTTTGAAAACCTGACCATCACAGTCAAGCAGCTCCAGAACCTCCGCATAACCCGTCTCATTGTCAGGGTTAATGAAAAACCTGAGAATACGGATGACGATAGTATCGACTGGGAGGTTAAAGACGAATAGCACTGATTCTGACGTCCGCAATGGTATATATGCAATTTACAAAAATGGCTTCTCAACAGCCATTTTTGTCTTTGTTCTCATCATAAATTAATACCTGTAAATTCTATAGCTTATGAAGCGGTATTCTGACCAATTGCTTTCCAAAATCAGCACATAGAAATCCGGTATCGCTTTTGGCTTGCAAACCCCATGTCGAAAGTCATACCCCAGAATATCAACACAAAACCCACTTCAGCTAAAAGCTCTATCCGCTGACCGGAATCCGCAGGCGGTCTAAGCATTGTAAACGGCGGAATCATATTTAGTTATATTTTTTGACATTTGCTTCCTGAGATGTCATAATAGATTTACAGGCGCATCCCCTTTATGGAATGCAAAAAACTAAAGATCAGGAGGAAAAATTCATGTTGTTTACCGATAAAACTTCCGTCAAGGAAGTCCAGGAATTCATTCAGGATAATGATATAGAGATGGTCGATTTTAAAATGGTCGATATCGATGGCAGGTGGAGACATATTACAATTCCAGCCGAGCGTTTCACCGAAGATACCATGAAATATGGCATTGGCTTCGATGGTTCCAACTATGGCTACGCCCCCGTTGAAAACAGCGATATGGTCTTTATTCCGGATCTCTCGACCGCTGCTGTTGATCCCTTTGCGGATGTTTCGACACTGACCATGAGCGGCAACGCAATGATCATAGCACGCCCTGAAAACAGACCCTTCGATCAATATCCCCGCAATGTCATCAGAGCGGCAGTAGATTACATGAAGGAAACGGGAATTGCTGATGAGATGATCATTGGGCCGGAATTTGAATTCCATGTATTCGATAATGTTAATTTTGAGTCAAAGCCCGATTCCGTTCGCTGCGAAATCGATACAGAAGAAGCAGATTGGAATACCGGAAATGGTGCGGATGGATTCCAAATTCCGCACAAGGGTGGCTACCACATCGGTGCGCCGCAGGACAGATATTATAATTTACGCAGCGAAATGTGCCTGCTGATGGAAGATTGGGGCGTCAAGGTCAAATACCACCATCACGAAGTCGGCGGTCCCGGTCAGCTTGAGATCGAGGTTGAACTTGCCGATGTAGTCTCAATGGCCGATAACACCATGATAACCAAGTACATCATCCGCAATGCGGCCGTTGCCGAAGGATGCACTGCGACCTTCATGCCCAAGCCTATATTTGGCGAGGCGGGCAACGGTATGCACGTACATATGCTGCTCAAGAAGGATGGCCAGCCGCTTTTCTATGATGAGAACGGCTATGCTCAGCTAAGTAAGCTTGCCCATAACTTCATGGGCGGTCTGCTCAAGCATGCAAAATCGCTATGCGCCATCACCAACCCATCCACCAACAGCTTTAAGCGGCTCGTTCCGGGCTTTGAAGCTCCCGTCACCATAGGCTATGCAACTGCAAACCGCTCCGCCGTCATCCGCATACCCGCTTATGCCAAATCACCGATGTCAAAGCGCTTTGAACTTCGTAATCCCGATGGCACCTGCAATCCCTATTATGCTTATGCCGCAATACTCATGGCAGGGCTTGACGGCGTTATAAACGAGATCGATCCCTCCATATGCGGCTGGGGACCCTATGACTTCAACCTCTTCGATCTTTCCGATGATGAGAAGGCTCGCATTGATAGCCTGCCCAAGACACTTGATGAAGCACTCGATGCACTCGAAGCCGATCATGAATATCTGACTCGCGGCGGCGTATTCCCCGAAAGGCTAATCGAGATCTGGATAGACCGCAAGCGCAGAGAAGCGGCCAGGATCAACCAGATCCCTCACCCCGCTGAATTTGAAAGGTATTATGACCTTTAATCCATAAATCAGCCGCTTGCAGCCCTTATTTTGCCTGCCAATCCACATTTGAAAACACTGAACTGCACCCCATTTCTTAGTACAGGTATTATACCATACTTGTCTAACAAATGGGGTCACTTCATAGCAGCTTCCCGGGTGTTTTGTATTTCAGCCTTGATAAAAGTATTCTCAAATTCTTGACCCCAATTCAAATATCTGTTATAATATCCATGCCTTTTTCAAATATAAGGCCGAGCACCACACCAAATAAATAAAAAGGAGATAAAACATGAAGTCTAAGGTACAAAAAGTGCTCAGATCACTTCTCGTTTTTGCCGCCCTATCATGCTCCCTCATAATGATTGCAGCATGCTCAAACGGCTCAAACGCAGAACAATCAAAGAGGGTTCCCGGCACCCCAGAGCCCGGGCAGCGTGTGCTCTCTCGCAGAGCTTCCTGCACAGAGGAGCTGCATCAGCTCACGACCGAGGAGGAACTGAAAGAATATTCCGGAGGTTGGAATATCTCATACGTTCAGTTCACCTCCGACAGCATTTCAGGCTATACCGATATCATCGTCAGGGGCAGTGTGGTTGATTATGCAATCTATGCCGATGAATCCCCCGATGCGCTGACCGGCCTGCCGATTGTGATTGCCAATTTCAAGGTGGACGAGGTGGTAAGCCGTCCGGCGATCGAAAGCCCCATCGTCGATCCTCATACGAGTGCGGCTCTTGGCGGAAGGGTGATGGAGGGCTATGAAACCGGCTACTACACCCAGGAAGCTATCACTGAAGCCACGGAGGCTATCCAGCCCGGCGACATCGTTCCCGTGTATCTCAATACATTTGAGATCAATGGCTACGAATTCATCGATGGTAAGCCCATTCCCAGATTCACTCAGGAGCCGCATTTCAGCGATGGCGATGAAATGATCCTGCTGCTCAGCCATTTTCGTGACAGCGACCGACTGAGCCAGGCCGCAGCTTTCCAGGTCATGTCAAGTGACTTCATATTCTATTCAGGTGAAGACGGAAGATACTCCGCACCCTTAGCCTGGCTGGAAGCAATGAAAGCCGATGGTATGAATGAACCTACCCTGACAGCCGGAGATATATCGGAACTGCTGCTAAGGAGCAGGATAGCGCACGAAGGTCAACTTCCCACCTACGATTTTGAATATTTTTGGGAGGATTAATTAAGATTAGCTTTAGTATGTGAAACAGCAGATGGAAAGGAGGTCTGCCAATGAGAAAATTGAATAAGGCTCTTTCGATTCTCCTGATGGCTGCTATCATGGCATTTATCATGCTGACAAGCGCCGAGGCACTTGTTGGCAAGCCGGATATATCCATCATAAATGGAATTGAAACCAAATGGATGCTTAAAGACTCCGGGATACACAGAGGCTCAAAAGCTCTAACCTATTGCTATACCGAACCAGACGCTGATCTGGCGCTGTATGTGAAAAGCGGTATCAGTAAATGGGGATCATCGATCTCACTCACAGAGGTAACGAATTCTATGGGAGAGCTCCACATAAGCGCGGACAGCAGAAAAGGTCTTAATTATATTGCTGCATCATTGGCAAAGGCTGCTGATATTCACTGCACCTCTGCCGAAATCCGTGTGAACCTCTCTAATTTCAACAGGCGTGCTCCCGGACTGAGCGCTGAACAGCTCGATGAGTTGAAAGCAAATACCATTGCCCACATGATCGGTCATATATTTGGTCTTGATCACGTCAGCGATGCATCCAGCATCATGTATGAGCATATCAGCCATACTGAATTCATCACATCCAACGATCTGAATGGTATGTCCATCGTTACGCATACCCATACCAACCATATTTTCACAAACTACAGCGACCACTCACCAACCCAGCATAGGGCTTACTGTGGGATCTGCGGTGGCTACACATATGAATCGCATTCATATGACGTTCAAACCGGTCGATGTACAAAATGTACAGAAGCATGTGTGAATGATCTCTGCAAATGGATCAATAACGACAGCATATACAATAATTGTGCCCGTTCCGAATTGAATTGCACATTGGTGGAATGCCTAAGCCCGCTGGCATTCAGCATTTACCCGGTTTGCGATCAATGCGAGTCCCCGCTCATACATAACGATCCCCTATACGGCATAAAGCACACCATACTGCTGATTTAGACTTCATTTATCTGTTTTCACAAGGATGATGTGGAAAATTTAAATCCTTGAGCTTCATCCCATTTGAGGTGATTTCGGATTTGGGCGGTTTCCCGCTTTCGAACTGCCCTCGGTGGTGCAACATCCGAATGCCCCGAGCATTGATTCCCTATCGGGATCGTGATCGAAAAAATTATGTTGGGTTCGCTGCCGGATCGCTCCTGCAGTGAACCCGCCGGTTCAATATTTATTTTTAATCATAGGTACAGGCGATGTTTTAATTATATCGATCGCATCATGAAGTGTTATCAATAAACCCTATCTGCTTCCAGAATTGTCATTTGTTCAAAGCTTCTCAATTTGATATGCATACAGCCATAATCAGCACCATGCTCCGTCAGATATCGATCGATATCTGAGAACAGCAAATCCAGCTGCATAAACTCCGGATTGAGCGCATGTATAAACCCGGCTGCAGCGGTCTTGAATCCCTCTTCGCCAAGTAAATCCAGCAGCTCAGTGCTGAAATTGAACATTATCAGCCGAATATTGCCATTAGTCTCTGCACTTCCGCTAATGAGCACCCCACGTGAATCACTTAACTGGAATTCCTTATCCATGCTCCCAGAGTTGATCTTGACCGCACCATCAGAATACTGATCGTTGAAATTACAAATGTATTCCTTTATACTCACCGTCTGTAACGGAAGCTTTTCGCGGCAAATCTTTATCCACTCCGCTGAATCCTCAAATTCGGTGCCAATTCCTTCAAAAGCCTTTATCGCCTCCGAATATCTGCCTGAATTCATTAGCTCCATCCCAAGGTTATAAAGTTTCGCCATAGCATCAATATTTTCAACATATTCATCACTATTGGAATATGAATTTGATTCAATAAAACAGCTTCTTGCAGAAAAATACTTCTTTTCAAAATACAGGCGTTTTCCCTCTTCGTATTTTTCGGATAGCTGATCCATATACACCATGTACTCGCCTGCATTCTCATATTTTGGTATTATCTTGAATATGGCGTATGCATCTTGGTAATCATGGTTCTTCACCTTCTCAACGCCCTCAAGATATAGATTCTCATATTCGGCAATTGCGCTCAGGAATTCCTTAGTATTGCTGTAATTCTCTGCCGCCAAAAAACATTCCTTTGCTTCCTTATAGAGCCCATCATTATAATATTCCGTGCCCTTTTCATAATTTGCCCTTGCTTCCCTGCTGCCAAATATGCAGCCGCATAACGATAAAAACACAGCAGCCATAATCAACAAAATAGCAGCATACGCTGAGTATTTCCATTTTTTAAAACACATTTTCATATTCCATCCTTATGCTATGCAAATGAATTTCCGTGTCCAAAATTTGAGCGGCAAAGCGAAGATACGATATCGATTCCCCGCTTTGCCTGAATTACTGATCTATTTTTTAATGACCTTATGATTTACGCATAACTCCAAGCTCAACCTGCTCCCCGTTGATATCCCAAGCCTTGGTATAGCCCTCTGGCTTCTCTATTTCAATGGAAAGAGCAAGAGTATCTCCCATTATGCTCTTAGCATACTTATTTACAGTTTCTATGATTTTTTCACTGCCTTCCAAGGTGATTCTGATCTTGTCAGTCACCTCGAAGCCCGCTTCCTTACGCATGGTCTGTATCTTGCTGACGATTTCACGTACGAAACCTTCTTCAATCAATTCCGGCGTCAACGTGGTATTGAGCACGATTGTCACACCCTTATCGCTTACGGAAGCAAAGCCCTCACGCTTTACGGTATCAACAAGCACATCCTCCTCACCAAGGGATACGATATTTCCCTCCAACTCGAATTCATAGTGCTTGCCTGCTGCATGAGCTGCAACGACAAGATTTCCGATCTCCTCCTGCTGTAAATAAGCATTTATCTTTGGCAGGATCTTTCCGTAGCGCGGTCCAAGAAGCTTGAGCTGAGGCTTGACTCTATAGCTTATAAAGCCGGAAGCATCTTTCACATATCGAACAACCTTGACATTCAGCTCTCCCTCGATAATATCATTATAAAGCTTTGGAAGCTCCGCTGTACCCTGTACGAACATCTCCGAAAGAGGCTGACGGTTCTTGATATTTGCAAGATTTCTGGCCGCTCTTCCAAGAGTAACTATATTTAGTATGCTGTCCATAGAGGCTTCAAGTTCTGCATCAATGAAGCTTTCATCGCAGACTGGGAAGCTGCAAAGATGTACGCTCTCCGGTGCATTCTTATCCACAGTACGCACGATATTCTGATAGATTGATTCCGCCATAAAGGGGGTGAATGGAGCGGTCAGCCTCGCCAAATTCTCAAGTGCGGTATAAAGCGTCATATATGCCGCTTCCTTATCCGCAGTCATCTCCTTGCCCCAATAGCGTTCGCGCCCCTGACGAACATACCAGTTCGAGAGATCATCAACGAATCGATTGAGCTCTCTTCCCGCTTCGGTTATGCGAAGATTTTCAAGATACTCATCTATGGTCTTGACGAGCGTATTCAGCCTTGAGAGCAGCCATCTATCCATTACGGAAAGATTATCTCTCACAAGCTTATGCTTTGTTGGATCAAATTCATCAATATCCGCATAGAGCACATAGAATGCATAGGTATTCCATAGAGTGCCCATGTATTTTCGCTGCATTTCACTTACGGCCTCACCGCTGAATCGGCTTGGCAGCCACGGACTTGAAGCGGTATAGAAATACCATCGCACTGCATCCGCCCCCTGTTTATTAAGAACATCGGCTGGAGCAACTACATTGCCGATATGCTTGCTCATCTTCTTCCCATCCTTATCACAGACGAGTCCAAGCACAATACAATTTTTGAAAGCTGGCTTATCGAAGAGTATGGTCGAAAGCGCACTCAATGTATAAAACCAACCCCTGGTCTGATCAACCGCCTCACTTATATAGTCGGCCGGAAAGCGGCGTTCAAATTCCTCTTTATTTTCAAATGGATAATGCCATTGGGCAAACGGCATCGAACCGCTATCGAACCAGCAATCTATGACCACGGGTTCACGCTTCATGATTCCGCCGCATTTTTCACACCTAAAAGTAATCGGATCAAGCATCGGCTTATGCAGCTCTATATCTGCCGGCACCTCCGGCGCAAAATTTCTGAGATCCTCGCGGCTTCCCATCACATGGTAGTGACCGCAATCCGAGCACATCCATACGGGCAGGGGCGTTCCCCAGTAGCGTTCGCGGCTAACACCCCAATCAATGACATTTTCTAGGAAGTTCCCCATCCGGCCCTCGCCGATCGATTCCGGAATCCAATTTATCTTTTTATTATTTTCCACCATTCGATCGCGGACGGCTGTTGTCTTAACAAACCAACTCTCGCGCGCATAGTAGATGAGCGGAGTGTCACAGCGCCAGCAGAATGGATAGCTATGTTCATACGCAAGCTCGCGAAGAAGCCTGCCGCGACTGCGCAGATCCTCAATTATGGATGCATCCGCCTTTTTAACAAATGTACCGTCCCAAGGTGTTCCGCCTGCCAACTCTCCCTTGGCATTTACTAACTGTACAAACGGAAGTTCCCATTTTCTGCCGACCCTTGCATCATCCTCGCCAAATGCCGGAGCTAGATGAACTATACCTGCGCCATCCGTTAGGGTAACATAGTCATCAGCAACGATCCTCCACGCATCCTTGCCCTTATGATTGACCTTGAAATCAAAGAGGGGTTTATAGTGCAGTCCCACAAGCTCGCCGCCCTTAAACACTTCAAGCTCTT
Source organism: Christensenellaceae bacterium Phil7 (assembly GCA_001940845.1). Lineage (GTDB taxonomy): Bacteria > Bacillota > Clostridia > Christensenellales > CAG-138 > PeH17. Next base: position 25,847 of record MSGV01000038.1, read on the forward strand.
CAATATCCTCACCAAGCACGCTTTCGACCAATGCCCTCGCGAGAATAAACTTTTTGCCGCCATGAAGCACAATGCAGTAATCCTCATCTGCATTGACACAAAGTCCCACGTTGCTCGGCAATGTCCAGGGTGTGGTCGTCCATGCAATCAGATTCTCGCTTCCATCTATGAATGGATGTGTCTCATCCGGGATCGTTGGGAATGTCACAAATATGGATACCTCCTTGACATCCTTATATCCCTGAGCAACCTCATGGCTGGATAATGCTGTACCACAGCGAGGGCAATACGGAACGATCTTATGTCCCTTATACAGCAGCCCCTTCTCATCAATAGTCTTTAGAGCCCACCAAACTGACTCTATATAATCATCGGTATAGGTGACATATGGATGCTCCATATCCGCCCAATAACCGACTGCATCGCTCATAGCTTCCCATTCGCCCTTATATTTCCACACGGATTCCTTGCATTTATCGATAAAGGGCATTACGCCATAGCCTTCTATCTGCTCCTTGCCGTCCAATCCAAGAGTTTTTTCGACTTCAAGCTCAACCGGCAAGCCATGCGTATCCCAGCCGGCCTTTCTAAGCACATCATAGCCCTTCATGGTGCGATAACGCGGAATTATATCCTTCATAGAACGAGTCAGCACATGCCCTATATGCGGACGCCCATTAGCCGTGGGCGGACCATCATAAAAGGTATAAGCCGGTCTCCCCTTGCTCTGCTCAACCGATTTTTCAAAAATACGGTTTTGTTTCCAAAATTCCAGAACTTCATGCTCCCTTGAAACGAAATCAAGCGATGTAGGAACTTTTCTGTACATAATCTTCCTCCATATATTTTTTATGTTTTATATCATCATCCGAAACTGCGGCGGTTTCTTCAAAACAAAAAACCGTCCCCTGAACGGGACGATCTAAACCGCGGTACCACCCGAATTTGCACACAAAAATGTCTGCACACTCCATGCCGTAACGCTGCTATGCGGCACAGACTAATCGAATTCATTCAGAAAAGCTGCATATGTTTCTTATGTATTCTTTCGCCTGCGCACTCACGGGTGATAACGGATATCGCCCGAGCCGTCTCGCACCTACCGACAGCTCTCTTTATCAGGCATCATATCCGTCCTGTCCCGATCATGGTTTTATCAATATTCTGTTTTATTATAATAAATTTATGTGTGTTTGTCAACGAATTCAGTCAGTATATTTCCCGCTTTGCTCTAGACATATTACTTTTATTCATTATACAGCATTTGTTTATCGTAACAGCTAAATGATACAACGGCCGTGCCATAACCGAAACAAAATATATGCATTTTTTTATCCGATTTTGAGAATATTTTTCTTTTTTGCCTTGCATCTTCGCCACATATATGATACAATGCTTGTATGTTAAATACTTCAAAATTGATTCCGTTGGGATTTCGAAGTTCTTATTTTGAAGTTTTTCGAAAGATATAGTTAAAACTCGTTAAATCGATTGATCTCATTCGATTTAAAATAATAAAGAAATCCGCGCATTATTGCTTCTTCCTATTTGGCATCCGCCTCGGTCATATGCAGCCGGGGCGCTTGCCATATTTAGAGCAATATAAAGGCAAGGCATACTACTTCGCTTATCCATATCCTCTGAATAAAGCAACAGGAATCCCTGAACCCCTCCCGTCATTCATTCGTTTTTTCTTTTATACCAACTGACAACCTTGCTATCACTCCACCGGGCTTATCCAATATCCAAGCAGGCGTATCTTCAAAATAGACCGTATCTTCAATCTTATAGCCCAGCTTGCGGACTTCCTCAATAAATCTTTCTATATGAGGCGGAACATACATTCCCTCATTCTGCTCGACAAAGCTGCATACATAATCGCCTTCCGGAAAAGGTATGTATTCTTCCCCGTCTATAGCATGCTTAAATAAGAATTTTGGGCGCAAAGTATCAACATCCTCTGCGATTCCAAGGTAATATCCCATATGATGATAGCTAATCGTCATTCTGGGCCTATAATCCGGATAAATCACAGATAATCTGCGCTCCTCCATGTGCTCCACAAAATATTGCTCGCCAATATGAGCAATATAGCTGTTGCGAAGCTCCATGCGATGTTCAAGATAGCTCTTGCCATCACGAAGCTTTCGTATTTGTTCCTCCGCCCGGCTAACACATTCCTCCACAATTTTAACATTGCCGCCCGTGCCTTCGCTTGCCAGCATCGCCTTTATCTCCGCAAGACTCAGACCCGTTGATTGCAGAAGCTTTATCTCTTCCATCCTCGCTGCCTGCCGCTGCGAATATTCTCGATATCCATTTTCCAGAACCCTTTCTGGCTTCAACAGTCCGATTTCATCATAATAGAACAGAGTTCGCTTCTCTACTCCGCACCTTTTTGCAAATTCACTCGTCTTCATTTCACTGCCACCGTAAAATTAAAAATATATTTTAAAAAACAGCTTGACTATAACGTAACGTTACACCTTATCCTTATGATAACAGATTTTCCGTGGAATTTCAAGTGTATCTTTGCAGACACTTGCGGATACACTTATCGTTCCCGGGTTTATGATTAAGCAACCTTCCTCCATGTTCGTTTAGGCTTAGCGATGGGGTTCGGAGCGTGCTGCATTCCATGCAGCACTCCTTACCTTCATCACCTCTTAAAAAGCATGATATTTTCGATTCGTGCCAAGGCTATGAATTCCGCATCCATAGCTTTGGTGCGATTCTTTTCATATAAGCATTGAAGCATATCTTACCACGATTACTATGACTTATATTCATTTCATTTACCTGACCATATCTTTTATATTTTTATTCAAATGAACTCCTAACCATCATCTCTATGTAAATATACTTGCAACCGATGCCAATAAAGGCTACAATTAGGTTAGAGAACATGTGCAAAGCAGCGTATACTTATTTGCACATTCATTCTCAATCATTTTGACCTATATGGAGGTAGATATTATGCAGATAGCAGAGCGTATGCAAGGCGTTACCGGCAGTGCTATAAGAGAGCTCTTCAAGCTCTTAGGAGATCCGGCGATCATCTCATTTGGCGGCGGTAATCCTGCAAAGGAGTGCTTTCCAAAGGAAGAGATCCGCAATATCGCCGATGAGCTTCTTCGCGATAAAGCGGACATCCTTCTCCAGTATGGTGCCACTGAGGGATATTTGCCCCTGCGCAAAGCCTATATAGAGAAGATCCTGCCCGATCTCGGCTTGAGCGCAGAGCTCGATAATGTGCTTGCACTTACCGGTTCAATGCAAGGGCTCGATTTGATCTGCAAAGCGGTCATAAACCCTGGCGACGTCATTCTCGTTGAAGAACCCAGTTTTTTAGGAGCACTTCAGACCTTCCGCGTTGCACAAGCAAAGCTCGTTCCCGTGCCTCTTCATACCGATGGTATCCATGTTGATGAACTCGAAGCCATTGTTGAGGAGTATAGGCCCGTCATGTTCTATACCATTCCAACCTTCCAGAATCCTACAAGCTGGATATCGGGAATTGAAGCAAGAAAGGCCATTGCAAGGCTTGCTGCGGAATACGATATGCTGGTCATCGAGGATGATCCCTATGCTGCTCTCCGTTTCGGCGGTGAAAAGCTGCCCACTATCAAAAGCTTCGATACCAGCGATAATGTTATCCTCCTATCCAGCTTTTCGAAGACCATATCGCCCGGCCTTCGTGTTGCACTTTGCTGCGGCAATAAGGAGCTTATTCGTAAGCTCACTATCGCCAAGCAGGGCTCCGATACGCATTCTCCCAATCTGAATCAGGCGATAATCGCTGAATACCTGAATCGCGATCTGCTCCCGTCCCACATAAAGGAAATTTCTGCGGTATATGCTAATTCCGCAAAGATCATGACCGATTCCATGGAAAAGTATTTCCCGGAATGGGTTCATTATGAAAAGCCAATAGGTGGTCTCTTCATCTGGTGCACCCTGCCCGATGGCTGGGATGCGGCAGAACTTTTCAAGCGCGCCGTTGAGCGCAAGGTTGCTTTCGTTACAGGAGCCCCCTTCTTCGTTACACCCGGCAAAGGCAACAATACCTTCCGGCTTAATTTCTCCGCCGAACCCGAGGCAAGGATACGTCAAGGCATACAAACCATCGGTGAATTGCTTCATGAAATGAATGCGGAGAGAAAATAATTCTTTAGAAAGGATGAGGTAGCAGAGCCTATTCACAATGCTCTGTTTGCCTCCGGTAGACCAATGGACACCTTTAAATCGACTCCACCGACTGCTAACGCCTACGATATGCTGGAGGCGCGCGGCTATCTCAAGCAATGCTCCCATCCCGAGGAGCTTCGCGAGCTGCTCGGCAAGGAAAGGATTACCTTCTATATAGGCTTCGATCCCACTGCTGAAAGCCTCACCGTCGGTCACTATGTTGCAATGTGCGTTATGGCACATATGCAGCGCTGCGGACACCGCCCCATAGTACTTCTTGGCGGCGGTACTGCTATGATTGCGGACCCATCCGGTAAAACTGAACTGAGAAAGCTTCTCAGTGTGGAAGAGCTTGACCGCAATGTGGAGGGAATCAAACAGCAGATGTCCCGGCTAATAGATTTCGAAGGCGAAAACGGTGCAATACTCGTTAATAATGCCGAATGGCTTCGAAACCTAAACTTCATGGATTTCATGCGCGATATAGCGGTTCATTTCTCAGTAAATGAGATGCTCCGTGCCGAATGCTATAAGCAGCGATATGAACGCGGGCTGACCTTCTTTGAATTCAGCTATATGCTCATGCAAAGCTATGATTTTCTCTGCCTAAACAGGAAATATGGCTGTGAGCTGGAAATGGGCGGTGATGACCAGTGGAGTAATATTCTCGGAGGCGCTGACCTAATTCGCCGTAAGGAGCGCAAGCGTGCATATGCGCTCACGACACGACTTCTGACCACCGCTGATGGTAAGAAGATGGGCAAGACCGAAAAGGGAGCCGTTTGGCTCTCAAAAGAACGCACGAGCGTATTCGATTTTTACCAATACTTCCGTAACATTGCGGATTCGGATGTCAAGACCTGCCTTAGCCTTTTGACCTTCATTCCTATGGATGAGATCAATGCGCTCTGTGCTGAGGGTGCGGACATCAATGAAGCGAAGCGCGTACTCGCTTTCACCATTACCAAACAGGTGCATGGTGAAGAGGAAGCCAGGAAGGCTGAGGAAGCTGCTCTTGCCCTATTCTCCGGCAAAGGCAGCATAGAGCATATGCCGACGGTCAACATCACCGATTCCGATATAGAGGAAACCGGAATGGCACTCACCCGCCTGCTAGTTCTCTCCGGTATCGAAAAATCCAATTCTGCTGCCATCCGCTCCGTCAAGGAAGGCGGTATCAGCGTGGACGATATCAAGATTTCGGATACCCACACGGTGCTCGATCCAGCCAAACTATCCGATGGTATCATCCTTAAAAAGGGTAAAAAGACCTTCGTCCGGTTAATAAAGCAATAAACCGCATTCTGCCGACCGCTTATGCCATTGAAGCCATATAAAACTCCCAAAACTCGAGCTGAAACGGAATTTGTCATAAACAAATCCCGTTTCATTGGGCGATGCTTTCCCGTTAACAGCGAATCGGAAGCTTTATCACTGCTTGAGGAGGTACGAAAGCTTCATGATGATGCGACTCACAATTGCTGGGCATATAATCTGCGCGGAGGAATAACCCGTTTTTCCGATGATGGCGAGCCTGGAGGGACTGCCGGAATGCCCATCATGGATACGCTGATTCGATCGGATACACAAGATGCGTTGATAGTCGTCACTCGATATTTCGGCGGTATTCTTCTCGGTAGCGGCGGGCTCGTTCGTGCATACAGCAAGGCTGCAAGCGAATCGCTTGCCCTTGCCGGCATACTCCATATGATGCCCTGCAATGAGATCGAATTTATAGTTGACTATACACGCTATGGCGGATTGGAGGGCTTTGTGCGCAGCAATTCCACCATCAAGGGAGTTGAATTTCTCGAAAATATCCGCTTTAACTGCCTTGTGCCCTTTGATAAAACCGCTCAGTTCATCGCGGATATAATTGAACGCACCGATGGCAGGAGCACACCTGCGATCATTGGCGAGGAATACCTTCCGCTTGCAGCAGCGCAGTAGTGCCGCAAAGCGCCTCATTGCATTTTGCAAGCAATACCATCCTGCGTTTTTAAGCTATCCATGCACGTTCGTTCGTGCTGAAATATAAAACCATACATATTGTTCTTTTCAGGAGGCAACAAAATGAATATTTCTATCACCAAGGCAACCGAGCTCAAAACGAAACCGACACTCACAGAGGAAGCCGGTCTCGGTTTTGGTAAACGCTTCACCGATCATATGTTCATGATGAATTATGATGATGGAGGATGGCATGATGCACGCATCGTCCCCTATCAGAAGCTTTGCTTTGATCCTTCCTGCGCAGTCTTCCACTACGCACAGGAGATTTTTGAAGGGCTAAAGGCCTATCGCGCCGAGGATGATCGCATACTCATGTTCCGCGCAAGGGATAATGCCGAGCGTCTCAATAATTCTGCAAAGCGCATGTGCATGCCGACCATCGATATCGAGGATAACTATGAGGCTATGCGCCAGCTTGTTCAAGTCGAGCGAGACTGGGTGCCCCATAGTGCAGGCACCAGTCTCTATCTGCGCCCAACCATGATCGCTACCGACCCCGCCCTCGGCGTACACGCTTCTCACAGCTATCTATATTACATCATCTGCGCTCCATCCGGTGCTTACTATAAAGCAGGGCTTGCGCCCATCCGCATTCGCGTTGAAGATAAGTATGTTCGTGCAATTCGCGGCGGTACCGGCTTTGCAAAGACCGGCGGCAACTATGCTTGCTCCATCCTTGCAGGCGCAGAAGCCGAAAAAGAAGGTTATAGCCAGGTGCTTTGGCTTGATGGCGAGCATCTCAAGTACGTCCAGGAAGTTGGCGCAATGAATATGATGTTCTTCATCGATGGCAAGCTCGTTACCGCTCCATTGGAGGATACCATTCTTCCCGGCATCACCCGCCGCAGCGTCATGACCCTTGCAAAGGAGATGGGCATAGAGGTTGAGGAACGTCCCCTCTCCGTGGACGAACTCATCGCAGCAGGTGAAAGCGGCAAGCTGACCGAAGCATTCGGTACCGGCACTGCTGCGGTTGTTTCTCCCGTCGGCGAGCTCACCTATCGGGATAAGCATATCTATCTTGGCGATAAGAACATCAATAATGGTATTGGCGAGCTCACAATGAAGCTCTATAATACCCTCACCGGTCTCCAGTGGGGCAGAATCGCCGATACCCACGGCTGGGTAACCGATATCGATAAGAAATAATTTCACGAGCCGATTAAAATTGTCGTGCGGAACGGTCATATGCCGTTCTGCACGAATTTATTTTTCCTGTGTTTTTCATTTGATTTGTATGTTAAAAATCAAGTATAACACTCTCTATCACAATTCTACTTTACGTATATATATATATTTAATTTTGTTGATAAATTTAATGTTGACTTTATCAAAATTTACGTTATAATGTTGCATATACGGCTAAGGAGGATTTTATCATGGAAGTAAATTCAAAGTTCATCTCGATCAACGAAGCTCCTGTTTCAGATCAGGGAAAGAAGCATCGCAAGCTTTTTATCATTATAATTCCGATTATAATCGTTGCTTTACTAGCTGCGGTTATCGTAATGGCACTCCAACTCAAAGATTATCATGATGGCAGCAACGCAACCTATCGCTTTGGTTCGTTTGGAGGGGATGACATTAAATCCGTTGGTAAATTCCGGGTGCTTTACGATCCCAACATGAATAATTTGGAGTTCGCTCAATTGGCAGCCGCCGATTATTATGACATCGTTATCTTTACCCGAGCACAGGCAGATGCATTTGGAGGCGATGAGGCAGTATTTGCTCTTGCAGAAAAGCCCTATCAGCTTTTCGTTATTGAAAATTCTGTGGATACGATCGATGCAGTACGCAATGAGCAGGGAATGCTTTCAGATAATGAAAAGCATGCTGATTCGAAATACTACTTCGGTCTTTCAAAGCTGCCTAACGGCGGTGACATAAAGGTCGATTATGAAGTTGCACTCGATGGGGGAAAAGATTATTCTACCGAAATGCGCAATATGCTTACATCATTGCAGATTTCTTCAGAATGGGGGCATCAGGTTCTCAATTTTGCTGATTTCCCTTATATTGAGCCGGCCAACTGAAATCATTGAATGATTTGATCTAATACTGTCAACTTGAGGCAAGCACCTAAAATGCTTGCCTCAAATGCATCATCTGCATTCAATAAATAACAATATAACATCAAATCCAACTTGAAATGGACTGCGCGTTATGCTATAATTGTGTTGGGAGCAGATGGGTGCTGGTGTGCCCTCCGGTCTTCAAAACCGGTAAGAGCGGTTAGGAGCCGCTTAGGTGGGTTCGATTCCCACATGTTCCCGCCAATGAAAGCTTTTTAAGCTCCACCATCGCTAAGACGGTCTCATTCCTATCGAATGAGACCGGTTTTTGTTTTTAAATCATTCAACTATGATCCAATTCTCCGCTCTTTCCTCAACGCGCCCTATGAGCTCCGCGCCGGCAATGTTCTCTTTCAGTTCCTTCAGGCAAGCATCGGCGTCAGCAGCATCGACCGCCATCAACAAGCCTCCGCTCGTCTGCGGATCAAACATTATATCCTCCAAAGCTCGATCGATCGGTCGCTTCCATGTGACTCCATTTTGTGCATATTCGCGGTTGCGGTATGCTCCGGCCGGAATGAAGCCCATCTGTGCGAGCTCATATGCCTCCCTATGATACGGAAGGCGGTCTGAGAATAGGCGTACAGTACATCCGCTGCCCTGTGCCAGTTCATAGCTATGCCCCATCAGCGCAAAGCCCGTAACATCGGTGCAGCCATGTACATCATATTTCATCATGATCTCTGCCGCATATTTATTCAGGGTTGCCATCTGCGTATATATGCGCTGCATGACCGCTTCATCCACCATATCGGCTTTGAATGCAGTCGTAATTATGCCTATGCCCAATGGCTTGGTTAAAATAAGACTATCTCCTGCCTTTGCGCTGCTATTCTTGAGCACCCTATCCGGGTGAACAAAGCCGCTGACAGCAAGCCCATATATCGGCTCAGCTCCATGGATGGTGTGCCCACCGGTAATTATCGTATCTGCCTCATACGCCTTTTCATAGCCTCCGCGCAGGATCTGCTGAACGGTTTCTTTATCCATGCTTTCCGGTATGCACATGATATTCAGCGCAAGCCTTGGCGTGCCGCCCATGGCATAGACATCGCTCAGCGCATTGGCTGCGGCGATCTGACCATACATGAATGGATCATCCACTATCGGCGGAAAAAAATCCGTCGTCTGCACCAGCGCTGTATCATCATTTATAGCATATACACTGGCATCATCACTCTTATCATAGCCAACGATCAATCGCGAATCTGTATGGGTTCGGAATCCCTCCAGCATTTTCACGAGCGTTCCCGCTCCAACCTTTGCCCCGCAGCCCGCGCAGGATGCAAGCTTCGTCAATTTAACCTCTGTTTCCATATTTCACCTCTATATCGCCGAAATCACTCTCTGCTGTAAAGCTCCGAATAACCATCGGTTTCCACTCTAAAAACGGCTTCCAACTCATCAAAATCGGCTTCATTGGATTCGTCATTTGGGATTATAACATCCCCCGTGCAGCATACGCAAGTACCGCAGCTGCTGCTCAAAGAACGCGGAACGGGCATCAGCTTTGCAGCGATGCCCTTTTCTGCACATTTTCTTTTATAACTTATTGCCCCAAAATGGGAGTAAAATGTTATAATGTACTCCATTTATTTTCTAAGCTCCAGCGTATATTCGCCATCAGCCTCCGTTATGCTGACGGAGTAGCCCTGATGCTCCGCAAAGCGGGTCACATTCTCCTTCGATGCGACATTATCAACTATTACCGTCATGCAGCGAGCGTTTTCCTCGCTCGCCATCGCTTTTTTAACCATTACAACCGGTTCAGGACAGGAAAGTCCCCTTGCATCCAACACGCTCATATCATTTTCTCCTTCAAATTAAGTTTAAGCCGCCGTTAAGCCTTTTTCTTCTTAAAGGTATTCAGGCATGCAATTGCCGCGACGATAACGATACCGATGATAACGCCTATCTTTCCATTGGCGGTAGGACCATCTGCGCTGGAAGCAAGACCAAAATTATGCGCAAATGCTGCTCCCGCAACAAGACCAATAATGGTTATTGCGCTATCGCTATTACCCTCGCCCGCAAGCACAAGCTGGCGAAGAGGACAGCCGCCTAGCAATACACAGCCAAAGCCTACCAGGAGCATTCCCAGCATGTTCCAGAACCAATCAGTATGTGAAACCGGCTGACCCTCCATACCAAGCTTAAAATATGCGGTCGTACCCGTTGCTGCATTTAAAATGAGATTGCAAACGAGCGCACTTGCAAATATGGCAATGAAGCCTAACAAGAGCTTGGATTCACGGAATAGAACGGCATCACGAATGCCTCCGACCATGCATAGACGGGTTCTCTGAGCCAGTGCGCCAACGATAAGACCGGCAACAAGACTGATGGCTATAGCTGCATGCTTTGCGCCCGGACCACCGCCAGCCTCAGTGAATTTCAGAGCCGCCGGGAATATTGCCAGCACCGCCAGCAATACTATGGCTATTATAGGCATGATCGAGCCCTCGGTCTTTGAAAGCTTATGGGTGCGCCCAAGGCTATATCCTTTATTCAGGAAGAATACTCCCGCAAGTATACCTATCACAAATCCTACCAAGCCGAAGATGGCATTGATATCGCCGCCGGCAAGACGCAGGATCATACGGAACGGACAGCCCAGGAACATAAGGCAGCCGATCATTACAAAAAACCCGATAATAAATCGCGTCATAGGGGAACTGCCGCCCTTTGGATTAAACTCCTTGGTGCTGACGGCCATTATTAGGCTTCCGATTATGAGACCTATGATCTCGGGTCTCACATACTGCACTGCACCGGCAGAATGCAGACTGAGCGCACCCGCCGTATCCCTAAGGAAACATGCAATACAAAAGCCCATGTTGCTTGGGTTGCCCAAAAAGACCAGCATCGATGCTATCACACCAATGATGCAGCCGGATATGATTATAAACGGCTTTTCAAATTTTGTTTTTTTCATAATTATGCCTCCTATGAAGTATCCACAGGATAATACATTTTTCGCCCGATGTCCAATTGTATTTATTCATAATTCAAAATAATTCATTTGATTTTTTAATAAACATGCATTATAATGGCTGGTATAACCACAAAGGATGATCTGCTTATGAACAAAATTTACTTGGATAACGCAAGCACCACCTATCCTAAGCCGCAGGCGGTTGCCGATGCCATGTATGATTATATCAGGAATTCGGGCTGCACCATCAATAGGGGATGCTATAGCGGCGCATATGCCGTTGAGGATATGGTTTTTGATACCAGGCAGCGTCTCACCAAAATGTTTGGCGGAACGAGCTGCAAAAACCTTGTATTCACCAAGAACATCACAGAAAGCCTCAATACCATTCTTAAAGGGCTGCTGAAACCCGGGGATCACGTCATCGTATCGACCATGGAGCATAATGCGATCATGCGCCCATTGACGCAGCTCAGACAGCTTGGCGTGGAATTTTCAAGGGTAAAATGCGATCCCGATGGTTCCATCCCGGAAAATGAGGTCGTTTCGCGTCTATCCGCCTGCCTGCTTCCAAATACTCGCGCAGTGATAATGACACATGCCAGCAACGTATGCGGAACGATCATGCCGATACGGCTTATCGGCGAATTCTGCCGTGATAATGGGCTGTTCTTCATCGTTGATTCGGCTCAGACTGCCGGAATACTTCCGATCAATATGAAAGAATGTAATATATCCGCACTATGTTTTACCGGACATAAAGGATTGCTTGGGCCGCAGGGCATAGGCGGTTTTCTGCTTCAAGAAGGGCTTTCCTCCAAGATCGAGCCGCTGATTTCAGGTGGTACCGGCAGCATCAGCCATACCGAGGATATTCCTGATTTCATGCCCGATCGATTCGAGGCCGGAACCCCAAACCTTCCGGGCATATTCGGAATGAATGCCAGCCTGAAGTGGCTGGAGGATACGGGGATAGCCAATATTCATGAACACGAAATGCAGCTCACAGAAGCATTTATACATGGGCTTAAACTCATACCCGGTATTCGTATCCTGGGTAAGCAAACCATAAACGAGCGGCTGGGGGTCGTTTCAATAGATATTCCATCCCGCGATATTTCACAGATCGCTTATAGATTGGACGAGGAATACGGTATTATGACGCGCGTAGGGCTGCATTGCGCACCAAATGCACATATTACGCTGAACACCTACCCTACCGGTACGATTCGATTCTCCTTCGGCTTTTTCAATACTTTGAATGATGTTGATGCAGCCCTTTCGGCACTGCAAAAACTCATATAATACTTATTTGGATCATTTGTTGGGGTGTACTATGGATTTTAAGCAGTTAAATACCTTCTTGACCGTTGTGAACTGCGGCAGCTTTACCAAGGCCGCAGATAAACTTTATCTTTCGCAGCCCACCATAAGTGCGCATATCTCAGCGCTTGAGCGTGAGCTCAATAAAAAGCTCATCGCACGCACCACCAAAAGAGTCGAAGTGACCCATGATGGGATGATCCTGCTCGAATATGCAAAGAAGCTGCTGCAAATCAAAGAAAATATGCTGGAAGCTTTGTCTGACTCTGAGAAGAAGGCGATACATATAGGCGCATCGACCACCCCCTCGGCCTATATCCTGCCCAAGCTGCTTCCCGGGTATTTGAAACAGCATAGCAATGTCCGATTCACCGTCAGCCAAGGCGATAGCCGCAGCGTTGCCGAGGGGCTCACCGAGGGCATCATGGATATTGGGCTTATCGGAATACAGCCCCAAAACGATTCCCTGATCTCAGTCCCCTTTTGCAGAGACCGACTGATTCTTATAACGCCTGTTAATGAATATTTTCTTTCGCTCCGGGATCGTTCGATACAGCCGGATTTTATCAGTATTTTCAATAATAATCCCATAATTACGCGCGAACTTGGAAGCGCAACGCGCAAGAGCTCTGAAAATGTGCTTTCCGAGCTGGGGATAGCCGCGGACAGCCTAAAAATTGCCGCAGAATTAAACGACTGCGAAGCCATCAGCAGGATGGTCGCGGGCGGACTTGGCATTGCCATTGTCTCCGAATTTGCAATCGACGATAGAAGCCATGATCTGCTCAGCTTTGAACTGCCCGTCGAGAGCGCAAATAGAGAGCTCTATTTGATCTACCGTACCAATGAACAATTCAAGCCCATAGTCCGCGATTTTATAAGCTACCTCCTTCAATGAACAAATCCAAGACAAAAACATAATCCGAGCCTGCTTTTCGCAGCTCAAAAATTTATTCAATTTCATTCCATATCCGAATTCAATTTTTGTCTTACGAATTCTATACTTTTTTTGTGTATTTTGGGGGCTTGCAATTTGGCTCACATGGTGTTATATTGATAGTGGGGGGAGATGGATTTTTTCTTATGGAAATTATCGTTACGAACAATCCGCGGGTGCGTGATGCGTACTCCGCAAATCATGAAATTCACTTTATCAGCGGAGATTTTTCGTGCGTGCTCATTGCAGCAAGGGATTTGATCCACAAGGGCTTTCGGCTTTTAACCCATCCGCTCAGCGGTTCTGTTAAGCCAAACGAGACCCCTTTTAAATCCATCCTGCTATGCAGCGGCTCAGGCATCGATCTGCCATCGCTCTCGATGATCGAAAATGCACTCGATGCATGCCGGAAATTCCCCATTAAATACCCCGAAATGCCCGATGCAATGCGCGATGATTTTTCGCTCATCGACTATACGCTGTTTTCATCGGCAATATGAGCTGAGCAACTTCCCGCCCTGCCCATAATCGAATCATATTGCTTATAGCAGGAATATTCACCTGTTATAATAATAAATAACGGCATATGCCGTTAAAATAAATCAGGAGGTGCAGCTTGAAATTAGAAGTTGGATACATCGATATCCGCGACATCTGCTTTGCGGATTCTTCACGGCTTGAAGACGGTGTCCTCTACTTGGACAAGAATGCCTTATCCGAAATAGTGCTTGAAGATAAGAACATTTCCAAGGTCGAATTTGAAATTGCGAAACCCGGAGACAGCATCCGTATCACTCCCGTAAAGGATGTTATCGAGCCCCGTGTTAAGGTTGAAGGCCCCGGAGGAATTTTCCCCGGCGTTATCTCCAAGGTTACGACCGTTGGCAGCGGCAAGACCCATGTTTTGCGCGGCTCCGCTATAGTTACCACGGGTAAAATCGTTGGTTTCCAAGAGGGTATCATCGATATGTCAGGTCCCGGTGCGGACTATACCCCATTTTCCAAGACCCTGAACCTGGTCGTCAATATGACCCCCGTTGAAGGGCTTGCACAGCATGAGCATGAACATGCCAATCGCATGGCCGGTCTGCGCATCGCAGCCTATGTCGGTGAGCTTGGCAAAAACGCCGTTCCCGACGAAACCAGGGTTTATGAGACTCCTTCCATCAAGGAAGGGCTTGAGAAGTATCCCGATCTGCCCCGCGTGGCCTATATCGAGATGCTCCAGAGCCAGGGACTGATGCATGATACCTATGTTTATGGTGTCGATGCAAAGCGTACGCTCAGCACGATCATCACCCCTACAGAGCTCATGGACGGTGCTATCATCAGCGGCAATTGCGTATCTGCCTGCGATAAGAATACCACCTATCATCATCTCAATAACCCCGTCGTTCATGATCTGCTCGAAAAGCATGGTAAAGAGCTGAATTTCGTGGGAATAATAATCACGAATGAAAATGTTTATCTTGCCGACAAGGAGCGTTCCTCCGATTGGACGGCTAAGCTTGCCGAATTCTTGAGCCTTGATGGTGCTATTATCTCCCAGGAGGGCTTCGGCAATCCCGATACCGACCTCATCATGAACTGCAAAAAGGTTGAAGCAAAGGGCATCCCCACATGCATCATAACCGATGAATACGCAGGTCGTGATGGTTCTTCCCAGTCTCTCGCCGATGCAGATGCGAGTGCCACTGCGGTCGTTACCGGCGGCAATGCAAATGAACTCATTACCTTGCCCAAGCTTGATAAAGTGATCGGCGATCTATCCGTCGTGGATAGAATCGCAGGTGGTTTCAACGGCAACATGGCAGAGGATGGAAGCATCACCGTAGAGCTCCAGGCTATCACGGGCGCAACCAATGAAATGGGCTTCAATAAGCTCAGCGCAAGGTAAGGAAGGAGAATCCCTGATGGCTAAACTTAGAATAGTTCATTATATCAACCAGTTCTTCGCCCAGATCGGCGGCGAGGAAATGGCCGATTATAAGCCCGAGCTTCGCGAAGGCTGTATCGGTCCAGGTCTTGCATTCAATCAAGCTTTCGGAGAGGACGCAGAGATCGTTGCAACCGTTATCTGCGGCGACTCCTATTTCAATGAGAATCTTGATGAGGCCAAGGCAACCGTACTCGAGATGATCAAATCTCAAAACCCGGATCTTTTCATCGCAGGACCCGCATTCAATGCAGGTCGTTACGGCGTAGCATGCGGCACGATCACAGCGGCCGTCAAGAGTGAGCTCGGTATCCCCTGCCTCACCGCTATGTACGAAGAGAATCCCGGCGCGGATATGTTCAAGAATCAGGTTTATATCGTGCCAACCAAGAATAGTGCAGTCGGTATGCGCGATGCCGTCAAGAAGATGGTACCTCTCGCTCTCAAGCTGGCTCACGGCGAAGAGATCGGCGCATCCTGCGTTGAGCACTATATGCCGAATGGCATCCGCAAGAACTTCTTCGAAAAGAAGCGCGGCTCTGCTCGTGCTGTCGATATGCTGCTCGCTAAGATGGCAGGCAAGCCCTTCACCACCGAATTCCCCATGCCCGATTTCGATCGCGTTACCCCTAATCCCGCCGTTAAAGATATGGCTCATGCAACTATTGCCCTCGTGACCTCCGGCGGCATCGTTCCCAAGGGCAACCCCGATCATATCGAATCCTCCAGTGCTTCCAAGTACGGCGAGTACGATCTCGAAGGCGTTATGGATCTAACCGCTGATACATATGAGACCGCTCACGGCGGATACGACCCCGTATATGCGAATCAGGATGCGGACAGGGTTCTTCCCGTGGACGTCATGCGTGATCTCGAAAGGGAAGGAGTTATCGGTAAACTTCATCGCTATTTCTACACCACAGTCGGCAACGGTACCGCTGTTAAGAACGCAAAGCGTTATGCTTCTGAATTTGCTCAGGAACTGCTTAAGGCAAATGTTAACGCAGTTATCCTGACCTCGACCTGAGGAACCTGTACACGTTGCGGTGCAACAATGGTTAAAGAAATCGAACGGGTAGGTATTCCCGTTGTACACGTTTGTACGGTCACCCCTATTTCCATGACGGTCGGCGCAAACAGGATCGTTCCCGCCATCGCAATACCGCATCCTCTCGGAGACCCGGCTCTCTCGCACGAGGAGGAAAAGGCACTTCGCCGCCGCATAGTGGAAACCGCTCTTAAAGCGCTATCCACCGAAGTGACGGATCAGACCATCTTTGAGGTCAAATAATAACATTTAATTCGATGCACTTGCCGCTTGACTCAGGTTGAACGATCAAGCGGCTTGGGCATCGAAAAGCTAAGGATTATGGATCAGGATATGCAGAAAATTTACGATGTTATCATCATCGGCGGCGGCCCCGCCGGTCTTGCCGCAGCGAGCTATGCCGGCCGCGCCCGCATGAGCGCACTCATGATAGAAAAGGCAAAAGAGGGCGGTCAGATCGTTATCACCTCCGATATAGAGAATTATCCGGGCTGCATTGAAGGCGAGACCGGTCCTTCGCTCATCAAGAGGATGAGCGAGCAGGCAACTCGCTTTGGTGCGGAAAAAATAATTGATACGATCGAAGAGGTCGAACTTGAGGGCGAAACCAAGCATCTCAAGGGTCAAAAGGGCGAATATTTTGCAAAGAGCATCATAATCGCCACCGGAGCACATCCGCGCCCCATCGGCTGCCCCGGCGAGCGCGAGCTTACCGGCAAGGGTGTTTCCTATTGCGCAACCTGCGATGCCGCTTTCTTTGAGGATATGGATATTTATGTTG
Organism: Christensenellaceae bacterium Phil7; assembly: GCA_001940845.1. Lineage (GTDB taxonomy): Bacteria > Bacillota > Clostridia > Christensenellales > CAG-138 > PeH17. Next base: position 43,083 of record MSGV01000038.1, read on the forward strand.
TCGGCGGCGGCGATGCAGCGGTTGAGGAAGCAATGTATCTCACCAACTTCGGCAGAAGCGTCACCATCATTCATAGGCGTGAAGAATTGCGCGCTGCCAAATCCATTCAGGAGAAGGCATTTGCAAACCCCAAGCTCCACTTCATGTGGAACACGGTCGTTGAGGAACTTCGCGGCGATGGAATTCTCGATTCTATGACCGTCAAGAATACTAAGACCGGAGAAACAACGGTTATTGATGCGCCCGAAGAGGACGGCACGTTTGGAGTATTCGTATTCATCGGCTTCGATCCCCATAGTGAGCTTTTCATAGATAAGCTGGAGATGCAGAAGGGTTACATCATCACCGATGATAATATGCACACCAACATTCCCGGCGTTTATGCTGCAGGAGATGTGAGGGTAAAGAGCCTGCGTCAGGTCGTAACAGCTACCGCAGACGGTGCAATTGCAGCAATGCAGGCCTACAAGTACATTAACGAATAAAAAATTTGGAGGTTTGTCATGATCGAACTCAACAAGGAAAATTTTGAAGCTGAAGTCCTTAACGCAGGAGGATATGTCTTTGTAGATTTTTATGGTGACGGCTGCGTTCCCTGCGCCGCACTGATGCCCTTTGTTCACGCTTGTGCTGAAAAGTACGGCGAACAGCTCAAGTTCTGTGCCCTCAACACCACCAAGGCAAGGCGTCTTGCCATTGGTCAGAAGGTGCTCGGTCTTCCCGTTATGGCTATCTATAAGGACGGAGCAAAGGTCGAAGAGCTCGTTAAGGAAGATTGCACGGAGCAATCTATCGAAGAGCTCATAAAGAAGTATATCTAAGGGTTTTCTTGGTATGATATCACGAAGCCCGTTGGCTTCATCAAAAATTTGTTTTCAATATTAATTTGTTAGCTTCATCTTCATTCGCGGTACAACAAGCCCGAAGGAAGGTTGCTATATTTGATTTTTAAAGAAAGGGAGGTAGATTCCATGAGTATTCTCAACGGCAAAAAGGTTGTTATCATTGGCGACCGTGACGGTGTACCAGGTCCCGCTATCGCGGACTGCGTTAAAACCGCCGGTGGAGAGCCCGTGTTCTCCGCTACCGAGTGCTTTGTCTGAACAGCTGCCGGTGCAATGGATCTCGAAAACCAGAAAAGGGTCAAAGAGTTTGCAGAAGAATACGGTCCTGAGAATGTTGTTGTCATTCTCGGTGCCGCAGAGGGCGAAGGCGCAGGCCTCGCAGCTGAAACTGTAACCAACGGCGATCCCACGTTTGCGGGCCCATTGACAGGAGTCCAGTTAGGACTTAGCGTTTATCATATTTGCGAAGAGGAAATCAAGGCCGAGGTTGATCCCGCCATTTACGAGGAGCAGGTCGGCATGATGGAAATGGTTCTGGATGTTGATGATATTTCATCCGAAATGAAGGATATCCGCGAACAGTACTGCAAGTATTAAATAAACATTGACGGAGCGGATGAAGCTATCGATCAAAATTGATCGTTCCTTTTCCGCTCCGTTTCTTTACGTAAATCTCAAAGAACTACCTATTACCCTATCAATATATCTGAAAGGACATAAAATAAAATGCTGAATGCAGTCATTAAGGCTACAGGCTATGTGCTTGCACATACCCCGGATATGGTTATGGAGAACGGCACTACCCAGACAACCGAAAAGGTCGTCAATCCGAATTCCGAATACCTCAAACAGCTTCCCTCCCACCTTCGCACCTACGAGCAGGCAGTGGCCTATCTTCCAAACCAAACCTACATTGGCAACATGACCCCTGATGAGCTTGGCGAATATGAGCAGCCATGGTATCCGCATACGGCAGCAAAGAGCGAACGCTTCGGTAAATTCGGCGAGATCATGCCTGAGGATGAATTTTATCTGCTCATGCAGGCCTGCGATGTCTTCGAGCTCGTATATCTCGAAGAGAACTTTGTCGCAGCAACTATCGAAAAATTCAAAGCTCATCCGCTTATGCGTGAAGACATTATTGCCCGGATAAATTCCGGCGTTTCCGCTGAAACCGTTGAGCACTTTGTTAATGAAGAAGGAGCAGAACCCCTCGCAATGAACGGCAAGACCGTCGGTTACATAAAGCGTGCACACGATGTTGATGGAAACCTCTCAGCCCATGTCATGCTCGAAAATCTCGTTTCCAAAGCATCTAACGTGCTCGCCATACTCCATCTTATAAAAAATGCAGGCATTGATCCCGCTGATGTCGATTATGTCATAGACTGTGCCGAGGAGGCCTGCGGCGATATGAATCAGCGCGGCGGCGGCAATTTTGCTAAAGCTGCTGCTGAAATAGCTGGGCTCTCAGGCGCATCCGGTTCGGATGTACGCGCATTCTGTGCAGCACCTGCACATGCAGTAATAGAGGCCGCTTCTCTCGTTAAGGCAGGTACCTATCGCAACGTCGTAGTCTGCGCCGGTGGATGCACTGCAAAGCTTGGCATGAATGGCAAGGACCATGTTAAAAAGGATATGCCCATCCTTGAAGACGTTATCGGCGGTTTTGCTGTGCTCATCAGTGAAAACGATGGAATCAATCCCGAGATCGATAATACCGTATGCGGCAGGCACACTGTAGGTACCGGTTCCTCCCCTCAGGCGGTCATAACCTCACTAGTAGCAAACCCACTCGATAAAAACGGTCTGAAGATTCCCGATATAGATAAATATGCCGTTGAAATGCAGAATCCCGATATCACTAAGCCCGCAGGTGCAGGCGATGTTCCCGCTGCGAACTATAAAATGATCGCTGCACTCGCAGTAAAGCGTGGAGAGCTGGAGCGCAAGGATGTTGCAACATTTGGCAATACGCATGGTATGGTCGGTTGGGCTCCTACGCAGGGTCATATCCCTTCCGGTGTGCCCTATCTCGGTTTTGCCAGAGAACAGCTCCTCGCAGGCGATATTGAAAAAGCGATGATCATTGGCAAGGGCAGCCTTTTCCTCGGCAGAATGACTAACCTATTCGATGGCGTTTCCTTCGTCGTTCGCAAGAACTCCGGAAAGCATGAAGAAACCGCAGTTTCCGATGATAAGATCCGCAAGATGATCGCCGAAGCATTCCGTGGCTTTGCTCAGGATATGCTCGCAGAACAGGAATGATTTGAAAGGCAGATCCTATGGCAAACGAAATTAAACAGAAAATAGCTGAAACCTTCCTTGACATTGCCAAAGGTCTTGAAGGTGGCTCATTTGCAAAACCCGTGCGTGTCGCTCTGACTGCTCTCGGCAGCGAACATGGCGAGGAAATGATGATAGAAAGCGCAAATGAAGTCCGTAAAAATGGTATTGATGTGACCTTTATTGGAAGCAAGATGGTTGAAGGCTTAAACACCGTTACGGTAGAAAATGAGGATGCTGCACATAAAGCCATGAATGAGCTCCTCGAATCCGGTGCAGTTGATGCCGCCGTCACGATGCACTACCCCTTCCCGATCGGCGTTTCCACCGTCGGCAGGGTAATCACCCCTGGAACCGGCCGGGAAATGTTCCTGGCCACCACTACAGGCACTGCTTCATCCGATCGCATCGAAGGTATGGTTCTGAATGCTATCTATGGCATAATCACTGCCAAAGCCTGCGGTATCAAGGAGCCCACTGTAGGAATTCTTAATGTTGATGGTGCAAGGCAAACACAACTCGTACTGGAAGAGCTTCAGAAAAATGGCTATCCAATACATTTTGCCGAATCCCACCGTGCGGACGGCGGATGTGTTATGAGGGGCAATGATGTTCTCTGCGCCTCATGCGATGTGATGGTGACCGACCCATTAAGCGGCAACATACTCACCAAGATCCTCTCCGCCTATTCAACCGGCGGAGGTTACGAAGCATTGGGCTATGGTTATGGTCCAGGTATTGCCGAAAGCTATGATAAGCTTGTTATGATCATATCCAGAGCTTCCGGCCGACCAGTCGTAGCTAATGCAATGCGTTATGCCGCAACGCTCATTCAAGCGGATTATCGCAGCATTGCGAAGCATGAATTTGAAGCTGCAAACAAGGCCGGACTCAAAGAATTGCTTGAAAAACGCCGTGCAGGCGCCAATTCACAGGCAGCCGCACCTGAAAAGGTCGAAATGCCTCCCAAGGAGGTCGTTACCGAGACCTATGCCGGCATCGAGATCATGGATCTTGATACCGCCGTTTCCTCGCTTTGGAAGGCAGGCATCTATGCCGAGAGCGGGATGGGCTGCACAGGTCCCGTATTGCTCGTTTCCAAAGCAAATTATGATAAAGCCGGTGAAATCCTCCGTGCAGGCGGCTATATCGGATAAGCAATAGTGTATGGAAAGCTCAGGAACCGCTGATTATGAAGCTGATATCAGTCAGCGGTTCCCAAACTATAAATATGGATAAAAATAGCTTGCTTCGTAAAATCCCAAAGGTGGATGAAATATTGAGCATATTGGAGCTTGATTGCTGCATCGAAAGCATTTCACAGGAAATGCTGGTTTCAGCCATAAGAGCTGTGCTTGACGAACTGCGCACAGCTATTCTTCATGGAGCTCTGAACTCTCCTGATTTGCTGCTGCCCGAAAGAATTGCTGCTGATTGCAAAGCCCGTCTCCATTTCGCCGAACGCCGCAGCTTAATACCCGTCATAAACGGAACAGGGGTGGTGCTGCATACAAATCTTGGGAGAGCCATACTCTCTTCAAAAGCAGCGAATTCTGCCCTGCAGGCGGGCCGCAGCTATTCCACCCTTGAATATAGCCTTGAAAACGGCACCCGCGGCAGCCGTCATGAGCATGTTGAAAATTTATTAAAGCATATCACCGGGGCAGAAGCAGCTATGGTCGTCAATAATAACGCTGCTGCCGTCATGCTCATCCTTTCAACCATGGTCGCGCAAAAAGAGACCATAATATCACGCGGTGAGCTGGTTGAGATCGGAGGAGCATTTCGCGTCCCGGATATAATGGTGCAATGCGGAGGCATTCTAAAAGAGGTCGGTACGACTAACAAAACCCGTATCAGCGATTATTCTGCCGCCATATCGCCTGTTACCGGAGCACTTTTGAAGGTACATACGAGCAATTTTAAGCTCATTGGTTTTACCGAATCCGTCGATATCACCGAGCTATGTGCGCTTGGCGCTGCAAATTCCATTCCCGTCATTCATGATATTGGCAGCGGTCTTCTGTATGACGTGGGTATCGACTGTCTCAAGAATGAACCAAATGTGCTTTCAAGTATTAAGGCCGGTACAGATATTGTATCATTCAGCGGTGACAAGCTGCTTGGAGGTCCGCAGGCAGGAATAATAGTCGGCAAAAAGAAATATATAGAGGCATGTAAATCCAATCCGCTCGCAAGAGCATTGAGAGTTGATAAGCTAACCCTTGCTGCGCTGGAAGAAACCCTTTTTGCATGGCGCGATACCTCTATCGCGCTTCGTGAGATCCCTACCCTGGCAATGCTCAATTCAAATGCTTTGGAAAGGCATGAACGTGCAGTTCGTTTAAAGGCTCGCCTTTCCGAAATACATTCTCAGGTGGTTTTAAAGGTACTGTCGGATGATTGTCGCGTGGGCGGAGGCTCAGTTCCAGGAGAGGTTCAGCAGGGCTATGCTGTATCCATAGATATTCCCGGCATATCTCCAGATAAGCTCGATGACGCATTCAGGCATGCTCCCATCCCAATAATCGGACATATTAAAGATGACCACTATCTAATAAACTGCTGTACAGTCTTTGAAGCTGATTTTGATATTATTGCGTCAGAGCTAAGCATGGCGATCAAGGAGAAACTCCAATGAATAAACATTGCATTATAGGTACTGCCGGTCACGTTGATCACGGCAAGACTGCATTGATAAAGGCATTGACCGGTATAGATGCGGATAGACTTGCGGAAGAGAAAAAACGCGGTATCACCATAGACCTTGGCTTTGCATATATCGATCTTCCAAACGGCACCAAGGCAGGTATTGTGGATGTCCCCGGACACGAAAAGTTTATCAAAAACATGCTTGCAGGCGTTGGGGGTATGGATCTCGTTCTGCTCGTTGTAGCGGCGGATGATGGCTTTATGCCTCAAACACGCGAACACCTCAGTATTCTATCATTACTAAATATAAAAGATGGAATAATCGTAATAACTAAAACCGATCTGGTTGACGATGAATGGCTGGAAATCGTATGTTCAGATGTTCGCGATCAAGTGCATGGCACCTTCCTTGCCGATGCCCCTATGGTACAAGTTTCCGCCAATACCGGAGCCGGCATTGATGAACTTCGTAAACTCATATTTGAAAAGCTTGAGCAAACCGCCGCCAGGGATCTGGCACTACCCTTTCGGCTGCCGGTCGACCGCGTATTTCTGATAGAGGGCTTTGGTACGGTTGTTACGGGGACACTTATCTCCGGTCGTATCAAAGAAGGCGATGAGGTCTCCATCTATCCTCGCGGCACAAACGGACGCGTTCGCCGCATTCAGGTTCATAACGATACCGTTCCTTTTGCTGAAGCAGGACAGCGAGTTGCACTTAATATTGCCGGCATCAAGAGCGGTGATATCGATAGAGGAGATGAGATCGCAAAGCCTCAAAGCATACGGACCTCTCTCATGCTGGATGTTAAGCTAAAGATTCTGAATGAATGCGACCGTCTAATCAAGGATGGCTCACGCCTGCATTTTTATCACGGTACACGTGATACGCTTGCAAAGCTTGTTCTCGTAAATGATGAAACACTCACTGCCGGACAGGAGGGTTTTGCCCAACTCCGATTTTCTGAACCGGTTGCGGTCAAGAACGGAGATCGCTTCGTGCTTCGATTTTATTCCCCACTGGAAACCATTGGAGGCGGCACAGTATTGCTGACCGAAGCACATAAGCATAAAAAAAGCGAAATTATATCATCGGAAAGCTATGCTCTACTGGCTGATGGAACACCGCAGGAATGTGCGGAGATGCAGATTCTGCTTTGGAGCGACCGATTATTGACCGCTGCGGATCATGCAAGCCGTTTTGCATATGGCGAATGCGAGTTCAATACCGTTCTTTCCCCATTGCTTGAAAGCAGCAGAGTTATAAAAATTGAAAACGGTGCACTCCTGCACAGGGAATACTGTGATAAACTTGGCAATGAAGCTAAGTCAATATTGGCTGAATATCATTCAGAAAATCCACTCGATCATGGTATGCCAATGGAAAATTTCCGAAGCCGACTTATGTATGGCCGGGAGCCATCGATTGTGGATGCCATTTCAGCTCAGCTCGCCAAGCTAGGCTTTATCAAGCTTGGCGGAAGCTTCGCTGCGCTTCCGGATTTTCAAGTCGAATTCACCCCTGCTCAGCAAAAAGCACTCAATACTCTCGATGAATATTTGGATAATTGTGGTTTTGAACCGCCAACCACGGACGAGCTGCAGCAGGCACTATTTCCCAAAGATAAACGACTTTTTAATCAGGTTTTTCGGTCCATGCAGCAAAGTAATGATATAATCTTGCTTGCACCAAACATATATTGCCACAGAAATGCTTATCGCAGAGCATGTGAACTGCTCCTATTCCATGCACAGGAAAGTGGTGATATAATTTTAGGACAATTCCGAGATCGTCTTGGCAGTTCACGCAAATTCGCAGTAATGTTCCTTGAATATTGGGATAAACTCGGAATTACAAAAAAGCAAGGCGATGTGCGAAAGCTCATAAAAAATCCCATCGATGCATTTTAATATTTAAAATTACGTGAGCTTCCCCTTCACGGGAAGCTCCATCGGTTTCCTTACCCCACATGCATCATGTCACATAATGCTTATCAGCCTACAGCATTGTTGAAAAAATCTTTTCATTATGATTTCTAAATTTATTCTATAAAAGCAAAATAATCCGATTTAATGTGATTAATATCATGCAGCAATTATCGGAATCTGATGAAACATTAATTTTTATATAAAATTTAAAAATTCAGTCATTATTTTCTTCGATTTCTCATAGATTTTGACGAAAAACATCTATGGGGGACGAAAAATGTTATCAATTATTCTTGAGTTCTTTCGGCATATCTGTGCTCTCGTCGGCATGGTTGGCGTAAAAAACAATTTTCCGCCTGCGCTTACAAAGGAGGAAGAGACGGTGCTCATAACACGCCTTGAAGCAGGCGATATAGGCGCACGAAACGAACTAATCGAACGCAATCTTCGTTTGGTAGCACATATATCTAAAAAGTATGCCGGACGCGGACGTGATACCGATGATCTCATTTCAATAGGTACGGTTGGCCTCATAAAGGCAATCGGTACCTTTAAAGCGGAGAAGGGGCGCACTATTGCCGCATATGCTGCCCGTTGTATTGAAAATGAAATACTTATGTCCATTCGAGCCGAGCGAAAGCAACGTGGCGAAGTACCTTTTGGAGAGCCTATAGGCGTAGATCGTGACGGCAATGAAATAACGCTTGCAGATGTGCTTTCAAGTGACGAAGATGTCTCTGCCGAAGTAGAATCGCGTGAAGAATCAAAACTCCTTCACATTGCTGTTAATGAGGCCCTCACACCACGAGAAAAACAGGTCATCACTATGCGTTACGGAATCAACGGAAGCAAAATATATCCGCAACGAGAGGTTGGCCAACTGCTCGGGATATCGCGCTCTTATGTATCCAGGATTGAAAAAAAGGCTCTTAAAAAGCTCAATGCATATCTGGTTCAGGAAGGATCGTGATAGCTTTTTCCATACAATCCAGCAAGTGCATTGCTTGGCATTCTTTTATGTGTTATTAAATTGGCTGCAGTTGAATTTATTTTTGATGCAGCCGGTTCATTTATATTACTCACTCTGAATTAAAACAACACTCTATTCTTTCAAACTTATATTGTTGCATTTCATAATAGTTTGTGTTTCATGGAACCATCAATGGAATTTCATGTGCATTCCGAAGATTAACGATTTTTATTTATCATTTACAGCTCTTCGATAGCCCTATTCTATCGATATTGTTGACGGGATCGATTATCTATGATACTCTTCATACGTAAATCATACGCCCCAAGCTGCCATATTTTATTATCAATATACGGCTGCTTGCATATTAAAATCCATGCTTTACATTAACACAGGATTAACATTCAGGCGGTTATACTAAAAAACAAGGAGGATTTACATTCATGCGCTTGTTAATTATTGAGGATAATAAGGAGCTTGCCGACTCTATGAAGCTCGGTATGGAAAGGAACGGCTTTTCCGTTGATGTTGCCTACTGCGGTGAGGATGGCGAACAACTCGCATATACCAACGAATACGATACCATTCTGTTGGATTTGAACCTTCCTGACAAGGATGGAATTGCAATATTAAGTTTTCTTCGCAGCGAAAATATTCCCTACCCCGTCATTATTGTGAGCGCTCGAGATGAAGTCGAGCAAAGAGCGCTTGGATTAAATTTGGGTGCCGATGATTATATATCTAAACCGTTTGAATTTTTAGAGCTTAAAGCAAGAATTCAAGCCGTCATACGCCGTTATCACGGACATAGCAATCCCAAATTGAAAATAGGAGAATTGACTATCCACCCGGATCGCCGGATTGCCGAATATGGTACATCCAGTTTAAAGCTTTCATCCAAAGAATTTGATATCCTTGAATATCTTGCAATGCGTCATCCGGCCATTGTATCATCTGAGGAGATCGCAGAGCATATATATGATGACGGATTCGATCCCTTTTCTTCTGTACTGCGTGTACACCTTACCCGGCTCAGGAAAAAGCTTGCTGATGCCTCCGGGAAGGAACTTTTAATAACACATCGCAGCAAGGGGTATAACCTATGCGAATGAAGCTGAAATCCTCTTTTTCTCTTAAGTCAGGCTGTATTATTGGAGCTTTTTCAATAATAGTTACATTTGCATTCTGCTTAATAATTGTGCTGTCTCAAAAAGTTGCAGCCACATCCAGCAGCACTGGTCGAGTTTACTATTTACTTGAATCTGCTGAGATACTGGGAAGCGGTGCTTATACGGGAGCTCCGCATATTGCTCCTTCAAATATTATAACCGAAAGCCAGCTTTATTCAGACAGCATGGGCTTTTATATAAGCCATCTGTTTCCAATGGCAATCATATTTTGCTTCTTTCTGTTTTTTTCCGCGCTATTGGTATGGAGTCTATTAATGCGTTTGCAGAAAAACCAGATTGAAAATATGACGAGCTCAATTCTGAATTTGAATTCGGATACACCCTACATACCAAACTTTTCTGAGGCCGTTGATCACTTGCGCAGCCAATTCCAAACAAATCTTGATGATTACAAACGTTTAAACTCCTATCTTTCGCATGAGCAGAAAAATGCATTGGCAATACTGCGAGCAAACATGGAGCTTTCCCCCAATCCCGTTTATTTAAAGAATCTCGACTATCTTGCGGCAAGTATCGATGATATCCTTACGCTTGCGGAAACTCAAAATAATGAAGCTTTGGAAAGCGTAGATGTTTCTCTCATCTGCGCTTCCGTATGCGATTCTTATAAAAAACTTACCGATAAAATTCGTTTTTTCTTTGATGAGGATTCGGATACAATCGTAATTGCAAAGCATAGATGGATATATCGCGCAATCAGCAATCTTGTTGATAATGCTATAAAATATGGTCTCAATAGGCATATTGAGGTTTCGGTCTATGCTGAGAAAGGCAGCGTTATCGTAAAAGTCAAAGATTATGGAATCGGCATAGCTCCTGAAAAACAGGAATTGATTTTCAATAACAGATACCGCATAAGCGAGCAAAAGAATGATGGATATGGCATTGGACTTTCTCTTGTTTCGCATGTATGTGATTTATGCGGCGGATTCATCTACTTAGAGAGTGAAATAAGCATGGGTTCCACCTTCTACCTTGCCCTCCCGCAATCCGTTCCAGATTGATATGCAAGGAGGTACATGGGGTTAGCATTCGATTAACATTCATTATGCTATACTGCCATCGTCGCCCAATGTATGCGCAGCTTTTGGGACTTACTCTGAAGCAGAATGTGCTGTATGCTTTTACGATGCATTTATGCTTTTGAAAATTCATCATGAAAGGATTTATTTAGTATGGAAAAATCTATCAACACTTATCTGACCATTACGGCTTTTACTATTGCCGCAACAACAGCTGTAATCATCATCTGAAAGGAGCAAATTATGTATATCATAAAAAATGCGATTCAAAATATTGCGCGAAATAAGGGGCGAAACATACTGATGGGAATTATTATCTTCGCCATATTGCTCACTTCTGCGATTTCTATAATCATCAATATTACCACCGATGAAATAATCACAGACTATAAGTCCCGTTTCGGATCTGAGGTCTATTTGAATTTTGATTCCGAAAGGTGGGTTGCTGAAGGCAAACCTCAAGAAGGAATATCTATGCCGACTCCAAAGCAGTATATTGCTTTTTCCGAATCCGAGCATTTACAAAGATCGGTTTTAACTGGTTATATGCTTTTCACTCCTGATGGATTTAAGTTTCCGGATAAAGGAAATGGCAGTGCCAACACCGGCGGAGGCAGTTCCGGTAATGGCGGAATCATAACCGAAGCTTCACAGGATATGTTGATTGCAGAGGACCATGTACTTGAATCGGCTGATTTTAAAAATGGCATCCGCAGGATTATCGATGGGAAAGAGTATAGGGAAAAAAACGAGTGCATTATAAGCAAAACCGTGGCTGATCTCAATGGTTTAACGATTGGAGACATCATTAAAATCAAAGATATTACCGAAAATAGCGACGAAAGCATTGCTTTGAAGATAACCGGAATATTCGAGGATTACGCCAATCCACAGGATGATGAATTTGCCGGAATGCTAGGGGCCAACAAATGCGATATACTAACCAACTTTGATACGGCCGTTGCCTGTAAATGGTTCGAGACAGCCGGTCAGGTCAATGCCATCTATTTTCTAAAATCTCCCGATCACCTTGAAGCCTTTCAGAAAGAGATTTCCGAAAAAGGACTTTCAAAATTCTATAGGGCTGCAACGGATGAAATAACTTACAATCAAATTGTAGGCCCTGTTGAAGGGCTCTCTAAGGTTACAAACACCTTTCTGGTCGTGGTTTTGGTGCTTGGTTCTATTATTCTTATTTTGCTTTCCACGCTCGCCATTCGTGAGCGCAAATATGAAATTGGAGTCCTGCGCGCTATGGGCATGAAAAAGGGAAAGGTTGCAATTGGGCTTATGACCGAAATACTGGTCGTCACAATAATTTGTCTTGTTCTCGGACTTGGTGTGGGCTCATTTGCAGCGCAGCCCGTCGCAAACAGCCTGTTGGAAGAGCAGATAAAAATTGCTGAAGAAGGCTCCGTGCTAGGAGGAGGATCAATAATACTAACCCCTATGACTAACAACGGAACTGAACTTGAAACCCTATCCGAAATTGAAGTCCGGTTGAGTGGAGGAGCTATTTTGCAGATAACCTTGATTGCGCTATTCCTAACCATTATTTCCAGTGCTGCTGTGATCGTCTATATCACGCGGTTTGAACCGATGAAGATACTCTCTGAAAGGAACTAGTACCATGAATGTTTTAACTCTTGAAAATGCATCATATCGCTATGATGGTACGACAAAGGACGTGCCGCGGAATATAAACATTGAATTTGAACCGGGCAAGGTCTATGTGATCATGGGAAAATCCGGCGCAGGTAAGAGCACAATCCTATCGCTCATTTCAGGGCTGGATACCTGTACTGGCGGTTCTATTTCATATGAGGGACGGAATTTAAAGTCCATTGACCGGGATAACTATCGGGCAAAAGATATCGGAGTTATATTCCAAAGCTATAACCTGCTTATAAATGCTACGGCAATTGAGAACATCATCCTTTCCATGAATATAAGCGGCGCTAAGGATCGCAGCAAAAAACAAACAGCGATTGCATTGCTTAACAGGGTTGGAATAGATGATGAAACAGCAAGGAGAAAGGTTTTGAAGCTCTCAGGCGGAGAGCAGCAGCGTGTTGGCATTGCGAGGGCAATCTCCCATGATCCCAAGATCATCATCGCCGATGAACCTACTGGAAATCTGGATAATGATACCGCAGAAACCATAATGCATATTCTGTGCTCGCTTGCTCATGATGAAAACAAATGCGTGATCATTGTTACCCACTCAAAGAGTATTGCCGAAAATTATTCAGATGAGCTCTGGGGACTTAATAACGGAAGACTAGTTTTCATAAAATAATGTCTTACGATAAATGGGGCTGCTTCAATTGAACTATAACAGAAGCAGCCCCTGCTATATTTTTTATCCTACTTTTATTCATTGCACAAACTCAAAGTTTCTATAATGAATTCCAATAATCCTCATCGCTCATAAATCGCTCATATTTCACAAATTCACTATCAAGATCGACAAATTCAAGCGCTTCATCAGCAAGTATATGCGCAGGATTATCCTTAAACAGCAGTTCTGCGCATCTAAACGAGGTATGCACTCCAACCTGCTCATATGCCTCTATAAGCTCTGGAGTGCGTTTAATTGCACCGTGAGCATCGCTCGCAACAAACTGTACTGCGCCCATTGCAAGCAGCGCATATGCCGATTCACGGCTCTCCCTGCCAAAATAACCAGTCAGCGAACCTGCGTTAAGCTGAAGCGAGCATCCCATATCCACCCACTCCAATGCGGTATCCATCCTGTCATTAATAAAATAATACCGCTCGGGATGTGCAATTATTGGATGCACACCGCGCTCCCTTAACCCTCTAAGCACATGGGTCATAAACCTGGGATTCTCATTAAATGCGCATTCGATAAGCATATACCGACTGCCTGCAAGAGTCATCAGCCTGCCAGAATCCATACGGCGAAGCGTATCATCATCCGCATAGACTTCCATTCCGCTATGTACTCGTACAGAGCTGCCAATCTCACCGATGCGCCTGTTCAGACTATCAAATCGGGCGGTCAATGTTCTGCCATTAAAATTATCATACATCCCTGGATAGCAATGCGGAGTCGCAATAACATCCGTTATACCCCCTTCAGCAGCAATGCGCAGCATTTCCTTCGAATCAATGAAATCCTCTGCTCCGTCATCCACTCCATAAAGAACATGGCAATGTATATCTATCATATTGCCTCCATCAAAAATTCTCCATCTTGCTCTCTGTATTTCTAATTATAGCAAACTTATCTAAAGTATTCAATATGCATTCATTGCTTTCCCGAATTCGCTTCATAAAATGTTACTTGCCAAATTCAATCCTATTTACCCTAGCAATTTGCCTTTGACAAATATATAATTAATTTATTGCCAAAAGCTATTGACTTTTCATACCATATGAGCTATAATTACCAAGCTGTTTGAAATGTGCAGCACGTGGAAGCATAGCTCAGCTGGGAGAGCATCTGCCTTACAAGCAGAGGGTCATAGGTTCGAGCCCTATTGTTTCCACCACGCGGTCCGGTAGTTCAGTTGGTTAGAATGCCAGCCTGTCACGCTGGAGGTCAGGGGTTCGAGCCCCCTTCGGATCGCCATTTTTCCCAGCTGGTGTAGCTCAATGGCAGAGCAACTGATTTGTAATCAGTAGGTTGTAGGTTCGACTCCTATCACCAGCTCCACCATAACACCTTATATTTTATCCTGGATGGGTTCCCGAGTGGCCAAAGGGAGCAGACTGTAAATCTGCCGTCGCAGACTTCGGTGGTTCGAATCCACCCCCATCCACCACTTTATGCGGGAATGGCGGAATTGGCAGACGCGCACGGTTCAGGTCCGTGTGCTGGTGACAGCATGCAGGTTCAAGTCCTGTTTCCCGCACCAATTAAGGAGCTGAAAATCAGCTCCTTTTTGATTATGTTTTGGAGGCTGCAAAAGCAGCGCCCCCTGCTCTTTTACTATTTTACAGTTTCTATAAATCTCAGCGCCATATCACAGTCTGCTTTTCTGACATATACACGATATTCATATGCTGAATTTGAGTCGATAAATGGCGTACCGTGCATCCTCCCTGAATTTGTTATTGTATTAGTCTTTACAGTATATTCGATATTTTTTTCAGTTAAGACTCCAAGCACACGATTTAAATACTCAAAGCTTCTCGTAACACAGATTTCCTTTCGGCTCAGCGTTAACATCGTCAATACCCCTTGGTCTTTACATTACATTCAATCGACATCCATTCTCAAATAATCTGTATGCACATACGCACGTTGGCTTCCTGTCCATGTGATCTCCGCCCACTTGCCGTTTATGCTCCACACGGCAACCGTTTGGCCTCTGCGCAATTTGCCGAGCTTATTATAATTTTTGCCGGGGCCCTGGCGCACATTCACATTGCCGGTGGCAATCGCGGCCCCCATCGAGCCGGGATCGGTGGAGGGTACGTCGATCTGCGATATAGCCGCCGAATCACATACAAAGCTGATATAATCCTTATGCACATACCCATTGCTATTCTGCGACATAACGATTTCCGCCCAATCGCCGGACACCGATACGATTGAAATGATTTGCGCCTTCTTTAATTTTCCAATGCGTGAATAGTTTTTGCCGGGGCCGGAGCGCACATTAACATTTCCTGTTGCTACAGCCTCCGCAATCGAGGGGAAGCCGGTATCCTGGCTGCTGGACGGCGTTGTAAACAACTGTACGATATAGTAGCACTTTGCTTTGGCGGAATAGTGCATATAGACACCGGTGTGAGAATACATGGCAGAAGTGACATTCTCTTTAAATCCAGGTGTTTTAATCCAGTATTCCACGATTTGCTCCGCTGTCGGCTTTGATTTTGAGCGCATCCAGCTGCAGCCCGACGATGCTCGGATTGCAGAGTATCCGTACTCATCGAAAATGGTATCCCACTTCTGACCATCTGGACGATAGGCACTCATTTTGCTTTTTCCATCCTGTTCCACAGCCAGTTTAGCGGCCATCGCGCACAAACGGGCATCGAGAACGAGATTTGAGCCGTTATGATATTTGTTGCAGTATTCAAGTACACCCTGTTGGTAATCGCTGAATTCGCCAGCCGCCGATGCAGGCGCCATGGATAAAAAACCTATGGCAAATGTCAGCAAAACAGCTAGTAATTTCCTGTTCATAATCTTCTCCTTTCAAATTACGTGGGTATTTACTTTATACTTGCACCTTCATTATGGCATACCGGAAAGGAAAAATGTGTTAATAATCATTGAACTATTTTGTTTTACAATTTTTACGGATACCGTTCAACAAAAATAAATATGCATAAAAAGTGTTGACATCTCATTTCTGTGGTGCTATGATAATCATCGTTCGGTGAACAATATCTGGGTGTGGCGCAGTTTGGTAGCGTGC
>MSGV01000039.1:0-2415 GCA_001940845.1 Christensenellaceae bacterium Phil7
TGAGCAGAAGCGCATCTCCAACGAAGAGTTCATTGCCGAGCAAATGGGCTGGAAATACTATCTGCCAGAAGCAGCTCAGACGCAGGAAGTCAGAGCGCAGCTCGACAAGATTCAGGCAGAAAGCAGTGCATTTGATGTCAAGAGCATCAAGGTCATTGATCCTTGCATGGGCAGTGGTCATATCCTCGTATATGCCTTCGACATCCTCATTCAGATTTACAAGGAATACGGTGTCAGTGAGCGCGACGCAGCCCAGAGCATTTTGCAGAACAACCTCTATGGTCTGGACATTGATGATCGTGCTGCGCAGCTTGCCTATTTTGCCGTTATGATGAAGGCTCGTCAGTATGACCGCCGTATCTTTACTCGTGGCATTCAGCCTAATGTTTACTCCATCGTGGAGAGCAACGGGATTGACAGCAATACCATTGACTACTTTGTGGGCAACGATCCGAAACTCAAGAAGGACTTCGGAACGCTGGTGGATGAGCTGCGTGATGCAAAGGAATACGGCTCTATCCTGAACATTTCTCATGTGGACTTCGCTGCCCTCTATGCACGAGTGGAGGAAGTGCGTGAAGACATCAGTCTGTTTAGAGAGATGGTTTTGAATGATGTTGAGCCGTTGATCCGTATTGCAGAGATTATGGCGCAGAAATATGATGTCGTAGTGACAAATCCTCCCTATATGAGCAACAAGGGCATGAGCAATTCTCTCCTTACCTTTGTTCAGAATGTCTATCCCGACAGCAAAGCAGACTTATTTGCTGTGTTTATTGAAAGATGTCACGCTTTCCTTAAACTAAACGGGTATCAGGCAATGATTACGCAACACTCATGGATGTTCCTATCAAGCTATGAAAAACTTCGCATGAAGTTAAGAATTGCCGATGTGGTAAATATGGCGCATTTGGGACCAAGAGCCTTTGAGGAAATCGGTGGTGAAGTAGTACAGACAACCTCTTTCGTGTATAGGAATGCTCACATGAAGCATTTTAGAGGTTTATATTGCAGATTAGTTGAGCCTACCACTCAAGATGGCAAGAAAGACCTTTTCTTGTCTGGAAATGAACGCTATTATGCTGCCCAAGAGCAGTTTGAGAATATTGGCGGCAGTCCTTTGGCATACTGGGCATCTAAACAAGCCCTTAACAATTTTAACATTGCAAAACCGTTGATTGAGTATTCGCGTCCAAGAGTTGGTCAGAACACCGGAGACAATGACCGTTTTCTGCGTTTCTGGCAGGAAATCTCTTTTCCCCGAATTGGTTTTGGCATAGAACATGAGGCTCTTGCTACCACCAACTACAAATGGATTCCTTATAACAAAGGCGGTAGTTTTAGGCGGTGGTATGGAAATTTTGACCGAGTAGTAAACTGGGAAAATGACGGCAAAGAAATAAAGGACTATGCAGTGATCCGAAATCACGGCAAACACTGGTCACGATATATCCAGAACATTGAAAATATGTGCCGAGAAGGTGTATCTTGGTCTGACATTGCCTCGACGAGATTTGCTTGTCGTTACCTCCCAGAAGGATTTATCTGCGATGTGAAAGGATCATCAACATATCCAACTGAGAAATACAGGACTTATGTGATGGCTTTCCTGAATAGCTGCGTTGCGATTTACTATTTGCAAATGCTTAATCCTACAACAACATTCCAAGTTGGAAATATTGGCAGCCTTCCTTTTGTCTTCCAGAATGAGGAAGCAATAAAGCACATAGCTACTTCTAATGTTGAATTGTCGAAAGAAGATTGGGATTCTGATGAACTTTCATGGGATTTCTGTAGGCACCCCGTCGTACCGTTGACAAAAGAGCGTCAGGAGCAAGAAACCTCTCAGTTTAAGTCATCTCGCATGGAAAAGTTTGGACGCATTGCTTGGCACTATGAGAGGTGGGCGCAAGAATGCGAGGATCGCTTCGCACAGCTCAAGACTAATGAAGAAGAACTCAACCGTATCTTTATCGACATCTACGGCTTGCAGGACGAACTCACGCCGGAAGTCGAAGACAAGGATGTCACTGTTCGCAAGGCTGATCTCGGACGCGATATTCGCTCTCTCATCTCCTACGCGGTTGGCTGTATGTTCGGACGATATTCTTTGGATATGCCGGGACTTGCCTATGCCGGTGGCGAATGGGATGCTTCCAAGTACACCACCATCATCCCCGACAAGGACAACATCATCCCGATCTGCGACGATGACTACTTCGATGATGACATCACCGGACGCTTTGTGAAGTGGGTAGAGTCTGTCTACGGCAAGGACACGCTGGAAGAAAACCTCAAGTTCATTGCTGACGCTCTCGGCGGCAAGGGTACGCCTCGTGAAGTGATCCGCAACTACTTCTTGGACGACTTCTATGCCGACCACCTGAAAATCTATCAGAAGCGTCCGATCTATTG
>MSGV01000039.1:2457-6836 GCA_001940845.1 Christensenellaceae bacterium Phil7
TCTATATGCACCGGTATCAGAGTGACCTCCTTGCGAAAATGCGTACCGACTATGTTCACGAGCAGCAGGAGCGCTACCGCACCCAGCTTGCCCATCTGTCCGATTCCATTGATCACGCATCCACTTCTGAGCGTGTAAAGCTGACGAAGCAGCAGAAGAAGATTCAGGAGCAGGCTCTTGAAATCCAGAAATACGAAGAAAAAGTCCATCACCTTGCCGACCGGAACATTTCCATCGACCTTGATGATGGCGTGAAGCACAACTATGCCCTGTTCGCAGATGTGCTGGCGAAAATAAAGTAAGGAGGCGTGCAAATGAAAGAAGATCTCATTCGTCTTATAGATCAAATTGATACCATAGAGTCAAAGTTTCACCGGTCTCCTTCTTCTCCGGGGCTTTGTGTCCCGTCTGTGGACGAGATTTACGACATCCCTGAGTTCACATTGTGGATTCAAAGGGTGCAGATGGAACTCCAAGACATTGTTGACCGCACCGGAGATCAATTTGTAGTCGGGGCTTTGGAAGTATCTCAAGCGAACTATGACGGATGGAATGACCGGAAATACTTCGAGGCATTGAAGGGTAAGCTGCTTGCCATGAGGGACAACCTTGACAAATACTATGCCGATGACGGGAGACACGCTATGCAGGAAAGAAAATCCCCAAAAATCTTTATCAGCCATTCGAGCCGTGACAAGGAATATGTTTCTAAGCTCGTGGAGTTACTTGATGGAATGGGGCTTGATCAGACTCAGATTTTTTGCAGCTCGCTTCCCGGATATGACATCCCGATTGACACCAGCATTTTTGATCACCTGAGAAATCAGTTTATCTCGTATGACCTTCATGTGTTCTTCATCCATTCTAAGAACTACTACCAGAGCGCAGTCAGTCTTAACGAGATGGGTGCAGCATGGGCATTGAAGACGGAGTATTCATCACTGCTTCTTCCGGGCTTTGGTTTTGGGGAGATGACCGGAGTGGTGAACAGTCAGACTATCGCAATCAAACTTGATAACGATGAAGTTGAGGTAAAAGACAAGCTCAATCAGTTGTATGCGAAATTGATTGATGAGTTCGGACTGACGAGGAAAGCGGATATTATCTGGGAGCAGAAACGAGATCGTTTCATCAGAGAGGTCAAGGGAATTGTTGTTCCTGCGGACAATGTTTCCGGGCAGGAAGATGATGATATTGAGATATTGGAAAACGGTCAGCTAATTCGTAAATCAGAAAAAGCAGCAGGAAAGAACATTCGTTATTGTCCAGCTTGCTATCAGAACTACAAAAAGCTATACCCGATTATTCCGGGCAGCATGGCAAGAGACCGCTTTTGTTCCAACTGCAAAATGCACTATAATTCACGATAAGGAGGCGAAACGCCATGTCAACAGAGTCCATACAATTTGCTCTGAACGAGCGTTTTGCCGCCCCATTGCCGGAGTTTTATAAGCGTCGCATTGTTTTCTGGCAGGACGAGGATCTTGAGTTCGAGACAATGCTTGATGAAATAAAGCTACCGGGAGTGAAGGTTATAAAGCTCACCGGTACGAATAACTTTGCCGTGAAGAAGATGCTTCTCCACGACGATACCACCAGCGATTATCTGATCTACAATCCCTTCTCCTATGTTAATCAGCAGGAGAATTGGCTAAGGGATATTGAGCTGTTCAGTGAGGAATACCGCGCCGACTTCATCTCAATGCAGATGAGTGAACTCAGCATTTCTGCAACACCGGCAATGCGAAAGACGGTAAAGCTCTACTCCAAGTTCCTTGAGAACAAAGACCGCATTGCCAAACTGCGCAAGATCGGGCGAGAGTATCAAACTCCTCTGCAGCTCCACATCGACATTATGGCAGTCCTCGCCGGTTTGAACGGCGGCTCTGCGCAGGATGTCTTTATCGCTGCGCTGTCTGCCGGTCTGGATGAGGAAAATAACGCTGTCTTGAACAACATCAAGAAGTTTGGAAACATTGATGCTTTCTGGCAGCTCGTTCGCAAATACACCGGTTATATCTATGAGCCGGAAAAGCCTCTCGGCTTTTTCGCTGCCCATGTGCTGCTCACCGCCTTAGCACAGACCATGAACAGCAGCGTCTTAAAAGGGCTGGAACGCTTTGTGTCCGAGTCTAACAAGGCTTATTGTTACAGCATTGTGCATGAATGGCGCAACCGCGAGGATAGCAACGCACTCTTCGAGCTGTGCCGAACTGTCGAGGCTGAATTGAGCCTCGCCGCCCGTTTTGACAAGCAGGAGATAGAGACACTTTTGACCGCAGACATTTTCCCTGCCATACACGAGAGCATTCTGAAACGCTTTTTCTCCGAAGTGGCTGATCATGTGGTCAAGACCGATCTCATGCTCAGAACCGCAGAAAACCGCCGTACTTCCGGTTGGCATGAGTATTTCCGTTATTACTACGACTGCATCTATTATATGGCTAAGATGCAGGAGTTCTATCAGGACCATGCAACCGGCTTCCATATCGTTGAGCCGAAAACTGTCTGGAAACTCTACACCGAGAAGGCTTATGAGATGGATAGCTTCTACCGTCATTTCCATTATGCCTTCGGGAACTCCCTCAAGAACAGCAACGCACTTCTTGAGGACAAGCTGAAACACGCAGCGGATTATGTGGAGGCTCTTTATCAGAATTGGTATCTCGGTGAACTGACCGGATGCTGGACAAATGCAATTGCAGAAGGCTTGTCTAATATAGGCTATGTCTCTGAGATCGCAAAACAGCATGACTTCTATCCTCGTTATGTTCGTCCGTTTGCTGGGAAGAACTCTCGTGCCTTTGTCATCGTTTCTGATGCTCTGCGCTACGAGGTAGCTGCCGAGCTGTGTGACACGATTGTCAGAACAACAAAAGGCACTGCGAAGCTGGATGCTGTTCAGGCAATCTTCCCCTCAATTACAAAGTTCGGAATGGCGAATCTTCTTCCCGGACGAAATCTCTCTGTGAACGATGCGATTGAAGTTCTCGTAGATGGACAGCCTACCCGTTCCACAGTGGAGCGTGAAAAGATTCTCTGTGCCAGCAATCCGAACAGTGTTGCCGTTCAGTACAGCGATGTTCTGAACATGAAACGCGCAGACCGCCGTGAACTTGTTAGCGGCAAGGAAGTGGTCTATATCTATCACAACACGATTGATGCCATCGGTGACAAAGCACCTACTGAAAAGAAGGTATTTGAGGCTTGTGAAGAAGCGATGGAGGAAATCTCAAACATCCTTCGCATTATCATCAACGATATGCAAGGTACAGATATTTTCATCACGGCAGATCACGGCTTCCTCTATACATACAGCCCTCTTTCCGAGAGTGACAAGATAAGCAAGTCCACTTTCTCCGGTACGGTGCATGAAGTCGGAAGACGCTATGCACTGACCGAGCCGGATGCAACGGCAGACTATCTTATGCCGGTGCAGCTCGAAGGCGAGATCGGAGGCAAAGCCATCAAGGGTTATACTCCACAGGATTCCACTCGCATCAAAATATCCGGTGGAGGCGAGAACTATGTTCACGGTGGCGTGAGCTTGCAGGAAATGGTTGTCCCGGTCATCTCGTTTAAGAATCTGCGAACAACAAGCAAGAAGTATGT
Organism: Christensenellaceae bacterium Phil7; assembly: GCA_001940845.1. Lineage (GTDB taxonomy): Bacteria > Bacillota > Clostridia > Christensenellales > CAG-138 > PeH17. The sequence continues at coordinate 6,070 of MSGV01000039.1, forward strand.
TGAGGTCTCGAACGCCGAATTGAAACTTCTGAGCGAGAGCCGTAAAGTCTCCAATCTGCTGTTCTCTCTGGACTTCTTCCAGCGTCAGCCTATTGGAGAGAAAATCCAGCCTTGTGCATACAGCGTCTACATGACGGATGATGAAGGCGTAATGATCAGCGACAGACAGACCATTATCGCTGACAAGACAAGCAGCAATGCGTCTGAGCGTGTGTTCCGTGTACGCTTCAATCTGAAAGCCGGAGCTTATGATAAAAACAAGATTTACCGTCTGGTCATTGCAAATGATACCGATGTCCCGGATGAAGTTGAGTTCCGCATCGACATTGCCTTTGCAGATGACTTCGGATTTGATCTTTAAGGAGGGACATTCAGATGAGTGAATACATAGAAACTACCACAACAGAAGATGCAAACGCACTGCTTAATAGCAAACTGCGTCAGACATTCGATGGATGCATTGTTCGTAAAGACCTGACGAAGAAAATCAAGGAAGGTGCGAATGTGCCGGTCTATGTCCTTGAGTTCCTTCTTGGTCAATATTGCAGTTCCGATGATCCTGATGTCATCGAAGCCGGAGTGACTAATGTTAAACGCATCTTAGCCGAAAACTATGTTCGTCCCGATGAAGCGCAGAAAATCCTTTCTGTGCTTCGTCAGCGCGGCAGCTATACGGTTATCGACAAGATCACTGTTAATCTGAATATCAAGAAGGACAGCTATGAGGCTGAGTTCTCAAACCTCGGAATAAAGAACATCCCCATTTC
>MSGV01000039.1:6905-7112 GCA_001940845.1 Christensenellaceae bacterium Phil7
ATTGTGCAGCTCGAATATGAGTATATCGAAGAAGAGAAAAATGCTTCTCCCATCCGCATTCATAAGCTGACACCGATCCAGATGCCTCATGTTGACATCGAAGAGCTGAAACAAGGAAGAAAAGCCTTCACTCAGGCAGAATGGATGAACATTCTGCTGCGGTCTATCGGCATGGAACCGGACAAGCTCAATGAGCGCGAGAAGTGG
>MSGV01000040.1 GCA_001940845.1 Christensenellaceae bacterium Phil7
AACTGTCAATACACGAAACTATACCTTTAAAAACAGTTTCGTATAAATCACGAAAAAATGCCTTGGAAAAATAACATGCATTATGAAAAATATGAATTAATAATAATCATAGTTTACTGCACCGTTCTGCCATGAAGAGCCCACTTCATGGCACTATGCATCAAAGCTGCCATTCCTTCGTCCTAGGATGGGGGAGTGTTAGACTTAAAGATCTTTTAAAGGAGATTCACGCATGAAGAAATTTCTTGCAATGCTGATGGCGCTTGCAATGGTTCTGTCCATAGTGACCATTCCCGTCATCGCAGAAAAGGAAGATCCAGAGGCTTCCATTGCGAATCCTGGATCTTCCAAGACCGTTGCACCGCAGGATGCTGCGACCCTTAACGAGGCACTCAATGTGCCCGGCGGCACCCTGGAATTCGTAACCGAGGGTTATTATCCCTGGTTTCAGGAAGATCATCCCTGGGTTATCGATGGCGATGCAGCAAAGAGCAACAATGTCAATATTGCTTCCTCTACCTCTACCGTTTCCACTATTGTTAACACAGCAGCAGGCGACATCCTTCAGTTTGACTATATGTCATTCGGCGAAGGTTGGAACCACGTCGTATACGATGGTCTTCAGCTCTTTATAGATGACACCAAGGTCATCCAATGGAGCAGAGTTGAGGAGTGGACGACTTACACCACTGTTCTTACCGAAGGTGAACACACCATTAAATGGACCTATAAGAAGGACGTCAGCAATGATAATCCCGGCGATTATGCAACCGTGGATAACGTATATGTTGGTGAACCCGTACATCCCTCCTCTGTTGAGGTTCAGGATGTAACCGTTCCAGAAGGTCGTGGGGCTGCTGTTCAGTACACCGTGCTTCCCGCAGAAGCATACGACAAGAGCGTTACCTTTGAAATCGCAGATGAAACGATCGCAACCGTTGATGAAAATGGTCGTGTACGCGGTGTTGCAGAAGGCACCACCACTATTACCGTCACCGCCGTTGATGGGGGCGTTACCGGTACCGCTACCGTAACCGTTACCGAAGCTGTCCCCACCGCTAACTTCATTGGTTATATCACATACGCCGGTCCGGGTGTCGATAAAGGCTACTGGAGCACCTTTGCTGATTATGATCCCTCTGTAATTGAAAACCTTGGCGCTGCACCCGATACCTTTGGTGCTGCTTCCGCCGGTCACATGATCTATGGCTTCAATGCGGTTCAGGATAATGGAGGCAATCTTGCCGATGGCAGGTTCTATACCATAGATACCACCGTCGGCATGACTCCCGTATTCCCTGGCACCTCCGCAGATAGACTCGTTTTAGGCATGGCATTCGATTATACCTCCAACACCCTCTATGCTATCGCGAAGGGTTCCGGCAGCGGACGTTCTCTGTTCACCGTTGACCGCGTTCTCGGTACTCTCACCGAGGTCGCAGCATTCGATACCGCAGAGACCATCCATACCTTTGCGATCGATGAAAATGGCGTTGGTTATGGTATCTCCTATGAGACCAGCACCTTCTATAGGATCGATCTCGATACCGCTCATTGTGAAGCTGTCGGTCAGACCGGAGTTGGAATGCGGTATGTTCAGTCCATGACCTATGATATGAACAACCATCAGCTCTTCTGGGCACAGTATGGTTCTGGTCCAAACGATGGTGAATTTTGTAATGGTCTTTATATTGTCGATCCTCAGACCGGCAATGTAACCCTGGCGGGCAGCATTGGTAGTGGTGAGGCAGAGGTCACCGGTCTACTGACCCTTACTGATATCGAAGTTCCCGATCCCGAGCTTCCCAAATTTACCGTAACCTTTGTTGATGGTCTCGATAACAGCACCATAAGCAGCATGACCGTTGAAGCGGGCACTGTCCTCGATGAGAGCGATTTCCCCACTCCTCCCACTCATGAAGGCTATGAATTTGCCAGTTGGGGTTATAACGGAGCTCCAGTTTACAGCAATCTCACCATCAAGGCAAGGTATCGCGATCCCAATGCAACCATGGCAACCATCATCTTCGAAGCTGACGCTATATGGGCCGATGGTTCCGGTTATCAGATGCTCATCGATGCAGATGCAAATGCATATGGCAGCGTATTCCCCGCAGAAGGTCCTCTGACCACCAGCGGCAGTGGTGCTCCCGCAGGTCTCTACGATGAGTTCGAGTATAAGCTCCCCGAAAATGCTGATGGTAACCTTAACACCCAGAACATCATCTACGGCGGCAGCGTAACCATCGAGATTCCCGCAGGAGTCTATGACTGGGTAATCACCAACCCCACTCCCGGCGACCGTATTTGGATCGCTTCCGATCTGGGCTCTATTGGTGGACGTGCAGATGATTTCGAATTCGAAGCAGGCTTGACCTACCACTTTCACACTTACCTTGGATCAGACAGTAATTATGATCATACCGATCTTACTATCGGCGACGATGTACCCCCTGTAACCGATGCACCTGTAACCGATGCACCTGTAACCGATGCACCCGTAACCGATGCACCCGTAACAGATGCACCGATCACCAATCCCCCTCAGCCCGGTGTCAATGGCTGGCATTTCGAGAGCGATGCTGAACTGGCCGACTGGACCATAATCGATCAGGACGGCGATGGCTATAACTGGGAGAGGGTGACCAATTCTGAAGATGACTTCACTCCCTACGATGGCGATGGCGTCATGATGTCCCTGTCCTACGTGAACTATGTTGGACCTCTCACTCCCGATAACTGGCTGATCACTCCCGAGATCGTGGGCGGCGGTTCGCTGACCTTCTGGATAGCAGCACAGAGTTCCACCTTTACAGCAGAGAACATGGGCGTTTACGTATCCACCGATGGCGGCGCAACCTGGAGCGATGAGCTCGCTTACTTCACCGTAACCAGCGAATATCAGCAGAAGACCGTTGATCTCAGCGATTATGCTGGCATGAATATCAAGGTTGCATTCCGTCACTACGATTCAACCGATATGTTTGCTATCAACCTTGACGCTGTTGAGGTACAGCCCGGTGGCGCAACTCCCGGAACTCCCGGCGATGCAAATGGTGATGGCGTGGTCGATGTTCAGGATGCGGTTATGGTAATGCGCCATGCGCTGAACCTCATCGCCCTTCCGGATGAAGCAATCTCCATTTGCGATATGGATGGCGATGGTCAGATCACTGTGCAGGATGCAGTGCTCGTCATGCGTGCTGCGCTAGGATTCTAAGAGCTTTTCAATGCACTAAGGACTGAAAAGGAAACCTTCTGTTGATGGGGCTGCCGCAGAAATATGGCAGCCCAAGTCTTCATACTCATATTACAATATAATTTAATAGGAAGAAGCAATGAATTCCCGGATGGGGAAGAGGCCAGTAAAAGCGGTAGAACAAAGTGACAGGCGCATAACCTGTCACTTTCAATTTATATAATCCATTAAGGAAAGCATTCCGGAGCTGCGAAGCTCAATCATTTGCCATGCTAACGAAATTTTGAAGCTCAAATAGCTCAATGATGAGATTCACCAGCCTTAGCGCGCCTGCCTGGTCCACGGAGCAATAACCCTTTGAGCCGACATCCTCTATCTGAACAAGCCCGGCTTTGACGAGTTGATTGAGACTTTGCGATATGCTTCCCGTCGTCAGGCGCAGCTCGTCCGCAAGCTCACGCCCAAATTTCTTGCCGGTCATGAGCTCCTTGATTATCTTGATCCGGTTTTTATTCGCCAGCGCATCCATAAAGATTACCAATTCGCTCTCAAGATCCCGGGTATTCAGCCTCTTTGCCATATTATAGGATAAAAATCCGATAAAGGCATTTCCATGGTTGTCGTGAGGCTCATTAATCAAAACGACATTGGACACAGGCATTATGATAGTGGGATATATATCGAAAAAGGAAATGTCGCTGAACGAGGAATGGCAGAAATACTGTATGAGTTCCTTTTCGGAGAAAATCTCAGAAAAAATTCTATCGTACATTTCAATTAGGGGAGTATAAAGGGCTTCGCAATCACGGAATACCTTCATCACGGGCTTTAGCAATGCTATCAGTTCCTCCGCATATCTGGCGGGATTCGCGGCGGAATCAATGAGCGCAATCTTGGCCTGCTCGCTGTAATCGGACTTTACTATAGCTTCTATCAGTGCAGGCAGCTCAATATTTTCACATGCATCGTACCTTTCATTCTTTCTTAGAAAGATATCAAAGATGATGGAAGGAATGTTTTCTGCATTTTTTAGGATGCGCTCAAATGCGTCCTCATCATCATAGCAGTTGTATGCATAGCTTCCTTCCATTATAAAGCAGCTTGCTATGGTATGAGTAAAAAGAATATCTATATCATCCCCGGATTTGTTTTTTAGCGGCATATAGAGTGCATCGATATCGGATTTTTGAGCAGTTACCGCTTTTTTCATCATATCGATGATATTGAGCAAAATGCTGTAATGCTGAGAAAGCGAAGCTCTTATGTCTGCGCTGATGTTAAGCTGCCTTTGTATAATAGAAAGATCCTCAAAACCGGATGTCAGGCATGTAAGAAAGCTGTGCGCTTCAAATATGGGTATGGGTTGATGATAGATCATGCTGTTCTCCTGTCGATTGGCTAAATTTACATGAATATTATAACACAAATTTATCTGAAAAACTATTGACATCCTCTCGGAAACATGTTATATTTAAGAAAAGGTAGTTCTACAACACAAAATACCTTTAACATTCCGAAACGATTTCATCCAATCTGTATAGATAGTTGTGAAGTGTAATTCGGGAATGCCTTGCAGCAGCGATGTGGGCAGTAATGGTCTGATGGAATTAATGCGCACTGCTATTAACAATGGGATGAAGCAATTAAGTATCAATGTATATTTTGCTGTGCAATCAAGCCTGTGCATGAATGCTATAGGAAATTGTGCGGTTAAGATAGAAATAAATAAAAGGAGAAAACGTATGAAGAAATTTCTCGCAGCGCTGATGGCGGCTATAATGGTTATGTCGATCATATCCATGCCTGCATTGGCAGAAAAACAAACCTCAAGCAACACGCCGGATCGCAATGGTTCGAAGAATCATCCGAGCGAGCCCACTGGTATGACCGATGCTGGAAATCTTAATGAAGCATTGAATGTTTCGGGTGGCAGCATTAATTTTACAACATTCGGAAATTATCCTTGGGTTGTTGATGGAAATGCGGCAAAAAGCAGTAATATGGGTGTTCCGAATACATCGTCCATGGTATATGCCACTGTTAACGTCGCAGAGGGCGATATAGTTGAGTTTGATTATATGTGCTTTGGCGAAGGAAATTCATCCGTGGTTTGGGATGGACTCCAATTTTATGTAGATGGCACACGCATAATCGAATGGGCTCATGCGGAATCAATAGCAACCTTCAGAGCTGCTCTGCCAGCTGGACAGCATGAACTCACATGGATATATAAAAAGGATGCCGAGAATGATGGGGAGGGTGACTACGCATGGTTGGATAATGTGTATGTTGGGCGTCCAACGGAACCCTCAGAGGTATTGGTAGAGGCTATTACCGTGCCGGAAGGCCGCCTTGCCAATGTTGAATATACAATACTTCCCGAGAATGCCTTTGATAAAAGCGTCACTTTTTCCATTGCCGATGAATCTATTGCAACGGTTGATGAAAACGGGATTGTTAGAGGCGTAGCACAGGGCAGCACAACAATCACAGTTACCACTGTTACAGGAGGCGTTGCAGGCAGCGCGGATGTGACGGTGACGGCAGGAAGTAATGAAACCGATTTAATTGGCTTTTTTATAATTGATGCTGGAGATATGAACGGTAAATGGGGCACATTTAAGGATAATGCACCTGCGAATATTTCGGATCTAGGAATACACACTCCTCTCTATACCTTTGGCGCAGCCTCTGTTGGAAATCTGATATATGGCTATAATCACTCTGGCGAAAGTGATAATAGATTCTATCTGCTCAATCCTGCATCAGGCAGCATCACATATCCTGGAGGAAGCGTTGCAGCTGGGTATACCGTTATGGGTATGGCGTTTGATTATACAGAAAATGAGCTCTATGCAATGGTATCAAGGGATGAGGATATGCTTAGAAGTCTCTATCGCATCGATCGCGCAACGGGCACTATGACTATGGTTTCGGATTTTGTCAATACAGAGGGCGATCCTATGACCAGTGAGCCATTGGTAACATTTGCAATCGATAATGAAGGTATGGGCTATGGCATCAGCTATTTTGGCAATCTCTATGCTATAGATCTCAATACGGCGGTTTGCACGTATGTCGGAAATACCGGCCTGAAACCGCAGTTTGTTCAATCTATGACCTTTGATATGAATACCAATCAGCTCTTTTGGGCATTTTATAATGGTTCGGTGTTTGGTCATCTCTATACTGTTGATACGGATACCGCTTCTGTGACTGAGTGCGGCAGAATCGGCAGCGAAGCAGGAGCTGAGGTAACATGCCTGTGCACTCTCAATGATATCGATGTTCCAGGGCCAGATATGCCAGATATAACGGTTAAATTTATAGATGGCCTGAATGGCAGTGTTCTTGCATCTATAACCATATCTGCGGGAAGTGCGATTTCGGCAGAAAGCTTCCCCGTGCCTCCCATACATGAAGGCTATGAATTCATAGGCTGGAATTATGAATATGGTGCATTGCTTTATCACGATACGACCATTGCTGCAAGGTATTTTGATCCGGAACTGTATGCAGAGTTTATAGGATATTCGGTATATGATCCGAACGATACTTTAACTGGCAAATGGACGATCTTCAATACCGCAGCTTCCGGCACCCTCACAGAGCTTGAGGTCATTGATCCCATTAAAACCAATGCCGCTGCCACCGTTGGAGATAAGATATATGGTTTTAACTGTAAAAATGGCGACAATAGGTTTTTCGTGCTCGATCCGGAGACTGGGATTATAAGCTATCCCGGAGCAAGCTCGCTCGATGGTTATACTGTGTCTGCGCTGGCATATGATTATAGAAATAATGAACTCTATGCTTTGGCAGAGGACGAAAACCATATTCGTGGAATCTATAGCGTTGATCGTGCAACGGGCATAATGACTCGTGCTGCAAATCTTATAGACAGCAGTGGACACAATATGAGCAATGATGATCCGATTACGACATTTGCTATCGACAATAATGGAAAGGGTTATGCCATTTCCTATATGGGAATCCTCTATACCATAAATCTCAGGAATGGACTTTGCACATATGTTGGGGAGACAGGCTATGAGATGAAGTTCGTGCAGTCAATCACCTGGGATATGAATAGCAATCAGCTCTTCTGGGCATTTTATAATGATACTATTCTTGGACATCTCTTCCTTGTTAATCCTGTGACAGCCGCAGTAGTGGATTATGGCATTATTGGCGGCGGGGCAGAGCTCACAGGACTTTGTACGATATATACAGATGCGGAGATTCCTCCGATAGATCTGCCGGATATCACCGTTACCTTCATTGATAGCGTTGATAATTCCATTATTGGAACCTATATCATGGCAGGCGGCAACGCAATTCCGGACATTGCATACCCCACTGCTCCAAGGCATGAAGGACTTTCCTTTGAAGGTTGGGATGTATTGGCCGGCACTCTTCTTTATAGTGATACAACCATTACTGCACGGTATATTGATCCAAACGCACTCGGCTGGTTCTTTGAAGAAGATCCAGCGCAAGAGGGATGGACATACCTTGATAGCGATGGCGATGGGTTGACATGGCAGTGGAGAACCCTGGATAATGGCACATTCGTTGTTCCGGAAGGCTCAGGTTGCATGGGCTCTAAATCTTACGATAATGGCTTGGGCGCGCTGACTCCGGATAATTGGCTTATAAGTCCTGAATTCGAGGCAGGCACTAGTGTGACCTTTATGATGGTCGGGCAGGATCCCCAATGGCCTGCTGAGTATGTTGGAGTATATATATCGACCGATAACGGCGAAACCTGGAGTGATGAAATCGCAGGCTTTACAGCAACTGCAAAAATAGCATCTTATTCATTTGATACCGCTGAATATGCAGGTCAGGACGTTCGAATCGCGTTCCGCCACTATAACAGCACGGATATGTTTTCCGTCAATTTGGATGCAGTGGAGATAATCGGACGTGATATCGAAATTAATCCCGGCATTCCCGGCGATGCGAATGGCGATGGTGTGGTCGATACATTGGATGCGGTTATGGTAATGCGCCATGCGCTGAACCTCATCACCCTTCCGGATGTAGCAATCGCCCTCTGCGATATGAATGGCGATGGCGAGATCACCATCCTCGATGCAACGCTCATCATGCGTGCTGCGCTCGGTTTCTAATAGACGCTCACTCTTTAGAAACTGAAA
>MSGV01000041.1 GCA_001940845.1 Christensenellaceae bacterium Phil7
GTTACGGCAATATGTCAAAGCAGTATTTTCGGATTTCCCGATGCGTATCAGGTACTCCTCAAATTGTTTCATATACGATCGCCTCCTATCCCTATTACACGAGGGAAGGGATGCGTTTACAACCGTTTTGATTATGTATAACTGCGTGTGGGCAAATTGGCATTTGATTATGTTTAACTTGCCGCCGAAAAAAGCTGCGCACGGGTGGCTCAGCTCGCCATAATTAGCATTATGTTGAGGTGATAGGTCTCGCACCCTAATGGCCGGACGGCGGTGTCAAAATTAAAATTTGAGCCTTTTTAGAGAATCCTCTTGATATTATTCCGCATACCGAATATAATATATATAATAACGGCCGAAAGGAATATTGGGGAATATGAAGTTTATTACTACGACCGAGGCAGGCAAAAAGTGGGGTCTGTCATCCCGCCGTATAGGTGTTCTGTGCAGTGAAGGTAGAATTGCCGGTGTACAAAAGGTCGCAAATACCTGGTTGATTCCGGAGGATGCAGAAAGGCCAACAGATGCTCGCATCAGAAGCGGCAAATACATCAAGGTAAGCCATACGGAGGGGAAATAAATGGTTGACATCGTTTCTATATTGCAATCGCACGAACGCGTGAACATTGAAGTTAAAGCCGCTAAAGGAGGAATCCCGAATAGTATTTGGGAAACCTACTCTTCATTTGCCAACACCTTCGGTGGTACGATTATTCTCGGCATCGAAGAAGATAAGGTCACGAAAGAGTTTATTCCGTGTGGCGTAGTAAATCCGCAGCAGATGCTTTCTGATATCTGGAACACACTGAACAACAGTCAAAAAATCAGCACCAATATCCTTCTGGAGCATCATGTATACAGTTTGGAATACAACGGAATGCACTTCATCATAATGGAGGTTCCGCGTGCGGATCGCCGAGACAAACCTGTATTTGTCGGTCAGGATATGTTCAAGGGTACCTTCCGCAGAAACCATGAGGGAGACTATCGCTGCTCTGGTGCAGAAGTGAAGGCCATGCTGCGTGACCAGGCCGACACACCGCAGGACGCGCTGATGTTGGAAAATCTCCTGAACAGTGATTTGAATCCGGAATCGATCCGCCGTTACCGCATCATGTTTAATAATTTGAAGCCAGGTCATATTTGGTCAAAACTTGATGACGAGGAATTCCTTCTGAAAATCGGAGCAGCAAGGAAGGGACAGCACGACGGAAAGGTGCACCCTACACTGGCGGGTTTGTTATTCTTCGGTGATTATATTACTATCACGAACGAGTTGCCTCAGTATTTCCTCGACTACAGAGAGCGCTTGTCAAACGATACCCGTTGGTCTGACCGTGTCTGCTCCAATGATAGTAATTGGAGTGGCAATATCTTTGATTTCTACTTCAAAATAATAGATCGTCTGACTGCTGATGTGAAACGCCCGTTTGCATTAGACTCGGATTTGCAGCGCATAGATGACACTCCGGTGCACAAAGCGCTTCGTGAGTGCCTTGCCAATGCATTGATCCATGCAGACTATTATGGTCGCCGCGGAATCGTGATTGACAAAGAGTTCCGTAAGATATCCATCTCAAATCCTGGCACATTTCGTATCAGTGTTGATGAAGCCATTGCGGGTGGTATCAGTGATGCCCGAAACGGTCGAATCTTCAATATGTTCTCCCTTATCAATGTAGGCGAGCGCTCAGGTACTGGTCTATGTGATGTCTATAATATTTGGGAAGAAAGCGGATTCAAGCGACCTGAACTGGTCGAAACTGTAGATCCGGATCGTATCACCCTCACTTTGGAAATCAAACTTGATAACGCAGGCAAACACGATGGAGAAAATGACGGAGAAAATGATGGAGAAACAGTTGACGAATATGCCGATCTGAACAAAACCCAGCGCCGTGTTTACGAAGAAATCAAGAAAGGTCCCACGGCTCCTGCGGAAGATATTGCCAAGTTGCTCGGTGTTTCCAGACCAACCATTGAACGTGCAATATCCGTTCTAAAGAAAAAGGGCTATATTATACGGAACGGAGGGGCAAAGGGCGGAAAATGGATTCCTCAAAAATAAAAAAGGGGGCGATGAGATGCCAAAGCGATATAAAGAAGCTCGGTTGATGCACAAAGCCAAATTAACCGAAATGGCTACAAAGCTCGGTGTCTCACAGCCCACCCTAAGCGCTTGGGAAAGCGAGCGAAAATCTGCTCCGGTTGAAGCCGTTATTAAAATGGCGACACTATATGGCGTAACAACAGATTATTTACTTGGTTTAGACGATACCGTTTCCGTAATGCCGGGGCAGCCCATTTCGGTAGAATGCCTAAAGCTATTCCACGAAAAGCCAGTTTGGTCCTCTGATCACGGCTGGATGTTAGTAAATGCAATAAATGAAACTCTGTGTACCGCTGACGGAAATACACTTTCATTTACAGAGGCCGGCAAACTATTTACAGCCGCTGCGCCTTTTGCAGAAGCTGTCTATCCATCGAAAAATCCACTGCCGGTAACAGCTCTCGCAGAGCATACACTCCTTTGGGTTGAACCGATTTCCGTAGATGAGTACCTAAAAAATGAACTCAGAGGGTACTACCATGTTAAACAGCAATATGTAGAGAATGATGCCGGCAATCGTTTCTTATTTAATTCCTACGGTGTCAAGTGGCTCGCCTTTGAATACCAGTCGGAATAAACAGTCTCAATAACACGGAAAGCCTATGGGGATAAGTTCTCCATAGGCTTTTCTTATGGTGCCTGTTTTAAAAAGGAGATAATAACATCCTTATCTGCACCATACATTTTCTTTCCGTACAGATATTCCGCCATATCTGCAAGTTCCCGTGCGGTATATGCCTCCAAATCGAGGCTGACTACAACCTTCTTCGCATCAGCCAACAAAGCTCTGCAGCTACGCATATCGGATATGTACTCGCACCCAAGCTTATCACGCACTGTTTCAAACAGATCCATATCTTTGTTCACCCCCATATCAATGTGTCTCTGGATCAAGTTTTGGGGCTAACTGCAATTCCAATTCCCCGGCCTCATTCTTGGTGACTTGAAAATGAATTGGATTTTCCTTTGCCCAAGCCGGATTCGCTGCAGCTTTTGCAGTCCATTGCTCATAGAATGCAATGACATCGCTTTTTAGCATTTTTTCCGCTTTCTTTCGGGCAGTAGCTGCTTCTGCCAGTGTGTCATAGGTGCCGAGAGAAAACTGTTTTTTCTGAAATACGATCTTTGCTTTATAGCGACCTTTAACGCAATACACGCCTCTAACGCCGGTCGTGTTATTGCTAGGTATCTTTGAACTTTTCAACGCTTCGATGCTGGTTCCGTCTATGTGTGTCAAATAGGTGCCAAGTTCGCTTTCATGTTCTCTTTTTTTGCAGCCACAGCTTTGCTGATTGCCATACACCAGAGCTTTGTATGAAACATCAATCTCGTTTCCGCAATCACAATAACAATGCCAGATTTTATAACCTGAGTTGTCCCGTCTATCGGTTGCATATAAAGCGGTCAGTCGCCCAAATCTCTGCCCTGTGATATCTGCATTGGCATAACGTTTTGATCTTCTACATCCGCAATCTGCTATATGACTATTCCTGATACTACTTGAAGGCAGCAGAATCTCATTGCCGCAATCACAACGGCATCGCCATATGATGCTTCCCTGACTGCTACGATGATCGGTAGCTTCTAGAACTGTGAGATGCCCAAGCTGAATTCCAGCTAAATCCAATCGCTTTCCACACATATTTACTCCAGTTAGAACAATAAACTTCCTGCAAATGCTTATGAATCCGAGTTTTCACCATACATAAATTCCCGTAAAGCCTGCGCGTTCGTATCAAAATCCACTGAGAAGAGGCTGCGTCCGCCAAGTCCGGTCATGCCGCCGTAACTATCTTTTATGGGAATCGTTATCTGTTGGATGGATGCTCCTCTGCATTTAGGTGCCAGCATCAGCAATTCCGTAATTTCCAATTTGCTCAAATTAGTCTGTACAAGAGGGAAAACCTGATTCATGAGATCATTCAATTCCGAAATGCTGAGATCCTTTGTACTGTTGACTGCCGCTTGGATGACATTACGCTGCCGCTTAACACGCTGCCAGTCGCTGTCTATTTTTCGGCAACGCGCATACTCCAGTGCAGCTCTTCCATCCAAATGGTTTTGTCCGGCGACACAGGTAATACCGCCCTTATTAAATTTATTGATATAGGCTGCTTCGGCTTCTGTCAGGGAAATATCTACCCCGCCTACTGATTCAATTCCCTGTACAAAGGTAGCAAAATTTACGCGGATGTACCGATCCACATCCACCTTAAAGCACTCACGCACTTCACGCATCATCAAGTCCGCCCCACCATAACGAAAAGTATGCGTTAGCCAGTCATACTCACCTTCATATTGTCCTTCCAGAATTGGGACGCCCATTCCGCGCTCCAGACTGGCCAGCTTCACAGACCCATCCTTTTTGCCGAGTGTGAGTATCATGCAGCTGTCGCCACGAGCATTATCATTGAAATACTCAGTTCGTTCGTCCGTTCCGATCAGGAGAATATTGATATAATCCTTATTTTCATTAACATCTCCGGATGCGCTAATTACTTCCTGTTCCTTCAAACCGCTTATGGCATCAGCCATGCGGCTTTCTTCTTCTAAAACATCATCATCGGAATCATCAACTGTGCCACCGGACTCAACTTTTCCATCACTGAACTGTAACTTATCCAGCTTAGTCCAATAGAACCCGCCGACAGCAATCAGCAGGGAAAGAATAACAGCTATGGGAATGAGAATTCCTTTTATTACATTTTTCGTTCTCTTTTTCATGATATGTCCCTCCGTCAGATTCACAACCCCAGTGGTGCTTACTCGTCTTTCTTTGATTCTAGCGCCAGCGAATCCAGAAATTCTCCAAAAATGGCCTGCTCTGCTTTTTTCCGAACAAGGACGGCATCGTCAAAGTTCTTATAACTTCCGAGTCTTGTTCGTTTCCCGCGGAATTTGATTTGAGCCTCCCACCGCAAAGTCTTCTTGTTGAAAGAAACCCCTCGGCAGCCACTTGTGTTAGCGGCAGAAGGCTTCATATTCTGTATCTTGCTGAGTTGAGTGCCATCAATAAAGCCCGCATTTTTTATTGCGCAGGCTGCATTATGTTTTTGGGCGCACTCCGCACAGCTACTTTCCACTCCCGCCATCAAGGTATCTGTTGCTTTATATGTAATGGCCCCGCAATCGCATTTACACTCCCAGAGGCGTACACGCCTTTTCCCTCTGGTCGCGTACTTGTCCGATCGGCCAAGTACAGTCAGGCTTCCGATATGTTGCCCGGTCAGATCATTCAATTTGATGCAGCCACAGCTTTTGGTATGTCCTCTGACAAGATTTGAGCCAAGAACAACAGATTCATTACCACAATCGCACCGGCACAGCCAGGAATCTGCTCTCGCCCTGTTACTTTGAGTTCCTTCGACCCTGCGGATAACGGTCAGTTTCCCAAATCGTTGTCCGCAAAGATCACGTCTGTTTGCTTGCAAACGTCCAAGCCACCTTTCATACTTGTTGAGATTTCAAAATAGCAATATCTGCACAATTGTCCGCACCCCTCAATGTAGTATTTCCGCATCCAAACCGGTGTGTCTACCTGATACGGCGTAATACCTCCACAGCAAACACAAAACTCATATTGATGCAGATTTTTTGCAGGACGATCGGGCATAATATGACGTGTTTCCTGAAATAAATGAACCGTAATTTCAGCCTTTCTCATTGCACCTTTCCTCTTGCCTAAACATCTAAGTCAAATTTCTTCATATATACTTGATTCATCCGTAATGTACATACGGATGAATCGAATACTATCCTAATTAAGCGGCAGATACTCATTTTCGAGTTGCCCACGTATTTTGTCCAAATCAGGTACGAGTACGGACATTTCTCGAATGCTTGCGTAATAGAACGAGTCATTTGCCGGAACGCAGTAACTGTGTAGCTCAATTGAGCCAAAGGCAGGGATGCATTTCGCTGCCAGTCGCATGATCTGTCCGTTTGTCATATTCGTCGACAGGTACGGTAACACCTCATGAAACAACTTCATCAAGGTGTCAGTATCTGCGTATTGAAATTTTTTATATAATGCTTCCATAACATTACGCTGCCGCTGCGTTCTGCCGAAGTCGCTGTCCAATTTGCGGATCTGTGCATAGCTAAGTGCTTCTTTTCCATTCAAATGGTATAGCTTTTCTTCCGATCCAACGCCAACAACCTCGGCCTCACGCGCAGTCAGTGTGACATCAACACCATCAAGAATATCAACAATGCTCCGGAAACCGGCAAGGTCGACTTCAAAGAAGCCATCGATTGTAATGCCAAAATTAGCATAAAAGGTATCTGCCATCAGGGGAAAACCGCCAAAGGCATAGGCAGCATTCAGTCGATTATCAGAATAGCCGCCCGGAATCTGCACATACAAATCGCGGAGAAATGAAATCATTGACACCTTCTTCGTTTTGGGGTTTATGCTGCAGAGAAGCATTGTATCCGAACGCTGTCGGGCTGTCCCAACATAGCGGTCCTGACCGACCAGGAGAATATTGATCAGCTTATCGTCAAGGAATGGCTCGATTTCACCCCAGTCGATGTCTTCCGGCTTAACAACCGGAGCAGTTGTCGGGCTTTCTTCTGGGGAATCTGTTTCAAAAAACTCGTTGGACGGATCCACCCGGCTAACTTCCGGAATTTTTTCGATTCGATCAAAAATTGAGTTAATGTAAAGGATAACGCCTGCACAAAGAAGCATCAGAATTGCCACGAGCACACTGCTTATTGTGACAATTCTTTTGGTCGTTCGTTTCATATTCTCCCTCCTCGTCTATTCAAATTTATGTGTTTTCCGTGCTGTGTGTTGAGTATGCAATCCCAATCACTGCATAAATAGGCAACAGGAAAAACTCATCAAATTGCAGTATATCAATGCCCATCCAGGGCAATGCAACTCCAACACACATCAGCAACACATGTTTCCATTGCACACGGCCGACATTAAATTGGGCGAACAGGTTCCGCAAAGAAATCACGACCCATGAAACAAGAAATGGTATTCCTATCAACCCAAATTGATAGACCAACTGGATCAAGGTATTGTGAGATCCCTTGTTGTTTAGGTTGATGCTTGTATAGCCTTCGCCGAAGAGCAGCGTGATGGGATTATATAAAAATTCGTGAATGTAATTTTTCCACAGATCCGTTCGGCCGGTTGTTAACTCAGACATGTTGGATGCTTGAGCAAAGCGGTCATCAACGATCTGAAGCAGTGCTTGGAAAGCTGATGAAGAAGCAATGACGATTCCTGCACACAGGACTCCCATAAACAAGCGAAAGCGGCTGCTGGAGGCTCCTTTTTCCAATAGGATCGGTACCCATAAAAGAAATAGGCATGCCGTTACGATAATAAACGACTTTGAGGCGGAGAGAAGCCCGCAATATAGCAGTATCAAAGCCAGTATAGCAAGCACAATTTGGTTGCGCCGGCCTTTTTCATAACATAGCAGCAGCTGGATTCCGGCAAGGCATGCGGAGATATGAGCAGAATAGAAATTTGGATCTCCGTAAAAACCGGACAACCGTGTCACAGTCAGGTATGAATTAACGGTGATAAACTGCGATATATTGGGAAATGTTGCAATTTGCTGTGCTGTCAATGCTGCCGATACGATTCCGCACGCAAAGAATATGGTGATTCGATAGAAGGATATATTTTCTGTGCTTCCTTGCATAACGCACGGAAAGAGCAACAACATAATGAGAAAACACAAATAGTCATTTCCAATCGGGTTATGTTGTATGGCCTTGGTCACTAATGTCAGCGCCATAAGGAGTGCAGCAAGGATAATCTGGTAAAGCCGCAAAGACATTTTGTTCTGCAGAAGGGAAACCATGCAGCATAATAGAAGCGCAATCGTAAAAAATGAAATTCCGCCGTTATACATCTTGAGCAGAGGGCTCCACGGGAGAAAATACAGCAAAACAGGGAAAACGATGCCTTTGTTACATGCCCATACAGTAAATACCAGATATCCAAGCAGGCATAACAGCAGAATGACCGAATTCCCAAGAACTTGTGCCACACAAACTGCTGCAGAAAGCAGCAGGCAACCGCCAAGCACCGGCAAGGCTTTTACATGAGGCAGTTTATTGGTATTATAGATGATTGCTGTATTCTGCATAGTTTCATTCCAATCTGAGGAAAGCTCAAATGCAAGTTACGCTTTTAAAGGTAACGGCATAGCAGTTTCCTGCATTTTTCAAAGTCATGGTAGCCCGGCCCGAACTCATGAATATCGCTGCCGAGATAAGAAACATAACCTTTTTGAATCCACTCAAGGTAACATTTTCGATGCAAATGTTTTCGAAGACACTCCGCATTCAGCTGTAACGGGATCCCTTCTGAAATCAATTGATGGATATCCTCCGGCGGGTATCGATCCGCATGAGCGATCACGATCTGTATATCTCTCAGATCATTCAGTCGATACAATGTATCCCAAATAGGCGCCGGCCAACGATAAAACGGCATCTCCAACAAAAGCTCGTTTGTTCCTTCAAGACAGAGTTCGTGAATGGCCTTCAACCGTTCCATTCCGTCGCAAATCAGCACCTCGGCTCCTAACAAAACACGCGGTGCATTTGTCGGAATTTGTGCCCACAAGATGTCTGCGGTTTGTCTTCGCCTTTCGATAAATGACGACACGCTCTCTTTATGCGGGTAAAAATGGGGCGTTGCACAAATCGTCTGTACGCCCGCTTCCTTTGCCATATTGATCTGTTTGAGCGACATATCTACACTGCTGCTGCCGTGGTCGCACCCCGGCAAAATATGTGCGTGATAATCCAACGATAAGTCAATCATAGAACTATCTTCTTTCATACGGGTCTGCATAGGAATACTTATATCCATACTTATCTCCATATTTACCGCCATACTTATACTTATAGGAGTAGCGCATAGACTTCATATTCAAATCATTTAGTACTACGCCGCACAGATTTCCCTCTGCCCGTTCGACAGCATCGACAGCAGCCCGTAGCTCATCCGATGTCGTAGTTCCAGACTTTGCTACGATCAACACACCATCTACGAATGCAGAAAGAATCTGTGCATCAGCAACTGTATTGATCGGTGGCGTGTCAATAATGACATAGTCGTACCTCGTGGCAATTTCTGCAACAAAGGTCTTCATTCTATCTGAAGAAAGCAGTTCGGATGGGTTTGGTGGTATGGTTCCGGCTCCAATGATCCATAAAGGCAGTTCCTTTACCTTTACCAGTTCCAAATTCCATATGCCTGCAATGAAATCACAAAGTCCGGAGGAGACATCCAATTTCCAAAGTCTTCTTTGTGTCGGCTTTCTCAAATCGGCATCAATTAAAAGGGTCTTTTTACCAAGCATAGCGTAGCTGATTGCAATATTGGCTGCGGTCAGGCTTTTGCCTTCTGAAGGATTTGCGCTGGTGACAGCAATGGTCTTACAGGCTCTGTCCCTATCCTTCGTCATACAAAACATGAGACCTGTTCTCAACTTGACATACGCCTCGCGAATAGCAAATGGGGTATCGTTGTTCAGGAGGCGTTTCCGGTTGCTTGCAATGATTTCACTTTTGTTCTTCATGTTTTGCCGTATTGTCTTTCGTTTCATAGCTAATCGTTCCTCCATTCGCGAGTTCCCAGTATTTATAGTTTTTCTCCGTGCCTTCAATTTCCGGAATCTGTCCGATAACGGCAACACCAAACAATTTTTCAATATCTTCCGGCAGATAAATTGTTGTGTCGGAGAGTGTTTTCAGGATAATGATTACAGCAGCAATAATCACGCCAACCACAACTGCGATTGCGGTATCAAACACCGTCCGTGGAGAAGTTTGTTCCGTTGCAACCTCCGGATGGTCTACAACCTCAACTCCGCCCGCTTTCGTAATACGAACAATTTCAGCCGGTGCTACACTGGCAAAGGATTCTGCCACTTTACAAGCGAAATTTGCATCTGTCGAGGTGATTACCACTTCAAGGAGCTGGGTGTTCGTAACGACTGCTACATCAACCATTTGCGCGAGCTCTTTTCTTGTCAGAGTGCTATTCAAATCACTCAGCACCGCATTTAAGACAGAATTGCTCTCCAATATTTTTGAATAAGTCGTTGCAAGGCTTTCGGCCGCCTGTAAGTCGCTCTTGTCGATTGACCCGGACTGCGATGCACCGCCAGAATTGTTGTACACATAAAATGTGACGCGTGATTCAAAGGTCGGTGTGACCAGGAGCGATAGTACAAGGTATACGCCTATACCGAATGCCAGTCCTGCAGCAATCAGCCAATGGATTTTGCGCAGCAAAAGCCCGACAATGCTCCAAAGCGACACTTCTGCCCGTGCTGTGTCTTTCTGTGATTTTTGGTTCTCATTCATATTTGCAGCTGTTCCTCTCAATCTCACTTTTATTGTTTATTCTCAGAATAGATTCTCCGAAGAAGGGGGTTGGGTTTAATCGGTTCATTACTTCCTCCACACAAAACGATCCACGATGCCGGTATAGCTCTGAATGATCCGCGCGACCTTCATGGAGACATTCTCGGCGGTATAGTCCGGTACGGGGGTGCCGAATTCGCCGTTTTGCTGCATCTGCACCGCCAGGTCAATGGACTGCAGCAACTGCTCTGTGTGGATACCTGACAGGACAAAGCAGCCCTTGTCCAGCGCCTCCGGGCGTTCGGTGGAGGTGCGGATGCAAACCGCCGGGAAGGGCTTGCCGACCGACAGGTAAAAGCTCGACTCCTCCGGCAGCGTTCCGCTGTCGGACACGACGCAGAAGGCATGCATTTGCAGGCAGTTGTAATCATGAAAGCCCAGCGGCTTGTGGGCAATAACACGCCTATCCAGCTGGAAGCCACTCTCCTCCAGCCGCTTGCGGCTCCGGGGGTGGCAGGAGTACAGCACCGGCATGTCATATTGCGCCGCCATGGCGTTGACCGCCGTGAACAGCGAACGGAAATTCTCCTCCGTGTCGATGTTTTCCTCCCGGTGGGCGGAGAGCAGAATGTATTTGCCTTTTTCGAGGCCGAGCCGGGCGTGAATGTCGCTTGCCTCGATCTGCGGCAGATTCTGATGCAGTACCTCCGCCATGGGGCTGCCCACCACGAAGGTGCGCTCCTTCGGAACGCTCGCGGCGTTCAGATAGCGCCTTGCGTGCTCGGAGTAGCAGAGGTTCACATCGGAGGTCACATCCACAATGCGGCGGTTCGTCTCCTCCGGCAGGCACTCGTCAAAGCAGCGGTTCCCGGCCTCCATGTGGAAGATCGGAATGTGCAGCCGCTTGGCGGCGATGACGGACAGGCAGGAATTGGTATCGCCCAGCACCAGCACGGCGTCCGGCTTGACCTCCTGCATGAGGGCGTAGCTCTTGGCAATGATCGCGCCGATCGTCTCGCCGAGGTTTGCCCCGGCGGCATTCAGATAATAGTCCGGGGCACGAAGCCCCAGATCCTCAAAGAACACCTGATTCAGCTCGTAGTCGTAGTTCTGCCCGGTGTGGACGAGAATTTGATGGAAATAGCGGTCACAGCACTTTATGGTGGCGGACAGACGGATGATCTCCGGCCGCGTGCCGAGGATCGTCATCAGCTTGAGCTTTTCCATTTCAGACCTCCTCATAGAATGTGTCCGGGTTCTGCGGGTCGAAGCACTCGTTGGCCCACATGACCGTCACCAGCTCGTCGGTGTCGCTGAGGTTCGTGATGCTGTGGGTGTAGCCCGGCAGCATGTGGACCGCCTCGATCCGCTCGCCGCTGACCTCGAACTCCAGAACTTCGTCCGAGTCCAGTTTCCTTTCGCGGATCAGGCCGTGTCCGGCTACAACAATGAAGAATTCCCACTTGCTGTGGTGCCAGTGCTGGCCCTTGGTAATGCCGGGTTTCGTGATGTTGACCGAGAACTGGCCGCAGCTCTCCGTTTTCAGCAGCTCCGTGAAGCTGCCCCGGCCATCGACATTCATCTTGAGCGGGAACGCCGTCTTTTCCGGCGGCAGATAGGAAAGATAGGTGGAATAGAGCTTCTTTTCAAAGCTGCCCGCCGAAATTTCCGGGAGCAGGAGCGTTTCCGGCTGCTCGTGGAAGGAGTGCAGCAGCTCAACGATCTTGCCCAGTGTCACGCGGTGCGTCACCGGCACGCGGCAGAAATCCCCGCCGGGGACCGGCGTCAGCCCGTCATAGTTGCAGCGGTGCGCCTGTCCGGACAGCGCCGCCAGCAGTTCCGTCACAAGGTCGTCAATGTAAACCAGCTCCAGCTCCGTCGCCGGGTCATTGACCGTAATCGGCAGGTCGTGAGCGAAGTTGTGACAGAACGTCGCCACGGCGGAATTGTAATTCGGGCGGCACCATTTGCCGAATACATTGGGGAAACGGTAAATCAGCGCCTCCGCGCCGGTCTCGGCGGCATAGGCCCACAGCCGATCTTCGCAGGCCAGCTTCGCCTCGCCGTATTCACTGCCCGCATAGCGCCCGATGAGGGAGGCTTGTGCGGAGCTGGCCAGCATCACGGGGCAGCGATTGCCCGCGTTTTGCAATGCGTCAAGCAGTATTTCCAAAGAGCCGGTATTGCCGGGGAGGTATTCCTCCGCCGTTTTTGGGCGGTTTACCCCTGCTAAATGGAATACGAAATCCGCAGATTTCGCATAAGCGGCAAGCTGCTCCGGCGAGCCGTCGGTGTCATATTCGAAGATTTCCCGGATGTCCAGCTCCGGGTGGGTGCGGTCCTTGCCGTCGCGGATGTTTCGGAGCGCCGCGACGAGGTTTTTCCCCACAAAGCCGCGCGCGCCAGTGACGAGAATGTTCATCAGCAGGTTCCTCCGAAGAGCTTCAACTTCTGCAGCAGGCGCTTCATGCCGTCCAGGTCCAGCCGCTGGGTGTTATGCGAGGTGTACGGCTCGATCTGGGACAGCTCTGCATTTCCCTTGGAGAAATAGTTGTCATAGTTCAGGTCACGGCCGTCGGCGTGAATGCGGAAGAAGCCGGGCAGATCCTCCGCCCGCAGCATTTCCTCCGAGGTCACCAGCACCTCAAAGAGCTTTTCCCCGTGGCGCGTGCCGATGGTCTGCACGCCGAGGTCGGACCGCTTCAGCTCCAGCACTGCATGCGCCAGTGTCTCAATGGTCGCGGCAGGGGCCTTCTGTACAAACAGGTCGCCCTGCTCACCGTGCTCGAAGGCGTAGAGAACAAGGTCTACCGCGTCGCTGAGCGTCATCATGAAGCGGGTCATGTTGGGGTTCGTGACGGTGAGCGGCTTGCCCTCGTCGATCTGGTCGCAGAACAGGGGAATGACCGAGCCGCGGGAGGCCATGACGTTTCCGTAACGCGTCAGGCACAGCACGGGGTCGTCCGCCAGCATCTGTTTCGACCGGGCGACGACGTTCTTTTCCATCAATGCTTTGGACATGCCCATGGCGTTGATGGGGTAGGCGGCCTTGTCGGTGGAGAGAAAGATCGCCTTCTTGACCCGGTTTTCCACACAAGCGTCGATGACATTGTTGGAGCCGATGACATTGGTCTTGACGGCCTCCATGGGAAAGAATTCGCAGGAGGGCACCTGCTTGAGGGCGGCGGCGTGGAACACATAGTCCACCCCGCGGAACGCCGGGGCGATGGAGCGGTAGTCCCGCACGTCGCCGATGTAGAATTTGATCTTCTCCGCGCAGGCGGGGCAGGACAGCTGGTAGGCATGACGCATGTCGTCCTGCTTCTTCTCGTCCCGGGAGAGGATGCGGATCTCCCGGATGTCCGTGGTCAGAAAGCGGTCCAGAACCGCATGACCGAAGGAGCCAGTGCCGCCCGTGATGAGGAGGACTTTATTTTCAAACAGAGGCATTTTCTGATACACTCCAATCAATTTTTTGTCTTGGGGAAGGGGTTAGAAAAATGCCCTTCCCACAGTTCTTTTAGGTTTCTTGGATCAATCCCCTCAATAATCAGATGTCCAACGGGACGCAGGGGAGGAATCGTAAAACACAGCACAAAATTGACGAAAAGCTGTGCTGCTACCGAAGCAATTGCTGCTCCGTTGATACCGATAAGCGGTATCAGGATGTAGTTGGCTATCACATTCAAAAGAGCCCCGGATAAATTGATTTTCCATAGCATCTTCTGCTTCTGTTCTGCCAGGATCCATATATTGCGAACGGAACCCATATAGGAGAATGCTGTGTACCAGGTGATGATTCTCAGCGTAGGTATCGCCGGGGCATATGCGGCTCCGTAAATAATCCGAATAACAAGCGGTGCTGCTATGGTTAGCACAATGCTTTGCAGCACCGCTAAATATATGATAATAGAATAGAGTCTGGCTATATGTGGACCGTAATTGGGAGAGCTTGTCTTCTTGGCTTCTAAAATAGAAGGTCGCATAGAATCCACAATAGCCGCAAACACGAATTGACTTAGTGCTGCGCAACTCACCGCAGCTGAATAATAGCCGTTGGCTTCTTTCCCCAGCATCAATGTGATCATGACCCGATCTGTTAGAGAAAAGAAAGTAACCATGATGCCGGATACAATATAATATCGGCTTCTCTTAAAAAGTTGTTTCGCAAGTGGAAATGATACTGTCAGTCTTTGCTTTGAAATTCTTCTGTAGATCCCGTACAGAGAAGCAGAGATCAACAAATAGTCCAGTGCCTGTGAAAATGCAAACCAGTATACGCTCTTTTGCGTAATCAGTAGGAAACAACGATAGGCTGAAACGACCACATATGCGGCCAGTGAAGTGATCGCGATGTATTTTGACAGCAGCTTTGCCTGGAACCAGTATTGAAGTATTTCGGTTGCCTGGAAAACCAATGAAATGCTGTACAGCGCACAAACAAGCATCGTTTCCGGGTCATTTGGATTTGCAATCGCAGTAAACGCAATCACTCCGAAAATCCCCAAGAAGCTCGTTGCCGTACTCATAAAAAGCGATGTTCCGAGCGTCTTTCCTTCACTGTCAGGCGCTGCAATAATTTCGTGGACAAGGGTCGAGCGAAGTCCGAGCTGTACAATCGGAACCATAAAGCTGACAATTGCTGCAGCATAATCAATGATTCCGTAATTCCCCGGTCCGAGATACCTGGCAGAAAGTGTTCCAATTACGAAGCTCAATAAGGACTGCACAACTTTACATGCAATCAGCCAGGTCGCGTTCTTTACAATTTTTCCGGATTCTGTTGGTTTCTTCATCATCACAAATTCCACCCGCAGTCCCCACAGCAGCAGGGACTGCGGGCTTCATTTATCCTATTTGTTACGAGATAATCATTTTGCCATCTTCTCCAAAGGTATAGGTACCCTTCGGGAGGAGATCATTGGTTTTAGAAACATAGTAGCTGCCGACCGCAAGGTTTGCACCGCTGCGGACATAGATGTAGCTGCCGTCGTCAAGCTGTACGAGGCCGGTATTGACCTGACGCACATTGTTCACATAGTAGAACAGGTACTCGTTTCCATCGCCGAGCTTCTCACGGTAGATGCCGTTCTTGATTTCCATTTTGCCGTCCGCACCAAAGGTATAGACAGCATTCGGCATGAGACCATTGGCCTTTGTCACATAGTAACTGCGCCCGCAAACCACGGTACAATCGCTCTTGACATAGTAGTAGGCATCATCAATTTTAACCAAGCCGGCATAGTTCTTTACGCCATCCTTGTAGTAATACTTCGTGCCGTTATCTTCGCGAATTCCCTCAAGGAACATCGTACCGTCAGCGTTGAACCAGTACCAGCCGGCAGGTTTCAGTCCATTGGCCTTGTCTGCAAAAACATAGTGCTTGGCATCCTTTACTGCTTTTAGGTTGCTGGCGATATAGTAATAGTTGCCTTCCCATTCAATCAGGCCGGCCGCTGTTTTTGCGCCATCCACATAGTAGTACAGGTCGCCATTTTCCTCGACCAGGCCATTCTTGATAATCATCTTGCCGTCAGCATCAAAGCTATAGAAACCAGCATCTTTTAGTCCGTTCGTTTTGGTAACATAATAGGTGCCGTTCTTGACAGCCTTGAGATCGCTGGCGATGTAGTAGTAGCTGCCGTCCACTTCGACCAAGCCAGCATAGTTCTTCACATAGACGACATAGTAGCAGAGGTTGCCGTTCAGATCTTCATGGAGTCCTTCCAGCTTCATCAGCTTACCTTCGGCATCAAAGGTATACTTAGCTGCCGGCAGCAGGTCGTTGGTCTTGGCCACATAGGTTTCAACGCTTGTGACCATACCGTTGCGCTTGAAGTAACGATAATCATCGCCGTCCTTCACCAGACCCGCGTGCCATACCAGCATACCGTTGTTGATCCAGCGGGTAATGCCGTTATCGTTGTACACACCGCACTGCTCCTTCTGGAACACGCCATTTTCGTCAAAGACGAACACTGCACTCTCACGGTCCGGATAGTCATAATTGTCGGGGTTGCCATCCTTACCGGGGACATTGACTTCGGCATCTTCCGCATCAGGGCCGTAACCGGGCAGCAAATTTGCGGTAGGATACGGTACACGAACCATTCCGGTGACGATATATCCGTTGCTGTCGAAATAGTAGAAAGAACCTCCAATGTTATCCCAACCAGCTCCGTGCATAACGCCATTCTGATAATATGTTGTGCCTTGATCGCAGGTAAACCATCCATTGAGCTGCAGGATGCAGTTACTGTCGAACGGATAGTAGCCTTGCGGGAGCAATCCGTTGGTTTTGCTCAGATAGTAGGTGCCGTTGGCCTTTAGCGTAGCATCGGCGTTCACATAGATCATGCGATCGTCCGCCATTCTGACCAACCCAAGGTCATACTGGACATCATCATTTACATAGTAGACCAGCACACCGTTGCCATCGAGCGGCAGTATACCGTTTTTGGCAATCATTCTACCCTGTGCATCAAACTCTCGCTGATAACCGGCTTTGACAATACCATTTGTTTTGGTGACCCAGTACTTTCCGTTCTTGACTGCTTTCAGATTTGCATTGATGTAATAGAGATATCCATCATCTCCATAAACAAGGCCAGCATAAATAGCCATACCATTTTCATCAAAGCAAACAATATCGCCTGCACTGAATCCACTGGCGATGTGGGACAAATCGCTGCTCAGCTGGTACAATCCAGGCTGGACAATCAATGCGCCCTCTGCATCAAACAAATAGTAATCAGCACCCTGACCGCTATTGCCTCTCGGAACCTCACTAAACCCAGTGAGGGCATCGCCGTGGTCGCCAAAGAAATAGCGGTCACCGTCTACTGTCCACCACTTTCTGGCAATCGGTTGTCCGGCCCAGTAATAGCGACGACCGGTACTGACCGTGATCCAGTCTCCTCGCACCAGAACATGATCCGCAAAGGTATAGTTTAAGTCCTTGGGGTATTGCTTGCCATTTTCGGTGATCATCGTGCGTATTGTTTGAGCACCGTCAACCGCCTTGAATGTAGTTGGATCAAAATAATAATACTGACTGCTTCCATCGGATGTTTTGATCTCACGCCAGCCGTCCTTGGTCTCACCGTTGACGGCATAGTACAAATCATTCTCGTAGGCAAACAATCCGGTTATTTTTCCGACAGAGATGCCATCCGAGCCGAGATCGTACCAATATTCACCGGTTTCACCATCCACATTGCTGGGAAGCTTATGAATGCCAGTCAGCGCAGCGCCGTCTTGCCAGTAAGACCACTTTCCGTTTTCCTTGACCCATCCGTCCTTGGTATTCTTTTGCAGCTTAAAGCTGTCTGTGAAATCCGTAACGGTATCAAAGAAATGGGCACCGTAGTCTCCGTTGATATTCTCGCTGTTGTCATAGGGGTACAGACCGTATTTGATCTGATATTCTTCCTGCTGCGCCAGCGATTTCAGAACATGGAAGTGTGCATAAATGTCATAGCCGAGATCACCGCTAACCGTGCAGTCGAGCAATCCGTTTTCGTCCCATGCTGCGCTGTCTGTGGGGATAAGCTTCAAGCCGCTGAGTACGCAAAGCGGGTTTGCAGTAGCGGGGTTGATCGGTTCGCCCTGCTGAATGAAGTTGCAGACGACCGTCAGCTTATTGTC
>MSGV01000042.1 GCA_001940845.1 Christensenellaceae bacterium Phil7
TGGAGCTGGTGATGGGACTCGAACCCGCAACCTGCTGATTACAAATCAGCTGCTCTGCCAATTGAGCTACACCAGCGAAATTTTTTCAAAAAATGGCGATCCGAAGGGGGCTCGAACCCCTGACCTCCAGCGTGACAGGCTGGCATTCTAGCCAACTGAACTACCGGACCGCAGATTAAATTATGGTGGGCCTTCAGGGACTCGAACCCCGGACCAATCGGTTATGAGCCGACCGCTCTAACCAACTGAGCTAAAGGCCCTTTAAAAAGGTGGTGACCCCTAGGAGACTCGAACTCCTGTTACCGCCGTGAAAGGGCGGTGTCTTAGACCGCTTGACCAAGGGGCCACAAAGAAATGGTCGGGGTGAAGGGATTTGAACCCTTGGCCCCATGCTCCCAAAGCACGTACGCTACCGAACTGCGCTACACCCCGAAAGCTTATACAATCAATTTTGATTGCTCGCTTCTTGCGACGGTGACTATTATACACATACCGCATTGGTTTGTCAACACCATTTTCACCATTTTTTCAGATATATCTCACAACAGGTTCTTTATATGAATCTTGTCGAGAGCCGGCATCGGACTATCATTCTATGAAATCAAATTCCCATTCGCCAAGACGAATAACCGTATCGGCAGTGGCACCCCTTTCGCGCAGCGCCTTTATGATGCCTTCGGAATCCAGCAGCTTCTGGAACCGCCTCATTGATTCTTCATCCTCCGCATTTGTTGTATCAAGGATGTAATCCACAATTCCGCCCTTCACAACCAGCACATCGCCATCCTTGCTGATCTCAAAATTCCAATCATACTGCGGTGCTTCGACAATATCATCCTCCGCGAATTCTCTTGTGGATGGAAGCACCTTCAGCATTTCAACAATTCTATCCAGCAGCGGTTCGAAGCCCTTTGCCGTCGCTGCCGATACCGGAAAAATATTTCCGGCAGCAGTTGGAAACTCCTCTTTAAAGAAGTCCAGATAATCTTCTGCGCCCGTAATATCCATCTTGTTCGCAACTATCAGCTCGGGAAGCTCCGCCAATTTTGTGCTATAATCGGATAGTTCCTTCCGTATCTGCTTGTAATCCTCCATGGGATCTCTTCCCTCAGAGCCCGATATATCTATGACATGAACTAGAAGCCTCGTTCTTTCGATATGTCTTAAAAAGTCATGACCCAGCCCTGCCCCAGCTGCTGCACCTTCGATCAATCCGGGAATATCTGCCACAACAAACGAACTTTCATAACGCTTTACAACGCCCAAATTGGGAGTCAACGTCGTAAAGTGGTAATTAGCTATCTTTGGCCTTGCACTGGTGATGACAGATAGTATCGTGGATTTGCCGACATTTGGAAGACCGATCAATCCAACATCGGCGATCGTCATCAATTCAAGCTCAACCTCATACTCCTTGGTCTTTTGACCGTTTTGAGCATATCGCGGCGCCTGCTTTGTCGGAGTAGCAAATTTCGCATTGCCCTTTCCTCCTCTGCCTCCATGCAGCACAAGCTTCTCCCGGCCCGGCTTGTTCATATCCGCAATGATCTTGCCCGATTCTATATCACGCACACGGGTTCCCACGGGCACTTTGATTATGAGATCCTCGCCCTTCTTGCCATACTGCATCTTGCCCCTGCCATTTTCACCATTCTGTGCTCTGAAATGGCGTGAAAATTTGAAATCCAGCAGTGTGCTCATATTATCATCCGCATAGAAGATCACATTTCCGCCTCTTCCTCCGTCGCCGCCATCCGGCCCTCCGTGAGACACATATTTTTCCCTATGAAAGCTGGAGCAGCCATCGCCTCCATTGCCTGCCTTTATTATTATTTTAGCTTTATCTACGAACTGCATCTTTCATTCTCCTTATAGTATTTACATAACCCTTTCAATTCGCATCCAGTGCAATTTGGTTTTTTCGCAGAACATACGCGCCTGCCATGAAATATCAGATAGTGGTGAGCTATCGACCAAGTATCTTCGGGAATATTCGCCATAAGCTGTTTCTCGGTTTCTTCAACCGTTTTAGCCTTCGCAATTCCGATCCTGTTGCTCACGCGGAATACATGCGTATCCACTGCGATTGCAGGAATTCCAAATGCATTTGACAGCACAACGCTTGCAGTCTTTCGTCCAACACCTGCAAGCGACTCCAGCTTTACCCTATCTGCTGGCACTTCTCCCCCGAATTTATTGACTATATCGTTGCAGGCAGAGATAATATTTCTGGCCTTAGTATTAAAAAAACCGCAGGGTTTGATGTATGGTGCGAGCTGATCCGGAGTCATATTCGCAATGCTCTCTGCATTTGGATGATCTCTGAACAATGCAGGGGTGCATTTATTTACCTGCTTGTCCGTGCATTGTGCGGAAAGAATGGTTGCAATAAGCAGTTCGAATGGATTCGTAAAATCCAATTCAGGCTTCGCATCCGGATACATTTCCGCCAGAGTCGCTATAACGGCCTTATTCCATTCGGCCCCAGTCATATCCTTTGTTTCCATGATAATACCTCTTTTGTATCAAATTTTATTATCTTTTGCTATTCATCATTTTCATAATTTGTGAAATATCGCCGCCGCCTTTCATCATATTCTGCATCCCCATCATCATTTGCAGCATTTGCATCTGATTTCTTCCCGCCATGCTGCCCTGCTGACCACCCATATTTGAAGATGGCTGCACCTGATTTTTGGGTCTTGGGATGCTATCGAAATTGATCCCGAAGCCGCTGCTGATCGCCCTCAGCTCATTTGGAGCAACGAACGGCTCCACCGCGAGCAAATATGCCTTCAATTGCTCTATCCCCTGCTCCATATGTATACGCCTTGCCAGCAGCAGCGCCGGAGAGACCTCCTCATTTCGGTGCTGTGCCGGGCGCATGCCCTGCGAGGTCTGCTGAGATTGCTTTACGGATACTCTCTGCATAATTCCATCCTCCATGATCTTCCTATCTACAAATTATGCACTATTTGACCATATAGTGCATATAAAATAGCAGATGACAATAAGGAGGCATACCCAATGGAAAAATATTTTGAAGGTATCGATGATATCGATGAACTCATAGGTGAATACGGCAGCAAGAGCGATGATGAGCTCATGCAGGAGCTCATCGAAGTCACCTCTCAGCAAAAGCTGGATGGAACATTCAGCGAATCCGATGTCGAAATGATGGAAAATCTAATCATGCCTATGCTTGATGAAGCTCAGGCTGCAAGATTGACACAGATCCTGGAGGCGATAAAGTAGACCATGCGCCGCTAAGCCTTTTTCAATCTGACAAGGACATTATCCATCAATACCATCACTATAGGCTGACCTCTTCCCGCTCGCGGTTCTATGCGGATTTCCTCCGTATTGAACCGCGATTCCTCGCCATGCAGCTGCTCTGCAATGAGTTCCAGCGGTTCTGTGATATGCATCACTGCCGTTATCCTCGTACCGTTTGACCCATTTTTCTTAAAGCCAAAGCATTGGAGCCCTTTGCCGTTTCTTCCTTGAATATCATGATCGAATATAAAGCTCCGTTTCATATAGCCGCGATCGGTGACGGTCAAAATCTCTCCCTCATCAGGGATGTGCCCTGCAAAGATCACGGAATCATTGCCCTCCAGCTTTATTCCCTTCACGCCTGAGCTGGCTCTGCCCGTCACAGGCACGCTTTGCGATTCAAATCGTATGCTCATACCCTGGGACGTTATGAGCATTATCGCATCCGAATCCTGCTCACAATACTCAATGGAAATCAGAGCATCCTGCTCCTTTAGTGTAATAGCTGCAATGCGCTTGGTCTTGGTCGTATACTCCGAACCTTCTGTGCATTTAACAAGCCCATTTTTTGTATAAAAGAACAGCTTGCCCGCAGAAAGCTCCTTATCGAACGCTTTGATTATGGTTTCATCCTTTTCGAGCTCAATTATCGATGAAAGATTGGTCGGCTTCTGAGCCGCCTTACTTTCCGGAATATCCCCCATATTGATACTTATGAGCGCACCATGGGATGTGAATAGCCTCAATACCTTGTCCGTCTGCGTATTGAATACATAAATCGGTTTTTCCTGCGCCAGCAGCTCCGGCGTTACAAACTTAGGCTGTAGCCTTCTGAGCTTATTATCATTCAGAATTAACAGACACATTGGTTCCGGCGCTGATATCTCAGCCTCATCATCAACCGTAATGGCTTCTGCCTCGATCAACTCCGTCCTTCGTTCTGAATCAATGATACCTCGAATCGCCGTCAGCTCGTCAACGATCAGCTTATCCAGCTTTTTCTTTGATGCCAGTATGCTTTGAAGCTGTTTTATCCGCTTCTCCGTATCACGGCATTCACGCTCTATCTCAAGCTGTTCAAGGTTTGTGAGCCGCTGAAGCCGAAGGTCCAGTATGGCATCTGCCTGTACAGACGTAAGACTGAATCTGCTTATCAAGCCCTGCTTAGCCTCCTTTGGCGATTTTGATGCACGAATCAATGCGATGACCTCATCGATATTGAGCAATGCGATCATCAAGCCCTGCAGTATATGAGCTCGCTTTTCAGCCTGCTCAAGTTCATTCCTGCAACGCCTTGTTACAACCTCCTCCTGATGCCTTATATAGTGACCAAGCAGCTCCGGCAGGCTTAGAAGTTTGGGCTTGCCATCAGCAATGGCAACCATTATGACACTTACCGTCTTTTGAAGATCCGAATACTTAAACAGCGCATTCAGCACCTTTTCTGGATTCACATCCTTCTTCAGCTCAATTACTGCCCTTATGCCTGTGCGGTCGGATTCATCTCGGATATCGGAGATGCCTGCAAACATAGCTTTTTTGCTCTGGACAAGTTGTAATATCTTTTCGAGTGCCGCGGCCTTATTTACCTGATACGGGAATTCGGTTATAACTATATTGGTCTTCCCATTCTTGAGCTGCTCAAAATGAGTCTTTGCCCGGTTTGTAAGCTTGCCCCTGCCCGTCTCATATGCAGTTCTTATCTCCGGAGAATTTATCAGATATCCGCCCGTCGGAAAATCCGGGCACGGTATTATCCTCATAAGCTCCTCAATGCTTATATCCGGATCATTCAGCTTTGCGATCACGGCATCTATGGCCTCGTGCGGATTATGTGGAGGGATGCTCGTGGTCAGCCCCACCGCAATACCGTTTGAACCATTTATTAAAAGATTCGGGAATCTCCCAGGAAGCAGCTCCGGTTCCCTGAGGGTATCATCAAAATTCAGGCTGAATTTTACAGTATCCTTATCTATATCTCTAAGCAGCTGCATTGCTGCCGGAGTCATCCTCGCTTCGGTATAGCGCATTGCCGCAGCGCTGTCCCCATCCATACTTCCAAAATTGCCATGCCCATCGACCAATGGCACACGCATATTGAAATCCTGCGCCATACGCACCATTGCATCATAAACCGAGCTGTCGCCATGCGGATGATATTTACCAAGACAATCACCGACGATACGGGCGGACTTTCTATGCGGCTTATCCGGGGAAAGGGACAATTCAAGCATCGTATAGAGTATCCTGCGCTGTACGGGCTTGAGCCCATCCTCCACTCTTGGCAGCGCACGCTCAAGGATAACATGCTCCGCATATGGCAGCATGGATTGATGCATAACATCATCCATGCTTTTTACAAAGACATGTCCCTCATGAATCGTTTCTATCGGGTTTTTCTTCTTGGTCATATCAGCCTCTCAGCAGTTCAATGGTTCTCTTTGGATCATCGGATGAGAATACTGCATTGCCAGCTACCAGAATATTTGCTCCATTATCCCGGCAAACCTTTGCTGTTTCAATATTCACGCCGCCATCGACCTCAATATCCACATCATAAAGACCTCTGGCATCAAGCATCTGCCTGATCTTCCTTACCTTATCGGCAGCTTCGGCGATAAACTTCTGCCCCCCGAAGCCCGGGTTGACGGTCATTACCAGCACCATATCGCAGCTGTCCAGCAGATATTCCACCGCTGATGGACTTGTTGCTGGGTTGAGCGCAATGCCGGCTTTCATTCCAAGAGAACGTATGTAATTCAATGTTCTATGCGCATGGCGATCCGCTTCGATATGAATTGTCATGATATCAGCACCGGCATCCTTGAATGCCGCCGCCCATTGCGCCGGATTTTCAACCATCATATGTGCATCAAAAATCAAATTGCTATGCTTTCTCAATGCCTTGCACATTGGAGCTCCAAATGTGATATTCGGCACGAATGCTCCATCCATCACATCAAGATGGACATAATCCGCATTCCATTCATCAAGCATTTCCACGGCGCTTCCAAGTGCCGCATAATCGGCCGAAAGGATCGAAGGTGCTATTTTTATCATATTATCTTTCACTCCGTTATTCATATTTATGTTTTTTATTCTCAATGGCATCGTTTACCAGGCGAACATATCTCTTATAGCGTTCTTCATTGAATTCCTTACCAAGCAGCTCCGTTTTGACTACGCAGCCAGGTTCGGTAATATGCAAACAGCCGCTGAATCTGCATTCAAACGCATGGCGGCGCAGCTCTGGATAAAAGTTTTTTATAACCTCCGGCTCACAATCAATGCCATCCAGCAGACTGAAACCCGGTGTATCCAAAACGGCTCCTCCGCTCACGACCGGAATCAGTTCCGCATGCCGAGTTGTATGCCTTCCCCGCTCGGTCTTTCTTGAGAGCGCACCGACCTCAAGCTGCATACCCGGGATCAGCGCATTCAGCAGTGATGATTTTCCAACCGCAGATTGGCCTGCAAAGCATACAATGGATGAATCCAACTCACCTCTGAGCTCGGCTATTCCGGTTCCGCTGGCAGCCGAAACACAATAAAGCTTATAGTCGGTAAGCCTATACTCATCCAATATGGCATTTATCTCATCCACAGATGCCATATCACACTTATTAATTATTATGACGGGCTCTATTGAGAGCCTTTCGCAGCATATCAGCAATTTATCCACGAGCAAAAGATCTGCGACGGGTTTGCTGGCGGCGATTACTATAAAAAGCTTATCTATATTGGCGACTGCCGGACGAACCAATTCATTCCTTCTCTCGCACAAATTCAAGAGATAACCGGTTTTGCCATCGGCATTTAAGCTGAATTCAACCCTGTCTCCAACCGTTGGAATGATATGCTGCTTGCGAAACAGCCCTCGCGCTTTGCAGACATAGTCCATGCCCTCAGATAAAACGGTATAAAACCCGCCAACTCCCTTAAGAATTATGCCATTTTTAATTTCCTTATCCAATGCTGCCTTCTCTTTTTCTTTATTCTTTTAATGATCTGCGGAAGCGGAGCTGATCTCAACATCTATCTCATCACCACGGACTGCATCGCTGCCGGCAGCAATCGATTGATGAATAATGGTATCATGCTTTTCATCGCTTACGACATAAGTAATACCCGATATAGTTATCCCGATCCCGCCGAGCTTCTCCTTTGCTTCTTCAAGCGTCAATCCCGTCAAGTCTATCATGACGACCGCATCGCTGCCCTGGCTGATAACTATCGAAACCTCGCTGCCCTTATTCTGTGTGGTGCCCGGGACAGGCTCCTGATTGCAAACCAGATCTGCCGAAAATTCATCCGAATATGCATAACCGGAAACATGCATCTCCAAGCCGCGGCTTGCAAGAAGCTGTTCTGCTTGCTCAATCGTTTTTCCATACAATTCCGGAACTCTGGCCAAGCTATTATCAGCCTCCGCTCGCCGCGATACAAAATACCATGAAAGCGACGCACCGATCACAAGCACAACAGCAAGAACCACCGGAACAATTATATGCCATAGCTTAGTTCTCCTGCGCTTACGTATTCTTGCATCTGCATCTATGGATTCATGAAAATCGATCAGCCTTCTATTCGGGTGAAGGATCGCCTTTTGAAGATCCAGCTTCATCTCCTTCGCAGAGGCATATCTATCGGACGGACTTTTTGCTGTCGCTTTCATCACAACATCGCTGAGCGAAGGTGGAATCTTTGGATCGATATCCATCGGAGGGATAATCGTCCCGGTAACATGCTGAAGGGCAATCTGAACGGGATTATCTCCATCGAAAGGCGGCTTTCCAACCAGCATCTCGTATAGAAGTATTCCTGCCGAATAAATATCGCTTGCGGCTGTTACCAGATCTCCGCTCGCCTGCTCCGGCGATATATAATGCACTGATCCAAGAACATCCCGGCTATCATAGGTCTTTGTATCAGCATTGACCTCCTTCGCTATGCCGAAATCCGTTAGTTTAACATTCTTATTTACCGAGATGAGTACGTTTTGCGGTTTAACATCACGATGAATATACCCTGCATTATGCACACATTCAAGCGCATCCAGTATGCTCGACGTTATATTGACCGCTACCTTTGGGCTCACTGCGCCATGCGCTTTCAATGAATCCTTTAAGCTGCATCCATCAACGAACTCGAGCGCTATATAGTTTCTTGATACGCCCTTCTCATCAATGAATGCGCCGTAATCATAGGCCCTTGCAATATTTTTGCATTCAAGATTCAATGCAGTATCCGCTTCCTTCTCAAAGCGCTTCACATAGCTCTGATTTATGCAGTATTCACTCTTTATCACCTTGAATGCAACAAATCGCTTTTCTGAAAGGTCGTATGCTTTATACACGTCCGCCATACCGCCGGAGCCTACTTCTTCTTCGATCCTATAGCGATTATTGATAATCGGCTCAATCATCGGCATGGCTGCTACCTCCATTAACATTCGCAAAATGAATGCTTGCGGCTCTTCGTACATTCAGCCCTTCCACGCCTGATCCATCGCTTTCACCAATTCGACGGGTATCATTCCATTTTTCATAATTGCAATCATTCTTGGCAAGAACGACCGTTATATTATCCGTGGAACCATACCATGCCGCAAAATCGACCATCAAATCGCAGCATTCAAACAGATCCCTTCCATTCTGCAAAGCCCAAAGAATATCGCTATCCGGAACAAAGCCATGAAGGCCATCGCTGCATAGCAGAAGAATATCTCCCTGCGTCCATCTGCGAACGAAAATATCCGCCTTTACATAGGGTTCCGTTCCTATGGCCCTTGTAAGCACATTTCTAAGCGGATGGGTATGCATCTGTTCTCTCGTTATTGCTCCCTTGGCAGCAAGCTCTTCGACCAGCGAATGATCCTGAGTGACTTGAACGAGCTTTTCTCCATCATAATGATAGAGCCTGCTATCGCCAACATTAGCGCAGAAAAACGCTTCCGACTCGAGATATGCCATGACGAGAGTAGTGCCCATGCCCTCGCAGCCCTCGGTATTTGAAGCATCGTTTACTTCCGTATTAGCGCAATTCACCGCATGCTGCAGCAGCATCGCCTTTCGAGCAATATTGCTGCTTTCCTCTATGTATCCGCTTGCTGCCTCTATCGCTATCAGGCTTGCGATATTACCGGCTCTATGACCTCCCATACCATCGGCCACCATCACCATGGACTTCGCACCCTCTCCTGGCACATAGAAGCTATCCTGGTTTGAATTTCTTTGACCGATATCGGTTCTGTACGCATAGATCATCAGCAATTTCCTCCATGATCCCCAGAATATTTATTACGGAGCTGACCGCATGCCCCATCAATATCCGTACCCAACTCACGGCGCACCGTTGCCGATATATGCAGCTTTTCAAGCCAGCCCTGAAATTGGTAAGCATATTTTCTTGTGACGCCCTTTAGATTTCGCTCCTCGACCGAATTCAGCGGAATAAGATTCACATGACAGTTTATTCCTCTCAATCTTGATGCAAGCTCTCTGGCACACTCCTGCGATGAATTAACTTCATCAACAAGCGCATATTCAAATATGACCCTTCTGCCGGTCACATCTGCATAATGCTTCGCAGCAGGGATCAATTCATTCATCCTATATGTATGATTTACCGGCATCAGCTTATCCCGTATATCATCATTGGGCGCGTGAAGAGAAATACAGAGCGTCACATGCGGAGCCTCCTCTGCAAGCCTGTATATCAGCGGTACAAGTCCGCAGGTAGACAGCGAGATATTGCGCGGGCTGATCCCAAGAAAATCCGCTGCTGTCACGCGCTGGAGAAACCTCAGAGTATTATCATAATTATCCAACGGCTCACCGCAGCCCATCATGACGATATTTGTTACGGTTCTTTTCTTAGAATCCGAGCATGGAAAGTATTTTTCAACCGCCGTAATCTCGGAAAGCATCTCACCTGCCGTCAGGTTTCGGACCCGCCCATTCAATGTCGAAGCACAGAATGCACATCCCATACGGCAGCCTGCTTGGGTCGAAATGCATAGAGTATTGCCATATGCATAGCGCATAAGAACTCCCTCAACGATATTGCCATCCGCAAGCTCATACAACATTTTAGAGGTATCATCTCTTTTCGAATGGCGCACATCTATTATATCCGCATTGCCATACGGAATGGCCTTCAGCTTTTCTCTAAGCGTTTTGGGAATATTCAGCATCTCATCCGGCCTTGCTCCGCGCGCAAGCCATTCCATGATCTGCTTGGCGCGGAATTCCGGCTCGTTGAGATCGGAAAGTATGGTTTTAAGCTCAAGAACTGTGCTCGAAGCAAGCTCAATATTCGATTCAGCGGAAAAATTATTCATAAAGATCAGTTCTTTCTCACCAATCTGGCCATAAAGAAGCCATCGGTATTATCAAGGTTTGGAAAAAGCTGGAGCATTCCATTCGATATCCTATCTCCATACTCATCGGGAAGGATGTCCGAAAAATCATCCGGCAGAAAATCCTCATGCTCAACAAGGAATCGATTGATATTATCCTCATTTTCCTTCCTTGAAACAGTACAGGTAGCATACACCAATGCGCCTCCGGTACGGACATATTTGCAGCATTCATTGAGTATACCTTGCTGAATGCCGCGAATCTCCTCTATCGAAGCTTCATTCCTATTCAAATAGGTATCCGGCTTTGAACGCACTCCGAAGCCGGAGCATGGTACATCCATCAGAACCACATCCATGCTTCCGTAGAGCTCCGGTTTAGGAACAGAGGCATCATGCTTGATGCATAGAGCATTTCGCACACCAAGCCTTTCAAATGCTGCATTTGTGAGCTTCACCCTATTCTCATGCAGTTCCCACGCAGTGACAGCACCCTCATTCCTCATGATTGACGCAAGATATGCCGTTTTACCTCCGGGGGCAGCACATGTATCGAGCACTCTCATTCCCGGTTTTACCTTGCAAACCCTGCATACCAACATTGCGCTTTCACTCTGCACCGCAATCTTTCCATCCGCAAAGAGCTGCGATGCGCTGATATCAACACCCTTATCGAGTATTATAGCATCATTATCCAGCCTGCCTCTATGGAATGATCTTCCTGCAAATACTTCATCCGAAAGCAGCAAACCTTCCATAAGTTCTTCGCAGGTATGAGGGAACTGGGCTCGTATCGTCATGAAATCAATTCGGGTTCGCAGCATGGATTCGGTAAACTCAAGTCCATATTCATTGATATATTCTCTGGCAAGGAATGATGGTATGCCAAATCTAATCATCAGATACTCCACCGCATCCTTCGGAAGCTCCGGAAGCGCAGCTCTTTCACGATCGATCCTACGCAAAACACCATTGACAAAACCAGAAAGTTCGCCCTTTCCAATTGACTTCGTAAGCTTGACGCTTTCATCAAGCACAGCATATGACGCTGTATTCATCGCCAAAAGTTCTGCAATGCCCATGC
Source organism: Christensenellaceae bacterium Phil7 (assembly GCA_001940845.1). Classification (GTDB taxonomy): domain Bacteria; phylum Bacillota; class Clostridia; order Christensenellales; family CAG-138; genus PeH17. The sequence goes on from MSGV01000042.1 coordinate 11,721, forward strand.
GCAGAACGAGCCTTATACTCCCATGTATCCTGCCCTTCGTATAATAAGCGATCAAATAATCCGAATATTTTATATTCTCGATCGCCGCATAGACCAAAGCAGTCACCGATGCCGCTGTATTCCTATCGCATCCCCTCAAGCCATTTTTAAGAGCAAGATGCAGATATGCGCCGCCGTTCACCACATCGTTCAGTATGTTGTATGCTATGCGTCTATTCGTCAAATCCCAAAGACCTTTCCTTCAAGCTGCTTGCTGTTGAGAGCCGCCTTCGCACTCATACGCTTTGAGTTTTCAAATTGCAGCTCCGTTATCTCCAATATACCATTTCCGGTTTTCACGAATAATCCCTGCTTTGCCGAAGCAATTATACATTCGCCAATGGATGAATCCGCATCGGCCCTTATACTCTCATTATTCTCGCATACCTCTGCCTTATAGAGCTTCACCCTCTGCCCATCGAGCATGGTATATGCGGCCGGAGAGGGGTTAAGGCCCCTTATGAGATTCTTTATCTCAAGCGCAGATCCGGTAAAATCCACGAATGAATCCTCCTTTTTTATCATACTGCATTTGCACGCCAATGCCTCATCCTGAGCGGTTCTTATAAGGCTGCCATCTATCAAGGCGAAAATAGTTTTTTTGAGGAGCCCAGCTCCAATGATTGCAAGCCTTTCATATAGCTCACCGTAGGTTTCATCCGAACCTATCTTTGTTTCTTCATGTAGAAGAATATCCCCGGTGTCCATTCCGATATTGGTCATCATTGTTGTTACACCGGTCACGGATTCTCCATTTATGATTGCCCATTGTATCGGTGCTGCGCCGCGATATTTAGGAAGGAGGCTCCCATGCACATTTATACAGCCGTATTTTGGTATATCAAGATTCTCCTGAGAAAGCATCTGTCCGAATGCCGCTGTGACCATAAGATCCGGTGCGAAATCTTTAAGCGTCTGAACACCTTCCGGCGACTTTATCCTTTCGAATTGATAAACAGGGATTCCATTTTCGAGTGCAAGAGTTTTGATTGGGGGCATAGCAACGCCATGCCCTCTGTTCTTTGGGCGATCCGGTTGAGTGAATACTATCAGCTCATGCTGTTCCTCGATGAGCATTTTCAGAGACGGCACGGCAAATTCCGGGGTGCCTAAAAAAGCTATCTTCATTAAATCTTTTCCTTCTTTGTATCGATCGAATTATTCCTCTTCACAGTCCTCTTCAGGTGCTTCAAAGCCCTCAGGCGCTTCGGTCACCTTTTCAAGATAAACATGACCATCGAGATGATCGCATTCATGGAGCATCGCTCTCGCAAGCAATCCCTCTCCCCTATATTCGATGAGCTCACCATTACGATTATAAGCACGCATCACGACCTCATTGGGGCGCACCACATAGCCGCTCTTCCCCGGAAACGAAAGGCATCCCTCGTATCCGCATTGTTCCCCTGAAGTTTCAATGATCTCGGGGTTTATTGCCTCGATCAGCCCTTCACCGCAATCGATCACAACCACCCTGCGCAATATGCCAACCTGCGGCGCAGCAAGTCCAACTCCATCCGCATGGTACATCGTATCCGCCATATCATCAAGCAGAGCAGCGAGCCTTGCATCAAACTTTTCAACCGGCTTAGCCACCTTATAAAGGCACTCTGCATCACCGGTAAATATATTTCGTATAGCCATAGTAAATCTCCTGTAGTAGGTTTATCCTCGGATTCCATTGCATTGCTACAATCCACCACTTTGTATTATAGCACATATTCAGCGCATGGAAAAGACGGCAGCAAATATTTTTGGCTTTAATGAAGAAATTTTACATTATCAGTCTTTTATTCAATTGGAAACTATGTTATAATTGATAGGTTAAGGGCAATACTGCCCCATTCTATTTCGGAGGTTCTCTCATTGGCTCATAGTATGACAGGCTTTGGCCGCTCCTCTATAAGTATTGACGGCAGGGAGCTTACAATCGAGCTTAAATCCGTCAACCATCGCTTTTTGGATATCTCGTTCCGTATGCCGCGCTCGCTTGGTTTTCTTGAAGATACTGCCCGAAGCGTACTCAGCAGATATTTCTCCCGCGGCCATATAGACGTACTTTGCACGTATAGAAATCTTCGCAGCGATTCCAAGACCGTTGTTGTCGATGCTGCATTGCTAAATTCATATCTCACTGCGGCAAGGCATGCGGCAGAGATCTGCAATGCGGCGGATGATCTGACTCTATCAAGCCTTCTCAAGCTTCCGGATGTCACCAGCATCATCGAAGCGGAGGAGGATCGCGATGCGCTTGTTTCATTGATGGCCTCTGCGATCGAGATTGCAAGCAATGAATTGCTCATGATGCGCCGCCGTGAAGGTGACCGGCTGCGTGATGATCTGCTGAATCGATTGGATACTATCATAGGGATCCGGGCACAAATCGCCGAACGTGCGCCGCTCATCGCCGAAAATTACAGGCGCGAGCTCAATGAGCGCATTGGTGCAGTGCTCTGCGATATCGATATAGACAGGGCGAGACTCGCCACAGAGGTTGCTATATTCGCAGATAAATCAAATATTGATGAGGAGCTCGTAAGGCTTATGAGCCATTCCGCTTCTGCGAAGGAGCTTCTCGAATGCAATGAGCCCATCGGCCGAAAGCTGGATTTCGTCATTCAGGAGATGAATCGAGAATTCAATACCATTGGTTCCAAAGCAAATGATGAAGCCATTGCCGCGCTTGTCATCGATGGTAAGGCCGAACTCGAAAAAGTTCGTGAACAAATACAGAATATTGAATAAGGAGCTAAGTATGAAAAAAGGAATCCTGCTCGTTTTATCCGGTCCTTCCGGCGTTGGAAAGGGTACCATCGGCGCAGAGCTGCTTCGAAACCATGATGATCTTTGTTTCTCCGTTTCTGCAACAACCAGGGCCATACGCGATGGTGAGACCGAAGGAGTGAATTATTTTTATAAATCCGCAGAGGAATTCAATCGCATGGTCGAGAACGATGAGTTCCTCGAATATATGTGCGTCTTTGGAAAAAACTACTACGGCACCCCAAGAGCATATGTTGAATCCAAGCTTAACTCCGGCACAAGTGTCCTCCTGGATATTGATGTCAAGGGCGCAATGAAGGTAAAGGAAAATATGCCGGAAGCGATTACAATTTTCATCGCCCCGCCATCCCTAAAGGTGCTTCGCGATCGCCTTATCGGTCGGGCAACGGAAACTCCGGAAGCGATTGAACGCAGGCTTGCCGAATGCAAAACGGAGATCGGTTATATCCCTAAGTACGACTATGTTATCGTAAACGATGATCTGATGACCGCCGTCAAAACCATTGAGAGCATTCTGATCAGCATTAGATGCAGACCGGAATACAATGCAGGGCTTGCCAAAGCACTCATAGGCGAAGAATTAGAGTAAAACCCGAGCAGTTTTCGATCGCTGCTCTCGCAATATAGAAAGGAAAGCAATATGAATCACCAAATGAACCACCCCCCTGTTGTAGAACTGGAAAATAAAGCCGGCTGCCGTTATATGCTTGTTTCGGTCGTCTCCAAGCGTGCACGCCAAATTCAGGATGCTGATAAGAATACCCCCCAAAAGCCTGTTGCAATAGCGGTTGAAGAGCTTGATGAGGGTGAGCTTAACATAACCTATCCCCCTGAGTATTTCCAGACTTCCGAAAAATAAGCTGTAAAAGACAAACGCTTTTATGCATATGTCTTTAAGAAACCGCCGATCCGATCCGGCTTGGAGCGAAAACAAGCTTTCCATATAGAAGTACAATTATTTGAAAATACCTGCCTGTTTTATACAGCAGCCGTTTTGCTCATCCTGGTGCTTTAAATGGAAAACTCGATCATCGCTCAAAGCAGATTTGATCAGTGGTTTCTTGATAATCGGACTATTCTTTATAACATGATGGAGGCGGAAAAACTTGTTTGCAAAGGTCATAATCGATATCTCAAACGCCAATGTGGATCGCTTATTCACTTATTCCATCCCGGATGAACTTGAAATCGATCCCGGGCACAGGGTGCTCGTTCCGTTTGGGCGCGGCAACAAACAAATTGAGGGCTTTGTGATTGAGACCTTCGAGGAAACGACCACCAATATTTCATTTGAGATCAAGCCGATTCTGCGGCGCATGGAGCCCTATACCGTACTTCTTCCGGATCAGCTCAAGCTTTCCGAGTGGATAACCAGGGCATATCATTGTACGCGAGCTGATGCGCTGCGCGTGATGATACCCGCAAAGCTGCGCGGTTCACGAATAAAAGAAAAGATAGTTCGCACATTCCTGCTTGCCGAAGATATCGATATTCAAGCAGCCCGCAATTCTCTATTGAAAAAGGATGGCAGTCCTCGATCTCCAAAGCAGCTTGAAATATTCGATCTCATAGCAAATTCTGGGCTGGAGATATCCTCTGAGGATATAAATTCCTACATTCCCAACGCTTCCGCTGCTATAAATGCACTCGTCGGCAAGGGAATGCTTATCGAATCCGGACATGTCACATTTCGCAATCCTTTTGCAAATGAACGCATTATCAGCACCGATCCGCCGCTGCTTACCGATGAACAAAAAGCAGCCTTGAATATCATCAATTCCGAAGAACCCGGCAGATGCATATTGCTCCACGGAGTTACCGGAAGCGGCAAGACCGAGGTCTATATGCAGGCAATTGCAAGCGTTTTAGAAAGCGGAGGCGGAGCGATACTGCTCGTTCCGGAGATATCCCTTACCCCACAAACCACGGATCGGTTCCGAAGCAGATTCGGTGAGCTTATCGCTGTGCTCCACAGCCATCTGAGCGATGGCGAGCGTTATGATGAATGGCGGAGGATACGATTTGGAAAGGCCAAGGTCGTCATCGGCGCCAGATCGGCAGTATTTGCGCCGGTTGAAAATCTTCAGCTCATAGTCATAGACGAGGAACACGAACCAAGCTACCAATCAGAGACAACGCCAAAATATTCAGCAATAGAGGTTGCCCTGCGAAGAATCAAGCTTACAAATGCCCGCCTCGTGCTCGGCAGCGCAACGCCGTCCCTCGGGGATTATTATAAAGCCAAGCGCGGCCTCTTCACGCTTGCGGAAATGCCCGACCGCATCAACGGCATACCCCTTCCGAAGGTCGATATCGTTGATATGAGGGATGAATTCCTAAATGGGAACGACAGCATTTTCTCCAATTTTCTCACCGAAAATTTACACCGCTGCCTTGATAATGGCGAACAAGCCATACTCTTTCTCAACCGACGCGGCTATTCATCCCATGCCGAGTGCAGAGCTTGCGGATTTGTATTTACCTGCCCTAACTGCGATGTTGCGCTGACATATCATAAATATGATGAGACTTTGCGATGCCACTACTGCGGCGCACATTTCTCAATGCCAAAACTCTGCCCGGGCTGCGGTAAGGAATATTTAAAATATACCGGCATAGGCACTCAGCAGGTTGAAGAGCAGCTTATCAAGCTCTTCCCTGAAATCCGCTGCATTCGAATGGATACCGATACAACCGGTGGAAAGACATCGCATAGAGAGCTTCTAAGCGCCTTCGGCTCAGGAAAGGCGGATGTGCTTATCGGTACGCAAATGGTAGCCAAGGGCCTCGATATTCCAAATGTTACGCTTGTTGGCGTTATTTTCGCTGACTCAACACTTTTCCATTCCGATTATCGAAGCAGCGAACGCACATTTCAGCTACTGACTCAGGTCGCTGGGCGTGCAGGGCGTGCCGAAAAGAACGGAAATGTGATAATTCAAACGAATGCTCCGGAGCATCGCGCAATTCGGCTTTGTAAAAATCATGATTATAAATCATTTTATGCGCTTGAAATCCGAGACAGGATGCATACACTGTTTCCCCCTTTTGCTGTGTTCATCCGCGCCATGTTCATAGGCTATGATGAAGCACACGCATATGAAAGCAGCGAAAGATTTGCAAAGGGCATTACTTTGCGGCTGCTTTCGACCTACAAGCTTTATAACTCGGAGAAAGAGCTGCTTTTTGTCGCTCCCGGTGCTGCACCGATAAAGCGGCGCAGCAATGAATTCCGCTATTCAGTCATAATAAAGCTAGTTCGCACTTCACATACCGCAGCCGCTATAAATGCCATCTATGCATTCGGCGACGAATTCAATGATGAATATTATCGCGGAGTGGAGATCAACCCAGCCGATATGCTGTAATGAATGCTTTGGATTAAATCTTGATACATAAGCCGCATACATATGCGCAACAAAGAACTCAGATGAAGAATGATTTTAGATTTATTGAACTCAACAAACGTGGAAACAAACTTGCAAAACGGCTTCAATGTGCAAACAGCAGCATCCACTACCTGAGCATACTTGAAGGCACTACGCGGGGCAAGGTCTATATCAGCGAAGGAACTTCCTGGGCTCCAACGCTTGCGATCGTTTACAGCTTCCTTCTCGGAGGATTCCAGATAATGGGAGATGTGATTACGAAACCCGAGGAATATGCAGCATTAAGGCTATTATTCGAACGTAAACTCATACCCGATCTGCTCATTCCAAACGGCATCCGCGAAGTATCCTTTTCATGTGATTCCGAGGGATTGCATGAGGTCATGCGCCTTGCATTCTTTGACAGGGAGCTATATGAGCAAATTCAATTATGCTATAGCTATTCTCATACAAAGGATACTGCATGCTTTAATTGCTGTTCATATCCATTGCGAAGAATTGATCCGAATTTTGCAGCCAATAATTTTGATTTTAAGCTGCGCCTTCATGATGAGATCCTTGAATCCTATGTAAGCATGGATAGTTTTTTCAGAAATGGGCTTGCCTATATTGCCCTGGATGGAGATAATATAATTGCAAATCTGATTGCAAACGGACGATATGGGAATTGCCTTATACTCGGTGCCGATACCGATGAGGAATACAGGCAGCAGGGCATTGCAGCTTCTCTTCTGCTCTCCGCTGCCCAGTACGCCCGCGCCCATGAGCTTGATTTGATTTGGGAATGCGCCGAATGCAATATTGCTTCCGTCAAGACCGCTGAAAAATGCGGTTTCCAGCGCCTCTACTCCTTTCCCGTCCGATGGTTTGAAATTTAAAGGTTCGACCAACCAAATATATTGATTTTAATGTGGATTATGGGGTTGACAATTTCGAATCACTTGCTATAATAAGATTAAGAATCATTCCTAAGCAGGAGGAAACATGACAAAGCAGCGATTACTCATATATAAGATTGTTTCCGAATCCTGCTGCCACCCAACGGCGGAGATGGTCTATGAACAGGCAAAGTCTGCTCTTCCCTCTATCGCACTTGGTACGGTCTATAGGAATCTCAATCTCATGGTCGAAGATGGTGAGATACGCAGAATATGCATTCCAGGAGAACCCGATCGTTTTGATAAGACTCTGGCTCCACATGGACATATGCTCTGCGTCAGATGCGGCAAGGTCATCGATTTTCCCGTTGATGCGCTTGACCGCAATATAGAGGAATGCACAGGAGCTCAAATACTATCATGCAATGTCAGTATGCAGGTGATTTGCGTCGACTGCCTGGCAAATGATGACTTCAAAGGCTCCGTGTCATAATTAAAGTATTAAATCAATGGAGGATTTCAAAATGAAGAAGTTTGTATGTTCTGTTTGTGGTTATGTTCACACCGGTGAGACCGCTCCCGAAGCATGCCCCGTCTGCAATGCTCCCGCATCCAAGTTTGTTGAGCAGGCTGCTGAGCTTACTTGGGCCGCTGAGCATGTCGTTGGTGTTGCACAGGGTGCTCCCGAAGATATTATGGCTGATCTGCGTGCCAATTTCAATGGCGAATGCACCGAAGTCGGTATGTATCTCGCAATGGCAAGGGTCGCCCATAGGGAAGGCTATCCCGAAATCGGTCTCTACTGGGAGAAAGCTGCTTATGAAGAGGCAGAGCATGCTGCAAAGTTTGCTGAGCTTCTCGGCGAAGTCGTTACCGACAGCACCAAGAAGAATCTCCAAATGCGTGTTGAGGCCGAAAATGGTGCAACCATGGGCAAGACCGACCTCGCAAAGCGCGCCAAGGCACTCAACCTCGATGCAATCCATGATACCGTTCATGAGATGGCTCGCGACGAGGCCCGCCACGGCAAGGCTCTCAAGGGGCTGCTGGACAGGTATTTCGGCTAATATCAATAAACTCCAATTTTAACTGAATTCGGTAGGTCGGCAGACAAAATAATTATCTGCCGACCTACCATGCTATCGTGCGTACCATTCGGTACACGGCTGCTCAACCAAATAAACAAGCTGCACACCTCTCGGTGTAGTAATATAACATTGAGACTAATCCAAATCGGGTTAGCTTCTCTTTTGTTATGACAGTGCAGGCACCACCACGGCATAATCGTGCGATATAAGTCCATGCTGTTCGGCTATACACTTTATACACTTCCGCTGCTTGGGCGTATTCAGGACTTGTACCCTCTAGAATGTGCGCCCGGCGGACGTACAACAAAAGGATTCGGCATAGAAAATGCGATGCCGAATCCATCTTATATCGGTTTGAATCATGCAAGCCGAAAATCCGTTTATTCGCTCAATTCTGTGGCTTTATTATGAGTGTTCCTCTTTTCCTTTATCACGAAGATTTTTCAATTTTTCCGTATACACATCGCAGAGTTCCTTCGCATATTCTCCGCTGCTCGCACCGGCAACTATCCTGAACGAGGTTGTTTTACCCAGGTATGGCTTAGCCACGACCCATCCATCATCAAATCTGAGACGAAGACCATCCACCATCTCTCTTTCACTTCCGCTCTCCAATTCGGCAAGGGAGCGCAGCATTCGTCCGATATCATTTCGTGAGGCGGTTATCCTTCGCTCGTTACTGTAAACCGTCGGTAGCCCGGCTTGCAATTCAAAAATCCTTCCATTAGCAAATAGCTCCGTCAGCTTCAGTATCATAGCCTCCCTTTCATACAGAGGAGCATAATAATGCCCGCGTTCAAATGCGGCACGGCGCAGCTTTGCTGAATCCTCCGATGCAAAGCTGATTTCGACACCGATGGATTTTAATCGTGACCGATATTCCTCAGCCAATGTGACCGGCAGCACAAGCTGTCTGATTCCGGCATTTTCAGCTGCATCCAGTGCCAGAATCGTCAGTATTGCCTGCTCATCAAGTATAATTCGCTTTCCTCCATGATAGATTGCCAAGCTCAGTGTCCCACTCGCATCCTCGTATACTGCTATGGTATTTTCATCGTGTACCGGTATAAGCTTTGCTTCGGATCGCAAGGATTCAACATTCCAGCCGAGGCGAAGCAATAGACCCGTGACGCATCTGAGCACCATTTCACTCGCATTAATACGCATAGTCTTATGATTGGCCTGCATCATTTTTGTATCAAGCATACGCATCAGCCTATTCTCAAACACATCCTCCATGCCCTCAGTACGAGAGACTATGCCCAATTCCGTATCCGTTCTTGGTCTCTGCTCGCCGGAAAGAAAAGCGGAGCGAACACTGCGCAGGCAATTTGGCGCAGCTTCTATGCCCATTTCATCATATAGTGTTATAATGCAGCCATGATGTTCTCGGCTCTCAACATATATACCTCCGGCAGCACCGATCTGCGAAACCGTCAGTGAAAATGCCGACCTGCCTATCGGACTTATATTGCTCACATCCACCCCCTGCGAAGCAACGCCGGAAATGATTGCATAAACCAGCATCACTGCACTCTGATTGCCATCGCTGCATATAGCTATCTTTGCAGGTGTTCGAAAAGTGGATGCATATGCCGCCCCTATGCGAAGCGCAGTTTCCGGAGTGAGCCCTGTATCCACATACCCAAGTATCCTGCTGCCATTCAGCTCTATCCTGCTTGCCGAATTGCCCCATACTATATTATCGCGGCAGCTTATTCCTCCTTCAAGCTCCTTTTCCGGCCAAATGGATACATTGGGAAGAACTGAAACACCGACTCCGACATGCGTTCCCGCGCCTATTGTGCTTCCCTCATAGAGCGATGCCCTATCATCCACCTGAGCCCTTTCACAGATCACCGAAGCTCGAATCTGAGCATACCTTCTCACCTTCACACGGTCAAGCAGAATCGATCGCTTTATGCTGCTCCCCTCTTCAATGCATGAACCGCTGCCAAGTACGCTATAAGGCTCAATTATTGCACTTTTTCCAATACTTACACCGCTGCCGATATAGCATGGCGGAATGAGTGCAGCACTCTCCGAAATATGTGCGTTGGGCTCTATATAGATGCCGGAATAATTTCTCGCTATAGTCTCAAATCTGACCTTTCCATCCAGCATATCGCGCTGAGCCCGTCGGTATTCCGAAATATCACCGATATCGCACCAATAGCTTTCCGTCACGAATCCACGCAGCTTCATTCCTCGCTCCAGCATTTTGGGGAAGAGCTGCTTTGAGAAATCATATTCCTCCCCATCCGGTATCATGTCCAATGCGCTGCGGCCCAATATATATATGCCTGTATTAGCAAGATCGCTGAAAACCTCGCTCTGCTCCGGCTTTTCTATAAATCTGGCTATCATACCATCTGAATCGAGAAGAGCAACTCCATACTCCGTTGGCGATGGAACCTTTTTGAGCACTATGGTGGCATCCGCACCGCTTGCCTCATGTTCTGCTAGGGCTGCCGAAATATCAATATCTGTTATCCCATCGCCGCTGAGCACAAGGATCTTATCATCCGTGCTGTTTATAGCGAGTTTGACACTCCCTGCAGTGCCAAGAGGGCTATCTGATTCAGAATAGCTGCATCTGAGCCCCCATGGACTGCCATCGCCCACATGCTCCTTTATCACCTCTCCCATATAGTGCAGGGTATAAATTGCATCAACTATTCCGTGCCGCTTCAGCAGATCCATAGTGTAATCCACTATAGGCTTATTAAGCAGGGGTACCATTGGTTTTGGCATAGTACAGGTTATCGGTCTGAGCCTCTTGCCCTCTCCTCCGGCCATTATTACCGCTCTCATAAAAAATAATACCACCTTTCAGATTGAAATGTGGTATTATTCTTTCCTGTTTCATCAATAAGTATTAGAAGTAATATAAACCATAGTAATAATTATTGCCCTCTATTGTGGCATAGTATTTGGTATAATCCGTCCATGGTTTTCCGAGATAGGAGGCGCGATAGAATAATACCTTTTTAGGCAGTGTTGCGCCATGAGTCGAAAACACGTAAATTGCTGCCGCCATCGCTTTTGAATTCGGATTCACAGATTCGAGATAACTTCTGCTATAACCAAACTGCCCGGATTGGAACAATACTCCGGGAACATCATTTGGGAATCGACCCGAGCTATTGAACACGCGATTCAGCACGATGCTTGCTATCGCCCTATAACCGACTTTTGTGCTTCCTGGCCCTTCGCAATGAATCAGTGCAGCAACGAGTTTTATATCCTCATCAGAAAACTGCCCCTCATGCACCGTATACATCGCAGCAGGTGTAGGCTGCGGAGTTGCAGTCGGCTTCGGCTTGGGAGTCGGCTTAGACGTCGGTGTTGGCTCCGGAGTCGGAGTTTCGAAATACCCAAGTTTTACATAATCCCTCGCCATATAGCCGACAATATCATCCACAACCACTCTGAACCATTCGTCACTTCTGCCCGTAACATACAGTTCAGTACCCATGGCACACACTTTAAGAATATCAGCATCCGTCGATGGCTCCTCCCTGAGATTAACATATGTCTCATTGACGTAACCAGCAACATATTCCATTTCAGTCATGACCAATGGAGTTGGCGTGGGTTCCTCTGTCGGCACAGCAGAATTTGGAGGCACTGAAACATTGTCAGCCGGCGTTTCCGATGGCCCTTCTGTCGCCTTCAATGTCTGAAGCGGCATTTGAGATATTATCGGCTCCGGTACTCCGGTCGGAGCATCATATGGTCTCAAAACCGGAATTATCGTTTCCTCCGATACTTCTGCCGGCTTTATGGTCGGAGAAGTTACAGCGTCCTTTTCTCCCTCGGTTTGAGCATTTGTGCAGCCCTCCAGCACAAAAGCGGCTGTAAGCAGCACTGCCAAGGTGATTGTAAGCAGGCATCGTTGAATCTTTATAATTCGCATTGCTTGCCCCTCCTTTTGGTTTTTTTGCCCCACCTCGGATTACTTCTTTACATTATTATATGATGTACCTATCAACATCACTTTCGCCATTTTTCGAGAGATGCTCCTCCATATACCTCTCGTCAATGGTGACATCTATCATTGGATGCTCACCTGTTGCGTTGAAAGAAATATCCTCAAGTAGGTTTTCAACAATCGTATGCAATCGTCTTGCTCCGATGTTTTCACTATTTTCATTCGCATAATACGCATATTGGGCGATAGCACGAATGGATTCCTCAGTAAATACGAGGTGTATATTGTCCGTTTCCAGCATCGCAGTATACTGCTTGATTATTGCATTATGCGGTTTGGTCAGGATTCGCTCATAATCCTCTATCGTAAGCGGCTTGAGCTCAACCCGGATCGGAAATCTGCCCTGAAGCTCCGGTATAAGATCGCTGACCTTTGATACATGGAACGCTCCCGCAGCGATAAACAACATATAGTTTGTGCGAACAGGTCCATACTTAGTATTGACCGTACTTCCCTCAACTATAGGCAAAATATCGCGCTGAACACCCTCTCTGGAGACATCCGGCCCCTTTACGCCGCCATTCGCGGCAATCTTATCGATTTCGTCAATGAATATGATGCCGCTTTGCTCTGCTTTTTCAATGGCTTCACGAATAACTTCATCCATATCCGTCAGCTTTTCGGTTTCTTCGGCGATCAATATTCTTCTGCCTTCCGCGACCGTAACCCTGCGATGCTTGGTTTTCTTCGGAAGTACGCCGCCAAACAACTCTCCGACATTGATATCTATACCCATTGCGAGCATGGAATCATTGCCCTGGTTGTTCTCGCTTACCTCAACCTCAATGATATCATTCTCATGCATACCACTTCGCAGCTCATCAAGCATACGCGCACGCTTGCCATGCTTTTCGTCCGTGCTTGCTGTCTCTCCAGTTGAGTTCTGTGCAGCTAACTGCGTAGCGGTATCGTTGACACCAAACAGCTTTTGCAGGGCGCCGAGGCCATTATCATTTGCTTTCTGCGGTATTTTACCTTCATTCAGCAAGAGTTCAACTATCCTCTGCTCTGCGGCTGCTTCAGCCGTTACGCGAACCCTTACCTCCCATTTTTGCTTTACAAGGCGAACCGAAGCCTCCATAAGATCGCGTATCATTGAATCAACATCTCTGCCGACATAACCGACCTCGGTGAATTTCGTTGCCTCAACCTTTATGAACGGAGCATCCACCAGCTTAGCCAATCTGCGAGCTATTTCAGTCTTACCAACACCCGTTGGGCCAACCATTATGATATTTTTAGGGATGATTTCCTCCCTCATCTCGTCTGAAAGCAGACTTCTCCTATACCTGTTGCGCAGCGCAATAGCAACCGTGCGCTTCGCATCGTCCTGACCGACGATGTATTTATCTAAAGCTTCAACAATCTGTTTTGGTGTAAGCATCATTACCTCTTATAGCTAAACTATACTTCTTCAACGATAATATTTGAGTTGGTGTATATGCAGATCTCGGAAGCGATAAGCAGACCCTTCTTTGCTATCTCAGCCGCAGATAATTCGGTATTGCCCATCAATGCCTTTGCTGCTGCGAGTGCGTACATTCCACCGCTGCCGATCGCCGCAACGCCATCATCGGGCTCGATGACCTCGCCTGTCCCCGAAACGATCAGCATATCATTTTCATCTGCGCATATGAGCAATGCTTCGAGCTGGCGCGCCACCTTATCGCCGCGCCAGTCCATCGCCAGATCAACGGCCGCACGGCGCAGGCTTCCGCCATGCTTTTGCAGCTTTGCTTCAAACCTTTCGCTCAGAGTAAAGGCATCCGCAACAGTACCTGCAAAGCCGATTACGACCCTATCATCAAATATCCTGCGCACCTTCTTCGCAGTATGCTTCATTATAGTGTTCTCGCCGAACGTGACCTGGCCATCGCCTGCTATTGCGCATTTGCCGTCACGCTTGATACCGAGAATGGTTGTTCCCCTTATTTCCATATTCTTTCCAACAACTCCGAATTTCAAAATTAAATTTTGCAGTGATATCACTGCATCCGTCTATAATGACTTATTTATATCGTCAATGATACAGAGTGCTCTCTCTGACAAAGCGAGAAAACGCTTAAACTTATCTCTTGGTGCATCCGGCAGGCTCTCCATAATGCCAAAATTGACGTTCATAGGCTGGAATGATCCCCCGTTATACTCACTGACATAATGTGCAAGCGATCCAATCGCAGTCCTTCTCGTAAAATCTATCTGATCCTTACCTTGCAGATAACGCGCCATATTGATACCTGCGGCAAACCCGCTGGAAGCACTTTCAACATAGCCTTCCACACCGGTTAGCTGTCCTGCAAAGAAGAGCTCCGGTCTGGATCTTAAAGAATAATACTTGGATAGATGCTTTGGGCTCTGTAAGAAGGAATTCCTATGCATAACGCCATAGCGAACAAATTCTGCATTCTCAAGCCCCGGTATCATTCCGAATACTCTTCGCTGCTCCGGGAATTTCAGATTAGTCTGAAAGCCAACGATATTATAGAGCGTACCTTCACGGTTCTCCTTACGAAGCTGAACGATGGCAAATGGTTTCTTGCCATCACTGGCTCTGCAGCCTTCAAACCCCACCGGCTTCAGCGGACCATAGGCCAAGGTCAGATCTCCTCGCTTAGCCATGGTCTCAACGGGCATACAACCCTCAAACACTGAAACATTTTCAAATTCATGCAAGGGGGCAGTCTCTGCTTCGGTCAATTCACGGATGAATTTGAAGTATTCAAGCCTGGTCATCGGGCAATTCAGATAATCGCTGCCCCTATCATAGCGTGAGGCTGCAAAAACCCTCTCCATATTTAAGGATTCCGCCGTCACTATCGGCGCTGCGGCATCAAAGAAATGCAGGCTTTCCCCAAGCAGTTCCTCTATGCTTTCCAATAACGCGCCGTCGGTGAGAGGTCCGGTTGCGATGATGGCGGGTCCCTCCGGTATGGAGGTAACCTGCTCATGCACGATCTCGATATTTGGATCGCTTTCTATCGCATTGGTGATCGCTTTTGAGAACAGCTCTCTATCGACCGCCAATGCGCCGCCCGCCGGAACAGCATTCTCATCCGCACAGCGCATGATGAGCGATCCTAGCATTCTGAGCTCCTGCTTTAGAAGCCCAACTGCATTATCAAGCTTATCGGAACGCAGTGAATTCGAGCAGACGAGCTCGGCAAATCCATCGCTCCTATGCGCTGGTGAGCGGCGGAGCGGCTTCATCTCAAAAAGCCTGACCTTTATTCCATTATTTGCAAGCACCGCCGCACATTCACATCCGGCAAGTCCTGCACCTATAACATTAACCTTCAAGCTTCCTCCAAACGGACATCAATATTGCATTACTCCGCATCCTGCTTATTTCGCTCATTTCGCAGGACGAATTTACATTCCTTATTAGGGCAAGTCGTATAATAACCCTTCGGTCCCATTTTTCTCACAAGACGCTGCCCGCATTTCGGACATACCTCGTTGGTCGGCATATCCCATGAAACATAGTCGCATTCCGGATAACGTTCACAACCATAGAAATTCTTCTTCTTTCCATGGCGCTTGACAATATCCGCACCGCATTTCGGACACTTCACTCCGATTTTCTCGGTTATCGTCTTGGTATTTTTGCATTCCGGGAAATTGGGGCAGGCAAGGAATTTACCGAAACGACCATGCTTATACACCATCATGGCTCCGCATTTATCACACGGGATATCAGAAACCTCCTCTTTTATGACCACCTTTTCAGTCTCAGCGAATGCCTTATCCAATTCCTCCTTGAATGGTGAGTAGAAATCTTCAATAACAGTTTGCCATCTGATATCGCCATCCTCAACCGAATCGAGCTTCGATTCCATTTCAGCCGTAAACTTTACATCTACGATATCCTTAAAATTATCCTCCATGAGCTTGGTAACTATAAAACCAAGCTCCGTTGGAACAAGCTGTTTCTTTTCCCTCACGACATATCCCCTGTCCACGATCGTGGATATGGTGGGAGAATAGGTGCTCGGACGACCTATGCCCAATTCCTCAAGAGTTTTTACCAGAGAAGCTTCGGTATATCTTGCTGGCGGTTCCGTGAAATTCTGTTTTGGAGTAATTCCTTCAAACTTAGGCTTATCGCCAATTTCAAGCTTCGGAAGAGTCATACCCTTCTTATCCGGATCATCTCCTTCAGCTCCCACTGAATATACAGCAGTAAAACCATCGAATAATTTTACGGTTCCGCTTGCACGATAGCTGCAAACATCGCTTCCGATCGCATCAATCGAAGCTGTGGTGGTTTCAAACAAAGCTTCACTCATCTGGCTCGCCAAGAAGCGTTCATAGATGAGCTTATAAAGCTTGAATTGCCCTGCATCCAGATATGGCTTAAGCATATCCGGAGTCAGGCTTACATCGGTCGGCCTGATTGCCTCGTGTGCATCCTGCGCATTATTCCTTCCACGATAAATATTTGGCTTTTGAGGAACGTACTCGGCGCCAAACCTCTCTTTGATATATTCCGCCGCAGAACTCTGCGCCTCGCCGGAAATCCTCACTGAATCGGTACGCATATAGGTGATCAAGCCTATGCTTCCCCTATTCAATACTTCAACGCCTTCATATAGCTGCTGAGCACAAAGCATGGTTCGCTTTGATGGCATTCCAGCTCTATTTGACGCATCCTGTAGCATACTGCTGGTCGTATAGGGCGGCGGCGCATGGCGAGTCCTCTTTCCAACCTTTATATCACTAACCACGTACTCCGCACCGCTGCTCAAAGCAACTATGCGATCCGCATCCTCTTTATTATTCAGTTCAAACTTTTTTCCGTTCAACCCATGGAATTTAGCTTCAAAGCTCTTTCTTCCATGATGCAGCTTTATAGTCACCGTCCAATACTCACGCGGGACGAAATCCAGAATTTCTCGTTCACGATCACAGATCAGTTTAGCAGTCACCGACTGCACTCTGCCCGCTGAAAGACCCTTTCGAACCTTCGCCCAGAGCCACGGGCTAAGCTTATAGCCAACGAGCCTATCCAACACACGCCTTGCCTGCTGAGAGTCTACAAGCGACATATCGATGGTTCGAGGCTGCTTGATAGCCTTTTGAATAACTCCCTTGGTTATTTCATTAAAAACCACTCGGCACGGAGTAGCCTCATCTATTCCAAGCATCTTCGAAAGATGCCACGAAATGGCCTCTCCCTCTCTATCAGGGTCGGTTGCCAGCACAACATGCTTTGCCGCCTTCGCTTCCTTACGGATACGATCCAGAACCTCTCCCCTGCCGCGCAGCGTTATGTATTTCGGCATGAAATCATTCTCGATATCCACTCCTAGCTGGCTTTTCGGTAAATCTCGCACATGTCCATTTGATGCAAGCACCTTATATTTCGTGCCCAGATATTTTTCGATCGTCTTAGCCTTGGACGGGGATTCGACAATTACGAGCGTATCTGCCATATATAAACACTTCCGATGGCAACCCGGGATAAACCCCGAGCTGTTTTGGAGTCTCCTTTCTCAAATTCATATTCAAATGTTCAAGCGTTATTTACAAACGCAATCAGATTGTTCAATTAATTTTTCGTTAGACACAGACCGATAATAGAGCTGAAAGCCTATTCTGCCACATAAACTCTACCCGGCAATTGTTTAATTAAACCTGAAAATTCCAATTCTGTCAAGTATAGATTTAGTTTGTCTGCTGCAATTCCGGACAAATCACATATAGTGTCAAAAGATTTTTCGCCCTTTCGAATCAATCCATATACCTTTTTTGTATCTCCATTCAGCCCATCCGCAAGCGCATTCAGCTCCGCTCCGAGCTCCCTGACCGATTCGTTTTTCACTTGCATTCCATAGTGATCCATAATATCCGCCGTATCATAAACCGCCTGTGCAGCTCCGCATTTTATCATATAGTTCGTGCCCATGCTCATTCTATCCGTAATCCTACCCGGAATAGCAAACAGCATTCTGCCCTGTTCCATTGCGGCATTAGCGGTTATCATCGTTCCGCTGCGCTCACCGGCCTCAACAACGAGCAATCCCCTGCTCATCCCGCTTATGATCCTATTTCTCATCGGATATGAGCCCCTGCTTGCTCCGGAGCTCGGAAGCATTTCGCTCAATACCAAGCCGCGCGCCAGAATTTCCTCCATAAGTTTAGCCGTTGAATCATGTTTTTCCACCAGAACACCCTGACCAAGTATCGCAATGGTCGGAATCTTATTATCGCTTGCGCTCAACGCGCCCTGCGCTGCCATCGCATCGCAGCCATACGCCAGGCCTGAAACTATAGTCATCCCATTGCAAGCAAGGGTCTGCGCAAAAAGTCTTGCCATCCGCTCACCATAATCGGTACAGTGCCGCGATCCGATTATTGCAAATGGAAGCTTAGCATCCGCCAAGCTCCCGCTGCCGCGTGCATAGAGTACCAGCGGAGGATCGTAAATTTCTTTCAGTTCTTTCGGATATTCCTTGCTTGCGCGTGTGATAGCCCGCACGGAGTACGCTTCGAGCCCTGCGATCAGATCATCTATATGCTGTATCGGTGCGAGAAGCTTGAAGCGTTCCGCTTTTTCCAGGCTCACACGATCCGGGAATTTGACAGTTCCGCTCAATGCAGCATCGTGGAGCCGCTCTATTCCGCCATTCAAGCTTATGAGCTTATCCGCCGATATTACACTCATTTCAAAGACATTGCTTAGCCATATATAGAGTTTTTCCTGAAAGGAATATTCCATCATTCCCCCCAATATTTGCTGTCTATAGCTCTGTACTGCAGTGCCTCGGCAACAGCCGATCTGCTTATATTGATCTCGCCAGCCAGATCGGAAATGGTTCTCGCTACTTTCAGCACACGATTATACGCACGTGCTGAAAGGTTCAGTTTTTCAAATGACAGCTCAACAAGCTTTTCCGCATCGCGCTCCAGAACGCAATATCTTTTTATGAGTTTGGAATTAAGCTGAGAATTTAACATAATACCATCATTCAAATACCTTTTCCGCTGAACCTCACGAGCACTTGTCACCCTTTCGCGTATAACCGCAGAGCTCTCCCCGGTCTGCTTACTCGAAAGCTCCTCGAACGCCACATCCGTCATTTCAACATGTATATCTATTCTGTCAAGCACCGGACCGCTGACCCGATTCCGATATCGTTCCACTTGATATTTATTGCATCTGCACTGTTTGGTTCTGGAGCCGAAATTGCCGCAGGGGCATGGATTCATCGCTGCAACAAGCATAAAATCGGCCGGGTATTCAGCCTTCGCTGCGGTTCTGGTAACGGTTATATAGCCATCCTCCATGGGCTGACGCAGCGCTTCCAACACGTTTTTGGGGAATTCTGCAAACTCATCCAAAAACAGCACTCCATAATGGGCAAGGCTGATCTCCCCAGGCAATGCCCTCGTTCCGCCGCCAACCAAAGATGGTATGGATGCCGAATGATGTGGCGTTCTGAAAGGACGAACCGTTACAATATTATTCGCACCCCTTACGATACCTGCAACCGAATGAATTTTGGTTATCTCCAAAGCCTCATCGCCCGATAATGGTGGAAGTATGGATGGAATGCTTCTTGCGAGCATTGTTTTCCCGGAGCCGGGAGTTCCTATCATCAGAATATTATGCCCTCCTGCTGCTGCAACCTCTGCTGCACGCTTTGCGGATTGCTGCCCCTTTATCAAGGCAAAGTCCGCATCATATTCAGCACCTTCGGAATGCCATTCAATAAACGGCTGAGGCTGAATCTTCTTTATTCCCCTCAAGAATAGTGCAGCTTCTGACAATGAACTTACGGGAATAGCGGTAATTCCTTCTATATACATTACCTCCGCAGCATTTTCCTTGGGCAGTATAACCTGCTTATAGCCTCTCTCTCTTGCATCCAGCAGCATTGGCAGCACTCCATTCACGCCTCGCACAGAGCCATCAAGGGCAAGCTCTCCAAGGATTATCCAATTTTCGGATTCGTTGACGGGTATTTCTCCCCCCGCAGTCAGCAATCCAACGGCGATCGGCAGATCGTAGATCGAACCCTCTTTTTTAACATCTGCCGGAGCAAGGTTCGCAACGATATGCACGCTTGGAAAATCGAATCCCGAATTGATCACAGCGGAGCGAACCCTTTCTCTCGATTCCTTTATAGCATTATCGGGCAGACCGACCGTTTCAAATTTAACAGCTCCGACACTGATATCAACCTCAACCGTTACGGGGTATCCCGATAATCCAATCAATCCATAGCTCATTATTTTTGCAAGCATTATTCCCTCCGCTCATAATATGCCTAAAACGCTTATAGGTGTATCCGCTCATTTTCGCAGCAGCATTTCCAATACTTCTATATGTTATTTCTGTTTTTGAATCATTATCTATGCAGTATAAAACCTGCCGAACGAAGGCAACCGCCCCCGTTCGGCAATGGATCATCATTCTTTAGTATCGGATTCATCCCTCTTTTTAAATACAAAGAGCTTATTCCCAACAAAATTTATCACGATGCATATGACAGCGGATACCATCATGCAAAAACGCTCGCCGTTTATGAGCTTCAAAAACCAGCCGGGCAGCGCAAGCGAATCCCACCAGCCGACAAGATTCCATGCATCCTTCATAAGGCTCATCAGTCCCAAAGAGATTAGCAGCACCACAATATTTACAGCAATGAAGCTGATGATCTCCCTCGCATCCTTCCGGCGCTCTTCTTTAAACGTCCATCGGCTATTCAGCAGGTAACTATTGAGAACTCCGCAGCAATAGCCGATCACCTTTGCAAAATAATACCAGTGAAATACTGCATTCAAAACCAGACTGACAAGCATATCTATGATTGTATTGCTTGCACCAACCAGGGCAAACTTCACAAACTGAATGAAGCCGCGCTTACTTCCCTCGGAAGCAGATCTATTCACATTCCGTTCCATTCTATCGCCTTTCTAAAAATGCGGGGGTGGAGCCAAACACCGCACCCCCTTTAGTTTATCACTTAAAAGCTACCGGCCAAGAACCCAGGAAGGTCCATGTAGGCAGCCACTGTAAAGCATTGATATAGCTCCTGCTGACATGCAGACCGCTGATTACAGGATAGAAAACTGCAAAAAGCACGATCGCAAGCCCAAGCCATACCCATTTGATATAGAGAACACCTTTTTTCCTGTTGGGAAGGAGCTCTCCTTGCGGCAGCTCGAAGTAATAATACTTATCCTCATAATGCTTGAGAACATAGACGCTCGAAAGTATTATGAAGGGTACTGTCGCGAAATAGTGATATATGAATACGCATCTGGAGATCAGCATCCAAGGAAGTATGGCGGAAGCCATAGAGATAAGAATGCAGAATATCTCAGCATTGAACTTAAACCTGCCGCGCAAAAGCATCAATATGAGCGCGAGAGTACCGATAAAGCCTACCCACCAAACCGCAGGATTACCGAATGAAGATATCGTACCCACCTTATTCGCATCTGCATCCTGCCCCAAGTAGAACCACATCGGCCTATTGCTGAGCGGCCACTCATACCATGCAGACTGATATGCATGAGTGGAATCAAGTCCACTATGATAATTATACATATCCTTCTGATTCTTTATGACGCCGTTTATATATGCTTTCGCCTTGTCGCCAAAGGTCAGAACCTCCTCGCCCGCCGTCTCATCGGCTGCCAATTCCCCGGTAGCACGCAGTTCATTTACCTTTGTCTGTATTGCTTTTGCCTTCCATTCACCATTCCAGTAGGGTCTGTAAGAAGCAGTATAGATTATCACCGGTATGATGATGAAGAATAATACGCACCATAAGCAGGTGCAGACAAACCGTTTAGGATAGCTTGCGGCATTCCTGACCGCTGCTTCTGCCTGCTCTGCCTTTGAATACTCGGTCTTGTTTATCTTCGAAGCCTTGACCCACTGCACGATCATTTTGGTAAAGAACATTACCGCCAGTGCTGCACCTGTATAGAGGCATATCCATTTGCTTGCGCAGCCTATTCCGAAGAACAAACCAGAAAGTCCGAGCGGCAGAAGGGTTGATTTCAGATCGTCTCCAAGATCCATCTTGATGAATTTATACATATAATAAATCATCAAAAGATTGAAGAAGACGCCATATGTATCTATTGTAGCGATTCGCGTCTGAGAAAAATGCATGAAATCGAATGCCATCAACCCAGCGGCCAGCAATGCAAGCTCGGATCTGCCCCCAAACAAACGCTTGCCGAAAGCATACATGAGAGGTATCATTGCAACCCCAAACAGAGCACCCATAACGCGCCAGCCAAATGGATTCATACCAAAGATGCTGATTCCAACAGCAATGATCTGCTTTCCAAGAGGCGGATGCGTCCATTCATATATGCTCATATCGTGCAGACCCTCGTATGCCGTCCTGGCGTGATAGAGCTCATCAAAATACATGCCGGTCATAGCCGTTCTGTATTCGGATGCAGTCTTCTGCTCATCCACCAACGCAGCCGCAGTATCATCTGCCGCTGTAACGTGTAGCGCATTGCCATCCGCATCAAAGAATGCAAGCTCATTCAGAATAACTTTTCCTGATTTTACTTCGACCGTAACCGAGTTAATAGCCGATGCTCCAAACGGGTTGATGCTCGAAGCGCCGCTGCCATTCACCTGTGACCAGCGATACATTGCGCCATACTCTTGGGTATAGCTTATGCTTGTTCCGTTGCTTGCAGTGATGCTGTACGTTGCATCATTCGCAATTCCGCCATTTTGAGTGATTCTATTCACTATGACATCACCATCAAAATACAGAGTTGCTTTTGCGCCCACCGTACCCTGCCAATAATTTTCGGGAGCATTGGTGCTTCCCAAATTCGTCAAGGCCAATACCGCATATATTGCGGTCAAAGCTATAACAAATATCCAGTCCTTGCGCGTATAGTGCAGCTTGGTATCGGTTTTCCCCGGGAGTAATGGCTTTGTATCCAGGATTGATGGTGCAAGCTGCTCCGGCGTTTTGGGGTAAGGATTCTTCCTGGCCTTATCGTTCTTATGCTCAAACCCCAGAAGGAAATATATTGCAAGTGGAGCAATTATGAATACGGACAGCATTATGACCGCCATCTTAGCTCTCGCTGCGGCTTCATTATATTCCGCACTGGTCATGGTTCCGCTGTTCGCATTATTGTTATTATTACTTCCGGAAGAGGTATCCTTAAAAAGATTGATCGCAGACGAATCATTCCCAACTTCAATCATCTTGAAGTCATCAAACCATGCCGTGCCCGTACTGGTTGCGCCGAATCCGCCCAACCTTAAACCAACCTCGATTTCCTTCTGAGCTTTATCAGTCTTTCCCACGAGCTCGATGAGCGTCCAATCCGCAGTGCCGGATACGCTTGCGCTATGATCGGTTATGTTCTCAAACCCTATGTTCGCTCCTGCGCCGCCCACAACATTCTCTGTTTTCACATAACAGCTGAACTTATAGGTTGTATTGCCCTTAACCTTTATGGTCTGGATGAATCGTGCATCATTCTCCGAATTATTCACGATCTTTATGACCGTTCCCCGGGCAGCATCTTTATCTATAAAGTAATTCGATGCAGTTCCGTCATCATAATAGGCTTTGAATTCCCAATTTGTGGGCAAGCCCGAAGAAAGATTTTCAAAATCTCCGTTTTTTGCAAGATTCTCTCCTTCCGCAAAGCTGCCGAAGCAAGGCAGACATAATGCGATGAGGAGGATCAGTACGATGGTAAATGCTCTTTTAAGCTTCATTTCAGTCCTTAGCTCCTTCCATTGCATTTTTCTGAAATTTCTGATTTTCATTCTTATTGGTTCTATTTGAACCGGCTTTCTCATCCTCTATCATATCCATGCGCTTTAGCTTAGGATCGCTTTTACCGGCTCCGGCAGCGATCACTTTTCCGCCTTGCATAGTTTCAACCAATTCCGGCGGGAAAACATCGCCCTTAACCCTTCCCAGGATCATGATCCTTACGACCAGATATGTGAAATATGCAAACATTAATACGTTGATAAGCGAGCACCAGAACACGAGCGCTTTGTCCCAATAAAGTCCATATTCAAAAAATTTGCTGTAATAGAATGAACAGAAGCAATTCAGGAGTATCGGGAAGGTATAGGCCACCATCAGATAAAGCAATCTCCTGTCAGAATACAGCAGATATGCTATGACAAGCAGCAGAAGCGTCGGAATTATGTAACGCTCATGCATATAATGACCGAGCGTGAACAATGCCGCAAATAGATACGCAGTGGAGAGGGTCAATGCTCCTCTATGCTTTTTCCTTCCGAGTATATAAAGCACTGCGCTGAATCCTACGCTAAATATCATGCCGATAGTGCCAATAGTGCCATAGCTTATGTCTGCGAATGCGATGCTGTCTATACTCTTCCAATTTGCTCCAAAGAGAGCATAGATATTATAGGCATTTACGGAAGCATAATTATATGAGGTAGCCGTTCCGAGATACTTTTCAACGATTATCTCGTA
Organism: Christensenellaceae bacterium Phil7; assembly: GCA_001940845.1. Classification (GTDB taxonomy): domain Bacteria; phylum Bacillota; class Clostridia; order Christensenellales; family CAG-138; genus PeH17. Next base: position 36,357 of record MSGV01000042.1, read on the forward strand.
CCATGGCATATCCTTTGTGCTGAATGGCATTGCAGTTATTACTATCATCAAGCATGCACATGCAACGGCGATCACCGTCTTTATAAGGCGTTTTGAAAGGCTATCTTCGGACTTTACATCGGTCAATTCAAAAAATTTGCCATCAAACACATACATGAAGTATGCAATAGCGAGCAATGGTCCCGCCATCAATGCCTGCGGCTTCATGAGTATCGAAAGCCCGTATACTATTCCCGCCCATATTGGCTTATTGCTCATCAGGAGCAGGATCGAGCAGGCAAGCAGCACAGTCAATAGCTGATCGATCTGCCCCCAACCGGAGGAGACATAAAGAAGCACAGGATTGAATGCCACCAATGCCATCAGCAGAAACGAAGGTTCGAAGCGGAGCTTTTTTCTTGCAAGTCGGTATACCAAGTATGCCGAGCCAAGATCCGCTATTATTGACGGCAGCTTGTTCAGGAAGACGCATACGAGGTCGTATGAACCATCGGCTGCTTTTATCCCGTGCCCAAGCAGCGTAGATATCCTGCTCATAAAGCTCAGAATGTATATGTATCCCGGCGGATAATCAGAGAATCCGCTTGCATAGAAATTTGCGAATCCGCTTGTTGCTGCACGATAGCCCCATGAAGTGAAGCAATTTATATCCGTCTTATGCCCAACGACATAATTCGATATAACAACGCGCAGCGCAAAAGCTGCGATCAGCAGCCAGACAACCAATTTTACATCGGTTTTATCCTTTGCACCATTATTCAGGTATGCCCTATCCTTTCGAATCGAGGAATAGAATGCGGTGACTATGAGATAGCTTGCAAAAGCCAGTATTGCCGCAATCAGAAGCTGTTCCGTTGGGAATACCGTCGGCTTTATCGGAATACTCATCAGCATGTCCTCCTAACATTTAGCAGCCGCCACTGCATTTATGCGGCTAGACGACCGTATTATAAACATATTTTAACATATTTACTCCCAAAAATGAATACCCTAAACTGAATTTCTCTGATCAAAGCCGATTTGGTTACGGATTTTAAGCATAAAATGAGAAAAATTTATTTGATCTGCCGTTTAAACCGGCTCACATAATGGGCTCCTCATCCGATAGCTGCGCCCATTCTGCAACGGCTAATCGTGTCCATGTCGTAAGAATCATTTTAGAAATGCATTATCCAACAGCCGTTTGAATCGCATGCTCTGCTCCTATCGGAAAATTGCAAAATATATTGCAATTATATGGTCTTTTTGCCAATCGAATGCTTGACAAACACTCTCCAATGATTTACAATACTCTTTGTGCTTTGCTTATGGTGGAGGATTGCGGTCACCAGCCCCGTCCGTTGTCGGAAATCTTAGCGAACGAATAAGAAATTCAACATACCTTATGGAGGACATAGCATGAAAAGCTATATGGCAAAAGCAGAGACCATGGAGCGTAAATGGTACGTTGTAGATGCAGAGGGCATGGTGCTCGGCCGTCTCGCATCTCAGGTTGCCGCAATACTTCGTGGCAAAAATAAGCCCATCTTTACCCCCCACGTTGATTGTGGCGATCATGTCATCATCATCAACGCGGACAAGGTCGTTATGACCGGCCGCAAGCTGGATCAGAAGATCTATTATCATCATACCGGCTATCCCGGAGGACTCAAGATGACGAAATATCGTGACCTTCTTGAAAAGAAGCCCGAATTCGCTCTCTATGAAGCCATCCGCCGTATGATGCCCAAGGGACCTCTCGGCAGACAGATGCTCACAAAAGTTCGCATCTATGCAGGCCCTGACCACAAGCATGAAGCCCAGAAGCCCGAAGTTCTCGTGCTTAAATAATTTGGGAAGGAGATAAATTACCATGGCAGCAAAGACTCAGTATCTTGGAACCGGCAGGCGTAAAAGCTCCGTTGCTCGTGTTCGTCTCGTTCCCGGAACCGGCAAAATTCTTGTAAACAAGAGGGATCTCGAAGAATACTTCGGATATGAAACTCTGAAGATGATCGTTCGCGCTCCCCTCGATATCACCGATACCCTTGGCAAGTTTGACGTCCTCGTAAATGTATACGGCGGCGGCTATACCGGTCAGGCAGGTGCTATCCGTCACGGCATTTCCCGTGCACTCCTTGATGTAAGCCCCGAATATCGCGCTATCCTCAAGAGAGCTGGTTTCCTTACCCGCGACCCCAGGATGAAGGAAAGGAAAAAGTACGGCCTCAAGGCAGCCCGTCGTGCACCGCAGTTCAGCAAGAGATAATCTGCTGGAGAGACTTTATCAAAACAGGTCAAAAACTCAAAAAAACCTTGGCTTAACAGTGATAAGGAATAAAATTACTTACCAGCTGTTGGTTGACGGATTTCGGATTCGTAATGAGAACCCGTCGATTCCTACATTGAACTGATCCCCGTCAAGAGAACAATGAAAAGATATAAAATTTTCTCGGTCAGCAACTTCGGTTGCTGGCCGCTTTTTGTGCAGCGAGATACAGTTCATGTTTCTCTATGGGTGTTAAAACACCAAGGTTACGCTGTACACGTCGTGCGTTGTAGTAACGGATTGAGTTGCTCGATCTCTATCTGTGCTTTCTCTAACTCTGTGCGTGATGCCTGATCCTTCTTGCGCTTGCCCCGCCGGTCCTCAAGCGCCAGGCTTCACCAAACTCCTCAAACCGCATTGTCCAAGTCTGCACCTGTTGGTAGCTGATCTGGTATTTCAGGGCCATCTTCCCATAGTTCTTTCCAGATGCAAGGCAATCCTTCACAATCGCAATGCGCTCGTCTTGGGTGGTATTTCGTCCCTGTTTCATGTAGCTTCCGCCTCCTGAATGTTTTACGGAATTGAAACCTCCATGCTCATTATACACCTTTATCCATGAGCGCAGTGTAAAAGTATTTTTGATCCCGTACTTTTGCAGATATTTCCTATACTGCCGCCACCAGATTGGTAATCTTCTACTGCTTGTTGCTTGAGTTAGAGAGCATATCAACAGGGATTCAGACGGGCTTATGCTATTCTGCGACGAATATGATGGATAATCCTACCTGATCCTGTCAAGATGTGAATCGGGAATTCGAGTACAAGAGCAAGCATTTATCCCTTGCCGATACAAACGGCAGCATGATATCCATATCCTATAGTTGAACGAACCACTCTCTCAAATAAATATTCGGTAAGACCGTGCATTAAAATGCCTAATGCACAGGAATCTATGCTGCTAGTCCAGAATCTTTTCAGCTATCAGATACTCACATGCAATCGTTAAGGTATCAGCCGATATAAACTCGAAGCAGCACTCAAAGTATTCATCAACATCCTTCAACACATCGAGAAAAGAACCATCGCTAAAAATCCGCTTCTCAAACAACTTTGGGATTAGTTCTTGTCTGTCTTTTGGAATGTAAGACAATCCATTTAACCTCGTCAGCTCATATGGACCACAAAAATAGCCGCATGATGTCACGAAAAATCCAATAACATTATGGAAAGTCAATCTGTATATATGACCTTGATCAGGGGAAACAGTGGGACATCCCAGATACCAAGTGCACCAAACTATCAAAATTTTTTCTTCCTTGTTAAAGGTAATCTTGGTTAGATCATAATCATGAAGTCGAAACTCAGGAGCACCAGGTATGGCCGAAATTACCTCTCTTGCGTTTGCTGCATCGACCTTTATCATTCTATACCTCCAAAAATATTGAATTCCACGGTTCGGGGACAGGATTCCCAGTATAATAATTAAGCTCTTCTCCGTGCTTGCCATGCAGCGCCCCGCATGTAATATTTGGAAATACACTACTTATCACGTCCAACAGCCAAAATCTTTCCATTCATTTTTTGAATGATTATGTATGGCACACCTCCAAGTATATTGTTAGATGAACCAACTACCAACCAAGCTTGGTTTTGCTCATCATAAAACACCCTGTATGGCTTCCTATCCTTGATTTTTTCGCCATACAGCTCCACCCAGACGGCTTCCGCTTTCTTTCTTGCATCCTTGGCGGAATCTATGGTACCCAGTTTCCTATCAAAATCGAAGGCAGTACTTTCAATGAAAAACGAATAGTCGCTCAGCTTAAAGCCTCCTACCTCCATTGTTTTTGCATAGTCTATGCCCCAAACTATAGCTTTTACAATTATTGCCGCAAAAAGCAAAATTGCAACTATCCACAATACAATACGCTTCATTTTATGCCCCCATTTTATCTATAAGGATGGTTGTAATCCCACGGAATACATTATACAGCAAAACGTTTTCGCCACTGTCTGGATAATAACAGCTTCCTTAGAATGCAATTGCTTATAGTGAAAAAATAAAACTACGCATAATATTTATGCTAATATGTAATCGTCATTCTAAGTGCTTAGATTTGATCTTTTTATTAAATATTCGCTTTGCTTTTTTTACTAACTTAAGGTTCTTAACCCATATGCCATCACGGGTCGCCCTTGCGCATTTTAAAGAATAATTAAACTCCTTATGATACCAACTATCATTTGAATATTGATTTAATCTTTCTATAATGCAAAACGCGCCCGGCCAATTAAGATCCTGTAGCCATTCCATCAATTCTGAAAGATATGGAGCCAGCTCATCATCTCCCCTTTCAGCAAGTATCTTTGCACAGTTGTCCCAAACATTCTTATTATTATACTCATCGTGCGGCTGTAAAAACACGTTTATGCTTTGAACATTGCGAGCTAATGCTATCCCCTCGGCTTGCTCCTCCTCGCTGTTATTCCAATCCAGCAATTTCATTATATAATCAATTTCGATCATTGCTACCTCCTTCTTAAACAGCCTACTTATTTGGGGTCGTTTTTTTTACCAACATAAGGTTATTCGCCCATGTTTTATTGCCAAGCGCCTTTGCCAGTCTTAAAGAAGAATCGAATACGCTATGATACCAGCTATCATTCGATTGCCTGTTTAATCGCTCAACAATACAAAGTGCACCCGGCCAGTTAAGGTCCTGCAGCCATTCCATTAAACTAGGCAGATAACAGGACAGCTCATCATCGGTCTTTTCAGAGAGTATCTTTGCACAATTAGCCCAAACATTCTTGTTATTTCGATTGTCATTCGGTCGCAAAAACACGTTTATACATTGAATACCGCGCGCTAATGCGATTCCTTTAACCTGCTCTCCAGAGCTATTGTTACAATCCAGCAATTGCATTATATAATCAATATCAACCATAACTACCCCACATACTTAACCACCATTGCCCTAGGCGTTTGAGACCAAATTGAAAGAGTTCCTTATTCATGCCAATCTTTTATGGTTCCTCCTACTGGATATACGCTTACATGCGTTAATCCATCTATCTCTACATAAAAGATTCCGGTCGCTATAAGATCTTCGATAGTCGTCATTGCAGCACCATCTATCTATTACGATTATTCATCAAAGCTTAGCTGATAATCCACGGTCAGCTTGTACTTCTTCTTAAGCTCCTCGCAATTTATTTCGTACCAATGCCGCATAATCTCGTGAAGCTTCTCATACTCTCCGTTTCGGATCGTGTTGATGAACCATTCCTTTTGCTCATCCACTTTATAAGACATCTCTACGAATTCATCCAGGTTACGCCAGCCACTGCATAATGATGACATTCCTTCGCAATTCTCAAGTAGCGCAATCGCTTCATCGTACTTTTGAATCTTACATAACCCCAATACCATTGCAAAGGTATTGTCCGTATAAATCATTTCGTATTGTTCCAATGATTCCGCACACATCATCCTTCTATGCTGATAGTAGCTTGCTTCAAAGTTTGCAGCAAAACAGCTCTCGAGATCAACAGCTTTGGGCACAAAATAGCTCAATGTTGTTTCAATAATTTTCCTGCCATCAGCAAGCGTACTCCCATAGTTATCGTCGCTTGGTTCAACAAGAAGTAAGAACAGCATATCATTCAGTTCCGGATTCATCAGTTCCGGATTCATTTCTCGGAAAATATCAACTATTTCATATTCTCTGTCGTGAAGTTGCGTAAATATGGGCTGAATCGTCATATACCCATGCACTAGTGTTTCATCGAACACCTTTCTCTTGATAAATTTTACGGCAAAATATATCCCGTTTTCATTCACCTTGACCCAGGTCGTGTTGCGGTTATGGGTAAAACCCAAGTCAGCGAGTAAATCCCC
>MSGV01000043.1:0-75361 GCA_001940845.1 Christensenellaceae bacterium Phil7
GTCTTCCTAAGACCTCCTTTCGCTGCTCTCCCGTCCCTTCGCTTTCGCTCGGTTCGTTCCGGAAGTTCGTTTCTCTCAAGCGAGCTCCGCTATTATAACAGCTTTCCTCCCCCTTGTCAACACTTTTTTTCATTTATTTTTTCTTCCCCTTTTCCTTCAGTTTTTCCTTTGTTCACCTGCTTTTTTTCCTCACTTCCCCCCTATTAACTCCCTTTTTTAAAATAAATATATCTTCTTTTTTCTCAAATTTTTTGCATTTTAGGGAGGGTAATCAGCATTTAATTATCAATGCAGTATTAGCTTCTACTCTATTGTTATCACCATTGATTTAAAAAATACATAGCAGGCCAAATCCTTTAAAAAATTTTTGATTGGTTGCAAACCTACATTCAAAGTGATATAATCATCACATAAAACAACTATATAGGAAAGGGGGAGTTTTATAATGCAGCTTCTCGTTATAACTATCGATAATTGTGATGAATTCCTTGCCACGCTTGAGGGGTTGAAGGCTCATGGAATGAATGGAATCGTTTTTCAAAGTACCAGCTTGAAAAATGCTCTGCTTGAAAGCAATGTTGATGCAGCTCCGATTTTCGGGCGCGTCAGCAAGGTCATAAGCCACGACTTCGAATCAAGTCATACAGCTTTTCTAGTTCTTGATGATGATAGAATTGAACACGCCAAGCGCGTTATTCTTCGAAACACCAAGGGCTTAGGCAAGAAAGGCTTCATGTTCACCATTCCAGTCTCGTCCTACGAGGGAATCGAAGAATATTGATTTATTAGTAATTCGTGCATTGCTGTTCATATTGACTGCTTTGCATTCTTAGAGGCACATCACAAATCGAGTTTTTGCTTCACCTCTTGTTGGTGAATTATTTGCGATGTGCCAAATCCTGTATTTTAGAGGGTAAAATAAAAATGATTAATCTACTTTATCTCGCCGTTGCAATGGCCGGCGGGCTTGCTCTTTCGCGGTTAATGAAGCTTCTGAATTTGCCGAATGTGACCGGGTATCTGATTGCCGGTATTATTGTCGGCCCATACGTTCTGAACATAATCAATAAGGAATCTATTGAAAGCCTCAAAATAATTACCTCCACAGCATTGGGCTTCATTGCTTTTTCAATAGGCGGAGAATTTAAGCTCACATATTTGAAAAAGCTCGGAAAATCCATTGTTATAATTACAATTGTTCAAGCGGTTATTACCGTTTTGCTCGTAATGGCAGCAATGCTGCTCATTCCAGGTGAACGTGCAATTCGAATTCCTCGGGCACTGCTCCTTGGTGCAATTGCCGCAGCAACAGCACCCGCAGCAACGCTTCTCGTCGTTCGTCAATATAAAGCGCGCGGACCTGTTACGGACACATTGCTCCCCGTCACTGCATTTGATGATGCGGTTGGACTCATGATATTTTCAGTATGCTTTGCACTTGCCGAGGTATTTGCCGCCGGCAGTGCACTCACGGTTCAAGCGGTACTGATCAATCCGCTTCGCGAGATTTGCCTTTCTCTCCTTGTTGGCGGTGTTTTAGGTGCCATACTTGCGCTTCTAATGAAATTTTTCCATTCGAATGCAAATCGACTTTGCCTGATCCTAGCAGCGGTTTTCGCCTGTGTTGCTCTCAGCGAAATCTGGGGACTCTCCTCACTCCTTACCTGCATGATGCTTGGTGCAGTATTGGCCAATATGCGGCGCGATGCCATCAATATTTTGCAGCTTTCAGATGATTGGACCCCTGGTCTCTTTATGCTGTTCTTTGTGCTCTCCGGGGCCGAGCTTGATTTTTCAATTTTGGCTACCGTCGGATTAGCGGGAATTGTCTATATCGCAGCTCGATCGCTGGGCAAGTATGGCGGAGCATACCTTGGATCTGCCATTTCAAAAGCCGATCCCAATGTCCGTAAATATCTTGGAATTACCTTGCTGCCCCAAGCCGGTGTTGCAATCGGCATGGCTCAAATGGTGGCCGGAAGCTCGGATCTTGCAATAGTTGCACCACAGGTTGTGACAGTCGCACTTTTTGCAACGCTCATTTATGAGCTCGTTGGCCCGGTTTTGACAAAAATTGCCCTTACCAAGGCAGGAGAAATTCAAAAATCATCCAAGCCTGCCAAACAAAAAGCAAACAAAACAGTTTAATCTGGATTTGAGGTCTAGCTTCTGCTGCAGCAGTCATACTGCTGCAGTATTTTTTATTGAATTTATTCCGGTCTGTGTAAAATACCATTCATTTATGCTTTTTTCATACATAATTTCAGATTATTTCAACTTTCCAAAAATGCACTTTCTTTCGTACGATCGACCGAATTTTTAAGGTTGATATGGATAAGTTTTTCTGATTTTATAACTCTATTATGGATAAGTCATCAAAATCTAGCGTTATAAGGATTTTTATTGTGGATAACTTTGTGGATAATGTGGATAACTGCTAGAATTGATTGTGGATAAATATCGGAAAGATGCCGCCAAATAGAAATAATGCGAGCGACCTCTTCCCGATCAAATCAACATCACCAATATTTTCACTCTGCAAGAAAACTCATTGCACTCGGATTTAAATCCATGCCATCGCGATAACCCTTAATCAACCTGTAATGTGCCTGGCAACCAATCATGGCTGCATTATCGGTACAGAACTTCATATCAGGGCAGCAAAACCGCAAGCCATTTCGCTCGCATTCCATTTGCATATTTCTGCGCAAAGCACCATTCGCACTGACTCCGCCGGCAAGTGCAAGTGTATCAAAGCCGAATTCCTTAGCTGCTCGAACGGATTTCCTCGTCAATGTATCAACAACCGCTCGCTGAAATGATGCTGCGACATCTGCACCGTTTATTCGCATACCTTTTTGTTCAGCATTATGCATTAGGTTGACTACCGCGGTTTTGATTCCTGAAAAACTGAAATCATAGCTATCACTCTCATTGAACGGTGCATGAAACGGAAAAGCTCCTGCATCGCCATTAGCCGCAAGCCTTTCTATCTCAGGCCCACCGGGATAACAAAGACCAAGCGCACGTGCAACCTTATCAAACGCTTCACCTGCTGCATCATCACGGGTTCTTCCAACCAGCTCAAAACAGTCATAATCCAACACCTTAACTATATGGCTGTGTCCCCCGGAAGCAATGAGACAAACAAAGGGTGGCTCAAGGTCAGGGTAGGTCAAATAGTTTGCAGCAATATGCCCCTCTATATGGTTCACGCCAAGAAACGGAAGCTGCTTTGAAAACGCCAATGCCTTGCCAAAACTCACACCGACCAGCAGAGCCCCTATAAGCCCCGGAGATGAGGTTGCGGCGATTGCGCCAACATCATCCAACTCTATTCCGGCAGCATATAACGCTTCGCGGACGACCGATCCGATTCGCTCCGTATGGCTGCGAGAAGCGATTTCTGGAACCACTCCCCCATATAGCCTATGCACGGGTATCTGCGTATGTACTGCCATAGATGCAACACTTCTGCCCCCTATAACAACGCTTGCCGCTGTTTCGTCACACGATGATTCTATAGCAAGCAAGGGCAATGGCTGCTTCCATTCAGCAGAAGCAACATACTTTTCATAATTTTGTTGTGAAGATATTAAATAGCTCATACTGTTCTTTTGCGGTTTCGTTCACGCCTTATTATGAGATATCCGGCAGCTATAAGAGCAAGCAAAGCGCATGCACCAAATCCAATCATGAAGATACGAAACACCATATCGGAGAATAACTCTGCCGGGCATATTCTAATCATCCTGCTAAACGCCGGGTCAAATGTAGATCCGGCAACATCTAAAAATATAAAATGGAAGAAAATCCAGAAACTATCAAAATCGATAATGGCCCAAATTCCCAAAAGTACAAAAATTCCTGCTATCGCTGCGAGGCTGATCAGAAAATATTTGCTGACCCTATAGATTTTATTCCTTTTTTCAACAAATGCAAATATAATGATTCCTATTGCAGCCAATGCAAGCAAGATTATGCGTGCGAGCATTACTCCTGAATACAGGTTCCTGACATCATGCATATGACCTATCTCTCTGGAATTATACATTTCAACATCTTCACCAAAATAATTCACTTTCACATGCATTGATTCAGAGCGACCCGTCATAAAATCAACCATAACCGAAAACGCGCGGCACATATCATCTATGCTCATCCCTGAATATTCCGAAATATCAAGCTTCTCATATTCTCGCCTGACCCATGCGCTATCCTTTGCACAGAATTCCACAGCAGTTACCAATATTGCGGCAATAATAAATACCATTGCCGTCGCAAGCATAATTCGTGCAAACACAGTCGATTGAACGCCATGAGTCAGCTTATTTGCTACATCTTTTTTCATAGGCATTTCACTGATCGATCACATAATCGATTGTTACACGCTCGGTAATCACCTTATGTATAAAATCACGCATCTTCATATGCGCGGGATGGATCTGATAGGAAAGCATTGCATCCAGATCGGCAAAAGTACAGATCAAAATGACATCATAACTCCCTCCACCATGAAGTATATCACGATGCAGCTCAACATCCATAAGCTCAGGCACAACACCGCGCAGCGCATATAGTCCATCGATTACCTTCTGCATATTTTCTTCTTTTGTATTCCCTTCTGCTTCAGCTTTAAAGCGCCACATTACAACATGTTTAAACGTACTCATATTTTTGCCTTTCTGTTTTAATCCTCATTTTTATTATATCATGAACCCTAGGGCATTGCAACGCTATATAGCTTTTATGTGCCGCTCAAATAACGTATTTATCCTGCCTAATAAAGGAACAGCCGCTCCAAAGGAGCGGCTGAAGCAACATGCTTTATTCGATTTAGTCAGCGAGTGCAATTTCGCCGGAGAATGCCTTGGTCTCAATATTATTAATGGTCATATCGAGCGCAAACATACCGGTCATCTGGAGACCAGGACTCTGATAAATAACACCCATGGACTGATATGCGCCATTGCGTGCATCGATCCTTACGAGGCTCTTGGTCTGAGAGGTTGCATCGATGGAACCCCAGTAGAAGGTGTGACCATACATGCAGCCGCTCTGATTATAGAAATTACCGGTGCTGAGATTTACGGGGTTGATGCCAAGATCAGCAATCTCATTTATCTGACCGCTGCCATAGAGATCGACACTGCAGAAGGTACCGTAAGCATCTACAAAGTAGAGGATACCATTCTCATCGAAATCCATTGCAACAACGCCATTCTGAATGGAGCCTACAGCCTGCTCGGTACCAGTAGCGGGATCAATCTGGATGAGATCCATTGCGCCGCTGATGCCAACGAAGACGTTGTTGGTGCTGTCATATGCCATCTCGTTATACTGATTGCCAAGATTGCCAACGAGGGTCTTGCCAGTCAGCCCCTGGTTACCCAAGGTATAGCGATAAAGCTTATTATCCTGGCTTGCTGCATAGAGGACGCCGCTATTTGCATCAAAACCTGCTGCAATAAAGTTCTCTGGGCTTGGAGTAGTTTCGCCATTGTAGAGCTCAGTGATATTTTCGGTTCTGAAGAGAAGCCACGTCTTAGTGGTGAGGTTCAAGCCATATCCGAAGATGGCGCAATCTTCATATTCGCCAACGGGCTCGGGATCGGGATCCATGCCCTGCTGGAGGGTAAGGGTGCTGCCATTCCAGAGATAGATGGAGGTGTTGCCTGCATAGTCACCGACTACAACAAAGTTGTTTGCGGAACCTGCCATGGAGATGTCGGTCACAGCACCGCGGGTGGTTTCGAAAACACCCTGCTCAGCAACGAGGTTGCCAAGCTGACCATTGTTGTTGGTATAAACTGCAACGTATGCAACATAGTGCTCATCGCTTACATTGAAAGTGAAGTTGTTGCCGGAAGCGTTGAAGTTATTGACAACGGGAGCGGTGGTGTCGATATGGAGGGGGATATCCCATTTCCAGTTCTTGCTGAGAGAAGTGGAGTATTCGTTCTGGCTCCTGGTACCCTCGTTATCAAGCTTAGCCTCAATACGGATGATGAGGTCATCACGATTATACTGGCTGAAGTTGTAGTTCGGGGGGAATGCGCCATAGTTTACACCGAGCTGATCACGGATATTGGTATCAAAGAAGCCCTTTGTGCAAACATCGAGATCGTCAATAACACCAATCTCATTGCCATTTGCATCGAGAACAACGTACCTGACGTAGGAGTTACGTACGAGACCGCAATACATCAGATTGAAGGTATCGAGTACGCCATCACCATTGGGTGAGATCGCGTTACGATCTGCAAGATAGTAGCTCAAATCTTCAGTATCGATGAAGGGGTTGAAGCCGAGAGGCTGAATGGTGCTGCCCTTCTTATAACCAGCAGTATTGGGATAGTTGTTGCTGTTGAGCTGGATATCCTGATAATAGTAACCGATATCGATGGTCTCAGCATAGTTCCAATCGCCATAGTAGCCGAGATAGGGCATGGTGAGGTTTACGCCATCGCCGCCAGCGGCATATACGGGATCCATGAGGTTGAGAGCAACGCGAGCTGCGAGAACGGCATCAGCCATTTCAACGGTACCATTCTGGTTCATATCGACGTTGACATTCAGGGTGATGAGGTTCAGCGCATTGCGAGCGATGAGAACGGCATCAGCCATTTCCATTGCACCGCTCTGGTTTGCATCGCCTACGAGGCCATTGTTGGGAATGAGCTCAATGAAACCTTCGATGAAGGTACCGGAGGTATAATACTCATCGATATATTCCTTTGCAGCCTGGGTAAGACGTACGGTAACGGAAACATCGGTATGTCCACCAGCAGGAACGCTGACAACGGTGGGCTTATCAATGGTAACCATGCCCTCATCCTTGACGAGGTCATAACCGGTATCGGTATTGACGTATACAGGAACATTGCCCTCATCATCCATATAGCCAAGAAGTGCAATATCATTGATGAGCACGGAGGGACGAACAACGTATTCAAGTGCGCTGTCACCAAAGTTATTTACCGTGAAAGTAAGGGTATAAACGCCGGTCTTCTGAGGATCATCACCGATCTCGAGCTTCGGACGCTCACAATCTGCAACGCTGAGGTATGCTGTGGTTGTAACAGCAGCTTTGACGTTCATCTCGCCAGCACCCTGGTCGCGAACAAGCGCATAATCGCCGCCCTTATCGGAAACGGGATTTGCGGTGCTCATGAGGATGGCATTTACCATGATCTCCTTTTCGCGCTCGCTGAGGTTGGGGAACTGCTCATTCACATACTGGGTGACAATAGCCATACCGCCTGCGATATGGGGGGTAGCCATGGAGGTGCCATCCCAAGCCTGGTAATTGGCACCGGAGATAGCGGAATCGGTAGCGGAGTAGATGCCGCCGCCGGGAGCGGTGATCTCAGGCTTCATGCCAAGGTTTGCAGTACAGCCCCAGGATGAGAAATCTGCGGGCATGTTTCCGCCTGCTGCATCATAGATACCAGCATCGGACGAAATGAATATCTGCTTATTAGCTGCATCCATGAAATTCTGAGCAGCTTCACGAGTGATCGCAATATGAGGAATGCGGCCTTCGTTGCCATCATGGATAAGATTATTATTTCCATCAAGGGTACCGAAGGGAACCATGTTCAGCGCTTCGCCATAAACATTATTATAAATGATGCAAGCTGCTGCGCCTGCTTCCTGTGCAGCATAGCCCTTATCAACAAAGTTTGTGGTACCACGGCTTACAACAGCAACTTTGCCCTGAACATCAAGTCCTGCATAATCGCTGGGCTCACCAAAACCGGGAATCATAACAAATTCCAGAGTCTGACCGCCGAGAGTTTCGGCGAGAGGTGCCATATTCTGTTCGTTCTCGGTATAGCCAATGCCAATGCCATCAACGGAGACATAATAGCCACTCGCTTTACTGTTCTGAACAGCAGCAACGGAGATGCCATGCTCCCAAGTGGAGGGAGAACCTACAACACCGGAATCGGGGTTGGTGGGGAGGTTATAACCGCCTGCTACCCAAGTCTGGGATGCCACATCACTTCCGCTCCATGCATTGCACATTGCTGCATTATAGTCATTACCTGCTGCCATAGCGAGATTGACGCCAGCATTAACAACCCTTTCAAAAACCTCGCCATAGCTGGAATCCCAATACTGTTCACGTCCGCAGGGAGAACCGAGGGAGAGGTTTGCGCTATCAACGCCGAGAACTGCACAGTCTTCCAATGCACCAAGGATCGCTGCCCAGCCTGCGCCGCCATTCGGATTGAATACCTGCATGATAGCAAGCTGTGCATCCTTTGCAACGCCCTGGATCTCGCCGCCATTACCTGCTGCAATACCGGAAACATGGGTGCCATGGTCGCTGCCGGTATGATTTACATTATAGGTTTTGGTAACATAGTTCCAACGGAATGGGATCTTTGCGCTGTAATAAACCTGACTGGGGTTCATGTTGCTGCCCTGAAGGTTACCGAGCTCGATGAACATTGCGATATCATCAGCAGTATACTTCACATTTTCGGGAGCAACGGAGAATGCCTCATGTGTAACTTTACAGCCGGTATCGATGATGGCAACGCAGGTGCCTTCTCCGGAATAACCGATATCCCAGGCTTCAATCGCGTGAACCTGGCTGGTGGTATTGAAGAGCTTGGGGCTCTCCCATTCCATAGCGCGGAACGCGCGGATACCGCTGATCTCATTTAGCTCTGCAATGAGGCGATATTCGCCCTCAAATGCAAAACCGTTGAAAAGCACGGTGTAATTGTGGGTGGGCTCGATAGCAAGGCCAAGAGTCTTGCTGATATTAGCAGCAACGCTCTTCTGGTCTGCAAGGAGCTCCTCACGATAGGAAGTTGCGCCCTTAATATCATCAAAACGCTCTGTGGCAGGAGCCTTTTCAAGCTCTACCATGATGGTTACGATGGTTTCGGGAGCAATATCTTCCTCGACCTCTGCATCAGCAGCGGTCAAGGTGCGACCGTTCCTGATGCCGGAGACATCAACGGGGACGGTGTCGAGTGCTTCAAGAGTACCTTTTACCTGTGCGGTTTCATCCGCAAGGATGCCGCTCATTGCGGGGATTACCAGCAATACGGCGAGAAGGCACGCAAGAATGCTCTTAATGGATTTCTTCATGTCTTTTCCTCCTGATAGAATAGTGAAGACGGCTGTGCATACACAATGCCACGCCTACATCGTACAGTATAATATCAAAGCCTTGACCTGTCAAGAGCTATTTTATTCGTGTTTACCCCACATTAAGCTTTTTTATCAGGAATCTTCTGGTTGCATTGGCTGCAATGTACAGGTATAATATTTGAGATGGAAGCTTTTGCTTCAAAGCATCGGAGGAATATATTCAAATAATATGGAAAGCTCGAAAATGCACAGAATTGTTCTTATTATCGAATATGATGGAACAAATTATGTAGGCTGGCAGGTTCAGCCAAACGGAACGGCTATACAGGAGGTAATCTGCCGGGCATTAAAGAAGCTGACCGGCGATGAACTTTCCGTTCATGCTTCCGGGCGCACGGACAGCGGGGTTCATGCACGGGCTCAAGTTGCTCATTTCGATACATTAAGCCGCATCCCCGCCGAGAAATTCTCATATGCGCTCAATACTATGCTTCCGGGAGATATCCGAATAAAAGCAAGCTTTGAGCTCACCGGGGATGGTGATTATGAATTTCATTCCCGCTTTTCCGTAAAGCAAAAGCATTATAGATACACGATACTCAATGCACCGCATAATTCCGCATTTACGAGAAATACAGCGCTTCATATTCATTCTGGATTGGATCTGGAGAAGCTGAATGCAGCAGCGGCTTTTTTTCTCGGAACGCATGATTTTCTTTCATTCAAGGCTGCCGGAAGCAAATCCAAGACCACGATCAGAACAATTTATAAATCAGAGTGGTTCCGAAACGGCGAATTTCTTTTTTATGATGTTGCTGGGAGTGGATTCCTTTATAATATGGTGCGTATTATGGTTGGCTCCATGCTCCGTGTCGGCATGGGCTTCGAATCCCCCGAATTCATCCTTCGCGCACTGGAAAACCCAGATAGAGAAAATGCTGGCGATACCGCTCCCGCACATGGTCTGATGCTATATAGGGTCAAATATGATGAATTCGATACTGAGCAATTTTTGAGTAAAGCCTATTTGAACATCTAAATATCCTTCCCGCAACTATTTTTGCTGCGGCAATTGGATAAAATGGAGAAACAATCCTTTTTATTGCTGCCGAATATCTCGCCATAACGCTCAAACCAAAGCTATTAATTATCAGAACAGTAAATAACTTGCAAAAAGGTCTTTACAAACCACGAGCAGGCACCGAGATGCCTGCTCGCAATATACTGTGAATTCGGATTACTTGAGCTCGATAACTGCGCCAACTTCCTTGAACGCTGCAACGAACTTTTCGCCCTCTTCCTTGGATACGGCTTCCTTGAGAGTGCTGGGAGCACCATCAACGGCTTCCTTAGCTTCCTTAAGGCCGAGGCCAAGCTGCTCACGAACGACCTTGATGACCTTGATCTTCTGAGCGGCATCGAAAGACTTGAGAACTACGTCGAACTCGGTCTTTTCTTCAACTTCTTCAGCAGCGGCTGCGGGGCCTGCTACTGCAACTGCGGTTGCCTGTGCGGATACGCCGAATTCCTCTTCGACTGCATGAACGAGATCAGCGAGTTCGAGGACGGTAAGGGACTTGATATAGTCGATGAATTCCTGCTTAGTCATTGTTATTTCCTCCGAAATTATTTTGGTATTAAACTTTTTTGTCTACAAATAGACACATTATTCTGCAAGCAGACGATTATTCTGCTGCCGCTTCGGTTGCGGGTGCTTCTTCACCGCCGCCGAGCTTCTTTGCGACCTGATCGAGCGCGATTGCAAGTCCGGTGATGGGGCTCATCATGCTGCCCAGCATGCGGGCGATGAGAACTTCACGAGAGGGCAGATCTGCGAGAGCTTCGATCCCTTTTGCATCGGTGACCCTATTGTCAACGATACCACCCTTTATAGAGCACTTTTTGGTCTTCTTGATGAAATCCTTGATGATCTTTGCGGGTGCAACGGGATCATCGTAACCGAATGCGAAAGCGGAAGGTCCTTTAAGCATGTTCTTGATGTCAGCATGAACATCGGCCTCTTCACATGCCCTTTCAACCATGGTGTTCTTGAGTACAAGATACTCAACACCTGCCTTACGCATTTCAACACGAAGAGCGGTGACTTCTGCAACGGTGAGTCCCCTGTAATCGATCATTACGACGGACTGTGCCCTATTGAGACGGTCAACTATCTCCTTAACGTGCTGCTCTTTCATCGCGATAATGGAAGCATTTGCCATTTGGAATGATTCCTCCTTGTCACAGTATCAAATAAATATCCCCCGACCATAGGACAGGGGATGAAGAAAGTTATTGCATAACAAACAAAACTCTTAATTCACCTCGGCAGGAAATTAAGCATTACGGCACCTGCTGTCTATGGCGGATATTCATTTGTCTATTCATTTTAGCCCTTTATTGGGTATTTGTCAATGGAAAACCGCAAGAATTCCAAATATATTTAATCCTGCTGCCAGCTTATGAGCAGATCTTAAAATACAGGTCACGATACAATCCTGCACTGCGTTTCCAGCTGAAATCACAGCTCATGCCCATAATCATGAGCTCCTGCCATGCAATTTTATCATTATTATAAAGTTCAATTGCATACTTAGATACGTTATAAAGCTCATCGGCGGAATAATTTCGAAAAGAAAATCCATTTCCCTTTCTCGTAAACCTATTATAAGGCACTACGCTATCTGCCAACCCGCCAGTCTCGCGGACAACCGGGACGCTTCCATATCGCAATGCAAAGAGCTGTGAAAGCCCGCAGGGCTCAAACGCCGATGGCATAAGAAAGATATCCGAGCCTGCATATATGCGGCGTGCAAGAGTATCATTCATCTCCGCCCTGAAGCAGAATCTTTCGGAATTTGCTGCCTGCATCGCTGAAAAACGCTGTTCGAAATGTTCATCCCCCATTCCCAGCACAACTATTTGAGCACCAAGATCCATTAAACCCGGAATCACCATTTCAAAAAGGTCCAGACCCTTTTGATTTGTAAGCCTTGAAATGATTGCAATCAGAGGGATATCCTCATCAATATTGAGCCCCAACTGCTCCTGGAGAGCTCTCTTGCATTTTTTCTTACCGGTCAATGAATTCTTCGAATATCTCGATGCCAATGCCTTATCATTCCAAGGGTTGTACGAGGAAATATCAATTCCGTTCAATATTCCGCATATATCCTTGGTTCTAAGCAGTCCATCAAGTGTTTCTCCATACATCGGAGTCTTGATCTCTTCGGCATATGTTGGGCTCACTGTGCTTATCATGTCAGCATATATTATCCCGGCCTTTAGCGCGTTAAAGTTACAATAATATTCTGACCGTTCAAGCGCATTCTGACCCACTCCAAGCATATCATTGACGAGCAATGGATTCATCAGCCCTTGATAGCGAAGATTGTGTATGGTTAGCAATGTTTTGACACGAGCCCAGCGTGGATCGGATCTATACTGTTCCGTAAGCAGCATAGGGATGATTCCAGTCTGCCAATCATTGAGATGCAGCACATCCGGCACTATATCCAATCTTGACATGATCTCCATTGCCGCCCGACAAAACCAGCAGAATCTTTCCGTTTCAAAATCTCCGGATGTATAGACGTAATCCTGTTTGAAATAGTATTCATTATCCGCAAAATAATAAGTGATTCCATTCATGATGAGCCTATCTACACCCACATATTGGCTCCGCCAGCCCATAGCTACATAAAATTCAGCTATATGCTCCATCTTTTCACGATATTCCTGTGGAATTCTGCTATATTTAGGGATGATTACCGTTATGCCCAATCCTAGCTTAGCCAGTGCTGGCGGCAAGGTTCCGACCACATCCGCAAGTCCGCCAGTTTTAATGAATGGAGTGCACTCGGATGAAATAAATATTATTCGCATGTTACGGCCTTTCATAATGATTGTATTCGGCTATGAAATTTCGACAAAACGGGATAACCGCTTTGTCGAAAAATTGCCTAATTATTCTGTTGGGCGGCATATAGCTGATCCGCCTCCGCTTCAAGCGCGTTGTACTGCTCCACCGTGAGTCCGTAGTAGCTGCGAAGCTGCTGTGCCGCGATCTCTGGGCGTTCTATGAGCATTTGGCGCATTTTTGCGACTTCATTCTCCCAGGCAGTGCACGAAACAGGTGTATTCCAGCGGGCAATGTGCCGATCCATCTCGGTTCTCATCTCTGCGGTCATATCATCCAGCAGAGCAGTAAGCCTATCGGCATTCAAATGATACTTCATTACGTATATATATCGCACAATAAAGTCATGCCGCCATGCTGCATTTGAATTCAGCCCGCAAAAGATATCCATCTGGCTCAGCGATCCATCTGCGGAGGGCACGCCTTTCACATTAAAATAATGCGACATAACATTCCCGACAGAAGAGCCCAGCGCAAAATCGGAATCGAAGAATATAGCTCTCCATTTAACCTGATAATCCGTTGTTCGCCAATATTTCTGATTGAACATATCAAAATCTGAAAGATACGTTCTTGCGATCAAATAGTCCATGATATTCTCAACATCAACCCACTGCTTAAACTGTTCATACCGATCATCGGTCATCTCTATAACATATGAATTCCCGCCAAATTCATCGAAGTGAGCGGCAAAAGCACGCACGCGAATGAACTCTGTATTACTTCCCTCAAGTTCCATCGTATTGCGCTTGATAATATTCACCGTATCAGGATCAACACCAAAGTGAGTTGCAAGATAGTCCTCATTCATATTTTCCTTGAGATCATAGAGCCCCCAGTACTGCCCATTGATATAGACCGCAACAAATCTGCTTTCGCTGGAATCCAAATTCAGCCCTATCATTGCCTTACCTGCAAATGAATCGCGAATTCGCGCCTTGCTATAATCCTGTCCGGCATTACGCAGAACAAGCGAATAAAATTTTTTGAAATAATCTTCGCCGAAAAAGGGATAGGTCAACTCACTTCTTCCATATCCCGAACGGAAATATATGCCCAGAGATTTCTGGGGATATGCACGCGTCGATGCGCCGGATACACGCACTCCTGCTGAGGTTTCAACTCCCAAACTCCCATCCTTCTCAAAGAACTGCATGAAACATTCACGCTCCACCACCGGTACAAACGGCTTGCTGACAGCGTATACTTCATTAAAATCCTTCTGCTCCATAGCAAGCGTAACAACGGGTATCTCATGCGGTTCATCAAAAATATAGGTCATGGTCACCGTATCGCTCGGAAGCATTCCCGGAACAAATACTGCCGCACGAACAACGGTATTTGAACTTATTGGAATGGATCCCGCATAGATCGCGCTCGATTCATCCGGCTTACTGCCATCGAGAGTATAGCGTATCGTTCCATCGGCATTCCTTTTGCTCAATTCAAGCGAAAACGCAGATTGATGATACATAGTTTCATCTGAAAACACCGGGCATGCGGAGTAATTGAGATAACAGGTATCCGCATTCTTTGTTCCCTTCGTTGCCGTTTCATAAAACACTCGCTCCGCTTGGCCAAGATTTCTTCCGCTTGTCACTCCAAGCTTATTGGTGCCTGTATCAAAAACATCGATAATCCCGCCATCGGCATCGGTCAGAAATATGGTTTCACCTGCCGGAGATATGGAGAAAGGAGCAACTCCCGGGGCAGCATCCTTAATGCTTGATGAACAATGTATCACCGTATATCCGCCTGCCGGGATGGTGATACCCGACAGGTCAAATACAAAAAAATCATCGATACTGTCCGAAAGATGCCAGCCGGTGAGGGTCATAGGAGCAGCGGACCCATTATACAGCTCCACCCAATCCATCAAACCGCTGCGCGGCTCATTGACTGCACAAGTTTCGCTTATGTAAATATAATCAGGATTGAAGCCTCCTACGCCCATTGGATCGGCAAAGCCAACGGTAGTATTCGCCCTTCCCGGCGTTGGATTCGAAAAATAGCGAACCTCACCATTTTCATCCTTTCCAATTGAAACATCCGTGTTGAGTTCGTCAGGAAACTCAAGGCTATCCCGCTTCATTCCATCGTAGTTTATCAGATAGATACCGGAATCATTGGTGGAAAGGCTGAATGAAGCATGCAGCTCATCCATTTCGGTACTTTCTCTTCCGGAGCAGAAGATCAACATATATTCACCCGCTCCAATACTGATATCGGGGAACGCCCATTTATCAGGTTTTCCGGGATCATCGGTCAAATAATAACCCAGCAATGAGAGTGCTTCGCTGGATGAATTATAGATCTCCACCCAGTCGCTTCGATCACCATATTTATCTGTAATGCCATATGAATTCTTAATCAAAGCCTCACTGATTCGAATCGGATCACCGGCGCTCATCTCTGTCCATTCCATGGAATTGAAAGCAGCATTCGAATTTGCACGGCCTGGAGTCGGTTCGATCGTATAAGCAATACCGCTGCTCGTGCGAATTGCCGAGGTACCATCGGGCATAGCTGCATCAAACGTCATCTCACTGCGCAGTTCACCATAAGCGCTATAAAGATACGCGGAATTCTCTGATGAATTGAGCTTAAAGTCAACATTGAATGCCAAAGCTCCGCTATCATCGGATTCTGCAAGCTTATCTCCCGTGAAGCTGCTCCCCCGAAGATATGCGACTGCATACGCGCCCGGCTCCAGGCTGCTGTCCGGGAAGTGCCATTTATTCTTTTTAGAAGCATCATCTGATAAATAGTAGTTATTCAGTTTTACCGCCTTATCGGTCGGATTATAGATCTCTATAAAGCCATCATCGCCGCGCTTAACCTCATTGATATATATACCATCATCAATGGGGGTTCCGCCGCAGGCCTCCTGAATGCTTGCATATATATCCGCATCATTGTTCTTTTTCCCCGGAGTAGGCTTTGCGGAAAATCCGAATTTTCCATCCTGCTTCATAGAATAAGCGATATCCTCCGAAAGTGCCGGAGCTGAAAGGGTCTGGATTAGTTTATTGGAATTATCATATAGCTCAAGCGTGAAGCCCGTTGCGGAGAGATTGAAGCCCGCAAGCAGCTTGCCATCCGCCGCATGTGCATCCTTATCACAGCAGACTATCAGATACTCCCCTGCTCCTATAGCGCTGCCAGAAGGAAAGATATATTCTTTGCCGTTATCATTGGTATATATCACCTTGTAGCCGCTCAGATCAACCCTATTATCTGTAAAATTATGGATTTCAAACCAATCCGGACTCCCAATATCATCGCTGTATGAGCCCGAATTTGATGACACGAGTTCGGTTATTGCAATAGTAAAATCCTTTGTCGCATTCTTAACGCATCCAATAAATGCGCTGCATATAAATACGATCGCGAGCAAAGCCGCAGCTATGAATTTTTTTCTCTGTTTTTTCATTTTTCGCACCTTTCTGTTGCTTTTTTGTTATTTTTCGTCGTGCAGAAAACAGTTTTTATGCAGAAAAGATTCCCGCAGTATAAGCCTCCGGCAAATTATGCCGCAGATTCATCTACTATTATAACAGACAACGTAAAAAAAGCAAGCTGGTGCAACATTGCAGCATAACAAAATATCCATTCGCTGCGTTACCGAATGCCGCATTCTGCCGCCGTAAATCAAAGCCTTTATCTATAATAAAAATCCGGCACATATATAGAAAATCTGCATATGCCGGACGAGATCGAGAGCCTTATAGCTTAGACTCAAACAAAAATTTACACGAATTATCGTCTATTCATCCGATCTTGCGCTATCTCCTTCTTCTGACTGTGTATGTCCATTCTCCAACATGGGTATTTTTTCCAAATTAACCAATTTATCGACAAGTAATCTGCTGAATGCTGCACCTATCGCTATATTCAAAGTAAAATCAAAGCATATATCACTCATCATTTCCATCTTAGACGAACGAACATCGCTCGTATCCGATTCCCCCGGAACCAGCTCTTGCGCAGGGTCCAATATATCTTTTGCTGACATGCGAACCTGCTCCACAAAAGCATCAGCAGTCCGTTTGTGGATTCGAGTATAGCTTCTATAAATATGTTCGATCCCACAAAAATCAAGATCCGATGAAATAAAATTTTTTATATCTGATAAGCTCAAAACCTGCTTAAGAGTGCAGATCATTATCAAATATGCAACATGTTCGCGATAATATTTCCGCTTTATCGGCGCCGGCATGACTTTGAGGCGGACATAATTATTTATAGCATTTGCGCTGATGATGAGCTTTCTTTCATTATCCGCCGGGAGAAAATTAAGATAATTAAGCAAAAGTTCAACAACCTGATCCATATACAGCCCTATTTGCGGGAGTTCCTCCCATTTGGGGAGATCATATCCCTTTAAATATGTCTCCCATCTGTGAAGCTTTGCATTAAAAAGCTTGCCATCATAATAATGCATATTCGTCTCCTCTCCTTACTCCGGCGATTATACCATATTGATATTGGCTAAGCAACATATGATGATTGATCGTATTCTCAAATAACAAAGAATGGCTATTGACTTTGTTTATCGAACAGTGTAATATAATACGCGATATTAGTGTCGCCATGAATGGGCACACAGATTTGAATGGAGAAATATCGAGATGAGTTTTCTTATTCTGACCGACAGTGCTGCGAACATTCCAAGCAAGCTTCTGCGTGAAAAACGTATTGAGCAAATATCGCTTTGCTATACCATGCGCGGCGAAGTGACGCGATGCGATGATTTAGACGCTTTTGACGGCAAAGCCTATTTTGATGCGCTTCGCGATAAAGAAATCGTTTCCACATCATTGGTAAACCCTTCGGAATTCAAAGAAAGGTTTGAACCCATGCTTCAGAGCGGAGAGGATGTGCTTTATATCGGACTTTCCTCCGGCGTGAGCGGTACTCTTCAAGCAGCAAAGCTGGCGGCAAATGAGCTTGCGGAGGAGCGCGGTAGTTCGTCAAACAAAATTTATATTCACGATTCCCTCGGAGCATCACTTGGTGAGGGAATGCAGGCATTCAGAGCTGCCGAACTCAGGGATTCAGGCTATAGCTGCGAGGAAACCGCTGCAATTCTTAATGCAGAATGCCAGCACGTTATACAGGTTTTTACAGTCGGTGATCTTAAACATCTGCACCGCACAGGCAGATTATCCGGATTATCCGCGCTTATAGGCAGCACCCTTCATGTCAACGCATTACTCAAAGGCGATGAGAAAGGCCAGATCGTTTCCTTTGGCAAGACGATCGGACGAAAGCGTGCAATATCTGCACTTGCCGAAGTATACGCAAAAAAACATGATCCAAGCAGAAATCAGCTTGTTTGCATCGCTCATTGTGATTGTGAAAAGGAAGCTCAAGGGCTTGCCTCAAAGATTCGCGAGATTGACAAACCCGATGATATCCTTATTGTTTGCTATGAGCCAGTTACCGGCTCCCATGTCGGCCCCGATACCCTTGCACTCTTCTTTATTGGAGATGAACGATAGTTTTCATTTGCTTTTGCTGCCGCAGATGGTCAAAGATCATTTGCGGCAGCTCTTTATTTTCTACCCGACCTTAGCTGCTTTGACCTCCTGTTTCTCCCCGCATAATATCAATTTTATGATCCCCACCTGCCATCTATCCGGGAGAAAGTTCAATAATCTTAGCAAAAAATTCCTGTTCACATTATAAACATATTTCGGTTTTTTCGTTTCCAATGCTTTTTGGACAATGCGAGCTATTTTTTGCGGTGCAATATTTTTTGTTTCGACCGATTTCACGATGCTTTGAAACCGATTTGCATTATGCCGATAAATTTTAGTATTTCTGCACATATCATTCAGAGAATCGGTTGATGCTTCAAGCATTTTTGTATTAACAGCTCCTGGGCGTATAACAGAAACATATATTCCTTGGAGATTTAACTCCATTCTCAATGTATAGGCATATTTTTCGACCGCCGCCTTTGTCGCGGCATACAGACCCGTGAATGGCAGCGGATCAAGCGGCGCCAGCTCGCTTGAGGTAACAATAATTCTGCTTCCGCTATGAAGAAGGCCAAAGAAAGCTTTATTTACACGGTAAATGCCAAAGAGGTTAACATCAAATATTTTCAGAAAATCGCACTCGCTTATCTCCACAAGCGAGTTCATCGTATAAAAACCCGCAAAATGAATCAATGCATCAAGTTTTGCTATTTTTTTCTCAATATGTGCAAACGCATGAGCTATCTCAACAGAATTAGTTATATCAGCCGAAATGTATTCAATGGACAGATCGCATGAGCTCGCTTTATCTAATCCCCAAACATGATATCCGCAAGCACATAGATGTTTTGCTGCGGCATATCCCATCCCTCCGCATACTCCGGTAATCAGTACTTCCTTCATATCTTCCTCCATTAAACAACCATGCATATTATTATGATGCTTTGAATTCAAACCGATTTCCATAAATTTTAACAAAATCTATCATAAAATTCAAGCTTCTGCCGCCCATGCTTTTTCAAACTATACTATCAGAGCTCTATTTCATTCTTAAATTACATTGCATTTCAAACTGATTATATTTTAATTTTCAACAAAACCTATCAACCATTTCGGCTGCAATTATGTTATAATTTTCGGAGACGCTAGGCAGGAGCTTATCGAATCCACAGGCAAGCCTGCCCGGATATCTTAGAATAAATTCCCACGCACGAAAGGAAAATAAAATGAAATTTGAAAAAGCTGTTCGTATTTTAATCATAATAGCTGCCGCACTCATACTTGCAATTGCAGCAGTGCTCATCGGCAAATGTTCCAACGGTGCAGATCATAGCGCTCAAGGCAAGGCAAGCCCCTCTCCAAACATTACGACCGATAACCCGACCGCTTCTGCTGATACCGCTACCCCCATATCTTCTTCACCGGAGGTCACAATAGTCCCTTCATACAGCACGAATCCTACCGATGAACCCGTAAGCTTTAATCCATCGGGACTTCCGCATGTAATGACCGATGGAACAATAGACGATGTATTCGTAAGGCTCAATGAGCTCAAAGCGCTGAAGCAGCAGAATCCCAACGCGGTCATCATACTGCTCGATGTTGGACACGGAGGCTTCGATCCCGGAGCTGCCGGCATTGACAGCGGTGTTACCGAAAGCGAACTAAATCTTGCTGTGGCTAAGCTTGTAGCTGAAAAGCTTGGCGAAAAGGGTTATTATGTGCTCATGACTCGTATGGGGGAATACGCCGTTGCAAATTCTAAATCTGAGGATATGGCAACCCGCACAAGCATGATGAAGAATGATATTTTTACTGTTGCCGTCAGCATCCACATGAATTCCTTTCCAAATGATCGCAGCGTAAGCGGAACAAGGCTGTATTGTTACCCCGGAAGCACCGCCGGCAGAAATCTCGCCGCTTCCATTATGGAGGTGATCGCAACCACTACCGGCCAACGTAATCGTGAACCGGTGGAGCAGGATCTTATGGTAGTTCGCGAACCTCTATGCCCCAGTGCGTTGGTCGAATGCGGATTCCTGTCCAATTCCTCTGATGAAGCCAATCTGCGCACCGCCAGTTACCAAGCAACCCTTGCGCAGGCTGTTGCAGATGGCGTTCAACGCTATATTGATAGCCTGTGAACGATTTATTAATAAGTCACTAATAAGATGAGGATATCTTTTTGATAAAACAAGGTATCCTCCTTTTTGTTATACATAGCCGGTTTTCCATTTGTCGGCTTCAAAATCATTATATTTTTTGAAATCCATTGTTAAAAGGCTTTGTCTTGCTATAATAAATACCATAAGAGAATAGTTTCTCGAAACTATAGGAGGAAAATAAGAAATGAGCGAAGAATGCACTCATAATTGCGAAAGCTGCGGCTTGGATTGCGCCAGCAAGCCGACTGATTTTCGCGCAAAGCTTAATGAGCACAGCCGTGTCCGTAAGGTCATTGCAGTTGTCAGCGGTAAGGGCGGCGTGGGAAAATCCATGGTCACCTCTCTTTTAGCAGTCAATTCCACGCGTGCTGGCTATCATACCGCAATACTAGATGCCGATATCACAGGTCCGTCCATTCCTAAGGCTTTTGGCATCAAAGATAAAGCATATGCAAATCAGTACGGAATAGTTCCGGTCCAATCACACACTGGAATTGATATGATGAGCATTAATTTTCTGCTTGAAAACGATACCGATCCCGTTGTATGGCGGGGCCCGATCATTGCCGGAACCGTAAAACAATTCTGGACTGATGTAGTTTGGGATAATATCGATTATATGTTCATCGATATGCCTCCCGGAACCGGTGACGTACCTCTGACGGTATTCCAATCTCTCCCAATAGACGGTATCATTATCGTCACAACGCCTCAGGATCTTGTTTCCATGATCGTTGAAAAGGCAGTCAATATGGCAAAGTTAATGAATATTCCCGTCATTGGCATTGTTGAGAATATGTCCTATTTTGAATGTCCTCACTGCGGTGAAAAAAGTGAAATTTTCGGAAAATCGCATCTGGATGAAATAGCTGAAAAGTATGGTATCTCCATCTCGGCAAGGCTTCCCATCAATCCAAAGCTCTCCGCTGCATGCGATGCGGGACTGATAGAGCTTTATGAGGGAAATTGGCTCAACGAACTCGGAAAGCATATAACTGAGCTCTGATCATTCTATATTGCATTGCAGGAGCCTTGCTTCTGCGGTGCAGGTTTTTGTTTTTGAAAATGGAGTATAGAGATATCCGGATTCAAGAGCTCAATTTAGAGCTCTTTCAAGACTTTAATCGCAGGCAAGTTGTTAATGATTGCTGGCGGCGAGATCATGGTGAATGGACGATAAAACCCGATCCATTCATCGATGATTGGAGTGCTGAAGATTACTGCTTTTTAATCAACTGCCTGAAGAATACCATTCAAACCGGCGGTTTCGTGTACGGCGCATTCCATAACGGCAAACTAAAGGGGTTTGTCTCAGTTGAAGGTACTCCCTTCGGCAGCAGAGGCCAATACCTGGATCTATCCAGCCTGCACGTCTCAGAGGATTTAAGGAGAACCGGCATAGGCAGAGTCCTCTTTATTGCAGCAAAGGATTTTGCAAAAGCAATGGGTGCTGAAAAACTATATCTATCCGCGCACTCTGCTGTGGAGACCCAAGCTTTCTACCATTCTATGGGGTGTACGGAGGCCGAGGAATATGATAAAGCCCATACCGATAAAGAGCCCTTTGACTGCCAAATGGAATGCCGTGTTTGAGGGGAAAAAATGAATTTTAAAAAATTTACTGCATGAATATCTATGTTTCAGAACAGCGGCTAAATCAGCTTTTGCCCAACGAAGAGATGAGTAACGCCTGCAAAAAGAGTATGGAGCGGACAAGCTCTCGACAGCATATCTAGCTGGGCTTCATCGAAACCGATGTAGATGTAGTGGATGAGCTGGATTTCCATGAAATAAATATGGAGCTATACATTAGATAATTAAAGCATCGCGAATGAGCAGCAAGGAGGAACTCTATGAAATTTGTATCTTGGAATGTTAATGGCCTGCGTGCCTGTATGGGCAAAGGCTTTGCCGATTTTTTTGCCGCTGAGGATGCGGATTTTTTTGCACTGCAGGAGACTAAGCTGCAGGAAGGTCAGATAGATTTTGCTCCCGAGGGCTATTTCTGCTATTGGAATTATGCCGAAAAAAAAGGCTATTCCGGCACAGCAATCTTTACAAAGCACCAACCAATGTCCGTTGCCCTCGGTATGGGGCTTGATCCCGAATTTGAGACGGAGGGCAGGGTCATCACCTTGGAATATCCTGGATTTTACTTCGTTACCGTTTATACTCCAAATGCACAGCGTGAGCTAACTCGATTGGAGTATCGATGCCGTTGGGAGGATTCCTTCCGCAGCTATGTTTCGGCCCTTGATAAGCAGAAGCCGGTCATAATCTGCGGCGATATGAATGTTGCGCATAAGGAAATTGACCTCAAAAATGCAAAAAGCAATCGGGGAAATGCCGGTTTTACCGATGAGGAGAGAGAAAAATTTACAGAACTGCTTGCAGCAGGCTTTTCGGATTCCTTCCGCGTGCTCTATCCAGATAAAATCGATGCGTACACCTGGTGGAGCTATATGTTTAAAGCCCGTGAGCGAAATACGGGATGGCGTATCGATTATTTCGTAATCAGCAGCCGCCTTAATAATGATTTGGAAGATGCTATGATCTATCCGCATATCATGGGAAGCGACCACTGTCCTGTGGGGATTTCGATTCGGCTCTGATCCTGCAGAAATCCTTGTAAATTGTTTTTTGCAATATTTTTATTAGTCTAAGCATAATTTTATTTGATAAATGAGAGGTGCTTTTAAAGTGAATATCGTTCAATTAACCGATGATGAACTAGCTGCGGCTGCGCCTTTGGCCGCAGCATTCCGGGTTGCCTTAAAAACCTACAAAGGGATCTCAGCAGCTCCGGATATCAATGCAGGCAAGGATGAACTTGCCGAGTATCTCCAAGCAAATTATCCAATCTTTGCGGCAATTCGCGATCAAAAATATGTGGGATACATCGTTTGCAGGGTTGAAGAGCCAACTGTTTGGATCGAATCAATATATGTTATAGAAGAGTATCGACGAACCGGCATTGCTTCTGCACTGCTTCACAAAGCAGAAGAACTGGCCAACTCATATGGAGAGAATACAGTATTCAATTATGTACATCCAAACAATGATGCTATGATTGCTTTCCTTAAAAAACATGACTATACGGTGCTGAATCTCATTGAGATCAGAAAAGCTTTTCCGGGCGAAAAGCTTTCAACAAAAATTTATGTCGGAAATAATCAGTTTGACTATTGAATTTACGGGTCCTTTATATCAGCATAAAGGATCATTCTTTTTTTGTGTTCCTTTATGTTGATTCAGACCATTAAAATAAAAGATCAGCAATGGAGAATTTGTGGTAATCCTTCCTATTTAATTAGGGCTATTTAATTTTACATATCTTTCCAACTATGATTTCATAGTTTTCGGAGATACTATCCTCATGGGAGCCAATGATCTTATCCGCAAAAGTGATCGGCAAAACAGCTTCATGAAAACATTGCATGGTCTTGAGGCGACTCTGCGCTTACTGCCGCTTACAATGATTTGACATTGAAATGCTTTACCAACTTCTGCAAATGATAATCTCAGAAGCTCCCAATTTGGAAGCATAAAGCTTTCAACCAATTCAGAAGGGAGTTTTCTTATGACTAAGAATCAGGTAGGATGCCAGACCATCGGCTGCCGCGTTGTTAGCTGCCGACACAATGAAAACGGTTCATATTGTGCGCTTACACGCATTGATGTAGAACCCTGCTGCAACGGCTGCCATTCGGGCAATCCCGAGGATGAAAGCCTCTGCGGAAGCTATTCTCAGAGATAACCGGCTAAAGCTAAAAACAGTGGGTATCCGATATAGATCGGCTGCCCGCTGTTTTTATTCTAGCTTTTCTTGATTTTCTCATAACAATGCTATAAAATAGTGTTGCTGATAAAAGCTCAGCAACACGAGGATTTTTATATTATCAAAGATTAGTGCGCAGGAGGACTACACTATGGATATCAAGGCAAAGATCGAGGAAGTCGTCGAAAAGATCACAAAAGATCCGAATATCAAGGCTCAGTTTCAAAGCAATCCCGTAAAGGCCGTTGAAGGGATCTTGGGCATCGATCTTCCCGACGATGTGATGAAAAAAATCATTGGCGGCGTCAAAGCTAAGCTTTCGGCTGATAAGCTTTCCGGAGCCATGGAATCCTTGAAGAAATTATTCTAAATATGCTTTTCCAGCACATAACATAAGCTCTGTTATGTGCTCTTTTCTTCAATTTCAAATTGCTTTTTACCGAATCACAGCTGTTCATCCATCGTGATTATCTCCACGCCGGTATAATAATGCTCTAAAATAGCTCGATAATCAACTCCGCGCTTAGCCATTGCATTTGCTCCGCATTGGCTCATACCGACTCCATGACCGAACCCGATACACGTTATCCTTACAGAATCGCCTTCAAATTCAAAAGAAAAATTTGTGCTATGCAGGTTCAGAAGATTTCTGAGCTGCTGACCGTTTATAACGATTTCGCCAAGCTGCACCAGCTTCACTCTGCCGCTGTCGGTTCGCCCCCAGACGTCAATTTGCTCTGCCGGAGCTTTAAGATGTGCCTGTGGAAATTCAGCATTCACAATCGAGCATAGATCCTGAACTGAAAACACCTTTTCATCGCTATATTCGGGCGAATCTTCCTCGCCATCACTTTCAACCGAGACCAGATACGGCAATGCTACAGCAAACACGGCCTCGCTATCCTCTGTCCGACCTCCTGATGAAGAATGGTAGAGTGCGGATATGAGCTTTCCATCGCTAGTCAGCACCTCCCCTTCTGTAGCTTTTACAGCATCATCAATTTTTTTATAATATTCATCATACCTATCGCCCCAGCAGCTTTTCATTTCTTCCGTTTGAAGACAAGCCTGGCAGCAATATGGATCAGTACATATAGTGTACCCACTTTTACACCGGTCCTCACCGCGCAAGTGCTTGAGGGCATAGGTTCTCGCTGCAATTGCCTGAGCCTTAAGTGCTTCCGTCTCATAGCCCGCAGGCATCTCTCCCGCAACGACATGCACTATGTATTCCTCAAAATTCATCTCCATCATTCCCTTCTGCTCGTCCCAAACTTGAATTCGGAGCCCCTCCTCATCAGCTTGCTCCTTTGAACTTTGCACATAAAATCCTAATAATCCAAATAGATTATCCGATGATTGCGGGTTAAGATTCAGCCCAAAGCGAATATTTGGCAGCAGATCCATTTGTGAATGGCTCAAATTCACTCTTGGTGAAAGCCCCGGCCTCAACCGAAGCAGCAGCAAAAGATCGAATACGAGCAGCAGCACTATTAATTTTCTCCAGCCTCCCTTTTTCATGCTAGATGTTATGCGCAATATATTGCTGTTATTCTATTGACAAAGCGAATTCACCCATCATATAATATCCTAAAGCCGGGATGATGTACGAATATTTCCCGGGAAATAAATGTGATTTTCGCTTTGGGGCAGTCGGAGGATCGCATTTCTATCAGTCGGCGGCCCCGGAATGGAGGTTATAATAATGCTGGAAAGATTTGCAGCAATCGGTGGGATGCTTTTGAGTGAAGGCTCCTTTTTCACCGGTTGGGCGAATGCGCTCAATATTGGCGCAATCGTGCTGCTCATCGTCGGTGTCGTTCTGCTCATATGTGAGATGCTGATCCCCGGAATTGGTATTGCAGGGGTCTGCGGAGTCATTGCCTGCGCTGCCGGCATAATAGTCGGCTCTGACAGCGTTTCACATGCGGCATTTACGCTTGCGATACTGCTGGTAATACTGCTTATCGCTGCCGTCATCATATTCAAGTTCATATTTGGAAAGAATAAAAGGCATTCCAAGCTGATTCTTGAAGAGGATATTTCGCGCGGAAACACTGATGAAATCACAACAGAAGCTTCTCTTCTCGGCAAAGAAGGAATTGCATTAACCATGCTGCGACCATCCGGTACCGCTGAAATCGAAGGAAAACGCCTGAATGTCGTTACCGATGGAGAATTTATTGCCAAGGGAGAGCACATTATAGTTACAAATGCGGAAGGCTTCCGCATTGAAGTAGCTAAGAAGTAATGCGTAAGCAGAAGAATTCCTTCCCTGCCAATGAAAGCCGCACTTGTTTCGGCAAAATAAGCTTCTATGATACTTCAGATATCGATGCACAGGCTGAAAAGGCATACAATAGCAGCATATCGGAAGAAGAGCTTAAACGCAAACGCGGACAGGACTGGTTATGGATACTCATATGCATCCCTCTGCTCATCGGCACCATCTATCTCATTGCACTGCTAACGAAAGCAGGCAAATAACCCTAATAAGCATGGGAGAAATACTTGCCTTTTATTCAATCATGCCCAAAGCAGCTAATAATTTTGGAGGAAAAAATAATGCTGGTAAACCTTATCAACAATAATGCCCTGCTCATGAACTACAGCAATAGCGATCTTTCCGTTGGCGGACTGGTCGGGATCATCATCGGTGTGGTCGTGCTCCTGATATTCTTCTTCTCCTTTGTTCCAATCGGGCTTGCTATCTCTGCGGGCGCATCCGGCGTACATATAAAGCTCTCACAGCTTGTCGGTATGCGCATACGCAAAGTCAATCCCCATCGGATTGTTGAGCCGCTCATCAAGGCAACCAAGGCTGGTCTCAAGCTTAACCTTGATAAGATGGAGGCGCATTATCTGGCCGGCGGTAATGTTGACCGCGTTGTCAACGCTCTAATCGCCTCCCAAGGTGCGGGGATAGATCTCGACTTTGAAAAAGCATGCCTTATCGATCTTGCTGGCCGTGATGTGCTGACGGCCGTTCAGATGAGCGTAAGCCCCAAGGTCATTGAGACGCCCGTCATTGCAGCTATAGCAAAGGATGGCATTGAGCTCAGAGCCAAAGCCAAAGTCACCGTACGTGTCAATATAGACCGTCTGGTCGGCGGTGCAGGCGAGGAAACCATTATCGCTCGAGTTGGCGAGGGTATCGTCACCACCATAGGTTCCTCCCAGAGCCACAAAG
This sequence comes from Christensenellaceae bacterium Phil7, assembly GCA_001940845.1. Taxonomy (GTDB): domain Bacteria; phylum Bacillota; class Clostridia; order Christensenellales; family CAG-138; genus PeH17. The sequence continues at coordinate 27,653 of MSGV01000043.1, forward strand.
ATGTGCTTGAGAACCCTGATTCCATTTCCCAAACCGTGCTTGGCAAAGGTCTTGATAGCGGTACGGCCTTTGAAATCCTCTCAATCGATATTGCAGATGTTGACGTAGGTGTAAACGTCGGTGCAAAGCTCCAGATTGACCAGGCTGAAGCCGACAAGCGTATTGCTCAGGCAAAAGCAGAGGAGCGTCGTGCAATGGCTGTTGCCCAGGAGCAGGAGAATAAGGCAGAAGTTCAAGGTATGCGTGCGCGCGTTATTGAGGCAGAAGCTGAAGTTCCCCGCGCAATGGCAGAAGCATTCAAGAACGGAAATCTTGGCGTTATGGATTATTATCGCATGAAGAATCTCATGGCAGATACCGATATGAGGGAGTCCATTGGCAAAACTACTGCTGCGGAGGAAGAAGCATAAAGCGAACACCTCTGGCGATACGGCGGAGCTCTGAATGGCTCTGGGCTCCGCTTACCACTAAAATAATTTAAGCGGGTGGTGATTATTTGTTCTTAATTGTTTTCATTTTTCTGGTCGGCCTTATAATTATCAACATTATACTTAAGGCGATCGCACCAAATACGCAGAATCATTTTTCCGATAGGGACAATGATCTGATGAATTCCCTGAGAACTGCAAGCGCGGAGCAATACGAGCAGGAACGCAGGGGTGAAGAATTTATACAGCGTCAAACCGAACTGCAATCCCCCACATTGAGGAAAGCGCCTTCGCTTGAGCGGCAATCCATGACTTCTACATTGAACGAGCTTGCACAGCAACGTGGATCGAATGGGAATGCACAAACGAATAAGCCTAGATATACCATACAAAACTCAATTGGGAGCCAAAGCGCGGCATCTCAGACCTCAAAGCCCCGATTTGATCACTATGATATGGCACCTGATGAAAAGCCTCGCATAGCACATTCATCGGATGATTGCACGGGCGGCAGTATACATGATGGCTATCACGAGGGAACAGCACGCAATACGATGCAGGCAAGCCAGCGTGAGGGAGTTTCAGGCAAACAGGGACGTTCTATGTCCAAAAGTGCAGCTTCTGCGCAAACCCAAGGCGTTCCAATGCCTGGTGAAAACCATAGTGTGCGTTATCAGCCTGAAGCTACCATCAAAACTCAGCCGTCATCCACTGGTGCTGACAAGCTCGTTGCATTCATCGGTAAAAAGCCATCCATAGTCCAGGGCGTTATATGGGGAGAGATCCTTGGAAAGCCCAAAGGAGAGCAGACGTAAAGCTTCGCTTTTCTGTTTATTGCGGAATATAAAGCTTTGAAGCTGATCTCTTTTTAAACAAAATCTATTTCAAATATGCTCCCCCTATGAGAGGCAATAAAGCAAAGCACTGCCGAACATAGAGGGGGCATATCATTTAGTTTTCCGCTTCCATCAGCCTTCCTTTCTTTGTCGACACGATGGTAAAAATAAGGACTGGGTTTTAAAAAAGCTCCCAGTCCCTACGATAAATTCAACTTATTTGCCTTGCATCAGATACTCGATGGCTGCAGTCAACTGTACATCTTGCTCGCGATACTCATTCAGCAGCACATATGGAGAAACGCCTTGCAGCTCAACAGGCTGCTCTACTACAATATCCGGAGTCAACCCTATCTCATGAATATGCCTCCCATTAGGGGTGATATAGGCATCCGTCGTGAGCTTTATAGTACCCATGCCTTCACCAAGCGACCATGAGGTCTGTACAATACCCTTCCCGAAGGTTTTCGTGCCAACAAGCTTTGCGGCCTGATTATCTTGAACCGCAGAAGAGAAAACCTCGCTTGCGGAAGCAGAGTTCTCATTTACGAGCACCACATATGGAATCTCCAGCTTTTCTTTATCATCGGAACGATATTCTCTCGGCGGATCAACAAGCTTTCCCTCTAAAGTCGTTATATTGCAATCGGGCAGTACCCTATCTGCGATCTCAACAACAATATCAAGCGAACCTCCCGGATTATTACGGAGATCGATTATTAACGAATCTATACCCTTGGCCAGCAGCTGCTCTAGCTGCGCATTGAATGCCCCCGCTGCATCGCCCGTAAATTCTTCAATACAAATATAACCAATATTGTTCTCAAGCATCTCTGAAAATACCCTGGTAACCACTACATCGCCACGTTTAACCTCTATCTCCAATGCCTCCGGCTCACCATCACGCAAAACGGTCAGCTTTGCTATCGAGCCATCTTCCCCGACGAGCAGCTCGCTTGCAGTATTCAAATCCACTCCTGCAAGCTCCTCCCCATTGACCGCCGTGATGATATCCATATCGCGCACGCCGGCAACATAGGCAGGATTATTCACATATGCACGCTCCACACGCAATCCTCTGCCATCCGGATCAATACCAACGAGCACGCCGATACCTTTATAGTTTCCGTTCAGATTATCACGATAGGAATTATACTCCTCATCCGAGAAGTACTCTGCATACGGATCACCAACTGCCGCAATAAGGGCTTTAGCCGCAGCATTCAAAAGTTCGGAAGTTTCCGGCTTTTTATCTTGAAAATAATAGTATTCATCGATACTTCTTAACAGTTCCGAAATAATAGAAGCATCATACCTGCTCATTTGTTTAGCCCCAATACCCAAAATCAGAGCAAAGACAAGAATAACCGAGACAACTCCACTGAGAATCATAAGCAAGGCGACGTGATATCCCTTTATCCCTCTTTTCTCGCCTCGATAGTTTTTATTCATAGTGTACTTCTGGGGCTTTGAACTGCCCGATTTCGGAGCATTGTTGACTTGATAATATTCCATAAATTTTCCTTTCTGAAAATAAAGATTAAACCTAATCATCATAATCCATATTCATAAGCATAGTGGGATCGCACTCCATGCAGCGCATACCTCCCGTCTGTCTAGGCGGCAGCTTCATTCTATCCCACATCCCATACTTATGAGTATCTACGATTGCCTTCATAAGTCTTGATTCAACATCAGGAACGATTTTCCGAAAATCCTGCAAAAGATTTTTCATATCCTCACGTTTAGTACTGCCGGCGACGGGGCAATTGGCCGGAATCACAGGCAATTCAAGTCTCCGCGATGCAGCGATCGCATCCTTTTCCGGAAAAAAAACCAATGGTCTGATGACCGTTATTCCAGTTCTGCCCAAATAGGTTATCGGTGCAAAGGTATTGAGCCTGGCCTCAAAGAAAAGGCTCAAAAGAAAAGTCTCAAGCACATCCTCGCGGTTATGCCCAAGCGCAACAATATTGCAGCCCTTGGCTAATGCTATATCATTGAGTGCTCCTCTGCGCATCTTGGCGCACATAGCGCATGGATTCTTTTCCCTGCGAATATTGAAGACCACATCACCAATATCAGTCTTCCTGACTTCAAAATCTATATCGTGGTCTCCAGCAAACGCTTTTATCCCACTGGTATCCTGCTCGACGATCCCTAAATCAAGCATGACGGCGCAAAGCTCATATTTCTTCTTCGAAAATAATTGATAGAGCTTCAGACCATACATCAAAAGCAGGCTATCCTTGCCTCCGCTCACACCCACACAGATCTTATCGCCTTCGTGTATTAGATCGTATTTTTCATCAGCCCGCCGTATGCAGCCGAGAATCTGCTTCATTCTTTCTTCCCTCCATAGTGATCGTATTTATTATACACCATCCAGTACGATTTGTACATATCACTCGCCTTTTTGGAGCAATCTCATGATAAGCGGTCTATGCACAACCATTGCTGCTTTGGGACAAAACTCTTGGCAGCAAAAACATCGAATACATTTTTTTCTATCTATATGTGGCTTGCCCTTGACCATTTTTATAGCCTTTGCCGGACAGAGGTTCGCGCATTTCTTGCAGCCTACACATAAATTTTTCTTAGGCATAGGTCTATTCGCAAGGCACGCTTCAATAAACCTTTGTGCGATAAGGAAATGCGTTTCACCTAAAAATTTAACTGACTTGGGGATTGATGCTTTGAAATCATCAATTTTCAATGCCTCCACGTTACCGCATACCGCAAGCTCATGATAATTCGCAGGAATATGGCCACGATCGATGCTGGCTCGGATCGTTGGAATCTCCAATGGATCAAGTCCTATTATTTGGGCAGCAATGAGATCCGCCGCAAAGCTGCTGCGCGCTGCAATCAATACACCAATTTTTTTTGGAGTTCCGGCCGTTGGTCCATTTCCTTCCATACCGACCACTGCATCGACAATGGTAAGCACAGGCTTAAAATGCTCATTTATATCAACAAGCATATCAGCAAAATCATTCATATTGGGATATAGGTAATGCGTTTCCGGCTTGAGCAGCCCGGGGATAACACCATAAAGATTTTTGACCGCTCCACTCATTCCTACCATACCATGCGATTTCAGCTTGCAAAAGTCTATTATTGCATCGCAATCATCTATATAGCTCGTGTATGTGAGACTACGCATAACCTTGCCGTTTATATTTATGGTACTTACTCCGATATTCCTATTCAGTTCTGCCCCCAATTCCTCCGCAGATACCATACCCGTTGCATTATAGACATGATTTAATGCAGCTACGGTAAAAAATCCTCCCGGACTATCACCTATCACAACGGAAGCTCCGAGCCCGATTAGCCTTTTAACCAAATCGCATACAAGCGAAGGGTGTGTTGTTGCCGCTTGATCCGGCCTCATCGCAGAAACCAGATTTGCCTTAATGAGCACTCTCATCCCAGGCTTCACCCATTCAAGTCCACTTATTGCGTTAAGCGCAGCATCCATTGCCGATGATACATTCGCCTCGCTATAATCCGCACAGGCTACGGCAGAAACAACAAAGTTATCCATAAAAAACCCCATAATATCAATATTGTTGCGGCTATTCTATCATTTTTTATAGAATACGTCAATGAACCCGACTTAGCTATACATACCTTCTAGTTTGTGCTATAATTCTCATATAAAAATCATTGGAGGCAATAATGACTAATTTTTTCTCAGCGACCGCCGAACAATTCGGCATAGCACCCGAGACCGATGTCTTATCCATGCTCTGGACGACTCTCAGCACTTTTGCAATGACCTCCGGGCTTAGAATAATTGCTGCGATCCTCGTTCTTATCGTTGGCTTTGCAATCGCACGCAAGCTTATGAAAGCATATGTAAGCAGTAAAGGCTTTAACAAAATATCCAAGGATGTTCAAGGGATAATTCGTTGGATGATCAATTTCTTACTGCATCTTGCCGTCATCGTGCTGGTTATAGCTATTCTTGGAATCCCGCTCACTTCCGCAGCAACGATAATCAGTTCCTGCGCCGTCGCATTAGGGTTGGCATTGCAGGGCAGCTTATCTAACCTAGCAGGTGGACTTATGATTCTAATCTTCAAGCCCTTCCATGTCGGCAATTATATAGAGGCTTCCGGTCAAAGTGGAACTGTTGAAACTATCGGCGTATTTTATACCACACTCCAGACCCTGGATAATCGCCGTATAGTTATGCCAAATGCAGCACTTTCGAATACAAACGTCGTTAATTTCTCCGCATATGATACTCGGCGTGTTGATTTAACCATAGCTGCCGGCGCAGATAACGACAGCGAAGTGATTAAGGCGCTTTTGCATTCCGTTATTAGCCATGAAAAGCTTGCTCTGATGGATCCTGCACCATTTGTCCGCCTAAATGATTGCACCGACGGTAAGCTCAATTTCACGGTTCGCGTATGGTGTAAGGCTGATGACTATTTTGATCTTTATAACGATCTTCAGGAAGATATTCGCAGTGCTTTTGTTGAGCACAATATCCTCCCGGCACTAAACACAATGAAACTTTCCAAATAAATTTCGATTTGAAAATAAGAGCAGTTTAATATGGCTGCTCTTATTCGTTATCTTGCAATTATTACTGAGCTATATCTGCTTATTGATCCTGAGGCTTGCCGCAATATCCATAATCTCCATACTATTGAAGAATACAGGATTCAATTCTACGATTACAAAAATCCCCAGCGTTGGCTCGTAGCTTGCTATCACTATAAATGGGCTGCCGTTTCGAATCTGATTTCCATATTCATCCCGATAAAGCATCCATGGATTCGATCTGGTGATTATGGTCACATTATCAGCAGTTTCATCCGTTTTCAGCACTTCTATGAAGCTTGAATTGAAATTCAGACATTCATATTTATCCTGAGGAAATTCTTGAAGAAAAACATCGCTGTATGAACTCTGCTCACGAAGTGATTCCGGCGTAGAATAATCCGCGATTAAACCAGTTCCGCTGCGCATACTATTGCAAATGGCGTATCCAACCGCACCCACTATTTCACCATTTCCATCATTCAGATAATAAACCGAATGATCTTCCGTGGTATCCATTCTAAATTCCACAAGGTACGGTATGCTCTCGTTTCTGGAAACCGCTGAATTTGCAAGAAACTTTCTTCTTACAGGCAGCTCCAATTCAGCAGTAAAGTATTTCTCTCCCATACTGCCGCTTGCCGGAAAATACAGCATCAATTCAGTATAGTTGCTTTCTTTGATCTTCTTAACCCTATCTCCAGCCATATCGCCGCTGCTAATAAGGTTTTCTGAGCAAAGCGTCATTGCCCCGATCATCCACTCATCATCAATTTTCACTATGCCGGCAAGTTGATAGGATATGCCATCAGAATAAAACTCATTGGATTCATTGACGTTAATATCCAGTTTCAACCAATAGCATTTTAGCCGACCTTCGCGATTATACTTGCTCAGCTCCGGACAGTTTTGAAGTATATATTCATTGCTCATCTCTGCGCTGTCAATTATTTCCATATGATTTACCGTTAATATGCCTATATTATGAGTCATGTTTAGTGCATCATTTATCAACGCAAGCCTATCGCTGCGAAACTCTTCCGCATAGCATTTAGCCCACCCCTCCCAGTCGTGCGCATTTACACAATCAACCATGCGTTCTATTGCTGCAAATGGATTCTCCTTATCCTCTGCAATACTTCCAAAAAGCCAGCAGCAAAGCAATGAAAAAACCAACACCATGCTTATTATCCATCTAATCGTCTTCATAATATCTTCTCCTTAATCCGCCGCTTTCGTTCCGCCCCAACTTATCGACCTTGCAATATCGGAAAGTGACATAATATCAAGCTCTGCGCCGAAGAACTCAATACAAACATAGACATTATCTTCAGGTCTTCTTGAGAGTATTCCCATATTCAGCCTGTCGCTCTCCGAATTGATCCCAAATGAGCTCAAATACTCTCTTGTATATAGTACCTCCGTTATTGCACTTACAGCAAACCTGTCCGTAAACTGCAATGTTGATTGCGCTACGGGAAAATAATATTCATCAGTCACAAATCTATACAACTGATCGGAATTAACAGCAGAATAGAATGCCTGTATACCCGATGCAGAACTTTCTATCCAACCTGCTGCAATATTGCTTCGTTTTATTCCGATCGCCCCCATGCACATATCATTATCATCATAGAACCACAGCCTGGAATCAAATAATTGAGCTTTGCGGCCCTCTGTTGCACCAAGATACAGCTCCCGCGCCAAAGCCTGATCCAAACAATACCAGCCTTTTGGAAGCAAAAAGCTTATCTCGTATGCAAGAGAATCATCCATACCCATAGATGCTTCCAAAATAAGGCTGATCTCATACGTATCATATTTATAGCAATCATCAATGAACGCACTATAGGCCGAAGTATCCCCGCTCCCGTCAACCCTATTAGGCAATGCTGTTGAGCTCGGCAGACTATTAGCTGTCTCCTGAGGCTTAATATCCGTTGCGGCGGGTATTTCAGTTGCAATCGGAGTTGAGATTGTATCATTCTTTGCTATTACACAGCCCATAAATAAAAGCATCGTGCATAGAAGAAAAATTAATATTTTTTTCATCCATCTTCCTTCTTTTCATTATAAATACTTTAATTAAAATCCATCTGCCCTTTGGCAGACAGCAATAGATAGCCTTATATGTATATTTTACTACGGCTAATTAAAAAGTCAATGTTTTATTGGAAATTTAACAAAAAGTCCATAATTTGCGTATTTCGCTTGCTTTTCTGCTCTATTTGTTGTATTATTATAATGAAGTTTTACTTGGGAGCTATGCTATGACTTATATATTTATAGGGATTTTTATTTTCTTTGTTGCTATGGATCAGCTATCAAAATCGCTTGCCGTTGAAATGCTTGGCGAAGTCGGTTCGACGATTGAATTTATCCCGAAACTAATTCGATTTGAATACTGCAGAAACACCGGCATGGCTTGGGGCTTGCTCAAAAATGCCAGATTTTATTTTATTGCTGTCACAATTCTGTTGACCGCATTCCTTTTATACTTCATGATTCGCCGCCACCGTACAATACCGAAGCTTGTCCAGCTTTCATTGACGCTTATTCTCTCCGGCGCAATAGGGAATCTAATTGATCGGCTCTTCCTTGGCTATGTGAGAGATTTTATTGCTTTTGATTTTATTGATTTTCCCGTATTCAATATTGCGGATGCGTGCGTTACAACAGGTGCAATACTTCTTATAATTAGTCTTCTTTTAACCCGGCAGGGTCGAGATTTCATTAAGCTGCTTGAAGAAGAGGACGCAGAGCGAAGCTTAAAGCGAAAAATGCGGCGGGAAAACGGGACGGATCAGAATGTCAAATAAAAGTTCTTCCCCCCTGCCAATTTTCGATGATGACATTGAGCTTATTGATGATCTGGATTCAACCTCCGGTCAAGCACCAATTAAACTCCATGCTGATGCTGATGCAAAAAGACTTGATAGCTATGTTGCTCAGCATACGGGTTTTACACGATCCGCCGTTCAGCGTCTTATAGAAAACGGTGCTATTACTGTTAATTCAAACTTTGTCAAGGCAAGTTCATCCTTAAAAAAAAGCGATATAATCGCCATTACTCCGCCTGCCGTTCATAATATTGAGCTTGCTGCTGAAAACATTCCTCTCGACGTAGTCTATGAGGATTCAGACATAGTTGTTATCAACAAGCCCGTTGGAATGGTTGTTCATCCGGCTCCCGGCAATCCCAGCGGTACTCTGGTTAATGCACTGATGTATCATATTAAGGATTTATCCGGCATAGGTGGTGAGCTGCGTCCCGGCATCGTACATCGAATCGATAAGAATACATCTGGGCTTTTGGTTGTCGCAAAGAATGATTTTGCACATGCTTTTCTCTCTTCAGAGCTCAAGACTCATAGCATACAGCGCGTATATATGGCTCTCTGCATCGGAAATTTCCATGAAGATTCCGGAACGATTTCCGCTCCTATTGGCCGCCATAGAATTGATAGAAAACGCATGGCTGTTGTTCCTGATGGTCGCGATGCCATTACTCACTGGAACGTAATTGAGCGTTTTGGTGACATGACTCTTCTGCGCATCGAGCTTGAAACCGGGCGAACGCATCAGATTCGTGTACATATGTCATACATCAATCATCCCCTTGTGGGCGATGATGTCTATTCCAGCGGCCGAAACAGCTTGGGCTTTCACGGGCAAGCACTGCACGCCTGCGAGCTTCGGCTTCGCCATCCACGTACTGGAGAATGGATGATATTCCATGCCGAACCGCCTGATACATACCGCCATGCGCTTATCAAATTGCGCTCCGCTGAAATGCGATAGAGCTGTACCAAACTTTTGAAATTTTATTCCAATTGGAGATTCTTTATGTTAAAAAAACCAGATCGCGAAACAATAAAAACTACACTTGAGAAGGCAAACGGTCCAAGTCTTCTCGCAAACGATCCCAGGCTCGATAAATTTGCACTGCTTGATGAGACTACAAAGCTATTTATTGAAGAAGGAATCGGCTCTGCGCTGCTCATTCGCCTTATTAAAAGCCGTAATCTGCTCATTAGGCTTAGCAGCAACCCGGATATTCTGCCTGCTGTCAGAAATGGACTTTCGGCTGATTCACCAAAGCTTCGCCGCAACTCCGCACGTTTGATTGGACAATTAACTCGAAGCGACGAGGATGCTCAGCTGCTTATTGCGCGTTTACATATAGAGGAACAACGATACGTTCGCCCTTCCCTCCTGCTTGCACTTGGTACGATTGGTGGTGAACAAGCGCAGTTAGCTCTTGATGCTTATCAACCAGTGCCTCCCATCGACGTATCAGAAGAAAAACATTATGAGGAGGAATTGGAGGCGCTTCGTCTTGCTCGTGTAACTGCCATAAAGTATGAGAAGCATACCTTTAAAAGACTTGATCGTGCATATGAAATAGAGCTTATTGCCCCTGACCGATTGAGCGAGCAGCTTGCATCAGAACTCGATGATCTTGGATTCGATGCATTTAATATCCATCGCAGCAGCCTTTCCGTCAAGACATCCGATTATTCCGCTTTATTCAATGCTCGCTGTTTCTCAGAGGCACTCTTTCTGATCAGCAGAGGCGTCAGCGAAAATCCCGATACCGTTGCTGAAATCTCAAAGAAGTTTATTTTAAAATTCATGCAAGCAACACATGAGGGAAAGCCGCCTTATCGTTATCGTATAGAGCTTGAAGGAGAAATTGCGGATCGTACCGCCTATAAACGTGCAATCCGCAATCTCATTGATGATGAAACCATTGTGAATGCACCATCCAACTATGAGATAGAACTCCGCATAGTTGTTGCGGGCAATGCATCGCGTATCTACCTTAAACTTTATACCGTCAACGATGAGCGTTTTTTTTATCGTAAAGAGACCATTGCGGCTTCAATGAATCCGGCTACAGCAGCAGCAGTGCTTCGCCTTGCTGAAGAGTATTTGACTTTGAATGCTCGTGTCATAGATCCCTGCTGCGGCTGCGGCACTCTCCTATTTGAACGCGGACTTATGGCCCCCTGTGCTTCGCTCACAGGTGTTGATATTGCGCATACCGCCATTGATGCTGCGCGCATCAATGCTGATATAGCTGCACGCCATGGAATTAAGCAGGCAAAATTTATATGTAATGATATCCTTCGCTTTGAATCCAAGCGGCTTTATGACGAACTCATCTGTAACTTGCCATTTGGCAATCGAGTTGGAACTCACTCCGGCTGTGAAAGGCTCTATACAGGACTTCTCGATCGCTTTCCTTTGCTTCTCCGCCGTGGAGGTATTGCCGTTCTTTATACCATGGAATTCACCTTATTGAAGAAGCTTATTCGTGAACGGTCATATCTTGAAATTCTAAAAACTGAGCGCACCGAAGCCGGTGGACTGACCCCCATGGTATTTGTATTGAGATTTAATTGAGCTTGTGAGGTATTTATGGAACTCTACTACATGCATCCTATGTTGACCGAGTGTACAGCTACCGTTCTATTCTGCGAAAAAACTGAAAATGGATACGCTGTTGCTCTTGATCAAAGTATTATTTTTCCGGAAGGCGGTGGACAGCTATCCGATAAAGGCTTTATTGATGATGCGGAGATCTTCTTTGCAAAGACAATTGATGGCCGCACTATGCATTTTTGCAGCACTCCATTTGAAGTCGGAAGTCAAATAAAGCTTCGGCTTGACATTGCATCCAGACTTGATCATACCGCACAGCATACTGGTGAACATATTCTATCCGGACTGGCCAGCAAGCTTTTTAATGCTAAAAATATTGGTTTTCACATGGCTGTTGATTATTGCACCGTTGATTTCGATCTATTTCTTAACGATTCACAGCTTAGTGAGCTCCAAGTTTCTGCAAATAGGGCTGTTCGTGCAAACCTTCCCATAACCACGGAGCTTGTCAACGGCACTGAAGCTGCATCAAGACAATTACGCAAAATGGCTGATAAGCTCAGCAGTTCCACCGAGGATATTCGTATTGTCTATATCGATGGAGGAAATATTGATTCATGTACCTGCTGCGGCACGCATTTTGCTCGAACAGGCGAAGTCGGAGCTATTTTCATCACCGATTCGCAGAAATATAAGGGAGGAACCCGCATCTGGTTCGCTTGTGGGGATCGAGCTATTAGGCACGCCATTTCCCAGCAGACAGAATTGACCTCGCTCGCAAGAAGGTTTTCCACATCTCGCGATGAGCTTCCGAACGCAGTTCAAAAGGTTCAAACCGAGTTATCTTCCTGTAAGTTGGAGCTTAAAATAAAGTCACGGCTTATTTCCGAGCTTTTAGGGGAACGACTGCTTTCCTCTGCCGCCAATGTCAATTCTATCGACTATATCGTGAAGCTTTTGGACTATCTTGCTCCAGTTGATCTTAAAATGCTTTCGGATTTTTTGATAAAAAATGCCGTTCATCCACTCATAGCACTGCTATTTTGTACAACTAAATCCGGTACTGATTATCGCATGGTATGTTCCTCCGGAATCAAACTCAGTATGCGAGAGCTCTGTGATGCAGTTAATATTGCACTGAATGGCAAGGGCGGTGGAAATTCATTGTTTGCTCAAGGAAAAACAGCTAAACAAGTGAACAATGATGATATACTTATGCTAGAAAATTATGTGCGTACTGCCTTAATTGGATGAACTTCATATGCATTGCTTTGAGGACGTATTAGACGTCCTCTTTTTGTTTCACGTGAAACATTCCTTCCAAAGCATATTAATTCTATCAACATCATAAAATTCAATATGCTTGGTTATGTAATTACAATAATGCTAATCCTTGGCTTTTCCTGCTGCATATACACCGGGAATAGTGCTAACGCTCTCAACTACATGCTTGAAGGCGCAAACTCAGCAGTCGAACTCATGCTTTCGCTTGCCGGTTCATATTTGCTATGGCTTGGAATAATGAATGTTGCAAAACGCTCCGGTCTAATCGATGCACTCGCATCAAAGGTAGAGGCTCCGCTTCGCAAACTGATGCCAAATGTAGGGGCAGCGGCGGCCCCCATTACTCTTAATCTGGCAGCAAATTTTTTTGGACTCGGCAATGCAGCAACTCCCTTTGGTTTAGATGCCATGAAAAAATTGTATGAAGGTGGCGGTGAACAAACAAAAAGAGGAATTGCATCGAACAATATCTGCATGTTCCTCGCGCTGAATTCCTCAGCCGTTGAATTGCTTCCCACATCGGTTATCGCCATTAGATCCGCCTGCGGATCGGAAAACCCAAATTCAATAATCCTTCCAACGCTGATATCATCAATTATTTCTGCAGTCGCTGCTATAATGCTTTGTAAATTATTTGAAAGGATTTCTAAGCATGAGTGCCGTTGAAATTATTTTGCTTCTGCTCATTGCTGCATTGTTCGTATATGCCCATATAAAAGGCATAAATCCGTACGAAGCCTTTGCAGAGGGGGCTGCCGAGGCACTGCCTACAATAATAAAGGTGCTCCCCTACCTCGCTGCAATGCTTATTGCAATCAATCTGTTCAGACGTTCTGGAGCAATGGATCTATTATCAACCTTTCTTGCACCAATGCTAAATAAGCTTGGTATACCAACAGAATTGGTAACACTAATGGTTTTACGTCCATTCTCCGGCAGTGCAAGTCTTGCTCTGCTTCAAGACACACTGATGATTCATGGCTCAGACAGCTTCATTGGCAGAGCCGCATCCACCATAGTTGGTTCCACTGAAACGATTTTTTATACGCTTGCCCTATATTGTGGGAGTGTTGATATAAAAAAAAGCAGGTATGCCCTGCCAGTCGCATTACTGAGCGGAATTGTGGGCACAATTGCCTCAATTTTTCTTATCAAAATGATGTGAAATAACGAGATACATCTTGATTTTTAATCATCTTAGTGCAATAATACGGTTGAAGAAATTATAAGGAGTGCATTATGAAAATAGATGTAGTAAATTATAGAGATGATATTCCAAGCAGCAAGACAAAGAATGCAACCGTAATCGTAATAGACGTATTGCGCTGTACCTCATGCATAATCACCGCACTCAATAATCATGCAAAATGTGTAACAGTTTTTGCCGGTGTTGAAGAAGCCCGCAGCTATGCCGAAAGGCTTGGCAGGGAGAATTGCGTGCTTGGCGGTGAAAGACGAGCTCTGCCAATCGAAGGTTACGATGTAGGTAATTCCCCGCTTCAATATGATACAGCGCATGTTTCAGGAAAGACGGTTATAATGTCCACAACAAATGGATCACGGGCAATTTCTGGTATTCGGGATTCTGCGATAACCTTAATAGCTGCGCATATCAATCATCTAGCTGTTGCAAAATTGGCCAATGAACTGGGTAATGATGTATTGATCGTCTGTGCCGGAACCGGCGGAGAAGTTTCTGCCGATGATGTTATTAGTGCCGGAGCAATAGTCTCCGACCTTGAACGTATTTCATCTGATAACGTGCATACGGATGCTGCAATACTTAGTATGGAAGCCTATCGGCTTATGGAACGCGGAGAGCTCAATGTACGCGAAACATTTCATGGAAAATATTTGATGAGCCTTGGAGAGAGCTTTGTAGAAGATGTTAACTATTGTTTCAATGAAAGCATTATCGATTATGTGCCTCACTGCATCGGAGTAACAGATGATGGTCTTGGTACTATTATAGAATAGAATGCCAGAGGAATGTTTCACGTGAAACACCAAGATTTATTAAAAAAATGAACATAAATACTAATTAACCGAGTTTTTGCATTGCAAAGCTCGGTTTTTCGTTGTATAATATGCATGTGAAACTCATTGGCTGAGAGAAAGAGAGAAAACCATGGCAAGAATCATAGTTATAGCAAACCAAAAAGGTGGAGTTGGAAAGACTACAACGGCTGTCAACCTTGCTGCCTGTGTCGCACAACGCGGTAAAAGGGTGCTGCTAGTCGATGTAGATCCACAGGGAAATGCTACAAGTGGACTCGGAATTGATAAGGATAACTGCAAGTACAGTGTTTATGATGCACTGATTAATGGAATTCAGACGGAAAAAACCATTATCAGAACAAAGATCACTACATTGCATCTAATCCCATCCAGAATTGAACTCGCTGGAGCTGAAGTTGAACTTGTAAGCATGATGGCTCGCGAACAAAAGCTCAAAAATGCTCTTCGAAGCGTACTGCACATGTACGATTATATTTTTGTTGACTGTCCCCCATCGCTCGGCCTACTAACCTTGAATGCATTAAATGCAGCGGATACCCTGCTGGTCCCTATACAGTGTGAATACTATGCGCTTGAAGGACTTTCGCAGCTTATGAATACAGTAAAACTCGTAAAACAGAATCTAAATCCAAATTTTGAGGTTGAAGGCGTGGTAATGACCATGTATGATGCAAGGACGAAGCTTTCAAATCAAGTAGTGGACGAAGTAAAAAAGTTCTTTGGCAATAAAGTGTATGATACAATCATTCCACGATCTGTACGACTTGGCGAAGCCCCAAGCTTTGGATTACCGATTACACTCTATGACACAAGATGCTCTGCTGCAAAAGCATACCGCAGCCTTGCGGAAGAAGTTGTAATATGTGACGAAAACAGCGAAACAAACCAAAATAATAGCGGAGGTGAAGGATGATGGCGTTGGGCAGAGGACTGGATGCTCTACTTGGCAGTTACAGTGAAACGGTTGAAAATACCGTTCAAAATATTTCACTCGATCTTATCGATAATAACAGCGCACAGCCGCGTGTCTCATTCGATGAAGACAAGATTTCAGAACTTGCAGAAAGCATTAAATCCCATGGGGTTGTGCAGCCAATTCTTCTGAAAAAGGTTGCCAATAGATACCGCATAATTGCCGGTGAAAGGAGATTTCGTGCCGCCAGGTTGGCAGGTTTAACTGAAATACCGGCGATCATCAAAAATATGAATGATCGTGAAATGCAAGAAGTAGCACTCATAGAGAACCTACAGAGAGTGGATCTAAATCCAGTAGAAGAAGCCGCAGCAATAAAGGAACTCATGGTAGGTTATGGTCTGACTCAGGAGGAACTCGCTAACAGGCTTGGAAAAAGTCGCCCAGTAATTGCAAATGCGTTGCGCCTCTTAACCCTACCCGAAGAGGTTCAGCTCATGATACGTGATAACAAGCTAAGCGCAGGTCACGCCAGGGCTCTTGCCGGTCTTGATAACCCCGATGATATAATTGAGCTAGCTGACTTCATAGTTGAAAATAGGCTCTCTGTACGCGAAACAGAGGCTCTAGTAAAAAAAGTTCAAACAAAAAACACCTCTGAAGATGATGCGGAAGCGAAGGATGTAAAAGCTACTGTCCGCAATTCAGCTATTACCAATGAACTCAAAAATGCACAGCAGCGCCTTACCGAGCATTTTGGCACAAAGGTTCGATTTAAAGGCAATGAAGAAAAGGGGAAGATTGTTATAGAATATTACTCTAAAGAAGAACTCATGAATCTGTTTGATATGCTGATAATGGAGAGCTGATATGTATCTTGCAGATGGTTGGAAGGATTATGAAATAATCGATGCCGGCAATGATGAAAAGCTGGAGCGTTGGGGAGATGCTTTGCTGCTCCGTCCTGATCCGCAGGCAATTTGGCCCATGAAACAAGCGAAAAATGTGGATGCACATTATATTCGCTCAAGCGCAGGAGGAGGAAATTGGAATTTTTATAGAAGGCTCCCTGAAAGCTGGATCATTTCATATAAAGATCTTCGCTTTATTGTGCGCCCTACCGGATTCAAACACACAGGTCTATTCCCCGAGCAGGCGATCAATTGGGACTTCATGCGTGAAACGGTTGAAAATCATCGTAAAATAACCGGAAGACCCTTCCGCGTTCTCAATCTCTTTGCCTATACGGGCGGTGCAACCTGTGCGCTTGCTGCCGCAGGAGCTGAAGTAGTGCATGTTGATGCGGCCAAAGGTATGGTTTCATGGGCAAAAAGCAATCTTGCCGAATCCGGTCTTTCCGATAGGCCTGTTCGCTTTATTGTTGATGATGTTATGAAATTTGTTCAGCGAGAAAAAAGACGCGGTCGTGAATATGAGGGGATTTTGATGGATCCGCCGAGTTACGGCAGGGGTCCTGATGGAGAGATGTGGAGAATTGAAAATGGGCTCTTCCCCCTTGTCAGCCAGTGCGTTGATCTTTTAAGCAATGATGCCGGATTCTTTATAATCAACTCATACACAACCGGATTGGCGCCTTCGGTTCTGAAGAATGTATTGAAAATAGCATTAGGAAATCGTGGAGGTAAGATTGAAGCTCAGGAAATCGGTATCCCAATAACGAATAATTCCCTCGTACTGCCCTGTGGCTGCACTGCACGATGGTATAGAGAACCAATAAAATGAATTTAAAAGTAATTTACGAAGATAATCACCTATTGGTATGCGAAAAGCCGGTCAATATGCCCGTGCAGGCTGATGAATCAGGCGACATGGATCTGCTCTCGCTTGCAAAGGCGTATATAAAGAAAAAATATGAGAAACCCGGAGAGGTCTATCTCGGAATGGTTCATCGACTTGACAGACCCGTAGGCGGAGTAATTGTGTTTGCCAGAACGAGCAAAGCGGCGGCTCGGCTTACCGACAACTTCAAAAAAAAGACAGCGAAAAAGAAATATGCGGCCATTGTAACCGGAAATCCGAAGGACTATGGTCATCTGCGCGATCACATTATAAGGGAAGACGGCTGCAATCTAACCAGGATCGTCAAAAAAGATACACCTGGAGCGAAGGAAGCAAGCCTGGATTTTGCATGTGTAACGAAAAAAGATGGGCTAAGCTTGATGGATATCGAACTTCATACCGGCAGACACCATCAGATACGAGTTCAACTTGCAAATATTGGCTGCCCAATTTATGGCGATCAGCGTTATAATTTGTCTGCAAAGGTTGGTCAGCAAATTGCGCTGCATGCATATAGCCTGACTATAGAACATCCGACGCTGAAAACAGCGATGACATTCACGAGCATTCCAACCGGAGGGGCATGGACAAAATTTTCGAATGAATTATCAGCACTGAGCTGGGGAATTCGTATGCGCTATATCGATGAAAACCTGATCGTTGTCAATAAAAATGCCGGTATAGGCTGCACAGAGGCGGATCGCGATACAAAAGACAATGATGAGGCAACTGTTGAAATGCTTCTCTTAAACGCCATGAACGATCAGCGCATATATCCTGTCCATAGGCTGGATGTTCCAACACATGGGCTGATAATGTTCGCAAGAAATAAGTCAATACAAATGGAGCTTGCAAGGTTGATCGGCCAAAGAAAAATACGTAAAATCTATCATGCCGAGTGCTTTGGACAGCCCCAAAATAATAGCGGAAGGCTAACGCTTTATGCAATAAAGAATTCTGAGGAAGCTCGAATTCAAGTATACGATCAACCGATCAAAAATTCTATGAATATGATCACCGATTATCGTGTTCTAAGCTCAAATGGAACAACCAGCATCATTGAACTTTCACTAGTGACCGGTCGGACCCACCAGATCAGAGCAAGCCTTGCTCATATCGGATGTCCAATCGTAGGCGATGATCGATATGGCGATAGAATTTTGAATAGAAAGAATAAGACCGGATTGCGTCTGGCCTCTGTTGAATTAGTTTTTCCGCAGTATCCTGAAACATTGATGGAGTTAAGCGGGCTGGTAATAAAAAATGATGCAGAATTTGAAATCGATCGATTGGTATGAGTATGGAAAACTTTGAAATTATCATCATTGGAGCTGGTCATGCCGGCGTTGAAGCGGCGCTGGCATGTGCAAGAATGGGACAAAAAACCCTATGCCTTTGCTTAAATCTCGATTCCATAGCCCTCTGCGCATGTAATCCAGCAATCGGAGGCACAAGCAAGGGACATCTCGTTCGTGAGATCGATGCACTTGGCGGTGAAATGGGTAAAGCTGCCGATGAAACGCTGCTTCAAATGCGAATGCTCAATCTTGGGAAGGGGCCAGCAGTGCATTCACCAAGGGCTCAGATAGATAAGCATAAATATCACCTATACATGAAGATGGTGCTTGAGCATGAAGCGAATCTGACGATAAGGCAGGATGAATGTATACGTTTGATCACCAGCAATTCCCGAATAACCGGCATTGTTTGCTCCGGTGAAATCGAGTATTCATGCAAAGCGGTAGTTATCTGTACAGGAGTATATCTTCAGAGCCGAATTCATGTCGGATCCCTCAGTCGCGATGAGGGACCTTCTGGTTTGATACGCTCAAATGGTCTATCAGCTTCACTTAATAAGCTCGGGTTTGAGCTCCGACGCTTTAAAACCGGTACTCCACCTCGTATAAGCGGCCGAAGCATCGATTACTCCAAGATGGAAGTACAGCACGGCGACGTTCCAGTGCTCCCCTTCTCATTTATGAAGAATGAGCTTTATCAGGAGCAAAGGGATTGTTATCTGACATATACGAATGCTCAAACTCACGAAATAATCCTGAATAATTTAACTAGATCGCCGATGTATAGCGGAAAAATCCACGCTGCTCCAACGCGCTACTGTCCATCGATAGAGGATAAGCTTGTACGCTTCAAAGACAAGGATAGGCATCAGCTCTTTATCGAGCCTGAAGGAAATTCAACAGATGAGATGTATGTCCAGGGCTTCTCCACAAGTCTGCCAAAGGATATTCAGCGAAGTGCCCTCCGTACTATACCAGGCCTGGAGAATTGTGAAATAACCCGTTATGGCTACGCGATAGAATATGATTGTATCGACCCAACGGAATTAAACCTGACGCTCGGCTCAAAGCGGATCGCAGGACTCTATTTTGCCGGTCAGCTAAATGGATCAAGCGGCTATGAGGAAGCAGCCGCTCAGGGACTTATAGCCGGCATCAATGCTGCGCTCTATGTGAAAGGCGAGCCCCCATTCACTTTGCGCCGCAGTGATGCCTATATAGGCGTACTAATTGATGATCTTGTGACTAAAGGTACCAATGAACCCTATCGCATGATGACGAGCAGAGCAGAATACAGGCTTGCACTTCGGCAGGATAATGCAGATTTGCGGCTTACCGAGCAAGCAATGCGTACAGGCCTTATTTCAAATGACCGAGCGATTCGCCTTAAAGAAAAAAAATCCACCATTGAATTGATTAAAAAACAGTTGGAAAAACGTGTGCAGCCGAGTGAACAGCTAAATTCCATGCTGGAGGCTAAAGGCGAAACGCCGGTACGAACGGCAATAAAGCTTGAAGATCTTCTAAAAAGGAGTAATGTTAGCTACAGTGACCTGTTTGGTTTGTATCATTATGAGCTTTTGGAGATATCCCCCTGCCCTGCCACACAGCAGGCGGAGGTCGAAATCAAATATGCAGGTTACATAGAAAAACAGGCAGAGCAGATCCGAAGGTTTGAAGAACAGGAGAGCTTACTGCTGCCGCCCGATATGGATTATAATATCGATGGACTCCGAATCGAAGCGCGGCAAAAACTTACAGCTATTCGCCCAGCCAATATAGGGCAGGCGAGCAGGATCTCGGGCGTATCGCCCGCAGATATCAGTGTGCTGATGATAATACTTAAATCAATGGAGAATCCGAGGAAAGATAATAATGGCAAAGTGTGAATCAATTGAAGAAAAACAGGGTTCCGCACCCTTGGAAGAAATATTTGATGCTGTCGCTGCTCAAAGCAGCGGTCTGATCCTGCCGCCAAAGCTCTACCTCGTGCCTACTCCGATAGGCAACCTCGGTGATATTGGAGTTCGCGCCGCTATGGTTTTAAACGCGGTCGCAGAGATCTATTGTGAGGATACTCGCAATAGCTTGAAACTCTTAAATGCGCTGCATATAAAAAAGCCCCTGCACAGCTGCCATGAACATAACGAAGAGCAGCGTGCATCAGAGCTTTATCGTAAAGTTTGTTCCGGAATGCCAATAGCATACATCTCTGATGCAGGAATGCCATGCATTTCCGATCCCGGAGAACGACTTATTCAGCATTTTATACAAAATAATGCTCCAT
The DNA here is from genome assembly GCA_001940845.1 of Christensenellaceae bacterium Phil7. Lineage (GTDB taxonomy): Bacteria > Bacillota > Clostridia > Christensenellales > CAG-138 > PeH17. Next base: position 48,466 of record MSGV01000043.1, read on the forward strand.
TTGAGATATTGCCCGGTGCAAATGCAGCCTTGTTGGCATTGATACAATCAGGCCTGCCAACCGATAAGTTCTACTTTTGCGGTTTTCTTCCGCGCAGCGGAGCCGATCGAAATGAGATTATTGAACAATTAAAAGCGATCAACTCAACAATTGTCATCTATGAAAGTCCATTGAGAGTCGGCGCAACGATCGCAGAGCTCCATGATAAACTTGGCAACAGACCTGCTGCTCTTGTGCGTGAACTTACCAAATACTATGAGGAAACCATTCGAGAGACTTTGAGTGAGCTTGCAGCAAAATATGCTGATAATCCCCCGAAAGGTGAATGCATTATAGTGCTTGCAGGCAGTGAAAAACGCGAAGAAACGACAGAGCGTGCCGAGAAACTGATAGAAATGCTCCTCGATGCCGGTTGTTCCACCGGTGATGCCGCAAAAATCGCTTCATTTTCATTTGAAAAGCCAAAAAATAAAATGTATAAGTTGGCAATGGATATCATGAATAAGTGATTTCAGATCACAGATAGAAGAAGGATTTGAATGGTTGCAAATAAAGGAAAGAAGATACGGAAATACCAATGTTTCGTCTTATGCCTAAAGGCAAACATACCAATGGTTGAGCCTAGTCCACCACCCAAAATTGCTATCAGAAATAGAGTCGATTCCGGTATTCTCCATTCTTTTCTCTTTGCACGACGCTTGTCCATACCCATGAATATAAAACCGATAACCGACATCGTCATGTAAATTATTAAAGTAATTTTATGAATATCAGACATTCTTTTGAATAGCGCCACCACGCGCTCATGTTAAAACGTTAACTTCAAAAACTCAAAAACTTATCCACAAAATAAGAGAATACTGTGGATAAGTTATAGCAAAAAGCATCCATCGATCCTCTATCAACCGATAGAGGATCGATTTAAACAGGATTCCTATTTATCTGAATTAAGACGCTCCATCCTGCTGGGAGATGGCAAGAACACACGGATGAAAGTGACTATCTTGCTATCTTCTCCAACTATATCCGGATTTTCATTGAATTCAAGTGTTTTGACGTCAAATAATTTTACTGTCAATTCACCTTTGGTCAGTGTTCTGCCATCCTTATATAGCGTCCAGCCTGCAGAAGTAAGTTTGTCAATGCATTCCTTAAATGTACTGCCAACTACTGCACCATCGATATCGTATTTCGGATCACAGAATGTGACCTGTGCGCACATAATATAGTCAGAAGCATCCGGATATCCATGCAAAACCGCGACACTGCCATCCTCAGCCTTATATACACGCGCAGTTGCATCCTCATTCTTCATATAGTAAGTAAAAACAGGGTCTTTGCTCGCATAGCAATTATAGACGAGCCCTAGATCTGCCGGCAGATGCGAATTATTAAGTATCTCATCAATCTTACCCGTATCATAAGGAATCCATGCATTGATAGATGAAACATCCCCACCTGATTCAACTGCGAGAGAAATAATTATTATCCCCTTGCGATATGAGATCTCAAGACTACCTGGAAGGCTGCTTATGGGTTTTTCTTCATAAATGAGCTCATAACCGAAGCGGCTAAGCTTTTCCCCTGCTTTCTCATAATTCATTCCTACCTCAGCACCCATTATCTGCTTATCCGTTATATAAGTCACAATACGTTTCCCGTTTATTGTCTCAATCTTCTTATCCTGAGTACGTACACGGATTCCTGTAACATAAAGCTCATCTGCGGGCTGATCATTCTCATAATGCATCTCACGAGTGCCAAGAGTATAGGTAACATCAACATTATCAGACGAAATATAAGTCTCACTATGATCGATAACTCCGCCTCTGCATTCATAACCATTTCCTATTTCGCTGCGCGGTGTTCCCATCAGTTCCGGAACAACGCTATTTTTATTAAATTCAACAACCTCCGGATATTCTTTCAGCATATTGTTTTCCGGAGTATCCTTACCTCTTCCGGTTTTAGTACAGCTCATGCAGGCGGCAGCCATAATGATGCTTAGCAGCATAGCAATTGCAGCATTAATAGTACGAGAAAATTTCATATAGACTCTTCCTCCTAATAGAAATTAAATTATTCGTTGTAAGCTATATCACAACAATAAGAGTATACTGCATATTTTGGAGAATTTCAAGTAGATTTTTTTTAAAGGTCTCTTCACATGCATAAATTTGGCTCTGGAAATTAATTATATATTTTTTATACCATTCTTTCATTGATTTGGGAGTTGAGCCTTTGATTATTTTTGTTAGAATCATAATAAATCCTGCAGATAAGGTTTAAATATTCTTTTTGACTATGATTATCATAGACAAGAACTCCCTTCTTTAATTCGGATAGCAAGGGCTCTTTCTGCAAATAGATATGAGTAGAGAGGAATACCAATGAAGAAATATGCTGCAAATATTATAACAAGCATGAGGATAGCAATGGGAATTGCTTTATTTTTCGTTAAACCTCTTTCAAAAGCTTTTTATGCTTTATATTTAATCTGCGGCTTAACGGATTTTATTGATGGACCCATTGCAAGGGCAACGAAAAATACGACTGTGATCGGTGCACAATTGGATACCGCAGGAGATGTTGTGATGTACCTTGCTCTGTTTCATGCGATGCTTTCCGCACAAATACTGCCAAAGTGGGCGATTTATTGGCTTATAGCGGCGGCAATATTATTCCTGATATCCGGCATCATTGCAAGAATCAAATATGGACATTTCTGCTTTCCGCACACATTGGTTGGAAAAAGCATGGGATTGATTGCATTTGCCTTTCCACTGGTATATTTATTTGTCAATGACGCCATGATTAATATCTATCTCTTTTTGGCATGCATGACTCTGACCTGGGCCGCCATTGAGTCCATAATCATTCATGTTTGCAGCAAAGAACTCAATATCGATGTGCGCTCGCTTCTTGAACTGATGAAGCTAAAGCAGGATTCATAAGGAATTATTTCCATAAAAAAGGCGAAACGGGCATGGCAAGCCATGCCCGAAATATTTTTATTCAAGCTCATCCGAGCCCGAATCTTCAATTTTATTTATCGAGTTTCCATCAAATACAATGGACGAAAACTCGAGTTTCAGCTCCTTGCGCTCCTTATCCGTGAAGGTATATATCCAGCCAAATTCAGCATTGGAGCTGCTCTCCGGGAAAATAAAGGTGATATTTGCATAATCCAACTTTTTCTTTTCAACCGAAACAGCACTTGCAACGCTTTCTAAGATCTGGTCGCTACGCTCACTCATTATCTTCGTTGTCGGATCATAGTGCAAAGTTATGCTTCTTCCATCTTCCGAAGTGAAAGTGCCTACATAAAAGGTTCCATCCTCTGTCTTTTCTCGCTTGACTATCAAATCGATTTTCTCAGACCCACCAAAGGCTTTCCCTATCTCCTTTTCAGAATCTGATTGCCTCTTATAGAATACATATCCTATTATTGCAGCAACGCTTATGATAAGGGCAAGAATAAGAGAAATTATATGCTTTATTGTAATTTTCAGTGTTTTCGGTTTGCAATGGGTATACCCAAGTTTATAAGTTGCCGCATTTAATGCGCCAAGCCATAATACAAGCAGAACACATTCAAGCGGAAACAGTGCTGTATTCTTTGCAACCCTTGCAATTGTGATAAATTCATAGGGTGCATTATAAAAAACATTATTAAACCACGTCATGATAAGGGGATTGACAATAAAATTGCAGATCACGACAACGGTTAAGCGCGAAAGCATTACGCGCAAGGTTGAAAGCTGCTGCCTATATAGGAACAATGCAAAGATAAATCCGCTAAGCATTTCTACCGCTATAAATGGGAAGAAATATTGTCCAATCGGAAAAAGCACCGCTCCCAAGGTGTCGCTGACCGCGCCAACGAGCAGAGCAACTATAGGACCATAAATCATTGATCCGGCTGAATTTATCAGGAAATCAAATCCAAAATAAAGCGCCGGCGGCATGATCGGTATACGGAAATTTTTGATGACTACACGAATAGCAATTATAATTGCCGCAAGCACAAGAGTGCGGATGCTTGTGAGCTCGTTAAACGAAAGTTGCCAATAACGTGCGTTGAATGGGTTTTTGAAAACCTCTCTGGATGGTGCAGTACGTCTTTTGACTGCTGTCTGGTTTTTTTCCATAAAAAATCGAATCCTCCTAACTAGAGCATTCGTTGTTACCCGGGCAAAACAAAATCTTTTAAATCTAAATATCACAACGAGTTATTCAACTCTATTTAATACCTGATCCAATCGTTATATGCAATTGCCCAATATTGTAACAGCGGGATGCGGTGACGGCACAGCAACCTCCGTCATTGCGGAACCGAATCAGCATTGCCGTATGCCGGCTCTGATATCGGTGCTGCGCAGCCCTGTTCGGTATTTGCGCATCCGCCTGACTGAGTTTTCGTTTGAGGATCAACTCCCTGTATCCTCAACACTTGTGAAAAACTCGCTGTCACCTACTCTGTCGCAGGTATGATAGCAGATGTATCGGTAAATGTCAACATATATTAACAATTCATTTTGCTTGATAATTTTATTCTTATATCTACTTGAATGATAAAACACATTTTCTCCATTCCCTTTCCGCAAAAAAACATTAAATATTCATAAATGATGCAAAAAGTTCATTTCCAATTAACAATAAAAATGGTATAATAGGCTCAGGTAAAAAAAAGGGGATCTATATTTATGAAATCTGATTTTCTTCAAGACCGCAGCCGCATTTGCGTATTCGGTGCATCAAGTGAACAGATACCACAGGCAAGTAAGGATTTTGCTTATGAGTTGGGCATTCTTCTTGCAGAAAATGGCTTTGGACTTGTATTTGGTGCAGGAACAAGCGGATTAATGGGAGCCTGCGCGCGCGGCGTCCATCTCAAAAATGGAGAAATCATTGGCGTGATTCCCGAAAAACTTAATAAACCAGGTATTTATTTTGAATTCTGCACTGAACGCATAGAAACAAAGACCATGCATGAACGCAAAGCTTTGATGGAAGAATTGAGCAGCGGTTTTATTGCTTTACCTGGGGGCTTTGGCACCCTTGAAGAGCTGATGGAGGTGCTTACTCTCAAGCAATTGGGGTATCATTCAAAGCCAATAATCATTGCAAATCTTTCAGGCTATTATGATGCAATCATAGAGCAATTTGAGCGCTGCGTTGCAGATGGATTCACCCATCCAGCTTTTATGGAATTGTTCACAGTTGCAGCCACTCCGGAGCAGATCATTGAGCAGCTCAAAAGCTATAAAGCTCATGATATGCCCGAAAAAACGGAAATGCTGCTCAACCATCAATATAGCAGCAGTAGAAACTAATCCATTTTTTGGATAGAAACGAGAAATAACGATGAAAAAATTGAATAATGATATTTCCTCAATCACTCACGATGAAGAGAGAAGTGCGCAAGGCTTAATGGTTTGCGTTACCGGCCAACGCTCCTGCGAACGGCTGGTTATTCATGGAATGAATAGACTAACCAATGAACAAAAACTTTATGTGGTTCACTGTGTGCCTGAGGGAAAGAACTTCCTTGGATCAAGCGATGAATCCGATGCTATTAATTATCTTTATAATATTGCAAAGGGTGCCGGTGCTGAACTAACGATACTCAGAGAGAATGATGTTATTGATGCTCTTGTCAATTTTGCATATGCCCATAACATCCATGTGATCGTGGTCGGTGCATCCCCCGTATCATCAAAGGACAGCTTCAATAATAGATTCAGTGCCAGGCTTCCCGGAGTTGAATTTGATATTGTTATTTAAGCTTTGTCTGGATCTTTCAATATTGGTCAATAAATTTTCACCATCAGTTTATTAGGAATTGCAAAATATATTTGTAATTTCATAAAAAGAAAGGATTTCCTATGGATATCAACATTAACGAAGCTCAAAGCTTCATCCTTGAAAAATTCCGCAATGCCGGAGATTTTGACTTTATGAGTGATGAGGAGCTTTCCTCTATCATCTCCACTTTACTTGCGCTTGATGCTGTATACCTTGATGAGATCGGCGATGATGTCTATGATGAAGAAATCATCTATGAGCGCATGATTGATGCAGTCAATAAGCAATATGATAAATATAAAACCTATCTCATGCGCTTGGTTGATGATTATATGGATTTTATGGAACAATACCTTGTAAGCATTGATGCAATTGAGTGGGAATAGTCTTGAATGGATTCATAGTAACCAAAAAGCCTTGTAATACAAGACTTTTTTGATTATTATTGAGAAACTTGCCACAAGCGATAAAATATTGATAAAAACAATCGTATATGTTTTAACATCCTTGTCAAGCTATGCCAAAACAAATTTGTTTCTATGGACAGCATTTATAGGATACGTAAGCTGCCGCATTGCGTATGGTATGGGTTTTACGGGAAAGGATGCGAATTGGGAGGTAAAGTAATGGATATTAGGGAAATAAAAATATACGAATTGTGTCGGGCATTTACAGAGAGCTTCATTGGGGATCCCAAATATTCTGACCCGGTGCTGAGTAACTGGGAGCAGCTCCAAAACAACCTGATTAAGTCTATCGAAAACCCGGACAGGCATCGTGTCATCGGCGTTTATCGAGGCAATGAACCGATAGGGCTGTTTGCTTTTTTAACACTTCACTATGAAAAGTATGTTGAAATGCTGGTGGGGTTATCCCGAAACAGGGATGCATATAGCGAGATGCTGCACTATCTGGAAGAGAATTTCTGCGACTACAACATCGACTTTGTGTTCAACCCTCGCAATGATCTGCTTCGGGAGCTTCTGGAAGCAAGAAGCGCAGAGTTTGATATAGAGCAGCAGAAGATGCTGCTTAGCACTCCGGGTCTGAATGTTGACACCACCGGCATAGAGACGTTTTCCGAGCAGTATGCAATGCAGTACTATGCCATCCACAACCGGGATATGTACTGGACGGGTGAAAAGGTAGCCGCTGCCACGGAGAAGTTCCGAACCTTCCTTGCCATCGAAAACGGCAAAGTGGTCGGATATATGGATGTGACCTATTGCTTTGAGGAGAACGAGCCTTATGACCTATTCGTTCTGCCGGAATACCGCCGCCGGGGCTATGGCCGAAAGCTGCTGGCGAAAGCATTGGAAATGAATCAGCCAAAGGGCATGATGCTGTTGGTAGATGTGAATAATGCCGCTGCGATTCGGCTGTATGGCTCCGCCGGTTTTGTCAAGGTGGAGAATCAGAATTGCTTGACGGCGCATTTGACGATTCGTGAGTAAGTATAGAATTTCCACGGAGGTATTCCCATAAGATTACAATAGTAGAATCCCCATCCCTATTATGAATATGGAGGTTACTTAAATGAAAATCAGAGAATACAAAACATTTCCCGTGGCAACAGAATGGCAACAAAAAATCGGATAGCCCGTGCTTCTCCGATAATACAAATAATAAAGATACCCACAGCTAAATTACCTATAAAAATCTGTTTAAGATTAAGTTTTAAGAAGCGAGTAGGAGTAAATTTCAATCTTAACCTGCCCCATTATTTTGGGGCAGCATTCTATATGGTTAATATTTTTTTAATTCAACTATGCATCTATCTCCCCATTCCCTTTTGAAATGATGCACCTGCATATTAACATGCAATTTTTTAAATATTTCAACGGCATCCTTCAGCTCATCTTCAATTCCCGGTCCTTTATATAGCAAAGAACTTCCACCAACTTTTACAAAAGGAACCGTCCATTCAGCAATTTTTGATGCATTCGCAACTGCACGTGAAGTCACAATATCAAAGCTCTCTCTTAGCTCTCTAAGCTTTGCGCCATCTTCAGCACGCAAATGCAATGTATGCGCCTCAATATTCAGCTCATCCAAAACCGAATTCAAGAATATTATGCGCTTATTTAACGAATCAAGCAGTGTCAATTTAATATCCGGCCGCATTATTTTGATCGGAATACCCGGAAAACCAGCGCCTGTCCCAATATCTATTACCTTAGCACCCTGAGGTATCATAGATATCGATAACAGGCTATCTGCGAAATGACGCGATGCAACTCCTTGTGGATCAGTAATTGCCGTCAAATTAATGCGCTTATTCCATTCGATTAACAGTTGATAATATTTTATGAATTTTTCATTATCACACGCAGATAAATTTGGAATAAATTTTAAAAGCTGCGCCTGCATTTCCTCTATATTTAATTCGCAGGTATATCTGCTCATCCCATTCTCCCTTCATCAATATCTATATGGTAGATTCGCTTCACTTCATCCGTGTATTCTCCATTTTCGTTACAAACAATAAGGCTATTTTCAATAATTAAACCCGGCTTTCCGCCCTTCTTTGCCTCTATTAGGCATAGATACGGTCTTTTGCTTGGCTTTGAACATACCAATCTCAATCTCTTTGGTTCCAAAACAGCTTCACTGAGCGCACAGAATGCTTCGCTTAATCGCTCTGATGGAAAACACATAAAGAATTTGCCGCCAAATTTGAGCAATGCCGATGCAGAAAGTGCAACCCTGAAAATATCTGCCAATACTTCATGCGTTGCACCAGAGTTATCCGATAATTTACCGCAGTTAAGTCTATGGTATGGAGGATTACATATAGCAGCATCAAATCTCCCTCTTCCAATACAATCCAAATCAGTGATGTAATTTTTATTGCATACTTCTATGTATTTTTCTATTTCATTGATCCTTATTGTACGATTAAGCATCTCACATTGCTGCTCATCCACTTCCACAGCGAACATGTGGCAATTTGTTCTCGCATGAAGCAACACACTTAATACACCACTTCCAGCTCCCAAATCGATGCAGCTTTCCCTTGATGAAACTTTTGCAAAGCCCGCAAGCAGTACTGAATCCGTTCCGAAGCGAAAACTATTTTCTTTTTGAATAAGTACCATTCCGCGATAATCAAGCAAATCCAATCGCTCTCCAGGCAGCAGAATATTTGAATTATCCATCATGTTCCAGGAATAAGCAGCAATAAGAGATTGTTTTTATGGAAAAACAAAGCTATGCTGTTCGTTTCGATCATTTCTCTAACGCTATCAAAATTTAAAACCGTCAGGACAATAGGCATGAGCATAAAAATTATCGCAATTCCGAGAATTCCACGCAGCAAACCTATTGCACTCCCTGCAAGCCAATCCAGTTTACGTATTATAGGAAACTTATAATAATAATCTAACCATCCGATTATAAACGTCAGTATTATCCGCAAGATCAGATAAACGATAAGGAATGATATGATATTTATCATAACACGAACCATACTTTCGTTGAAATAATCTCCAAGGGTTGTCACACCTTCATCCGCAAATTTTCTTTCAACAATATTCTTATAAACCCTATCGCGGAATGGCGATACAAGATCCGACCTTTGCATTACTTCATCAAGCTGCGCTTCACTGAGATCTATCACATTCACCTTTCGAAGTTCAACATCGTAGATACTCTCTGCACCCTCGGTGTAACTCAGCATTGAATCATATATGACCTCACTGGCACGAAAAAGACCTGCAACCGGACGCATCAAAGCAAACGCAAGAATACATGAAACCACACTTGCCACTAACACAGTAATGTTCCATATGAATCCCTTATATACTCCAGAAAGTACATACAACGCAATTATCAGCAGTATTATTATAGCTATCAAATCTACTCTCCTTTTTTATTTATGATTTATTTTTTAAGCTCTTTTAAGCTTAAAAATACCAACCTTTCCCCCTATCGTTACGATCAACTCATTCTGATTCAACTTCATTGCACTTGATACCTTCATATCGAATAAATTCTCCCCAACCTTTTCTCCGGATCCATCATATTTTATTATCGAATTCTCTGTAACAGCTGCAAGCATTCCATCCATCGATGCAAAATACAAGCAATTTTCAGGCAGGCTTATCACACACACAGTTGAATTAGCACTTTCCTCTTCACTAACTGTCAACAGCTTAACGTATTGAGAATTTTTATTATTTGCTTCTGTTAAAGCAAATACCTGCTTTTTTCTTTTATTCATTGAAACCGAATGGCATTCATATCCATAGGTCATAACGCGATATGCTTCCCTATTTGTTTTTCTATCGAATCTTATAAGGCTTTTAGTACCGAAAACAAAGATGCTTTTTTCTGTAAACATCACATTTTCTACTACCATTCCATAAACTGAAAGCACTCCATTCACACTATTCTTTACCGGATCAAAGGTTGTTATCGTCACTGCTATATCTTTGCCCGTAGTTGATAGCTCCAATGTATAAAAAATCGAGCTTTCCTCATTTTCAAAACCAAAACCGGTTATCAAAGTCTCATCGTATTCCTTTTTATTGCAAAGGCTTCCGGCAGAATTGTATAATTCAATTCTGCTCTTTCCGCTTTCGGTATCCTCTATCAAAAAAGCAGCAAAATTTTTACCACATTTGCAATCGATAATTTTTCCATTTTCTATATCGACTGTCTGATTAGTACCAAGCACAAAAAAGCTGCGTTCATTATAAACAAGGCGTATATTGCTTCCGCCAGCTATTTTTAATGAACTATCATCTATACCTATGTTATGGCTCGAATCATTTTTTGAGTTATTTATATCAAAATAATTGAGATTGCCATTTTTATAGTTTATAAATCCAGTTCCGATGTATACATAATCCTTGGCATCCATACGCGAAAAATCTTTTAAACTTCCGGCTTTTTTCGCGCCATTCAAAATTGAAACAACGGTAAATACAATTGCAGCTGTAAGCAAAGGAGCTATTACAAACCAAAACCCTTTGCTAGTGAAAAATCTGACTGCTGCACTTTTTTTCTTCTTTTCCATGCTTAAATCCTATCCAAAACTTTTTCTATCAGAAGTTAATTATACCCTTATCACTTTAAGTGCACCGGGTATAATTCGGTATTCCACTGAAGTTTTAAGCATTATCTCCCCATCCATTTCAATATCAAAATTATCATCGGTTTCAATGCGAATACAGTCCGTTTTAAAATAACGCACTTGTTTAAAATTCAGATGTTTTCCCTTCAAAAATGCAGGAAGCATACTGATAAATTGTATTGTGTTGACATTTTCTATTATGCACACATCAAACAATCCATCATCTGTTTTTGCCAGTGGTGTTGCCAGCATACCTCCTCCAAATCTGCTTCCATTTGCAATAACGGCCAATAGAATATCCATTTCTTCTTTTAATTTATCACATATAATACGAACATGCAATTTCCTTTTATTTAAAATTGCATCTATGATACCCAGAAAATATGTTAAAAGACCGTTCTTGTGATTCTTATGCTTTTCTGTATTATTTAGCACATCAACATCAAAGCCCTGTCCGGCAATATTAATGAATTTGCGATGGCGTCTTTCACCCCATAATTCAGTTGCCATACCCATATCCATGGCATGTTCCGTTCCATTCAGAAGCACTTCCACAGCCTTTTTTGGCTCTGCTGGGATACCAAGTGCTCCGGCAATATCATTTCCTGTTCCAAATGGTAGAATTCCAAAACGAACTCCTTCTATCTGGCACAGCACAGAAGAAATTTCATTGACGGTTCCATCTCCACCGACAGCAACAATAAAATTTTCGCCATTAGCTATTGACTCATCTGCAAGCTTTATTGAATGACCTGGGTATTTTGATATTTTTACTTCATAACTAATACCAAGATCTATCAAAAATTCTTCCGCCTGCGCAAACAGTTCCCGGCACTTGCCTCCTCCGGCAGTCGGATTCACTATAAATAGAATTTTCTTTGATTTTTTATTCATATCAATCAAATTCCCAACTATTTTTTAAAACTTTTCACGATGAAGCGGCAGATATACCGTCCTTCCATTTTCCTTCGCACTCTCAAATAGTGTTATCCCCTGCACACTCATTTCAGTACGAAATTTAATATCCCGCATCTCAATCATAGTAAGTTCATCATGTTCAACATTGCGGCCAAGCGTAATATGAGGAATAAATCGCTTGTATTCACGCGAAAAGCCGTTATCAGCCAAAGCACATTCCAGCGATTCATGCAGTATTGTAAGCTCTGATATTTGCCCCTCCACAGCTATAAATGAGGTTTTACGCCCGGATTTATCAAAAAAATCATATTTGCTCGGACGCAAAATAAATGGACGAATACCCTGTGCAGCCTTTTTAATAGCCTCGACTGCTCCTGCAAGATCACTGCTCTCTCCAATATAATGCAATGTAATATGCAGATTTTCCTCATTTACAAAGCGTCCGCCAGTGCTTTTAATTTTAAGCTCTTTGATAGCTCCCGAAATCTCTCTCTTCATGGACTTCGGGAGCTCTATTGCAATGAATAATTTCATTATAGGTTATAGATCCCCTTAAATTTTTCAGTCAGATACCTGATATAGTAATCCGGATTAAAGCTTTCGCCGCAAGCATTTTCAATAAGCTCAGCAGGAGTCTTTACGCGTCCATATCTATAAATTTTGTCGGTAAGCCATGCAACTATCTCAGATATTCTTCCCTCTGATACAAGCTTTTCAACATCAAGCTCTTTTTTCATATTGAAGAATATTTGAGCGCTATATGCAGATCCCAGTGCATAGCTTGGAAAATATCCTATCGAACCTCCGCTCCAATGCATATCCTGAAGCACACCTTCGCTATCGCTAGGCACATCAACCCCAAGATACTCCTTATATAGCCTATTCCATTCGGAAGGAAGCTCCTTAGTAGTCAAGCTACCATCCATAAGACGCTTTTCAAGCTCATATCGCACCATAATATGCAGGCAATAAGTAAGCTCATCTGCCTCCGTCCTGATAAGAGAAGGTTCCGCTTTATTTACAGCAAGATAGAATTGATGAGCATTTACATTCTTAAGCTGCTCTGGGAACAGCTTTTTGATCTCTGGAAATACATAATCGATAAAAGCCTCGCTCCTGCCAATGATATTTTCAAAGAAGCGCGATTGGGATTCATGTATACCCATGGAAGCACCTCCGGCAAGAGGAGAGCCTATGAGATCATCCCCGGTATTAAGTTCGTATAGCGCATGGCCGCCTTCATGAATGACGGAATACATGCTGCTCGCCGCCATATTTTCATAATAATGAGTCGTAATACGTACATCATGCTTGTTAAAATTCGTCGTATAGGGATGCTCAACCTCTCCAATTATGCAATCATCCCTATTGATGCTCATAACATTCATTAAGTAATCCGAAAGCTGCCGTTGCACAGATATTGGGTATGATAATTCAATAAATGATGTATCAATCATATTTCCCTTCTCGCTTATTTCATGTATCAACGGAACTATTGCAGACTTAAGTTTTGAAAAGAATTCATCAAGCATCTTCATGCTCGCTCCCTTTTCGTACTCATTAAGCCAATAATCATAAGGGCAAAGCTCTGAATGTTGATATTGGGCAAACTTTATATTAAACCCAATAATTTTAGCAAGCAAGGGCTCAAAGATCGAATAATCATTCTTATTCTTTGCCTCAACCCATTTATCACGTGCTTCTGCAAGAACAACGTTATACTCGGTATATTCGTCCATTGGAATATTTTTCATGTATGCAAGCTCACGATATTCTTCTTCAACCTCACGGCGCGTAATAAGATCAAGCTCATCCCTATGAGCATACAGAAGCTCAATAACTTCTATATGCTCATCGTTTACCATAAGCTTGTAGGTTATCTCACTCATTATGCCCATCGTGGACGCAAAACCCATCGATGCGTTTTTAGGAGCCGCAGTCTCCTGATCATAGTACAGCACGCCGATCACGTGGTTATATGCATGAGCTTCCGCATTCGTTTTTTTGAATAGCTCTATAGCTTTCTGAAGTTCCATAATTATTAACCGCCTTTCAATACTTTGATTTTTAATTTAACAAGTCTCCGCCATATTTCCCAGGAAATTTTCCCCTTTTAATAATCAACTATTAAACAATCTTACAGGGAGAATCATATAATAATATCTTTCTCCTTCGGTTGGTACTATCACGCAGGGGGTCACGGAATTATTCATATTCATAAAGATACTTTCATCCTCAAGCACCTTCATTACATCCAGTATATATTTCGCGTTAAAAGCGATCTCTATATCCTTCCCTACGAGATTGATCTCGATTTCATCATTGATGCTTCCCTTCTCGCTATTCGCAGTTATGTGCAGCATATCACCTTCAAAATTGAATCTGATCATATTTGATTTCGATTCCCTTGCCATCAGCAGCGCGCGCTCAGCACTGTTTTTAAGTTCCTCCACGCTTACGCTCACCTTTGTTGTAAAATTCTTTGGCAAAATGCTATTATAATTCACATATTCCCCATCGAGCAGCCTTGATATCAGCCTTGTCATACCTATCTCAAGTTTGATGTGAGTTGATGAAAATACGAGCCGTATCTTTTCATCATCGCTTGATAATATGTTTGATATCTCCATGAGCGTACGATAAGGGATAATCACCTGTTTTTCGCCGGTACAATTCTCTATTTTTTCAGTTCGCATTGCGAGCCTGAATCCATCAAGCGCAACCATAATAAGCTGCTTGTCCTCAGTAAACTTCAAGCAAACACCGCCAAGTATCGGCTTTGATTCGTCCATGGAAACTGAAAAAACCGTTTGCTTAATCATACTTTTCAGAATTGACTGTGATATTTCGGCTGAGAATTCATCCTTTACTCTGACCATTTCGGGATATTCATCGGCTGGAATTATCTGCAAAGAAGATTTTACTCTGCCTGAACATAATTTAAGTGAATTATTATCGGTCTCAAATGTTATATTAGGTCCGGTAAATCTCCTTATAAGATCAGCACAAAGCTTACCAGGCAATACGGCTGAACCTTCTTCATCAACAATAGCGGGGATTTCAGTTTCAATCTGCAGCGATAGATCAGAGCATTTAAGGAAAAGGGTGTTAGCTCCTGCATAGATATAGATACCCTCCAGTATTGGAAGGCTGCTGTGAGCGGGCATAGCCTTGGCTACAACAGAGATTGCTTCGTTCATTTCCTTCGTATCAACAGTAAAGCGCATGTTTTCTCCAATCTCATTAATAATTATTAGTACAGTAGTAGCAGTAGTAGTAGTGTGGAAACCATGGAAAACATAAGTTTGCACATGATTTTATTGGTTTTTTTATCCACTAAAGCTATGGAAAAAACGAGGATAAAAGGATTAGTTTTCAACTTTATCCTTTTATTCACACTTTCCACAATCTATTAAAACTTTTCCTTGTGGAAAACGTGGATAACATGGATAAAGTTTCCACAATATATCAACGTTTTTATTGTTTTCCACAGTGCTTTTGGCAGTATGAACGGCCGAACGACTGCTTCGGGCAATAGCTATGCTTGAAATGTAAACATATGTTTACATAATTACCCTACTTTAATTATACTCTTTATTTGGCCCTAAAGCAAGCTTTTTTGATCGGCTATTCTATAATTAGGCTTGATTTTTATGATAGCATACATTATAATTTAAGACGAAAAATAATGGAATTGTTGTATAAATTCGTTATGCGGAATTAATAGGTTGGTTTCTCGCCAATGCAGTTGGAATGAGGCGGATGGCAGTACCAATCCTGTCTTTACTCCTTTTATGGGAATAAAGGCATTGGATAAAGGTTTTTATCTGGAATTTTTACATAATTTCTATTTATGGGTCCAATATGACTTAATGGATGTCCGCATTTGTTTTTAGGAGGAACGACGGTTGCTAAGCGAGGGGTGTAAATTTAATAGAGCACTTCTTCCGGAGAATGGGATCATTATAGCTGCGGTAAGCGGTGGAGCGGATTCAATGCTCCTTCTATTCCTTTTGCGGGAAATTAAAAAAGAAATTTCTGATAACAACTGTTTTGATATAATTGCGGCACATTTCAATCATGGTATTCGTGAAAATGCTGAAAGAGATGAAGTGTTTGTAAGGGAATATTGCAGAAGTAATTCAATAGAGTTCTACTGCGGTCATGGAGATGTTCCTTCGTTTGCAAATGCCGGCGGGCTTTCAATGGAGACCGCAGCCAGAATAATGCGATTTGAATATCTCGAAAAGCTGCGCAGTGATTATAGTAAAACAAGCGGAAGGAAGGCGCTTATTGCAACTGCCCATCATGCGGATGATGATGTGGAAACAATAGTCATGAATCTGATAAGAGGCAGCGGCATGAAAGGTCTATGTGGGATAAATGAAAAAAGCGGCAATATCATCCATCCGCTGTTGTCATATACTAAAAAAGAAATCCTTTGGCTTGCAAAAGAAAATGGGATACCTTTCATTCATGATGAAACGAATGATATGCTCGATGCTACTCGGAATCGCATAAGGCTGGAGCTTATTCCATTGCTTGAAAGCATAAATCCTGCTGTAAAACGGAGCCTTCTGCGATGTTCAAATATCATTTCTTCGGAAAATGAATATATTGATAGTGTGATAAATGAACGTTACGGCCAATTGTTCAAGACGCTGCGCAGTGCAGGCGGTGAAAGAATAGTAAGTTTTCCGAGAGCAGAGGCTGCTGCCGCTCCACTTGCCGCGAGGCGGAGAATTGTTAGATTTGCCTTTGGTCTCCTTGATATATATAAGGATGTTTCATTCAATGATATTGAGCGCGTTGCTGACCTTTTTGAAGGAAAAACAGGGCAGAAAGCGGAGGTTTATTATGGAATTGAGACAAATCATTCGATAGACAATGCGGCATGGAATGAATTTATTGATGAATCGGAGAATTTATCCTCAAATTGCAGTAAAGAATGTGGAAAAAGTTATCAAAAAAGCAATGCCGCAAGGATATGCATTTACTTGAATGCGGAAACCGTTGATTTTATTGAAAAAAATTTTGAAGGATCGGACAATATTGGGGAAGGCGATGCCCTAGGTTTTATTATAAAATCTAAACTATCGAATGAATTTTTGGAGTTGAAAATTCCAACTGGAAGGATCAGAGCAAGGTTAATTCCTTGTTCACGCGATAAGGACAGTATAGATAATGCTGGATACAGGATAAAAGGATATCTCTTGGAAGGAAAAGCCTGCGATACCGATATTGGATACATGGATGAATCAAAGCTCAGCGAGAAATTGATCGTGCGATATCGTAAACGGGGAGATACCTTTTTTCCGGTAAATGCGCCTGGAAGGAAGAAACTTAAGGATATCTTTATCAATAGTAAAATACCGGCGGCGCAGCGGGATGGGATTCCGTTGATCGAAAGCGATGGAGAGATAGTATTTGTGCCGGGAATTAGATGCAGCGAATGCGTCAGGGTCGATAAAGATACTGTTTGCATAATTGAAATGGAGTTTATACCATGTTGAAAGGTTTGAAATCTTATGAACTCAAAAAAACTTTGATAACGGATATGTTATCAGAACTTAAAAAATAATTCTATGGAGCATAGCTCCGGAAAGGATAAAAATATGATAAAAAAAATGGGATTGGAAAAGGATATCGATAGCATTCTTCTGGATCAGGATACAATTATGGAACGGGTAAAAGAGCTTGCTCTGAGACTGGCAGAAGATTATAAGGGGAAAAACCCGATATTTGTTTGTGTACTTAAGGGATCTATAAACTTTTTCAGTGACCTGACGAGAGAATTTAAGGATTACTGCGAATTTGATTTCCTTTCTGTATCGAGCTATGGCAGCGGAATGAAGAACTCAGGTCGTGTTGATATTACCAAGGATCTGGATATGAGCATAACCGGAAGGCATGTGATAATCGTTGAAGATATCATGGATTCCGGAAATACGCTTAACCAGCTGACGGCTCTGCTGCGTGAGCGGAAGCCGGAATCTTTAAAACTGATAACGCTTCTGGATAAGCCGGAACGCAGGGAATGCCCGATCACTCCGGATTATTATGGCTTTGTTATTCCGGATAAATTTGTGGTTGGATATGGGCTCGATTATGCGGGAACCTATAGAAACCTTCCATATATTGGAGTGCTTAAGAGAGAGGTTTATGAATAAATAAACGCAATTTTGATCGAGTGTCCAATTTATTCAAAATAATTTACATAGAATTTATATTTCCGCTATAGACTGCGGAGAAAGGAGCAATATGAACATTCTATTGACAGGAGGTGCGGGCTATATTGGTTCGCATACCGCGGTTGAGCTGCTCAAAGCGGGCTATGATGTTATCATTGCGGACGATTTGAGCAATAGCAGCGAGGAGGTGATCTCCCGCATAGAGGAGCTTGGCGGACGCAGGGTTAGTTTCTATAAGCTCGATGTTTGCTGTCGTGAGGGGATGGATAGGCTTTTCTCCGAGCAAGATATAGATGCCTGTATTCATTTTGCGGGCAAGAAGGCAGTCGGTGAATCGGTGGCCAAACCCCTTGAATACTATAGAAATAATATGGACGCAACGATGACATTGCTTGAAACCATGGAAAAGCATGGGGTCAATATCGTGGTGTTCAGTTCCTCTGCAACCGTCTATGGCATTCCTGAGCTTGTACCGGTCGATGAAAAGGCGACCAGATGGTGTACCAATCCATATGGCTGGACCAAATATATGAGCGAACAGATCATGCGTGATGCATGTGTCGCCAATAATGAGCTTAGCTGTATGCTTCTGCGATATTTTAATCCGATAGGAGCGCATGAAAGCGGACGTATTGGAGAGGATCCGCGAGGCATACCGAACAATCTGATGCCATATATATCGCAGGTTGCAATTGGAAGGCGTGAAAGGCTATCGGTCTATGGGAATGATTATAATACTCCCGATGGAACGGGTGTACGCGATTATATTCATGTTGTGGATCTGGCTAAGGGGCATGTAGCTGCTTTGCGATATGCCGAGACCCATCCAGGCTGCACTGCCATAAATTTGGGGACGGGCAAGGGATACAGCGTGCTCGATATAGTCCATGCGTTTGAGGCAGCGAATGGGATAAAAATTCCGTATGTTATCACTGATAGGCGTCCGGGTGACGTTGAAACCCTTTATGCAGATCCGGAGCTTGCTGAGAAACTGCTTGGCTGGAGGGCAGAAAAGACGATTGAGGATATGTGCAGGGATACTTGGAATTGGCAGCGGAATAATCCAAACGGCTATGGTAATTGATGCGTAAAAAGCATTCATAAGGGCAGCGGTTATGGAAAGAAAAAGAGAATTCCCTGATGGGGATAGGATTGCGAGTGATCGCAAAAAAAGACTTTGGCTAATCATATTGCTGGCGGTAGTATTTTTTATACTGCTATTGATAGGGATAGTTTTCTTAAAGCTTAATGGAATGAGGAAAAATGCAGTGGGGATCGTTCCAAAGCCGAATGGAAACTCAGAAATAAAAGCGCCGGAGGCAACGCTGATTCCTGTGCTGGACGAGGATGAGTTGGATCTAACACAGGATTATGAGATTGAAGCTGATCCCGGAGAGCTGACGGATGATCCGATTTTTGCAGTAAATCCAAAGGATCCCAATGTCATGAATATACTAATGCTGGGCAGCGATTCTCGCGGCACTGATCGAGGAAGGACGGATAGCATAATCCTGATATCCTATAATAAAAGTACAAGACAGGCGAAGATGGTATCATTCCTTCGTGATAGCTGGGTTTATATACCGGGAAAGGATATTTGGAATCGAATAAATACCTCATATTTCTTTGGAGGCGTGGGTATGCTTGTGAATACCCTGAATACAAATTTTGATTTGGATATTCAGTATTATATGAAGGTGGGATTCTCTTCCCTTGAAGCAATCACAGATAAGCTTGGAGGCATAGATCTTGAGCTTTCTGAGAAGGAGATTGCTTATATTAATAATGGCAGTGATCAAAAGTTGCCGGAGATCGCAGGCTGGTATCATTTAAATGGGCAGCAGACCTTGATTCATGCCAGAAATCGTAAGATTGGCAATGGAGATTGGTCGAGAACACAGCGTCAGCGGGATGTTATGATGGCATTTTTAAAGAGAGCAAGAGAAGAACAGAGTGCCTCATCGCTTGCTTCGCTCGTTTATTCGCTTGTAAATGATGTCGAAACCAATCTTACGCCCACTCAGCTCATTTCGTTGGCAGTTGATGTCGTGCTTGGCGGCGATCTGGGTCTTGAAAGCCAAAGTGTGCCGTTTGATAATACTTGGAACTATGCCTGGGAGGATAAGATGGCCGTTATCCATATAGATATTGACGCAAATAAACAGAAGCTTGCTGAATATTTATATGGCGGGTAAGCTGAACTTGCTTTTATCGAAGGCATAAGGGCTTTTAAATTTATGCTTCTTCATGGGCTTGGGATTATTTATATCCGCTTGACCATAATTGGATGGTCAAGCGTGATGGTTCGTATTGAACTCCCTACCCTATTGAAAATAGAAAAAGGAATAAAGGTCTTCCTTTCTGTAAATTCGTATGAAAAAAGTAAATGCAGCTCACTGAAAAAGTGGGCGGATTTATTTTTCTCTATTAACAGTAAGCCGAGTCCGTTAAAATTTAATGTGAAAATATAAAGAAAGGGACGACAGGAACTTTTCGCTGAAGTCATCATGAAGGGCATCCATAAGGTGATCGAAGCGTTAGATCATAGCTTGCGAGGAAGATAGTATGGAAATTAATACTAATACAAAAAAAGCACTCCTTATTTTCAATCCAAATGCCGGCGAGAAAAGAGGGCTTAAGCTTATGCCGGAGACAATAAAATATATGACCGAGCATGGCTATACCTGCACGACCTTTACTACCACAGGAATTGGCGCAGCTACGGACATGGTGGAGCAGCATGGTGTCGAGAATGATGTTATTATCTGTTCCGGAGGTGACGGCACGGCAAACGAAGTCATTCGCGGAATGATGCGTCTCGCTCCGGAGGATCGGCCTATCTTTGGCTATATTCCCTCCGGAAGTACGAATGATTTTGCTGCTGCACTGGAGATCCCATCGAGTTTCAATGATATCATGCAAAATATCATTGATGGAGAAGTTGTAGATATTGATACCGGAAAATTCAATGAAAGAAATTATGCATATGTGTGCGCATTTGGAGCATTTACCGATGCATCATATTCAACTTCCCAGCTTCAAAAAAATATTTGGGGATCTCTTGCATATTTTATCAAGGGAATAAGCTCCATAAAAGATATAAAGCCAATCAAGGCAAGATTAACGTTGGATGGCAAAGAGGTCATAGAGGATGAGTTTATTTTCTGTTCTATCAGCAATTCAAAGATTATTGGAGGCATAATCCGCTTGAATCCCGGCTGGGTCGATATGAATGATGGTAAATTTGAAGTTCTCTTGATCAAATATCCAAAGAATGGAGTTGAACTTGGTAAAATAGTCAATGCGATTACCAATCGTGAACTTAAAAGCTGTGAATTGATTAGGATAATGAGCGCTAAGGATATAGTTGTTGAAGCTTTGGGTGAAAAACCGATAGACTGGTCTCTTGATGGAGAGGGAGAAACGGGCATACGCAGAGCGCATATCCAGAATATTCATTCGTCGATAAGAACTTTTGTTAAAAAACAATAGCAGGTGATGTGCGTAAAAATGAATAAAAGGATAAAAATGTGCTTTCTAAAAGCGCATTTTTCTTTTATGGCATAAGCTTTTGTAGGTTCAGATCAAAAAACAGTAAAGATGGTATTTTATTTGTGACAAATAATCGATTAAAATGTTGACAATATTCGATCATTATACTATAATATCGATGCTCAAACGAATCAACTATAATTTTACCGTTTGAGGAAAGGATAAATCATGGATAGAGTAGCAATAAAGGAAAAAGCAAAACAGCAATTTGCCGCACAGAAGAACCCAGCCAGGCTTATAGCTTTGGCTGTGTACATCTTATCGTTTGCATGCAGCATTCCTTATATCGGGCAAGCTTTGGCTCTATTTGTGCTTCTGAATGTTACACTCGGTGCTTCAATTTCATATCTTAAAATTTGGCGCGGCGAGGAGACTCAGGTTGGCGATATATTTAGCATTGGCTTCAGCGATTACGGCAGGTATCTCGGCGGACAGATTCTTGTGAATCTTTTCGTATTTCTTTGGTCGCTTCTCTTTGTCATTCCTGGCATTATTATGGGGCTTGCGTATGCGCTCACTCCATATATTCTAAATGAAATGACCGATATATCAACGATGGATGCGATCAGGCTTTCCAAGCGTATGATGCAGGGACATAAGGGTGAGCTGTTTGTTTTTGGCCTCAGCTTTTTGGGCTGGAACATACTCAATTCGTTTACCCTTGGTATACTCGGCATTCTCTATGTTTGGCCGTATCAGAATACTGCTATGGCTGGTTTCTATGAGAATGTAAAGAACGATGCAATTGCAAAAGGTATAATCACGCCAATTCCCGAAGCAGGTATTCAGGGCTGATTATAAGGCTTTATCACCATACGATATCAAAATGTTTTGATGATGAGATAAATCCATACCAAAAGTCAGTGGGCTGCCGTAAAAATCTTATTGATTTGCGGCAGCCTTGATGCGCAGTTAAAATTTTTTAAATGCTGGCTTTTGATAAATTTTAATCAATTCAGCATTCTTTCCAAAACAAAAATATATATTTAAAAACATTACCCATTTACTACTCATCAATTGTTGTTTATATAGAGGGGTGAATTATTTGCTCCAGATTAAGACAGAAAGGATTAAAGAACATGATCAAGAAAAGAATGATAAGCATACTTGTGCTTTGCATATTAATTATGCAAGCCTTCTCCCCAATAGCTCTTGCTGCTGAAAGTACGCCTGCAGAGCCGAGGTATAATAATACAATCAACACAACGGCAAATGCTTCAATATCTTCAAAAGGAGTATTGACCATTGCGCTGGGATTCACCGGAATTAAAAATGTGACAAGGCGCGCAACTATTGTGACCTATGTAGAAAAGCAGCAGCTTTTTGGTCTGTATTGGACTCGAGTTGATATTGGTGAAATTGATAACCAATGGGTTGATTATGTGCTTGGCTATCAGCATGAGGGCACGCATACCATTGAGCTTTCATCCAGAGGAACCTATCGCGTAACCGTAAAATTTATGATTTATGGCACTGGCGGAGATCCGGATGAGATAACCAGTCAATCCACCCATGCGTATTGATAAGTAATTTGCTTCTGTCGGTTTAAAAATATCGGCAAATTTCTAATTTCAAAGCAGGTGGTTCTGCTAGCGTTAAATGGTTTTGAGCGCAGGTAACGCAAAAACCAATAAAGTTGCATAGTAATTGACCTCTCATAGCAGAATCACAATTATTGAGGGCACATAGTGAGCGCATGTGCCCTCTTTCTTTTATCCATATTTATTCATAAGATGTGGATAAAAATGAAGAGCTCGGAATGCTCTTCATTTTTATGGATTATGAATGCTCTATTAATTCACGTTCCCAACCGATTTTGCAAGGTAGAGAATATAGTCAATCGAAACAGAAGGTAGACAGTCGATTCTGAAGACATATCCATCTTCCGTCCAAAAAGCCGAAGTAACATAATCAGAAGAATATATGCAGTATTGCCTGCCATTTGCAGATACCTCTATTAATTCACCTTTTTCATTATCGTGCGAAATGGTAGAATCATCATTCAGGATGCTTTGGCAGAGCACTATCTTATCACCAGCATCATTGATATATGTCTTGCTTATATAGACATGGGTTTTGTATAGTTTCTTCTCAATATAGCCATCCGGCAGTGCAGCAAGCATATACTCTTGAGTGATTTCATTGCTCTTTTCACCCTTAAAAGTAATATATGAGAAGGTATCGTTAACTTTAATGAGGAATGTTCTGGCTTTTTCTATGATTTCAGATGCGTGACAAGAGGCAGCGGCTGTCATCAATGCAAGGAGCAATGCCAGAGCCAAAGCCATTCGCCTGGAAGCGGTTGATACAAGCCTCCAAGCTATTCGCTTTTCATTTTGGAGGAGTTTCTCCATCCGTTTTTCAAATTGGTGCGAAAAAATATGCGGAGTATTTTGTCCGGCTTCAATTGCATCTGCAAACTCATCAGAAGCTGCTTCTCTGAATGCATCAAGAAATTCTGATTTAGTCATTAACATTTTCATCTCCCCCACTATTATTTAATTGTGCCAGAAGCAGCTTTTTTCCCTTGACTATTTGTTTTTTGACGGTATTAACACTTCTGCCAAGTGATTTTGCAACATCTGAAACCTTAAGCTCCAAAACGAAATGATAATAAAGCACATCGCTATAAATTCGATCCATACGTTTTATCGCTTGAACGACTTGAGCATACTCATATTTGGTACAAACTTCTTCGGTAAATGAATCATCGGTCATATCACTGAATCGAAGGAGCTCTTCATCCGTCATGGAATCGATAGGCATAGCGTTTCGCTGGCTTTTTTTCAGCATATTAAGGGAGGTATTCTTGGTCGCTTTTAAAATATAATTTCGCCGGTCATTTCCGTTATCAAGCTTCTTTATCATTGGCATCTGTTTCGCTGCTATATTTAGGAACGTATCATGAACGGCATCTTCAGCATCTGAAGAATCCTTCAAAATAGACATAGCTAAGGCAAACATTGGTTGACGATAGGCAATATAAATTTCTTCGAACAAACTTTGTTCGCTATCGTCTTCAATTAGAGCTAAATAAACAGTCATCATAATAATCTTAAGCTCCCCTGATCCTTAGCCGATATAGGTCGGCATACTATTCATACCATGAGTAAAAGGGTTTGTTATGCCCGAAAGGGCAAACCCAATTTAATTTGAGTTTTGTACAGGTTCTCATAAATTTGAGAAGACAAACTCATCTCAATCATTATACTATGAAGTACGAAATTTGGCAAGCATTTTAAAAATAAAGTCGATAAATGTCGATTATGATAACATGTAAATTCATCTTCAGAATATGATCGATACATATAAGGTAATATATTTAATGAGCGCCTATTTGTATAAGTAAATTAAAAATAAAAAAAGCTTGCAAATTTAATAATTCTATTGTATAATCACCCATACCGCAGTAGAAAGCATCTATTGCGTAAATGCATTTAATATGGAGCGGTATCGAAGTGGTCATAACGGGACTGACTCGAAATCGGAATCGCTTCGTGGAACGCTCCACCCGAAAAAGTCTTGATTTATGCAGGTTTTCGAGGGTTCGAAAACGAAAAAATCTTTGAGTTCTCCCCATCAGTTCTCCCCATTTTCCAAAGCGGATTGGGTGAAGATACAACTTGGAGGGTTGTCCGAGTGGTCGAAGGTGCGACTCTCGAAAAGTCGTGTGCCGCAAGGCACCTAGGGTTCGAATCCCTAACCCTCCGCCAACCTGAGAAGCCGGTTTTGCCGGCTTCTCTTTTTTATTCCCGGTTTCCTATCCCTAAGCCAGCAAGCATTGCATCTGCGGAGATAACTTTTGAACTGTACTCAAGGTGTGCGTAAATGTTTGCCGTAGTTGAGAAGTCGCTGTGCCCGAGCCATTCTTGAATCTGCTTCATCGGAACGCCGTTGGCGAGAAGCAGCGAGGCGCAGCTATGTCTCAAATCGTGATAGCGCACTCTGCGCAATCCGTGTTCCTCCAGAAGCTTCGGGAATCCGCAGGAAACATAATTAGGCTTGATGATATCTCCGATTTCATTGATACACACATAGCCCGTGTAATCTTTCACATAGGATCGCCCGCATAAACGCCGGTTTTCCTCCTGTTCTGCTTTAAGCTCCAGAAGCCGTTCCTTTACGAAAGGAACCAGTGGCAGCGTTCTCATGCTGGACTTATTTTTCGTCCGATCTTCTGCGACCGTAATACGCTTTCCATCAAGGGCAACGGTTGTAAGCGTATGCCGGATGGTGATTGTGTCGCGCTCAAAGTCGATGGCATCCCATTTCATACCGAGGGTCTCGCTGCGCCGCATCCCATAGAAAGCACCAAAGAGAATGGGGATTTCAAGTTTGGTGCCTTTGGAGATTTCAAAAAGCCTGTTCACTTCATCGGCATCGTAAAAGTTTGCCATAAAACGCTCCTTCTTTGGTCTTTCGATCTTATCGGCAGGATTACTGGAGATTAGGTCGAGCTTGACAGCATACTTCAACGCCTTGTGGATGTTTGCGTGATAATGAATAACCGAGGACGCGCTCACACGTTCCAGTTCCTTCAGGTAAAAATCCTGGATGTGTTTTGCCGACAGCTCCTGCAATGCAATCTGCCGTTCTCTGAAATACGGCACGATTACTTTTTTGACCATATTGGAGTATGAGGCGAAAGTTGTCACCGCCACGGAACTCTTTATTACCGTAAGCCATTGTTCCATGAAGTCTGCAAAAAGAACGTCTCCTGTAATCGGCACATCTTCCTGGAAACTGCGCCGCTGCTCCTGTAAGAACGCCTCGGCGCGTTTCTTGTTGCCTTTGACCGCAAGCCCTGTTGCGATCCACTTTGTTTTGCGGTTTCCGTGTGCGTCTGTGTAGTTTAGTACGGCATAAAAATAGCCCTTTTTCTCACGAAGGTGTCCTGCCACCATAATAAGATATCCTCCTCTCTTGTTGTGGGCAACACCTGCCGTTGACCTGAGAACAGTATAAATCATTCGAACTGATGCGGAAAGGATGCCGCCAATCGGATTTATTTCTCCATGCAGTCAACAGCCGATGCATAAGTAGGTAAAAAGATGTGCTTTGGGGATACGGTAGGCGCGACCTACTTTTATGCAGCAGATTTTGCCTTCTCGTATCAGTCGATACCCCGTTTTCGTGCTGACATCAAGTATCTGGCACATCTGAACGATATCCATGACATCCGGATACTCTTTCAGCATTAGCTTGTAAGCATCACGCTGGGATAGCGTGGTAGTGGTTTCAGAGTTCATGTTTCGCACCTCCATTCCTATGCGTTGTTTTTGTATGTAAATGACCGCACGATTTCTCTTGCGGTCTGCCTTCCCTTAGAACTTCATGGGAAGGGTCGAAT
>MSGV01000043.1:75440-75792 GCA_001940845.1 Christensenellaceae bacterium Phil7
CTCGCCGTGGTACAGCTCCACGAAATGGACGATTCCCTGAATGATTTCCGCTCTCAGGGAATCGGGATCGCCGCCCCATGCCTCCAGCAGGAGGGTCAGCGCTTCCTTATAAATCTCTGCGCCGACACGCTTGAACTCCGCAAAGGCGGTATTGATGCAGAGGATGCGACCCGTGCCGCCGCCCCGCTCAAAGCCCACATGCAGCCCCGCTTCCTCGGTGGCGGCATAGAACTCGCCCGATGCCTTATCCTCGCCGCGAAGATTGGCGCGGAGCCTGGCGCTGGGCGTAAGAGCCGCAGAAACGCCTGTCTGCATGGCAAACAGCAGAGCTTCATCCTGTTCTGTCATGCCA
>MSGV01000044.1 GCA_001940845.1 Christensenellaceae bacterium Phil7
AGGCCATTTTTGATCCAAAACAAAATGATCAACTAAACAGCCATATGTCTCCTGTGTAACGCAGTCTATGAAAATATCGTATTGATCCCCAACAATCTCATTTCCTTTTTGATTTTTAGTGTATCTCCCGACTTTCAGCCAAGTATCCGGAACATCATCATGACGCCTTAGATCTTCAATACGCAAATCAAATGGCTCTTCCATATCCGGGGTTCTGCCAAAAGGCGGTGTTCGTGGAAGTCCATTGATATTTAACGCAATGCTCGCAAAATAAATTGGAGGCATTCTCCTTTTGGGCTTCGCGGACGAGAGAATCTTATACACATACAACTGTGCCCCATTCGAGTATTTAAGAAACTCTATATATTGCTCAGGAAACTTATTTTTATATTCTGCAATCAAATATTCATCGATTAGCTCCTGAGTAAGAGGCTTGAACAGCATGTGCTTAAACGCTGGCATTCTTCCGGGAGCGAGGATAACCGTGCCGTTATTCCGAATCAAGCTGTCATTGGCATACAATTCCTTTAGTGCGTCGATCTTTTTAAAAACTTTCATGCTTTCTCCTATCTAAGTCTATTATTTATAATCAAATCTTCCATGCGTGATATTCCTCCAGTTTCCTCCATGCGCTCTCAAATGCTCGGATCTTTTTAAAAACTGTATATTCGAAGGATCCCCTGCTAGTTCCGGATATCCCTTCACGCTCTTCATGTGATGTCCTTGATACCCCTTAACCTTGCCAGTTTCAATCAGTTCATCGATCTCATAGTCTTTCCAAACCCTCGAAATACCTGTTTTGCCTTCCAAGACATTATTCAATTCATTCTTCCATGCCTGACTGACAGCTCTTGACCTTGCTCTATCAGTTGCCTTTTTAATATCAACAGCATCATCAACCTTGTCTGCTGCCCTGACAGCATCCGCAAGATCATCCGCACGATTTACAGCTCTAACAATATCCGCACCATCATCGATTTTATCGACAATCTTCGTGCCGGTATGCAACAGCTTTGTCGTTTCACCCACACATGTGACGAACGGTACTAAATCAACAATATCTCCGGCAAGCCCTATCCATGCCCATGGATCATTAGGATTCTCTATAACATCAATTATGCTGAATCCCAGCGATATAAGGTCAAATACGGTATCCCAGAAACGCCCCTCGGCATCCGCCCTGGCTACCGGATTATTTCCGCAATACGAAAATGAATTATATCCGAGTATCCCTTGACCTGTTGAAAGAAGCACGTCCGCAGATACGAAGCGGCAGGTATTGGGGTCGTAGTATCTACTTTGCAGGTAGTACCAACCCGTTTCATTATCGTAGACATAGCCGCGGTAGCGGAAGGGCTGATTCTGACCTAGGGTGCTTGCCAGCGAGCCGGTGGACTGCCGCGACGCTTGTCAAGAGTTTTCTAAAGCCTTTAAGGGCTTTGGATTATCCCAAAATTCCGCCTTTTGTCCTCAAAGGCGATGCTTGCCAGACGGTCGTGATCGCAGATTTTTTGTTTAAGTCTCACCCCTTGATCTAACAAGTTTATTTTACAAAAAGAGGCTTCAGCCAAACTGCAACCAACTTGCCATTGTCAATGCTTGCTACGGTATTATTGGTAAATTCAACATTTATAGCATTGTAAGAAATATTAGAACCACACATACATATCACGCCAGTACTTTTATCATAAAATGTTTTCCAGTCTATAGCATAATCCATACCCAGTCCACGTTGTGTACTAAAATCGAAGATTACTTTTACCAATCCATAGCTTACTCTTGGATATGCCAAATTCGCTTTTTCCCATGTTTTCTGAGGATTAAATCCGGAAACACAATAAAGAGTTGAAGAAATCAAGGATACATCTAAACTTGTATACCCTCCCTTTATCATGATCGAAAAATCTCCAGGAGCATCTGGTTTAGTAAAAAACGCTTGTTCTTTCCTGCTATAAATAGGTAAAAAATCATATTTAGTTCCTTGTTCGATAACAAATTCCATACAATACTCCTATTATTTGTTTGGTCTGAAAAGCCAATGCACAATCTGATTTTTAACAGTATCAATTACTAATTCCCATGTGCCATAGATTGTCGTCCCAACTTTACTCCCGGCCATTGAACCTGGAACTAACCATTTCAGTCCGTACTTTAAGGATAGGTTCACTTCGCATACAGCTAAAGGGAATATTATTAACCCTAACAGTCAGCTTCTTCCTCTTCATCATATTTATCCTTCGGATCCAGCACCTCAAGATATTCAGCGAAATAATCGTTGACATGTGCAGAAGCAACTATATAGCACACATCTGCGTATACTTTACCCTCTTTTAGCATCTTCATGAACTCTTTGTCCCTGACATAGCCCGTCACACAGTTCATAGAAGCAACCGAACAGCGTGAATCAACCAAAAACATCACCATGTGTATATCCGATTCATCCAGCAGCCTATCCAATAATGCGCAAAAGTCATCTGCATACTCTTCCTTTAAAGCTAGATAAATATGCTCATACCCATTTCTGCAATCAGGATTTCCACATACGCTTCTTTCGTTAATATTTTGATTTTTATAATTAAAATCAGAGTCAAATAAATCGTCGCAGCAAAGATCTTCAGCAACCTCTCCGTGCGTTGCATAGAATTGGTATGAGTATCCTACGGTGTTTTGGATTATAGGCCAATGATCGCAGCCCATGTATTTTAGCGTGGAACGCGGATTGTAATTCCACAGCTTGGCCGTTATGTTTCCAAAATATTGAAATTTCTTATGCAGAGTAATGCGCGAAGTCATGCATAACAATATTCCATCGTAATAAACAGGCACGCAGTTTATATCTCCTTTCGAAAACAGCTTTCTTTAAAAACTCTAGTATACTTATTCCTAAATCAACACTAAATTTAGGAATATTCTTTGGCGATGTGATAAGTTTTATATAATAATCCGATTTTCGCAGCATTATATCGGGATTGCCGCCGATACGATTAAGCTGTTCGCTGTTTAAAACTTGTCTCATGTACGTCTTTATTTTAGGTTTTATATTTCGGTGAAAAGTTCCCTCCTTTAAATCAAACATGCAATCCATTTCTTTCGCGTTATATTTTTTATAATCCCCGCATCTATTATGCACCAGCACGCCGTCATTGATGGCATCGGCTGAAACATAGTAGGTATAGAAATCTTCGACTTCGAAGTTATAGACCGTTACGGGCGTTTCGAGGAGCTCGTGCTGAATCTTCTCTACTACAACATACTCGCCATTGACGGTGACAAGCATATCCCCGGCACGAAGTTCTATTGCGCTTGTCCAGCCCTTTTGAGGAACATAGAATGGATGCGTTAGCGTTGTGGTTATGGTGTCACCATCATATGTCACCCTTACCAGCTCTTCCGTTTCCTTTTCAAAGGTCTCATGTAAATATCGTTTATCCCAGCCGTTCAATTCCTTAAAAGCATTGAGCTGTTCTAGGTAATCGTCTGTATTTTCAACCTGAACAATTCCCTTTTCAACGTCAAACGAGCCATCGGCGTTTACTATAATAAAGAATGCACCTTTGAACCTTTGCTCTCTTGAAGTATCCTCGGAGTTAAAATCAATAAGATGCACGGCACATAAGAACTTGCCATTTTTATCAACGTCATTCAAATTCGTAAAAATGGATGTTCCATCGATATAAAAGTTTGATTTTTCAAGATATCCTATCGCCTTTTTTTCAAAAAATGGTTGTGTTCTCTTTCTTCTTCACTATCACACGGAAGCATATTTTCGGTCGGAACAAAATCCGGCATCAATCTGCGTTGAGTCATTCTATCTTCGTCCAACGGCTCATCCCAGTCATTCTTTGTCTTTAATTCCTCACGCATAGCTTCGGAAAAGCCCTCACGATTCTCGCATATGACGAAGCAGCAATCGGCATAGTAGAAGACATTACTGTCATCGGATTTCTGCATTATCATATATGAAAAAATCGTACGTTGATCATATGAATAAAAATATGTTGGGTCAAATTCAACCTCGAATAAAACCCTGCCTTTAGCATCCTTCTCTAAAATACTAATACTGGTTCCGCGTCTCGCAGCATCGCATACATTTCGGATTGCCATTGTGTACATCGATGTATCTTCACCCCACTACACCGGCGCTTCACATGCAACTACGCTCAATACTAAAGCCAGAGTCATAAATATTATAATTATTCTTTTCATATTCGTACGTCGCATCCTCCGTTCTGTTATTTTAAAAGCAAAAATGCAGCCACAAAGTATAGTGTCGCAATTGTTCCCGAATTTTTAAGATACCCATCGTCGCCAAACCGCTTTTCTACTTTACCAAAAAAGTCGGCACTTCGTTCCCATGGTTTCGAAACCATCAAGTCTCCTGCAACTGCTCACAAAGCATATTTTTGATGACATCTAACTTATGACTATCACCTAGTTCCTTTTCTATATACTCTATGCTTGATGCTGCTATCGACTCATTAACCTTGCTCTCACGAACAAACATAGCTACATCCTTAGGCGTAAAGCAATCGTATTTGCAGAGTAAAAAGGCCAACTGCATAAACGCCTCAAAGCAGATATTGAGCCTATTTATGCACGCTAATTGCCATATCGATAATTCATAGTGAGCTATATCAATCAGATAAGTATTCCTTATTCTGCCAGGAAATGACAGCAGTGCATAGAACACATCGTTTGAAATACTCGAAGCATCAGCTTTATCCGAATTCAGAATGTAGCCTAAAACCACAGCAACTCTTTTGCTTCTTCTTGCCATTGTTATTATGTCCATAAGCTCTGATGGATCGATTATGCCATGAATATTCA
Source organism: Christensenellaceae bacterium Phil7 (assembly GCA_001940845.1). Classification (GTDB taxonomy): domain Bacteria; phylum Bacillota; class Clostridia; order Christensenellales; family CAG-138; genus PeH17. The sequence goes on from MSGV01000044.1 coordinate 4,828, forward strand.
CATCCAAATAATCCGGATCTTGTTCAAACTCCAGGCAAACGTTTCTACAAAATTTTTTATCCGTCCGTATCTTGTAACCGAAATCGTTAACGTGCATAGTAAAACCTCTCGATGCCTTTAGCGATTTCAGATAAATATTTCTTCACAAATCGCTTTCCTGCATTATCCAAATTGCCTGCTAAAATTTCGCCATTGCTCGCTATTGATGCTATATTATCATTGCCTTTAAAAATGTGCGCATGACCACGCGCATGACCCGGATCTCCACCTACTCGAACATCAGCTCTATATGCACCTTCCTTTACAACATTATTATGTGCATCACCGTAAGGCTCTGGAAGAGATGATTGATCTGTTGACCCGCAGCATATCTACTTGAAGCGGTTAAGCAAGCTACAGTAAGAAAAAAATAGCAATAACACATCGCGCAGTCCAAGTGAAGCATGTGCAGGGGATGCGAAACTCTCCCTTCATGCTAAGGCTCATCAACCTACGCCTTCTACCTAATAGTCAAATCATGTACATAAGCAGCGGATCGATTTCATCCTAAGCAACGTCGATTTTTCCGTGTGAATTTGCGGCAAGCTATTTCATAAGAACAGAGAAAAGCAGCAAAGACTCACGCCGTCGCTCCCGTTGATACAGACCAAGTATGCCTTATGTCGTTCGCAGCCCAGGTTGACCATTGACGAAAAAGTTTCATACTTTATAGTAGCGTAAGGAAAGTTCATAAATTCGCTTGCTGCATCGGAGCGACCTTTTTCGTCTATGACAGCCCGCGAACCAAAATGGTTCTTCCATAGAATTTCAACAACGGACGGCATATCTTCAACGGCATACTCGAGCACGACCGCCCACCGATCGCCCTCATCGATCTCATGGACGGATTTGACACATTCCCTGCATCTTTCGGAGAGGAAGTTCAATATGCCTTTGAACCGCTGAACCGCCGTCGGCTTCTCCCAAGTCACATAGACATAGCAGCTTAAACCCGAAAAAGTTTCCATCACCTCCTTGGAAAAGGCCTCTCTCACATTAAATCCGCCCGAGTATATCTCAGTCCAATCAACGCTCTCCTGCACGATAGCTCGAACATCCCTATTTATTGTCCCATCAGCATAACAGCTACAATCATCAATACGCATAAGTATTCACTCCCATCTAATAAAAATAATGCCCGCCGGATGGTGTATTAAAATGCCTTCCAAACGAAAAACCGTCAGAGAAGATATGTCCCGCAATGTCATCTCCGATAATGATTTTGTCTCCGAAGTCATACACTCTGCCAGGAACAATTTTTCCTTGTCTGTTGACGTTTTTTGAAACCTTTATAGGTTGTTGGCTTCGAGGAATTCCCAGTTCTTGTTTAGCAGCATTAAATGCGCCACGTCGCCCAGAATTGGTCGGAGATAGATCCTTCGGCTGCGATCCGAACTTATTATGCACCAACACGCCGTCATTGATGGCATCGGC
>MSGV01000045.1 GCA_001940845.1 Christensenellaceae bacterium Phil7
GAGTCCTATTATATCACTCTCATCACTGTGGGGTTCAATACCATGATCAATACGATATCGTCAATAATCAATGGGATAACGAGACGGCATTGTCGTTTATCCGCTATAGTGCTCCATATCTCGAAGGCTATCTGGGCGCTGCTGATGGTTTTGTAGATCATCCCGTCATCCTATCGCACGATTTTACAGAAATGGTCTATGTCGTTTTGGAGCTCGATTCGCCCATTGTGGACGATGCAATGCTGCAAAAGATCGCCGAAAGCCTACAGCTCATTATTCAAGAATAATCCTGACACGCACTCAGGAAGGAAAGAAAGCTCAGAGTTATGAAAAGAAATCATCCATTTATCATCGCATTGGCAGCGCTGCTTGCATTTGCAAGTGCATTCTGCATCGGCTGCAATAGAACGGTAAGCTCCCTGAACAACGGCACGCCCACTCCAAGACCGACCCTAACGCCTGCGCCTATCATAACGCTGGTGCCTACGGAAGCGCCTACCAGTACTCCAACGCCGGAGCCCACGCAGGCGCCGACCGAAACGCCCGTGCGCACGATCCCTCCTGGAGCGGAGCCGTTCGACCTTCCTGAGTATGACTTTCAGTACGATGAGAAAAAATTCACGGTGAACACCATCTTCTTCCCCGAAAACAAGCGAGGCATACAGGATTATAACGAGTACATTTATAACATCGAGCCTTTTGCCACCAGATTCATCCTGCCAAAGGGCTGGACGTATAAAAACCGTCCCGATAAGAATGAGATTTATCTCGGCGGTTGGGGTGCCGGAGACGATGGAATCTCCCTTGTCTACTCAACTCTATGGATCTACGATGAGACCAACACCTGCGTTGGTGCGATCGGTTATTATCCCTTTGCTTTTGATGAATATAGTGTCGGAGAAGAGGTAACCTTTGATCCCTTCGATTATAAAGCCGTCTATGCTTCGATTCGCGGCGGTCACTGTGGGGTTCAATACCGTGATCAATACGATATCGTCAATAATCAATGGGATAACGAGACGGCATTGTCGTTTATCAGTTATAGTGCGAAATATCTCGAAGGCTATCTAGGCACTGCCACTGTTGATGACTTTGTCGATCATCCCGTCATCCTATCGCACGATTTTACAGAAATGGTCTATGTCGTTTTGGAGCTCGATTCGCCCATTGTGGACGATGCAATGCTGCAAAAGATCGCCGAAAGCCTACAGCTCATAACGCAATAGTATTTTTATAATAGTGCATCACCCGGAGCATCTCGATTTGAGATTCTTCGGGCTTTATCATTATAAATAAGCTTTATCCAGCGAATTCAGCCTTGATTTTAAACACGTTTTTGCTTATAATATGCTACGTTGAAACGAAGCTTTAACAACCAATCAAACCGATTTTATATCCATACGAGTGCTTGGCGCTCGGGAAAGGAATTATTTTGGAAAGAACTCTCATTCGTGACATCAAAAGCAAATCGGGCGAAATCGCCAAGGTGCAGGGGTTTGTCGAAAACTTTCGCGATGGCAAAAGCATGGCATTCATCGTTGTAAAGGATATTACCGGGAAAATGCAAGTAACCGTTGAAAAAGAGAAGTGCCTGGAGCTGCTCGATGAGCTTGCGAGGATCACCCCCGACAGCATCATCACAGTGATTGGTAATGTCTGCGAAAATGAATATGTTAAGATGGGCGGTATAGAGATCCTTCCGACCGATATAAAGGTCGAATCCGTTGCCGATGCCCTTCCGATCGTGCGCAAGGATATCCCCGCAACTAAAAAGAAGCAGGCAGTTGAGCGTTCAGCCATCGATCAAAGGCTAAACTATCGTTGGATCGATCTTAGAACGGATGAAAATCAGCTTCTATTCAAGGTGCAGTCCTGCCTTATCAATGCTATGAGACAGTATCTGATCGAGCATGATTTCATTGAGATTCATACCCCAAAACTCATTGGAGCTGCCAGCGAAAGCGGTGCAGATGTATTTGAGGTTGAGTATTTCGGCAGGAAGGCCTATCTTGCTCAGAGCCCTCAATTTTATAAGCAGATGGCAATGGCCAGTGGCTTTGAAAGAATCTTTGAGGTCGCTCCCGTATTTCGTGCAGAAAAATCCTTCACGAGTAAGCATACGACCGAATTTACCGGATTTGATTTGGAATTCAGCTATATAGAATCCTATCGCGATGTTATGCAGATCGAAGCCGAAACCCTCGCTTATGCGCTCAATATCGTCAAAGAACGCTATGGCGAAAGCATCAAGGAAGCCTTTGGCATAGAGGTAATCGTGCCGACCCTTCCCTTTCCTGTCATCAAGCTTTCAGATCTATATGCGGAGCTTGAAAAGGAATATGGCTATGTTCCGGCGGATGAAGATCGAGGTGACCTTACGACCGAAGCCGAAAAGCTGAGCTTCGATTGGGTCATGAAGCATTATAACCATGAATTCCTCTTCATTACCGATTATTCTGCTGAGAAGCGTGCTTTCTACCATATGCGCGATGAGTCCGGTATTCCTCAGGGCTATGATCTTATTTGGCGCGGAGTGGAGATAACAACCGGCGCACAGCGTGAGCATCGCTATGATGTTCTCAAAAAGCAGGCGGATGAAAAGGGACTTGGCGAGGATGTCAAGTTCTATCTCGAATTCTTCAAATATGGCTGCCCCCCGCATGGCGGATTTGGACTCGGAGTAGATAGACTCACGATGCTTTTACTTGGGTTAAATATAAAAGAGGCTATGTTCCTCTTCAGAAGCCCGGATAGGCTTAATCCTTAATGATAAATTGAACTGATAACTTAAAATACTTTGCTGCACGCCGGAAATGCCGAATGTGCAGCTTTTTATGCATATTATATCATTTTCTCCTCAGGGTTAAAAAATTTGGTAAGAAGTATGATATAAAAGTGGCTCAAATAGGGTTGTAAAATATCGCGCTTCATGTTAAAATGGGAGTGATATAGGGATAAAGTGCGATCCCCCTATCTAATAAAAGAAAGTGAAGGTATCTAAAACATGAAAAAGCTCCTGTCAGTCCTGCTTGCAGTTGTTATGGCAACCTGCTGCATCGGCATCTTTGCCGATACGAACCGCGTAGAGCCCACCAAAGAAGCCATCGGTATGAACATTGCTGATTTCAGCACTACCGATTTGAATGGCAATCCCTATGATGGCTCGCTCTTTGCCGACAACGAAATCACCGTTCTCAATTTCTGGTCAACCGGCTGCGGCCCCTGCGTTGCAGAAATGCCTGATTTCCAGGAAGCACATGAATACTACACCGCCCACCCCGAAGAGGGCGTCCAGATCATCGGCGTTGTAAGTAACTGGTTCAGCTGCACCTATCAGGGTGCGCTCGCATTCCTCCAGAACAATGGCTACACGTATCCAAACCTCATGAGGGATAGCGTTCTTGATGCTGTCATGAATAGCACCAACTATCTGCCCCAGACCGTTATAGTCAATAACGAAGGACGCGTTATCGATCATATCATTGGTTCTGTTCCCAGTGTCAATGCTATTTATGAAATCGTCAACATGTGGAAAGAATGCATGGCTCACGCCGGCGAAGATTGCACCGTTACCTTCGTGAACGGTGTTAATGGTGAGACAATCTCCACCACCACTGCTCCCATGGGCAGTGAGCTCGATATAGATTATCCCAATCCCCCCGAAATGGAAGGCTGCACCTTCAATGAATGGGTCGTAAGCGGCGATATCTATGAAGCAGGTTACGAGGATGTCCATTATATGGTCATGGGTGATATAACCATCACTGCTCAATATGATGTTGTGAAGAACAAGGTTAGATTCTATGATGGCGTTACCGGAACCCTCCTCAAGGTTCAGATGGTTCCCTATAACCAGGCTGCGACCGCTCCTGCACATCCCGAGCATGATGGCTATACTTTCACCGGTTGGGATGTAGACTTCAGCTGCATCACCGCTCCCCTTGATGTTCATGGCGTTTGCGTAGCCGTAGGAGATACTACTCCCGAGCCCACTGATGATCCGACTACTCCCGAGCCCACCGACATACCTACTCCCGAGCCCACTGATGATCCCATCATCCCCGGTGATGTAGATGGTGATGGCAATATCACTATGGCCGATGCGACCATCACTGCCCGCATGGCTCTCAACCTCATCGAAACCACACCCGCTGCGGATTACGATGGAAACGGAACCGTTAATATGAGCGATGCAACGATGATCGCCCGCAAGGCTCTCAATCTCATCTAAGCAAAAGCCCTTCGGGCAACAACAGCTTTCTCACCGATGCAGCAGCACACTTCATCGGTGAGAAGATGATGCATGGTATTGCTTCAAGCAGCATTGCATATCATTGGCTGTAATTGATCTTTGTTCATTCAAACGATCAATACAGTTCATACATACACTGCTTAACATTATATTCGCAATTGGCGAATCAAACAGAAAGGAAAGTTATGCAGAAGAGCAAATATTTATTTGGCGTGGTCTGCCTTTTTATGGCGATCACACTTCTATTTACAGGCTGTGCACATCCCTGGAGGATTGCAAACAATCCGTATACCCCTGTACCCACAGAGGAGGTGGATCTGAATGCATCGACAGACCCTGCAGATACGGATGAAGCCGAAGCCACACCAGCTCCCGATGCAGAGAGCTCTGATGAGCCTTCTGAATTACCATCGGAGGAGCCTTCAGGCGAAGCCACTGAGGAGCCCACCGGCGATTCTACAGGCGCGCCTGACACTGAACCTCCGGAAACCGACAGCACTGCGTCACCGAGCAGCAAGCCCACAAACGGACCGACGCAGACCACTACCCCTAAACCAACGCATACCGCTACCCCCAAGCCCACCAACACCCCTAAACCAACGGCAAAGCCTGATATAGGTTCATTCTCAACCACTGCCATCAACAATCCGGGTGTCACCTATGATAATTCGATGTTTGGTAAATCGAAGATAACCATGATCAATATCTGGGCAACAAGCTGCGGTCCCTGCATCCAAGAGCTTCCTCATATTCAGCAGCTTGCGAATAAATACGCCTCCCGCGGTGTAAATATCGTTACTGCACTTGGAGATTCCGAGCAATCCGGTATGATCCAGCTTGCACTCAATATCATCGGCGGTATGAGCGGATTCAAGCTTCCTGTGCTTAGGTATAATTCATCCTTTGCGGCTCAGTTCCCGGCAGGTGCATATCCCACCACCTATTTTATCGACCAGAACGGCAATATCCTCAAGGTTGTCACCACGTCAAATAGTTATGATCAATGGTGTGCTATCCTTGATGGTCTGCTTAAATAATAGGAGGAAGCATGAAAAAGAACAGCAAAACGAATTCAACCTATAATCACATTCTTGATGGCAAATTTCGCTTTGTGTTGCCCATCCTTTTGATCGTGTTTGCTATAGGATTTATTGCCTATGGTATTCATGATGGCGAGATTACCGCCGTATTTAATAAAGCGATCAATCTATGCCGTGAATGTGTAGGCATTGGCTGAGTATAACGTTTGGAGGTAAGTACATGGAAACAAAAAACGATACACTCAATTCCTCAAATGCCAAGCCAAAGCGAACCATCATGCAGATCAGAAAGCGCACAGAACGCATTCGTCTTGCGATCCAAGCCGCATTCTCGATTCTGACCAACAGCTATGTCGTAGGCTTCATAAGGGGAACCATCTATAAAGGTCCGCTGAAACAGATCTGTGTTCCCGGCATGAATTGCTATTCCTGCCCCGGCGCACTTGGAGCGTGTCCAATCGGTGCATTACAGGCCGTGCTCAATCAATCCGACTATACAAAGGGTGTTTGGACTGATCAAGCTTCCGGTTTTACGGTCACTAAGCCTCTATATTATTTTGCCTTTTACGTAATTGGCTTCATAATGCTGCTCGGTGCGGTATGCGGCCGTTTTATATGTGCATTCCTCTGTCCATTCGGACTTATTCAGGATCTGCTGCATAAAATCCCGCTTCCCAAGAAGCTCAAGATTAAGCCCGGCTTTAAAGGCGATAAGCAGCTCCGGTATTTGAAATATGTCATTCTCGTTGTGATGGTCATAGTCCTTCCGCTGCTGTACGCTCCCGATCCGTTCTTCTGTAAATATATCTGCCCCTCCGGTATGCTCCTGGGCGGTATTCCTCTGATGACGGTCGGCAGTCTTGGCGGCAATATCGCAGCCGGTACTGGCGTTGGTATAACCTCTTGGGCAGAGGCCGGCTCAACCACATGGCTGAAGCTATCCATCCTTGCAGTAACGATCATCCTATCCATCATGATGTATCGTCCATTCTGTAAATACATCTGCCCCCTTGGTGCAATTTATTCCTTCTTCAATAAGGTTTCGCTGTATAGGTACAGCATAGATGAATCCAAATGTACAGACTGCGGTGCATGCAGCAAGGTCTGTAAAATGGGTGTAGATATGCATAAAACCCCGAATAGCCTTGAATGCATACGCTGTGGCGACTGTAAAGCGGCATGTCCGCATCAGGCAATCTGCTCCGGATTTAAAACTATAAAACGTCCGGCCATTACCGAAGCAGAAAAATATGGTCAGTAAGGTTTTATAACCACTGAAATAAACAAAATTCAAAAAGGAGAAAAAGAAATGAAAAGGTTTCTTTCAATGCTGATTGCAGGACTTATGCTCTTTGCACTCTGCATCCCCGCTCTCGCAGATGAAGCCCCCATCTTTGATACCAGCTTCACCCGTGTCAATAACGAACCAACCGTCGAATATGACTCCTGGGGCGTTCCCTACAACGTTTGGGTTCCCGCAACCACTCCCTATGCTGTTGGAGATACCGCAACCATCGTGCTCTCCTATACCATTCCGGAATCCATCGATGGTTTTGAGGGACAGACCCTCTCCAGCATCGAGTTCATCTCCGCATTCGAAGGCTTTGAAGGCATTGAACTGGTTGAAGCAATTGGATGCCCCGGCAAGATGAACTGCGACTATGAAGCAGGTTTCTGTATGCCTGTTCCCGGCGAATATTCCAATGTCACCATTACGAATAATGGCTGCATCGTGATGGCCGAACTCGGTTCTGATGTTCAGATCGTTCTCCGCGGTACCGTTTCCGCAGAAACCATCAACTGCACTGCCGATATCACCATCGGCCAGTATCGCTTCCCTGCTCAATATTTGATCGGCAGCTCCGTTGTTACCGTCGAAAAGTATGCAGAAGGCTTCTATAATGCACACCGCTCTGATTTTATGCTTGTTCAAAAGCGTGACATTGCATATCGCAACAATGCAAATGGGCTCTGCGATCTCTATCCTGCTCTCAATGGCCATTACTATCATGCAATAGCAGGCGATCAGACCATTGAGGCCTTCATCCCCGTTGATGAAAACTGGGAAGAATGTGATAATCCCGTTGATAAGAACAGCAGTCTCTTTGCTACCCTCACTTCCATCATGGAGGAATATAGGGAGCTCTTTGACATTTGCTACAGCAGCGCCTCGATCGGTGACAGCGTTTTCTTTGATGCTTCCCTTGCTCAGAGCTACAATGTTGCCGTGACCATTCAGAATGGCGGCGAAGCTCCCGTTGATCCTACCAATGCTCCTGCCGAACCCACCAGCATTCCCGTTGCACCTACGGCTGCTCCCGGAGAAGGTGGCGTTCCCAATACCGGTGCTATAAGCTTTGCTATCATTGGCATCGCTGCAATCGCCGGTGCAGGCGTTATGATTTCCGGTCGTAAAAAGAACTGATTCGGATCTTCGCTAAACCCAATTAAAGATTAACCATGCATAAAGGAGTGAGCCTATTCACTCCTTTATGTTTTTTGCTTTATTTTGAACTCAAAATATGGTATAATTAGCTGCTATCAATAGAAAGGATAAAGCAAAATGACAGTACGCACACGATTTGCACCCAGCCCAACTGGGTATTTACATATCGGAGGACTTAGGACAGCGCTATACGCTTATCTCTTTGCAAAGAAAAATGGCGGTGTTTTCATACTTCGCATTGAGGATACCGATCAGGCGCGTTACGTTGAAGGCGCGATTGAAAAAATCTATTCCGGACTAAAGCTTGCCGGGCTGAACTGGGACGAAGGTCCCGATATCGGCGGCGATTATGGACCATATGTACAGAGCGAACGCAAGGACATGTATCTTCCTTATGCCAAGCAGCTCGTTGAGAGCGGGCATGCTTATTACTGCTTCTGCACCAAGGATGAATTGGAAGCCAGGCGCGCGGAGGTTGAAGCACGTGGCGAGACCTTTAAATATGATAAGCACTGCCTACATCTTGATAAGGATGAGGTTCAGCGCAAGCTCGCGGAAGGACATCCGTATGTTATTAGGCAGAACATACCAGAAAGCGGTGAAGCAGGGTTTGATGATGTGATCTACGGCCGTATCGATGTGGATTGCTCTGAACTTGATGATACCGTTCTGATCAAGGCGGACGGAATGCCAACCTACAATTTTGCAAATGTTATCGATGATCATACCATGGGTATAACGCATGTTATGCGCGGTAATGAATACCTGAGCTCTACGCCTAAATACAATCTGCTCTATGAAGCGTTCGGTTGGGAAAAACCGGTATATATCCATCTGACTCCTGTTATGAAGGATGCAACACGAAAGCTAAGTAAGCGTTATGGAGATCCTGGTTTCGAAGATCTGTTGGCTCAAGGCTATCTGGCCGAGGCAATAGTAAATTATGTTGCACTTGTTGGTTGGAGTCCAGGAGATGACCGTGAATTCTTTACAATGGATGAGCTTATAGAAGCTTTCGGAATTGAAGGACTCAGCAAATCCCCCGCGATCTTCGATGAGGTAAAGCTTCGCTGGATGAATGCCGAGTACATTCGAAAACTAAGTCCAGAGGACTATATCCGCCATGCCGAACCGCATCTCGCTGAAGCAGACGTCGCGCATATGGACAAGGCCATTTTGGCCAGAATACTTCAGCCGCGCACAGAGATCTTCACCGATATAACCGGAATGGTTGATTTTCTCGCCAAGCTGGATGAGGATTACTCAATAGACCTCTTCACAAACAAGAAATCCAAGACCAATGCCGAGGTATGCCGAGATGTTCTTGCCGATGTTATTCCGAAGCTTGGTGCGCTACCCGATTGGACGGAGGAATGTCTGCATGATTTCTTGATAGGCTATGCCGCCGAGCATGGCATGAAAAATGGCACCCTGCTTTGGCCGGTTCGCATAGCGATGAGTGGGCGCTCTGTTACTCCAGGCGGAGCCATAGAGATTGCTGCACTGCTTGGCAGGGATGAAGCAATGCGTAGGTTGAACTTTGGGCTTGAAAAGCTTAGCTTCTCATTGGTCTAATTATTTGTATAATAAAAGGAGCTTCAACGCAACTTGGCGAAGCTCCTTTTATTCGATTCATTTTTAAAGCCAATCATTCGTATGTGTTTATATTTTTCAAAATTTAAAATATTCAAATCACTCTGAACCTGTCTTTTGTGATGTTAGCTCCGTTTTCATGTTCAATCTTACCAGAAGCTTTCCCTGCTCAAGCAGCAGCTCTTTCCAATCTTCCGGCAGCATACGATAGAGCATGAGCAATTCATCCTCATTATGATCATTCACATTCCCCGATTGATAATTCAACAAATAGTCCGTTGTTACATTAAAATACTTCGCAAAAAGCTTCAATATCTCGAAATCCGGCTCTCGTATTCCTCTGATATAGTTTCCGATGGTAGTTGCTGCAATATTCAGATCCGCTGCAAGTTTCTTTTGCGTTATACAATTGGCCTCCAATAATTCACGTAATATTTCTCCGAACTCCATAAACACGCCTCATTTTATTTTAAATTCCGTTTAGTTCACTAAGGGATTTTCACGGCCTTATAATTCTATAAGATGCCCCTAATATATTCATTTTAAAACCACAATTCGAATTGACACTTCACATATTGAGTAGTATAATGATAAAAGGAGTTAAGCTTTAGGTATTTTTAAGCAGTACGGCAGAAAAGCATATAATAAAACCCTGCATATTGCTTGAAAAATAAAACCATTTACGCTTATTATTCAAGATGAAGCGTAATTCTCCTATATAAAACCACGCTTGCTGCAAATTTAGTTTAAGGAAGTTGATCTATGAAAAATCAGGAAGAGCTTACGAAGCATCCCAGCATTTCCTTCATTGCATGTGAAGCCGAAGCCTTGAATAACATGGCCTCATTATCAGATGCAGAATTGAAGCTTGTCTTAGAAAAAATGGGTTATCGCTTCACAAAAAAATTCTGTGCTTCCCCCAATTATCTGCACAGGAGAGTCGCAGATATGGACGTTTTGCTGTCTATCGGAGGCAACATCGTAAATTTCAATGGGTATATTGAGATGAATAGGAGTGCCGCAGTATTATGGGATAAGCTGCAGCAGGAATGCAGCGCAGCTGATATGGAGCAAGCATTGCAGGATGAATTCAATATCAGTCATGAAAAAGCAGTCGAGGATGTTCTGGACTTTTTGAAGTTCTTACAGGAAAATAATATGGTGACGGTGATTTGATATGGAGTGCCCCAATGCCGATCATATGACTCATCTTCTGAAAAAAGAGCCAAGCCGAATACCAATCAATGGTACATTTGAATTGACAATACGCTGCAATTTGCATTGCAAAATGTGTATGTTCCGCCATGACGATTCAGAAAACACTGATATAGTGCATCGAGAACTCACTGCTGACCAATGGATAAAGCTTGCCAATGAAGTTTCCCGGGCAGGGACCTTCTCATTGCTGCTCACCGGAGGCGAGCCGATGCTGCGTTCCGATTTCTGCGAGCTCTATGAAGGTATCTATAAGCAGGGCTTTATATTAACTCTCTATACAAATGCAACTTTAGTGACGCCCCGAATCATGGAGACATTACGCAGATATCCCCCACACAGAATTGGAATCACAATCTATGGTGCTTCTTCGGAAACCTATGAGAGGGTTTGCGCGGATGCTTCCTCCTTCGACAGGATGCGTGAGGGAGTCAAGCAGCTCAGGAGCCTTCCATCCATCCTCGATTTCCGCACGACGGTTATCAATGATAATTATGCCGACGTCGATGCTATCGAGACCATGCTGCGCACAGAATTCGGAGAGAGCTGCCGCTTGACCCAGGCAAGAATGGTCAATCGATCCGTCCGAGGCGCGTGTGCGGATGTGGATGCCTGTCGGCTGGAGCCGGAGGACAATGTGCGGCTGGCTCTGCGGAGGAGTATAAATATTATCAAAAGCTATGTCGGTGATAGGTATGATGAAAAATACCTCGCGATCAGGCTTGCAGATAATTCAGATGCGGAAAAGCATCCTCGCCTGACGCTCTTCGGCTGCGATGCGGGTATGGATTCATACGCAATAAGCTGGGATGGCAAGCTGCTGGGCTGCCAAATGATGGGCGCATTTGCGCTCGATGTGCTGGATGGGAGCTTTACCTCCGCCTGGAAGCGATTCCCGGGCATAGTAAAGCTGCCGCCATTGAACGAGACATGTCAGGCTTGCGAAAGCCTTGGGATATGTAACTGCTGTTGGGCTTCCCGCCTCGCCGAAACCGGCGACCTCGGCGGATGTCCGGAATATGTATGCCGGGATACCGCTATTGTCCGAGCACTTTTAAACAAGTAACAGGAGGAAAATAAAGATGGAAAAACAGACCTATGAAAAACCAGAAATGAAATTCGTTGCTCTGAGAAATCAGGATGCCGTTGCAAATAAGTGTTGGGGCATACATGACACCAATGAACACTATTCTTATGATTATTCCGGACAAGGGTATATCACTTTTACAATTATTGGTAATTCCTGTTCTGCAGAGTATTCTACTATTTGCCCTACTTATATTAACGTTCCGGAAGAAGAAAAAGCCGCCGCGCTTCAAGAACTTCTGAATGTCATTTCTCAACAAGATGGAAGTTCGGCACAACCTTGGAAAGGAAGTCTCGTTATTCCCGGCGACCCCGACCCCAGCTGGAGTTGATCTGCTATGCCGATAAAAGCCGAGATTGCCGGGATAGCCTGCCATTTTGATGATCTCGGTTCAAATGCCTTTTTCGGCAGCTGGAGGTGGAGGCTCGACCCATACACCTCCGCCTCCGAGCCTGCACAGCTTAAGGTTGAGCGTGCAGCAGCGCAGCATTGCCCGAGCATTGCCGCGCTGCCCCTGCTTTATCAGGAGCCGTCCGGATTCTTTTCAAATTCGGTCCATCGGCTTCCCGAAGGAAGTACGCTATGGACCATGACACAAAACAGGGATGGCGATAATATCATCGCTTATTCCGTCAATGATGCTTGGGATACCGCTACCCTGCTGAACGACCGCACCGAAAGCTGCGGACATATGGCATTTGAATATATTTCGAAATTTTTCCCTGCCATTGCCATCAACCATGGTGTGCTATCCCTTCACGGAGCACTGTTGGAGCATGAAGGGAGCGGCATGATCGTGTCCGCCCCATCTGGGGTTGGCAAAACCACTCATGCACGACTATGGCGAGATACAAAAAATGCAATCATTCTAAATGGAGATCGTGCCGTATGCAGAAAAACCGCTCAAGGCTGGCAGGGCTTTGGAACTCCATGGTCCGGAACAAGTGGCGAACAAGTGAATCGATCGGTGCCGCTGCAGGCCATCATCGCACTTGAACGCGGCGAAGAGAATTCCGTCATCAAGCTGGAACCGGCAAGCGCATTTGAGAAGCTATTTCCAAACCTGCTTTATCCGAATTGGGAACGTTCCAAACTTGAACAGACATTGGCACTTTTTGACGATCTGTTAAAATGCGTGCCGATATTCTGTCTGCGCTGCCTTCCGAACGCCGAGGCAGTTGAGCTGCTATATCAACGATTAAAATGCTGCACCAATTGATCATCGGAGCTATTAATTGTGAAAGTCAAAAAACAGTGGATAACCTCCGAGCAGCTATTCGAAGCCATTTCCGAGCAGCTCGCAAATAAAAGGATGGCAAGTTTTACCGTTACAGGCATGAGTATGTGGCCGCTGCTATGCCATGGACGGGATCAGGTTATCGTCGAAGCAATCGACCCTCTTTGCGTGAAGCTTGGGGATATCGTACTCATCCGTGTCGATAAAAGGAAGTATCTGCTGCATAGAGTTACCAAATCCATGCCAAACGCAATAGAGACTACCGGAGATGGAAATCTGTTCCATGATGGTCTTTTCCCTCGATCCTATATAATTGCGCGGGTTTCCAAGCTCATCAGAAATGGTAGAGAGATGGATTGCAGCCGATTCTATTTGAGAATAGCCGCACGAGTATGGATGCTGCTATTCCCATTTCGCAGGCATATTTTCAACGCTTGGGCTCGTATCAGACGGGGTGATCGGTAACTGCGACAATAAGCGCAGCCATTTCACTCTTTATTTATGATATGGTTCTCCGTTCATTATCTTAAAGGCTCTATAGAGCTGCTCGAGCAGCATGATCCTGAATATCTGATGTGAAAAGGTCAGCCTGGAAAAGCTAAGTTTGAGATCGGCGCGCGCAAACACCTCATCGGATACGCCATTGGAACCCCCTATGATAAAGCAGAGCCGGCTTCTGCCATCAAGCATATAGCCTTTCAGCTTATCCGCAAGTTCTGGCGAGCTGAACTCTCTGCCGCGAAGGTCAGTAAGGATGACCGTATCACTTTCGGCTACTCTCTCAAGTATTCGGCGGCCCTCAGCGAGCTTTACCTGCTCAAGCTCCGCTGCACTTAGCCTATCGGGGGCTTTTTCGTCCACAAGCTCTATGAGCTCCAAATCCGTAAATCGTGAAAGTCTTTTTTTGAATTCATTCACGGCTTCGCAATAGAATTTTTCTTTCAGCCTACCGACTGCAATGAGCTTTATTTTCATCTTTCTAAATTTTCAGGCGGCGGAAGAATGAACCGCCGCCCTCACTTTAAATCAATCCAAATTTTTTATTTTGCCATCAATTTTGTGATCCTTGCCGCAAACTCAGTCGGATCTTCAATCTTCAGCCCTGCAAGGAGCAATGCCTGATCGTAAAGCAAGCCTGCATAAGTTTTTAGCTGCTCATCATCGCCTTGTACGCTGCGGAGCGATTCAAAAACGGGATGATCGGGATTGAGCTCCAGTATCCGATCTGCCTTCATTGAATTGTTGTTTGGCAGATCAGCAAGTACCTTTTCCATTTCCAACGAAATCGGTCCATCGCTCGCAAGTGCAGCGGGCGAATCGCCAAGGCGATTAGAAAGCCTTACTTCATGCACCTTCTCACCCAGCGCAGCCTTGATTGCATCGAGCAGCTCTCTATTCTCGGTCTGCCTCTCCTCAACAGCCTTCTTTTCCTCCTCACCGCCTATATTCAAATCATTATCGGTAATAGATTTAAATGGCTTGCCCTCATAACCATTCATCATCTTAAGCGAGAATTCATCCACATTATCAGGCATGAGCAGAACATCATAGCCCTTGTCAAGCATGTACTTAAGCTGCGGCAGCCTCTTTATTCCATCGATATCAGAGCCGCAGGCATAATAGATCTCGGTCTGATTCTCTATCATAGCTGCAACATATTCCTTAAGGGTTATCATACGCTCCTCGCGTGCCGAATAATAGAGCAATAGATCCTGAAGGAAGCTGGTCTCCATGCCGTACGATTCATATATGCCATATTTGAGAGACAGACCAAAGTTCTTGAAGAATTTCTCATAACTCTGGCGATCATTTTCAAGCATCTTATCCAATTCGGACTTAATTTTCTTCTTTAGCCCATTGGCAATGGCGCGAAGCTGACGACTTTGCTGTAGCAATTCGCGGGATATATTGAGCGAAATATCGGAAGAATCAACAAGACCTTTCACAAATCCAAAATATTCAGGCAATAGGTCCTCGCAGCTTTCCATTATCATTACGCCATTGGAATAGAGCTGCAATCCACGCTTATATCCCTTTGAATAGAGGTTATATGGAACCTCTGAAGGAATGTAAAGAATGGAATTATAGCTTATCGCGCCCTCAGTCTTGGAATGGATATGCATTAACGGAGCTTCGTAATCATGGAACTTATCGGTATAGAAGCCATTATAATCCTCATCCGTAAGCTCTGCCTTGTTCCTGCGCCAAAGCGGAACCATACTATTGAGAGTAGCATCCTCGGTCACAGTCTCATATTCCGGTTCTTTTTCTGCTTCCGAGACTTCTTCATCATCATGTTTACATTCATCGCACTCACATTCATCATGATTGCATTCATCACATTCGCATTCATCATGCTGTTTGGGTCTGCTGGTCTCGATCAGCATCTTGATCGGATAGCGTATATAATCGGAATACTTGGTCACGAGACTGCGCAGCGCATAGGTTTCGAGGAATCTGCCGTAATCCTCCTCATCCTCATTATCCTTGATATACAGGGTGATTACCGTGCCTACATCATCCTTTTCAGCAGGGCCTATGGTATAGCCATCAAGTCCCTCAGATTCCCAAAGCCAAGCCTCATCACTGCCCTCCGCACGGCTTAGAACGGTGATCCTCTTTGCAACCATGAAAGCGGAGTAAAAGCCTACGCCAAATTGACCGATGATGTCCATATCTTCGCTGACCTGCTCATTCCCCTCATTCTCCTGCTTAAAGGCAAGCGTGCCGCTCTTAGCAATTGTACCAAGGTTAGCTTCCAACTCATCCCTCGTCATGCCGATGCCATTATCGGAAATCATCAGGGTCCTTGCTTCTCTATCCGGTGTAAGCCTGATTTCAAGATCACTGCGTACAAGATCGGAATTATCTGTCAGGCTCTTGAAATAACGCTTATCCAATGCATCGCTTGCATTGGATATGAGTTCACGCAAGAAGATTTCCTTGTTTGTGTAGACCGAATTGATCATAAGATCCAATAGACGCTTCGATTCGGTTTTGAATTGTTTCTTTTCCATATTATAACCACCTCACGGTATTATTTTTCGCTATCAGCACTCTTTATTCATGAGTGCTGATAGTATTTTAACACCATTTTCCGATTTGTCAAGTGGCTTTTTCTATTTTCCTGCTCATTTTATAAAAATGTGGAAATAAAATTATCAATACGAATAAGTCGGCTCCTATCATCTGACAATCTCCCCGATTTCAAAAGCTTACTCTCGCAGCATGATCAAAATTGATAATATAATTTGCGTCCTGCAATAAAAAACGTTGCAATTCAAATAATAATATGGTATTCTAACCATGTATGAAATAACTCACCCATGTGGATTTCACAGGCATTGCCCTAGCAATTCGGTTCCTGTGAAAGTTGATGCATGGGGCGGAAATAAAAAACAGGAGGTTTATCATATGTCAGTTATTTCTATGAAGCAGCTTCTCGAAGCAGGCGTACATTTTGGTCATCAGACCCGCCGTTGGAACCCGAAGATGAAGGAATACATCTTCACCGAACGCAATGGCATCTATATCATTGATCTTCAGAAAACCGTCAAAAAAATTGACGAAGCCTATTCTTTCATCCGCGATATCGCGATGAATAACGGCACAGTTCTCTTTGTCGGTACCAAAAAGCAGGCTCAGGACAGCATTGAGCAGGAAGCAAAGCGCTGCGAAATGTTCTATGTTAACCAGCGTTGGCTCGGTGGTCTGCTCACCAATTTTAAGACCATCCAGACCCGTATTGCAAAGCTCAATCAGATCAATAAGATGGAAGCTGACGGAGATTTTGATCTTCTGCCCAAGAAGGAAGTCATCCAGCTCTGTGCGCTTCGTGAAAAGCTCATGAAAAACCTCGGTGGTATCAAGGATATGAAGAAGCTCCCCAGCTGCCTCTTCGTTGTCGATCCTCGCAAGGAGCATATTGCTGTTCTTGAAGCTCGTGCCCTCGGCATTCCCGTGGTTGCGATCGTTGATACCAACTGCGATCCCGATGATGCGGATTATGTGATCCCCGGCAATGATGATGCCATCCGTGCAGTAAAACTCATCGCATCCAAGATGGCCGATGCAGTGCTGGAAGGCAAGCAGGGCGAGCAGATGACCGATGCCGCCGTTGATGCCGCTCCCGCAGCAGAGGAAGTTGATAATTTCTAATGATTCGCCGTTCGACCAAATCCGGCATGGCCAAATGCATGATCCGATGGACAATGCAGCTATACTGACTTACCGCTTTTCATGCTGAGTGCCCTACCGCGATCGATCGGTGGCTCCCAATCTCTTAATTTGGAGGATACTATAATGGAATTTACCGCAAAAGACGTAATGACCCTTCGTGAGCGCTCCGGCGCAGGCATGATGGATTGCAAAAAGGCA
This sequence comes from Christensenellaceae bacterium Phil7, assembly GCA_001940845.1. Taxonomy (GTDB): domain Bacteria; phylum Bacillota; class Clostridia; order Christensenellales; family CAG-138; genus PeH17. The sequence continues at coordinate 17,248 of MSGV01000045.1, forward strand.
CTCAAGGAGTGCGATGGCGATATGGAGAAGGCAATGGATTATCTTCGCGAGAAGAGTCTTGCCGCTTCCGCTAAGAAAGCTGCTCGCATTGCCGCAGAAGGAATCGTAGATTGCTTCGTATGCGAAAAATGTGGCGCAGGCGTCATCATCGAGGTCAATTGTGAAACCGACTTCGTTGCCAAGACCGATGCTTTTAAAGAACTCGTTCATTCCCTCGCAAAGCATGTTGCAAAAATGAACCCCGCATCCGTTGAAGAGATGATGGCTCAGCCCTATGTCGAGGATGAGAATATGACCGTTGATGCTGCTATCAACGCAGCAGTTGCAAAGATAGGGGAGAAGATCACCGTTCGTCGTTTCCACCGTGTTGAAGGCTGTGTGGACACCTACATCCATCTCGGCGGCTCCAGGGGTGTTCTGCTTCAGGTCAGCAATAATGATTATCCCGAAGTTGCGCATGATGTCGCAATGCAGATTGCAGCTGCCAGCCCCACCTGCATCTCCAAGGCGGATTGCAATCAGGATGACGTTGCTCATGAGCGCGAGATTCTTATTGAGCAGGCTAAGAATGAGCCCAAGCCCAAGCCCGATGCTATAATCGAAAAGATGGTCGAAGGCCGTATTGAGAAGTATTATAAAGAGGTCTGCCTCCTTGAGCAGCCCTTCGTCAAGGATCAGGGTATGAGCGTTGGTCAGATGATCAACGGAAGATTCGATATCATCTCCTTCACCAGCTATGTTATGGGCGAAGGTCTTGAGAAGCGTCAAGAAAACTTTGCTGACGAAGTCATGGCTCAGACCAAGAAGGCATAAAAAACTAATGCAGCGCAATCGAATCATTGCCATATACCAATAATTGGGCATGATCGATGAAATGCAATTGTTAAAGGGTCAACCGCTTACTGGAGGTTGATCCTTTCTTTTTGTTTCTCTTTAAATTTAATAAGCAGAGATAGGGTGAAAAATTCACTCTACCCTGCTTTATTTCAAACTGGAAAAACCTGAAGTTTAACGATCTTTCATCAATTAAAAATCGACCTCAGTATCATAATAGCAGCATTTCAATAAACGCTCCATCTGCTCGGGATTTATACTCCTGGGATTCGAACCTGTGCATGCGTCCGCAACAGCATTTTTCGCAATCTCTCCAACACGCTCCAGGAAGACAGACTCCGGAATGAAGCCATCCTCGACCGGTTCGCAATCTTTGCCGCAATGTTTGATGCAATGTGGAATATCAAGTTTATCATTCATAGCGCGCAGGAAGTCGATCAGAGCCTTTATCTTTTCATCAGATGTGGTGAATTTATCACATGCACCCATACGCTCCACGATCTCACAATAGCGTTTCTTAGCCTCCTCATCCTTCGCATTGAAAGCGATGACCTTCGGCAGGAACATTGCATTCGCTGCTCCATGGACGATATGAGCACCGCAATCAGCAAAAGCAGCTCCGGTCTTATGTGCCATGGAATGAGTAATTCCGAGCAGAGCATTTGAGAATGCCATGCCCGCCAAGCACTGCGCATTATGCATACGTTCGCGTGCTTCCATATCCCCATTATACGATGGAATCAAGTAAGCTTGAACCATCTGAATCGCCTGCATCGCGAGCGGGTCGGTAAAATCTGTATTTGCAGTTGAAACATATGCCTCAATAGCGTGGGTCAGCGCGTCCATACCCGTATTCGCTATTATACGCTTGGGCAGGGACTTGACAAGCTCCGGATCTACGATGGCCACATCCGGAGTGATCTCAAAATCGGCAAGAGGATATTTGATACCCTTTTCATTATCGGTTATAACTGCAAATGCAGTAACCTCGGTTGCAGTGCCGGATGTGGTGGGTATTGCGCAAAAATGCGCTTTATTACGAAGTTTCGGAATGCCGAATACCTTACACATCTCCTCAAAGCTGACCTCGGGATATTCATACTTGATCCACATAGCTTTAGCCGCATCTATTGGCGAACCGCCGCCGATAGCAACTATCCAATCCGGCTCAAATCGAAGCATGGCTTCTGCACCGCGCATAACGGTCTGGACGGAGGGATCAGGCTCAATGCCATCAAATACCTCAACCTCCATACCGGCTTCCTTAAGGTATGAAATTACCCTATCAAGGAAGCCAAGGCGTTTCATGCTGCCGCCGCCAACGCATACCATGGCTCGCTTACCTTCGAGCGTCTTGAGCGCCTCTAATGCTGAATCACCGTGATAAATATCGCGTGGAAGTGTGAATCTGTTCATATAAAAATACCTCCTGTATTTATATCCTCATTATAAAAGTGTACCATAATGCAAGAGAAATTATTCAAGGCATTTGTACCGCCGTTTGGAGATATGAAAGTTCAGAAGGATATGAGCGGAAGGAATCAAACTAAATAAAAATCACCATCTGTTTGGACGGTGATTTTATTTGGTCTGGGTGAGAAGATTCGAACTTCCGGCCTCTTGAACCCCATTCAAGCACGCTACCAAACTGCGCTACACCCAGTCGTTTCCAACGAACAAGATGTATTTTAGCACTGAAGGCTGCAATTGTCAACCCTTTATGCCAATATATTTATTTTTGTTCGCTAAGACGCATACGGAAATCCAAAAGGAAACCGTATGCATTAAAATAAGTTTAATTCTTATCAGCTTCGCGGATCTCTCCATCAATGGTGGCTTCAACCGGAGCATCCTCAATGCTGGCAATAGCCTGCTTCGTAAAGACAAGGCGAGCCTTATCAGGACCGACACTGACGATAACGACATCATCCTGAACCTTTGTAACGGTTCCATAAATACCGCCAATGGTACGCACACGGCTGCCGGGCTTGATATCATCCAGCATCTGCTGATACTGCTTCTGACGCTTCTTGTTTGAGCGGGAGGATACGATCAGCATAACAACGATTGCAACGACCATAACAAGTAAAAATCCGTAGGTAGTTAAGAAATTCTCCGTACCCGCAGCGGATTCCGTTGCGCAAAAACTTATATTTGTTCTGAAAAAACTGATAATGCCCATATAGTTCCTTTCTCATGCAGCATTTGGTCTATGCATTTATAATGCATCAGGTTAAGAATACAGCATAAGGAAGATTTTGTCAAGGTGGTTATTTGGACGAAACAATAATTTTGCTGTCTGATTTATGCGAAGGCACACCCTCATTTTTCATTCAGGTGTATCATAATAGCCCTTCCCCATTCGCCGTTTTATATTTTTATCGGCAGCCCTGTAACAAGAAGCTCGCCGTCATAGTAGGAATACATATAAAACCATCATCGTTTTAATAGATAATGGTTTTAAATTTAATATGATTTTGTTCGCGAAACTATACCTTTGTGAACAGTTCTTAAACCTGTCAAAATATAATTTTTAACGCTATATCTAGTATTGATCGCTATGCTTACCCACTAAATATCTGCTCTAATTATACGGGAATTGATGGAAAATGTCAATCCACAAAGGTATAGTTTTAAAAACAGTTTTGTATAAAAACCGAGTATGTGTATTTGTATTTTTGTTGAAATGCATTAAATAATGCTGCACCTTTCAGAAGCAAATTCAACTTGTTTATATATAAAATTGTTCACATATCCCCTCCAGGAGCATCTAAGCGATCAGGATGGGATAACAATCCACACTCAAGGGGGTGATATACAGCACAATCGAATACATCCTGCATCATACTGCGGCAGAAGAAGTTGATGATGCCCAAGCATGGGTGGGAAACGAGTTGACCAGTGCGTTATATCGGCGATCGCACATGCTCAATAATTATTATGCCGAAAGAAAGGAAATATATCATGAAAAGGATTTTCTCACTACTATTGGCAGTATTCATGATGGTATCGCTCTTTGCTTTACCCGCCGCTGCTGATACGAACAGGTCTAATGGCATTATCCATAATGACCACAGCTCTTCTCATGAGGATGATTTGCCGGCTGAAAAGGCAGAGAGCAACGATGCGGGGCTATATCTGACCCCTACATACACTCCCTCTTCATATTACAGAAGCAGCAAATACTACTCTCAACTTTGCAATGTAACCCTTACCGGCAATCAGCGCACCGACATTGTGAATGTTGCAGCTTCACAAATCGGATATCATGAAGGCAACAATGATGCTGGAATGAGCGGCACAACGAGTGGAACCAACAACTATACCGAGTATAACTACTGGTATTGGGATGGTGCCCATAACGGCGGAAGTCCCTATGCATGGTGCGCCGTCTTTATCACTTGGTGTGCAAGACAGGCGAAGATTGGCCGCAATGTAATTGAAGGCTCTTCCTTTGCTTATCCCTATTCCGATGATGGCTTCAATGTCACATTCAAGAGCCGCGGCAGCTATACTCCCGTTGCAGGAGATCTGATCTTCTTCTGTTGGGATGGCAATAACAGTTCGTGGGACCATGTTGGCATAGTTCGATCAGTAAGCGGCAACAATGTTACCACCATTGAGGGAAATACAGGCAATAATTGCGTAGAATCAAGAACCTGGAGCATGTCCAATAGTTATATAAGAGGCTATGGCGTGCCCAATTACAGTGGAAGTTCTGGCGGCGGCGGTGGTTCTACCAATCCACAAGATCCCAACAATTATCCCACGCCACCGAACGGCACATATCTCAACGTTGGTGATTCCGGCAATTATGTAAAGTGGCTTCAAGCATGCCTATGCCAGCTCGGATATCCCGTTGATGTTGACGGGCAATTCGGTAATGGCACCGCAAATGCCCTATCCAATTTTCAGAGAGCACAGGGACTTACCGTTGACGGAGGATTTGGACCAGAATGCAGGTCAAGAATAATTAATCTGCTTTCAGCTTCAATACCTACCATAAGCACGGCATATGATCCAAACGGAACAAAAGTTACCATAACAACATCGACAAGCGGCGCAACAATTTACTACACAACCGACGGTTCAAATCCGACTACCTCAAGCAAAAAATATACAGGCGCATTTGTGCTTTCAGGGAATACAACTGTTAAGGCTATTTCGACAAAGCCTCTGAGGTTCAATAGCGGGTATAGAACACTGAATGTAACTGTAACCAAAAGAACCGTAACTTTCAAGGATTGGAACGGGACCGTATTAAAGACTCAGGTAGTTTATCAAACGGGTTCTGCCACCGCTCCCGCAAACCCTTCAAGAACCGGCTATACCTTCACCGGTTGGGATAAGGCATTCACCAATGTTCAATCCGACCTGACAGTTACAGCTAAATACACCATTAACAGCTATACCGTTACCTTCAAGGATTGGGATGGTACAATACTCAAAACTCAGAGTGTAAATTATGGTGGTGCTGCAACAGCTCCAGCAAATCCAACGAGAGCGGGTTACACCTTCTCCGGTTGGGATAAGGCATTTAATAATGTGACTGCAAACACCGTTGTCACAGCTATGTATACTCAAAATGCAACTCCTGAGCCCACCGTCCAGCCGACAGCGCCAATTCCCGAAAACGCGCCTAAAATCATTGTCGATACAAAGACCTCTCAGGCCGGCAGAAACGTAACATTGAACGTCAGTTTGGAAAACAACCCCGGCATTGTATCGTTGACACTCCACCTCAACTATGATAGCCGTTTGGTTCTCGTTGATGTTGATGATACAGAGCTCTTGCCCGGACAGGTTCACAGCCCCACAATGAGTAACCCATATACGTTGTGCTGGTCAAATGATTTGGCAACAGAAAATTTCACCTGCAACGGTTCAATTGTCAGACTGACATTCCAAATTCCGGAGGGAACGGCGGTTGGCGAATATCCTGTAACAGTCTCTTACGATGTTCACAATTTTGAGAGCTACAATTGCGATCAAGAAGAGGTTGAATTTGCGATTGTCAACGGCAAAATAGCCGTTACCAACGTTATATATGGTGACGTAAATGGTGATGGGAATGTTAATAACATGGACAGGCTTGTTCTCATTCGTCATTTGGCAAACTGGACAGATTATCCCGCTTCAGTGATTTATGGCGGCGCTGATGTTAATGCTGACGGAAGCATTAATAACATGGATAGACTTATTCTCATTCGTCATCTTGCCGGCTGGAGCGGCTACGAAACGCTCCCCTATAGTAAGTCCACCGTGGCTACTATAAAAGGCGAACAGCTCAAGGGGGAAAATGACCCGACAATTATCATTGGAAATGCCACTGCAAGCCCTGGTGATTTGGTAAGCGTCAACGTGGATCTTGCTAACAATCCCGGTATAACCGCCATGACACTCCAGGTATCATTCGATGAGGCACTCACTCTTGTGAGCATTAATGATACGCAGCTCCTTCCCGGACAGGTTCATAGTCCAACAATGGGCAATCCGTACACGTTGTGCTGGTTAAATGACTTGTCGCTCGTAAATTTTGACGTTAATGGTACTATTGTAACTCTCAACTTCAGGGTTGCAGAAAACGCCGAACCCGGTGAGTATTCAATCAACATAAGCTACAACCTTGACAACTATGATATTTTCAACGCAGATACTGAACCGGTATATTTTGCTGTTGAAAACGGCTTAATTACCGTTGTAGAAAGCGAACCCGAAGTTTATACCGTAACTTTCGTTGACTGGAATGGCAATGTGATTGCAGCTCAGAATGTTGAATACGGTTCTGCCGCGACCGCCCCAGAAGCACCCATACGCGAGGGTTATACCTTCATCGGCTGGGACGTTGATTTCACCAATGTGCAGAGCGACCTTACAGTAACCGCTCAATATGAGATCAACACATACACCGTAACCTACACCATCAATGGTGAGCTGTTCACCACGCAGACATACGAGTATGGTGCAGAAATCACAGC